>NZ_CP113065.1:1200000-2400000 GCF_026625825.1 Pseudoxanthomonas sp. SL93 | reverse complement strand
CCCGGCCCGCTCGCGGACCCGGAGCGCGCAGCGCGGAGGGCGTGCCGCCTGGGGTGTGTTTCTTTGCCTACTTTCTTTGCACAAGCAAAGAAAGTAGGGCCCCCGCGGCGAGCGGCACCATGCGTGACCTAAAGCAGACACACCGGAAGATGCACGCAACCGGTTCATCGCAGGTGGGCGTTTTCAGTCAGTCGCGGATGTTGTCAGAACGCCGGCTTATCGGGGTTGGCTGACTCGGTGCCCCTCACCACAACCGCAGGAAGATGGCTCAAGAACGCAGGATTCACTCCAGCAACCGCGCCCACCCCTCCATGCCCTCCACCCGCGCCAGCACCAGCTTCACGCACACCAGCAACGGCACCGCCAGCAACAGCCCCACGATGCCCCACAGCCAACCGAACAGCATCAGCGCCAGGATCAGCACCAGCGGCGACAGCGCCATCCGCCGGCCCAGGATGATCGGCGTGACGATCTGCCCCTCGATCGTGTGCAGCACCAGGTAGACGATGGCCGGCAACATCGACTGGAACGGCTCCTCGAAACTGATGAACCCCACCAGCAGCATCGCCACCATCCCGATCAGCGGGCCCACGTAGGGCGCGAAGTTCAGCAGCGCCGCCATCGTGCCCCACAGCAGCGCCTCGGCCAGCGGCAGGCCCAGCAGGTACAGCGCCGCGGAGAACACCAGGCCCACCACCGTGTTGATCACGCTGATGGTCAGCACGTAGCGCGAGACCTCGCGCTCGATCGACTGCAGGATGTCCACCGTGAACTTCTTCTGCTGCCGTCCGGGCAACAGCGCGATCGCGTTGCGTTGCAGGTTCTCGCCATAGACCATGAAGAAGAACGTCAGCAGCACCACCGCCAGCAGCGAGGCCACCACGCGCGGCGTCGCCAGCAGCTTGCGATACGGGTCTTCCTCGGTGTGCACGATCTGCGGTTGCTTGCCGGTCTGCCCGCCCGCCGCGCGCGCGAAGCTCTCCGCCGCCTTGTTCGCGTCCTGCACGGGCTTGGTCAGCTCGCGCAGCTTGGGCGCCAACTGCCGCATCTCGCGCGGTGCCTGCTGTGCCCATTCCATCGCCGACGGCAGCATCTTGTTCGCCAGCAACCCGGCCACGGTCATCCCGCCGACCAGCACGATCAGCGCGCCCACGAAGCGCGGCACGTACAGCCGGCGCAGCACGCGGATGATCGGGTTGCCCACCAGCGCGAAGAACATCGCCAGCAGCACCGGCAGTACCACGTCCTGCGCCGCCCACAGGGTGTAGCCCACCGCCAGCACCGCCAGCACCATCAGCGGCATCGAAGCGCGCGGGCGCGGGGGCTGTGCGGTGGGGTCGGGCAGCGGTTGGATGTCGTCGGGCAGCAGGTCGTCGGGAGCGGACGGAATACTCATGGACTGCCTGTACGCGGAAGGTGGGCGATTATGACCACACCGATTGTGCGGAAGGCGTGAGTCGCCACGATGCCGGCGCGAATGCGCGGCGGCCGGTCAGCGCTCGGACAGCTCGGTCGCCGCTTCCGCCGGGCGCGGGGCGGTGACGACCACCTCGTCCTCGTCGAAGGCCTGCTCCACCGCGGGCTCCTCGCCGGCGTAATAGTCGCCTTCGGCGTGGGCCTGCGCATCCTGCGCGGTATCGGCGGCCTGTTCGGCCTGCTCGGCGGCGCTGGCCGCCTGCGTGCTGGCCATCAGGCTGGAGACCGCCGCGAACATCTGCATCCAGCGCGCACCCGTCAACGCGCCCAGCGGTTCCGCACGCCCCACCACGAAACCGCTGACCAGCCCGGCGATGACGATGCGGCCCGGCGTCCAGCCGGCGCGCCACGCGGCCTTCAACGTCGTCCACTGCACCTGCGTGTGCACGGCGCGGCGCTCGACCCGCTGTTCGGCGCGTTGCACGTTGTCGAGCAGGCGTTCGAAGCGCATCACGCGCCTCCGTGGTCGGCGGCGCGCGGGTCGTGCGCGGTGCCGGGCGGCGGATCGTCCTCGACGATCTCGTCCTCTTCGAACAGTCCCATCCGCGACAGCTGGCGACGCGTCGCATGCATGCCGGTGTAGTCGAAGTAGCGTCCCACCTTCCAGGCGGCGAACACCGTCACCACCAGGCTGAGGAACGCCGCCAGCGACAACGACTGCAGCCACGAGAAGCCGGACCGCTGCATCAGCGCGATCATCGCGCCGGTGACCAGCAGCCAGCCCGAGGCACCGAAGATGATCGCCACGCACGCCCAGGCCAGCCCGCGGCCGAACGCACTGCGCGCCAGCGCGAAGTCGGCTGACATCAGCGCACGGAACGCCCGGCCGGTGTCCTTCGCGGAGCGGTAGGCCTCGCGTCCTGCGCCGCCGACCACGCGGAGCGTCTCGTCCAGCCCCGGGGGGGCCGGACGCTCGTCGTCAGGCGAAGTGGGATCGCGCGGGGCGTCGCTCACGGCGTGGGCGGATTACTTGTCGCTACTGCCGCGTGCCAGCTTGGCGATGATCCAGCCGGCGGCGAAGGCCACGCCGAACGAGGTCAGCGGACGCTCGCGGATCAGTTCCGCCGCGCTGTCGACCAGGTCGCGGCCCTTGTCCATCAGTACGTCCATCTGTTCGCGCGCGGCGCCACCGCCGGCCTCGGCGGCCGCCAGGCCCGACAGCGCACCGTCGGCCAGTTCGGATTTCACGTTGGCCTTGCCGAGCTTCAGCTCGTCGCCGGCCGCGCTGGCCGCGCCCTTGATCGCTTCGCTGGCGGCCGAAGCGGCCGACTTCAGGTGCGAACCGGCTTCGCTCAGGTTGGACTTCAGCGCATCGGTGGAAGTGGGGGTGCTCATCGTGCTCTCCTGCGGGTGAGGGATGGTGCCACTCTAAAGCAACGCGGTGAACGGGCTGTTATGCCCGTTCCGCGTCATATCACTGCATCAGCAGGCGGCCGCTGCTGCGTCCGCGCAGGATCTGCAGCACCAGTTGCTCCGGCTTGCGTTCGAAGCTGGCGCGGAAGCCGGCCAGGTCGGCGAACTCGCCATTGCTGCCGGCGATCACCAGGTCGCCCGGGCGCAGGCCACTGTTCCAGGCCCGGCTGTTGCGCGCCACGTTGCTCACCTGGATGCCGCCCTGGCTACGCACCATGCTGCGCAGCACCTGCCGCGACGCCTCATCCAGTTCCTTGAACGACGCCCCGGTCAGGCGCGGGTCCAGCGTGGCGCCGTCGGCATCGCGCACGCCTTCCTTCAGCGTGGCCACCAGCTGCAGCGGCTTGCCGTCGCGGCGCACGTCCAGCGTCACGCGGCTGCCCACCGGCTGCAGGCCTTCGAAGTTGTGCAGCGCCGCGCGGTTGTCCACGCGCTGGCCATTGGCGGCCAGCACCACGTCGCCGGCCTGCACGCCGGCCGCCGCCGCCGCCGAGCCGGGGTACACCCGCGCCACCAGCGCGCCACGCGGCACGTCCAGGCCCAGGCCCCGCGCCATGCGCTCGTCCACGTCCTGCGATTCCACCCCCAGCGTGCCGCGGCGGACCACGCCGTTGTTGGCGACCAGCTGGTCCTTGATGTTGCGCGCCAGGTTGATCGGAATGGCGAAGCCCAGGCCGATGTTGCCGGCCATGCTGCCGCGCGGATTAAAGCTGGCGGTATTGATGCCCACCAACTGGCCCTGCAGGTTGACCAGCGCGCCGCCGGAATTGCCCGGATTGATCGACGCGTCGGTCTGGATGAAGTTCTGGAAGCCCGCCACCGGAATCCCGCTGCGGCCCACCGCCGACACGATGCCCGAGGTGACCGTCTGGCCCAGTCCGTACGGGTTGCCCATCGCCACCACGAAGTCACCCACCTGCAGCTGGTCGCTGTCGGCCAGCGGGATGGCGGTCAGGTTGCCGGCCGGGATGCGGATCAGCGCCACGTCGGTGTCCGGGTCCGAGCCGATGAACTCCGCTTCCAGCGTGCGGCCGTCGCTCAGCGTGACCGACACGCCGTCGGAGTTCTCGATCACGTGGTGGTTGGTCAGCACGTAGCCGTTGGCGGCATCGACGATCACGCCCGAGCCCAGCGCGCGCTCCACCCGTTCGCGCGGCATGTCGGGGATGCCGAAGAAGCGGCGGAAGAACGGATCGTCCGCCAGCGGCCCCAGCGGGCTGGCCACCCGCACCGTCTGCCGGCTGTACACGCTGACCACCGCCGGGGTGACCTGCTTCAGCATCGGTGCCAGCGACGGCAGCGACTGGCCGTTGACTGACGCCGGCAGCGCGGCGGCCGCGGGCACCGCCGCGGCCGGCGGCGCGGCCAGGGCCGGTTTCTGCATCAGGTCATTCAGTCCGGTGGCGGCAAAGCCACCAAAGGCGGCGGCCGCGGTCAGGGCCATCAGGGTCGGGAACGGGCGCAGCGATCGTTTCATGTCCGGTAGGCGTCGTGTCGGGCAGGGAAAGAAGAGGTCGGCCGGCCTTGGCAGGGCGGCCTTCCAAGCTGAATGAGTCTGCGCATCGACCCCTAAACCGGCAATGAAGTTCATCCGCCCGGCCCCTACTGCTCATGCCCGGCCGGTGTGACGGACGGCAGAAAAAATCCTGTCAATCCGGTTGACAGCCGCAACCCCCGGGCGTAGTTTGCTTTCCTCGTGCTGCCACTACATGTTGCGGTCCAGCACGAAGCGGACCCAAGCACTGGTGTTTTCCTCCGGCAATATGCTTGGGAATTCGGGCGCCATCTGGGGATTGGCGCATGCGGCGAGGGTGGCTGTGGGTAAGCGAGCGATTGCAGGGCCCACCAACACATTCCGGCAACCTGGGCGACGCATCCTGTGCGGCTGCCTGCGGAGCCGTCGCTGCCGTCCTGCTTCGTGAGGTACCCCGCCCGGTCCGGCGTCATGGCCGTCCGGCGACAGATGGTTGAATCACCCGGTTTCAAGACAACACCCGCTTCCAGACAGCACGTTCCCAGACAACACGTTCCAGTCGTTTTTAGGAGAAGAACACAACCATGAGTACGGTGCGCCTCGAGGCGGTCAAGACGGAACACCCCGCGCTGATTCCCATGCAGCCGGCCTCCCAGGACATCTGGGACAAGAAGTACCGGTTGAAGACCAAGCAGGGCGAGGCCCTGGACGCCGACATCGACGGCACCTACCAGCGCGTGGCCCGTGCCCTGGCCGACGCCGAGACCACCCCCGAGAAGCGTGCCTACTGGTACGAGCGTTTCGTGTGGGCGCTGCGCCGCGGGGCCATTCCCGCCGGCCGCATCACCTCCAACGCCGGCGCCCAGCAGCACAAGCCGGCCACCAGCACCATCAACTGCACCGTGTCCGGCACCATCGAGGACTCGATGGACGGCATCCTGGACAAGGTCCACGAAGCCGGCCTGACCCTGAAGGCCGGCTGCGGCATCGGCTACGAGTTCAGCACGCTGCGCCCGAAGGGTGCCTTCGTCGCCGGCGCCGGCGCGTACACCTCCGGCCCCATGTCCTTCATGGATATCTACGACAAGATGTGCTTCACCGTCTCGTCGGCCGGTGGCCGCCGCGGCGCGCAGATGGGCACGTTCGAAATCTCCCACCCCGACGTCAAGGACTTCATCCGCGCCAAGCGCGAAGACGGCCGCCTGCGCCAGTTCAACCTGTCGCTGCTGATCACCGACGGCTTCATGGAAGCCGTGGACACCGACGCCGACTGGCCGCTGGTGTTCCCGGTGAACATCAAGGAGAAGGGCGACATCGACGTCGAGGACGCCGCCCAGGTGGTCTGGCGCGAGTGGCCCACCCACAAGAACTACATCGTCCGCGACGACGGCCTGGTGGCCTGCAAGATCTACGGCCACATCCGCGCGCGGCACCTGTGGGACATGATCATGGTGTCCACGTATGACTACGCCGAGCCGGGTTTCATCCTGATCGACCGCGTCAACGAGATGAACAACAACTGGTGGTGCGAGACCATCCGCGCCACCAACCCGTGCGGCGAGCAGCCCCTGCCGCCCTACGGCGCCTGCCTGCTGGGCTCGGTCAACCTGACCACCTTCGTGCGCAACCCGTTCACCGACCAGGCCAGCTTCGACTGGGAGGAATACAAGGAAGTCGTGCGCGTGTTCACACGCATGCTCGACAACGTGGTCGAAGTGAACGGCCTGCCGCTGGAACAGCAGCGCGCCGAGATCCTGCGCAAGCGCCGCCACGGCATGGGCTTCCTGGGCCTGGGCAGCACGCTGACCATGCTCAAGCACAAGTACGGCAGCCCCGAATCCTGCGAGTTCACCGAAGCCATCGCCCGCGACATGGCCGTGGCCGGCTGGGAAATGGGCCTGGCCCTGGCGAAGGAAAAGGGCGCCGCCCCGATCATGGACGAGCTGTTCACCGTCACCGCCGCCATGCTGCGCCAGCGCCCGGAAATGGCGAAGGACGGCTGGAAGCTGGGCCAGGAGATCCCCGGCAAGGTGCTGCACGCCAAGTACAGCCGCTACATGCAGCGCGTGGCCAGCGTCGCCCCCGACCTGGTGGACGAACTGGCCGAAGTGGGCAGCCGCTTCACCCACCACAGCTCCATCGCGCCCACCGGCACCATCAGCCTGTCGCTGGCCAACAACGCCAGCAACGGCATCGAGCCCTCGTTCGCGCACCACTACAGCCGCAACGTGATCCGCGAAGGCAAGAAGTCCAAGGAAAAGGTCGACGTCTGGTCGTACGAGCTGCTGGCCTACCGCGAACTGGTCAACCCCAAGGCCATGCCGTTCAGCGATGACGCCGACGCCAGGCTGCCGGATTACTTCATCTCCGCCGACGACATCAGCCCCAAGGAACACGTCGACGTGCAGGCCGCCGCGCAGAAGTGGGTGGACAGCTCCATCTCCAAGACCGCCAACGTGCCCACGGACTACCCGTACGAGCAGTTCAAGGACATCTACCGCTACGCCCACCAGCAGGGCCTGAAGGGCTGCACCACGTTCCGCTTCAACCCCGCCGCCTTCCAGGGCGTGCTGGTGAAGGAAGCCGACCTGGAAAACACCACCTACCGCTTCGAGCTGGAAGACGGCAACGTCATCGAAGTGAAGGGCAACGAGCAGATCGAATACGACGGCGAAATGCACACCGCCGCCAACCTGTTCGACGCGCTCAAGGAAGGCTATTACGGCAAGTTCTGATCCACGGCGTCACCCCTCTCCCCGCCTGTGGGGAGAGGATGCCCGGAGGGCAGGTGAGGGGGGGCGAGCGCAGCGAGTTGCTCTTGCTCCCCGCGAAAAGCACCCCTCTTCCGTCCTTCGGCCACCTTCTCCCTCAAGGGGAGAAGGGAAAACCAAGGCAGTACCTCCCTCCCTCTCATGAGGAAAGGGAGCAACGAAACAAGGAATGCATTACCCCTCTCCCCCTGCGGGAGAGGGTGCCCCGAAGGGGCGGGAGAGGGGAGCGAGCGCAGCGAGTAACGTCTGCTCAATGCGAACAGCGCCCCTCCCCACCTTCCCCCGCACGCGGAGGAAGGGGCTTACCCGGCAAGCTTCGATTCATCGCCTTCACCGTTCCACCCCGCGCAATCGGGTATAGCATCGGCAGCGTCACAACCTACGCCCAACAGGAGGGCAGCATGAGCAACGGTAATGGTGTCACGGCGACGCTCTCCGGCGCCGCCGAGAGTGTGAAGGACAAGGCCGTGGAGATCGGCGAAGCAGTGGCCAGCACGGCCAGTGCCACGGTGGCCAAGGCGAAGAAGGCCGCCAAGAAAGCACAGAAGACGGTGAAGGCCGACCTCGCCAAGGCGAAGAAGGCCGTGGCCAAGCGCACCGACAAGGCTACCAAGGCGGTCAAGAAGACCGTCGCCACGGCCAAGAAGAAGCTGGCCGCCGCCAGTGCCAGCGCCAAGGCCGAAGCGGCCAGCCTGCAGAAGAAGGTGACCGGCAAGAAGCCCGCCAAGAAGACGGCGAAGAAAGCCACCAAGAAAACGGCCAAGAAGGCGACCGCCAAGAAGGCCACCGCCAAGAAGACGGTGAAGAAGGCCACCAAGAAGGTCGCCAAGAAGGCCACGGCCAAGAAGGTCGTCGCCAGGAAGTCGGTGAAGAAAGCAGCCAAGAAGGTCGCCCGCAAGGCGCCGGTGAAGAAAGCGGCCAGGAAGGCCGCACCCAAGAAGGCGGCCAAGAAAGCCGTCCGCAAGGCAGCCCCGAAGAAAGCCGCGAAGAAAGCAGCAAAAAAAGCGGCCCGTAAGTAAGTGCTCCACTCCCTCCCCCGTCCGCGGGGGAGGGTTGGGGTGGGGGCAGGCCCTCAGCGCCTACCCGCCCCGTCACCCATAACAAGACAAGAACAGGATTCCACCGTCATGGCCGTCAAGATCGACAAGAAAATCAAGGGCTACAGCGTCCTCACCCCGGAAGACAAGGCCCGCGAGGCCGCGCAGGCCGTCACGGCCGCGTCGGTGAGCCGCGCCACGGTGGAAGCGGAGCTGCCGCAGGACAACATCATCCAGATGCACGAGCGCATCGAGCGCCCGGAAGTCCTCATCGGCAGCACCTACAAGATCAAGTCGCCGCTGGTGGAACACGCCATGTACGTGACCATCAACGACATCGTGTTGAACGCGGGCACCGAGCACGAGCTGCGCCGTCCGTTCGAGATCTTCGTCAACAGCAAGTCCATGGAGCACTTCCAGTGGATCGTGGCGCTGACGCGCATCATGTCCGCCGTGTTCCGCAAGGGCGGCGACGTGACGTTCCTGGTGGACGAGATGAAGGCCGTGTTCGACCCGCGCGGTGGCTACTTCAAGGCCGGTGGCGTGTACATGCCGTCGCTGGTGGCCGAGCTGGGCGCCATCGTCGAAGAGCACATGAAGTCCATCGGCCTGATCCACGACCCGCAGATGAGCGACCACCAGCGCGCCATCCTGTCCGAGAAGCGCAAGCAGTACGAAGACCGCGCAAAAAAAAACTCTGACGTAAGCGCGGCCCCCGCCGCCGCACCGGCCGCGCCCGCCCAAGGCGCCGCCGAAGACATCGCCGTCACCGGCGACGGCGCCAGCTTCCCGCCCACCGCCACGCTCTGCCACAAGTGCAACACCAAGGCGCTCGTCATCATGGACGGGTGTGCGACGTGCTTGAACTGTGGTTATTCGAAGTGCGGTTGAGCTGCCCTTAGTTCGGACATGCAGCACTCAAGAACCCAGATCGACAAACTTGGCGACCGTCTCCGCGAAGGGCTAGTCGACGCTAAGGTGTTGACGGAGTTGGAGGCTTATAGAAATTCGTTTGGTCCGGCCTATGCGCACGTGTGTGAGCGTCTCTCTGAGCTGCGGCATGAGGTGACTGGTAGGCCTGCAAAATCGACTGGCGCTATCGTTGACAAGCTGAAGAGACAGTCCTCTCGACTTAGCCAAATGCAAGACATTGCGGGTTGTCGGGTGGTTGTCGAAGACATCATTCAACAGCGCAGGGCGCTAGGCGCAATGCAGGTATATCTGGATGACCCGCAAGTTTTTGACCGACGCAGTCAGCCTAGTCATGGCTACCGGGCCATCCACCTAGTTGCAAGCTTCGATGGAGTTAAGGTGGAGGTGCAGCTGCGGACCAGGCTTCAGCATCTCTGGGCTGAAATCTCGGAACGGCTCTCTGACGTGGTAGATCCCGGGCTCAAGTACGGGATCGGAGATCCTGACGCCCTTCGCTTTCTTCAGAATATCTCGGATTCCATTGACGGAATTGAGCGAGCCGAGGGGAGGCGCCTCGCCTTGATGGCCGCAATGGATGGATCCCGTACGAACCCCAGAATTAGGAAAAGAATCAAAAAAGATCTTCGAGAGACGGATCGTCGCTTCTTCGATGGGCGCGAACGATTGACTGGATTCTTGCAAAACGTCCGAGACGAAGTTGACTTTAGATCTGCGGAGTTCCAGTTGGAGACAGTCGCATGATCTTTCTCTTGGAATACGATCGCTCCGCTGGGCAGTTGGTTTCTCTTGAGGTGTTCGACTCGACTTGTCGTGAGCAGGCGTCTAAAGCCAGGCTGGAGCTTGAGATCTCGCTAATGACGAAAGGTCTTACGCGAGAAGTCGTCGTTCTGGAAGCGGCGTCTGAAGATGCGCTTCGGAAAAGTCATAGCCGATACTTTAGGGATGTGCGGCAGATGGGTGATTCAATTGATCAAATCAATCGGAAGCCATCCAGCAGTTAAATGGGGATGAGCTAACGCGCGCGCAGCGGCGCTTGATGGAGTGGAGCCTTACTAGGAGATATAAAAATTCCCTTGCAGGGAAGTGCCTGATCCGGAGCCGAAGATTGATTTCTCATTCAAAGGATGGAGGGTGAAATGGGGCTGTTTGATAAGGGCGTTGATCCTGCGGAATACGAAAAGCTAAGGGCTTGGACAGTAGAGAGAATTGCCAGCCTTGAAAAGCAGGTAACAGCGACTGCTAACGAATCTGCCATCGATGCGCAGCGTGCATTAATCGCCGCCGAGGCTAGTAGGGCGAAAGTTGAATCGCTTGCCGAAGAAATGCAGGCTGCCATTGAGGATGTGAGAAAAGCGAAGGGGCAAGTACAAGATAATCTGGCGGAAGTTTCTTCATCTCGTAACGATTACCTGCAGGATGCAGAGTCCTTGAGGCGCAAGGCGAGTGAGTCGATTGCGCTTTTTGAGAAGATGGAAGTTGCTGAGCAGTCCACCCAGAAGCTTGTAAACACGGTCCAAGAGCGGATTGAGGAGGTCGAGCGGTTTCTTGCACAAGCTCAAGAAATTCCACCTTCTCTCGAAAATCTCAATAAGCAGGTGCTTGATGCAAATGCATCAAGCGAAAACATTAGAAGCTTATTGTCGCACTCAGTGAAAAGAAAAATGGAGCTCGACGAGGTTCACAAGGAGGTTCTTGGTCATGATGTTGAGGATGATCAAGGAAACGTAGAGCGAGTGGATGGGCTGCGAGACGAATTGAACAAGGCTTTTGAGGGTCTAAACAGCCGAGTGGTTGTGCTTGACGAAGAGGTTGATCAGAAGGTTGCTAAGGTCGAGGCGGATCAGCTTCGTCTTCGGGAGGCGCAAACTGAAGAGTTTGCTAGCTTGCTAAAAGGCGGCCGCGTAGAACTCGATGACGTGGTGGGCCAATTGAAGGCTTTGCTTCCGGGTGGCTTGGCGGCAGGGCTTAGCGCCGCCTATGAGGCAAAGAAGGAGGAGGAGTGCTCGTCACTCTCATCCCACGAGCGAAACTTCAGGTTCGCCGTAGTCGGCCTGGTACTAATATCACTGATCCCTTTTGGTGTGGATGTGTATCTGCTCGTTGGCGGCGCCACGCTCGCAGATGTCTTAAGAGATGCGCCAAAACTGATCTTTGCGATTCTTCCTCTATATTTTCCGGTTCTCTGGCTGGCCTACTCGGCAAATAAGCGTCTTAACCTCTCAAAGAGATTGATCGAGGAGTACACGCACAAAGCGGTTCTTGGAAAGACATTCTCAGGTCTCTCCAATCAAATTGAAACTCTCCCTCATGAGAGCCTTGTGAAGGAAGAATTGCGCACCCGTCTGTTGTTTAACGTCCTGCAAGTCAGTGCTGAGAATCCGGGGAAGCTAATCACCGATTACGGCAAGGCTGATCACCCTCTTATGGACGTACTTGAGAAGAGTGCGCGCCTCTCGGAGTCGGTCGATGCCCTGTCCAAAATTCCTGGAATGGCCGCTCTCGCGAAAAAGCTAGCAGCGCGGCGTGATGTCATTCTGAAGGAGCAAGATACCAAGATTGAAGAAGGACTTGCTGCTAATGACGAGGTCGAGAAAAAGCCTGTCTAGGGGTACGAAAGGCTTACTCTTTTTGCTCTACAGACTGTTCGAAGTAATTGAGGGGTCGGGGAATGAGTGCCACGCTGTCTGCGGAATATCCGTTGTCCTTAGTTCTCGATGACAGCACCAAGCCTCAAGTGCGAGCGCTACAAAAGTTTATTCTTCAAAAGACTCCATCCGTACTTGCTCTACAAGGAAAGTGGGGGCGAGGAAAGACGCACCTATGGCAATCATTGCTTAGGACTTCGACCGGTTTTGGGATGGCGAAGTACTGTTATGTATCTTTGTTTGGATTGAATTCTCTTTCGGATCTGAAGCGAAGCCTGTTTGAGAGGTCGATTCCTTCGTCCGATGCTCATCGGCCTAGCGTTGATCAGTCTTTCAATATCGAGACGTTGAGGAATTTCTGGAAGGAAAATCCCATCAGGAAAAGTACCGGTGCCCTATCAAGACTTTCAAATCCATGGACTGGAAGCCTAGGGGATCAGTGGTCCAGTGTTGCCTATGGGATGTTCAAGGATCACCTTGTCTGTCTGGATGATTTGGAACGACGCGGTGATGGTCTCCTGCTCAAGGATGTTCTGGGTGTTGTTTCTCAGTTGGCCGTCGAGAAAGGCTGCGCCGTTCTCATTATTTCGAATGTAGAGCAGCTGAATGCGCAAGATAGGATCATTTGGGCGGAGCATCGGGAAAAGGTTGTAGATCGCGCGATGACTTATGCGCCGGAAGTTGGCGCTGCGATCAGGGCCGCCTTTGGTGAGCCAAGTGATGAGTGCCAACGTGAGGCGCTCGTGATTCTAGAGAAGCTTAAAAGTAGCAATTTGAGGATTGCGTCCCGCGTCATATCGAATGTAGATGCTGCATTGGCTGAGTCTGATCCCGAGTTGCATGAGGGTGCAAAGCGGGCAATGGCGAAATCTATTGCCGTACTGACCTATTGCCATGAGGGAAGAGCAGAAGGGGCGCCGCCAGTATCGCGTGCACTCAAGCACGGTCATTGGTCTGGCGTGGCTGCCGCACTAGGTAATGATGATAGGAGTTCGGACGAGAAAGCTTGGGATGGAATCTTGGATGATGTGGCCTACTACCCGGATCAGATTGATCAGTGCTTCGCTAAGTTTGTTTCGGACGGATACTTTCCGGCTGAGTATCGGAGTTTGTTGAAAGATTTTGATCGGAAGCATCGTGCCGAGGATGTCGCCGCTGTTTACAGTGCGGTTTGGTCTGAGTTTCACGACGGCTACGGCGGCGACGCAGAACTTTTTGCAGGCAGGTTTTATGAGGCGACACTCGCTTCTGCTCAGTACGAGAGTGCACTGAATATAGATTCGAGCATATGTCTGCTTAGGGAGCTCGATAAAGATGCCTGGGCAGAAGAGTGCGGCGCTGCATGGGTTGCCTCAAGATTGCCTCTAGCGGGACCCATGTTTCAGATGAAGGAGATTGAGCTGTTCAGGCCGATCCGAGATGCATGGTTTAGGGCGAGAGTCGAGAAAGCCCGGAATGATGCTCAGTCAACCGTCACGCTCCGGGAAGCTATGTCCAATATTTCTTCGCGTTTGGACGATCAAGAGGGTTCATATGCCGTCGTCGCCTCGTCGTCAGTAGAGGAGATTAGAGATTGGCTAATCGAGACAAAAGGCGCCGAACTTAGGAGCTCTATCAAGGGGATTCTTGATCCTTACCCAGTGGCTAGCGCGAGTGCCGCGAAGAGAAAGCTTGGTGCGGCGCTGAGACTGATTTCTCGAAGCAATCGGCTTGACCAGATCAGGGTGGCCAGACTGGCTCTGGAAGAAGGCATTGAGACTGCTGATTCTGGCGAGGCTGGATAGCCTTAGGGCATCGCGTGTCCGAGCAGAGCTTGGCTAACCGAGCCGAGGCGTAAGCCATATACTGAGCTCCGCCCCAAGAATGTAAATAGACACCACGCCATCCCCGACGCAAACTTGTCTCCAAGGAGCGTCGAATCTCCGATATTCAGCGGCACCCACCCCGGCAACTCAGGTGGGTTTTTTGTGCCCCATACACTGGGCGCTTCCGACGCAGTCCGTTCTACGTCGGGAGGGGGCGGAATAGAACACCCGAAAGGGAAATACGCCCGGCTGGCTGATTACAGCTTCGACCCTCCCGACACCCTGCGGGCGCACAGAGCGCCCGCAGGCACGCCTAGCACCCGCACGCGGAAGGACATCGCCATGACGCACGGAACGCTCATCGACCCCGGCTACAACCTGCCCACTGAGGCTCACGCCGAACTGCAGGCCCTGCGCGACCACCTGCACCTGCTGGCCCAGCTCAGCCCCCCGAAACCGAACATCCCGAAGACCTGCTGCTGCCCCGCGCCGGCCTGGCCCACCGCTTCACCCACCTGGCCGACACCGCCGACCGCATCGTCGCCGCGGTGACCGCCTGACGCATGCCGCCATAGGTGTCATATTTCTGGTTCGTCGAGCCCTACTGGAGGATCCAGCATGAGTGAAGAAGACAAGGAAGAAGGAAAGAAGAGAAATACCGATTGGCTTGCAACAGTTGCGGTGCTGGTAGTGACCCTGGTCGCCGTTCTCTACTACACCTTCACGTTTGGTCCCGACGTTTCAGACAACAAGACGGATTGGGGAACTTTCGGCGACTACATTGGCGGAATCATGAATCCTTTCATTGGATTCATAACGGTTCTTCTGGTTCTGCGAACCTTAGAGATAACGAAAGAAGAGTCAGAGACCACGCGTAAGGAGATGAAGGAGCAGAACAGGCTTCTCAAGCAAGAGCTGGACGAAACGCAAAAGTCCGCAAAGCTTCAGGAGATTGAACGATGCATGGAAGCCATTGTTAGTGAGATCAAGGAGCTTCTTGGCGGCACCTTGCCGGGCGGCTTCTACATCGGAGTCGAAGACTCAGGCGCGCTCAGAAGAACCCATACCAGGGAATCGAAATCTGTGGTGGTCGATGAAGAGGGGACGTTGGAGCTTCTGGACAACGCCATGATCGGTCCACGTGGGATGCAGGTTTTCAGCGACAACCGCGCGGCTGTGCAAAGCGATTGGAACATCTACTTTGACAAAGAAAGGCGACTCCTCATGGAGTTGTCGGTGTATTGCAATCTTCATGAGCAACTATCACCAACATACTATGCCGCCAACTACTACAAGGGGCGCGTGCAGAACTTAGCGAATTGCCTCTTTTCGGCCGAAGTGATTGCACAACGGCAGTGGGACTCGTTACTACCTCGTGCGTACACCACCGAGGAACTTGGCGGCTCTAGCGATCCAAGCCGCAACGTGTGGCTGAGCCGCCCCGAGTTGGATATGAAGTAGGGGCCGTGAGATCGTTAGCAGAAACAGGGGTCAGCAGAAACAGGGGTCAGAGTATCTTTTCGCAAAGGTGGCCGGCCGCGGCGACTGCCTGGACACCCTGCGCCAGGCGCTGGGCGCCCGCTTAGACCGCAAGCGGCGCACGGAAGAAGCATCCGAACTGTCGACCTGACGGCCACCCCCATCAACGCACCACGGAGCGGGCCATCGGCCCGCTTTTTATTTGGAAGGTCGCAATCAAGGCGAGGGCCGCTGCTGCACCCTGGTCTCGCTTTGGCGGCTTGTTGTCGCCCCCAGAAAACAGGGGTTTGAAGACAGGGGTCAGAGTACGTTTTTGCGCCGTGGCGCTACGGGAAAGGCACTCTGACCCCCCATTTTTTGTCCAATCGTCGCGTAAGCTACCGGCTTCAAATTCAACAGGACATCACATGCGTCGGGCCCTTCTTGGTTCAGTGCTGGTTGCCGTGCTCGGGTTGACCGGTTGCGTCGGCGCCGTGCCAGACGTTGCCAACGCCTACGGCGACCAGTTCGGCGCGGTGGAAACGTCGCTCTTCTCCGCTTGCCCCACCATCGAGGGCGTCTGGCACCTGTCCGATCTGTCGGCTGGATCGCTGGTGCAGGAAGATGGCGAGCTGGTTCCGCACTTCCGCTGGTTTGCGCCCTACCTGTTCGGCCTCTCGGCTAGTACACGGTCCTACATCGCGATTGAACCGCGACCATTGGAAACGGTGTTCTACCTCACCGACCGGATTCCTGGTGCTGGTGCTGGTGCGTCGTCGTCGGCGGCGGGATACACGACACTGGACGACACGCAGGCACCCTGCGTTGGACACGGTTGGCGGCGGATTGCGACCCGCAACCATTCATTGAACGACGCCGCCGCCCGCGTATTGGAACTTGACGTGGAAGAACCGGTAAACATCGTGCAAACCGACTATGTCGCGCGCACGGCGGACGACGAACTGGTGCTGGCGATCCGGATCGACTATTCGGGTACGGACAGTGAAGATAAGACCAGGAAAATCAACGATGGATACTGGCACTGGCTGAAGATGCCTCGCCTGCACGGGGATCCCAAAGCGCAGGGTTTCAGGTCGTGACGGCTTTGGTTCGGCGCTTGAACCAAGCACCGTAGCCCGGGTAAGCGCAGCGCACCCGGGGCGCTCCTAACTGAACTGATCCGATCCCGGGTGCGGCCGTTGGCCTTACCAGGGCTACGGGCTTCGTCTACCTCGCCGACCTCGTCGCCGCCTGACGGCATCGTCCCCGATGTCGCTGGCACCTTGCACTTCGGAAAGAGAGAACCATGGACATGAGAACCCACGTCGTTGCACTCGACGGAACACAGGCCAAGAAGTTCTGCACGCGCCTCTGGTTCGAGCTGACGATCGCCGGCCGCGCCATCTGGAGCGACAAAACACTTGATGCCGCCGCGCAGCTCAATGCGCTCAAATGGCTCAACGAGATCCAGCATCGCGTATGGGGTGCCCATGCCAGCCTTCGTCCGGATGCACTGGCGAACCTGCTAGACCGGATCATCAGCCATTGCGAGCAGGCACCGCCGCTGCAATGCTACGTCCGCATGGCATTGGACAGCGCACTCCGCGCGACAACCGGCGCCGCACCTGACAGTGCGGGCGGGCAGGGCGGACTCAAGCCGCCCATGTAGCCCAGGTAAGCGCAGCGCACCCGGGGCGCGGCGCACGGATACGTTCCGAATCCCCGGTGCGGCCTTCGGCCTTACCCGGGCTACCGGTTCACTCGTGCGGCGCGTTGGGGTCGTGGGCCTCACGCTCCACGGCGCGCGTCTTCCTTTCTTCCTCGCGCCCGTTCCAGGCGGCAAGCGCGATGGAAGCGACCAGCAGAGACAGCGCACCCGCCCGCGCCCAGCGCCCCAACGCCAGATCGAGGATCACCACGCAGGCGCCCGCTACCGCGAGCACCAGATAGATATGCCAATGCATGTTCGCGCCCCCCTGTATCCGGCACCCGGTGCAAGCGGTGATCCATGAGACGACATTCCGAGCCCAGAGCCACTCGCGCTGTGCATGACTCCCCAAGCGCAAGGCGCCCGCATCCCATCCGCAAGACAGCGGTCAGCGTAGGTTTCCCGCCTGCTCCTGCGAGCGCGCTACTGAATCAACGACTCGTGCGCCACCACGATGCGCCACCCCTCCGGCAGCTTCCGCCACACAGACGTCGCCACCACTTGCACGTTACCCTTCTTGCCATCGGGCATCGTGCTGGCCACCTCCATCGATTGCAGCGTGCTGACCACATCCGGCGCGATCACGGTGATCTCCGGCGCCGACCGGTAGCGGTACACGGCGTCGGACGTGCCGCCGGCCCACCATTCGTCCTGCTGGTCCCGCACCGTCTGCCACCCGCGCAGCGTCTGGTCGTCGAACTGCACGACCAGCGCATCGCCGCGCGAATAGAGCGCCATGAACCGGTCCGTATCGTGCGCATTGGCCGCCGCCATCATCTCGTCAAGCAACGGCATCACCTGCGCCTGCACCGAAGGCGGCGCGTCATCGGCATGGGCGTGGGCCGGCGCGAGCAGGGCCACCATCAACAGCAGTACGTGCAGCGCGTGCTTCATCGGGCATCTCCGCAGAGCATCTGAATGTCGCAGCCCACCGTCGCACCGATGCACGGCGCCCCGACGAGCCAGGCTTCCCCTGTGGCGCATCGTACACCCCAGGCCGGGCCGATCAGCAGCGCCGCGCGAGCTCTGCGTATCCCCGCAAGGTGGGCCAAGGCCCACCCTGCACATGCCAAAACAAGGGTCAGCGTACCTTTTCGCAAAGGTAGTCGGCCGCGGCGACGGCCTTCATACCCTGCGGCAGGCGCTGGGTGCCCGCTTCGACCGCAAGCGGCGCACGCAAGAAGAACCCGAACCGTCCACCTGACGGCCACCGGCATCAACGCACCACGGAGCGGGCCATCGGCCCGCTCTTCATTTCTGAAACACGCGGACAGCGCGCCTGATCACGCCGCTTCCAGCTGCTCCGCCTGCGCCAGCGCACCGGCCATCGCGGCCTGCGCGTGCTCCGGGCCCAGCCGCACGCCCTCGGCACGCACCACCTCGATGCGGGTCACGCCCAGGAAATCCAGGAAGCTGCGCAGGTAGGACTCGTGGTGCTCGTACGCCGCCACCGGCGAAACCGCCGCGTAGACGTTGCCGCGCGCCGACGCGATGATCACGCGCTTCTCGCCCAGCAACCCCTGCACGCCCTGCGCGTCGTAGCGGAACGTCCTGCCCGGCACCGCGATCGCATCCAGCCACGCCTTCAGCTGGCTGGGCACGCTGAAGTTGTACATCGGCGCGCCGATGACGATGACATCCGCCGCCAGCACTTCGTCCAGCACACGGCCCACCACCGACACGTCCGCCTGCAGTGCGCTGTCGTGCGCGGGCACGTCAGCGCCCGCCGCCACCGCCAGCAACGGCGCGGATGCCTGCGGCAGCGGCTGCGCGGCGAGGTCGCGGTAGGTGATGTCGGCGTCGGGGCTGAGCGCGACCAGGCGCGCGACCACCGCCGCGGTCAACGTGCGGCTGACCGAATCGTCGCCGGTGATGCTGGAATCGATATGCAGGATCTTCATGGGCAGGTGCCTGGTGGGGAAGGAAGTGCGGCCGCATGTCGAACGTCTCCGTGACGCCGCTGCCACCGCGTCGCGAAAATCTAGTGGCGTATAGTCGTGCCAACAAGAAGGATTGATTTGAGTACCAGGTATGCAAAACCATACTGAGCAGACGTGCGCCGGCATCGCCGACAACATCGATGAAGTGCATGGCGACATCAGGAAGGCCGTCGCCATCTTCGGCGGCAAATGGAAACTGGAAATCCTCTGGCTGCTGCACCAGCGCATGCACCGCTTCAACGAACTGCGCCGCGCCATCCCCGGCGTGACCCAGCACATGCTGACCGCGCAGCTGCGTGAGCTGGAAAGCGACGGCTTGGTACGCCGCACCCTCTACCCCGAAATCCCCCCGCGCGTGGAATACGAAATCACCGGCCAGGCCGCCCGCCTGCACCCGGTGTTCGAAGCGATGCTGGAATTCATGCGGGGTAGGCGACAGACGGGGTAGGGCGTGGAGCCCGCGTAGCCCGGGTAAGCGCAGCGCACCCGGGGTGCCTTGCACGTGGTCCATCAAGACCTCGGGTGCGGCCGTTGGCCTTAGCCGGGCTACGCGGATGTCCGCGCCCGCGCACGGTGGGCCAGCCCGCCTGCGATGCCAGAGCTGGGCTGCAAATCGGCCGGGTGGTGTGGGAAGCTTGCCCCCGGTCCCCACGGAGCACGACGATGTACCTGCAGGGAAAACCCAGCCTCAGCTGGTGGCGCTTCGCTGGGGGCATGGCGCTGGCACTGCTTCCGATCGCGCTTGTCATTGGCATACTGCTGGACGAAGGCGAAACGTACAGCGTCGTCGCGGGCGCTTGGTGTCTGGTATCTGGCGTCGGCTACGCGGCGATGCGTTGGCACGCCGTCAGAAAACAGTTCAAGGGCGATGCCGTGGAAGCGATGGCTGCGATGCGGCAGGACCCATTCGCACTGATGCGTGGCTCGCGACGTATGTCCATCCTGTGGGTGCTGGTGACATCGTTGACGGGCATCGTCGGTACGATCGTTTGGGCGCTGTGGAACAAGCTGCAATGACATCTCTGCTGCTGGCCTCCAGCCACGCTGAGCGGCGCGGGCTTGCCGCCGCCACCCAAGCCCCCTCTTCCTGACGCAATCGGCCTCGCCATCACAAGGACCCGTGGCATGTCATCCAACGACGCACTGAGCTTCACCGAACTGGATCGCCGCCTGCGAGAGATGCCGGATGGGCCGGCGTCGATCCTCGATACCCCGCGGATGTATCGGTTTGCCAACATGGTTGGCGCAGCCGCGGCGGTCTTCATGTTGATTCCCTTTCTTCTCGTTCACGTCATGACGCCGGGCAGATGGATGATCATGTGGGCGCAGATCAGTTTCTCGATATTCCTGCTCGCACTGATGCCCGGCATCGTCCGTTCCTATGGTGTGCTGGGTTGGTCGTTGTGGACGTGGCGCGCAGATCAGGTCAGTCAGCTCGACCACGACACGCCATTGTTCCGTACGATCCTGATGTGGCTGAGCCAGCGTCCGCGTACCGTACTGGAGGAGCATCAGCGCGTAGCGCGGCTTGTGCTGAATCAGATGTCCGTGAAGATCGGAATGTTTACGGGAGGTCTGGAACGACTTGGTCTGCTGCCCGTGCTGGCGTCGGCCTATCTGTTCTTCCGCAACTGGGACGAGCTGATGGACATGCCGTACTGGCAGATCATGATCGGCTTCGGATTGATTCTGCTGTACTTCGTCATGATGGTTGCTAACCTCAAGCGCATTCGCCTGCAGCTCTACGAATCCCTGCTGTCCGAAGCGCTGGCGATGAAGGGACGACGGGAGCGTGAACCGTCGTGAGCGAATCGTTCAATCCCTATGAAGCCCCGCGTGCGATGCTCCGGCAGCCTAAGCAAGAAAGAACGCCGCCAGCGATGTGGGTCATTCTTGCGCTCTACCTGGCGCATTACGCGTTCGAAATCATTGCGGTATACCGGGCGCCCGTCGCGAACATCGAATTTTTCACGCCCATAATGGTGACCATCGGCGTCTACGGTGTGGTCATGTGCTTCGCACTCTGGCGAAGACAACAATGGGCCAGGGTGTGGCTCGTGATCACTACGGTACTCACCCTCTTCCTCCTGGGCAGTATGTTGTGGCGCGGCGTGTCGATGGCTCGGTGGCCGGCCTTCCTGGCGGCGGTGCTGCGGATCGCCGTAGGTGCATTACTGTTCCTGCCGTCTGTCCGGCGCTGGTTCGCCCCCCATCGCGCGTGACATTTTCCGCAGGGGGGGCTTCAGCACACCTTCCCGACGACAATCCAGGATCCCGTAAGGTTGGCCGAGGCCGACCCTATCTACACGTCACCCTTCCGTGCACCCGAGTGCGACCTTCGGTCTTACCGGGGCTACGCAACTTCCTCGGCCGGGCGAGCGATAAACTATGCGCCCCGAATATCCGGTCCCCACAAGGAACACACCATGGCATTCACCACCACCGCTTCCGGCCTGCAGTTCGAAGACACCGTCGTCGGCAGCGGCGTAGAGGCCAAGCCCGGCAACAACGTCACCGTGCACTACACCGGCTGGCTTTACGAGAACGGCGAACAGGGCGCCAAGTTCGATTCCAGCAAGGATCGCGGCGAACCCTTCATCTTTCCGCTCGCCGGCGGCATGGTCATCAAGGGCTGGGACGAAGGCGTGCAGGGTATGAAGGTGGGCGGCCAGCGCACCCTGATCATCCCCGCCAACCTCGGCTACGGCGCACGCGGCGCCGGCGGCGTCATCCCGCCCAACGCCACGTTGAAGTTCGACGTCGAACTGCTGGGCACCTGAGCCGCGTAGCCCCGGGTAAGCGCAGCGCACCCGGGGCACCTCGCACGTGATGCATAAAGACCCCGGGTGCGGCCGTTAGGCTTACCCAGGCTAGGCCGCTTCATCTACTCGAAGATCGCGAAAGGTGCATGCCAAGTGCCACGCGCCACCCGCTTGCGGACACGAGCGGCATAGACTTCCGGCGCGAGCGCCGCGTTTCTTCGCGCATGGCGAAGCCAGTTGCAGTAGTGGCACGCCGCTACGATGTTGTCGCAGGTATCCCCACCGCCATCGCGCCGAGCGATCAGGTGCTCGGCGGTGCACTGGAGTAGACGCGAAGACTTGCGGTGGAGGCCGAGTTCTTCGGGAGAAATCTGCCACATGCGTGCACTGCAGTAATAACAACGCCCTTGCTGACGGACGAAGGCGCGTTCGCGAAGAGTTTTGAGCTTCATGATGGACTCCAAGACAGGATGAGAATCCGGTCCCCTCAGAGAGGGAGAGTCCGTGGCCTGGGTCATGACCATTCAGGCTTGCAACACCGCCGCGAGACGCGGATCGGCGATTCCTTATACACAGGGCGTCGGGGGGGTTCAAGCCGACCATCGCCCGTCAGCCACCCAGTGGTGTGCGAAGTCCCACCCTACGCGTTACGTCTGTTGCCGGGCCTGCGCCAACTGCGCCTCCAGCTGCGCGATCCGCTTGTCGCGTTCGTCCAGCGCACGCTGCACGTCTTCCGCTTCGAAGCGGACCGGGATGTACTTCGGGCAATTCCAGTCGAAAGCTTCCACATGGATCGTCATCGTGCGCTCGGTACGTCCCGCGCCCGGTGACTCCTCCACGCTCAAACGGCCCAACAGCTTCAGCCGCTGCCGGTGCGTGTAGTCCATCAGGATCAACGCCACGCGATCGTCCTGCGCCAGATTGCCCACGCTGATGAACTGCCGGTTGCCGGGCAGGTCGGTGAACGACAGCGTCGTGGCATCGACCACCCGCAGGAAACCGGGCGTGCCGCCGCGGTGCTGCACGTACGGCCAACCGGTTTCGGACACGGTGGCCATGTAGAAACTGCGCTGGGCATGGATGAAGGCGGCCTCGTCGGCCCCGAGTTCGGCATTGCGGACCTCGTCGCCGGACTCGAAGGCCCGCGCGTACTGCGCACGGCTGCCGTCGCGTGCCTGCACGTCGCGTACCGCGGGGGTGAAGGCGATATGGGCGAACGCGTGTCTCATCTTCTTCTCCAAAGGGGCTTGCAGTCGCGTAGCCCGGGTAAGCGCAGCGCACCCGCGGCGCCTTGCACGTGACGGTTCCGGTCCCCGGGTGTGGCCTTCGGCCCTACCCGGGCTACCCAGGCTCACGGCACCGGCAGCACCTGCGCGGGTCCGCCGGTGACCCGCGTGCGCGTCTTGGCGGTTTCGCCAAGATACGCCAGGGCGAACTGGGTGAACTTGACGCTGTGCTGCGCGGATTCGCCCATGGTCGCCAGCGTGTCGTACGACGTGTGGATATAGGGGAAGCTGCCGCCCGGGTCGCCGGCCTCGAACATCATCGCGGCGGGATAGCCGGCGTTCGTCCACGACGCATGGTCCGAACAGGCGTAACCGCAGGCCACGCTGCCGCGCGTCAGGCCCATCGGCGCCAGGTAGGTGTCGAACAGGGTGATGAAGAAGTTCTTCAGGTCGGCGTTGGAGTAGTCGCTGATCAGCTTCATGTCGGTGACCGCGCCGGCCTTGTAGTTGGTCATGTCCACCTGCAGCACGCTGACCACGTTGACGCCGCTGGCGCGGAACGACTGCGCGATGGCATTGGAACCGCGCAGGCCGACTTCCTCGGCGGCATAGCCCATGAACTTCACCGTGCGCCGCGGCTGCCAGCCGTCGGCCAGCGCGATGCGCAGCGTTTCGGTGAGCGTGGCGATGCCCGACGCATCGTCGTCGGCACCCGGTGCGTGCTGTTCGGGGTCGTTGCGGTTGCCGCCGTTGATCGAGTCCAGGTGCGCGCCCAGCACCACGACTTCATTGGGCAGGTCCCAGCCACGGATGGTGAGGATGATCGACGGCTGCGTGCCGCAGGTGGCGCAGGCGGTGAACAGCTCGGTGGTGACGTCGTCGCGGCCGGCGGCCAGCGATTGCCAGTGGTTGCGGATCCATTCGGCCGAGGTCCGGCCATGCGTGCTGGCGTAGTAGCGGTTGCGGTAGCTGGAGAGGTGGTTGATGGTGGCGTAGAGGCGCTGTTCCTGCACCTGGGGCAACCAGCGGCTGACGGTGGCCTGGTTGTCGAGCGTGTAGCCGGCCAGCATCGATTTCGCCATCGCCTGCTTCGCGCCATCCGCGCTGACGAAGGCCTCGGCCTGCGCGCGGCTGGGGAACGCGAAATAGCCGCCGCAGCGGCGCTCGTTGGCATGCACGTAGTCGCTGATGTCGCCGAGGCGGTCGGCCCGGGTTTCGGAAATCAGCACGGTCGCGCCGGTGCTGTCGCGTCGCGCGACCGCGGCACGGGTCAGGCCGCGGATACCCTGCCACGTCTCGCGGGAGGTGACGATGTACACCGGGGCGAACGGGTCGGCCTGCGCCGCCGCCGCTGCGGGCGGGGCGGACGCCGCGTCTGCCTGCGCGGGACGCGCGGCCGGCGTCTGCGCGGCGCCTGCCAGGCGCGGCTGGGATCCGGGGGCAGGGGAAGCGGCCTGCGTACGCATGCCGGGTGCCTGCACCGCCCGCAGCGTGTCCGATCGCAGCAGGAAGAAGCTGATCAACAGGGAGAGCAGCAGCGTTGGACCCAGCAAGAACAGTTTCATCATGGCATCCCCCCGGATGACGGCCTGCGGCGTTACGGTTGCCACGCTACCACTTTGGCGGACGGTCCTCGCGTGCCGGAGGGGCGGCATGCGGACCTTGTCGGCGCAATGCAGCCCGAGTGAGCGCAGCATGCCCGGGGCGATCCACACCTGGCCCTCCGGCCCCAACCGGATTGCGGCTCCGGGCTTGGCCACGCCGTCATCCGCCGGCTTCACGCATTCACGGATAGGCTGGTGCTTTCCCCCACAAAGGAACCGCCATGGAATCGACCGTCCACCCCTTCTCCGAACTGTTCGCGCAGTTGGGCCTGCCCAACGACAACGCCAGCATCCAGCAGTTCATCGCCACCCATTCCCCGCTGCCCAACGGCATGCGCCTGGAAGAGGCCCCATTCTGGTCGCCTGCGCAATCGCAGCTGCTGCGCGAGGAACGTCGCGACGATGCCGACTGGGCGATGGTGGTGGACCGGCTGAACGTGGCGCTGCACGACAGTCCGGCGTGAGCCAGCCACCGATTTCCGGCGGTGGACGCCGCGGGGCGCGCGCGCCGACGTTGACGACGCGTGCCTGTCACCCTGCTCAGAGGTGGCGCGTTTCCGCGGGCGGATTCCACCAGTTGTCGTTGCGGCCGTCGCAATGCGTGGTTGGCGCAGAGACCAGGCTATCGACGTCGAGGTCATCGAGCGCGGCCACGCGGACGGACAGGAACGGGCCGCCCACCTGTTCCAGATAACCGTGCCCGTGCGTGGCGGTGCCGCAGCGTTGGCAGAACCGGTGATGCACTTCGAAGCCTTCGCCTGACTTGCTGTAGCTGGCCAGGTGGTCGTCACCGGCGAGCAGCTGGAAATCCTCCGACTTCAGGCCCGGGATATTCCAGTTGCGCTGCTTCCAGCAGAACGTGCAGTTGCACTTGCTGGTGCCCTTGGCGATATCGAAGCGGACCGTGAACCTGACGGCACCGCAGTGGCAGCTGCCCGTGTACTCGCGTGTCATCGTGTGTTCCCTCTGGGTTGAATACGTGCCGTCACCACGCCCGACACGGTTGCCATCGCCACCGGGCGGTGGACGTCGGGGTGGATGGATATCGCGCGGAGTGCATCCTCGCACTACCGATGCTTGCCGGTCAGGGGGATGCCGCGTCCATAGCTTGCATCGGGCGTTCCCTTGATCCAGTCGCCGAGCAGGCGCAGGTAGCCATCGGTCACCCGCGTGGGCTGGCGTGAGCCGTCCGCGCGGGTGGTGAATTCGAACATGCCGTGGTCGGTGTCGGGGAAGACATAGAGGTCGATCGGCTTGCCCGCGGCGGCGAGCGCCGCCAGCGCATCGCGGGTGCGTTCGATGGGGGCTTCGCGATCCTGCGCGGCAAGCACCCACAGCAGCGGCGCCTGGAGGCGTTCCAGCGCGGCGAGCGCGTCGTAGTCCCAGATCAGTTCCAGATTGTCGAAGCGGGCACGACCGACACGCCGCAGGTCGGCGTCGGAGGTGCGCAGCATCGCGCCGCTGTGCTCGCCGTGGATCTTGTCGATCCAGGGCTGCTTGGCCAGATCGCGCCGTAGCTGCTCCAGCGGCTCGAAGCCGTCCTCGAAATGCGTGGTGAGCAGACGCGCGGTGGCGTCCGACAGCCGGTTGATGGCGGCCTCGGCGTCGGCACCCAGGCCGGCCGCGCGTGCTTCATCGATCATCTGCTCGCGGTCTTCGTCGATGGGCGACACCACCAGGCCGAAGCCCACGGCCACGAAGTCCGCCGGCGCACGCGTGGCGGCCAGGGGCGCCACCCATCCGCCCTGGCTGCCGCCGTAGTAACCCGCGCGCGCGTAGCGACCCTGCGCCATCGCCCGCGCCTGCCTGAGTGCCGCGGCCGCGTCGTCGGCCAGCAGTTCGAAGTTCTGCGTGTACTCGCCCTGCGAGGCACCAGTCCCGCGCTTGTCGTACACGAATACCCGGATGCCCTGCGCGGCCAGCGCGTAGGCGTACGGACTGGCAAGCGCAGGGCTGCGTTCCGATCCGTGCACCATCACCACCAGGGGAAGGTGCGCGTCGGCGATCCGCGGCTCGATCAGCCGGCCTGCCAGCGCCGTGCCCAGGCTGGAGAACGTCGCATCGGTTTCGACCAGCGGCAACCGTGACCACGGTGTTGCCGGGATGTCCGTCGCGCGCACGGAGACCTTGCCCTGCTCGCATTGGAGCGGTGCATCGGCGTCGAGCGTGCTGCCGCGGCGACCGTCGCGGAACAGATAGCGCAACCCGGGGGAGGGGATGGTCGGCACCGGCACCAGCACCACGAAATCACCGGCCGCCGACGTGTAGACACCGGCGGGACACGCGTGTGCGTGTGTGGCGCCCAGCGTGCCGAGCATGAGCAGGAGGAGAAGAACGATGCGATGCATGCGGCGGCTCGTTGAAGGGCGGCGGAGCTGATGTCGGTGGCGACGCTAGGCCGGGGTGCGTTTCGTGCCCAGGCGTTTTTCGAACCAGTAGCTGGCGTACGGGTTGTCGTTGTAGGGCGCGATCTCGCGGTAACCACTGTGGCGATACAGGCTGAGCGCCTCTTCCTGGCGATTGCTCGTGTCCAACCGCAGGCGGCGCAGCGCCATCTCGGCGGCATGCGTTTCCGCGGCGGCCAGCAGCCGACGGGCGACGCCCAGGCCACGGCAGGTCGGATCCACCCACATGCGCTTGATCTCGCCAACGCCCTTGCCGATGACCTTCAGGCCGATGCATCCGATAGGCACCCCGTCGAGGCGGGCCAGCAGGAAGATGCCGTTCGGCGGCGTCAGTTCATCGGCCTTGGCGGTGGGGCCGCGCGTGGGGTCGAACGCGATGCCGAGGCGTTGTTCCAGTTCCTGCACGTAGGCATCGATGCAGGCACGCGCCTCGGCACCTGCGGGATCCGCCGGTTCGACCGTCACCGCGCTGGCGCTGAGCAACCGGGCGACATCGGCCATGGCGTCCAGCAGCCGCTGGCGTTGCGCATCGCTCAAGGGCGCCAGCAGCATCGAGGCGATGTCGTCCGAGCGGGCTTCCAGGACCTTCCACTCGCGGATGCCTTTCGCCGTCAACGACACCCGGCGCACGCGGGCATCGTGTTTCGCGGCCTGCGATGCCACCAGGCCTTGCGCCTCCAGCGAACGGAGCAGGCGGCTGAGGTAACCCGAATCCAGGGCGAGCCGTTCGCGCAACGTGCGGACATCGGCGCCATCTCGGCCCACCTCGAAGATCAGGCGCGACTCCGCCCACGGCCGGTCACGCCCCAGGTAGTTATCCGTCAGTACGCCGATGCGGCGGGTGACCGCGCGGTTGAACCGGCGGACGGCATCAATCTGCATGTCTTTCATTACCTGACTTTAATCAGAGATCGGTTCGGCGGTCAAGAAGGGCACGAACCGTCATCACGAACCTTCCTTGCGCCATGCCGTGGCAAAGAAGCGGCGGGACGAACGTGGTTGCCTGACGGCGATGCGTAGCATGGCAAGCTCCTGGTCCGGACTGTCGAACGCATGACGCCCCCCAACCTGTTCCGCCTGTATGCGTCCCTCTGCCTGCTGTGGCTGGCCACGCCCGTGCAGGCGCAGACGCTGCAGGAATCCTTCGACCTGCACGTGCCCATGCCGCCCACGCCGGTCGCCATCGACGGGCAGACGCGCCTGTTCTACGAACTGCACCTGAGCAACTTCTCGCGGCAGTCGCTGGACCCGGTGCGTGTCGAGGTGCTCGATGCCGCGTCGGGCACCCTGCTGGCCACGTTCGAAGGCGACGCGCTGGAACGGCAGCTGGACCGCTCCGGCCTGCAATGGAAGGCGACGGCCGGCGCGCCGATCGAGCCGGGGCGTCGCGGGATCGTGTTCTTCGAACTGGCTTTGCCTCCCGGCACCGCCATGCCCGCCGCCCTGATGCATCGCATCGACTACCGCGCAGCCGCCGATGAAGGCGATGCGTCCCGCGTGGAAGGCGCCAGGGTGGCCGTCGAGCGCGAACCTGCGATGACGCTGGGTCCGCCACTGCGCGGCGGCCCGTGGATCGCGATCCACGATCCCGCGTGGGAGCGGGGTCATCGTCGCGTGCTCTATGCCATCGATGGCAAGGCGCGCACGCCCGGACGCTTTGCGGTCGACTGGGTGAAGCTGGATGCGCAGGGCCGCAAGTCAGCCCGCGCTGGCGATTCCGTCGCGCAGGCCTACAGCCATGGCGAAGACGTGCTGGCCGTTGCCGACGCGACGGTCGCGAGCGTGCGCGACGGCCTGCCGGAACGGCGACGCCTTAGCGAACGCTCCGACCACGCGCTCGCCACCGGCGGCGGCAACACCGTCGTGCTCGACCTGGGCGGTGGACGCTTCGCGCACTACGGTCACCTGCGTCCGGGCAGCACGCGCGTCTTAGCCGGGCAACGCGTGCGCAGGGGACAGAAGATCGCCGAGGTGGGTTTCACGGGCAGCGCGTCCAACCCGCAGCTGCACTTCAACCTGGCCGACGCCGCCAGCGCGCTGGGCAGCGAAGGCCTGCCATTCGCCATCGACCGCTTCCGTTCACTGGGCCGCTACATGCGCATCGGTGATGTTGGCAGCGTTCCCTGGGTCCCGCGCGGTGACGGCGAGCCAACGCGCGAGCGCGAACTGCCGGCGGGCAACAGTGTGGTGATGTTCGGCGATTAGCGGCGCTGCAGGCTCAACGCGTCGCGCCCTGGTGCCCGTCCTGTGTGTTCGCATCACGCGACGACAGTGTCCGGCGGCGGCGCTACCGCGGTATCCAACCGCGCGGGGCGTCGAATGTTTTGAACCGATCCAAGACAATCGTATAGTGCGGCCTTCCCGATGCCGATGCGGTCGCCGACGAGCTTTCCATGGAGTTTGCGCAGTCCCTGATCGATGCCTGCCTGGTGGCCGATGTGGGCGGCACGCATGCGCGACTGGGCTGGGCGCGTGCCGACGGTGCGATCGACGTGCACGACGTGGAAACCTGTCGCGGTGCGGAGCACGCTTCGCTCGGCGCCATCCTGCATGACTACCTGCGGCGCTTGCACGCGCTGCAGCCCGGCGTGCGGGTGCGGTCCGCGGTGGTCGCCATCGCAGGGTTTCTCGACGGCGACCGCCTGGTCAACGCCAACCTGCCGTGGGAAGTGTCGGTACGGCGCACGGCGCATGACGCCGGGTTGGCGTCGCTGCAGGTGATCAACGATTTCGAGGCCGTCGCGCGCGCCATCCCCGGCGTGCGGCGCAGCCTGCTGGTGCCGCTGACCGCACAGGACGATCCCGGCATGCAGTCGCCCGCCCTCGTGCTGGGGCCGGGCACCGGCATGGGCGCGGCGCTGTGCCTGGATGCGGAGGGGCGCGAGGTGTTGCTGAGCGAAGCCGGCCACGCTGCGCTGGCCGCCGGTACCGCGACCGAACTCGAAGTGCTGCAACGTCTGTCCCGGCGCTGGCCGCACGTGGACAACGAACGCGTCCTGTCCGGCACCGGTTTGATGCATCTGTATGACGCGCTGGCCGACCTGCGCGGCGCCGTGCCGCGCTGGCGCCACGTCGCGCCGCTGGTGGAGGCCGCCGCCCAGGGCGATGACGCGCTGGCACGGGAGACGCTGGATGTGTTCTGCGGATGGCTTGGCAGCCTGGTCGGTGATCTGGTGCTGACCGTTGGCGCGCGGCAGGCCTACCTGGCCGGCGGCGTGACCCGCCACATCGCGCCGTTCCTGCACCAGGGCGACTTCGCACGGCGCTATGCGGAAAAGTTCACCGGCGCGCGTACGCCACCCCCGTTGTGGCGCATCGACCATGGGCAACTGGGACTGGTGGGTGCCGCGATGCATGCGCGCACGCATTGGCCCGCGCGGCTGGCGCGCGTCGAACCGATACCTGAGGAGCAGGCATGAACGGCAGAAGAAGATTCCTTGGCCAGGCGACGCTGTCGGCAGGCGCACTGGCATTGTCCGCCCGGCTGGCGGGACAGCCGGCGAACGAGACGGCGGTGGGCGCGCGCGTGGTGTCCACCTGGGATTTCGGCGTGCAGGCCAACCAGTCGGCGTGGAAGGTCCTGGCGGCGGGTGGTGGTGCTCTCGATGCCGTCGAACAGGGTGCGCGCTGGGCCGAGACGGACCTGTGCAATCCCACGGTTGGCCGCTGCGGCAATCCTGATCGCGACGGCATCCTGACCCTGGACGCCAGCATCATGGATGGCGATGGCCGCTGTGGCGCTGTGGCGGCACTGGAGGACATCGACCACCCCATCAGCGTGGCGCGGCGCGTGATGGAGAAAACGCCTCACGTGATGCTGGTCGGCGATGGCGCGCAGCAGTTCGCGGTGGAACAGGGCTTCGAGAAACAACGCCTGCTGACGCCGCAGGCGGAACAGGCATGGCGCGAGTGGCGTGCGCGCGCCGAGTACAAGCCGGAGATCAATGCCGAGCGCAGGCAGCGGCCGGGCGACCGCGACAACCACGACACGCTCGGCATGCTGGCGATCGACCGCCACGGACGCCTCGCGGGGGCGTGTACCACCAGCGGCATGGCGTGGAAGCTGCACGGTCGGGTGGGCGACAGCCCCATCATCGGCGCGGGCCTGTACGTGGACAACGACGTGGGCGCCGCCACGGCTTCGGGCGTGGGCGAGGAAATGATCCGCAACGCGGCGAGCTTCCTGGTGGTGGAACTGATGCGGCAGGGTCGTTCGCCGATGGAGGCGTGCCGGGAAGCCATCGAGCGGGTGGTGCGCAAGCGGCCGCAAGCTAGCAGGTCGTTGCAGGTCTGTTTCCTGGCGTTGAACAGGCATGGTGAAGTGGGCGCGTTCGCGCTGCACCAGGGGTTCGTCTACGCGGTCTGCGACGCACGGACGCAGGACGCGTTGTTGCCATCCGACGCTGTCTACGGCGAAAACGCATGAGCGGGCGCAACGCGCTGACGCTCGAGATCGCCGCGGGTTCGCTGGGTTCCGCGCTGGCGGCGCAGGCAGCCGGCGCCGACCGGGTGGAACTGTGCGAAGGCCTGTCGTCCGGCGGCACCACGCCGTCCTACGGCACGCTGGCGCTGGCGCGCGAGCACATGCGGATTCCGTTGTTCGTGCTGGTGAGGCCACGCGCGGGGGATTTCCTCTACGACGCGCGCGACACCGAGGCGATGCTGCGCGACATCGAGATGTGCGTACGGCTGGGCTGCGATGGAGTGGTGATCGGCGCGCTGCAGGCCGATGGCGGCATCGACCTGCCGTTGTGCGAGCGACTGGTCGCCGCAGCGGGGTCGTTGCAGGTGACGTTCCACCGCGCCTTCGACGCGGCACGTGATCAGGCGCAGGCGCTGGAACAGGTGATCGCCCTGGGTTGCCAGCGCGTGCTGACGTCAGGCGGGCAGGCCACGGCGATGGAAGGCGCGGACCGCATCGCTGCCCTGGTGCGCCAGGCCGCGGGCCGCGTGACGGTGATGCCGGGCGCCGGCATCGATGCCGGCAATGTCGCCGCGCTGGCGACACTGACCGGTGCACGCGAATTCCATGCCTCGGCCAAGGCGGCGCGCGTTTCCTCGATGGCCTTCCACAATCCGGCGTTGCACGGACTGGCGCCGGACTGGTCGGAAACCGATCCGGCGCGCGTCAGTGCGCTTCGCGCGACGCTGGATGCCGTGAACCCGCGCTAGCGGGACATCGAGTATGGCCGCTGGGCGGGATCCGTGGCCCAGGTGGTGTCCGGTTCGGCCTGCATCACGAAGCGCAGTTCACCACCGGCGAGGATCTCGTCATGGGTCAGGTACGCGCGTGTCAGCGGCTTGCCGTTGAGGCTCGCGCTGCCCACGTAGGCATGCGCGTCGTCCAGCCCGTCGGCGATGATCGTGAAGTGCTTGCCGTTGGGCAGGTGCAGCGTCGCGCGCGGCAGGAAGGGGCGGCCGATGATGTACTGGTTGCTGCCCGGCGTGACCGGATAGAACCCAAGTGCGGTGAACACGTACCACGCCGACATCTGGCCGAGGTCGTCATTGCCCGCCAGCCCGTCCGGGCGCGCCGCGTACTGCGTGGCCATGATCCGCTGCAAGCGTGCTTGGGTGCGCCAGGGCTGGCCGGCGTAGGCGTACAGGTAGGCCACGTGGTGGCTGGGTTCGTTGCCGTGCGCATACCAGCCGATCAGGCCGGTGATGTCCTCCATGTGCGCGAACACGGACGCATCCACCTTCGCATCGAACACCGCGTCCAGCCGCGCCAGCAGCGCATCGTCGCCGCCATGCGCCGCCGCCAGGCCGGCGACGTCCTGCGGCACGTACCACGAGTACTGCCACGCATTGCCTTCGGTGTAGTCGGTGCCGTAGCCACTGGCGCTGGGGTCGAACGGCGTGCGGAAGCTGCCATCGCGCTTGCGCGCGCGCATGAAGCCGGTGCCGGGATCGAACGCATGCTTCCAGTTGGCGGCGCGCTTCTCGAAGGTCGCCGCGACATCGGCCTTGCCCATCGCCCGCGCCATCTGCGCCACGGTCCAGTCGTCGAAGGCGTATTCCAGGGTCTTGCTGGCGGCTTCGCCTTCCTCGTCGATGGGCACGTAGCCCAGCTCGCGGTACTGCGCGATGCCGTCGTACGGCCCGTAGTTGGCGCTGGCCAACATCGCCTGCAGCGCTTCCTCGGCGTCGTAGCCGCGGATGCCCTTCATGTAGGCATCGGCGATCACCGGCACCGCGTGGTAACCGATCATGCACCACGTCTCCTGCCCATGGAACGACCACACCGGCAGTACGCCATACGGACTCTCGCGACGCGCGGCCAGCAGGGAATTGACGAAGTCGTTCGTGCGCTGCGGCGGCTGCACCAGCGTGGCCAGCGGATGCAGGGCGCGATAGGTGTCCCACAGGGAGAACGTGGAATAGTTGGTCCAGCCCTTAGCCTGGTGCACGGCATTGTCGGGGCCGCGGTAACGGCCGTCACTGTCCATGAACAGCGTAGGGCCGAGCAGCGTGTGGTAAAGGGCGGTGTAGAAGCGGGTGCGCTGCGCCGCGTCGCCCTGCGCATCCACCGCACCGAGCGCATCGCGCCACTGCTGCCTCGCGGCGGCGCGCATGCCATCGAAATCCCAGCCGGGCGATTCGGCATCCAGGTTGGCGATGGCGTTGTCTTCGCTGACCGGCGAGATGGCCACCTTGACCAGCACGGGTTTGCCGGCGCCCGGGGCGAGGTCGAATGCCGCGACCAGCTGCCGGCCTTCGATCTGCGCGCGCTGGCGCGGGTCTTTCTCGCCGGGCGGCGGAAATCCCTTGTACGGGATGTCCTGTTCGGTGTTGTGCAGCGCATGGCCGGTGACCGGCTGCGAGAAGCGCAGGGCGAAATACAGCTGGCGGCCCGGCGCCCAGCCGCGCGTTTCACGGAAGCCGGTGACCGTGCCGTCGGCGCGCACGCGCACGCGCGACCACAAGACCTTGCCAGGGTAGTCGTACATGCTGGTGCGCAGGTCCAGCACCACATGCCCGGGCTTGCCGGCAGGGAAGTGGTAGCGGTGCATGCCTGCGCGCGGGCTGGCGGTAAGTTCGACGCGCACGTCGTGGTCGTCCAGGGTGACGGCGTAGTAGCCGGGCTGGGCGGTTTCGGTGGCGTGGCGGAAACGCGAGGTGTAACCGCTGCCGGGCTTGTCGGGGTCGCCGCGCTCGAGTTTCAGTTCGCCGGTGGTGGGCATCAGCAGCAGGTCGCCCAGGTCGGAATGACCGGTGCCGGAAAAATGCGTGTGCGAGAAACCGACGATGGTGGTGTCGTCGTAGCGGTAGCCCGCGGCCCAGCCGTAGCCATCCTTGCGTGGCTGGATGCGGGTGTCGGGCGACAGCTGCACCATGCCGTACGGAACCGTGGCGCCGGGGTAGGTGTGTCCTTCGCCGCCCGTGCCGATGAAGGGGTCGACCGCCTCGTATGCGGCCTCGCCGACATCCGCCGTCGCCGCCGACGCACTGCCGGCCACCGCCATCGTGCATGCCGCGAAACCCGCCAGTATCAAGAGCTTCGTCGCGTGACGCATGTCCATCCTGCACCCTTTTGGATCGGTCGAATTCGGGGAAGCTAGCACACGCCTGCGGGACCGGTCACCCGAGGTGGTGGAGGGATCGCGGGCCGGGCCGGCCATCCGTGCGAGTGCGTTCTGCTGCGCAGCAGCATGCGCCATCGGGCACGGCGTGCTACATCTTAACCATCCAATTGGATCGATCCAATCAGGGCATATTCGCAAGATGCCAATGGGCCGGCAGGCGAGCTCTACATGCGCCGTCGTCGAACAATGCAAGCATCGACCATCAACCGGGGAGTCCACATGCCGCGCTTCATCACGCACAAGGCGGGCCGCATTCCTTGCCGCGGATGGTCGGTGCGTGTGCTCTGCATCCTCGCGCTGATTGCGGCGTCCGTGCAGGCAATGGCGCAGCCGGTAAGCGAACGCGTGCTGGATGCGGGGTGGGAATTCAGGCAACTGGCGGATGGCACGCCCAGCGCCGGCCCCGCCCAGGCACGGCAATGGCATCGCGCAACGACGCCCGGCACCGTGCACACGGACCTGTTCGACAACGGCCTGATCGCTGATCCCTACCGGGGTGCCCCGGAGGCCGGGCTGCAGTGGATCGGCCTGGCCGACTGGGAATACAGGACGACGTTCGACGTATCCCGCGATGCACGCGACGCCCCCCGCAGCGACCTGGTGTTCGAAGGGCTGGATACCTTCGCCGAGGTCTTCCTCAACGGCGAGAAACTCCTTGACGCCGACAATGCGTTCCGGACATGGCGCGTGCCCGTGCAGCAACGGCTGCGCGTGGGCAGCAACGAACTGCGCGTGGTCCTGCGCTCGCCGATCGCGAAGCTGCTGCCGCGGGTGCAGGCGATGCCGCACCGGATCGCCGGCAACTATCCTTCGCCCTACGGCGACGAACCGAAGGACGCGATGACCGCGAACTTCGTGCGCAAACCGGGTTACCACTACGGCTGGGACTGGGGGCCGCGCTATGTCACGGCGGGCATCTGGAAGCCGGTGCATCTGCAGAGCTGGAGCCGTGCACGGATCGACAACGTGCAGTTGCGCCAGGACCGCGTCACGGAAGAGCGCGCGGACATCACCGCGGTCGCGGCCATCGACGCAGTGCGCGCGGGCCGTTACACGGTACGCCTCTGGCGAACCGACCCCGATGGCGCCCGCGCGCTTGTGGCGACGCAACAGGTATCGCTGGCGGCCGGCATCAACCAGGTTACGCAAGCGTTCGGTATCGACAGGCCACGGCGCTGGTTTCCCGCCGGATATGGAGCACAGCCGCTGTACCGCTTCGATCTGGAGATGCTCGACCGCACGCAGGTGATCGATGCGCGGGGCGAACGCACAGGCCTGCGCAGTGTCGCGCTGCGCCGTGACGAGGATAAAAAGGGCAGGGGCTTTGCCTTCACCGTCAATGGCATCGCGATCTTCGCCAAGGGCGCGAACGCGATCCCGTTCGACATGTTCCAGCCCAGGGTGACCACCGCGCAGCTGCGGCGCGTGCTGCAGTCGGCGGTCGACGCGAACATGAACATGATCCGCAACTGGGGCGGCGGCTATTACGAAAGCGATGCGTTCTTCGACATCGCGGACGAACTCGGCCTGTTGGTCTGGCAGGACTTTATGTTCGGGGGTGGCATGCAGCCCGCCTTTGACCCCGCGTTCCGCGCCAACGTCGTGGCCGAGGCCCGCGACCAGGTGCGGCGGCTGCGCAACCATCCCAGCATCGTGCTGTGGTGCGGCAACAACGAAGAAGAGATCGCCTGGAAATACTGGGGCCACGGCAAGGCGCTGAAGGAAGCCGATCCGGTGTTCGCGCAACGGGTCTGGGACGGCTACGCGCAGCTGTTCGGCCATGACCTGCGCAGGGTCGTGGAAGAAGAGGCCGGCGGGATCGCCTACTGGCCGAGCTCGCCCAGCGACGACATGGCCGAGGTGGCGAACACGCCGTCCAGCGGCGACATGCACTACTGGGAGGTGTGGGGCAATCCGGCGCGCCCGCCGTCGGCCTACCTGGACGTGACCCCGCGCTTCATGTCCGAGTACGGCCTGCAGGCGTGGCCTGTGCAACGCACGATCGATCATTTCGTGGCGCGCGATGAGCAGCGTGTGGATGCGCCGGTGATCGAGGCCCACCAGAAGTTCATGGCCGGCAAGGGCAACGAGCGTCTGCTGCATTATGTGCGCATGGAATTCGGCGAACCGCGCGACTTCGGCGATTTCGTCTACCTCAGCCAGGTGATGCAGGCCGAGGGCATCGGGCTGGCGGCACGGCACCACCGCGCCAGCCGGCCCTACACGATGGGTTCGCTGTACTGGCAGCTCAACGATGTGTGGCCCGGCGCGTCGTGGTCGGGCATCGACTGGTTCGGGCGCTGGAAGGCGCTGCAGTTCCATGCGCGCCGGTTCTTCGCGCCGGTGACCGTGGCCGCCCTGCGCAAGGAAGGACGAACCACCGTCAGCCTCATCTCCGACCGGACCACGCCGCGCGGCGGCACCCTGCGCCTCCGCGTCATGACCCTGGACGGGCGCGTGCTGCGGGATGAGGCACGGCGTGTCGAGATCGCACCGCTGTCGGCGTCGCGCATGGCCACCTACAGCGATGCCGAACTGCTGGGCGGCGCATCGCCAGCGGCGACGGTCGCGATGTTCGACCTGGTCGCCGACGGCGAACCCGCCGCGCGCGAGGTCGTCCATTTCGCCGCAGCCAAGGACATGCGCTGGCCCGATCCGGGCCTGCGCACGCACCTGCGGCAGGAAGGCGACCATCACATGCTCGATATCACCGCCGCGTCGCTGGCACGCGCCGTGTGGGTCGACTTCGGCCAGGTCGACGCCGACCTGTCCGACAATGCACTGGTAGTGCTGCCGGGCGAACGCACGTCACTGCGGATCGCGTCCGGTGCAAACCTCGATACCCTGCGCAGCGCCCTGCGGATACGTTCGCTGGCCGATGCGCTTCCCTCCGATCCCCCCCTTCCCCGGAGCCTTCCGACGCCATGACGCAGTCCGTTCCCATGCACGACGACTTCCGCAGCGAAGCCTTCCTGCGCGATCACATCCGCAGGACCATGGCGTTCTACCATCCGCGCTGCATCGATCCGGCGGGTGGCTTCTTCCACTATTTCAAGGACGATGGGCGCGTCTACGACGCCTCCCATCGCCACCTGGTCAGCAGCACCCGATTCGTCTTCAACTACGCCACCGCGGCACGCGAGTTCGGAGAGGAAGATCCCGTGCTGCGCGATGTGTACATGGAGGCCGTGCATCACGGGCTTGCCTTCCTGCGCGAACGGCATCTCGACCCGCAGAGCGGCGGCTACTTCTGGACGCTGCGCGACGGCGTGCCGGAAGACACCACGCAGCATTGCTACGGTGCCGCCTTCGTCCTGCTGGCGTATTCCATCGCGCTGCGCGCAGGCGCGGAAGAGTGCCGGGCCTGGATGGATGCCCACTGGGAGCTGCTGGAGACTCGCTACTGGGAACCGGAGTACGGGCTGTACCGGGACGAAGCCACGCGCGAGTGGCAGTTCAGCCCCTACCGCGGACAGAACGCCAACATGCACATGTGCGAAGCCATGCTGGCTGCCTACGAGGCCAGCCACGAGCACCGCTACCTGGAGCGCGCATTGCAGCTGGCCGACCACATGACGCGGCGGCAGGCGGCCCAGACCGAAGGACTGGTCTGGGAGCACTACGACGCGAACTGGCAGGTCGACACCGACTACCATCGCGACGATCCCCGGCATCTGTTCCGCCCCTGGGGTTTCCAGCCCGGGCACCAGACCGAATGGGCGAAGCTGCTCGTGATCCTCGATGGCCACCTGCGCGATGCGGGAAAGGCCGAAGACTGGCTGGTGCCACGCGCCGCGGAGTTGTTCGGCCGCTCGATGGATGCCTCATGGGACCCGGCGTTCGGCGGCCTGTTCTATGGCTTCGCCCCGGAGTCGCTGCGCAAGGACATCGCGGGCCCGTCACTGCCCGATGGCCGCCATTTCATCTGCGACGATGACAAGTACTTCTGGGTACAGGCCGAGTCACTCGCCTGCGCGGCGCGATTGGCCCGCGTCACCGGCGAAGCGCGGTACTGGGCGTGGTACGACCGGCTATGGGATTACGCCTGGTGCCACATGGTCGACCATCAGCACGGCGCGTGGTTCCGCATCCTCGATCGCGAGAACCGCAAGTATGACGATGACAAGAGTCCCGCCGGGAAAACGGACTATCACACGATGGGGGCCTGCCATGACGTGCTTGCAGTGTTGCGCCGCGATGTCTGACGCCGCCTACCGCCGCGGTGCATCCGGCGGCGCCCTTGCCGCGCTCCTGCTGCTGGCCTCCAGCGGTGCCGGCGCGCGCGAGGCGCTTTTTTCAACCTCCTTCGAACCTGGGCAGCCCGTCCCCGTGTTGCCGGATACGGGCGGCATGCGCCTTACCGTGGGCAACGGTCCCGCGCAGCCCTACGCGGCGAAGCGCGGCATGGGCTACAGCGGTCAGCATGCGCTGCAATACAGGGGGGATACGGCCGGGCGTACACGCCTGTACGCGCTCGATGTCGAAATCGGCAAGGACACGACGCTGTCGTGGATGGTGTTGCCGGAGATCGTCGACGGCGATGTCTCCACGTCCACCGGCGTATCACTGGACCTGGTGCTCGACGATGGCACGCGGCTGACGAGCACGGGCATGAAGGATCAGCATGGCGCCGCGCTCGGTGCGGCCGGCCAGGCAGCATCCATGACGCTGTATCCCCAGCAATGGGCACGGAAGCAGGTCCGCCTGGGCGACCTGCCTGCCCTGCACGGGCGACGCATCAAGGCCATCGAGCTGGAGCTGCAGCCCGGCTCGCGCGCTGGCGCGAGCGGTTGGATCGACGACATCGCCATCGAAGAGGCGCCACGCACGTCGGCGCGGCGCCCCAGCGACCTGGTGCTGACCAACCGCGGCACGCAGTCCAACAGCACGTTCTCGCGCGGCAACAACATTCCCGCGACCGCGATGCCGCATGGATTCAACTTCTGGGTGCCGGTCACCGACGCCGGAACGCTGGCATGGCTCTATCGCTGGAGCGAGCACAACGGGCCTGACAACCGGCCTCGCCTGCAGGCGCTGTCGATCAGCCACCAGCCGAGCCCGTGGATGGGCGACCGACAGACCTTCCAGGTCATGCCATCCTCCACGCGCGGCGTGCCGGAAGGCGACCGCGAGCGCCGGGCGCTGTCGTTCTCGCACGACAATGAGCTCGCCAGGCCGCATACCTACCGGGTCGACTTCGACAACGGCATCCGCGCCGAGATCGCGCCGACCGAACGCGCGGCGATCTTCCGGTTTCGCTTCCCGCAAGGCGGGGATGCGAACCTCCTGTTCGACAACGTCGATGCACGCGCCGGCCTGACGCTGGATCCCGGCACGCAGACGCTGCACGGGTACACCGAGACCCGCAGCGGCCTGTCCAATGGCGCCACCCGTATGTTCGTCTACGCGGTCTTCGACCGGCCATGGGCCGGCAGCGGTGCCATCCAGACCGGACGCCCCACGCACTACATCAAGTTCGCGCGTGGCGATGGTGATGAAGTGAACATGCGCATCGCCACCTCGCTGATCTCGGTGGAACAGGCGCGACGCAACCTGGAGCAGGAAATCGGCACGGCAGGCTTCGATGCCGTGCGCGAACGCGCGCAGGCGGCATGGGATGCGCTGCTCGGGCGGGTGACGGTGGACGGCGCGAACGAGGACCAGCTGACGACCGTCTACTCCAATCTCTACCGCCTGTTCCTTTACCCCAACATCGCGCATGAGAACGTCGGCAGCGTCGAACGGCCCGACTGGCGGCACGCCGACCAGAACAGCTGGTCGAAGGACAATGCCGGCGGCGACGCACTGTGCACGTCCGCGCCGATCCGTACCGGCAGGATCTACGTCAACAACGGCTTCTGGGACACGTTCCGCACCAGCTGGCCCACGTACGCGCTGTTCGCACCGGGACGCGCGGGCGACATGATCGACGGCTTCCTGCAGCAGTACCGCGACGGCGGCTGGATCGCCCGCTGGTCGTCACCGGGTTATGCGGACCTGATGGTTGGCACCAGCTCCGATGTCGCGTTCACCGACGCCTGGCTCAAGGGCGTGCGGGGCTTCGATGCCGCCGAAGCCTACGAGGCGGCGCTGCGCAACGGCACGGTCGTCGCCCCCGTGTCCAACGTCGGGCGCAAGGGACTCGCGCATTCGATGTATCGCGGCTACGCGGACAACGCCGTGCACGAGGGCCTGTCGTGGACCCTGGAAGGTGCGATCAACGACTTCGGCCTGGCCCAGTTCGGCCGGGCATTGGCCGACGCCGAGGATGACCCGGCGCGCGCGCGGCGCTATCGCGAGGAGGCCGAATACTTCCAGGCCCGCGCCAGCGACTATGCCCACTTGTTCGACCCCGCAACCCGCTTCTTCCGCGGGCGCGATGCGAAGGGTGCTTGGGGGCAGCCGGCGGCGGACTTCGATCCGCGCATATGGGGCGGCGACTACACCGAGGCCAATGCATGGACGTTCGCTTTCACCGTACCGCATGACGTCGCTGGGCTGGCAACGCTGCTGGGCGGAGAAAAGGCGCTGGCGGACCGGCTTGACACGTTCTTCGCCACGCCGGAAACCGCAGGCCGGGAGTTCGCAGGCACCTACGGCAACGTCATCCACGAGATGACAGAAGCGCGTGACGTGCGGATGGGCATGTACGCGCACAGCAACCAGCCTTCGCACCACATTCCCTGGCTGTATGCCGCCGCGGGCGAGCCGTGGAAGACGCAGCGCATCACCCGTGACGTGCTGCGCCGGCTTTACCTGGGAAGCGAGATCGGCCAGGGTTATCCGGGCGACGAGGACAATGGCGAGATGTCGGCGTGGTACCTGTTCGGCATGCTGGGGCTGTATCCGTTGCGGATGGGTGCGCCGGAGTACGTCATCGGATCGCCCGCGTTCAAGCGGGTCGACGTGAAGCTTGAGAATGGGCATACGCTCACTGTCATCGCGCACGGCAACGACGACCGCAACGTCTATGTGCAGTCGATGAAGCTCAACGGTCGTCCGTGGGGCCGTGCTTGGCTGCGGCATGACGACATCGCCAATGGCGGTGTCCTGGAATTCGTCATGGGCAGCACGCCATCCACGTGGGGAAGCGGGTCCGATGCGCTACCCCCTTCGATGAACGGGAAGGGAATTGCTCCCGCAGGGATGGCGGATGCATTGCGCAACGCGGAGTCCGTCGCGCTGGCGGGGCAGACGCCGTCGGCCGTGTTCGACGACGATGCCACCACCTCGCTGCCACTGCCGGCACGGGCGTTGGTGGATGTCCGCTTTCGCGAAGCCACCCGCGCGAGTCACTACACCATCACCAGTGGTGGCGCGCCGTTGGCCGGACTGGGCTGGAGTCTGCAGGGACGCAACACGACGGGTGCCTGGACGACGCTGGACCAACGGCGTGCCGAGGACTTCCAGTGGACGCGGCAGCTGCGCCCGTTCCGTATCGGCAAGCCCGGGAACTACCGCGAGTACCGGTTGCAGTTCACGAACGGCCAGGTGATCGACATCGCCGAACTGGAACTGCTGGCCGCTCGGCCGTGAACGTGCGCCGCGCCGCCCACGGTCTCGCCACGAGGGCGGGCAGCAATTCGGGGCGCGAAAGGACCGCTCCACCGTCCGCGCTTTGGCGTGAGTGAAACGGATGCTGCGCGGCAACATGCGTGCGCGGAAACATTATGGTAATTATTCCAGCGACGGGAATTAGAACGATCTAATTCCCGGGGTGGTGGGCAAGCGGGAGAGGAGGCGCGGAGAAAGGACGCGCGTGCCCGAGGTTGCGGGCATACCGCCCATCATCGAAAGCAGCTTCATGGAACGAAATTTTAGATCGATCCAAATATTCTTGCGTCAGCAGCTAATCAATCTTGGGAGAGGGTGATTGAAATGAAAGGCACGCCACACGTACGCATCCGCAATTCCTTGTCCACGGCGATTGCCGTCGCATTGGCGACCGCCGCTGCCCTGCCGGGCATCGCGCTGGCGCAGCAGGCGACCACGCAGGAAGCGCCCGCCGCCACGGACCTCGACCAGGTTTCGGTGACCGGATACCGCTATTCGATCGAAAAGAGCCTGGACCAGAAGCGCAACGCCAACGCCATCGTCGAGGTGGTCACCGCCGAGGACGTGGGCAAGTTCCCCGACAAGAACGTGGCCGATGCGCTGCAGCGCGTGCCGGGCGTCATCGTGACCCGCGACGGCGGCGAGGGAAAGAATGTCAGCGTCCGCGGCCTGTCTTCCGAACTGACCCTCACCCAGCTCAACGGCAACTACATCGCCACGGCCGAGTCCAATGGCGACCCGACCCGTTCGTTCAACTACATGCTGCTGCCTTCGAACATGCTGTCCAGCGCCGAGCTGTTCAAGACGCCGGAAGCGCGCATCGATGAAGGTGGGGTCGGCGGCACCGTGATCCTGCACACGCGCCGGCCACTGGAACTGGAATCGAACAGCGGCTTCGTTTCGATCGACGGCACCTGGGCCGATACCACCAAGAAGACCGACGGCCAGTTCTCCGGCTCGTATTCCTGGCACGACAAGGACGACCGTTTCGGCGTCTTCGTCGGATACACCCAGCAGAAGCGCACCACGCGCACCATGGGTGCCAGCACCGAGGGCTGGCAGTGGTACGGCCGCGATGAAGGCGGCACGGCAGTCGACGTCAACGGGCAACCCTCCGACTTCAATTCGAACTGGTGGGGCGGCACCGGCTTCTGGGACCAGAACGGCCAGTACTACACCGGCTTCATGATGCCGACGTCGGTCAATCTGAACGTCAAGGAAGAAGAGCGTGAGCGCAAGGGCGGACAGTTCACGCTGCAGTTCAAGCCGACCGACAACCTGACGCTGACGGCGAACTACTTCCGCTTCGACCTGTCGCAGGATTCCCGGACCAACACCCTGAAGGTGCCGGAGTGGAACATCGCCCGCTACTACGGCGACGGCAACTGGCGCGGCGGCCGCCTGCTCGACCGCCTGCACTTCGACCCCAGCGGCACCATCGTGACCGGCGCGGACTACAGCCTGCACCCGGGCAAGACCTACTACTGCAGTGAGGCCGAGGCCGCTGCCGCAGGCATGGCGCCGGGCGGCTGGGGCTCGGACGACTGCACCGTGCCGACCCCGCAGATCACCGGCAGCTACAACATCGAGGAATCGTTGTCGCAGACCGCCGACTTCGCGGCCGAATGGCGGGGAGAGTCGATGGACATCTCCGTCAAGGGCGGCCGTACCTGGGCCAAGGGCGGCCCCGAACTGCAGTTCGCGGTGCCCCTCAAGCCACGCCGCCAGAATGCGGACGGCAGCTGGACGAACGGCAACTTCGCCAGTTCGTGGGATCTGACCGGCACGCCGACGATGACGTTCTCGCCGGAACTGATGGAGAACCTGCGGAATGGCATCCTGCAGGTCGACCTCGGTTCGACCGGTTCGTCGTGGACCCGCAACAGCACCGAACAGAAGTACGTGCAGATCGATACCACCTGGTACAACGACGGCAAGTTCCTGGAGTCGATCCAGTTCGGGGTCAAGGGTCGCGATGGCGGCATCCACCGCAGCACCGGCAACAGTTACTGGGCGTGCCCGGGCACCGACCCGAGCGACTACGAAAACCGCTACTGGAACGGCGGCTGCAACAGCATCGCCACCCAGTTCTCGCCGGACTTCCTCTATCCGTTGGACAACCTGGCCGGCGGCATCAACGCCAGCGCCTATCCGGCCATCAACTACCCGGCCTACATCGCCTATCTCCACAGCACGTACGGCCCCATGCAGACCCGCGAGGAAGACAACTTCGTCTACAACGTCGATGAAGAAATCTACTCGACCTACCTGCAGGCCAACTTCCGCACCGAGCGCCTGCGCGGCAACATCGGCGTACGCATCGTGGGCACCAGCCAGCATGCCGACTCGACGGACAAGGTCACGTCCTACAACGACTACTTCTTCGACGATGCCGCCGGCAATCCGCTCGCGTGCCTGCAGGGCGCTGCCGTCCCCACCGGGGCCCCCACGGGTACGTACTGCGGCAGTGAAGGGTACTGGAGGCTGACCGACCGGGTGGGACGACCGGAGACGTATGAAGTCAACGCGCTCGACCGCAGCTACACCGACATACTGCCAAGCTTCAACCTGGCGTATGACCTGACCGACAACCTGGTGCTGCGTGCGGCGGCCGCCAAGGTGATCTCGCGTCCGAGCTACAGCGACATCGCCGCCCCCGGCAGCCTCAACTACTTCAGCCAGGAATATGTCGACGACCGCCGCCTGACCGGTGGTGCGGGCGAACTGGGCTGGTACGGTTCGGGCAGCAACAAGCGACTGGAAGCGTACGAGGCCAACCAGTATGACGTGGGCCTGGAGTGGTATTTCCAGCCTGGTTCGGTGGTGGGCGTCGGCCTGTTCCGCAAGGACGTCAGCAACTTTGCCGTTCCTGTCATTGCCGACGTGGAGATGGTCATCGACGGCCAGACCGTGACCGTGCAGAACTATTCGACGGATGCCGGCGGCCGCGACGCGGTGTCGCAGGGCGTCGAACTGTATGCGCAGCACACGCTGGATTTCGGCCTCGGCTTCCAGTTCAACTACACCTACAACGATACCAACGAAGCGGCGATCACGCTGGGTGACGGTACCGAGCTGGGCGAGTCGCCGCTGGTCGGCAGTGCCAAGAACCAGACCAACTTCACCATGTTCTACGAAGCGGAGAAGTTGCTGCTGCGTGCCTCCTACAACCGTCGCGGTGAGACGGTGCAGGGCCTGGTCAACGGCCTGAACGTCTACGAGGAGCCGTACTACCAGATCGACCTGAACGCGGCGTACAACTTCACGCCGGCCTTCAGCATCAGCGCTTCGATACTGAACCTGACCGAGGAAGAAACGCGCGCCCATCTTGGCAACGACACCCAGGACCGCTTCTACACCAATGGCTACGCGGGCCGCGTGGCGTACATGGGTCTGACGTACAAGTTCTGATGTGCACCACCCCTCGCGTCCCCCTGCACGAGGGGTTCCTTCCGCAACCCCCGTGGACGGCACATCATGGATTCCGTGGGAATGAGTACGGGGAGCGGCTGGCCAACCGGCTCCACGTGCACGCGTTCGCTCCGCGCCTCTCTCGCCTGGCCAACAGGCGGCGCGGGGCTGACGGCCCGGTTACGGCCGGGCCACCTTTCCAATCGTGGTCGGCGGCATGGACGCCGCCTGCCTCGCCGCGGTCCGCACGTCGACACGTGCGGCCAATGCAGCGAGGTGCAGCCGACACGCCCATGCCCGCCCTGGTGACGAACGATGACCCGTGAGCAGATGAAGAACAAAACGATCAACGCCATGTTCGGGGCACTGTCCCTACTGCTGGCGCTGACTACCGCGGCGGCCGATGCGGCGCCGGCAAGGCTGGCTGCCGAGGTCAATACCTTCATCGGCAGCAAGGACGACGGCAACACCTTTCCGGGTGCCTCGGCGCCCTTCGGCCAGATCCAGGTCAGCCCGATCGGCTCGCACTACTCGGGTTGGCGCTATGACGACCCGCAGATCCGCGGCTTTGGCCACTCGTTCGTTTCCGGCGCGGGCTGCTGGGAGCAGGGGGGACAGGTCTCCGTGCTGCCGGTCACCGGTCGCATCGGTGCGGGCGGTGACTTCGACACGGGCGACGCCAAGACGTTCGATCACAAGCGCTACGGTTCGCGCTACCGGCATGACGGCGAGAACGGGCAGGCCGGCTATTACAAGGTTCGCCTGACCGACTACGGCGGCATCGATGCCGAGACCACCGCGCTGACCCACGCCGCGGCCGAGCGCTACACCTTTTCCAGCCGCGGCGAAGGCCACGTGCTCGTCAACGTGGGCCAGGCGAACGAGCGCCATGCGGTGACCGGCAGCCTTGTCAACGTGGTGGGCGACCGCGTGGTGGAAGGCAAGCTGGTCACCAAGAGTTTCTGCGGCGGCCACCAGTACACCACGTGGTTCCGCCTGGAGTTCGACCGGCCCTTCAAGGCCTTCGGTACGTGGGGCGAAGCCGGCGGCGTGGCGGGCGCGCGCCACAGCATGGAGGGCGAGGGCAAGCCCAACGGCGCCTGGCTGACGTTCGACCTGGGCGGCAATCCTTCCGTCACGGCCATCTCGGCCATCTCGCACGTCGATGCCGAGGGCGCGCGGAACAACCTGCGCAGCGAAGGCATGAAAGGCGGGCGGCTGCTCGGCTTCGACGCGATGCGCGAGCGGGCGCAGTCGGCATGGGACAAGGAACTGGCCAGCGTGCGCATCCAGGGCGGCAGCGCCGACGACCGTGCCGTGTTCTACACCGCGCTGTACCACGCGCTGCTGCAGCCGCTGACCGGCAGCGATGCCGATGGCCGCTACCGCGGCTACGATGATCGCATCCACCGCGCCGATGGCTGGACCTACTACGAGTACTTCTCGCTGTGGGACACCTACCGGTCGCAGAACCAGCTAGTGGCGCTGCTGCGTCCGCAACGCGCCGCCGACATCGGCCGCTCGTTGCTGGCCATCCGTGAACAGGGCGGCTGGCTGCCGCGCTGGGGCTACGCCAGCTTCGAAACGAACATCATGACGGGCGATCCGGTGACCCCGTTCCTCGTCGACCTGTGGCGTTTCGGCGCCCTCAAGGGGCGCGAAGCGGATGCGTATGCCGCGCTGCGCGAGAATGCATTCGGCGTGCCGCCGTTGAACTCGCGGCATGCCGGCCGCTCCGGCAATCCCCACTATCTCCAGCACGGCTTCGTGCAGTACGACCGCGCGTTCCCGTCGAAGGGGATGGACGTGGATCCGCACCACGGTGGCTCGGCGACGCTGGAGTACGCGCTGGCCGACTGCTCGCTGTCGCTGATGGCCGACGCGCTGGGTCATGACGATGACGCGGCCGTGCTCAAGCGGCGTGGCCGCAACTGGCGCACGCTCTGGGATGCGGACATCCGCGACGGGGAAGCCGGCTTCAATGGCTTCCCGCGTCCGCGCACCGAAGACGGACAGTGGTACACGCCGGCGGATGGCCACTACGGCCCGCGCTCACACCACGGTTTCCACGAGGGGACGGCCTGGCAATACCAGTGGCTGGCGCAGCAGGACGTGACCGGGTTGGTCGAGGCCATGCACGGGCGCGACCAAGCCGGGCGTCGCCTGGATGCCTTCTTCGCCTACGACGCGTTGCTGGCCGATCCGGCCGGCGCCGCACGCAAGGAATGGGTGGTGGGGCCTTACAGCTACTACAACCAGTACCGCTACAACCCCAACAACGAGCCCGACCTGCACGCGCCGTGGATGTACACGCTGATCGGCCAGCCGTGGAAGACCGCCACGGTGCTGCATGCGGCGCAACGCCTGTTCACCAACGCGCCAAACGGCGTCACCGGCAACGACGACCTGGGCACGATGTCGGCGTGGTACCTGTTCAGCGCCATGGGCCTGTATCCCGTGGTGCCGGGTACCGGCCAGTTCGTGCTGCATCCTCCGCGCTTCGCCCGCGTCGAGATCGATCTGGGGCAGGGCCGCACGCTGCGCATCGATGCGCCGCAGGCGGACGGCAACAAACTGCAGTACATCAGCCATGTGTCGTTGCGGGGCCGCGCGCATCCCTCGGTGTGGCTGGATTGGGAAAGCCTGCAGCAGGGCGGTCGCCTGCACGTGGAGCTGACCGGTACGCCGCCTCAGCAGGGATGGGGGACGCGACCGCACGACCTGCCCGCATCCCCCTGCGCCGCGGATGCGGCCACGCCGTCCGCGGTGGGTCGATGAGTCTGCGTGCCGCCCCGGCTTGCGTGCTGGCGCAATGGTTTACGCTGGGCGCCTTCACGGGAATGGATCGATCCAGATGAGCCAGAAGCGTCCTCCTCGCGCCAGCGCCACCGGCAAGGCCAAGCCCGGCACGTCGCGGACCGCCAAGCCGCCGGGCAAGGCGGCGAAAAAGACCCGCGAAGCAAAAGCACCCGCGCTGGAGCGCAAGCGCGACAGCCAGCGCGTGGTCACGGTCACCGATATCGCCAACGCCATCGGCGTCTCGCGCGCGACCGTCTCGCTGGTGCTGCGGGGCAGCCCCCTGGTGCATGCCGATACGCGTGCCCGGGTCGAGGCCGAACTCAAGCGCCAGCGCTACGTGTACAACCGCGGCGCGGCCAACCTGCGCAGGCGCACCTCGTCCAGCGTGGCGCTGGTGATCAACGATCTGTCCAACCCGTTCTTCGCGGAATTCGCCGCGGGCGTGGACGAGGCGCTGGGCGGACAGGGCTACGTCACCCTGCTGGGCAGCACCGGCGAATCGCCGCAGCGCCAGCAAGCAGTGCTGGCATCACTGATGGAGCACACGCCTGCCGGCGTGATCCTGTCGCCGGCCGAAGGCAGCGATGCCGCCGAACTGCGCACCGTGCTGGACGCGCGCAGCCACGTGCTGCTGTTCAACCGCGAACTGGCAGGTGCGGACGCATGGGATTTCCTGGCGCTGGACAACGAACGCGGCGCACGCATGGCCGCCGAACACCTGATCGGCCTGGGCCATCGCCGCATCGCTTTCTTCGGCGGGCATGCCGACTCCAGCTCGTGCCGGCAACGCCGCGCCGGTTTCGCACAGGCGATGGCGGCGGCCGGCTTGCCGGTGGAGCCGCAATGGCTGATCGAGTCGGCACCCAACCGGCTGGAAGCGGCCACGCGCACCGGTGCGCTGTTCGGCGAACGCGCCAGCCCCACGGCCGCGGTCTGCTACAACGACACGGTGGCGCTGGGCCTGATGCTGGGCCTGGCTTCGCGCGGCATCCAGCCCGGGCGGGGCTTCGCCGTGACAGGCTTCGACGACATTCCGGAAGCGGCGATGACCACGCCGCCGCTGACCACGCTGTCGGTCGATCCGCGCGAGCGCGGCCGGCAGGCGGCACGCCTGTTGCTGCAGCGCGTGGCCGATCCCGATGCCGCGCCCACGCGCGTGATCGCACCGGTGCGCCTGTGCATCCGCGAAAGCAGCGGCGTGCCGCGCGCATGACGCTTCTCCTTCCGCTTTTCTCATCCACCCGTTGAGGTCCACGACCGCATGCCGATCGCATCATCCCCGCCATCCGTGACCACCCACCGGTCCGCCTCGGCGGTCACGCCACGCGCGGCCTTGGCCGTGGTGACCACGATCTTCTTCATGTGGGGTTTCCTGACCTGCCTGAACGACATCCTGATCCCGCACCTGAAGGCGGTGTTCGAACTGAACTTCGCGCGCGCGATGCTGGTGCAGTTCACCTTCTTCGGCGCGTACTTCCTGATGTCGCTGCCGGCGGGTCGACTGGTCGCGCACCTGGGCTACAAGAAAGGCATCGTCGCGGGCCTGGCTATCGCCGGTGTGGGCGCACTGGGCTTCTGGCCGGCGGCGGAACTGCGCGTGTACGAAGCCTTCCTGGGCGCGCTGTTCGTGCTGGCCACCGGCATCACCGTGCTGCAGGTGGCGGCCAATCCCTATGTGGCGCTGTTGGGTCCGGAGCAGACAAGTTCCAGCCGCCTGACGCTCGCGCAGGCGTTGAACTCACTGGGCACCGCCATCGCGCCTCTGGCCGGCGGCATGCTGATCCTCGGCAACACGGTGAAGAGCGCCGAACAGATCGCGGTGTTGCCGGTTGCCGAACAGGCCGCCTACCGCGCGCAGGAAGCGCAGGCGGTACAGGGGCCCTATGTCGGGCTGGCGGTGGTGCTGTTCCTGCTGGCCTTGTTCGTGTTCCTGTTCCGCCTGCCCGCGCTGAGCGAGACCACCGGGCAGGCCGGTCCTGTCCGGCATACGCTGGGTGACGTGCTGCGCCATCGCCACGTGCGGTTCGGCGTGTTGGCCATCTTCTTCTATGTCGGTGCGGAAGTGGCCATCGGCAGCTTCCTGGTCAATTACCTGTCGATGCCGGCCATCGGTGGTTTCAGCGAACAGGAGGCATCGCGCTACGTGGCGGCGTACTGGACCCTAGCGATGGTCGGGCGCTTCGCCGGTTCGGCGATCATGGTCCGGTTCCCGCCCCGCAAACTGCTGGCCCTCTTCGCCGTGGTCAACGTGGCGCTGTTGGCGGCGACGCTGCTGGGCAGCGGAAAGCTCTCGCTCTATAGCGTGGTGGCGGTGGGCCTGTTCAACTCGATCATGTTCCCGACCATCTTCGCGCTCAGCATCGAGCGTCTGGGGCCGCTGACCAACAAGGCGTCCAGCCTGCTGATCATGGCCATCGTGGGCGGTGCGGTGGTGCCTTACCTGCAGGGCCTGCTCGCCGATGCCATCGGCGTGCAGGGGTCATTCCTGCTGCCGCTGTTGTGTTACGGCTACATCGTGTTCTACGGCCTGTCGGGTTCCTACCCGGCACGGGCCACGCAGGCGCAGGGAGCGTAGGAAAATGTCGAAGATCGTCTGTTTCGGCGAAGCCCTGATCGATCTGCTGGCGCAGCCTCCGGCCACACCCGACACGCCGCGCGCGTTCCTCCAGTACGCCGGCGGCGCGCCGGCTAACGTGGCCGTGGCCGCCGCACGGCTCGGTGCCGATACGCATTTCGCCGGCATGCTGGGCCACGACATGTTCGGTGACTTCCTGCTGCAGAGTTTCATCTCCGCCGGTGTCGCCACCGACTGCATCGTGCGCACCAGCGCCGCCAAGACCGCGTTGGCCTTCGTCGCGCTGGACGAACAGGGCGAGCGCAGCTTCAGCTTCTACCGCCCGCCCGCCGCGGACCTGCTGTTCCGCAGCGCGCACTTCCTGCCGGCCTGCTTCGGTGGCACCGGCAGTTTCCACGTCTGTTCCAACAGCCTGACGGAAGCGGCCATCGCCGAGGCGACCCTCGACGGCATGGCACGCGCACGCGGTGCCGGTGCCATGGTCAGCCTGGACCTCAACCTGCGGCCCGCCCTGTGGCCCGCCGACGTGGATCCGACGCCGCGCCTGTGGCAGGCCTTGCTGGCGGCAGACCTCGTAAAGCTGTCGCAGGAAGAACTCGATTACCTGGCGCAGCCGCTGGGTGGTGGCGCCGAAGGCGAGGCCGCCGTGCGGAGCCGCATCCTCGGCGGCGCTGCGCACTGGTTGATCATCACCGACGGCGCAGCGCCGATCCGGTGGTTCACCCGTCGGGCCTCCGGGCAGGTGCAGGGCTTCCGCGTCGAGGTACGCGACACAACGGCGGCCGGTGATGCCTTCGTCGGTGGACTGCTGTTCCGCCTGGGTGAGCGCGGTGGTGATGGGCGGGGTTTCGCCGCCTTCTGCCAGAATCCCGGCGACATGGAGGATGCCATCCGCTTCGGTGCCGCCGTCGGTGCCCTGGCGGTGACGCGCAAGGGTGCGTTTGCCGCGATGCCATCGCTGGATGAAGTGCGGCAGATCCTGCAGCAGCAGGCGGAGCACGCCGCCTGATCCCAGGGCGGCGTGACGCGGCCTTCAGGCATCGCCTGCGAACAGCGCGGTGTCCCGATGCCGGGCGACTGCTCCCGTGGCCGCCAGCTCGATGACCGTTGAGCACGCTCGGGCCCGACATGCAGGCCGTGGAGTATCCTCGTCACCTGCCACCATCGCCAGGCATGTCGCAGGAGATCCCGATGAGCGAGCGCAAGATTCCCGGGGTCGATGAGTACGACGGTGCGGCGGGTGGATGGGGTGCGTTGGCAGCGGTGGCGCGTGCGGTGAAGGGCCAGATGGCGGTGGGTCGCGAAACCGCGGCGCTGCGCCGGGTCAACCAGCCGGCGGGTTTCGATTGCCCGGGTTGTGCATGGCCGGATCCGCGGCACACGTCTTCCTTCGAATTCTGCGAGAACGGCGCCAAGGCAGTGACGTGGGAAGCCACCGGCAAGCGCGCCACGCCGGCCCTGTTCGCCGCGCACACGCTGTCGGAACTGTGGGAGTGGAGCGACCATGCGCTGGAAGCCGAAGGCAGGCTGACCCATCCGATGGCCTACGACGCGGCGACCGACCGTTACCAGCCCATCAGCTGGGATGACGCCTTCGCGCGCATCGGCGATGTCCTGCGCGCGCTGCCACACCCGGATATGGCGGAGTTCTACACGTCGGGCCGTACCTCCAACGAGGCTGCGTTCCTGTACCAGCTGATGGTGCGCGAGTACGGCACCAACAATTTCCCCGACTGCTCCAACATGTGCCACGAAGCCACCAGCGTGGGACTGCCCGATTCCATCGGCGTCGGCAAGGGCACGGTGACGCTGGACGACTTCGACCATTGCGATGCGCTTTTCAGCTTCGGCCACAATCCGGGCACCAATCATCCGCGCATGCTGGGCACGCTGCGCGAGGTGTCGCGGCGCGGCGTCCCCATCGTCGCGGTGAACCCGCTGCGCGAGCGCGGCCTGGAGCGCTTCACCTCGCCGCAGCATGCCGCGGAGATGCTCACCAATACGTCCACGCCGATCGCGCAGACGTACTACCAGGTGAAGATCGGCGGTGACTTGGCGCTGCTGAAAGGCATGATGAAATGGCTGCTGGAGGCCGATGCCGCCGACCTCGCCGCGGGTGGCGCCGGCGTGCTGGACCATGCCTTCATCGCCGAACACACCGAAGGCCTGGACGCACTGCGCGAAGACCTGGCGCGCACGCGGTGGGAGGACGTGGTGGAGAAGTCGGGCCTGCCGCGCGAGGACATCGAGGCCGCCGCACGCATCTACGCCGCTGCGGACCGCGTGATCCTGTGCTACGGCATGGGCATGACGCAGCATCGCTTCGGCGTGCAGAACGTACAGCAGATGGCCAACCTGATGCTGTTGCGCGGGAACATCGGCCGTCAGGGTGCGGGCATCGCGCCGATCCGCGGCCACTCCAACGTGCAGGGTGATCGCACCGTCGGCATCACCGAGAAGCCGACCGAGGCGCTGGTCGATGCGATCAAACGGAAATACGGATTCGAGTTTCCGTTGACGCACGGCCACGACGCCGTCGAGGCCGTGCGTGCGATCCGCGATGGCCGGTCGAAGGCGCTGGTCTGCCTGGGCGGCAACCTGGCGGTGGCGATGTCCGACCCGGAGACCACGCTGCCGGCGATGCGCAACCTCGATCTGGCGGTGCACATCGCCACCAAGTTGAATCGCTCGCACCTGATCCCGGCGCGACAGGCCTTCCTGCTGCCTTGCCTGGGCCGCACCGAGCGCGACGTGCAGGCGGGCGGGCTGCAGTCGGTGACGGTGGAGGATTCGATGTCGATGGTGCATGCCTCGCAAGGGGGACTTACGCCGGCATCGGAGCACCTGCTGTCCGAACCCGCCATCGTCGCCGGCATGGCAATGGCCACGCTGCCACACACGAAGGTGGACTGGCAGGGCCTGGTGGCCGACTACGACCGCATCCGTGACGACATCGAAGCGGTGTTCCCGCTCTTCAAGGATTTCAACCGGCGCGTGCGCGAACCCGGCGGCTTCCGCCTGTACGTGGGCGCATCGCAGCGCGACTGGGGCGGGCCGGGCAGGAAAGCGCGTTTCCTGGTGGCACCCGGGCTCAACGAGGATCCGGACAACGCGCGTGCGGACCAACTGACCCTGACGACGATCCGTTCGCACGACCAGTACAACACCACCATCTACGGGTTCGACGACCGCTACCGCGGCATCCGTGGTCGGCGCGACGTGGTGTTCATGAATGCCGATGACATGCAGGCGCGTGGCATCGTCCACGGCGATCGCATCGATGTTGTCTCATGCATGCCGACGGGCCGCGATGCGCCGGCGCGCCGCGTGCGCGGCTTCATCGCGGTCGCGTATGACCTGCCGCGCGGCTCGGCGGCCATGTACTACCCGGAAGGCAATCGCCTGGTGCCCCTGGACAGCCACGATCCGGCATCGGGCACGCCCGCTTACAAGTCGATTCCGGTGACCGTGAGCGCCCTGCGCGATGATGCGGGCGATGGCAGCCCATAGCGACGCGACCGCCAGCGGCCTGGCACACCGTGCCGTCATCCAGGTCACGGAGGGCAAGGCGACCGAGGCGCAGGACCGGCTGGCCGAGGAAGTGCCAGTGGCCGTGCATTACAACGGCGAGCCGTTCGCGGTGATGATGCTGTCGCCCGGTGACCTGGACGATTTCGCTTCCGGGTTCTCGCTGACCGAAGTGGGCGTGATGCCTGGCGAGATCCTCGCGGTTGATACGCAGCCCTTGCTGGAAGGCATTCGACTGGATATCCGGACGCGCCATCCGCTGCCGGTCGAGGTGGCGTCACGCGCGGATCGCGCGCTGCCCGGCCGCAGTGGCTGCGGCCTCTGCGGCAACCGGATGCTGGAGGACGTGCTCAGGCAGCCCGCACCGGTCGGCGGGGGAACAGTCATCGACGTGACGGCACTCGAGGGGGCATTGCAGGAATTGCAGCGTCGCCAGCCATTGAACGCCGCGACCGGGGCGCACCACGCGGCTGCGTGGGCACGCGCAGACGGCCGCCTGGTGGAGGTGCGGGAGGACGTGGGGCGCCACAATGCGCTGGACAAGCTGATCGGTGCGCTGCAGCGGCAAGATATCGACACCCGTGACGGTTTCGCCGTGATCACCAGCCGCGCCAGCTACGAAATGGTCAGCAAGGCGGCAATCGCCGGTTTCCCATTGCTGGCCGCGATTTCGGCACCCACCGCGCTGGCCATGGACCTGGCGCAGCGTTGCGGGCTGACGCTTGCCGGGTTCGTGCGCCCGGGCAGGCATGTCATCTACAGCCATCCGTGGCGGCTGGGGCAGGGCGGCTAACGCCTGTTCGATGCGCGTGGCGGCCAGCGCCATGACGCCGGCCACACATTCCGCTGCCTACGATGGGCGCCTACCCACTGAGGAAGCGCCATGACCCAACCCACCCGTGAAGACGTCATCCTGCAGCTGGACCGCGTGGACACCGCGCTGGAGGCCCCCGATGCGGACAAGGCCGCGCTCCTGCGCGAAGCCCAGGACTGGCTGGCCGAGAACCCGCCGAAGGTGGCCGCCGACGCGCTCTATTACCGTGAGCGTCTGCAGGTGATACGCGAACGGCACGGGTCGGTTGATCCCGTCTCCGGGAACGGTTCGATCCCGCCACGCGCGCTTCAAGCAGAGCGGCGTCGCCCTGCGGCTGGCATGGGCGCGCCCCCCCCCACCGGTCTGCCAGAGCGCGCGCCCTTCCACCGACGCCTGCGATTCCCATGCCCTCCCTGATCGATGCCAGCCTGTTCCATCGCCGACTTCGCCTGCACGTGGGCGGCGTCGACTATCCGCACCTGCGGGCGTCGCTGGTGTTGCTGACCTGCGAGCACCATGACGGCGCCAGGCCGCACGCGAAGCTGTCGTTCGTGCATTCGCTCGCGGAACAGGAGAGCGGCGACCTGACCCTCGCCTTGAGTACGATTCCCCTGGGCACGGGCGTGGACATCGCGGATGCGGGCGACGACGGACAACCCCGGTCGCTGTTCACCGGCGTGGTCAACCGTCGCGGCCTGCAGGTGATGGAAGGGAGCGCGCCGCAGGTGTGGATCGCCTGCGAGGGCACCACGGAAGTGGCGGACTTCGCCAGCCGCGCGCGCGTCCGACTCTCCTTCGGTAGCCAGATCAGTGCCCTGGCGTTGAGCGAGCAGGCCGAAGGCATCGCGCGTGAAACGCTTTCCGGGTCTACGGAACGGTCCGTCATGCGTGGCGAGGTAAGCGTGCCGGGCTGGCTGACTGCCATGCCGGGCGACACGGTCGAACTACGCAATACCGGCAGCGTGTTCGATGGCGATGCGCAGGTATTGGCCGTCACGCAATGCAGTGACAACCAGGGCACCACGACCGTGCTGACGGTGCAGCGCGTCTGACGCGCACCGATGCGGGCTGGACGGCCCCGGGGTAACGTCCGGATCCATGGCCCTGCCCATCGTCTGCTACGGTGGCGCGAACAGGAGGGCGCATGCGCACGTGGCTAAAACGAACAGGCGTGTTTCTGCTGGTGTCACTGCTGACGCTGCTGGCTGCGGCGGTGTTCGGCGGCTATCGCATCAGGGATTCGTACGGCAACATCGCATTCGGCTGGGACGAGGAACGCGCGCGTTTCCAGGTGCTTGAGAAGCCGGCGCTCGCGCTGGATGGTCCGCACGTGTTCACTACGGCCGCCGGTTATGACATCGTCGATACCGTGCCGGGAGGCGGGGCCTGGCGGTTGCAGACACGTCACCTGCCGGCCACCCCGTTCCCCGCGCTGACCGTGCAGGTGGACAACCCGGCCCGGACGCGCTTCGACGTCACGCTGCGTCCGACACCCCCGCCAGTCAACGGCGACCACCCCGGAAATCCATCACGCCTGCTGATGGTGTCGGACATGGAGGGTGAGTTCGACAAGTTCGTCGCGTTGATGCGATCGCAGGGCGTCATCGACGAAAGCATGCACTGGTCGTATGGCGACGGGCAGGTGGTGCTGGTCGGCGACTTCGTCGACCGTGGCAAACAGATGGTGCCGCTGTTGTGGCTGATCTACCGCCTGGATGATGAGGCGGTGCGTGCGGGCGGTCGCCTGCACTATGTGTTGGGGAACCACGAGCAGCTCGGTATTGCCGGCCGCACCAAGTACTGGCCACGCCACCTGGTCGCCACCGCCCGGGCCTTGGGTGAGGATGGCCACCACCGTCTGTTCGCGCACGACAGCGTGCTGGGTGCGTGGCTGCGCAGCAAGCCGGTGATCGCGCGGGTGGGCGATCACCTGTTCGTGCACGGCGGCGTCAGCCAGGTGTTCATGGACACGCGGCTCGACATCGCCGCCGCCAACGCCGTGGCGCGTCGCCATCTGGATGTCGAGGTGAAATCGCTGCCCGGACAGGCGCGTCCGGTGCTGGGACGCAGCGGCGTGACGTGGTACCGCGGCATGGCGTTGGCCGAAGATCCGAAACATGTCGAGGAGGCCGACCCCCTCGCGCACCTGCAACACGTGCTCGCGCGTTTCGAAGTGAAGCGCGTGGCGATCGGCCACAGCTTGGTGCCCGACATCGTGCTGGAGCAGGACGGCATGCTGTTGCGGCTGGGCATCCATCACGCCGGGCAGCTGCCACAGGCTGCGCTGTATGAAGCGGGAACCCCATGGCGTGTGAACGCCGAAGGTGGAAGGCAGCGTCTCGAAGCCGTGCAGGAGAGCGTCGGCGCGACGCTGCCACACCGGCCATGACAGGTGTCCGCCCGTGTGGCATTCGTTCGACGGCATGCATCCCGCGTACCACGGTGATGTGAAATTCTTGCGCGGCGACGGGTGTCGCGGTGTCATCCCAAACAAGCGGTGGATCGCTTGTGGCGGGCGCTGGTGATTGCCAGAATGCAGCGGGGATCGGGTCTGGCGCGGGCGGGATGCACCGGCCGTCGTACCCACCCCGGCATTCATTCCATACGTGAGGATCACATGACCCATAAGCTTCTTGCCGCGCTCACCCTTGTCCTGGCGGGCGCCGCACCCACTGCCTGGGCAGGCGAATGCGAAGACAATTTCAGCAAGTCCGGCAGTATCTTCTCCGGCACGGACTTCTCCAGCCGCGTCACCGTCAAGGACCTGTCCGTCGCCGATGCGCTCGGTCAGGTGCGCGGCATCATGATCGCCGAAAAGATGGACGTGATCACCGAGGATGCGGAAACCGGCACCATGCTGGTCGAGCAGCGCTCCACCGGCACCACGCGCGCGATTCCCACGCTGATCAACGTCAGTGCCAGTGGCAAGGATGCAACCGTGCAGATGACGGTCAAGACCGAGAAGGGCCAGATGGCCAAGGCCGACGCGATGCGCCCCTACATGTGCACGCTGTTCGCCAAGCTGAAGGGGGGCAAGGAAGGCCGTGCCGCCGCGGCACAGGGTGCCAAGACACAGAACAACGCCGACGTCACGGTCAAGGACGTGTACGTGTTCTCACGCGAGATCGCGCGCGAAGCCAAGGGCAACGCCGTGGCCGTCACCGCGCGCCACAAGGGCCGCAACTATGCGCTGCGCGGCCGCGTGGACTACGTCCAGGAGGACGGCGAGGAATACAACGTCTCGTTCGAGATTCCCGACCAGAGCAAGGTGCTGATCCAGGTGCCGGGCGACAGCGAGCCCCGCGTGGGCGTTGCCTGCCTGTTCCGCCCCAACCAGCTGGCCAACGTGCTGACGTTCCGCAAGGGCGACAAGGTGACGTTCAAGGGACAGTTCCTGCGCTATGACGACTTCAAGCGCGTGCTGTGGCTGCAGAACTGCGTGCAGACGCGCTGATTCTGCAAGGAACCCTGCGCGTCCTTGCGGGGCGCAGGGTCAATGCAGCGTTCCAGCAGCGGGATCGACCCCGCTGCTGCAACGCAGCATAATGGGGCATGACGTCTGTTTCCGTTTCGCCCCCTGATCCTTCCCTTGTCCCCGAACTGACCGCGCGCCAGGTCGGGTTGATCCTGTTCGCGTTGACGCTGGGTGGCTTTGCCATCGGTACCAGCGAGTTCGCCAGCATGGGGCTGATGCCCAACATGGTGGCCTCGCTGGGCGTAACCGAGCCGCAGGTCGGCCACCTGATCAGCGCGTATGCGCTGGGCGTGGTGGTGGGCGCGCCGTTGCTGGCGATCATCGGTGCGGGTTGGAAGCGCAAGACGTTGCTGCTGGCGTTGATGGCGTTCTACGCGCTGGGCAACCTGGCCAGCGCGCTGGGGCCAGACTACGGCAGCCTGCTGGTGTTCCGCTTCATCGCCGGCTTGCCGCATGGCGCGTACTTCGGCGTGGCCGCGTTGACGGCCGTGGCGATCAGCCCGCCGGACAAGCGTGGGCGCGCCGTCAGCCTGGTGATGCTGGGCCTGACCCTGGCGATCCTGATCGGCAATCCGCTGGCGACCTGGCTGGGCCAGGTGGTCGACTGGCGATGGATCTATGCGGCCGTCGCCCTGATCGCGGTCATCACGGCGCTGCTGTTGATGGTCTGGCTGCCGGCGGGTGTGGATGGCGCGAAGGCGAAACCGCTGGATGAACTTCGGGCGTTCAATCGCCTGCCGGTCTGGCAGGCATTGGGCATCGGTGCGATCGGATTCGCGGGCATGTTCTCGGTCTTCAGCTATCTGGCGCCGACCATGCTGGAAGTGACGCGTGTCCCGGCCGCGTGGATTCCGCTGGGGCTGGCTGGCTTCGGCGTGGGTGGCGTGATCGGCAACTTCGCCGGAGGTTGGCTGTTCGACCGCATGAAGTTGCGTGGGGCGTGGGTGGTGCTCGCGTGGGCCATCGTCGTGCTGCTGCTGTTCCCGATGATGGCGCACAGCTTGCCGACGATCCTGCTGGCCACGGTGGCCATCGGCCTGATGGGCGCGCTGGGGCCGATCCTGCAGTCGCACCTGATGGACGTGGCAGGCGAAGCGCAGACGCTCGCGGCCGCGTCGCACCACGCCGCATTCAACACGGCCAATGCCTTGGGTCCCTGGCTTGGCGGCATGGCCATCACCGCCGGATACGGCTGGACATCGACCGGTTACGTCGGCGCAGCGATGGCGTTGGCGGGTCTGCTGATTTACCTCTGGGCGCGTCGCACCGCGCAGTCATCGGTACGGCCTGCCATCGTGGCCTGCGCCGCCCGCACCTGAGATACGCGGCGCTCAGTCCAGCGTTGCCAGTATCCCGGCGGTGAAGCGGGCGATATCGAAGCGCGCGCCGGCAGGATCTTCGCCGCGCCGGACGATGACGACCTGGCGACTGGGCACCACGATGACGAACTGGCCACGGTTGCCGAACGCGCCGAAGGCATCGGCCGGAACGCCCCGCGACTTCGCGAGCAGCCACAGCGTGGCACCGTAACCGAACTCGCCAGTGGGCGGCTGCGGGCCGGCCGGCGTGGTGGCGTACTTCACCCAGCCTTCCGGAAGGATGCGCTGTCCCTGGAAAACACCGTCATCCTGGTAAAGCAGCCCCCAGCGCGCCAGGTCGCGCGCGGTGGTCCACACTTGGCTGGACAGGATGTAGTTGCCGCGCCAATCGGTCTCGGGAACCGTGCGCGTCATGCCGATCTTCCACAGCAACGCGGTGAAGGGATACGCAAGTGCCTGGGCGTCGTCGCCGATGCGTTCGCGCAGTGCGCGCACCGCGAGCACGGTGTCGTTGTTGGCGTAACGGTACGTCGTGCCGGGCAATGCAAGCAGCGGCCAGCTGGTCGCTTCCTGGTCGACGGTGGCGCCGCCGAAGTAGAGTGCATCGGTCCGGTTGCCGGCCGTGGTGCTGGTCAGGCCACTGGCCATTCGCAACAGCTGGTCGGTGGTGATGGCCGCGCGCGGATCGCCGGGGGCCTGCCAGGCCGCGAGCGCGGCAGGGCGGGCGGGATCGATCCTGCCTTCGCCCGAGGCAATGCCCACCAGCGTGCCCGCCAGGCTCTTGGCCACGGACCAGGTGCGCTGCGAGACATGCGGGCCGAAACCATCGCGATAGCGCTCGCCGACGATGCGCCCGTGCTGCAGGACGATGACGCCGGTGGTCTGGCTGCCTTCGCCGAAATGGTTGCCGTCGAACGCGTTCTTCACCACGTCGTCGAAAGCACGACGGTCGCCCTTCAAGCGCCCCGTTGCGTTGCGGTCCCCCAGCGGCCAGGGCCTGTCGTCCAGCGCAGGTGCGGTAGCGTCGAACCGCGGCAGCGTGTTGATCGCTTCCGTGCCTGCGCCGATGGGAAGTTGCGTGCAGCCCACATGGGGGCGCCACGTCGCGATGCGCGGCGGTTGCGCATCGTCGAATGGCACCGACACGCGCTTGCGTTCGCGGTCCACCGTCGCAGTGAGCAGCGGCACCAAGGTGTCGTACTCCGGATAGATGCCCTTCAGTTCAAGGGTCGCGAGCTGCGCCTCATCGCGGCCGGCGTTGAATATTCCGCTGCACAGGGTCAAGGCCTTGTAGCCTGCGGCGATGGCGCGCTCGTAGGTGCGTGGCGCCTTCGGTTGCGCGCTGGCATCGGATAGCCACAGGCCGACCAGCAGGCACGGCAGCAGGCAGCGGACTCGCATCATCGTGGCATGTCTCTGTGCAGGGAACGGGCAGGCCCCATTGTGCCCGACGCTGCGCCGGGGACTGCCGTCCTCCGTCGCGCGCCCGACTATTTCGCGGCAGGCAATTCCGCCAGCACATTGCGGGCCAGCGCATCCAGCCGTGCCTGCGTTACTGCACCGCGTTTGACCGCGCCGCGCTGGGTGGCGCGCCACACCACGCGGATCTCGCGCGGCTCGAGCACCTCTACCTGCAGGCCGCCTTCGGTCTCGTGCTTGACGCGCGGACTGAGCACCGGCGTGCCCGCATCACTGCGGATCACCAGTTGCGAGCATCCATCCGCCGTGCAGGCCATCGCGGACTGCGGCGTCGCCGAGGCCGGCTGTTCCCTGACCAGCTGTTGCTCGAGATCGCGGATGCCAACCCGATAGGCCACCAGGACGTCCGCCTGTGACGCAGGCACCAGGCGATATCCCTTGGCCTGCAGCGCCTTGTCCAGGGCCGCCTGCAACTGCTTGCGGAACGACGCATCCTGCACGCGTGCGTCGGACTCGGCAGCCAGGCGGGGCGGCATGGCGACCCAGGCATAGCGCGCGCCGGGCAGCTGGGTGGCGGATTTGGAGACGGTGGCCTTCGGAAGCGTCTGCGCGACAGCCGGCAGCCCGATGAGCACGGCGGCCAGGGCCAGCAGCAGGAGTAGCGCCAGACGGGTGCGGAGGAGCGATGATGCGATCAGCGACAGGGAGGCAATGCGCATACGCGTTCTCCTTTGGGATCGTCGGCGGGAAGATAGCACAGCAGGACGAAGGCCCGGGTCACGGGCTGGACGGGACGCAGCTACTCCGGCGCCGAGCCAGTCGGCGGTGCGCCCGACCGCCAGCGGCGGGTCGTGCGCTGGAAAAACTGGCTGTTGGGGATCTGCAGCACGGTGTCACCACGTGCGTCATCCTCCAGCAGCGTGGTGTACAGCAGGTTGATGTCGATCACGCGCCCGCGCAGGCCGGGTTTGTCGCCGTTCTCCAGCAGTTCGATGTGGTCGTGTACGCGGAACGGGCGCGTGGTCAGGATCAGCACGCTGCAGAAGATGTTGGACAGCACGCTCCAGGCGGCGAAGAAGGCAACTGCGGCCACCGCGGTGAAGCCGGTCAGGGCGGTCCACAGCACGCTGCTGGACACGCCTAGACGCCCCAGCGCCAGCATGCCGGCCGAGGCGTAGATGATCACGCCGGTCAGGCGGCGCGCACTTATGGTCACTTCGGCCGGCAGGCGGTAGCGATCGCCCAAACGATGCAGCACACCGCGCAGCACGCGCCGCAGAAGCCAGGCTGCCAGCAGGATCACCAGCGCTTCGGCCATGGGCACGGCGACTTCCGTCCAGTGGCGCATCCAGTCCGGCAACCAAGTGGGCGTCGCCACGATGCGCGCCATCTGCGGCGTGGGCGACACGGTGATGGAAGCGGGCAGGTTCATCATCCACATGCCGACAGGGTGCCGCCCGCATCGTCAATGGTCAATGCGGAAGGCGTGCATCAGTGCTCGAACGGGTGCGCCTTGCCGCAGGCATAGACATGGTTGTAGTCACTGGACATGCACTGGTAGAAATCGCGGCGCGTGCCAGTGGCGGACTCGCAGTCCGCCAGCGTCAACTGGGCGAGCAGCGCATTGAGTGGCTTGGCCGTGGCTTCGTAATCCGCGCGCGCCAGATAGCCGCCCTGCATGTTGCGCTCGCCCACTTCCAGCATGGTTTCCACGCCCCAGCGGGCGTTCTCCACGGCCTTGCCGCAAGCCAGGGGCACATCCTCCTGCTGGACACGAGTGAGGCCCTGGGCCAACTGGTTGATCTCCTGTTTCACTTCCGGCGACAACGCATCGAGCTGCGGCGCGCGTGTGTCGGCATCGCGGCTGTCCTGGGCCGATGCATGCTGGCCCACCAAGACGAGGCAGAGCGCCAATGCCGCGACCTGCGCCGATCGTGTCCTTGCTTTCCGCATGACGTTTCCTGGAAGGGCGATGAAGAGGGCGCTGCCCCGGGTGTGCAGCGACGGTGAGCGTGCAAGTGTAATCCGCGGGCGACAACGGGGCGTCGTGCCCGATCACGGTGCACCTTGCCACATGGCATGATGCAGCGGCTCGTGCAGGATTCGGCGGGCATGGGTGTCCACTCTCGCAGGACTTCTCTCCGCATGTCCGTTCGCTCGCTGGTCCTGATGTTGTCGCTGTGCTGCTTGTCGCCCTTGGTGTCCGCGCAATCATCCGCCAAGACTGGACCTTCGCAGGTAAGCATCGAGCAGCAGGATGGTCGCTACCGCCTGCTAGTGGACGGGAAGCCTTTTCATGTGAAGGGGGCCGGGCTGGCGAGCGGCAGCCAGGAAGAACTCGCTGCGCGTGGCGGCAACTCCTTCCGCACCTGGAGCACGGGCACGGATCACGTGAAAGTGCGTGGGATGCTGGACCGTGCACAGCGCAACGGTCTGAAGGTGGCAATGGGCATCGAGGTGGGCAACGAACGCCACGGCTTCGACTACGACGATGACGCGGCGGTCGCCCGCCAGCTGCAGCGCATCCGCGCCGAAGTGCAGCTCTACCAGGATCATCCCGCCGTGCTGATGTGGGTGGTGGGCAACGAGCTCAACCTGGAGTATTCCAACCCAAAGGTTTGGAATGCCGTCGGGCAGATCGCCGACACGATCCACGAAGTCGACCCCCACCATCCGGTGATGACCACGGTGGCGGGATTCGACGCGAAGCTGATCGACCTGCTGAAGACGCGTGCCGGATCGCTGGACCTGATCGGCATCCAGCTGTATGGCGACATCGGGGCGCTGCCGGACAAGCTGCGCGCCAGCCGATGGACCGGTCCGTACATCGTGACCGAATGGGGTCCGACCGGGCACTGGGAAAGTCCGTTGACGGCATGGCAGGCGCCCATCGAGGACGATGCCTCACGCAAGGCGCAGTTGCTGCAACAGCGCTACGAACAGGTGATCGCGCGCGATACCGTGCAGGGCCTGGGCTCGTACGTGTTCCTCTGGGGCAACAAGCAGGAGCGCACGCCGACGTGGTACGGCCTGTTCCTGCCGGGTGGCGAAAGCACGCCCGCCGTGGATGCCATGGAGTATGTCTGGACCGGACGCTGGCCCGCCAACCGCGCGCCTTCCATCACGCCGCTCACGCTGGACGGTCGCCGGGCGGCCGACAGCATCACGCTGCAACCGGGGGCGTCATACCTGGCGCAGGCCGATGCCGAAGACAGCGACGGCGATGCCCTGCGTTACCGCTGGACGGTATTGCACGAGAGTGTGGCCAAGACGATCGGCGGCGATCGCGAAGACGTGCCGCCACGCGTGCGGGTGCGCATGCAGGAAGACGGAAAAGGCGGCCTGCGCTTCAACGCGCCGGGCACGCCGGGCAACTATCGCCTGTTCGTGGAAGTCCACGATGGCCAAGGCCACGCGGCCTACGCCAACCTGCCATTCCGGGTAGAAGCCGCCAGCAGGTAGGGGGTGTGGAGAACCCGTGGGCGTGATGCCCTGTCTTCAGGCCGCCTGGCGGCGGTACACACCCACGTTGGTGTATGGGCGCCCGTTGCTCAGGTGGCCGTGCATGCGGATGACCAGGGTGTCCTGATCGACCAGCTCGCGCTCGGACCACTGCACCTGCCGACCCTCGTGCCAGGTGGCCGAATGCAGCTGCGTGGGCGACACGGATTCGAAACTCAGCGCATCCACCAGCGGCGTGCTGTGGTACGCGTGCGGCTTGCCGTCGACAGGTCCGTCGAATGCGACGCGATAGCGCTGCCCATTGGCACTGACCCACTCCGAGGCGATCGACAACGTGCCGTCGGCGTCGTAGCCCAGCCGGTAGCGGGCGCTGCGTGGCGGCCTGCCCAACTGGTAGTCGCACTGGTCCGGCAGCAGCTGCCAGGTGCCGGCCAGGCCGGTGATCGCGGATGTGTTCATGCGTGCTCCTTGCACGGAAATCAGGGCCTGACGGTGGCCCGTGGCCGCCATGCTAGCGATTCCCCGGGGTGCGACGTGTGCCAACGCGGTCGCAAATTCCGTTGCTGGTGGCAGGCGGCCGTGTTCCGGCCGCCCTGCTACCAGTAGACCGTGACACGGAATGCGATGCACTCCGCATCCCACGTGTGCGCCCGTGCCATGGCGCCGGCAAACCGACGCGGCAGGGGGAGGTGCCCCGGCCCCGGCTGTCACGCCCGTGCGCCCTGGCCCGTCCTGGCATGCAGCAGCGGGGCACGGCGCGTCGCGTGCGACTTCCCCAGCACAGGAGCGGGACATGAAGATCGTGGTCATCGGCGGTACCGGACTGATCGGCAGCAAGGTGGTCGGCACGCTGCGCGCGCAGGGACATGAGGTGGTGGCAGGCGCACCCTCCACCGGCGTCAATGCCGTCACCGGCGAAGGACTGGCCGATGCACTTGTCGGCGCTGCGGTGGTGGTGGATGTGGCGAACGCACCCTCGTTCGAGGACCAGGCGGCGATGGATTTCTTCCAGGCCGCGGGTCGCCATCTGTCGGCCGCGGAAATCGCCGCGGGCGTAAAGCACCACGTGGCGCTGTCGGTAGTGGGCACCGAGCGATTGCCGGGCAGCGGCTACTTCCGCGCCAAGCTGGCGCAGGAGGCGCTGATCCAGGCCTCACCGGTGCCTTACACCCTCCTGCGTGCGACGCAGTTCTTCGAGTTCATGGGCGCCATCGCGCAGGCGGGCATGCGGGATGGCGCCGTGCACCTGTCGACCGCCCCCATGCAGCCGATGGCCGCGCAAGACGTGGCCGCGGCGGTGGCTGAAGCGGCGCTGGCCGCACCGGTCAACGGCATCCGCGAGGTGGCAGGCCCGGAGTCGCGCCCCTTGTCCGATTTCGTCGGCGACTATCTGCGCGCGAAGCATGATGCCAGCGCGGTGGTGGCCAACGCCGCGGTGCCCTATTTCGGCGTGGTGCTGGATGATCGCTCACTGATGCCCGGCGCGGATGCACGGTTGATGCCGACGCGCTACGCCACCTGGCTGGCACAGTCCGTCACGGCGTGATCCGTGACCTCCGGCAGGTGGCCGCATGGCAGGGGAGGGTGCACGCAGCGTTCGGATAAGCTGGGGCCTCTGCCATCCACGGTGTCGCCTGCATGAAGATCGCCGCCCCGCTGCTGCTTGCCTGCCTGATGCTGCCTTCTACAGCCAGCGCCGCGGACACGGATGCCGCCAGCGGTACGTCCGGCCCGCTGTTCGATACGGTGGCTGCCCTGGATCGCACGGTCTTCGACGCCTACAACCGTTGCGACCTGGAGACGTTCGCGACCTACTTCGTGCCGGACGTGGAGTTCTACCACGACAACGGCGGCGTTACGTGGACCCGCGAGGACGTGGTGGAGGGCACGCGCAAGTACATCTGCGGGAAGGTCCGCCGTGAGCTCATACCCGGCACGTTGCGCATCTACCCCATCAAGGATTTCGGCGCGGTGGAGGAAGGCGAGCATCGCTTCTGCCAGCGCGCGAGCGGCCAGTGCGAAGGCGTGGCGAAGTTCGTCATGGTGTGGCGCAGGGAAGGCGAGGCGTGGCGCATGACACGCGTGCTGAGCTACGGCCACCGCGCCGCCTCCGAAGAAGAGATGCGCGCCGCCGCCGCCGCGCAGCACTGAACGAAGCCGCGTCCCGTTGTTTCACCCGCGATGAACGGGCTGCGGCTAGCATGCGCTACAACGTCCGCCCGGAGATGTGCGCCATGAAGAAGTCCATTGCCATGCTCGTATCGGTCAGTGTGTCCTTGCTGCTGGCAGGCTGCGGCAAGCGGGAAGACGTCGCTGCGGCACCTGCCGTCGAGGCGGAACCCGCTGTGTCGGCTGGCCCCGCTGCCCCCGCGACGCCTGCAGCCCCGCCACCTGCCGTGCCTGCTGCCTCTGCAGGGGTCGGCGACGATTATCCGGTGGCGCGCGATGCCTGCCTGGCGGCGGTGGCCAAGGCGACCGGCGTGGCGCTGTCCGCGCTGACGGCCACCGAGGTGCTGTGGGCGGAGGCCGGCGTGGGCGTCACCGTGCAGGTGCCCGGCGCGGATGCGCCGTGGTCCTGCCTGTCCGATGAGCAGGGCAACGTGCAGGGCGCGGCGTATACCGGTTCGGAAGGCAAGCTCTGACGCCGCTGCCGGTTGCCTTGGATACCCACAGGGGACGCATCGGTTTCAAACGGGGCGCAGTGATCGCGCTGCGATCCTGCGTCGCCTTCGTGCTCGCCTTGGCCATGGTGCCGCTGGTGAACGAGGCGGGTGGCCAACTCGGCGATGCGATCGGGCTTGCTTCCGGCGGTGATCAGCGCCTGTCATGGGATCTGGCATGGGTGCTCATTGCCGGCGTGGCCGCGAACTGGCTGGTCGTGAAGCTTGCGCCATGCGCACGGCGCCCGCATGCGGTCTTCCTGTTCGTGGTGATGCTGGCGATTCATGTGCAGGCGGTGCGGATGCTGGGGAACGACTGGCCCCGATGGTTCAGCGCGGGCCTGCTGCTGTGCCCGCCCTTGCAGACATGGCTTGGCGCCGCGTGGGCGTTGCGCCAGCCACGCGCTCGTCAGGCCTAACGCGGCTGTCTGTCAGGCTTCGCCAGCCGGATGCAGGTAGACCGCCTCGGGTGCGGACAGGCCGGCCTTCACCTGCTGGCTGAGCGCATCCGCAAGGATTTCACGACGACCGTTCCGCAACGCGTCCACCACCTGCTGGGCAACCTCGGCGGGACTGGCCTTGGGTGCGTCGACGCCGGCGGTCATGTCGGTGTCCATGTAGCCGACATGCAGACCGACGACCTGCGTACCCTGCGCGGCCAGGTCGTTGCGCAGGCCGTTGGTCATCGACCACATGGCGGCCTTGGAGGCGCTGTAACCGGCGGTGCCAGGCACGCTGAGCCAACTGAGCACCGACAGGATGTTGACCAGGGCACCCCCGCCGTTGCGCGCAAGCACGGGCGCGAATGCCTGTGCCATCGACAGCGGCCCCCAGTAGTTCGTATCCATTTCCGCGCGCATGTCCGCCAGCGTGTCTGCTTTCAGGCTGAAGGTGCGGCGCGCGATGCCGGCGTTGTTGACGACCACGTTGACATCACCACACGCCTGCGCGGCGCGCGTGATGGTGTCGGGGGAGGTGATGTCCAGCGCGACTGGTATTGCGCCCGTGGCCGTGACGGTGGCGGGATCGCGCGCACCCGCGTAGACCTTGGCCGCGCCGGCCTGCAGGAACGCCTCCACCAGCGCGTGGCCCAATCCGCGGTTGGCACCGGTGACAAGCACGACGGCAGAAGCAAGTTCCATGGTGATCTCCTTGAGGTCGGGGCGAACGATGGGGGGCGCCGGGTTACGAAGGCGTGCACAGCGCCTTCAGCAGTTCCGCCGTGGTCAGTATGCGGTGGGCGAAGGTGGGTGCATTGATCTCGTGCGCCGCGTGCATCGCGGCCGTACTCGCCGCCGCGGTCGCGTCGCGCACGAGGGTGACGTGGTAGCCGAGTTCGGCGGCGAAGCGTGCGGTGGTCTCGATGCAGGTATTGGCGATCAGGCCGACCAGGATCAGGTGGCTGATCCGATGCTGCTTCAGCAGGTAGTCCAGGTCGGTGTTGGCGAAGCCGCTGGAGCCCCAATGCTCCTTCACCACGATGTCGCCGGGCTGCGGGGCGAACTCCGGATGCCATTCGCCGCCCCAGCTGCCTTTGGCGAAGGGCTGCACCCGCGAGGCGCCCAGCTGGTAAGGGGTGGGGTGGTCCCAGCCACGGAAGTCATCGGGCTCCGCGCGATGATGCGGTACGATGAAGACAGGGAGGCCGGCTTCGCGGACCGTGGTACAGATCGCGCGCAGGTGCGCATGCAAGTCGACGCTGCGGGCAACCTCGGACACCAGCGGCCACAGCTTGCCGCCTTCGGCCAGGAAGTCGTTGTATGGATCGACGAACAGCAGCGCGGTGCGCCCGGCGGGATAGCCGGTATCGGGGCTGGACATGGGAACTCCGAGAAGGTGCCCACAGTGGTGACACAGGGTGGCGCAGCGGCTTCGGCGTGGATTGCACCTGCGTGCGGTGCGGTCGTCCGGCCTGCCACGGGGGACGCCGCCGGTCGGCGTCGGGCTACGGGTGGGCGTACGACGGCATGCGCAGCTGCATCAGGGCGTTGCGCACGCGCAGGGTGGTCGGATGCTGTGCCCCCAGGTAGCGGCGTGATTCCACCAACGCTTCCTGCAGCATGCTCTCGGCGGCGGGCAGGTCGGAGGTGCCGTCGGCGTGGGTCCTGTTTCGAAGGATCAAGGCGCGCGCCAGCGCCAGTTTTCGCTCCGGCATGGGCAGCTTGCGCTGCTGCGCCGCCCGCGTGCCTTCTTCCAGCAGGCCGATGGCTTCGTTGATGGGCGCGGAGGCGGGAGGGGCCTGGTGCGCGGGCAAGGCATCCAAAAGCTGGTTGGCCAGATCTTCCTTCGCCTGCAGCGTTTGGACGTGGAGAGGTCCGAGCGCCCGTTCAAGCAAGGCAATGGTGTCGCGTGCCTGCGGCACGCCGCTTCCGGGCGACTGGCGGGATGCCAGTCGCGCCTGCAGACCGAGTGCCTTGGCGTACTCGGGGTGTTCTGCGCCGAAGGTAGCCATCAGGAGCGTGCTGGCATTGCCCAATGCGTGCCGCGCCTCTGCGTACTGGTTGAACCGGTAGTGCTGCTCGGCAAGGACGCGCCAGCTGCGTGCGGTATCCGGGTGCTCTTTGCCGAGACGCTGCTGGCGATGCTCAAGCAGGAGTCTCGCCAGCGCGATGGCACTTTCCTGCTGGCCCAGGCGCGAGGTGATCTCGACCAGCTGCTCGCGCGCAGCATCGGCGACCAACGGATGCGTCTGCTCCGACAGCGCCACGGCGCGTTGCAGGTCGTGCTGGGCTTCCTTCAACTGCAGGCGTTGGCCCTGCCATTGGCCGCGCAGGGTGAGCAGTTCTGCCATGGGTTGCGCCAGGCTGTCGGCACGCAGCGACTGCGCGGCCTGCAATCCCATCGCCAGCGTCGCCAGTGCGACGTCGTGCTCGGACAGGCCCCAGTGCGCGCGTGCAAGTTCGGTGAGCAGACGGATGTCCGCCAGGCCGGTGTCGCCGTCGAGTCGCTCGTTCTGCTGGATGCCGGCCAGTGCCGCATCACGGGCTTCCGCATGGCGGGCCTGCAGGTTGAGCAGCGATGCCAGCGTCGCGCTGGTCTCCAGACTCTGCTGCGGGTCATCCGAATCGAGCTGGCTGGCCTCGGTCGCAAGCCGCAGCGCATGCGGATAGTTGCCCATCGCTGCATAACTGCGGGCCAGCGTGGAGAGGGCGCGCGCCTTGAGCGCCGGCTGGCCTTCCAATGACTGCGACCGCAGCCGCGCCTCGGTTTCGGCCAGCAGCTGCTGGGGGGGAACACGTGTGTCGCTGAGGCCCGACAGCGTGGCCGTGCCCAGCATCTGCTCGAACAGGTCGCCGATCTGGCGCGCGGCTTCGCTTTCGTCGGCGCCTCGCCGGAATTGCCACGTCGCCACGCCGAGCCCGCCCAGCAACGAGAGTCCGACCGCACTTCCCAGCGTGGCGGTGATCGCGTTGCGCCGCAGGAAGCGCTGGGTCCGGTAGCCCCAGCCGCCCGCCCGTGCCGCGACGGGGCGGTGCTGAAGCCAGCGCTGCAGCTCATCGCGTAGCTCGGTGGCGCTCTGGTAGCGCTGGGTGGGATCGATGGCCACGCATTTCCACGCGATGGCATCCAGGTCGCCGGCCACTTCGCGTACCAGTCGACGGTTGTTCCCGCGCCCGCGCATGCGCGCCACCGCGCTGGCCGCATGCTCGAGCAATTCCACCATATGGCGCGGGCTCGGGGTCTCGGGACGCATGATGCGTGCATGCACGGGGTGCAGCGGCGCGGGCCATTCCGCGCACAGCAATCGGTACATGACCACGCCCATCGCGTACACATCGCCGGCAACGGTGGCGGGTGCGCCGGCATGCACCTCCGGTGCGGCGTAGCCGTTGGAAATGGCGATGCGAGGCGCGTTCGATACGCCGTGGCCCAGCGTCACGGACAGACCGAAATCGACGAGGAAAACATGTCCCTGCGGCGTCACCAGCAGATTGGAAGGCTTGAGGTCCTGGTGCAGCACCTGCTGCTGGTGCGCGTACGCCAAGGCATCGCAGGCCTGGATCAGCAGTCTTATGCGCTGCCGGATGCCCGCTTCACGCTGGTCGCACCACTGGTCGATGGAAACGCCATCGATAAAGCGCATCGCGAACCAGGGAAGCCCGTTGGCTTCGACGCCACCATCGATCAGCGTGGCGATATGCGGGTGTTCCAGCTGCGCCAGGTGGTTTCGCTCACTGAGGAAGGCGGCGATGAGCGCGGGCGAGGACAGCTCCGCGCGGATGCACTTCAACGCCACGCGTTGCTGGTAGTGGCCATCGGCGCGACGTGCTTCGTACACCGTGCCCATGCCTCCCACATCGAGCAATTGTTCGATGCGCCAGGCGCCCAACTGAGTCCCCAGGCGGGATTCCGGCTGGCTGCCGTCCAGCAGGGCGTCCGCGGGCTCGCTGGCGGAAAGGACGCCGAAGGGAGGAGCGTCCAGTGGATGCTCCACGGCGTCCGCCACCAGCAGTTCCACCAGCGCGTCATGCAGCGCAGGATCGTCCTGCTTCAACTGCGCCAGCGCCCGCGACTGCCGGTGATGCGGCATGTCCGCGAATTCGTCGAACAACTCCAAGGCATGGGCTTTGGCGTTAGGCATCGCGATGGACGCTACTTGGGAACATGGTGTAAATGTTCGAAGCCGGGGAGTCGAGGAATCGTGCGCAGGGCATTGCCGCCCGGGGCAAAGCAGGGACGAGGGTCGGGCCGGTGCGAAGGGGGCTGCGGCCGGCCAACATGAAACACATTCGCAGCGAAACGTGCCAAGCGGACACCGGGGATGCCACCGGGCCACGGCAGCCTTGTCCGGGCGACGGAAATGGGGTGTGCCGGATACGCCGCGCCATCATCTGCGTTCCCCTGTTGTCGCTTGACGGCCCGGACGGCCCCGCCGATCTCAGGCGCCGGGTGGCGCGTCGTCGGCTGCCTCCCCACCCAGGTGGCTGAACAGGAACGCACGTGCCTTGCGCCAGTCGCGCCTGACGGTGCGTTCGGTCACCTTGAGCACGTCGGCGATTTCCTGCTCGCTGAGCCCACCGAAGTAACGCAGTTCAACCACCTGCGCCAGGCGCGCGTCGACCGTTGCCAGATCGTTGAGCGCCTGGTCCAGGATCAGTAGCTGTTCCAGCTGCACCTGGTGCCCGGGTTCGTTGGTTTCGTCAAGCGTCAACACCTCCACCCCGTCTCCGCGCTTTTCCGCCAGTGCGCGACGTGCCTCGTCGAGCAGGACGAAGCGCATGGCGCGGGCGATCAGGGCCACCAGGTGGGACCGGTTCTCCACACTGAAATCGGCGCTGGCCAGACGCAGCCAGGTTTCGCTGATCAGCGAAGTCGGCGAACGCGAATGCCCGCGCCGCTGCTGCCGGATCTGTGAACGCGCGATGCGATGCAGGTCCTGGTAGAGCAGCGCGTATATGCGATCCCACGCGTCGGAATGTCCCCCTTGGGCGTGGTTCAGCAACTGGGTGACGGACTCGCGACGCACGTCATCCATGGCCGCATCGCCGATGCACGCCGGCTCATCCGCGGGCATGACGGTACGCACGGGATCCTGCGGCTGGCGAGTCATGTCCTGACTGTGCTCGATATCACGATTCCTGACCATATGAGACGCGTGTTGTGCGGATTTCGCAAGCGTGGCACGACCGTGAAGCACGCCAGATGAATGGCGGTCGACGCGGTGGTTCGGTCATGAGCGTGGAGTCTTCCGGCGCTGGCGTTGTCGGGCCACGGAAGGTCGCATGGACGCACCTGCCTATCGGATTCGAATAAGGGGGATTACGGTTTGTTCGAGTTTCTTTTCCTGTCGAGCGCAGTGCAGCTGCGCGAATGTAATCGTCGTTCTAAGAACATGCATGGTGAAGTGACCACACGCGGCGGTGACTGCAATGCGCGCTGAACCGATCGCATCAATGCTGATGGAGCATGTGGCTGAGCATGCGGGCGCTTTCCGGCCTGTGTCCGGTCCGCTCCCCACCGGGCTCGGTCCGCGCGCCATGAGCCAATGGCATGTCATGCAGCGCCTGGCCCCGGCGGAATGGGTCGTCATGCTGGAGCGCCTGCCAGGCCGCATCGGGGCGCGCGCACGCCACGGGGGCAACGCCAAACGCTTCATCGAAGCGGTGCTCTGGGTGTCGCAGACCGGCGCGTACTGGTCAGACCTGCCAAGGGAGTTCGGCTCGTGGCATGGCATCTACGTGCGTTTCATCCGGTGGTCGCAGGACGGCACCTGGGCCGACGTCATGGCGACGTTGCCGACGGACGACCAGCGGCGTGCCGACCTGCAGGCCCTCGTCGACCGTTACCTGGCCCGCAACAACACCAAGCACCTCAGTCGCGCGATGAGGTCCGCATGAATGCCGTTGCCGCGTGCACGGCAGACCTCGCCACAAGCGATGCCCCTTGGGATGCCGTGCAGCACAGCAGCGTCATCATGGAAACGCACCGGGTAAGGCAGGCGGATGTCACCGTCATCGTGCACGGTGACAGTGATGACCACGTGCGTGCGTTGCATGGCCTTTGCCTGGCGGCCATCCGTCAGGCGGTGACGGCGGCTTGCGGGGCCGCATCAGATACGACGGGCCCCGGATGGAACGTAGCAGCGCCCGAGTCGCGGCAAGGTAGTTAGACCACGCACACTGGCCGTTGTCCCAACGCAACGGCCCCCCTCTATCTGACAGGCGTTTCCCCCGTCTGTCAGCTAGGTGGACCGGTCTCTTTCCCCAAGGGGTCCGGTTACTCGCCGCCAGTGCCCGACACACTGGCGGCATTGCGCCCACGGCGCCCGGAGGGGGAGGTGCAATGCCTCCCCCTCCTCTTCCCGCGTTCTCAATCGCACGTCAGGCAGCGGACGAGCCAGCAAGTTTCATCGAATACTCACGTTTTTCTTTGCGATCCTTAACGTCGGCGCGCCTAGCCTTTGTCGATCTCCGACCAGGAATCACTCATGAGTACCCACGTGTTCACCGCCCGCGACGAGTACGGGCGGCATTGCCGCATCCAGGTCCGTCGCGAGGAATCCACCGACAAGGCCCGTGCGGGGAAGGACGGGGCGCTTCCGCAGCTCCGCTACGTGATGGAAGATGGCAGTGATGTGCGGCGCATCGATAACGACACCTTCCAGGTCATCGCCACCGGCGCCTACGTCACGCGCGTCGACGCATGAGTGACTGCAGCAGGGCGTGAATGGCCTCAGTAGGACAAGGTCGCCACGAGCGGCGCGGGATGGCGCCACGTGGCCCTGGCGGCCAGAAACGCCAGTTCCACCAGCACGGCTGCACCGACGACCCGTGCCCCCTGTTGCTCCACCAGCTGGATGGCGGCTTTCAGCGTGCCGCCGGTCGCCAGCACGTCGTCCACGACGATGACGGGTGCGGCCTGCGGTAACGCATCGGCATGGATCTCCAGCCGGTCGCGCCCGTATTCCAGCCCGTAATCCAGTGACAGGGTGTGGCCCGGCAATTTGCCCGGCTTGCGCACCGGCACGAATCCCACACCGAGTTCCCGCGCCAGCGCCGCGCCCAGGATAAAACCGCGCGCTTCCACCCCGACCACGGCATGCAGCGGCTGCTTGCGCCAAGGTTCCGCCATCGCGGCGACCGCATCCGCAAAACCACGCGCATCCGCGAGCACGGGTGTGATGTCCTTGAAGAGGATGCCCGGCTTGGGAAAATCGGGAATGTCGCGGATCAGGTCGGACCAGGCGTGCATGGCGGCGATGTCGAAGCGGGAAATGTCGGTGCAAGCATGCCATGTCCTGCCAGTTCCCCCGCATTCGCATCCCTTCCGGCATCAGGGCGGAATCCGGGACGGACTCTCCCGCAAGCGGCGGCTAATCACGAGCCGCGGTCGCGGCTATGCTCACCTCCCCACCCGATGTGCGACCGTTGCCCATGAGCCAGACCCTGTCGATGTACCAGGCCTCCATTCCCGTCTTCACGCGCGCGCTGCGCAACCTCAAGCACGTGCTGCAGAAGGGCGAGGCCTATGCCCAGGAGCGGGGCTTCGATGCGAACGTCCTGCTGCAGGCGCGCCTGTATCCGGACATGCTGCCGCTCGTGCGGCAGGTGCAGATCGCCACCGACAACGCAAAATTCGGCGCGGCGCGCCTGACCGGCACCGAATCGCCGCGTTTCGAGGACAACGAGACCAGCTTTGCCGAACTGTACGATCGTCTGACCCGCGTCATCGAATACCTGGGCACGTTCGACGAAGCCGCCTTCGCAGGCAGCGAAGACCGCGAGGTGACCGTTCCGACGCGCTCGCGCGGCGACCTGAAGTTCGACGGACGCGGTTACCTGTTGGGCTTCGCGACGCCGAACGTGTACTTCCACGTCACGACGGCCTACGCCATCCTGCGCCACAACGGCGTGCCGGTGGGCAAGCAGGATTTCCTCGGCGGGCGTTGAGCATCATCCGCCCACTGCCCGACCGGCGGTGGCCTGTCCGGTGAGGTCGTGGCGTTCGGTGGTGTAGAGCCCGGCAGGTGCGTGCGCCTGCCGGCAAGCCCCGATGGAGCTGGACCATGGCGCTGCCTGCAACGGAATGCTTCCCCGGTCACGGCGCGATGCCGTCGGCCGGCGCGATACTCCCCGATCGGTCATCGCGACCTGTCCGCATGCTGAGGCGTGCGGGCGTCGCGGTGTTCCTTCCCCCGGTGAAAGGAGGCTGACGCGATGGCAACCGCACTTCGTATCCTCTGCGTGCATGGCGTGGGCCAGCACCCGCCCCAAGGCCCCTGGCAGCTCGCGTGGGAAGACGCGATCCGCCACGCCTGTGCACAGGTGGACCCCGCGCGCGAACTGGATATCCAGTATTGCCACTACGACGACATCTTCGCGCAGCACCCGGTCAGCCTGGGCGATACGCTGGAGGCGCTCGCCCGGCTGATCGCCAATGGGGTGACCGCGCCGTTCCGCCGCGCGCGCGGCGACGATTCCCGGCTGCGGCATACCGCCGGCATGGTGGTGAAATGGGTCGAGAGCGCGGCGTTCCGCAAGCAGACGCGTGACCGCCTCGTGCAGCGTATCGAGGCGACCAAGCCGCACGTCGTGCTCGGCCACAGCCTGGGCTCGCTGGTCTGCTACGACACCTTCACCCACGAGGACACCCGTGCCGCGGCCGCTGGCCGATACTTCGCCTCGCTGGGTTCGCAGATCGGCAATCCCTTCGTGCGTGGCGAGTACCAGGCCGGCCGCCTGAGCGCGATCGACAAGGCTCGGTTCTGGTACCACCTGTACAACCGCTTCGATTCCGTGTTCACCGCCCGCGTCAGCATAGCCGCCGACAATTTCCGCCAGGTCGACACCCACTTCGACATTTCAGGCAACGCCGACCACGCGGCCGAGGAATACCTGCGGCATCCGCAGGCGGTCAGCACGCTGTGGTTCGATGTACTGAATGACGCAACCACGCGCATCACGCGCTCCATGCGCGAGCAGGAGCCCATCGCCCGCCGCGTCGCCACGCCGCGCAAGCGCGCGCTGCTGGTCGGCATCAACGAATACCCCGATCCCGACGACCGCCTGTCCGGCTGCGTCAACGATGTCTTCCTGATGAGCGCCATGCTGCAGGAACAGGGTTTCGATGCCGGCGACATCCGCGTGGTGCTGGACGACCGTGCCACCGCGGACGGCATCCGCGAGCGCGTGGACTGGCTGCTCGACGGCGTGCGCAGCGGCGACCAGCGCATCCTCTACTACAGCGGTCACGGCGCGCAGCTGCCCACCTACGGGCTGGGTGATCGCGTCGACCGCATGGACGAGACGCTGGTGCCTTACGACTTCGACTGGACGGAAGAGGCCGCCATCACCGACGACTGGCTGTTCGAGCGCTACGTGCAGCTGCCGTACGACGTCAACTTCAGCATCATCCTGGACTGCTGCCATTCCGGCGGCATGGCCAAGGGCGGGCCAGCGCGCATGCGCGGACTCAATCCGCCCGACGACATCCGCCACCGCGCGATGTGCTGGAACGCCGACCGGCAGATGTGGGTGCCGCGCGACCTGGAAGTCGCCGACCGCAAGAAGCAGGCGGTGGACGAGGACACCATGCCGCTCGGCGACATGAGTGGCCGCTTGGGCTACGCCTTGCCGGTGCGCACGCTGCGGCTGGGCGAAGCGCGCGAGATGCGCAAGGCGCTCGGCCACAAGGGCCCGTACATGCCGCTGCTGCTGTATGCCTGCCAGGAGCGCGAGTTCGCCTACGAGTACGAGCATGGCGCGGTCCACCACGGCGCGTTCACCTACGCGCTGGTCAAGAACTGGCGGCGGATGCTCGCCGGCGGCGCGGGCGACCGGCGCAGCCTGAAGGTCAGCGATCTGGTGAAGTACACCTCGGCCGAACTGCGCGAACTGGCCTACGACCAGACCGCCGCCGTGGCCGGCCCGGAGATCCGCCTGAAGCGCTGGATGTAACCGCCCCGTCGCTGATTACGAGGAAATGCATTCTTGCGCGCGTGCGCGCAACAGGGCCTGCTCGCGCACGTTGCGTGTCATCGAGGCAGCACGTTCGAACTCCGCGCGTGCTTCATCGTGGCGACCCAGCTTGAACAACAGGTCGCCACGTACGCTGGGCAGCAGGTGGTACTGCTTCAACGCCGGCTCGTCGCCCAGCCGGTCCACCAGCGGCAGCGCGGCGCCGGGGCCGGCGGCCATCGATACCGCCACGGCACGGTTCAGTTCCACCACGGGCGAGGGCGTCACCTGCGCCAGCGCGGCATACAGCGTGGCGATGCGCGCCCAGTCGGTGTCCTCCGCCGTGCGTGCACGCCCATGACAGGCGGCGATGGCGGCCTGCAGGGCATAGGGACCGAACGCGCCGCCCAGCTGCTCCGCGCGTTCCAGCGCCGCCAGGCCGCGCTGGATCAGCAGGTGGTCCCAGCGGCCGCGGTCCTGTTCCAGCAGCAGCACCGGCTCGCCGTCCTGGCCAACACGTGCATGCAGGCGCGAAGCCTGGATCTCCATCAGGGCGATCAGTCCATGCACTTCCGGCTCGCCCGGTGCCAGCGCGGCCAGCATGCGGCCCAGGCGCAGTGCTTCTTCGCACAGTGCCGGGCGCATCCAGTGTTCGCCGCTGGTGGCCGAGTAGCCTTCGTTGAAGACCAGGTACACCACGCCCAGCACGGATGACAGGCGTTCCTGCAGCTCCGCGCCGCGCGGCACCTCGAACGGCACGTTGGCTTCCGACAGCGTGCGCTTGGCGCGCACGATGCGCTGCGCCACCGTGGGTTCGGGTACCAGGAACGCACGCGCGATCTCGTCGGTGCTCAGGCCGCACAGCAGGCGCAGCGTCAGCGCCACGCGGGCCTCCATCGACAGCACGGGGTGGCACGACACGAACACCAGCCGCAGCAGGTCGTCGTCGATGTCGTGGTCCAGCGCATCTTCCTCGCGCGCCCGGCGGTCGTCCTGCTGGTCTTCCAGTTCGTGCGCAAGTTCCTGGTGCTTGCGGTCCAGCAGCTGCAGCCGGCGCAGCCGGTCAATCGCGCGTCGCTTGGCCGTCGTCATCAGCCAGGCCCCCGGATTGTCCGGCACGCCGTCATCGGGCCAGGTTTCCAGCGCGGCCACCAGCGCATCCTGCGCGAGTTCTTCGGCCAGGCCCACGTCGCGCACCATGCGCGCCAGGCCGGCGATGAGGCGGGCCGATTCGATGCGCCAGACAGCGTCGATCGCGCGATGGGTGGCTGAAGTCTGCATGGCGCGCATCAGACCACGGCACCGCGGCCCGGGAAAGCTGCAGTGCATCGCAACGCCGACGCTTTGCGCTCATGCGCGCGCTGGTCGCAGGTCATGCATCCTTCTCGCAGTTGATCATCCAAGGCACGCCGAACTTGTCCACCAGCATGCCGAAGCGCACCGCCCAGAAAGTCTGGTCGAGCGCCATGGTCACCTGGCCACCCTCGGAGAGCGCAGCGAAGATGCGTTCCGCATCGGCAATGCTGTCCACCGACAGCGACACCGAGCAGCCCTTCACGCCGTCGTAGGGATGCGCCGGGTGGTTGTCCGAGCCCATCAGCACGGTCTGCCCGAACATCACATGCGTGTGCATGATCTTGTCCTTGTGGCTGGCCGGCATGTCGTCGCAGCCGGGGGTTTCGCCGAAGCGCATCAGCGGCCCCAGCTCGCCGCCGGTGGCCTGGGCGTAGAAGGTGAAGGCGGCTTCGCAGTTGCCGTCGAGGATCAGGTAGGGATTGACGTTCATGGCAGTCTCCTGGGGTGTCGGGTGGTGCGGATCGCCCGCCGTACGACGGCGGGGCGCGTTCTTCCCTTAGACGAACCAGCGGGTGCCAGATCGACATCACGGGGCATCGGAGCATTTCGTTCCCTTGTCGGGGCGCCGGACATGCCAGCCCCGCTCCCGTGGCCTGCCCGCTCATGCCGCTACTCCGCCGCGATCCGCCGCTGTTCGCGCAATGGCAGGCGGGACAGGGCGTGGTGGTAGGACCAGCGCACCAGCTCGCGCAGGTGGGCGGTCGGCATCGCCGCCACGTCCACCACGGTGATCCAGTGCTGGCGACCCAGCCAGCGCGCCGGCTTGATGCCGGGCTGGTCGGTCAGCTCCAGGAAGCGTTCGCTGGCGACCTTCACGCTGAAGCGCCAACGCTCCGGTTCACTGGTCTTGAAGTGCGCGAAGCGCTTGCCGCCCACCGCGTAGACCAGGATGTTGGCCGGCGCGGCATGCAGCGTTTCAGTGACCCCGGGCAGGGACCGGCAATGGCGTTTGAGGGCGGCGACATCCATGGCTGCATGCTAGCGCTGCGGACCGGGTTGCGGCTGTCGTGGGGCTTCCGTTGGGGACAGGGGCTGTCCGCGAGTCACCTTGTTCATAGGAGTAGCTGAGGTGCGGCGAGCGTCGGCACTTTATTGTGCTCTCGCGAAGATACTTGACAGTCTGGGCTCCATGGAAGGATTGCCACGTAGTCTTGGACCTATCTTGACGGCATTGGTTGGAGTGAGCTTGCGAAGCCCGGCCCGCTGGAACGATGATGGGCCGTCAAAGGAGTTCATATGATGGTCAAGGGCCTGGTACCTGTACTTATGGCAGCGCTCTTGCCCACGGCTTGCAGCCGTGTTCCGGAGCACACGCTCGATCCGGAAACGCTGTACCAGGATTTCGCAACCTACAACGTTGCCACTGTGGCTGTGTATCGTCAGAAATGGGAAGGAAATGACTTGACCGATATGGATCGCGCAATGCTCGCCGGCGAACTTATTGGGCGCGATCCATCGAGGAGTGCGGAGTACTTCGCATACCTCAAGGCCACAGTTCATTCCAAAGACTCAGTGATTGCCGAGACGGCTGCAAATTCTCTTCGAAATGCGCGTGGAGACGAGGCGCTTGATCTGCTTGTGACGATGGCAACGTCTTCTCGACCGCAAGTTGCGCTTGCCGCTGTTCGGTCGCTCGACTTCAAGCGTCAGAGTGTCTTGGGTTCGCGCACGAACGGTCACGAGGCGGACGCGCTCAATGAGCGAATCAAGGAACTTCGCGCGGAGATCGCTCGCGGGCTACGCCAGGCAAGTGGTATGCCGGCAAGAAGGAGCGTCGACCCGGTAAGCGGACTTCAAGCCAGCAGGGCGTGCGTTAGCCCAGCTCTCGATTCGGAGTAATCGCGACCTGAAATCCGTGATGGTGGGCCAAGGCCCCCCTGCACCCCTCAATTTCTTCCGTTCTCAGGGGCGTATGACGAGGTATCTTCTATGACCTATCACAGCGGTGTGGAGGAATGAGCATGAAAGCGCTGGTAGTGGTTCTAGCCGTAGCTAGCATGATCAGCATCCTCCTGACGAGCAAGTTGCTTCATAAACTCGACTGCACTCGTCCAGAAGTGTTGCGGACAGCGGGTATCACCAAGGTCGACTGGTGGATTGATTGCGTGGTAGGTGTGTTCAGGCTGGCCTTTGGTCCCGCCGGCACACTTCTGGACACTAGGGAGCGTTGGACCTTCGTATCTGCGGCTTGCGCCTTCGTGTGGGCTGCCTTGGCCAGCGTAAGTGCGATCATCTTCCCCGAGTTCTGGAAGAACTTGTAGCAGCTGGCGCAACTGAACCGCGCGATTCAAAAAAGACTGTCTTCAGACTGAACGTGCGAGGGTGGGCGAAGGTCGGCCCTACAACCGCTGCACAGCCTTCACCTGCAGCAGTGCCGGATTGCTGGAGAATCCAGGCACGTCGTTTCCGGAGATGTGCGATGGGGACTCAGTCGGCTTTCACGCGGGTGGCCAAGAAGGCGTCCGTGTTCACGGGGCAGCCCGCCTGTTTCATGCTGGCGCTGGGAACGGTGGCGGTCTGGGGCCTCACGGGGCCGCTGTTCGGCTTCAGCGACACCTGGCAGCTGGTCATCAATACCGGCACCACCATCATCACCTTCCTGATGGTGTTCCTGATCCAGAACACCCAGAACCGCGACACCGAAGCCATGCAGATCAAGCTGGATGAACTGATCCGCGTGTCGCGCAACGCCAACAACGCGCTGCTTGATCTGGAAGAGCTGGAGGAGCGGGAACTCGACGCACTGCGCGAGCGCTATGAGGAAATGGCGCGGCGGGCACGCGAGGTGAAACAGGCGCGCACACGCTGACGCACGGTCAGGGCCACTTTTCCATCCGGTAGTTGTGGATGGCCACGCCGCCCAGCATCAGGTCGTTGCGGCCCAGCATCCGGAAGCCTTGCCGCTCGAACAGCGGCCGCGCCAGTTCGCTGGCTTCCACGAAGATGCGCGGCACGGGCAGGCGCCGTGCGTGCGCTTCCAGCGCGGCGTACAGCAGCGATCCCACCCGCAGGCCCTCGGCCTCCGGGGCCACGTAGAGGAAGTCCAGGTGTCCGTCGGCTTCCATATCGCCGAAGCCCAGCACCGCGCCCGCATCGTCCTGCGCCACCAGCACCCGGCGGCCATCGCCGCAGCGTTCCGCGGTGTCGGCCGCATTGGCGGTCGCCGCCCAGGCGGCCACCTGCGCCGGCGTGTAGGCGCGCGGACCGTAGTGCCTTACCGAGCGGGCATACAGGTCGGCGAGGACGGCGGCATCGGCGGGCTGGTAGGGGCGGAGGGTGGGCATGCGGGCGAGGAGAGTGGGTGGCCCTTTCTACCCACCCTCGGCTGTGAATGCCAGTCTTGCCACCGCGCGCAATCCGCAGGAGATCAAAGCGTCAGTGACGAGATCCGGTCTCCCACAACGCCTGCGCGTGAACAAAAAAGCCTCGCGCGTGAGAACAGAACCTCACGCCGAGATATGCCCACCGCCGTTGACATGGATCAGCTGGCCGGTGATGTAGCGCGCGTCGTCGCTGGCCAGGAACACGTACGCCGGGGCGACTTCCGACGGCTGGCCGGGGCGTTTCATCAGCGTGTCCGAGCCGAGTTCGGCGACCTGCTTGCGGGTGAACGACGCCGGGATCAGCGGCGTCCAGATGGGGCCCGGCGCAACCGCGTTGACGCGGATGCCGCGGTCCGCCAGCGACTTGGCCAGCGAGAACGTCATCGCGTGGATCGCGCCCTTGGTCGCCGCGTAGTCCAGCAGGGTGTCGTGGCCGCGCACGCCGGTCACCGAACCGGTGTTGATGATGCAGCCGGTCTGATCCGGCAGATGCTCCAGCGCGGCATCGACCAGATGGAAGAACGAGAACAGGTTGGTCTCGAAGGTGTGGCGCAGCCGCGCAGGGGTGAGTTCCTCCGGGGCATCCACCGGATACTGCTGGGCGTGGTTGTTGACCAGCACGTCCAGTGCGCCCAGCTGCTTCACCGTGCGCGCCACCACCTGCCGGCAACGCGTCGGCGCACTCAGGTCGCCCTTCAGCAACAGGCAGCGTTGGCCGGTGGCCTCCACCAGCCGCTGCGTCTCGCGCGCATCCTGCTCTTCGTCGAGATAGGCGATGGCGACATCGGCGCCTTCGTGTGCGAAATGCACCGCGACCGCGCGGCCGATGCCGCTGTCGCCGCCGGTCACCAGCGCCACCTTGCCGTGGAGGCGGCCGTTGCCGCGATAACCGGGGCGGATGGTTTCGGGCTCCGGGGTCATGCGCTTCTGCTTGCCGGGCTGGCGGCGCTGGGTCTGCGGCGGGTTCACGCGTTTCTTGGCGGGCATGTCGGCGTCCGGTGCGGGTCCGCCACGACGCTAGACGCGCCGGCGTTACCGACGCGTGCGCGGGAGATGAAGAAAGCGCTTGCCCGCGCTGCGCGCGGTGGCACGACTAGTCGTTCAGCACGTCCGCGAGCGCCGTGTCCAGCGTGGGGAACTGGAAGGTGAAGCCTTCGGCCAGTGCATGCGCGGGCAGCACGCGCTGGCCGGTCAGCAGCAGCTGTGCCATCTCGCCGAACGCAAGCTTCAGCGCGATGGCAGGCGTGGGCAGCAGCGCCGGGCGATGCAGGGCGGCGCCCAGCGCCGTGGCGAACGCGCGGTTGGTCACCGGCGTGGGCGCGGTGCCGTTGTAGGCGCCGCCGGCCTGGTCGCGTTCCAGCAGCCACTGGATCAGGCGCACCAGGTCGTCGCGGTGGATCCAGCTCATCCACTGCCGCCCATCGCCCATCGGCCCACCCGCCCCCAGGCGGAACGGCGGCAACATCTTCGCCAGTGCGCCGCCCTGCGTGCCCAGCACGATGCCGATGCGCACGCGGCAGGTGCGCACGTCCAGCGTTTCGGCCTGCATCGCTTCGGTTTCCCAGTCGCGGCAGAGCTGGGCGGCGAAGTCGTCGCCGGGCGGCGCGGACTCGTCCAGCGCGGTGTCGTCACGCGGGCCGTAGTAGCCGATGGCCGAGCCTGACACCAGCACGCGCGGCCGCACCGGCTGGCGGGCCATCCACGCGACCAGTTGCTGCGTGGTGCCCAGCCGCGAATCGCGGAAGGCCTGCTTGCGAACGGTGTTCCAGCGGCCGTCTGCGAGCGGTTCGCCCGCCAGGTTGACCACGGCCTCGACGTCCCGCGCATCGTCGAGCGTGGCGATGGCACGTACGCCCGGCAGTCGCGCCGCCGCGCGCGGCGGATCGCGCGTGAGGGCGGTCAACGTGTGGCCGGACGTCAGCAGGCGCGTGCAGAGTGCAGTGCCGATGAAGCCGGTGGCGCCAGTGATCAGGATATGCATGGGGGTGTGCGGGAAAGGGACGTGCCGAGCATACGCCGCTGCGTGTGTTGCGCACGTGGAACGGATTGTGGGCGTGCCGGGGACTCGGGCGGCGCGCCCGGCACCTACAATGGCGGCATGGCTTCGACACCCCGCGTTCCCCTGCTGTTGCTGCCCGGCCTGCTGTGCGATGAGCGCCTCTGGCGCGATCCGGCCCAGGCGCTGGCCGACATCGCGGACGTCCACCATGGCGACCTGACCCAGGACGACAGCGTCGCCGGGATGGCCGCGCGCGTGCTGGCCGCCGCGCCGCCCACGTTCGCGCTGGCGGGGCTGTCGATGGGGGGCTACGTGGCGTTCGAGATCCTGCGGCAGGCGCCGCAGCGCGTGCAGCGGCTGGCGTTGCTGGACACCAGTGCGCGGCTGGACCCGCCCAAGCGGTTGCTGGTGCGGCAGGCGGGGCTGGCGCTGGCCGAGGCCGGTCGTTTCGCCGGGGTCACGCGCAAGCTGCTGCCGCAACTGGTGCATGAAAGCCGGGTGGACGCGCCGGTGGGCGAAGAGGTGATGGCGATGGCCGCGCGTGTGGGCCTGCCGGCGTTCCTGCGCCAGCAGCGCGCCATCATCGGCCGCCCCGATTCGCTGCCCGTGCTGCCCACCGTGGCCGTTCCCACGCTGGTCGGCGTGGGCGAGCAGGACCAGATGACGCTGCCCGAGGAATCCCGGCTGCTGCATGAAAGGATTCCCGGCGCACGCCTGCATGTGTTCGCGCGCTGCGGCCACCTGCCGGCGATGGAAGTGCCGCAGGAAACCGCGGCGGTCATGCGCGCATGGCTGCAGGATGCGTGAGCCGGGCCGGCAGGCGCGCAGCGCGGTGCAAGCGCATTCCCCACGCGGCGGCGATGATGCCGCACGTGTTTTTCTTTTTTTCCAGACAGGGTTACAGGAGCACGCATGGAACTGGCAATGATCGGATTGGGCCGCATGGGCGCCAACATGGCCGAACGGCTGGTGCGCGGCGGGCACGCCGTGCGCGGCTACGACCCGGGTGAAGCGGCGCGGCAGCAGGCGGAGACGCGCGGCATCGTGCCGCACGCGAATCTGCAGAACGCCGTGTCCGCGCTGCCCACGCCGCGCGTGGTGTGGCTGATGGTGCCGGCCGGGCAGGTGGTGGATGACACGATCGACCAGCTGCGCCCGCTGCTGTCGGCCGGCGACACGGTGATCGATGGCGGCAACTCAAACTACAAGGACACGCAGCGGCGTGCGGCGCTGTTGGCCGAGGCCGGCATCCACTACGTGGACTGCGGCACCAGCGGCGGCGTGTGGGGCCTGGAGGAGGGCTACAGCCTGATGATCGGCGGCGATGCCGAGGCGGTGGCGCGCCTGCAGCCGGTATTCGCCACGCTGGCGCCGACGCCGCAGACCGGCTGGGGGCGCGTGGGCCCCAGTGGTGCGGGCCACTTCGCCAAGATGGTCCACAACGGCATCGAGTACGGAATGATGCAGGCGTACGCAGAAGGCTTCGCCATCCTGAAGAAGAAGGACGCGATGGCCTTCGACCTGGGCGCGCTGGCCGAGATCTGGCGCGAAGGCAGCGTGGTGCGCTCGTGGCTGCTGGACCTGACCGCCGATGCGCTGAAGAAGAATCCGGAGATGGCCGGCATTGCGCCGTACGTGGCCGATTCCGGCGAAGGCCGCTGGACGGTGGCCGAGGCGATCGACCTGAATGTCTCCGCGCCGGTCATCACGCTGTCGTTGCTGGAACGCCTGCGCTCGCGCGATGACGATTCGTACGCGGACAAGCTGCTGTCGGCGATGCGCAACGAGTTCGGCGGGCATGCGGTGAAGAAGGGCTGAGGGACGGCTGCTGCGGGCGCGGCGCGATGCCGCGCCTGCTGTGCTCACTTGGCCTTATCGCGGCGGTTGCTAGCGTCGGCGGCACCTTTTCCACAGAGACGCGGCCATGAAGATCCTGATGGTGCTCACTTCCCACGACACGCTGGGCGATACCGGCAGGAAGACCGGCTTCTGGCTGGAAGAACTCGCTGCGCCGTACTACGTGTTCAAGGATGCCGGCGCCGAGGTGGTGCTGGCGTCGCCCAAAGGCGGGCAGCCGCCGCTGGACCCCAAGAGCGATGCGCCCGATGCGCAGACCGCGGCGACGGTGCGCTTCAACGAGGACGCCGACGCGCTGGCCGCGCTGGCCGCCACCGAAAAGCTGAAGGACGTGGTGGACGGCAGTTTCGACGCTGTCTTCTACCCCGGCGGACACGGTCCGCTGTGGGACCTGGCCGAGGATGCCGATTCGATCCGCCTGGTCGAGCAGACGTTCTCCGCCGGCAAGCCGTTGGCGGCGGTCTGCCATGGCCCGGCCGTGTTCCGCCATGCGCGCGGTGCGCTCGGCGAGCCGCTGGTGAAGGACAAGCGTGTCACCGCCTTCTCCGACGAGGAAGAAGAAGCCGTGGGCCTGACGGACGTGGTGCCGTTCTCGCTGGAAGAGGCCCTGAAGAAGAACGGCGCGCGCTACGAGCGCGGTGCGCTGTGGCAGCCGTATGTAGTGACCGATGGCCGGCTGGTGACCGGCCAGAATCCGGCCTCGTCCGAGGCAGCGGCGCAAGACGTACTCCGGCTGTTGCGCTGACGCATTCACGGGGGTTTACCGCGCGGGCGCTACAGTGCAGGCCGCAGCCTTGGGTGGAGTCCAGTCATGATCGGCGTACCGCCCCATCTGTATGCACGCAGAAGCGACATCGACCGGCTGGCGGCATTGATCATGCAGCTGCCGCAGGAAGCGCGGGTGGAACTGCAGTTGCTGGACGGCAGCGTCCTGCGCGGCACCGTGTCCATGCAACCCAGCATGCAGGTGTTCCGCCATGCCGACGGCACCAGTGGCAGCAACGCCGGCGTGCGCCTGGACGACCGGCTACATCCCGAGCAGGCGCATTACCTGTGGATCGACCGCATCGCCTCGGTCACTCGGCTGGGACGCGCCTGAGATGTCGCAGCTTCCGTCCGCCGACATCGCCTGCCCGTATTGCGGCGAGACGATCACCCTGGTGGTGGACGATTCCGCCGGCGACCAACGGTACGTGGAGGACTGCCATGTCTGCTGCAAGCCCATCGAGGTGCGCGTGAGCGTGGACGAGGCGGGCGAAGTACAGGTGGATGCGTGGGGCCAGGACGAGGCCTGAGCGCGCGTTTTCGTCGCTTTCGCACCGCCGCGCCTACGCTTGCGGAATGACGATCTTGCGGAGACACGGCATGCGCATCGGGACCTGCCTGCTGGTGCTGTGTTGCCTTTCGTGCAGCGGCAATGCGCAGGATGCGGTCGAGACCGGCCCGCGTCCGCAGTTGCCGGCACCGGAACGCGCGCTGATCCCGACCGTCAACGTGGCCGAGGCGGTGGGTTGGCCGGGCGACCAGGCACCGACCCCCGCGGCGGGACTGGCCGTGACCCGATTCGCGGATGGACTGGCGCATCCGCGCTGGCTGCACGTGCTGCCCAATGGCGACGTGCTGGTGGCGGAAAGCAATGCGCCGCCCAAGCCGGCGCAGAAGAAGGGCATCCGCAGCTTCTTCATGGCGCGTGCGATGAAGAAGGCCGGCGCGGCCGCACCCAGCGCCAACCGCATCACCCTGCTGCGCGACGCCGATGGCGATGGCGTGGCCGAGATGCGCACGCCGTTGTTGACCGGGCTGTTTTCCCCCTTCGGCATGGCGCTGGTCGACGGTCGCCTGTACATCGCCAATGCCGATGCCATCGTCAGCGTGCCGTACCGCGAGGGCGACACGCGCATCGACGCGCGCCCGGTCAAGCTGGCCGACCTGCCGGGCGGCCCCTTGAACCATCACTGGACCAAGAGCCTGCTGGCCAGCGCCGACGGGCGTCATCTGTACGTGGGCGTGGGGTCCAACAGCAATGTCGGTGAGAACGGGATGGCGATGGAGACGGACCGTGCGGCCATCCTGCAGGTCGATATCGCGACGGGTGCGAAGCGCGTGTTCGCGTCCGGCCTGCGCAATCCGGTGGGCCTGGCGTGGGAGCCGCACGGCGGTGGGTTGTGGACCGTGGTCAACGAGCGCGACGAACTGGGTGACGCGCTGGTGCCCGACTACCTGACCTCGGTGCGCGAGGGCGCGTTCTACGGCTGGCCCTACAGTTATTACGGCGCGAACGTGGACGCACGGGTGAAGCCGCCGCGCCCGGACCTGGTGGCCAAGGCGATTGCCCCTGACTACGCGCTGGGCGCGCACGTCGCTGCGCTGGGGCTGGCCTTCCATGATGGCCAGGGCTGGCCGACCACCCTGCAACGCGGCGCCTTCATCGCCGAGCACGGTTCCTGGAACCGGCGGCAGCCTGCCGGCTACAAGCTGGTCTTCGTGCCTTTCGTCGGCGGCCAGCCGCACGGGAGTCCGGTGGATGTGCTGACCGGTTTCCTGGATGACGAAGGCCGTGCGCGCGGCCGTCCGGTCGGCGTGGCGGTGGATGCCCGCGGCGGCGTGCTGCTGGCCGATGACGTAGGCAACGCGGTCTGGCGCGTCGCACCCGCGCGACCGTAACGGCCATATCGGCTGCGCGGCGGTATGCTCGCCCCCGGTCCAACCGCACGCCCTGGGGAGGGAAGATGAATACGACCGTGGAAACCGCCGGCAAGCGTTCGCTCGGCTATTGGTTGATCGCTTTGTTCGCGCTGGTGTGGAACCTGCTCGGCGTGGCCATGTGGTACCTGCAGGTGAACATGTCGGCCGAACGGCTGGCGCTGATGACCGAACCGCAGCGCCAGGTCTACCAGGCCACGCCCGGCTGGCTCGACGTCGTTTTTGCCGTGGCGGTATTCGCCGGCGTGCTGGGTGGTGTCGGGCTGCTGCTGAAGAAGCGCTGGGCAGCGACGATGTTCCTGCTGTCGCTGGTCGCCGTGCTGGTGCAGATGATCGCCGCGTACGTGGTGACCCCGGCGTGGGCCGCGTACGGACCCACGGGGCTGGTGATGCCGGTGGTGCTGGTGGTGATCGCGGGGTTCCTGTTGAGCTATGCCAACAAGGCGCTGGCACGCGGCTGGCTGTCCTGACGTGTTTTCCCCTCTCCCTGCGCAGCGGGGAGAGGGTGCCGAAGGCGGGTGAGGGGCGACGAAGCCCGTTCTCTTGATGCCGACGGATCGTATCCAAGATCGGATTCAAGACGCGAAGCGATTCGTCGCCGCGCTCGCCCCTCATCCGGCCTCCGGCCACCTTCTCCCCGCCGTGCGGGGAGAAGGACATCAAGCCTCGACATCCTCCAGATCCACGCCGATGAAGCCGCCGGACTGTCGGCGCCACAGCGCGGCATACAGTCCATCCTGCTGGAGCAGTTCCTCGTGGCTGCCGCTTTCGATCACGCGGCCGCCATCCATCACGATCAACCGGTCGAGCACGGCGATGGTGGACAGGCGGTGGGCGATGGCGATGACCGTCTTGCCTTCCATCAGCGCATACAGCTGCTCCTGGATCGCGGCCTCGACTTCCGAATCCAGCGCCGAGGTCGCTTCGTCCAGTACCAGGATCGGCGCATCCTTCAACAGCACGCGCGCGATCGCCACGCGTTGGCGCTGCCCGCCGGACAGCTTCACGCCGCGCTCGCCCACCTGGGTGTCGTAGCCGCTGCGGCCCTTGGCATCGGTCAGCCCGCGGATGAACTCGTCCGCATGCGCGCGCTCGGACGCCTGCAGCAGCTCTTCCTCGGTGGCGTCCGGACGGCCGTAGCGGATGTTGTCGCGGATCGAACGGTGCAGCAGCGAGGTGTCCTGGGTGACCATGCCGATGTTCCGACGCAGCGATTCCTGGGTGACGTGCGCCACGTCCTGTCCGTCGATCAGGATGCGTCCGCCTTCCACGTCGTAGAAGCGCAGCAGCAGGTTCACCAGCGTGGACTTGCCGGCGCCGGAGCGGCCGACGATGCCGACCTTCTCGCCCGGCTTGATGACCAGCGACAGGTCGTCGATCACCTTGGCTTCGCGGCCGTAGTGGAACTTCACGTGGTCGAAGCGGATCTCGCCTTGCGTGACCTCCAGGTCCTTCGCGCCCTTCGCATCGGCGATGGCCAGAGGCTGGGCCAGCGTGCCCATGCCATCCTCGACGGTGCCGATGTTCTCGAACAGGCCGGCCACTTCCCACAGGATCCAGTCCGACATCGAGCGGATGCGCATCACCAGCGCGATGGCCACGGCGATCGCACCCATCGAGATCGACGACTGCAGCCATGCCCAGATCGCCACGCTGGCCACGCTGGCCAGCAGGAATGCATTGAGGGTGTGCAGGCTGACGGTCAGCTGGGTGACCAGGCGCATCTGCGCGTGCACGGTGACCATGAATTCGTCCATGGCGCCACGCGCATAGTCCTGCTCGCGCATGGTATGGGCGAACAGCTTGATGGTCTGGATGTTGGTGTAGCTGTCGACGATGCGCCCGGTCATCTGCGCACGCGCATCCGACTGCGCCATCGAGACCTTCTGCAGGCGCGGCACGAAGTGGAACACCAGCAGCAGGTAGCTGACCAGCCAGACGACCAGCGGCAGCACCAGCCACACGTCGGCCTGCGCCACCAGCACCACGGTGCCGACGAAGTAGACGACGACGTAGACGAACACGTCCATCAGCTTCATCACCGTCTCGCGGATCGACAACGCGGTCTGCATGACCTTCTGCGAGATGCGGCCGGCGAACTCGTCCTGGAAGAAGCCCACGCTCTGCCGCAGCAGGTAACGGTGCGACAGCCAGCGGGCGATCATCGGGTAGTTGCCGAAGATGGTCTGGTGGATGATCAGCGACTGCACCAGCACCAGCAGCGGGTAGGCCACCAGCACCAGCACACCCATCCACAGCAGCTTCTCCCCGTGCACCTGCAGGAAGCTGTCGCGCCCGGTGCTGCCCATCCAGTCGACCAGCTGGCCCATGTAGTCGAAGAAGGTGATCTCCAGCGCGGAGATCACGCCGGTCAGCACCGACATGGCGATCAGCCACGGCAGCAGCGGTCGCGAATAGTGCAGCAGGAACGGCAGCAGCTTGCGGGGCGGCGTGCTGGGCTCGCCTTTCGGGTACGGATTGATGCGGGTTTCGAAGAATCGGAACATCGGGTCGGTCCATCGTGGGCGCGCATCTGCGCGCCGGGGGAAAACGTACCGGCTCAGCCGGCGGGATAAGGCCAGGCCGCGCGCGCCTGGCGGAGCGCGTGGCCGTACCAGGCCAGCTGGTCCAGCATGCGGCCTGCGGCGCGTTCGCTGCCTTCGGCGTCGTGCGGTCGGCCACCGGCGTCGAAGCGGTTCCAGGCCTGGGTGAAATACACACCGTCGCGGACCGGTGCAGCGTGCAGCCCGCTGAAGACCTGTCGCAACTGTTCCACCGCACGCGAACCGCCGCTGAGCCCGCCATACGCGACGAAGCCGACCGGCTTCGCATGCCAGTGCGAGGCCACCAGGTCGATCATGTGCTTGAGCGCGGCGGGATAGCCGTGATTGTACTCCGGCGTGACCACGACGAAGGCATCGGCGCGCCAGACGCGTTGTTGCAGATTCACCAGGTCGGCACTCGCTGCGCCGCCATGGCGGGAAGGCAGGTCGAGCAGGGCGGGATCGATGGTGTCGACGGTATAGTCGCGGCGCAGCGCCAGCTGCGCGCGCAGCCAGTCCGCGACGGTGTCGCAGAAACGGCCTTCGCGCGTGCTGCCGTACAGCAAGGCCAGGTGGAGAGGGTCGGGCATCGGTATCGCGGCTTGCCAGGACAGGGACGTACAGGGTAGAACCTCAACCATTCTTGAGGTCAATGGATCATGCCGGGAAAACAGCATCCTCCCATCGAAACGGAGCTCACCGTCGGCCAGGTCGCCGCACGCGCGGGCGTCGCTATTTCCACGCTGCACTTCTACGAATCCAAGGGCCTGATCCACAGCTGGCGCAACGCCGGCAACCAGCGCCGCTACGCGCGCGACGTGCTGCGCCGGGTGGCGGTGATCAAGGTGGCGCAGCGCACCGGCATCCCGCTGGCGGAGATCCAGTCCGCGCTGTCTTCGCTGCCGGAGAACCGCACGCCGACCGCCGCCGACTGGAAGAAGCTCTCCGCACACTGGCATGCCGCGCTCGAGGCCCGCATCGCCAGCCTCACCCGTCTTCGAGACCAGCTGGATGGCTGCATCGGCTGCGGTTGCCTGTCGCTGAAAGTGTGCCCGCTGCGCAACCCGTGGGATGAGCTGGGCGAAGAGGGGCCCGGGGCGCGGTTGCTGGAGGCATCTGAAGCTTGAGCGTGCGCGTCTCGTGGACTGCACCGGGCGTGCGCCGCGGTATGCTCCTCGCGCACCGTGTGGGTGCTGGGGGAGGGAACATGAAGAATTGGATGCTGTACTTGTTGTTGGCGGCGATGTTGCCGGTATCTGCTGCGTCCGCGGCACCGGCCACCGAGGCGTCGGTGCGGGAATTGCTGGAGGTGACCAAATCGCGGCAGATGCTGGACCAGGTCTATGGCCAGATGGAGTCCATGTATGCCGACTCTATGCGGCAGGCCTTCGGCGAAAGCATGACCGAGGCGCAGGAAGCGCGGATGCAGCGGTTCACCACGCGCATGACCGCGTTGATGAAGAAGGAGATGAGCTGGGATGTGCTCGCGCCCATGTACGTCGACATCTACAGCAAGTCGTTTACCCAGGAAGAAATCCAGAGCATGCTCGATTTCTATCGCACGCCGGCGGGGCAGGCGGTGATCGACAAGATGCCGCTGGTGATGCAGAACACCATGAAGGCGGTACAGGAGCGGATCGGCACGATGATGCCGGAGATGCAGAAGATGCTGGCCGAAGAGCTGCAACAGAAGCCCGCCACGCCGCCCGAGAGCCCCTGACGCGGGCCTTACAGCCATCGCGTTGTGCCGATCACCCGGCCGCGTGGGGTGCGCCGCGCGGCCGGGGATCTGACACGCTAGAATCCGACCATCGCGGCCGCAGGCCGCCGGCTGAAGGAGCGGGAAAATGGGTGGATTGAGCATCTGGCACTGGCTGGTGGTGCTGGTTTTCCTCGGTGTCCCGGCCATCCTCGTGACCCTGCTCGTCCTGTTTATGCGTCGCCGACAGCGCGCGGCCGCCTCCGCCCCCGTTGGCACGACCGAGGCACGCCTCGCCCGCCTGGATGCATTGCGCGCCCAAGGCCTGATCACCCAGGAAGAGTTCGACCAGCAGCGCGCCGCCGTCATCCGTGGGCTTTGACCCACGGTCGCGTCGCCATGCCTGACCTTGCGCTGTTCGATTTCGACGGCACGCTGACCACGCGCGAGACCTTTCCGGATTTCATGCGCCACGCGGTCGCGCGGCCGCGGTTGTTGCTCGGCGGCGTGCTGCTGGCGCCCGTCGTGTTCGGCTACCGGCGCGGTTGGGTGGCCGGCAATCCGACGCGTACCAGCGTCGTGCAGGTAGGGCTCCGCGGTGTGGACGCCACCCGCCTGCGTGCGAAGGGCGCGACCTTCGCGCGGAACGTGCTGCCCGGGCTGCTGCGGCCGGAGGCCATGGCGCGGCTGGCGTGGCATCGCGAACGCGGTGATCGCGTCGTGGTGGTGTCGGGCGGGCTGGATGTGTATCTCGTACCCTGGTGCGCGGCGCAGGGGGTGGAGGTCCTTTGCTCGGTCCTTGCCGAACGCGACGGCCGCATCACCGGTTACGCCGGGGCCCAGTGCGTCGGTGAGGAAAAGGTACGCCGCGTACGCGCGCTGTGCGACCCGCAGGCCTACACCGCCATCCACGCCTATGGCGATACGCACGAAGACCAGGCCATGCTGGCGATGGCGCACCATCGCACCTACCGTGGGCAGGCGGTGGCCTGATCGCTGTCCACGGGTGGGAGCGACGTAAGTCGCGAACGGAAGACACAGCCAGGCCCAGCCGATCGGATGGTTGCCAGTCGCGACTCACGTCGCTCCAATCCCGCACGCGAGCTCCCTGCGCTCGGCGCTGCTCTGCATGCCCAGCTCGATCAACCGCATGACGTCGATCGCCTGCTGCGGTGTCACCGGTGGTGGCGTGCCGTGCAGGATCGCATCGCGCATGCCGGCGTAATACTGGCGATAGTCGCCCGCTTGCGCCGTCGCGACTTCCGTCACCAGGCGGCCGTCGCATTCGCGCACGACTTCACCGGCACGCGTATCCACGCCCCAGCCTGGCGCTCCCGGCGCAACGCCAGCGCGCAGCTGGTCTTCCTGCACATCCAGTCCATGCTTGAGATAACTGCCACGCGTGCCGTGCACCGCGAAGCGCAGGCCGTTGCCGGCGACCAGCGCACTGGCATGCAGGATCGCGCGGTGGCGCGGGTAGTGCAGGGTGGCATGGAAGTAGTCCGGTGCCTGTGCGCCATCGCGCAGGCGGTCGATGTCGGCGGTGATCGCCTGCGGCAGGCCGAACAGCTGCACTGCCTGGTCGATCAGGTGCGGTCCCAGGTCGTACCAGAGGCCGCCACCGGGTTCGTCGCGTTCGCGCCAACGGTCCTGCACGAGGGGGCGGAAGCGATCGAAATGCGAATGGAATTCCGCCACCCGGCCCAGCGCGCCGGCATCGATCAGGTCGCGCAGGGTGAGGAAATCCGCATCCCAACGCCGGTTCTGGAACACGCTGGCGACCTTGCCCGCCCGCGTCGCGGCATCCAGCACCGCGCGTGCCTCCTCCACCGTCAGCGTGAACGGCTTGTCCACCACGACGTGCTTGCCCTGCGCGAGTGCGGCAAGCGCCAGCGGCGCATGAACAGCGTTGGGTGCCGCGATGACGACAAGATCCACGGCCTCATCGCTGAACGCCTCTTCCGCCCGTTCCCGCACGCATGCCTGCGGATGGTCCGCCTGGACCTTCGCACTGTCGCGCGACACCACCGTATGCAGGGAAAAGCCCGGCGTCCCGACGATCAGCGGTGCATGGAACACCTTGCCAACGAAGCCATACCCGACGAGGGCGACATGCAATACGTGCGACATGGCGATCACGCAGAGAGGATGACGACGAGCATCATAGTGTGTCGCGGGTCCGCTTTCATTTCGCGTTCACCCTGAACACCGTGCAACGTCATGGCCTGGCACACACGCTTTTCACGCTGACTGTACGCGGCCGCGGGAAGACTGGCCCCGCAACACCACTGGAGGAAATCCATATGAAGAAGACCATCCGCAATCATCCGCGCGCCGTGCTTGCCGTTGCGCTCTCCGCCACGCTGTTGTTCTCCGCCGGCCAGGCGATGGCACAGGCCAACGAGCCGGAAGAGAAGAGCACCGAAGCCGTGAACGGTTCCGCGCAGCCGGTCAACGACACCTGGATCACCACCAAGGTGAAGGCTGACCTGCTGGCGACCGAGAACGTCTCCGGCCTCGACATCAAGGTCGAAACGGTCAACGGCGTGGTTACGCTGTCCGGCGCTGTCGCCAACAAGGCGCAGAAGGACAAGGCTGTCGAAGTCGCCACCAAGATCAAGGGCGTGACCCGCGTCGACAGCAGTGGCTTGACCCTCGCTTCGCGCTGATCACTGATCCAATCCCGCAACGTTTGTGGCCAGGAGCGGGTGCACCCCAACGCAGGGTGCATCCGCTCCTCTTGCGTCCGCCCACGAAAAGCAGCGCAGTAGCCCCGTCGCATCCCGTCCAAGGAGTGAACCCGATGAAACGCCTGCCCTTGCTGGCCGTTGCCGTGAACCTGTGCCTCGGCGTGGCCTCCGCCGTGCCGGCGCATGCCGCCGAGCCGGTGACCTCGGTGCCGAAGCTGGACATGTCCCGCTACTCGGGGCAGTGGTACGAGATCGCCCACCTGCCGATGGTGTTCCAGAAGAGCTGCGTCAGCGACATCACCGCGCGCTATTCGCTGGACGCGCCCGGCGGCGCGATCGGCGTGCTGAATGCCTGCCGTGAGGCGGACGGGGAGCTGAAACGCGCGGAAGGCATCGCCCGGCCTGTGGAAGGCCATCCCGGCCGGCTGGAGGTGCGGTTCGCGCCGGACTGGCTGGCGTGGGCGCCGTGGGTGTGGGCGGACTACTGGGTGATCGCGGTGGACCCGGAGTACCAGTGGGCCATGGTGGGCGAACCCGACCGCGACTACCTGTGGATCCTGTCACGCGAGCCTTCGATGGACCGCGCCCTGTTCGATGAACTGAAGGCCAAGGCGGAGGCGATGGGTTACGACCTGTCGCCGCTGATCGTGGCGGCGCCCCTGCGGTGAGGGATGCGGCTGGCCTCTGCTGGTTGCAGGAGCGACGTCAGTCGCGACCGGAATAACAGCAACAACATGCACGCTGCCGCTTGTGAAGCGTGGCGGCGGCGCGCGTGACCAGCGTCGTCGCGCTACACCTGTCGTGTGAACACGTCTGGCGTGCGGTCGCGACTGACGTCGCTCCTACAAGGGTGTGCCGTGGATAGGCGTCAGAGCCGCCGGGTGTAGCGGAACTGCAGGAAGTTCTCGCCCGGATTGGGGCGACGGATGCGCGCGTTGGAGAAGTGCTGGAAGCGCAGTGACCATTCGTGCTGTGCGTCCGCACCGAAGCGCTTGCCCAGGGCGATGTGGTCGCCGAAATTGAAGGTGGTGCTGAAGGTCTTCTTCTCGGTGCTGTACTTCGGGAAGATCACGTTGACGCCGATGCCGCCTTCGATGAACCAGCCTTCGTTCCAGCCGTTGGGGCGCAGGCGCAGCGCAGGACTGATACCCACCTGCGTGCTGCCCTGGTTGTCGCTGTGCCATCGGCCGATCTCGCCCTGCCACTGGCCGGTCACGTGGCCGAAGCCGTACTGCTTTTCCCACGCCCAGTCCCGGCTGGCGCCCACGGTCAGCGACTGCGCGTCCTCCGCCACGCCACCCTGCACGTAATAAGCCGTGCGCGGTTCGGCCGCCATGGCGGTGGCAGCGAGGGAAAGGGACAGCAGCGTCGCCATGGCCAGGCCGGCTGGCGTGCGTGCGATGCGGAGCAGAGGAGTGGAGCGGAGGGCGCGGGACGCGATACGGGGCAACGCAGACACGGGGGTTCTCATCAAGGGAAAGGAACCGCGCCCGCAGGCGCGGTCATTACGGAGTGACGGGTTTTATTGCAGGGGAGGTGCGAAATGCGGGTGATGGCCGGCTACGGCTGCGCCGCCAGCGCGGGTGCGATGTCCTGCTCGCCTCCGCCGCCCAGCGACTTGTAGATGGCCACTACCCCGACATTGACCCCCGCCTCGGCCTGCGCGAGCGCATCGTCCGCAGCCAGCTGCGAGCGCTGTGCATCCAGCAGGGTGAGGAAGTCCGACGAGCCGGCACGATACCGGACTTCGGCCAGCTCTGCTGCCCGGCGCGCGGCAACGGATTGTTCCAGCCGCAATTTCAGCTGCGCTTGGCGCTTGGCATAGGACAGCAGTGCGTTTTCGGTATCTTCCAGCGCGGCCAGCACGGCCTTCTCGTACTCCGCCGCCACGCCGTCGGCCTGGGCTTCGCTCGCACGCAACCGCGCACGCACGCTGCCCATGTCGAAGGCGGCCCAGCTGATCGACGGGGTCACCTGCCAGGCACGGTTGTCGCCGTTGACCAGGTTGCCCCAGCCACCGGACAGGAAACCGATGAAGCCGCGCAGGCTGACCCGCGGGAACAGGTCGGCCGTGGCGACGCCGATGCGCGCCGTGGCGGCCGCGAGCCGGCGTTCGGCGGCACGCACGTCGGGCCGCTGGCGCAGCACGTCGGTGGTGTCGCCGATCGGCAGTGCCTTGGCGAAGGCGGGCGCCTCGCGCGGGGCCAGCAGGACATCGATCTCACCGGGACGCTTGCCGACCAGCACCGCCAGGCGATGGCGTGATTCGCCTTCGCTGGCTTCCAGCGCCGGCACCTCGGCTTCCACGGCCTTGACCCGGGCCAGGCTGCTCTGCACTTCCAGCTGGCTGCCGGCGCCGAGTTCGAACTGGGATTCGGTCAGGCGTTGCGTCTCGCCCAGGCTGGTCAGGATCCGGCGGGCCACGTCGAGGCGCTTCTGGGTACCGCGCAGTTCGAAATAGTTGCGCGCCACTTCCGCCGCGACGGTCACCTGCGCGGCCTGCAATTCGTTGCGCTGCGCCTGCAGGTCGGCATGCGCCGCCTCGGCACTGCGGCGCACGCGACCGAACAGATCCAGTTCCCACGCCGCATCGAAGCCCGCACTGTAGCTGTCGGTCTCCACGCGGCCCTGGCCTTCGACCGGCTGCTTGGTGCGGGTGCCTTCCACGCCGGCGGTGACGTGCGGTGCCAGGTCCAGCCGGCGCTCGCTGAACACCGCGCGTGCCTGGTTGACGCGCGACACGGCGATGCGCACGTCCGGATTGGCCAGCAGCGATTCGCGCACCAGCTGGTCGAGCACCGGGTCGTCGAACTGGCCCCACCAGGTGGCGATGGGATGGTCGGCGGTGAAGTCGGCGGCCACCGCGTTCCGCACCACCACGGGCGCCGTTGCCGGCGCCACGTAGTCGGGACCCACCGTCACGCAGCCGGCCAGCAGCGCCGTCGCGATGCCGATGACGAGCGAGCGGATCACCATGGCAGCACCTGGTCGAAGTAGTAATAGCCGCCGGTGGGGCCATCGTTGCCGATCAGCGCCAGCTGCACGCTGGTGCGCGCGCCCTCGGGCACGGAGAGTTCGCCGTTCTGCTGGTCGCCGGACTTGTTCATGTCGGTCTGCACGTAGCCCGGGTGGATGGTGTTGACCTTGATGCCGGTGTCCTTCAGCTCGTGCGCCAGGTGCACCGTCCAGGCGTTCACCGCGCTCTTGGACACGTTGTACGCAGGCACGCCCTTGAACTCGTAGATGAAGGACGCCGGGTTCTGGTGCTCGGAGATCGAGCCCAGCAGGCTGGAGACGTTGACGATGCGGCCCGCGTCGGACTTGCGCAGCAGCGGCAGGAAGGCCTGGGTGGTTTCGATCAGGCCGAACACGTTGGTGTCGAACGTGGTGCGCCAGGTCTCCAGCGACTGGCCCGACACGCCCTTGGTGGCGTCGTCGACCAGGATGCCAGCGTTGTTGACCAGGATGTCGAGCTTGCCGTGGCGCTGTTCGACTTCCTTGACGGCGGCGGCGATGCTGGCCGGGTCGGTGACGTCCAGCGCGATCGCTTCCACCGGCAGGCCCTGGGCCTGCAGGTCGAGCGTGGCTTCGACGGCCTTCTCGCGGTTGCGGCCGGCGAGGATGGTGTGCACGCCGGCTTCGGCCAGCTGGCGGACGGTTTCGCGGCCGATGCCGCGGGTGGCGCCGGTGACCAGCGCGATCTTGGATGACGTGCTGTTGGAGGACGCGCTGTTGGAGGACGTGCTGTTGGAGGACGTGTTCATGGCATTGCCTCTTGGATGGGGAAAGTGTCAGTGGGACGCGACGGCTTCATTGGCCGGCGCATGGGAAACGAGCGGACGGTTGGCCAGCTTGCGCAGGGCCACGTAGAACACCGGCGTCAGGAACAGGCCGAACAGCGTCACGCCCAGCATGCCGGCGAACACCGTGATGCCCGTGGCCGAACGCACTTCCGCGCCCGCACCGGTGGACAGCACCAGCGGCACCGTGCCGGCGATGAAGGCCACCGAGGTCATGATGATGGGGCGCAGGCGCAGGCGGCAGGCCTCCAGGGCCGATTCGATGATGCTCTTGCCCTGCAGTTCCAGCTCGCGGGCGAACTCGACGATCAGGATGGCGTTCTTGCACGCCAGGCCCATCAGCACCACCAGGCCCACCTGCACGAACACGTTGTTGTCGCCGCCGGTCAGCCACACGCCGAACAGCGCGGACAGCAGCGTCATCGGCACGATCAGGATCACCGCCAGCGGCAGGGTCCAGCTTTCGTACAGCGCGGCCAGCACCAGGAAGGCCAGCAGCACCGCCAGCGGGAACACCACCAGCGCGGCCTTGCCCTGCGTCGCCTGCTGGTAGCTCAGGTCGCTCCAGTCGATGCCCATGCCGGTCGGCAGCACCTGCTCGGCCAGTTCGGTGACCTTGGCCATCGCTTCGGCCGAGGACAGCATGCGCGGATCGGCATCACCCAGGATGTCGGCGGCCGGATAGCCGTTGAAGCGGATCACCGGGTCCGGGCCATAGGTCTGCTTGATGTTCACCATGCTGCCGATCGGCACCATCTCGCCGTTGGCATTGCGCGTGCGCAGGTTGGCGATGTCCTCGACGTCGTCGCGGAACGTGCCGTCGGCCTGCGCGATCACCTGCCAGGTACGGCCGAACATGTTGAAGTCGTTGACGTAGGCCGAACCCAGGTAGGTCTGCAGCGTGTCGAACAGCTGGGTCAGCGGCACGCCCTGTGCCTTCGCCTTGACGCGGTCCACCTCGGCATCCAGCTGCGGCACGTTGGCCTGGTAGCTGCTGATCGGGAAGCCCATGCCTGGCGTCTGGGACGCCGCACCCTGGAACGCCTGCACCGCGCTCTGCAGTTCGCCGTAACCCAGGCGCGTGCGGTCCTCGATGAACAGCGAGTAGCCCGAACCATTGCCCAGGCCCTGGATCGGCGGCGGCATGAAGGCGAAGGTGAAGCCTTCCTCGATGCCGGCGAACTTCTGGTTGAGCTCGGCGGTGATCTGCTCGGCGCTGTTCTTGCGCTCGCCGAAGGGCTTCAGGTTGAAGAACACCACGCCGCTGTTCGGGGTATTGGTGAACTGCAGCGGGTTCAGGCCGGGGAACGCGATCTCGTCCTGCACGCCTTCCACTTCCATCGCCATCTTGGCCATCTTCTTCAGCACCGCGTCGGTGCGCTCGATGGAGGCGCCTTCCGGCATCTTCACGCCGGCGATCAGGTACAGCTTGTCCTGCACCGGGATGAAGCCGGCCGGTACCGCCTTGAACATCACGCCCGCGCCGATCAGCAGCACCGCGTACACCGCGAACACCAGGCCACGGCGGCCCAGGCTGCGCGAGACCGAGCGCTCATAGCCTTCCGAACTGCGCTTGAAGAAGCGGTTGAACGGACGGAACAGCCAGCCGAACGTGCGGTCGATCATGCGCGACAGCGCATCCTTCGGCGCGTCGTGCGGCTTCAGCAGCATGGCGGCCAGCGCCGGCGACAGCGTCAGCGAGTTGATCGCGGAGATCACCGTGGAAATGGCGATGGTCACCGCGAACTGCTTGTAGAACTGGCCGGTCACGCCGGTCAGGAACGCCATCGGCACGAACACCGCGCACAGCACCAGCGCGATGGCGATGATGGGGCCGGAGACTTCCTTCATGGCCTGGTGCGCCGCGGCCAGCGGCGTCATGCCCTGTTCGATGTAGCGTTCGACGTTCTCCACCACCACGATGGCGTCGTCCACCACGATGCCGATGGCCAGCACCAGGCCGAACAGCGTCAGTGTGTTGATGGAGAAGCCCAGCACGTACAGCACGGCGAACGTACCCACCACCGACACCGGCACCGCGATCAGCGGGATGATGGAAGCGCGCCAGGTCTGCAGGAACAGGATCACCACCAGCACCACCAGCAGCGTGGCTTCCAGCAGGGTGGTGATGACGGCCTTGATGGAGTCGCGCACGAACACGGTGGTGTCGTAGACCGAAGTGATTTCCACGCCCGGCGGCAGGGTCTTGCGGATCTCTTCCATCTTGCCCATCACCGCATCGCGGATTTCCAGCGCATTGGCGCCGGGGGCCTGGAAGATGCCGATGGCGGAGGCATTCATGCCGTTGAGGCGGGCGCGCAGGGTGTAGTCGCCGGCGGCCAGTTCGATGCGGGCCACGTCGGCCAGGCGCACGATCTCGCCGTCGGTGCCGCTCTTCAGCACGATGTCGCCAAATTCCTCGACCGATTCCAGGCGGCCCTTCGCATTGATGGGCAGCAGGAAATCGCTGCCGTTGGGCATCGGCTCGGCGCCCAGTTGGCCGGCGGAGACCTGCACGTTCTGCTCGCGCACCGCCGCCAGCACGTCACCGGCGGTCATGCCGCGCGCGGCCACCTTGTCCGGGTCCAGCCAGATGCGCATGGCGTAGTCGCCACCGCCGAACGCCTGCGCGTCGCCGACGCCGGGGATGCGCGCCAGTTCGTCCTTCACGTGCAGGCGCATGTAGTTGCGCAGGTACAGCGAATCGTACTTGCCGTCCTTCGAGACCAGGTGCACCACCATCAGGAAGACTGGTGACTGCTTCTGCGTGGTCACGCCCTGGCGGCGCACGTCCTCCGGCAGGCGCGCCAGCGCCTGCGCGACGCGGTTCTGCACGCGCACGGCCGCTTCGTCCGCATCGGTGCCCGGGCGGAAGGTGACGGTCAGCTGCAGCACGCCGTCGGAGCCGGCGACGGACTTGACGTACATCATGTCCTCGACGCCGTTGATGGCCTCTTCCAGTGGCGTGGCCACGGTTTCGGCGATCACCTTGGGATTGGCGCCGGGATAGACGGTGCGCACCATCACCGAGGGCGGTACCACTTCGGGGTATTCGCCGATGGGCAGCATCGGGATCGAGATCAGGCCGGCGGCGAAGATCACGATCGACAGCACCGCCGCGAAGATCGGCCTGTCAATGAAGAATCTTGAGAAGTCCATGGGTGGATTTCCTGGAAGGAAGGAAAGAGCGCCCCGTCCTCCCGCCGCTCACGCGGAAGGAGGTGGGGAAACAGAGCGATGTGGCGTGGATCAGTTCGCGGCGGCGACGGCGGGCGGCGGCGTCTCGGCCGCGCCCATCGCGACGACCTTGGCGTTCACCGGCATGCCGGGGAAGAACACCTTCTGCACGCCGACCACGATCACCCTGTCGCCGGCCGTCAGGCCCTTCTCGACGATGCGCAGTCCATCGATGGTGCGGCCCAGCTGCACGTCGCGACGCTGCGCCTTGCCTTCCTTGTCAACCACGTACACGTACTTGCGGTCCTGGTCGGTCAGCACGGCCTTGTCGTCCACCAGCGCAGCCTTGAACTCGCCGCTGCCCAGCAGGCGCACGCGGGCGTACAGGCCCGGCGTGAAGCGGCGGTCGGCGTTGTCCAGCAGGGCGCGGGCGCGGATGGTGCCGGTGCTGCGATCCACCTGGTTGTCCAGGAAGTCCACGACGCCCGTGTGCGGGAAGCCTTCCTCGTCGACCAGCGCGACCTGCACCGGCACCTGGCCGTTGCGTTCGCTCGGGCGCTCGCCCTTGCGCTCCATCTCGGCGTAGCGCAGGAACGCGCGTTCGTCGGCATCGAAGTGCACGTGCACCTTGTCCAGCGACACCAGCGTGGTCAGCACGCTGGCGGCATCGCCGGCGCTGACCAGGTTGCCGGCGGTGACCAGCGCGCGGCCGGCACGGCCATCGATGGGCGCGCGCACCTGGGTCCATTCCAGGTTCAGTCGGGCCGTCTCCACCGCCGCCTGGGCGGCGGCGACGTTCGCCTGCGCCTGGTCGGCGTTGGCGCGGCGCTGTTCGTATTCCTCGGTGGACAGTGCCTGCATGTCGGACAGGCGCTTGGCGCGCGAAGCCTCGCTGCGGCCCAGTTCGGCCAGCGTGCGTGCACGCGCCAGTTCGGCCTGTGCACGGGAAAGCTCGGCACGGTAGCTGCGCGAGTCGATGGTGAAGAGCACGTCGCCCTTCTTCACTTCCTGGCCTTCGTCGTAGTTGACGCGTTCGATGTAGCCCGACACGCGCGGACGCAGGTCGACGCTTTCGACGGCTTCGACGCGGCCGCTGAATTCGTCCCACTGGCTGACGGTCTTCACCGGCACGGCGGCCACGCTGACCGCGGGCGGCGGCGGTGCGCCCTGTTCGGCGGCCTGGCCACTGCAGCCGGCAAGCACGGCCAGCGCCAGCGCGCTGAAGGCGCCCAGCGCCAGCAGGCGTCGTGAACGGACAAGCGGAGAGAGATTCGAGTTCATGGGTGGTGGTCTCGTGGGGGAGAGGGCGGGGTACTGAAAACAGTGGGCGGGAAGATGCGGCCTGAAGTCCGGTTGAGGTCAAGCCCGTGCGCGCGATGTCGCCGATGCAGGCAAGGACGTGGCAGGGCGTTGGGCCGTGACATCATGCGGAGGTGCGTCCGTTGCGACGGACACCGGCCACGGCCCAAAGCGCGTCTTCGACATCCGACGCCAGCATGGTGTCGGGCGGCGCGGCATCGCGGGCGGAGTACGGCACGATCGGCTTGGCGGCTTCCTTCGTGCGCGTCAGCAGCGATACCGCGCTGCGACCCACCGCCAGGGCATTCGGCCATTCGGCGCAGGCATTCACCAGGTTGTCCGGCGTGCAGATCGGTTTGTCGACCGACAGCAGCTGTACGCGCACGCCCAGGCCGTTGGCTTCCTCATGCAGCACCTGCGTCAGCATCCGCATCGCGGCGCCGGTCACCGACGCGTGGCCGTAACCCGACCAGCCGCGTTCCGCATACGGTCCGCCGATCAGCACGTAGTGCGCGGTGCCGGCGTTGTTCTCCGCCAGCAGCGGAATGAGGTGGCGCGCCGCGGCCAGGTGCGGGATCAGGTCGGCTTCCAGCTTCTCCAGCAGCAGCGACGCCGGCTGGTCCAGCAGGCGGCCGCTCTGCAGGGGCGTGCCGATGCTGGCGAACACCGCCCGCAGCGGACGCCCGCGCGCACGGACCTGGTCGGCCAAGCGCGCGGCCTCGCGGTCATCATGGATACAGGGCGAGTGCAGCAGTTCCAGGCCGGGCTCGTCGGCGAAGTGTTCGGCCAGCGCGGCCATGCGCGGGCCGTCGCGGCCCACCGCGAACACCGGGCTGCCGGCCTCCAGCAATGCACCGACCACGCCGAAGCCGACCGTGCCGCCGGCACCGAGCACCAGGGCGCCTGGGGTGAGCGCGGTGTTCACGAGGCACGTCCTTCGCGGCGCGACACGATGCGCGTGCTGAAGGCGGCCGACTTCACCCGCAGCGGCAACGCGGCTGCAGACAGGGCGCGGCGCGGCGCGGTGAACTCGCGGAAGCCCAGCGACCTGCCGGACACCGGCAGGCGCACGGTGGACCGGCCCGTCGCGGGGGAGGGAGACGACGGGCCGGCCAGCGTGCGGAACAGCTGCGCGGACCAGCGCGCCAGGCGCTGGAAGGGAGAGGGGGAGGGCATGGCGGAAAGCTTGCCGGCCGGTGCGCCCGTGGTGATATCCGGATCCTGCCCATGGATTGCCTGATCCTGCAGCAGCACCTTCAGGCAGCTGCCGCTGGTCGGAACGTCATACGCGAATGTCCCGTTCATGGGATGAATACTCCCGTCTTCGGGATAATCCCGGAATACGTACCCAGAGGCCCGAGGGAGGAGCCCGAGCGCGGGGCACCGCCCGACTGCTGCCGGCGTGACGCCCACGGGCCGGCGAAACCCTGTGACTTCAAGTGGTTCAGCCCCGCACTCGCCAGCGAAGGCAGGACTTCCGAGGCGGGTGTGGTGCGGTCGAGGGCGTGGAAGAGGCGGGCCAGCAACATGGCAGCAACTCGGGTGACGGGGGACAGGTCGTCACGTTACGCCCGCAATGAGGACTTGATTAGTCCTGATTAAGGGGAATAATCATCCCGTCAGCGGTCCAATGTGGTCCGCCCCAGCCGAGACATCCCGATGAGCCACGATCTCAACGACACCCTGATCTTCGTCAAGGTGGTTGAACAGGGCAGTTTCATCGCCGCCGCGAACGCACTGCGCCTGCCCAAGACCACCGTCAGCCGCAAGGTGCAGGAACTCGAAACCCGCCTGGGTGCGCAACTGCTGCACCGGACCACCCGCAAGCTGGGCCTCACCGAGGCAGGCAACATCTACTACGAGCACTGCCAGCGCATCGCGCGCGAGCTGAGCGAAGCCGAGAGCGCCGTGAGCCAGCTGCAGGGCGGCCCGCGCGGCTGGCTGCGGTTCACCGCGCCGTATTCCATCGGCATCGACAAGATCGCGCCGCTGCTGGGCGAATTCCATTCCCAGTATCCCGAAGTGCGGGTGGAAATGCTGCTGGCCAACGACACCCTGGACCTGATCGGTGGCGAGATCGACGTGGCGTTGCGCATCGGCAACCTTCCCGATTCCAACCTGGTGGCGCGCCGTCTCAGCACGCTGCGCACGCAGGTCTATGCCAGTCCCAAGTACCTGGCCCGCCATGGCGAACCGCTGCACCCGAACGATCTGCAGCACCATCGCGTGCTGGCCATGCCGAAGAACCGGCGCGGCAACGGCTTCGTGTGGACGCTGCGCGATGCCAACGGCGAGCAGGACTATCCGATCAATCCGATCCTGGTGGCGAACGATCCGGCCGCGCTCAAGGGTGCGCTGTTGTGCGGAGAGGGCCTGATGATCGGTGCGGACGTGATGGTCAAGCCGTACCTGGAGCAGGGCAACCTGCAGCGCGTGCTGGCCGGATGGGCCGGGCAGGAGTACGACTTCAACGCGGTGTTCCCGCGCGGGCACGTACAGTCGCCCAAGGTGCGTGCATTCGTCGACTTCCTGGTGGAGCGCATGAAGTTCGACGTGGACTACATGATGGAGCACTGCCCGGTGTACCTGAAGCAGCAGGCCGAGGCACGCGGCGAAACGCTGGCGCCGGCGGATGCCGAAGCGGTGGCGGTGGGCCGGCAGGTGCTGGCCGACGCGCTGTCCTGAGACAGTCGGGCGCATAACGAATCCCGAACGGACGCCGGTACGGCGGCATGGTTACCATGCCTGCGCACCGCAGGTTCCTGCGCCGTGCACGGATGGATCGTCTCCGCGCCCCACTTCTTTCAGGATGCACACGATGAACAAGCAGATCGCTGTCACCGCGTTGCTGTTGCTGGTTGCCTGCAAGCCGACTGCAAGTGTCCCGCCCGAAGCGCCCGCCGTTGCGCCCGCGGAGGCGAAGGCGACCACACCGCCTGCGCCGCCTGTGGCTGAAGCCTCCGCGGTACCTGCCGATGCCGCCGCCACCCCGGACGACCCGACCGCCGTCAACCAGGCCATCGATGATGCGCTGGGCGACCACGCGCGCTATGAACCGGTGATCCGCCAGCTGCAGCAGGCCGTCGCGGCACGCGACGCCGCGGCGGTGGCGGCGCTGGTCGACTACCCGTTCGATACCGTGCGCGACGGCAAGCCCCTCAAGATCGCGGACGCGGCGGAATTCGCACGCGAGTACGACCGCATCGTCACCCCCGACATCGCGCGCGCCATCACCACGCAGAAGTACTCGCAGCTGATGGTCAACTACAAGGGCGTGATGTTCGGCAACGGCGAAGCCTGGGTGAACGGCATCTGCGTGGACGATGCCTGCAAGGACTTCAACGTCAGGGTGGTGGCCTTGCAGCCGGGGCCGTGATGCCACGCTGAGGAAAAAAGAAAGGCGGCCAGCGGCCGCCTTTCCCGTTTCAGGCCGAGGCAGGCCTCATTCGATCTTCACTTCCACGCGGCGCGCGGCATCCGCGCTGCCGTTGCCTTCGGTCTGCACCGGCTTCTCCAGGGTGATGCGTTCCGCGTCCACGCCGTTGACCACCAGCCATTGCTGGATCGCCTGCGCGCGCTGCTTGGCCAGTTCCTGGTTGGCGGCCAGGTCGCCGCTGGCGTCGTGGTAGCCGGACACGTGCGCGACCACGTCCGGGTCGGCATGCAGGGTGCCCAGCACGCTGGCCATCCGCGCGCTGGTATCCGCCGGCACCACGGCCGAGCTGGTGTCGAAATAGACCTTCGCCAGCCGTGCGTCCAGCAGTTCGCCCGCGGCGATCGGCGCCGACGCGTGCGGCGCCGCGGCCCCCGAGGCATCGCCCAGCCAGCCGTTCACCGGCAGCACCGGCACCAGCAGCAGTGCGACGATGTTGATGATCTTGATCAGCGGGTTGATGGCGGGGCCGGCAGTGTCCTTGTACGGGTCGCCAACGGTGTCGCCGGTGACGGCGGCCTTGTGCGCCTCGCTGCCCTTGCCGCCGTGGTGGCCGTCCTCGATGTACTTCTTGGCATTGTCCCAGGCGCCACCGCCGGTGGTCATCGAAATGGCCACGAAGAGGCCGGTGACGATGGTGCCGATCAGCAGCCCACCCAGCGCCTGCGGCCCCAGCAGCAGGCCGACCACGATCGGTACTGCGACCGGCAGCAGCGAGGGCACGATCATTTCCTTGATCGCCGACTTGGTCAGCAGGTCGACCGCCTTGCTGTAGTCAGGCTTGCCGGTGCCTTCCATGATGCCGGGGATCTCGCGGAACTGACGGCGTACTTCCTCCACCACGCTGCCCGCGGCGCGGCCGACGGCTTCCATCGCCATCGCACCGAACAGGTAGGGAATCAGGCCGCCGATCAGTAGCCCGACGATCACCAGGTGGTTGGACAGGTCGAAGGTGAACGCCACGCCGGGGTTGGCGGTCTGCAGGTTGTGCGTGTAGTCGGCGAACAACACCAGCGCGGCCAGCGCGGCCGAGCCGATGGCGTAGCCCTTGGTCACGGCCTTGGTGGTGTTGCCCACGGCATCCAGTGGATCCGTGATGTTGCGGATTTCCGGCGGCAGTTCCGCCATCTCCGCGATGCCGCCGGCGTTGTCGGTGATCGGGCCGTACGCATCCAGCGCCACGATCATGCCGGCCATCGACAGCATGGCGGTCGCGGCGATCGCGATGCCGTACAGGCCGCCCAGCGCGTAGGCGCCGAGGATGGCGGCGCACACCGCCACCACCGGCCATGCGGTCGAACGCATCGACACGCCGAGGCCGGCGATGATGTTGGTGCCGTGGCCCGTGGTCGACGCCGCGGCGACGTGCTGGACCGGCTTGTACTGCGTGCCGGTGTAGTACTCGGTGATCCACACGATCACCCCGGTCAGCACCAGGCCGACCAGCGCGCAGAAGTACAGGTTCATCGCGCCATACGACGAATCGGACATCAGCTGCGTGGTGATGGGGTAGAACGCGATGGCCGCCAGCACCGCCGACACGATCACGCCCTTGTACAGCGCGCCCATGATGGAGCCGCCTGCCTTCACCTTGACGAAGAACGCGCCGATGATGGAGGCGATGATCGACACGCCACCCAGCACCAGCGGGTAAAGCACGGCGTTCTCGCCGGCCTGTGCCGCCATCAGGCTGCCCAGCAGCATCGTGGCGATGATGGTGACGGCGTAGGTTTCGAACAGGTCCGCCGCCATGCCGGCGCAGTCGCCCACGTTGTCGCCCACGTTGTCGGCGATCACGGCGGGGTTGCGCGGATCATCCTCGGGGATGCCGGCTTCCACCTTGCCCACCAGGTCCGCGCCGACGTCGGCGCCCTTGGTGAAGATGCCGCCGCCCAGGCGGGCGAAGATCGAGATCAGCGACGAGCCGAAGGCCAGGCCCACCAGCGCGTGCAGCGCGTCGGCCTCGGAGTAGCCCAGGTGCAGGTGCAGCACCGCAAAATAGCCGACCACGCCCAGCAGGCCCAGGCCCACGACCAGCATGCCGGTGATCGCACCGCCGCGGAACGCCACGTCCATCGCCGCGCCCATGCCCTTGCTGGCCGCTTCGGCCGTGCGAACGTTCGCGCGCACCGACACGTTCATGCCGATGTAGCCCGCGGCACCGGACAGCACCGCGCCGATCAGGAAGCCGATCGCGCTGGGCCAGTTGAGGAAGAATCCGATCAGGACGAACAGCACCACGCCGGCGATGCCGATGGTGGTGTACTGCCGGTTGAGATAGGCGCTGGCGCCTTCCTGCACGGCGGCCGCGATTTCCTGCATGCGGGCATTGCCCGCGGGTTGCTTCAGGATCCAGCGCGCGGACACCACGCCGTAGATGATTGCCACCGCCGCGCAGATCAGCGCGAGCGTCAAACCATGTTGTTCCAGCATGACCCCTCCCAAGGTTGATGGATGAAGTCCAGCGAACGCATGAACGTGCAACCCAATCCCGGTGGAGCCTTGTTGAACGATTGAGCGCACTCGACCGCTGCGATGCCCTGCAGCGCGAAACCCGACGTGTTCAGACAAATCCCTGGAGCCGGCCCGAGTATGACCGGATGGTGGGCGGCCCGCCAGCGGTGACGGGGCGGTTCAGCCGGGCCATGCCAGCCTTTGCGGCCTGAATGTCCGAAGGAGTTCCCGATGCGAATGACGGCCCCTGTTGCACTGGCGGTTGCCGGCCTCTGGCTGGGGTGTTCCCCGCTCGTCCTCGCAGCCGATCCGGTGCCCGAGATCAAGCGTGCCCCCATCACCGCCCAGGCGGTGGGCGCGGTGCACAGCCTTCGCCAGATCCCGGAGGCCTGCGCGCGGATGGAAGGCGCCTTCACCGGCGATGCCGCCCAGCCCTACCGCTACGGCGTGGTGCGCACCAGTCCGCAATGCCAGCCGCGTGCGCGCTTCGTGGACTTCGCCAAGGCGCAGCCTTCCACGGCCAAGGGCTGGACCTTCAACGACGAGATCCGGGTGCCCAATGCCGCATGCCCGTCGCAGCAGGCGGTTGTGCGCGTGTGGCGCAAGCCCGTCGCCAGCGCCAAACCCACGCTGGACGCCCAAGGCCAGGCGCGCGTCTATCTGGAAGACGCCAAGCAGCAGGCCGCTGCCGGCAACGTGCCCCAGGTGCCCCTGTTTGCCGCGCAGATGACGGTGGAAGGGAAGGCCTGCCGCTGATGCGGGTGGATCGCCCGAGTCAGGAGCCGAGGTGCTCAGGCGTGCCGTGGTGGTAGAAGAGTTGCCAGCCTGCTGGCGTGCGCGTCCACAGTGAGGCGCGTAGCGCCGCGTTGAAACGCGTGCCGTCGTGGGCGATTTCTTCCGAGCGATAGGTCAGCAACGCCCAATCGGGCGCCAGTGTCTGCAACTGATGGGCCTCGTTGACGACAGGGGCAATCTGCGTGCGTGCTGCCAGATAATCGATGACGATCTGGCGCGTATAGCGTCGCCCCGAACGTGCCACCTCGTGGAACTCCGGATGCAGCAGGCTTTCGAGCTTGTCCCGCGTGCAGGCTGCACCGGGATGGTGGAGTTCGCTCTCCAATGCCCTCAGTTCGGAAATCAGTTGCATCATGTGTCTCGCCTGAGCGCAATGTGGCGTTTCATAGGGCTGCTCACGGTGCCGGTCGCACGCTGGAAGTTCCCGGCGCACCGTCCCGTTGCGCCAGGTGCCTGCCGAATGCGTAGCCCGCGCTGGCGATGGCGCAGGCGATGGCGACGGACAGCATGCCTATCAGGATCTTCTTGGCCATGACGATTTCCTCGCGTGGTCCGACCGGAACACGCGCACTCTAGTCCCAATGGGCGATCGGCATGCGTGCCCAACGTCATGGCTCCACCTGGGACAGTGGACGTGCCTGGTTCCGGCAGGACGCGCATCGCCCTCGACACCCTCGGTCGTGGCGATGCGCGGGAACCCTCGTCCGCCTACTTGGCGACCTTCAGGTCTTTGGACATGCCCGAAAAGATGGCTTCGTCCGACGGCGACAGGTTCGGACGACCGGCGAAGATGCCCATCGTGACCGAACCCAGCACGTAGTAGGTTTCACCCGCTTCCACTTCGATGTTCAGCACGTCCTTGGCTTCCGAGTGCACCGTGTACTGGTGCGCGCCGGGCTCGGTCACGTGGACGAAGTAACTACCGCTGCTGAGCTTGCCCAGTTCGGTCTCGCCTTCGCGCACCTTGTAGCGGACGGCGGCGCCGGCGAACTTCTTCTCGCGGAAGAACACGATCTGCCCCTTGCCCTCCGGCGGTGCGGCGATCAGGCCGTTGGCGAGCGGCGCAGGTACCGCAGCGGCGGCCGGCGTGTCGGCGGCGGTGGCGGCGACGGCTTGCTCGCTTGCGGCAGGCGCGGTCGCGTCCTGGGCCTGCACGGCAGCGGGCAACAGGAGGGCGAACAATAAGCAGGTGCGGTTCAACGGGTGACGCATGGGCATTACTCCTCGAGAGTGGATGGGTCGGTAGATGCGGGGGTGTTCTGCGGGGGATCGGTGGCGGGCGTCGCCGAGGGCAATACCGTGGAAGGCGCTAGCAGGGCATCGGTAGAGGGGAGCAGTTGCACGGTTTCGCCCAGTTTCGCGGTGCCGGTGGTGTGCGCCGGTATCTCGATTTCCTTGCCGTGGACGAACTGCGCGAAGGGGCCGATGGCCACGGCGAGGCCGACGGCGACATGGCTGGTATCCCGACCGCTTCCGCCCAGCTTGAATCCCCGCAGCTTGATCACGCGGTCGCGCAGTTGCAGGTGACGGGCCGCCAAGAGCAGTTCGCCGGGCTTGCCGCCGCCGCGCGACCGTTCGGCATGCACGATTTCGCCCACGCCTTCGGTGCCGGCAGGCACGACGGTGACGCCCTGCACGGCCAAGCCTTCGATCAGTCTCATGCGGAAGTGCTCACCGCGCTGGGCGCGCGCCGAACTGATCGGGTCGAGCAATTCGAAAGTCACGATGGTGCCATCCGCCAGTACGCAGCAGGCGGGTGCGGATCCGTCATGGGGTAGGGTCGGCGCGGGCGCGGGCGCGGGCGCGGGCGCGCCCGCGGGCGCGTGTGGCGTCAGCGCCGCCGCTTCCTGTGCATGACACGTCCCTGACAACGCCAACCCGAACAGGCTGGCGGCGATACCGTTCGCTGCACGATGCATGGTGTTCCCCCTGACCGTTACGCTAGCGCATCGGCCGGCCGTCGCCAAGCTTCCGTAACGTGAGAGGTTTTAAGGTGAGAGGCAGGCGCCGTGGTCGCGGAGCAGCTCGCGCAGCACCGAGCGGTGGCAGCGTGCCTCATCCTCGCAGTAGCAGCCGACAGAGAAGTTCGTCTGGTGCGAAAGGGCCGCCAGCACGTCAAGGGTTTTCGCATTCTCGGGCGCAGCCATCTCGGCCCTGTACCTCTTTGCGAACGTGGCCCAGTCCTTTGCTGTCTGCGCGACCTGCGCCTGTTTCACCAGCTCCGCACTCGGGGCGAGATTCGGGTACCACACGTCATACCAGTCCTGCACCGCGAACGCCGCCTTCGGCACGCCACGTGGCGGCCTGCGCACCGTGCCGATGCGCAGGCCTTCGTTCTCCGCGCGCGGACTGCCTAGGCGGACGATGCGGATGCCCATCAGGCGATCAGCCCTCCCAGGCAGGCAACTTCTTCTTCACCGCCACGTTCTTCAGCGACACGTATTTGGGCAGGCCGTCGGTACCGTAGGGGGGATAGGCTTCGCCGCGGATCAGCGGCTGCAGGTACTTCCGCGCAGCCGGGGTGATGCCGTAGCCGTCCTTGCGGATGAAGGCGGGCGGGAACTTCTTCTCGTGGTTGGCCACCTTGCTGAGCGGTGCGGCCTCGATCTTCCAGCGGAATGGGGCATCCGAGGTGCGGACGATCACCGGCATCACCGCGTTCTGTCCTTTCAGGGCGAACTGCACCGCGGCCTTGCCGACGGCCTGCGCCTGCTCCCAGTCGGTCTTCGAGGCGATGTGGCGCGCGGAACGCTGCAGGTAGTCGGGCAGGGTCCAGTGCACCTTCATGCCCAGTTCGTCCTTGACGCGACCGGCCAGAAACGAAGCCACGCCGCCCAGCTGCGTATGCCCGAACGAGTCCTTGCCACCACCGGCGTCGGCGACGAAACGGCCGTCGGCGTGCTGGATGCCTTCGCTGGCCACCACCACGCACCAGCCCACGCGGTCCACGGTCTTCTTGACCTGCTTGAGGAAATCAGCCTCGTCGTAGGGGCGTTCCGGGAACAGGATCAGGTGCGGCGCGACGTCCGCGTGGTCGCCCGCCAGCCCGGCCGCGGCGGCCAGCCAGCCGGCGTGGCGGCCCATGGCCTCGTAGACGAAGACCTTGGTCGAGGTCTCGGCCATCGCGGCCACGTCCAGCGCGGCTTCGCGCACCGACACGGCGGTGTACTTGGCGGCCGAACCGAAACCCGGGCAGGTGTCGGTGACGGCCAGGTCGTTGTCGACCGTCTTCGGTACGCCGATGCAGGTCAGCGGGTAGTCGAAGGCCTGCGCCAGCTGCGACACCTTCCAGGCGGTATCCGCCGAGTCGTTGCCGCCGTTGTAGAGGAAGTAGCGCACGTCGTGCGCTTTCAGCACGGCCAGCAGGCGCTCGTACCTGGCCCGGTCGGCCTCCAGCGATTTCAGCTTGACGCGGCAGCTGCCGAAGGCGCCGCCCGGCGTGTGGGCCAGCGCGCGGATGGCCGCCGCCGACTCCTTGCTGGTGTCGATCAGCTCCTCGCGCAGGGCGCCCAGGATGCCGTTGCGGGCCGCCAGCACCTTGACCTTGCGGGACCGGGCTTCGGTGATGACCGCCGCTGCGGAGGCATTGATGACGGCGGTGACGCCGCCGGACTGCGCATAAAGTAGGGTGCCTGTAGCCATCTTGGGTTCGTTCCGCGTTGCCGGGATGCGGTAAGCTTCACACATATGTCGCGGTGCAGCGCGGCGCGTGGGCGCCCGTTCTGCCATCCGCCAGCAGGATTCTAGTTCGGGAGTTACACAATGCGATTGGTTCTACTGGGCCCCCCCGGGTCGGGCAAGGGCACTCAGGCAGCGCGTCTGAAGGAATACCTGCAGGTACCGCACATCTCCACCGGTGACCTGCTGCGCGCCGAAGTGGCCGCCGGCAGCCCGCTGGGCCTGCAGGCCAAGGAAGTCATGGCCCGCGGCGACTTCGTCAGCGACGAGATCCTGCTGGGCATGCTGGAAGACCGTTTCGCCCGCCCCGACACCGCCAATGGGTTCATCCTCGACGGCTACCCCCGCAACCAGGCCCAGGCCGACGCGCTGGGCACGCTGCTCACCCGGATCGGCCAGCCGATGGATTACGCCGTGCAGCTGGAAGTGCCGGCCGAACTGCTGGTGGAGCGCATCGCAGGCCGCGCCGCCGCCGAAGGCCGCGACGACGACACGCCCGAGGTGGTGCGCAACCGCCTGGACAAGTACACCAGCCAGACCGCCCCGGTGATCGACTACTACCGCCAGCACGGCCAGCTGACCGTCGTGGACGGCGTGGGTTCGCTGGACGAGGTGTTCAGCCGCCTGATCGAGGCGCTGTCGCCGGCAAAGGAAGTCGGCTGACGCTCGCCGCGCCCCGATGTTTCCGGAAAGCCCCGCCCAGGCGGGGCTTTTTCGTGGTGTCCCCTACCACCCCGCGGTGACGGCGCGCGACGTGTGATGCCGTGCTTCGCGCACGGCGGGCACGGCTGATATGGTCCGGCTCGGTCTCCACCACCGGAACGTCGCCCCATGAAGAGAACCGCCCTGCTGCTGCTCGCCGGCTTGGCCGTCATGCCGTATGCGCAGGCCAAGGACTTCCTGCGTACGCAGGGCACCCGGATCGTCGATGAAGCCGGCAAGCCGGTGATCCTGCGCGGCATGGGCCTGGGCGGCTGGATGCTGCAGGAAGGCTACATGCTGGACATCGACGGCGTGGGTACGCAGCGCAGCATCCACGCACGCATCGCCGACCTGATCGGGCCGGAAAAGGCGGAGGCGTTCTACCAGGCCTGGCGCGACAACCACACGACACGGGCCGACATCGACGCGATGGCGCGCTGGGGCTTCAATTCGGTGCGCCTGCCGATGCACTACGCGCTGTACACGCTGCCGGTGGAACAGGAGCCGGTCGCCGGTGGCCAGACCTGGGTGGAGGAAGGCTTCCGCCGCACCGATGAACTGCTGGCTTGGGCCAAGGCCAACGACCTATACCTGATCCTCGACCTGCACGCCGCGCCGGGCGGGCAGGGCAACGACAACAACATCGCCGACCGCGATCCCACGCAGCCCTCGCTGTGGGACGACTCGCGCCACCAGGACAAGATGGTGGCGCTGTGGACGAAGCTGGCGCAGCGCTACCGGGACGAGCCGTACATCGCGGCGTACGACATCATCAACGAGCCGAACTGGGGCTTCGCCGACAAGAGCGACACCAATGGCTGCAAGGAGAACGGCAACGCGCCGCTGAAGGACCTGCTGGTGCGCACCACGCGCGCGATCCGCGAGGTGGACACCCGCCACATCATCGTCATCGAGGGCAACTGCTGGGGCAACAACTACCGTGGCGTGCTGGAAGACGGTCCGTGGGACGACAACCTGGTGATCAGCTTCCACAAGTACTGGAACGTCACCACCCGCGACAGCATCGCCGAGTTGTTGGCGTTGCGCGACAAGCACCGCATGCCGCTGTGGCTGGGCGAGACGGGCGAGAATTCCAATGACTGGTTCGCCCGTACCGTCGCGCTGGTCGAAGGCGAGGGCATCGGCTGGGCGTGGTGGCCATTGAAGAAGATCCGCTACAACAACCCGTTGCAGGTCGTGCCCAACGACGGCTACCGCCGGGTGCTGGCGTACTGGAAGGGGGAAGGCCCGAGGCCTTCGCGGGAGGATGCCGAAGCTGCGTTGATGCGCTTCGCCTCGCATGACGTGCGCTACGAGAACAACGTGCAGCACCCGGATGTGGTCGATGCGCTGTTCCGCGCACCGCATGCGGACGCCCCGTTGCCGTTCAGGCCGCACGTGATCGGCGCGCAGGGTGGGCAGATCGCGGCGGTGGATTTCGACATGGGCCGCAACGGCGTGGCCTACCACGACCTGACGCCGGCCAACCAGCACATTTCCGATGGCGGCGAGCGCGTGGTATGGAATCCGGCGATGACGTACCGCAACGACGGCGTCGACCTGGGCAAGTCGGCGGACGGCAGCCTGTTCGTCGCGGACATGCGCAAGGGCGAATGGCTGAAGTACACCTTCACCGTCACCGAGCCAGGGCGCTACCGCCTGCTGCCCGCCACCCGGCGCGCCGGACGCCTGTCGCTGGTGCTGGACGGACAACCTGCCGCGGAGATCGAGCCGGGCGCGACCGTGGACCTGCAGCTGCGTGCCGGCCCGCAGACACTGCAGGTGCGGGCCGAATCCGACGGCATCGACCTGGAAACGCTGCGCTTTTCACGTTGAATCGCGCCGCACGCGTGCCGAACGCGGCGCGCTCGGCTAAAGTCTGCGCAGTCACCATGGAAACGAAGTCTTGAAGATCCATATCCTGGGCATTGCCGGCACGTTCATGGGCGGCGTGGCCGCCCTGGCCCGCGAACTCGGCCACACCGTCGAAGGCAGCGACCAGGCCATCTACCCGCCCATGTCCACCCAGCTGGAAACGCTGGGCATCGCCCTCGCACAGGGCTACCAGCCGCAGAACATCTCGCCGGATTGCGACGAGATCGTGGTGGGCAATGCGCTTTCCCGCGGCAATGCCGCTGTCGAAGCGGTGTTGGACGACGGTCGCCAGTACACCTCCGGTGCCCAGTGGTTGTCAGAGCGCGTGCTGCCCGGCCGTGACACGCTGGCGGTGGCGGGGACGCACGGCAAGACCACCACCACGACCATCCTGACCTACCTGCTGGAAGCGGCGGGCCGTTCGCCGGGGTTCCTGATCGGCGGCGTGGCCGAGGATTTCGGAGTGTCCGCGCGGATCGGCAAGGGGCGCGCGTTCGTCGTCGAGGCCGACGAGTACGACACCGCCTTCTTCGACAAGCGCAGCAAGTTCGTCCACTACCGCCCGCTGGTCGCCATCCTCAACAACCTGGAATACGACCACGCCGACATCTTCCCGGACGTGGCCGCCATCCAGCGGCAGTTCCACCACCTGGTGCGCACCGTGCCGCAGCGCGGTCGCCTGATCGTCAATGGCGAGGACGCACGCCTGGCCGAGGTGCTGGCGATGGGCTGCTGGACGCCGGTGGAGCGCTTCGGTTTCGACGTATCGCTGGAGTGGAGTGCGCGCCTGGTCCGCGAGGATGGCAGCGCGTTCGTCGTTCGCCACAACGGTGCCGATATCGGCGAGGTGCATTGGCCCATGCTCGGCCGGCACAACGTGCTCAACGGCCTGGCCGCCTTGGCGGCGTGCCATGCGATGGGCGTGGACATTGCGTCGGTCATTCCCGCGCTGGCGGACTTCCGCAGCGTGAAGCGCCGGTTGGAAGTGATCGGCCAGCATGCGGGTACCACCGTCTACGACGACTTCGCCCACCACCCCACCGCCATCCACACCACGCTGGAAGGGCTGCGCGCGAAAGTGGGTGCCGCGCGCATCGTGGTGGCGATGGAGCCGCGCAGCAACTCGATGCGCCTGGGTGCGCACGCCGATGCACTGGCACCGTCGCTGGACATCGCCGATGCGGTCGTGTTCCTGCATCGCCCGGAACTGGCATGGGATGCGGGCAAGGTGGTCGCGGCGATCCGAGGCGATGCCCGCACCGTCCCCGACGCCGATGCATTGATCGTCGCACTGAAAGACATCGTGCAGCCGGGCGACCACGTGGTGTTCATGTCCAACGGCGGTTTCGATGGCGCGCCGCGGCGGTTCCTGGCGGCGTTGGACGCATCCGCACCCTGATGCCGTGACCGCTTGTTCACGCATTTATTGGTTGAACTAGTCACAGTAGCGAAGACATGCGAACGCACCTCCGTGGCGTGGGGAACGCTGCCGATGCGATCCGCATCGGCTTGCCTTGGCTGCAACAGCCCGTATTTCGTGGGTCTCTGCGCGCGCGGGATGCGTGGCGAGTTTCGATCATGGCGGCGTGACGGTGAGTTGGCCTGTCCCCGGCGCGATTGACGTAGCGGGCGCGCTTTCTCCGGAAGGCTAGATTCCGTGCACGCACGGTCGAGGCCGTGCATCACCCGCAATCCAGGAGAATTCCATGCAGATACTCACCCGGGCGATCGGCATCGCCCTCGGCTTCGTTGCATTCAGCAGTGGGGCCCAGGCCGCCACCTACATCGTCACCGCCCATGCCAACAGTTTCGATACGCAGCTTGCCCACAAGGTCGAGGCTGCCGGCGGCCGCATCGTCGCGCGCCTGCCGCAGATCGGCGTGGCCATCGTGGAATCGCACAGTGCAGGCTTCGTGGCGAGCGCCGCCAGGATTCCCGCCGTGCGGTCCGCGGTGCCCGATGCAGTGATCCAGTTCGACCTGCCGGTCTCGCCGCAGGATGTGTCGCCGCTCTATGTCAATCCGCCGGTATCCAACGACGACGACCGCTTCTTCGACCTGCAATGGGGACATGCCGCCATCGATGCGGCAGGCGCCTGGAATGCAGGCTATCGCGGCCGGGGTGCGACCGTGGCGGTGCTGGATTCCGGCGTGTACTGCGCGCACGTGGACATCATCCCGAACCTCAACGTGGCCAAGTCGGCGTCCTTCGTGGCCGGGCAGACGTACTGCAACACGGCGGGCAGTACGCATGGCACGCATGTGATGGGCACCATCGGCGCCGCGGACAATGGCATCGGCACCATCGGCGTCGCACCGGAGGCCGAACTGATTGCGGTGAAAGTGCTGGATCCGCAGACGGGCAGCGGCAGCTTCGCCGCCATCCTGCAGGGGATCGTGCATGCCGCCGACGCCGGTGCCGATGTGATCAACATGAGTCTGGGCGTGAATGGCGGCCTGGATGTCGGCGGCAAGGAAGTGGCCGAACTCGTCAATGCCACCGCGCGCGCCGTACGTTACGCCAACCGCCAGAACGCCACGGTCGTCGCATCTGCCGGCAACGATGGCCGCGATCTCGACCATGACAGTGGACGTGTCTGCGACACCGACGGCACGTGTTCGGCGGTCAACCTGCGGTCTTTCCCTGGCCAGCTCCCGGGCGTGATCACGGTCAGCGCACTGGGCCCTGTGGCGTGGCTGAAGAATCCGCTCAACGCCGACTTCGATGTGCGCCCCAGCTACAGCAACTATGGCCAGTCCGCGATCCACTTCGCTGCGCCCGGCGGCAACTTCGATTACCCGGGCGAGGAGAACTGCACACTGAAGGGCATCACGCGGCCGTGCTGGGTCTTCGACATGGTGATGAGCACCACCACGTCACCGGGTGGCTATGGCTGGTCGGCGGGCACCAGCATGGCCGCCCCGCATGTGTCGGGCGTGGCGGCGCTGATCGTCGGCAAGCATGGCGGCGAGCTGTCGCCCGAGGCGGTCGAGCGCATCCTGCGCGCGTCTTCGGATGACCTGGGCAAGCCCGGCAAGGACGAAACTTTCGGCGCCGGTCGGGTCAATGCACGCCGCGCCGTGAGTCAGTAATCCTTCGCAGCGCCTGCTTCGGACGGTCGCCTGCGGGCGACCGTCTTCGTTGCAGGGCGCTACATTTTCGCGGCCGGTGGCCCGACGTAAAATGCCGCCATGAACACGACGCAGAGCCTCCCCCTCTTCCCGCTGCACAAGGTGCTGCTGCCTGGGGCCGCCATGGACCTGCGCATCTTCGAACGGCGCTATCTGGACCTGGTGCGGGAGTGCGGGCGTTCCGGCATGGGCTTCGGCGTCTGCCTGATCCTCGAAGGCGGGGAATCCGGCGCCCCGGCCACCCCCGCAGCGTACGGTGTCGAGGCGCTGATCGAGAACTTCGACATGGGCGAGGACGGACTGCTGTCCCTGCGCGTGCGTGGCCACCGACGGTTCCATGTGGTCCGCACACGGGTGCGCGACAACGGACTGGTGATGGCCGACGTCGCGTGGCTCAGCGCCGACCATGACGAGGCGCTGCGTCCCGAGCACGCCCTGCTGGGCACGCTGCTGCAGACCATGATGGAGAAGGTGGGCACCGACCTGAACGGGCTGCCGCCGCGCATCTTCGAGCATGCGGCCTGGGTCGGGTGGCGACTTGCCCAGGTGTTGCCGATCACGGCCGAGCAGCGCGTCTCGGTCCTGCAGGAAGATGATGTCCACGCCCGCCTGCAACGCCTGCTGGAGTGGATCGACTGATCGGCGCCTTCAGCGCGGTGCGTCAACGTCCGTCGTGCAGATCCGCAGCACGGGCAGCCCGGATTGCGGATGCGGGGCGACCCGGTGATCCAGTGATGTCGTCGCGATGCTCACGGCATCCAGCGCCGTGCGTGCCTCGCGAAGCGGTCGCCAAAGGCGAATCAGGTTGAACGCGCGCTGTTGCTGCAGGACCTGCGCGCTGCCGATCCACAGCGGCACGTTGCCGGGTTGCAGGCGCGTGTCGGCGGGCCAGAGCCGCAGCACCAGCACTTCGCCGGGTTGGTCACCCGGGCGCAACATGAGCAGGCTTTCGGCGCGCGTATCCAGCGTGGCGGGCAGGACGGGCTGCTCCGCGTCGGGAAGATCGCTGTCCAGCAGGTTGAGCGCTTCCTCCCAGCCGGCCTGCGTCTGCGCGCGCCAGCCGGCCGCTTCCAGCTTCGCCTGCAGCGGTGCCAGCGGTCCGGCGACCTGGACATCCAGCGGCCAGCGCTGCTCGTCATCGAACTCGTTGCGCCGCGCGGGCAGCGACTGCCAGTCGCTCTGCCACCAGTCCTGCAATGAGAGCGTGCGTTCGATCACCGGCGGCTGGAACTGCGCCAGCATCGTGTCCACGTTGCGCGGGGCGTGCCACAGCGCGGCCACCACGAACGCGCTGTAGAACAGCCACGCCAACGGCTTCATCCAGAACGAACGCACCATGCGGCGCCGGTACGCGATGCCCAGCACCAGCAGCCAGACCAGCCCGAACAGCATGCCGCCGACCACATCGCTGAGCCAGTGCGCGCCCAAGTAGATGCGGGCGAAGCCGATCAGCGCCACCACCACGCCCGACACCAGGTAAGGCCACACGCGCGTGCGCCCGGGCAGCTCGCGGGCGATCAGCACGGCGAAGAACCCGAACGTAATGGTGGACATGGTCACCGCGATGGACGGAAACCCGAAGCCGCTGCTGACGCTCGGGGGCTTGGGGATGTCGACGGAAGCGCCCAGCCACGCGGTCAGCGCCAGGCCGAACGCCAGTGCGGCCAACCAGTGCGCGGCCGCCATCCAGCGCTTGCGCCAGCACAGGTACAGCAGCACCAGCAGCGAGGCGGGCGCCAGCACCTGTTCGTCGCCCAGCGAGGCGATGGCCGCCAGCGGATAGTCGGCCAGCGGATTGCGCAGCGCCTGCATCAGTTCGTAGACCGCCAGATCCATCATCAACGGCTCGCCATGGCCGATGACGATCATCAGGAAGGCGAACCACACCCACACGATGGCCAGCAGCAGGATCGCCAGCAGCGCCAGCGGCACCGATTCGCGCCGGTTCGGATCGAAGACCGCCCCGGTATACCGGCCCAGCACTGGATGCGCATGCGACCACGCGATGGCGCGCGCCAACAGCGCATCGGCATGCGCGGCGAACCAGCGATAGGTGTACAGCACCCCCGCCCACGCCAGCGCCAGCACCACAAGCAGCAGGCCCAGCACCAGCCCCAGGCGTCCGGCCACGGCAGCCACGGCGTCGTAGGCATGGCCCAGCACCCAGCCCGGCAGCAGGAACGACAGCGCCCAGGCCACGCACGCCAGCCCGCTGGCCATGCCATAACGCCGCAAGGGCATGCGCAGCATGCCCGCCACGGCGGGAACGAAGGGCCGGATGGGGCCCACGAAGCGCGCGATCAGGATGCTCTTGAGCGCATTGCGGCGGAACAGCAGTTCGCCGCGGTCCAGCAGCTGCGGATACTTGCGGAATGGCCAGTGGTTGCGCAGCTGCGGCCCGAAGCGATGGCCCACCCAGTAACTGGTGGCATCACCGACCAGTGCGCCGATCGTCGCGCAGATCACCGCATATGGTCCCGATATCTCGCCCAGCCCCACCAGCACGCCCACCGCGAACATCAACGGCAGCGCCGGCACCACCGCACCCAGCAGGATGACCGCATCGCAGAAGGCGATGGCGAAGATCACCAGGCCCGCGGCCACGGGATGCGCGCTGATCCAGGCCAGCAGGGTGTCGAACCAGGAAGGACTCATCCACGGATTATAGGCGGCGGCAGATGACCGGCGCCTGCCACTTTCGGCCAAGTAGAATGGCGGGGTGGACACACAGACCCCCATCGAGATCGCCGCATTGAAGGCCGACAGCTTCGGTCGCATCGCCCTGATGCGCGATGCGCGCGGGGTGTTCGTGCGGCGCGATCTGTCCGCATCGCCATGGTGGTTGCGCTTCCCGGCGTGGCGCCTCGCGCGCCGCGAGGCCCGTGCCATCGGCCAGCTGGATGGCCTGGAGGCCACCCCGCAGCTGCTGGGGTGGGATGGCGTGCGGCTGGACCGCAGCTATCTGGAAGGCGCCGCGATGTACCAGAAGCCGCCGCGTGGCGACCTGGCGTACTTCCGCGCCGCCCGCCGATTGCTGCAGCAGGTGCATCGCCGTGGTATCGCCCACAACGACCTGGCCAAGGAAGCCAACTGGCTGGTGCTGTCCGATGGCCGCCCCGCGGTGATCGATTTCCAGCTGGCGGTGCGCGGGCATCCCCGCTCGCGCTGGATGCGCCTGCTGGCCCGTGAAGACCTGCGCCACCTGCTGAAGCACAAGCGCACCTATTGTCCGGAATCGCTCACGCCGGTCGAACGGCGCGTGCTGAAGCGCCACTCGTGGGTGCGCGACGCCTGGTTCCGCACCGGCAAGCCGGTGTACCGGTTCGTGACCCGCAGGCTGTTGAAGTGGGAAGACAACGAGGGGCAGGGCCCCAAACCGTGACGCAGGATCGCGGAAACATCCGTGGCCGCGGGCTTCCCGCCTGCAATCGCGCCACACGCCTCCCGCGGCGCGCTCCTACAATGGCCGCTGGACGAACGCAGGAGCCGACATGAACCTGGCAGGCAAGACCCTCTTCATCACCGGCGCCTCGCGCGGCATCGGCCTAGCCATCGCGCTGCGCGCGGCGCGCGACGGCGCCAACGTGGCTATCGCCGCCAAGTCGTCGGTGCCCAATCCCAAGCTGCCGGGCACCATCCACACCGCCGCGCAGGCGGTGAACGAAGCGGGCGGCCGAGGGCTGGCGCTGAAGTGCGACATCCGCGAAGAGGACGACGTGCGTGCCGCGATGGCGGCGACGGTGGATGCCTTCGGCGGTATCGACATCCTGGTCAACAACGCCAGTGCGATCTGGCTGGCCGGCGCGCTGGACACCCCCATGAAGCGCTTCGACCTGATGAACCAGGTCAATGCGCGCGGCAGTTTCCTCTGCGCGCAGGCCGCGTTGCCCTACCTGAAGCAGGCCGCCAATCCGCACATCCTGACGCTGGCGCCGCCGCCGTCGCTGGATCCCAAATGGTGGGCGCCCCATACCGGCTACACGCTGGCGAAGATGGGCATGAGCTTCGTCACGCTGGGGCTGGCCGGTGAGTTCGGACCGCAGGGCATCGCGGTGAATGCGCTGTGGCCGCGCACCATCATCGCCACCGATGCGTTGAACATGATCCCCGGCGTGGAGATCCCGCGCTGCCGCACGCCGCAGATCGTCGCCGACGCGGCGCATGCAGTGCTGTCGCGGCCGGCCGTGGGGTTCCATGGCCGGTTCCTGATCGACGAAGACGTGCTGCGTGAGGCCGGCGTCACCGACTTCGCGCCTTACGCAGTCGATGCCTCGCAGCCGCTGCTGCCGGACCTGTTCGTCGATCCGTGAGCGGACGGTTCCGGTTTCGCCCGTCACCCTGCTGTCTGTGTTCGACTGCCCCCAGGAGGCACGATGATGCGGTCATCCGACGTTCCGGCGCGCCAGGCGCTCGCCTTCATCCGCATGGCGCTGGCCGTGCTGCTCTTCATCCATGGCGTGGCACGCGTGCTGGCCGATGGGGTGACGCCGTTCGGTGCATTCCTGGATGCGCGCGGGTTTCCGTTCGGCCTGGGCATCGCGTGGTTCGTCACCGTGTTCGAACTGGTGGCGGCGCCCGTGTTCGCGTCGGGGCGCTGGGTGATGCCCATCGCGCTGGTGTTCAGTGCCATCTACGCCTGCGGGATCTGGCTGGTGCACGCGCCTGCGGGCTGGTTCGTCGTGGGCCTGGGCCGCAACGGCGTGGAGTACAGCGTACTGATCATCGCCTGCCTGCTGGCCAATGCGTGGGCGCACCGCCCGCGCGCTTCCGTTACGACATGAGGTTGCCATGAAATATCTGCATGCGATGCTCCGCGTCCACGACCTGGACGCAACCGCCCGGTTCTTCACCGCAGGGCTGGGACTGACCGAAACGCGGCGCATGGAAAACGCGCAGGGACGGTTCACCCTGGTCTACTTCGGCGCCCCGGCCAATCCCGAGGCGGAGATCGAACTGACCTACAACTGGCCGCCGGAAGACGGCGCGCCCGCCGAGGACTACGGCAGCGCACGCAACTTCGGCCATCTGGCGTTCGAGGTCGACGACATCTACGCGATCTGCGCGCATCTGCAATCGCAGGGCATCACCATCAACCGCCCGCCGCGCGATGGCCGCATGGCGTTCGTGCGCACGCCGGACCTGATCTCCGTCGAACTTCTGCAGAAAGGTGAACGGTTGCCACCGCAGGAGCCTTGGCTTTCGATGCCGAATACGGGAAGCTGGTGACCAGTCCCATTCCCGCAGGTGGCCGATGAACCTCGCCCTGGTCGTGATCGATGTGCAGCGTGAGCTGTTCGAGCCTGCGCCCGCGCCGGCGGATGCCGATACCGTGGTGGCGCACATCAACCAGTTGTCGGAAAAGGCCCGCGAAGCGGGCGTGCCGGTGATCTTCGTGCAGCATGAGCGCGCGGGTGACCTGGAGCCGGACAGCGACGGCTGGGCGCTGCATCCGGCGCTTGCGGTGAAGGAAGGCGACCACCGCATCCGCAAGGCCACGCCCGATTCCTTCCTGCGCACGGGGCTGGACGAGGTGCTGTCGTTCTGTGGCGTGGAAGGCGTGGTGCTGTGCGGCTACGCCACCGAATTCTGCGTGGACACCACCACCCGCAGCGCCGCCGCGCACGGTTACCACGTGGTGCTGGCCTCCGATGCGCACACCACGCACGACAAGCCGCATGCCACGGCTGCGCAGATCCGTTCGCACCACAACGCCACGCTGCCGGCCATCCGCAGCTTCGGCCCCACCATCCGCGCGCTGCCCACGGCCGAGATCGCCTTCGGCGCCTGAAACGCCGATCCCGTTGTCAGCTCATGGGGGCGGGCAGCCGTTTTCCGCAGTCGCGGCAATGCACGGCATCGGCATCATGGCCCTCCCGTCCACACTCCGGGCAACCGCGGCGGTCCAGCGGACCCCGGTCGTGCGAGGCATCGCGCAGGCTGGTGGCCAGTTCCGCCGTGTAGATGCCGGTCGGTACGGCGATGATGCTGTAGCCGATCAGGATGAGTACCGAGGTGATGGCGCGGCCGAGCGGGGTCTGCGGCGCGATGTCCCCGAAACCCACCGTCGCCATGGTGACGATGGCCCAGTACATGCTGGTGGGGATGCTGGCGAAGCCGTTCTCTGGACCTTCGACGACATACATCACCGCCCCGAAGATGACGACCAGCGTCATGACGCTGCTGAAGAACAGCAGGATCTTGCGCCGGCTGCGCCAGAGGGCGCCCAGCAGGATCCCGCTTTCTTCCACGTAGCGGGTCAGCTTGAGGATGCGGAACAGCCGCAGGATGCGCAGGATGCGTACCACCAGCAGGCTCTGGCTGCCGGGCACCAGCAGCGAAAGATAGGTCGGCAGGATCGACAGCAGGTCGATCACGCCCCAGATGCTCAGCGCGTAGCGCAGTGGTCGCCGGACGGTGGCCAGGCGCAGCAGGTACTCCAGCGTGAACAACAGGGTGAAACCCCATTCCAGCGCGTACAGCACGCGGGCGTGGCGTGCATGGAAGGCCGCCACGCTGTCCAGCATGATCACGCCCACGCTGGCCAGGATGGCGACCACCAGGACGAGGTCGAAGTTGCGCGCGGGCGGGGTGTCGTGGCGGTAGATGATGTCGAACCAGCGCCGCCGCCAGCCGTGTTCCGCCGCTGGATTGAGTTGTGGATCGGAGAACAGGCGCATCGTGGGTCCCGTCGCCCCTCGTGATGGCCGGCAGCGCGAGGGACATGAGCGTCGTTGCCGCGGTGCGGGCTGTCCTGCCGCCGCACATGCGCCACAATACCCCACTGTACCGTCGTTCCGGATCAAGCCCATGAGCAGCACGCCCACCGTCGACCTGCTGGCCAACGGCCAGCGCTACTACCTCCCGGTATACCGTCCACGCGAACTGGTGCTGGAGCGCGGGCAGGGTGCACGCGTGTGGGACAGCGAGGGCCGCGAGTTCGTCGACCTGTCGGCCGGCATCGCCGTGTGCGGGCTGGGCCACAACGACCCGGACCTGGTCGCGGCGCTGACCGAGCAGGCCGGCAAGCTCTGGCATACCAGCAACGTTTTCTACAGCGAGCCGCCGCTGCGCCTGGCCGAGGAACTGGTCACCGCGTCGCGCTTCGCCGAACGGGTTTTCCTGTGCAATTCCGGCGCCGAAGCCAACGAGGCGGCGATCAAGCTGGTGCGCAAGTGGGCGGCCGCGCAGGGCCGCGCGCCGGACCAGCGCGTCATCGTGACCTTCCGTGGCAGTTTCCATGGGCGCACGCTGGCCACGGTCACCGCCACCGCGCAGCCCAAGTACCAGGAAGGCTACGAGCCGCTGCCGGCGGGTTTCCGTTACGTCGACTTCAACGACCTGACCCAGCTCGAAATCGCGATGTCCTGCGGCGACGTGGCCGCGGTGATGCTGGAGCCGGTGCAGGGCGAGGGTGGCGTGATGCCGGCGGCTTCCGGGTTCCTCAGTGCCGTGCGCGAACTGTGCGACCACCATGGCGCATTGCTGGTGCTGGACGAGATCCAGGCCGGCATGGGCCGCACCGGCACGCTGTTCGCGCATTGGCAGGATGGCGTGAAGCCGGACATCGTGACGCTGGCGAAGGCGCTGGGTGGCGGTTTCCCGGTTGGCGCGATGCTGGCCGGCCCGAAAGTGGCTGAAGTGATGCAGTTCGGCGCGCACGGCACGACCTTCGGCGGCAATCCGCTGGCCGCGGCGGTCGCGCGGGTAGCGCTGCGCAAACTCGCATCGCCGGCGATCGCCAACAACGTCGCGCGCCAGTCCGCCGCGCTGCGGAAAGGCCTGGACGAGATCAATGCCGAACTTGGCCTGTTCGCGCAGGTGCGCGGCCGCGGACTGATGCTCGGCGCCGTGCTGAAGCCGTCGCATGCCGGCCGCGCCGGCGAGGTGCTGGACCTGGCGGCGGCACAGGGACTGCTGCTGCTGCAGGCCGGCCCCGACGTGCTGCGTTTCGTGCCGGCCCTGAACATCACCGACGAAGAACTCGCCGAAGGCCTGAAGCGGCTCAAGGCAGCGTTGCGGGCGTTCGCCGCCTAACCGCGGGGTCGTCAAAGTGGTGACCACGAGGTTCTGGCGTGTCCATTGCCATATCGGCCAGCATCCGGGCCAGTGGCAATACTGGTTCCGCGAACAATGCTGCGCGCTGGGCTGGCGGCCGCCCACGGAAGTGGGCTCGGACGACGGATGGACCTTCGATGGTCCCAGCCGGGACCAGGGCTGGAGTACCGCGAGGAATGCATTGAAGAGGATGACGCCGGGCGACTGGCTGGTGGCCACGTTGCCTGGACACCGGGTGGGAAGGCTCGGGCGCGTGGTGTCGCTGGCGGTGAGGGACGAAGAGTGGGATCCCGTGGTTCCACCGGGCAAGGACCTGCCGAAGGGCGAGAATGGACGCCGAATACTCGTGCGCTGGGAATTGACGACTGGTCCGGACGACCCCTCGAAAGTGGTGCTCCTCCCGGCGCACGCCCAGTTCAACTCCGGCCAGTTGATGGGGACGATCCGTGAACTGCCGAAGGAGCGGCTGGATACCGTCAGGCAGGCCATGCGCGACACATCCAACTGGGTGTCCATCGCCGGATCATTCCGGCATGAAACGGCGCTTTCCGACTACCTGTCGATCCATCCTCATCGGCTCGAACCGGGGATGATCGCGCACCCGTCGGAGCACGTGCGGGAAAGAAGGTTTCCCGATGGCACGCGCAGCGATGTCATCCTGATGGATCGCGATGGCCGGGTGGTCATCGTCGAGTGCAAGCAAGGGGCACCGACATTGCCCAATGTCGAGCAGTTGCAGAACTACATGCGATGGATGAGTGTGCTGTCTCCGGAACTGGGTGAACCGAGGGGCATCCTCGTCCATGGCGGCTCCAGGCGTATCAATGCGATAGTTCGTGATGCGGCGGCAATTGCTGGCATCGAACTCGTCTACCACGAGCTTGATGTGCAGTTCGCCAGTAGTCGATAGCGTGCGGCTTGGCCATGGTGCCGCGTCGTTTGGAGGCCGGGATGCCTACCAGCCTATCTGCGGGCCGAACACGTAGCGTTTCAGCGCCTTGCCGAAGCTGCGCGCATCGGTGACGGTTTCGGCGTGCAGGCCGGCGTCGCGCGCGCCCTGCACGTTGGTGAACATGTCGTCGACGAACAGCGTGCTGCCGGCGTCCCAGCCCAGCACCTCAAGCGCCCGCCCGAACGTCGCCGGCGCCGGCTTGCGCATCCGCAGGCCGCCACTGGTCAGCACGCGACCTTCGATGCGGGCCGCCATCGGCGCGACGATGCGGGGGATCGCGTGCGTCATCAGCACGCCGTTGTTGGTCAGCACGCCAAGGACGAGATCGGGGTGCAGCACGGCGATACGCTCCAGCACGCCGTCGATGGCGGTGCTGCCGGCCATCCGCGAGGCCAGCCAGGTATCTTCGTCGACCGGTGCACCCAGTCCGCCGCCCAGCCGGCCAAGATAGGCCGCGGTATCGATCGCGCCGCTGTCGTATTCCGTTTCCAGCCCCGACACGAACAGCACCTCGCGCACGCGCTCATGCGGGCAACCTGCATGCGCGGCGAGGTGTGCGATCCGCACCTCGTGCCGGTACTGGGCCAGGACGCCGTCGAAATCGAACAGCACCTGGTGGATGCGCGGCTTCATCCAGCCGCGACCACCTTGAAGGCCTCGCGGGCGGCGGCGATCGTCGCTTCGATGACCTCGGGCGTATGCGCGCTGGACATGAATCCGGCCTCGAATGCCGACGGTGCCAGGTAGACGCCGCGCTCCAGCATCGCGTGGAAGAAGCGATTGAATGCCGCCGTGTCGCAGGCGACCGCCTGTGCATAGGTGTCGACCTGCTGGTCGGTGAAGAACAGGCCGAACATCGCGCCCACGCGGGTCGTGGTCAACGGAACGCTGGCCTCGCGTGCGGCGGCTTCCATGCCTTCGCACAGCGTCGCGGTCGCCGCAGCGAGGCCATCGTGGAAACCTGGGGCCTGGATGAGCTCCAGCATCGCCAGCCCGGCGGCCATGGCCACCGGGTTGCCGCTCAGCGTGCCGGCCTGGTAGATCGGGCCAGCGGGCGCGATCTGCCGCATCAGGTCGCGGCGGCCACCGTAGGCACCCACCGGCATGCCGCCGCCGATGATCTTGCCGAAGGTGGTCAGGTCGGGCGTGATGCCGTAGTGCGCCTGCGCGCCGCCCAGCGCTACGCGGAAGCCGGTCATCACTTCGTCGAAGATCAGCAGCGCGCCGTGCTGCGTGCACAGGGCGCGCAGGTGCTGCAGGTAGCCTTCGCGCGGCGGCAGGCAGTTGGCGTTGCCGACCACGGGTTCGATGATCAGGCAGGCGATCTCGCCGCCGTACTGCTCGAACATCGCGGTGGCGCCGTCGAAATCGTTGTAGCTCAGTGTCAGCGTGAGCTCGCTCAGGCCGGCTGGCACGCCGGGCGAGGTCGGCACGCCCAGCGTCAGCATGCCGCTGCCGGCCTTCACCAGGAACGAATCGCCGTGGCCGTGGTAGCAGCCTTCGAACTTGACGATGCGGTTGCGCCCGGTCGCGCCGCGCGCCAGGCGGATCGCCGACAGCGTGGCTTCGGTGCCGGAATTGACCATGCGCACCATCTCGCACGAAGGCACCAGCCGCGTGATCGTTTCGGCCATCGTCACTTCGGCCGGGCAGGGCGCGCCGAACGACAGGCCGTTCTGGATCGCCGCCTGCACCGCGTCACGTACGGTCGGATGGTTGTGGCCGACGATCATCGGACCCCACGAGCCCACGTAGTCGATGTAGCGGTTGCCATCCACGTCATGCAGCCAGGCGCCATCGGCGCGCTGCACGAAGAACGGTTCGCCGCCCACCGACTTGAACGCGCGCACCGGCGAATTGACGCCGCCGGGGAGAAGTTCCTGGGCGCGGGTGAACAGAGCGTGGGACTGGTCGTGGTTCATGGGGATTCCGGGAAGTTGGGGGTCGTCTTGTGGGAGCGACGCAAGTCGCGATGGAAGGGCCTTGATGCCTCATCGCGACTTGCGTCGCTCCCACAAGAGCATCAGGTGCCGCCAAAGCCTTTTCGGTAAGACTGTGCGGCGGCGACGGGATCGGCGGCCTCGAACACACCGCCAATGACGGCGATCAGGTCCGCACCGGCCGCGACCAGCGGACCCATATTGTCCGGGGTTATGCCGCCTATCGCCACCCGCGGCACCCCCAGCGATGCGGCCTGCGCGAGCAGGCCCGGCGTGGCGCGACGGGTGGTCTGCTTGCTTTGGGTCGGGAAGAAGGCACCGAATGCCACATAGCTGGCGCCGCTGGCCACCGCCTGCTGCGCGCGCGCCAGTTCGTCGTAGCAGGAGGCCCCGACGATGGCCTGCGGGCCCAGCGCCGCGCGGGCGGCGGCGATATCGCCATCGTCTTCGCCCAGGTGCACGCCTGCCGCACCGACCGCGCGCGCCAGCGCCACGTCGTCGTTGATGATCAGCGGGACGCCGGCGCCCGTGCACGCCGCCTGCAGGGCAGCGGCCTGCGCGTGGCGCAGGGCATCGTCCGCGGTCTTCTGCCGGTACTGCAGCCAGGTCACGCCGGTGGCCAGCAGCGGCCGCACCCGCGCCAGCAGGCGGTCGGTATCGGGTTCGTCGGGCGTGATCAGATACAGGCCGCGCGGGGCGCCGATCAGCGGCGGGACGGGATTCATCGGCAAGCTTCCGGTGCGGGGGCGGGGATGGGACAATGCATGCCCCCTCGAACGTGCATTATCCGATGACCGACGCCACTGCCACCATCTTCCGCACCTGGATGTGCGTGGTCTGCGGGTTCATCTATGACGAAGCGGCCGGGTTGCCGGAGGAAGGCATCGCCCCGGGCACGCGCTGGGACGACATCCCCGACAGCTGGACCTGCCCCGACTGCGGCGTGGGCAAGGACGATTTCGAGATGGTGGTGCTGGACTGACGCGCCCGGGTCACCTGCCCTGGTGGGAGCGACGTGAGTCGCGACGGGTTGCCGTCAAACCGGTTCGTCAGTCCCCCTGCGGAAGATCGACTGCACGCTGGTGAGTGCTTCATGCGGGAGGCATGGCAGTCGCGACTCACGTCGCTCCCACACTCTCAGCCACGCATCAATGCATCCGCGGAGCGCGGGACGCGCTGATGTCCACCAGCTGCTCGCGCACGCTGGCCGCGTCGGCGGCATCCGGGGCGAGATGCAGATAGCGGGCCAGGTCCTGGCGCGCGCCGGCCTGGTAATCCATCTTCAGGTAGGACAGGCCGCGGTCGCGCAGGGCATCGGGCTGGTCGGGCGACAGTTTCAGCACGCGGTCGGCGCTGCGCGCGGCGCGGTCCCATTCCTCGCGCTCGGCATACACGCCGTGCAGGTTGCGCAGCGTGCGCACCAGGATGGCCCGGTTCGAGGCGGGGTTGAGGATGTGCAGCAGTGCGTTGTCGTCGGGGATGTCGCCGCCCAGGTGCGGCTTGGCGCGTTCGCGCAGCTCGTCAACGCCCAGCGGACGACCGCCATTGAACGGATCCATCACCAGCAGCCCATCGTCCACCGGCAGGCGCACCAGGAAGTGGCCGGGGAAGGAAACGCCATCCAGCGGCACCCCCAGCCGGCGGGCGACTTCCATCTGCACCATCGCCAGCGAGACGGGGTTGCCCAGGCGGCGCTCGAACACCTGGTTCATGTAGCTGTTGCGCGGGTCGTAGTACTCGTCGTGGTTGCCGGTATAGCCCAGCTCTTCGAAAAGATGGCGATTGATCGCCGCCATCTTCAACGGCCATGCGTCGATGCTGTCGATCTCGTGGCGCAGGTGTTCGGCATAGCTCTGCGCCAGCGTGTCGTACAGGTCGGGGTCGAGCCGGGGATACTCGTCGCGGGCGATCAGCAGCGAGGTTTCCAGCAGCGGCACGGTATCGTCGGCCAGGACGGCCAACGCATTCCAATCCGGCAATGTCAGTCGATCCCCCATGGCCCCAGAGTGCGGCCAATCGCCGCGACAATCAAGCGTCAGCGGACGGGTGGAATGCCCTTGCCGAAGGTCAGTTCGGCGCCATCTTCCAGCTTGAGCCGGGCGGCTTCGCCGGCATTCAGTTCCAGCACGTAGCGGGCCGGCTGGTCACTGGGGTAGGAAGGGCAGTTGTTGCCGGCCGAGCAGGGCGGCACGCCGCGTTGCTGCGACACCAGTTTGCGGTCGTCGTCGAAGTACAGGATGTCCAGCGGAATGCGGGTGTTCTTCATCCAGTACGCCTGCGGCGACTCGCTTTCGTGGATGAACAGCATGCCGGTGCCATCGGCCAGCGTGTCGCGGAACATCAGGCCGCGTGCACGCTCGGCGTCATCATCGGCGATCTCGACAGTGAAGCGCTCGCCGCCGATTTCCACCCACGGCCCGCTGGCGCTGGCACAGCCGCTCACCAGCAGGGTCAGCGCGAAGAGGGTCAGGCGGGAAACGGGCATGTCGGCGTCCATCGCACGGGGTGGCGCCTAGTGTATCGGCAGGTCGTGGCGGCGGGCACACCCGGGGCACGGGTGTGCGGGATCACCTCACGCGCGCAGCGCATGCAGGTAGGCCGCGATGCGCGCGGCAACGGTCGCGTGGTCGCGGTAGTAGGCGGCGTTATCGGCCAGCGCGTGCCAGCGCTGCTGGTCGTGCAGCAGATCGTGCAGCTGCGCGACCAGCCGCTGCATCAGGGCGACGTCAGGCAGGCATCCACTGCCGACCCTGTCCTGCAGCAGGTCCAGCATCAGCAGGATGCCCTCCTGGCACTGGTCGGCCTGCTGGCGGGCATGCACCGTCAACAGGTCCAACTGCGCCGGCGGCAACAGGGTGATGCCCGGGTCGGCCAGGCTGTTCTTCGCCACGCCCTGCAGAAGGATCAGTACCTGATCCAGCGCCCGCGGCGAGGCGGTCAGCGCATGCGGAGTGGAAAGGGTCGGCCCGCTGTCCGCAGTGTCCGACTCGGTGACGGGGTGCAGCGGCATGGGCGTCTCCTTCGCATCCTTGCTTGCCGGTAAGGCGGCGCTGTGATGTCGCCGCCACCTGCAATGCGTTCCGTGATTCGACTATATGAACCCGAAACGTCCATGTCAATTCACTGATAATGTGAATCGAGAACCATGGCGCGCGCTTACCTTCCCCGCATGAGCGATGAGCGCGAAAAATTCTCGCAACGATTGACGCAGGCCATGCAGCAGAGCGGTTATGAGCCGCGTCCGGCCGTCCTGTTCCGTCTGTTCAATGCGAAATACCGCGGCCGCTCGGTGAGCTTCCAGACCACGTCGCGCTGGCTGGGTGGGCGCGGCATTCCCGCGCAGGACAAGCTGCAGGTGCTGGCCGACCTGTTCGGCATCGAACCCCACGCCCTGCGTTTCGGCCTGCCACACCGCTCGCGCGTGGCCGAACCGCGGACGCCCTGGCCTGCAGGCACGGGCAGCCGCGAACGCCACGTCATCGAAACCTTCCTGGCCCTGCCACCGAAGCGGCGCGAGCTGGTGGCCGAACTGGTGAAGGCCCTGTCCGAGGGCTGAGCCCCCGGACGCACAGGGCCGTTACAGCACCGTCGGCGGATCGCCGCCGATGATCACCACGTCCGCGGGACGGCGGGCGAACAGGCCCACGCACACCACGCCGGAAATCTGGTTCAACTCGCGCTCCATCGCCACCGGGTCGGTGATCGACAGGTTGTGGATGTCGAGGATGACGTTGCCGTTGTCGGTGGTCACGCCATCGCGCCACACGGGCTGGCCGCCGGTCATCGCCAGGATCTCGCGCGCCACCAGGCTGCGCGCCATCGGGATCACTTCCACCGGCAGCGGGAACCTGCCCAGCACCGGCACCTGCTTGGCGGGGTCGACGATGCAGATGAACTGCCTGCTGGCCTCGGCGATGATCTTCTCGCGCGTCAGCGCCGCGCCGCCGCCCTTGATCAGGCATTTGCGCGGATCGCACTCATCGGCGCCGTCCACGTACAGCGACAGCGTGCCCGCGTGGTTGAGGTCCATCACCTCGATGCCGTGCTGCTTCAAGCGCGCGGTGCTCTGGTCGGAGCTGGAGACCGTAGCCTTGATGCGGTGCCTGATGGTCGCCAGCGCATCGATGAAGTACGCCACGGTGGACCCCGTGCCGACGCCGACGATCATGCCGTCCTCGATGTAGTCGATGGCTTTTTCCGCGGCCAGGCGCTTGGCTTCGTTCTGCGACACGTGCTTATTCCAGGGAGAGAAGGAGTTTCCACTGCGCCGCCGTCACCGGCAGCACCGAGAGGCGGTTGCCGCGCTGGGTCAGCGCAAAGCCTTCGCCCAGGGCGTCGGCATGCTGCTTGATCTCGTCCAGCGCGATCGTGCGCGTGAGCTTGCGGTCGAACTTCACGTCCACCAGCGACCAGCGCGGTTCCTCGCGGGTGCTCTTGGGGTCGTAGTAATCCGACTTGGGATTGAACTGGGTGTCGTCCGGGTACGCGGCACTGGCCACGGTCGCCGTGCCGACGATGCCGGGCACCGTGCAGTTGGAGTGATAGAACAGCACGCCGTCGCCGACCTGCATGCTGCGCATGAAGTTGCGTGCCTGGTAGTTGCGCACGCCGTTCCAGGGTTCCACGTTGACCTTCTTCAGGTCGTCGATGGAGAACGCGTCCGGTTCGGACTTCATCAGCCAGTAGCGCTTGCGGGCGGTCATTCGCGGGTTTCCAGCAGGGAGGGCAAGGGGATGCGGGTGGCGTGCTCGGTGCAGACGGCATCCAGCGGCACGTCCCAGGCCTGCGCGCCGACATCGTCCACGCGCTGCGCTTCGAAGCCCACGCCCACCAGATGGGGCGGCGCCGACCGGTGCTGGCGGAAGGCCAGCGTGCGGTCGTACCAGCCGCCGCCCATGCCCAGCCGGTGACCCTGCGCGTCGAACCCCACCAGCGGCACGACGATCAGCGACAGCGCATCCGCGGCAAGACCACTGCGCGGATCCACGTCGGGCTCGGGAATGCCGTAGCGGTTGGTCACCAGGCCATCGCCGGCGCGCCAGGGCGCGAAGCGCAGCGTGTTGTCGTCGGCCAGCACCGGCAGGCAATAGACGAGCCCCTGCGGCAACCGCAGCTGCCAGCTGTGCAGGCCGATCTCGCCATCCATCGCCCAGTAACCGGCCACATAGCCGGACGTGGGGAAGAACGGCAGCGCGAACACCTGCGCAGCCAGCGCATCGGCCGCCGCGATGCGTTCGGCGGCAGGAATGGCACGGCGGCGCACGCGGAGTTCACGGCGCAGGGCGTCGCGCTGGACCGTCATCGGGGAGAAGCAGGGAGAAGGGGCATGCCGTGAATTTTAAGGCATGCGGCCGGTCATTGCCGGCGTGAGGACGCGGAAGCGGCGCCAGTCGTGGCCCGGTGCGCTGGGTCCCCCGTGCGTCGGCTTCCTTTCGAAGTCATCCCGCCCAAGGGTGGGTGCAACAGGACCGGCTGGGCCACGGCTGATGCCGCTGCCGCGGAAAAAATACGTCCTCCGCCATGCACGATGTTCGCGAAACGACCTTGAACCCGGGGTTCAAGTGGGAAGGTTGGGCAACCATCGGGCTTTCCGCTGCGAGGCAGACTTGCACTCCCGGTAACCGTCACCATCCCGTGGTCGTAATTAAGGGACAAGGCGAATGTTTGCGCTCACTGTCGAGTACAGCAGAGGACGCAGGATCAGTATAGCGACTGAGGAAAAATTGCCTAGCCCGTTCGTCGGCAGGTTCAGTGCGCAGTCGGAAAACGCGGTTTTTACGGCGTGCCGAGCACACTGTCGAGCTTGCGGTGCAGATCCTGCAGCGTGCGCGCGACTTCGCGATCGCGCGCGTGCTGCTCGTCGCGAAGCTGCTGCAATTCGTGTGCCAGATTGAGCGCCGCCAGCACGGCCACGCGGTCGACCGCGGCCATGCGGTTGCTGCCACGCACTTCGCGCATGCGGCTGTCCAGCAGTTTCGCCGCCGCGATCAGGCTGGTGCGCTCGTCGGGGGCGACACCGACGGTGTATTCGCGGTCCAGCAGGTGGACGTTGACCGGTTCGGTGTTGCTCACGTGTGCTGCTCCAGGGATTTCAGGCGGGTGATCATGGCTTCCACCCGCGAACGCGCCTGCTCGTTCTTGGCCAGCAGCTGCGAGCGCTCGCCCACCAGCTGTTCCTGCTGGTGGCGCAGGCTGCGGTTCTCGTCGGCCAGGCGCTGGCAGCGGTCCGCCAGGTCCTGGATGCGCGCGCTGAGGCTGCGGAGCTGGTCGAGGAGTTCGGCGTTGTCCATGGCGGGCACGATAGGCATGCGCTTGGCGGGCGGTCAAGCGATTGGGGGTGTGGGAGCGACGTCAGTCGCGCTACCGGGCCCGTGGCCGCGACTGACGTCGCTCCCGCAAGGGAATTCAGGAAGCCACGCGGATGCCCGAGCCAGGGTAATACTCTCGGATGAACCGCAGGCACTGGTCGGCGCTGAGCGCCTGCGAGACCCAGTGGCCCTGCACCTCGTCGCAGCCGTGGTTGCGCAGGAACTCGTACTGGTCGTACGTCTCCACGCCCTCCGCCACCACCTTCAGCGCCAGCGACTGGCCCATGGTGATGATGGTGCTGGTGATGGCCTCGTCGTCGGTGTCGTGGGTCAGGTCGCTGATGAATTCGCGATCGATCTTCAGCGTGGTCAACGGCAGGCGCTTCAGGTACGCCAGCGACGAGTAGCCGGTGCCGAAGTCGTCGATGGCCAGCGAGATGCCCAGGCGGCGGCAGGCGCGCAGGGTGTCGGCGTTCTGTTCCGGGTTGGCCATGATCACGCTCTCGGTGAGCTCCAGCTCCAGCCGGTTGGCGGGGATGCGGGTCTCCTCCAGCGTCCGCGCGACCACCGTCTGCAGGTCGCCGCGTTGCAACTGGGTGGCGGACACGTTGACCGCCACGCAAAGTTCCTCCAGTCCGTCCTCGTGCCATTCGCGAAGGGTCAGGCAGGCTTCGCGCAGTGCCCACGCGCCCAGTTCCAGGATCATCCCGGACTCCTCGGCCAACGGGATGAACTGCGCAGGCGACACCATGCCGAATTCCTTGCTGTCCCAGCGCAGCAGGGCTTCGACGCCCGTCACCCGCTGGCGCGAGATCGACAGGCGCGGCTGGAACACCAGCGACAGCTCGTTGCGATCGATGGCGCGCCGCAGCGCGCTGGCCAGGATGGCGCGGTGGCGGTTCTTCTCGTCCATCGACTCCGAATACACCTGGTAGGTGTGCCGGCCGATCGCCTTGGCCTGGTACATGGCCGTGTCGGCGTGCTTCAGCAGTTCGGTGGGCACCTGCGCATGTTCCGGATACAGGCTGATGCCGATCGAAGGCGACACCGCCAGCTCCAGCCGCTCGCCGAAGTTCAGCGGCGCACGGAAAGCGTGGATGATGCGCTGGGCCACTTCTTCGGCATCGGCCATGCCGCCGATGTCTTCCAGTACCACGGTGAACTCGTCGCCGCTCAGGCGCGCCACCGTGTGCTGCGTGCCCACGGTCTGCTGCACGCGCGCGGCCGCGGCACGGAGGATGCGGTCGCCGGTGGCGTGGCCGAGGGAATCATTGATGTCCTTGAAGCGGTCCAGGTCGATGAACAGCACCGCCACGTGCCCGTGCTCGCGGCGCGCCCGCACGATGGCGCGCGACAGGCGCTCCGACAGCAGCGACCGGTTCGGCAGGCTGGTCAGCGTGTCGTAGTTGGCCAGGTAGCGCAGTTCCTGTTCGGCGCGCTTCTGTTCGGTGATGTCGGTGAGCACCTGCACGTACAGGGGCCGCTCACCGCTGGCATCCGGGACCACGTTGGTCTCGATGCGGCAGAGGATCTCCTCGCCATCCTTGCGCACCTTCCACACCTCGCCCGACCAGCGGCCGGTCTGCCGAAGTTCGCGGTTCATGCGCTCGAAGAAGGCTTCCTCGTGCTGGTCGCTGTCCAGCATGGTCATGGCATGGCCGATGACCTCTTCTTCCGCGTAGCCGGTGATGCGGGTGAAGGCGGGGTTGATGGTGACGAACTGGTGGCCCCAGTCCAGCACCGCGACGGCCTCGTTCATGCTGCGCATCACTTCGCCGGCGATACGGTGCTCGTACTCGGCATGGCGGCTGGCGGTGATGTCGCGCGCGGTACCGGCGATGCGCACCGGCCGCCCTTCGCCATCGCGTTCCACCACGCGTCCGCGCGCGCGCACCCACACCCAGGTGCCATTGCCCTGCACGTCCATGCGGTGTTCGGACATGAACAGTGGCGTCTTGCCCTGCAGGTGCAGGCGCAGCCGTTCCATCACCAGCGGAAGGTCTTCCCCGTGGATGGTCGGCACTTCGCCCAGCCGCGTCAGCACGGTGATGTCGGCGGTCTGCACGGCATTCTCGTCCGCGCGCATCCGGTGCAGCTTGCGCTGCACCAGGTCGTAGTCCCAGAACTGCTCGCCCGAGGCCCACAGCGCCAGCTTGAGCCGTTCGTCGCGGCTGCGCAGTACTTCGCTGCGCGGCGGCTCCACCGGCGGACGCTGCGCATCCAGCCAGGCGCGCCAGCCGTGGCGCGTGGCAATGACGATCACCACCAGCAGCACGACACCGGCCAGCAGCATGAGCGCCGGGCGGGACGACAGCGGTGATGCCGTTGCCAGGAGTGCAGCGACGAGCGGGTGGGGCATGGGGTGTTTGGCCATCTCGAGCCAAGGCGTTGGCGGAGTGTAGGCATGCGATTGCATGCACAACAAGCCGGGTCCACGCTTTTCGTTGCTACACTTGAAGACCTGTCCGAATCCCCTGACGGATTGCGTTCCTCTATGTCCGAACTCCCCGATTTCGCCGACGTCACCCAGGCCTCCCGGCAGCTGGGCCTGGCCGTGGATACGCCGGAACTGCATGGCGCCCTGTGTGGCTGGCTGGCGGGCGGCGGCGCCAACGTGGCGGCCTGGCCCGCGCGCGTGCTGGCCGACGACCAGTTGCCCGAACCCGCGCCCGGCACGCCGCTGGACGACCTGCGGCTGGCCAGCGTGGCGCAGCTGGAAGATCGCAGTTTCGCCTTCGACCTGCTGCTGCCGGCCAGCAGCAGCTCGCTGGATGACCGTGCCGAAGCGCTGTTCGCCTGGTGCCGGGGATTCCTCGGCGGCTTCGGGCTGGCCGCCGGCGCCAATGCGCCGCTGTCGGAAGAGGGCCAGGAGGCCCTGCAGGACCTCGCGCGGCTGGCCAAGGCCACGCCGGAAAGCAGCGAGGACGAGGAAGACGAGGACGCCCTGGCCGAACTGGAAGAATTCGTCCGCGTCGCGGTCCTGCTGCTGCATGGTGACTGCGTGATGGGCCCCCGGCATCGCCGGAGCCTGAACTGATGAAGGCGGCGACCGGCATCAGCGCGGCGGAGTTCGCGCGCCGTCGCAAGCAATTGATGCGGATGGCCGGCGACGACGCCATCCTGGTGCTGCCGGCCGCGCCCGAGCGCATCCGCAGCCACGACACGCACTACCCGTACCGGCAGGATTCCGACTTCTGGTACCTCAGCGGCTTTCCCGAGCCGGACGCGGTGCTGGTGCTGGTGCCCGGCCGCAAGCATGGCGAAACCCTGCTGTTCTGCCGCGAGCGCGACCTCGAACGCGAAGGCTGGGACGGCCCGCGCGCCGGCCAGGAAGGCGCCGTCAACGACTACGGCACGGACGATGCCTACCCCATCGACGACCTGGACGAGATCCTGCCCGGCCTGCTGGAAGGGCGTTCGCGCGTCTACTACCACTTCGGCCGCGATGCCGACTTCGACCTCAAGCTGATCGGCTGGGTGCGCCATGTGCGCGCGCAGGTACGGCAGGGCGCACAACCGCCGCACGAATTCCTCGAACTCGGCCACCTGCTGCACGAGCTGCGCCTGTTCAAGTCGAAGGACGAACTGAAGCTGATGCGGCGTGCCGCCGACATCAGCGTGCAGGCGCACCTGGCGGCGTTCCGCGCGGCGCGGCCGGGCGTGCATGAATACGAACTGCAGGCGGAACTGGAGCGCGTGTTCCGCGCCAACGACGCCTGGCCCGCCTACGGCAGCATCGTCGGCGCCGGCCGCAATGCCTGCGTGCTGCACTACCGCGCCAACAACGCGCAGGCGCGCGATGGCGACCTGGTGCTGGTGGACGCCGGCGCCGAATTCCGCGGCTACGCGGCCGACATCACCCGCACCTTCCCGGTCAACGGCCGCTTCACCGCCGCCCAGCGTGCGCTGCACGACCTGGTCGGCCAGGCCCAGCGCGCGGCGCTGTCCTGCGCCCGCGTGGGCGTGCCGTACGAAGCCGGCCACGTGGCGGCGGTGGAGACGCTGACCGAAGGCCTGCTCAGGCTCGGCCTGCTGAAGGGCAAGCTGGAAAAGCACCTCGCCGAGGGCACCTATCGCCGCTTCTACCGGCACAAGACCGGCCATTGGCTGGGCCTGGACGTGCACGACGTGGGCGACTACCGCATCGATGGCGAATCGCGGCTGCTGGAAGCGGGCATGGTGTTCACCATCGAGCCCGGCCTGTACGTCGGCCACGACGACGAGACCGTCGATCCGAAGTGGCGCGGCATCGGCATCCGCACCGAGGACGACGTGCTGGTCACCGACGGCGAGCCCGTGGTGCTGACCGACGCGCTGGCGCGCAGCGTTGACGAGATCGAAGCGGTGATGGCGGAGTAAGGGATACGCGCCCGCGAGGAAATTTTCCTCGCCGCCAAGCCTTCGAGCCTCGCCCGCGCACCTCGATGGTTCAACGCCAAGGCAAAAAGCCTCGCGCCCGGACCGGAACGGGTCGACCGCAAGGCAAAACACCTTGTCATCTCACAACAAACCCCCGATGCCGAGGCAGATCGCCTCGTCGTCTCACCTTTGAGGCTCGCGGCCGAGGCAATTTTCCTCGGCGTCAGCCCGGAATGCCTTGCGGTCGAGGAAAAAAGCCTCGCCATCGAGGCTCGATGCCCTGCGGGCGCCCCCGTCCGGGGCGGTTTCTCACCGTAGACGTGGGCGGGGCAGGGGCCGTCCGGTAGGGCGGTGGCGCCGTGACCGCCGCGCGCCCAGCCCAAGGCCAAGTCTCACCCCGCGATGCTCACGTCGCGAACCCACAGGCGTCGCCAGCGCTCCACCTTCTCGTCGGGCGTCAGCGTCTGCGGCGAGGCGTCCACGGCGGGCGCGAACGCGTCACGCGCGTCCAGGCAGCGGACGTTGACGGCCGCGTAGGTGCGGTCGTCCTCTTCGAACGCCACCGCCACCAGCACGCCGCAGTCGCCGCACAGCAGGAACTGCGCGGCCTGCGAGCCCTGGCGGTAGCGGCGCAGCCGGTCCGGCCGATGCGCGTGGATGACCAGTTGCGCCGCCGCCTCCGACACCCAGGCCGCGCCGTGCGCGCGGCAGAAGCCGCAATCGCAGGCACGCGGCGCGGTGGTATCCGGTATCAGCGAGGTGGAAAAAGCGAGGCTGATCGCGCCGCAGTGGCAGCCGCCTTCCAGCCGGGCACGGGCTGCGGTCATCGGCGTGGCTCAGCCGCCGCTCGAACGCCAGGCCGGCGGCGTTTCGTTGGTCACGTCATCGGCGCGCGCCCGTGCGGCTTCCAGCGGCCGGATTTCCAACGCCAGGCCGAACGCCAGGCAGGGGTTCCCGGCGGCGATCCGCGCGGCGTCATCCAGCGAGTCGGCGACGATGAACCAGTAACCGCCCACCAGTTCCTTCGCCTCGGCGAACGGCCCGTCGGTGATGCCGTCGCGCGTGACCCGCTTGCCGCGCGTTTCCAGCCGGCTGCCAGGCTTCAGCACGCCATCGGCCAAGCCCTGCTCGTACCACGCGTAGAAACGATCAATGGCGTCCTGCACGTCCTGCGGCGAGGCGGTTTCGTCCCATTGGCCGCGGGAGATCAGGAGGAATTCGGACTTCGACATGGCGTACCACGTTGGGATGGGGTGGGCGCATCGTACTGCGCAGGGCAACGCTATGCATGACGCGGTGCGTGGAGGGATGTCCGCCGGAACTGCTTATCCGCATGCGTAATACGCGGAACCCAGCGCATTCCGTCCACGTCAGGTGTATACCTTTCGCGTGTCTGATTCGAAGGAGATGCAGCATGGAGCGATTCACCGGTGGTTGCCTGTGCGGCAACGTGCGGGTCGTGGCGTCGGGGCGCCCGTATCGGGTCGGACTCTGTCACTGCCTGGACTGCCGCAAGCACCACGGGGCGCTGTTCCACGCCTCGGCGATTTTCCCGCGTGATGCGGTGACGGTGGAAGGCGAGACGCGCGACTACGCCGGACGTTTCTTCTGTCCCCGCTGCGGCTCGTCGGTGTTCGGCTGCAGTGGAGACGAATTCGAACTCAACCTCGGATCCCTGGATGCCCCCGACCAGCTGACGCCCACCTACGAGCTGTGGACGATCCGTCGCGAGTCCTGGCTGCCTGCATTTCCGCTCACGAGGCGATATGCGGGTGATCGTGATGCGGGGAGTCGGTTCGAGGAGTAGGGCGTTCAAGGCGCGCGGACGACACCTGTTCGATGGGTGTACCGACTCCGCCGCCGAACATCACGTGGAGCTCAGTGTGTCCTGCGGGTATGGATCGGCATCAACTGATCCTCTACCGGATCCAGCAGTATCTCGGGGAAGTATTCGATAATGGCGTCCGCCATGTCCGCCTGTGCCGCCGGGTCGACAGCGGGCAACGCGAATGCAGCCGCGCGCGCCTCCGCACTTTCCCACTGCGCATAGGCATACCAGAGCCCGTCGTTGCCGCGATGGAGTCGGGAACCCAGTCCGCCCCGTTCGGTGCGGATGAGCATCGTCAGCCTGGACCAGGCGGCGATGTACTGGGCTTCCTTGTTAGGATGCACGCGTGCGCGATAGATCACGCAGAATCCCAGGTCGCTACTCATGCCGGACATCCTTGATGCGAAGGTGGTCTCTTCGCCACTGAACAGAATCTACCCTTTAAGCAGCTTCGGGACGAGTGAGCTGTCAAGCCGCGACCCTGAGAAGCAGTGCCGCCCCGAACACGCAACAAGCAATGCAACAAGAACGTGATGCATGCGCTGGTGTCGTCGGATGGCAATGTGGTCCGGGTCCGACAGCTCATTGGCGGCGAAGCGGGTATTCTCGAGATCTGGACTGTGCAATCGCTGCAAAGCTACAGCCTTGCGGATCCTTCGCGCCAGCAGCCAGTCGCTCCCCATGACGGCAATGAACAGGGTCATAAGCAGGCAGTACATCGACCTCATCAACGCTCCTGTCGACCTGATGGCTGAACTATGCGGAGCTGCGAGGCGAGGTGGGCTCGAGTGAGGTTCTACGCCCCCCGCTCGTGAACCATAAGTTGCTCACGGGAATAAACAGCAGTACCAGAGCGACAACTTTGAATGCTGCCATCAGCCATCCCAGCGCATCAACGTCCCCAGCGCGACCAAGTGTGGCCAGAAGGCTAAGCGCGCCGAGTGTCGTGTATGCAGCCCGTGCCCAGTACTTACCCAGGAGAATCATGGCCAGAAGAAAGGCGAGCAGCGAATAGACGATTACCAGTGCGCTGTAGGGCATCCACAAGGGCACGCCGAGAGTATGGGAAAGCAACACCATGTGCCAAAGCCCAACTGCATGCGTCGCTAGTAGCATCGTCAGTGAGAGGAGCACGGGTTTTGGGGTGTTGATTGGCATTGATCTCCCTCATCAGGCCGAACGCATGCATCAGGTCTGGCCGCCAAGCCGCCGTGGCTTGAATGAGTCGCCCGGCGCGCCTCTAACCAGCGCTACGGTAGATGAAGACGCCTGCGGCGACGACATCATAGCTGGGATCTCCGTTGCGACCTGGTATGAACGTTGATGCCGGGTCAAGGATGAAAACACCCTGCTGCTCAACAAAGAACTCGTATGTGCAGATGTAGACGCCTTGATGATTGCGGTAAACGCGCTTTGGTTTGAGGTGGGCCACAACCTCAGGCCAGCGGGATTCAGGAATGTCTCCCTCGGGGTGCGCGAGAAGGACGGCACTCGCCGCGATCAGGCGCTTGGATTGATCGCGGGAAATGGATGGCGTGCAACCGAGCAGGGTCGCCATGAGGACCGCGATGCAGAGCTGATGTAAGCGTGTCATAGCGCCTGACGCCTGGGTGAGGCCGAGCCGCGAAGCGGCCTCGGCGTTAGTGAGTTGTCAGGTGCCATGGTGCGGCCCCGACGAGTAGCTGTGACAAGTACCTTCGCCGAGCTCAACATGGCAAGAAGCGCCGGTGACGAAAACACGATCGCCTGACCGAAGTGAAACCTCCACTTGGCAGGCACCGCTTACGGAGAAGGGTAAGGAAACAAACACGGCCCAGCTGCCCACACCCGAGACAAGAATCGAGACCTCAACTATCTCCGAGGGCAAGGAGACAGGGTCCGTAGAGCGGGCGCCAGAGATGATCAGCGCTGCCTCGTGCGACTCAAAGTGGCTGTCGTAGTGGATGTCAGCGCCAACAAGACACAGGCGAACGTCGTTGCCTGAGGTCATGATTGCAGTCAGTGATGCACCCACCAATTGCAATTGCTTTCCTGAAGCGATCGCGGGGATTGGCATGACACCTGACGTGTTTTGGCCCGAACCCCGGGCCTACCCGATTCTGTAATCGCCCCCTTCCCCCGTCAAACCGCCACGACCGGAATGCCGCAGGGCAGCTTGCCGGCAGCGCGCTCGCAGGCTAGCGTCTGGTCACCAACGGAAGGGGATTCACGGACATGCGGAACGTCGTCAGGGGGTGCATCGCGGCCGGGGCCGTGTGGATGGCGGCGGCCTACGGAAGCGAGCCCGTGGCGCCGCCCGAAACGCCGCCGGAAGTACTGGAAACATTGCTGGATCGCGAGGCGCCCGCGGCCGGACGCGATGCCGCCATGCAGCAGCTGGTCACGCATGCGCAGGCCGGCGACGGCTATTCCGCGTTCTATCTGGGCGTGCTGTACCGGCATGGCATGGACCACCCCGCGCGGCGTGTGGAGCGCGACGTGGAAACCGCGCGCTTCTGGCTGGAGAAATGCGTGGCGTCCGCGCGCTGCCCACTGATCGCACTGGCATCGCTGGCCGAACTGGAACTGGCCGCCGGCAACGCCAAGCCCGCCATGCAGTGGGCGCAGGCATGGGTGGTGCTGGACCGCGAAATGGAAAACCGTACGCGCGGTACCCAGCCCCATCGCAACACCGCCGATGCGCCGTACCGCAACACGGCCTACCACGCCTATCTGGTCAGCCGCTGCTACAAGGCCATGCCCAAGGGAGGCGACCAGGAAGCGGTGGGACGCGACTGGTTCGACGAACTGCGCAAGGCGCGTGGCACCGAGCTGGACCGCATGCTGTTCACGCAGCTGGACGGGCATGGCAGCAAGGCGGTGTGGGGCACGACGCAGCTCGAGATCGCCGCCGAGAACCAGCGCGAGAAGTTCATCGCGCCCGATGCCCGCATCCCCCTGGGACCATCGTTCGCCTTCTTCCTGTATCGCGCCAATCCGCAGGGCGGGCGTGGCGAGGTGGTGACGATGATCGAAGGCCTGCCCACGCCGGCCGCTGCGCGGGGCCTGGAGGCACAGGCGCGCAGCGTGCGCATGAAGCCTTACCCGCTGCCGGAAGACGGACGACGCGCCTACGCCTTGCTGCCCATCAGCTATGACGACGGCAGCTACACCCTGGTGCCGTCACGCTGAGGCGAGACGGGGGCCGGTTCAACCCGCTTCGGCGAAGGCCGGGCGTGTCAGGTTGTCGGCATCGCCGGTGGTGCACCGCACTTCGTCCTCGATCCGGATGCCGCCATACGGGCGGAATGCATCCACGCGCGCCCAGTCCACGCTGGCGGCGTGGCCGTTCTTCTTCACCTCGTCCAGCAGCAGGTCGATGAAGTACAGGCCCGGCTCGATGGTCACCACCATGCCCGGTTCCAGCACGCGGGTCATGCGCAGGTAGGGGTGGCCGGCGGGGCGCTCGATGCGGCCGCCGCGGTCGCTGGCCGCGAAGCCCGCCACGTCGTGCACCTGCAGGCCGATGGGATGGCCCAGGCCATGCGGGAAGAAGGCCGCGCTGACGCCGCTGGCGACAGCGGCCTCCGGCGACACCGTGATCACGCCGAAGTCCTTCAGGATGCCCATCAGGGTGAGGTGCGCATCCACGTGCAGCTGCCTGTAATCCACGCCGCCGCGCACGCCGGCGCACATCGCCTGCTGCGCGGCATCCACCGCATCGATCATCGCCTGGAACTCGCTGCCGGTGTCGTAGGCGTAGGTGCGGGTGATGTCGCTGGCGTAGCCGTGGAAGCTGGCGCCGGCGTCGATCAGCAAGCTGCGCAGCGGATCCGGTGCGGTGCGCTGCAGCTCGGTGTAGTGCAGCACGGCGGCGTGTTCGTTCAAGCCGATGATGTTGTTGTACGGCAGTTCGTTGGCGTCCTGCCCGACGGCGGCGCAGTAGGCCATGTGGATGCCGAACTCGCTCTGGCCGGCGCGGAATGCGGCTTCGGCCGCGCGGTGGCCGCGCACGGCCAGGCGCTGCGCCTGCCGCATCAGGGTGATCTCGTACGGCGTCTTGTAGGAGCGCTGGTACTCCAGGTACTGGATGACCGGCTCGGGATTGTTCGGCGTGTGGGCACCCAGCGCGCTCTGCGGCTCGCCCAGGATGGCGCTGCGCGCGGCGGGTGGCAGCAGGGCGAGGGCTTCATCGGGCTTGCGGATGATGTGGATGTCGAAGTGGTCCACCCACCAGCCGCTGGGTGCGTCCGGCACCACGTGCCAGTAATCGAACGGCTGATAGAAGATCACCTTCGGCCGTTGGCCCGGCGTGTATACCAGCCAGCTGTACGGCACGCGTGTCAGCGGCAGCCAGGCCTTGAACTGCGGGTTGACCGCGTACGGGTAGTCGCGGTCATCGAATACCTGCCAGTGCTGCGTGCCGCTGGGCACCACCAGGTGGTCGAAGCCGCCGCGCGCCAGGGCTTCGTCCGCGCGCCGCTTCATCGTCGCCAGGTGGTCGGCGTACAGCGGGACGAGTTCGGTGCTGGGGGAGGCGGGGGCGTTCATGGCGGTGGCTCGTGCGAAAGAGCCGCCATTTTGCCGTATTCGGCGCGCGCGGGCCGTGCTCCGGGTTGGCGCGTGGCCGTACCTTATTCGGCCTCTGGCCCGGCATTGACCCAGCGCCGCAGCAGTTCCAGCGGTTCGCGGTCGATGGTCAGGAAGCGCAGGCCGGCGAACGACTGCCCCGGCGTGTTGGCCTGCGCGGACCACAGCAGGTGGGCGCCCACGTCGATGGGGATGTCCTGCCCGCGGTCGTCGCGCAGGTGGAAGCGCAACTGGTACAGCGCATCCTCCTGCACCGGCGCCGTGGCGACCAGCAGCATGCCGGACTCGGACACGTTGCCCAGCCGGCCGATGGCCTGTTCGGTCATCAGGTCGAACACGGTGACCGGCTTGGGCACGTTGCGGCGGCGCGCGCGGCGGAACTCACGGATCATGCGGCGTCTCCGGCGGGGGTATCGCCACGCTTGCCGGTCAGGCTGCGCAGGGCGTTGAGGGTGGCATTCCAGGCGCGGTCGATCAGGCGGCCCCGGTCCTCGGTGACGACCTGCGCCTGGCCCTTGGCCATCAGGTGCGCCAGCGTGTCGAGCGAGTGTTCGCCGACGCGCTGGCCGCGCTGGTTGACGAACAGCGCGTTGCCGGTGACCGGGCTGAACCACGACAGGCGCTGGCGCTGCACGTCGCCCTGCTGGTTGCGGGTGAACTCGAACCAGGTGCCGAACGGCAGCGTGCGCAGGTAGTCGTAGCACTCCTGTTCCTGCGGCGTGCGCGCCTCGACGATCTTCTTCTTGGCCTCGGCCTTGTCGCCCAGGCGGGTGCGCGCCTTCAGGCGCGCGGTCAGTTCGGTGCGCGAGGTGGTCTCGTCGTCTTCCGAGCTGGACAGGCGGCGCGCGATGGCGGCGGCCTCGTCCTCGTGGTAGCCGACCTGCACCAGCGATTTCTCCACCTTGGCGGCCAGCTCCGGATTCGGTGGCGCGTTCTCGGTGGTGGTGGCGGCGACGATCTCCAGCGTGGTCTGCAGCTGCTCGGCCCATTCGCCCGACGACTCGCCGTTGCGCAGCAGGGTGAGGGTGAGCACGTCGGCCCAGGCCTGGTTGAGCAGCGCCTGCACGAACTTCTGCGGCTGCTGCTCGCGCAGCGCGTCCTGCAGGGTATCGGCGGCGCGCTGCTTGGCGACCTCCAGCCGGTCCTTGCCGCGCGCGGCCTCCACGTGCCGGCGCTCGGCCAGCTCGGCCTTGCGCGCCAGCGCCTGCAGGTGCTTCTGCACGTCCTGGTTGGCTTCTTCGAAGACGGTTTCGTCGCCCTCGTACTTCTCCACCACGGTTTCGACGGCGCTGTGCAGCTTCTGTACCAGCTGCGGGTCCACGTCTTCGTCGCCCAGCCAGGTGGCGCCGGATTCGGCCACGGTGTTCAGCAGGTCGCGGGCAGGGTGCTGGGCGCGCAGGAAGAAGTTGCGGTCGCGCAGCGCGGCCTGCACGACGGGCACCTGCAGGCGCACCAGCATGTCGGCTGCCGGTGCGTCGTGCTGCACTTCGCGTTCGATTTCGTTGTACAGCAGGTCGAGCAGTTCGAATGTGTCCGAGTCGGCGCTGGCCAGCGAGGCGTTCGGGCCATGCTGGGCGCGCACGCGCTCGAGCAGTTGCTGCTGCAGGTCCTGCACGGTGCGTCGCCGCTGGTCCGGTGCGCGTGCGGGCAAGGGCGCTGCCTGCAGGGATTGCAGGGTGTTCAGTACGTCGGGCGTGGGCAGCAGGCGCCGCATGGGGGCGGCCGCGTGCTGGCCGGGCGCAGCCGCCGATCCGTCTGCGGGGGCGCCGCCGGCACTGCCGCCGCCGGAGGGTGCGGCGTCGCCGCCGGTATCACCGCCGGGCACCAGGCCCGGGCCGTGGCTGGCCTGCGCCCGTGCATCGGCTTCCAGGCCACCGCGCCGGATCGACAGCAGCTTCTGCAGGACTTCGAACGAACCGGCGAGGTCCTCCGGCGTCGCCGCAGGCGTGCCCGCGTCCGCGGCGGATCCTGGCGTGGCAGGGGCGGTGCCGCTGCCTGTTCCGCCGCCCGCGCCGGCGGGGCCCATGCCACCATCGCCCGCGTGCGCGGTGGGTGCATGGGCGGTGCCGGTCATGGCGCTGGCCACGGCGTTCAACTGCTCGGGGGTCAGGGTGGCCCAGTTGGAAGCGGGGGCCTGTCCCTGCCACCCCGTCATCGGGCGTGCACCGCTGCTGCGCTCGTCGGACGGGCTGCGGCGGATGGCATCGGTGGCGCGGATGCGGCGCGGGGTGTAGACCAGCCCCGGCAGGATGCCCTCCCGCGACAGGAACTGGTTCACCGTGCCGGCCCACTCGGTGTAGTTCTGCAGCACCTTCACGTCGAAGGTGCGGTAAAGGATGAGCTGTGCGTCCAGCGCCACTTCCAGCGTGAGCGCGGCGTCCTTCAGCACATGGCACAGGCGGTTGGGACCCAGCGGCAGGGTTTCCGGTTCGAAGGCCGGGGTGCCGGCCAGCACGCCGAAGCGCTGGCCCAGCATCAGCATCTGCGCATTGGCGCGCGTCTCGTGGCGGCGGGCCACTTCGCGCAGCACGATTTCCTGGTCCATCACCGCGTCTTCCACCAGCGTCAGCGTCTGGTAGTCCATGCGCGCGGGCGCCTGTTGCTGCGCGGCGTCGCGTGGCGAACGCAGCGCGGCCAGTTCGGCCTCCAGGCCGAACATGTAATGCGGGATCAGCTCGCCCCGGTTCTTCTGCAGGGCGCGCAGGTTGACGAAGTGCTCGGCCTGCCGGTTGTTGTTGCGGGCCTGCTCGGCCTGCTTGAACAGCTGCTGCTCGAATTCCACCAGCATGCCGTTGAGCGCGGCGATGAAGTCGACCGAGATGTGGTCGAACAGGTTCTGCAGCACGCGGCGCACGCGGGGAGGCAGCGGGGCCGACGCGATGGTGGTCGGCGCGGCGGCAGGCAAAGGCGGTCGTGTCGCTGGCATCGGTGGCAGTGGCTCCCCTGTTACCGAATCATTATCACACCCCGGGCAACTTACAAACCGCCGGGTTGCGACCAGGTGACGGCGCTGCGGCAGCCGTGCCGGATCAGGCGGTCAGGAAAAGCTCGACCACGTCGTTGGTAAAGCGCCGGCCCAGCGCGGTCGGGACCACATGGGTGGGGCCGACGGTCAGCCAGCCGCGCTGCCCTGCCACCGCCAGGCGGTCCGCGATCGCCTCCAGTGGCAGGCCGGTCCGCGCGGGGAAATCGGCCAGGGCGAAGCCTTCGTGCAGGCGCAGCGCGTTCAGCATGAACTCGAACGGGCGGCGCTCCGGGGTGATGTCGTCGTCGCCCCCGATGGCCTGCGGCGTGCCGGCCTGGGCCAGGTAGCTGGTCGGGTGCTTGACCTTCCAGCGCCGCAGGATCTGCTGGCTTGCGCCCAGCGTGATCTTGCCGTGCGCACCGGCGCCGATGCCCAGGTAGTCGCCGAAGCGCCAGTAATTGAGATTGTGCGCACACTGCCTGCCAGGCCGCGCGTAGGCGCTGACCTCGTAGTGCCCGTAGCCGGCATCGGCCAGCAGCGCCTGGCAGTGCTCCTGCATGTCCCATGCATGGTCCTCGTCGGGAATGCCTTTCGGCGGCCGGGCGAAGAAGATGGTGTTCGGCTCCAGGGTCAGCTGGTAGTGCGACACGTGCGTTGGCTGCAGGGCGAATGCACGCTGCAGGTCGTGTTCGGCCATGGCCAGCGTCTGCCCCGGCAGCGCGTACATCAGGTCGAGGTTGAAATTGTCGAAACCGGCATCCTGCGCCAGCTTCACCGCGTGCTCGGCTTCGCGGCTGTCATGGATGCGGCCGAGCTTCTTCAGGCTTTCGTCGTCGAAGCTCTGGATGCCGAAGCTGATGCGGTTCACGCCGGCGGCGCGGTAGTGCTCGAAGCGGCCGTGTTCGGCGGTGCCGGGGTTGGTCTCCAGCGTGATCTCCAGGCCCGGCGCAAAGCGCAGCCGCGCGCTGGCGGCCTGCAGGAAGCGGTCGATGGCCTCCGGCGGGAACAGGCTGGGCGTGCCGCCGCCGAAGAACACGCTGCGCACGGTGCGCCCCCACACCAGCGGCAGGTCCTGGTCCAGGTCGCGCAGCAGGGCGTCGATGTAGTCGTCGAAAGGCAGCGCGCCCTTGCCCTGGTGCGAATTGAAATCGCAGTACGGGCATTTGCGCACGCACCAGGGCAGGTGCACGTACAGCGCGAGGGGCGGGGGAATCAGCATGGACTATGCGCGAGTGAGCAGGCGCTGTTTCAGGCTGGCCAGCGCCTTGCCGCGGTGGCTGATCCGGTTCTTGTCGTCCAGCGGTATCTCCGCGGCGGACTGGCCGCGCTGCGGGTCGAAGAACACCGGGTCGTAGCCGTGTCCGCCGTCGCCCTGGCGCGCATGCAGGATGCGGCCGCGCCACTCGCCTTCGACGATCAGCGGTTGGGGGTCGTTGGCGTGGTTCAGCAGCACCAGGACGCAGTAGAAGTGCGCGCTGCGCGCGTCGTCGGGCACGTCGCGCAACGCTTCGAGCAGCTTGTCGATGTTGCGGCTGGCATTGCCGTGCTCCCCCGCATAGCGCGCGGAGTACAGCCCGGGGGCGCCGTTCAGCGCATCCACGCAGATGCCCGAGTCGTCGGCCAGGGCCGGCAGGCCGGTCATCTGGCAGGCGTGGCGGGCCTTGATCAATGCGTTCTCGACGAAGGTGGTGCCGGTTTCGTCGGCGTCTTCCACGCCCAGGTCGGACTGGGCGATCAGTTCGATGCCGCTGTCGGCCAGCAGGCTGCGCAGTTCTTCCAGCTTGCCGTAATTGGAGGAGGCGAGGACGAGCTTCACGCGGGTATCCGGGGTGGGGTCAGGAGGCGGGTTGCAGCAGGTCCCAGCGGTTGCCGTAGGCATCACGGAACACGGCCACGGTGGCATAGCTTTCCTCGCGGGGCGTTTCGAGGAATTCAACGCCCTGCGCGGTCATCCGCGCATGGTCGCGCCAGAAGTCGTCGGTCTGCAGGAAGAAACCGACGCGCCCGCCGGTCTGGTCGCCGATGCGCGCGCGTTGTTCGTCGGTGCTGGCCTGTGCCAGCAGCAGGCAGGTTTCCGTACTGCCGGGCGGCGCCACGCGCACCCAGCGCTTGCCGCCGCCGTGGTCGGCATCCTCGCGCAGCTCGAAACCCAGCGCCCCGCAGTAATGCGCGATGGCGCGGTCATAGTCGTCGACGACGATGGTGATCAGGCTGAGGGTTTGTGGCATATCGGCATTCGAGCGAGGCGGTTGTGGGAGCGACGTCAGTCGCGATTGGTTTACCGGTAACGCCTCATCGCGACTGACGTCGCTCCCACAAGGAAGGATGTCAGCCCGCCAGTGCCGCGCGCTGCGCCGCGAACAGTTCACCGATGCCTTTCTCGCCCAGCGCGAGCAGGGCGTCCAGCTCGTCGCGACGGAAGGCGTGGCCTTCGGCCGTGCCCTGCAGCTCGATGAAGCCACCGCCGTCGTTCATCACCAGGTTCATGTCGGTGTCGCAGTCGCTGTCCTCGGCATAGTCCAGGTCCAGCACCGGCACGCCACGGTAGATGCCCACCGACACCGCAGCCACCGCGCCATGGATCGGGTCACGCGCGCCTTTGATCTCATTGCGCGACTTCAGCCAGTTCACCGCGTCCACCAGCGCCACATAGGCGCCGGTGATGGCGGCGGTACGGGTGCCGCCGTCGGCCTGCAGCACGTCGCAGTCCAGGGTGATGGTGCGTTCGCCCAAGGCGCCACGGTCCACGCAGGCACGCAGCGTGCGGCCGATCAGGCGCTGGATCTCCAGCGTGCGGCCGCCCTGCTTGCCGCGCGATGCCTCGCGGTCGCTGCGGGTATGGGTGGAGCGCGGCAGCATGCCGTATTCGGCGGTCACCCAGCCTTCGCCCTTGCCGCGCAGGAAGCCCGGCACCTTGTTCTCCACCGTCGCGGTGCACAGCACGCGCGTATGGCCGAAGCTAACCAGCACCGAGCCTTCGGCATGGCGGGTGTAGTTGCGCAGGATGCTGACCTCGCGCATCTGCTCGGGCGGGCGGCCGCTGGGGCGTGAAAAGGACATGGGCGGCTCCGTGAGTGGGGGCGCGAGTTTAGCAGTACGGCGCCGCCCGCCCGCTGCCGACGGCCGGCGCGGACGGCGGGTGCTGCTAACATGCGCCGCTCCCTTGATCCGACGGAACGCCCGATGATCCGCAGCATGACGGCCTTCGCCACCGCCGAGCGCACCACCGAAGGCGGCACGCTGGGCGTGGAACTGCGCGCGGTCAACCACCGCTTCCTGGAAATGGGCGTGCGACTGCCGGACGAGCTGCGGGTGCTGGAGCCGGCCCTGCGCGAGCGCATCGCCACCCGCGTTTCACGCGGCAAGCTCGATTTCACCCTGCGCCTGCGCGCGCCGGAAGGCGAGGGCGCCCTGCAGTTGAACACCCAGCGTGTCGCCCAGCTGTCCGAGCTGGCGCAGGACCTGTCGGCGCGCCTGCCCAACCTGCGCACCGAACTGACCGACCTGCTGCAGTTCCCCGGCGTGCTGCAGGGCAAGGGCGTCGACCAGGAAAAGCTGCAGGCCGAGGCAATGGCACTGGTGGACACCGTGCTGGCGCAGTTTGTCGCCGCGCGCGAGCGCGAAGGCGGCAAGCTGGCGACGGCCATCCTGGAGCGCGTGGACGGCATCGCCGCGCTGGCGACCGAGGCCCGCACGCTGATCCCGCTGATCCGTGCCGGCCAGCGGCAGAAACTGGAACTGCGCATGGCCGACATCGCCCAGGGCGCGGATCCCGGCCGCATGGAGCAGGAGCTGGTGCTCTGGCTGCAGAAACTCGACGTGGACGAGGAACTGGACCGGCTGGACAGCCACATCAAGGAAATCCGGCGCGTGTTCACCCAGAAGGAACCGCAGGGCCGTCGGCTGGACTTCCTGCTGCAGGAGTTCAACCGCGAAGCCAATACGCTGGGCTCCAAGTCGGTCGACATCCGCACCACCAACATCGCGGTGGAACTGAAGGTGCTGATCGACCAGATCCGCGAACAGGCGCAGAACATCGAATAACCGTGACTGGAAATTCGTGATGGGTGATTCGAAAGAGCGGCTTCCCAGCCGTTACGGAATGGCAGGCGGCACCGCTACTAGAGCGCAATGATGACCCAGCAGACTTTCAACGAACGCGATTCAGCTACCACGGATCACGCATCACGAATCGCCGATCCGGCGCAGCGGGGGACGCTCTACATCGTCGCCGCGCCCTCCGGCGCGGGCAAGAGCAGCATCGTCAACGCCGTGCTGGCGCGCGATGCCGACATCGCGCTGTCCATCTCGTTCACGTCGCGCGCGGCACGCCCCGGCGAACGCCATGCGCAGCACTACCACTTCATCAGCGCCGACGAGTTCAAGGCGATGATCCGTGCCGGCGACTTCTTCGAGTACGCCGAAGTGCATGGCGACTGGAAGGGCACCGCGCGCCAGTCGGTCGAGCCGCAGCTGGAAGCCGGCAAGGACGTCCTGCTGGAGATCGACTGGCAGGGCGCCCGCCAGGTGCGCCAGAAGGTGCCGGATGCGGTCAGCGTGTTCATCCTGCCGCCGTCGCGCGACGCGCTGGAGCAGCGCATGCGCGCCCGCGGCCAGGACAGCGAGGAGGTCATCCAGCGCCGGCTGGCGGCCGCCCGCGAGGAGATGTCGCACTACGGCGAGTTCGACTACGTCATCGTCAACGACGTGTTCGACGACGCCGTGGCCCAGATGCATGCCATCTTCACTGCCAGCCGCCTGCGCCGCGAAGCCCAGGACGTGCGCCATGCGGACCTGATCGCAGCCTTGCTGGCGGAATGATCCGGGAAAGCGGCAACCGGGCCGCCCTGGATCATGCTCGGCGTGCTCGCGCCGAGGCCTGAAGGTCTCTTTCGACTGCCAGGCCTGCGCCAACTCATTGATTCTAAAGAAAAGGCTTGCATTGGCGTCCCCGGCTGCCTACAATCGCCGCCCCTTTCCCCATTCACTGGGCGGCCACCAGGTCGCCGGGAGCCCGCATGGCCCGCATCACCGTTGAAGATTGCCTGGAAGTCGTCGATAACCGTTTCGACCTGGTCACGATGGCAGCCAAGCGCGCCCGCCAGCTGGCGAACGGCGTCGAGCCGACCATCGACAACAGCGAGTCGCAGGACAAGCCGACCGTGCTGGCGCTGCGTGAAATCGCCGCCCGCCGCATCGACAACGACCTGATCGACCGCGTCGAGAAGGCTGAACGCGAGCGCGCCGAGCGCGAAGCGCTGGAATGGGCCGCCGCGGAAGTGGTCGCCGACGACGATCTGTCCAAGGGCGACGACTGAGCATCGGCGTCGACTGACGTTTCCATCGAAACGGACGATCACGGAAAGCCCGCGCAAGCGGGCTTTTCGCGTTCCGGAGGTTTGCCGTTCCCGCGTGACTGGCATAGGCTGGCGGCATGAACCCAGGCCGCACCGCCAAGGCACTCCGCAGCCCCGCCTCGTCGCGCGACGAAACGGTGCCGGACTACGTCGCGCAGTTCGAGAAGACCGCGCGCTACCTGCCGAAGGAACAGCTGCCCCTGCTGCGCCGCGCCTGGGAAGTCGGTGCCGCCGCGCATGCGGGCCAGACGCGGAAGTCGGGTGAGCCCTACATCACCCATCCGGTGGCGGTGGCCGGCGTGCTGGCCGAACTGGGCATGGATGCCGAAACGCTGATGGCGGCCATCCTGCACGACACCATCGAAGACACGCCGCTGACCGGCGCCGAGATCGCCGCGGAGTTCGGCGAGTCGGTCGCCGAACTGGTCGAAGGCGTCACCAAGCTGGACAAGCTGAAGTTCCGCGACCGCCAGGAAGCGGCGGCGGAAAGCTTCCGCAAGATGCTGCTGGCCATGTCGCGCGACCTGCGCGTGATCATGATCAAGCTGGCCGATCGCCTGCACAACATGCGCACGCTGGGCGCGCAGAGCGCCGAAGCGCGCCAGCGCATCGCCCGCGAGACGCTGGAGATCTATGCGCCCATCGCGCAGCGGCTGGGCATGAACCTGGTGAAGTCCGAGCTGCAGGACCTGGGCTTCCGCGCACTGCACCCGTGGCGGCATGCAGTCATCGACAAGCACATCCGCAGCCAGCCCGTGGTTCGCCGCGAATCGATGGCGCAGATCGAGGCGCACCTGTCGCAGCGACTGGCCAAGGAGGGCATCGAGCACCGCCTGGTCAGCCGCATCAAGACGCCGTGGAGCATCTACAACAAGATGCGGGGCGAAGGTAAGAGCTTCGATCGCGTCATGGACGTGTTCGGCTTCCGCGTGGTGGTCGACTCGGTGCCGGCCTGCTACCACGCACTGGGCGCCGTGCATGCGCAGTACAAGCCGCTGGACGGGCGTTTCCGCGATTTCATCGCCATCCCCAAGGCCAACGGCTACCAGTCGCTGCACACCGTGCTTTTCGGCCCGTATGGTTCGCCCATCGAGGTGCAGATCCGCACCACCGAGATGGACCTGATCGCCGAGCGCGGCATCGCCGCGCACTGGACCTACAAGTACGGCACCGATTCGCCGAACAGCGCGCAGAACCGCGCGCATGCCTGGATCGTCGAGCTGATCGACAACCAGCGTGCGGCCGGCTCTTCGCTGGAGTTCCTGGAAAACGTCAAGGTCGACCTGTTCCCGGACGAGGTCTACCTGTTCACGCCGAAGGGCAAGATCCTTTCGCTGCCGCGCAATTCCACCGCGCTCGATTTCGCGTACGCGGTGCACACCGACGTGGGCAACCAGGCGGTGGCCTCGCGCGTGGACAAGAAGCTGGTGCCGCTGCGCACCAAGCTCAGCAGTGGCCAGAGCGTGGAGATCATCACCGCGAAGTCCGCATTGCCCAAGCCGCAGTGGCTCGAGTTCGTGGTCACCAGCAAGGCGCGCACCGCGATCCGCCATCAGCTGAAACAGCTGGAGCACGAGGACGCCGTGCAACTGGGCCATCGCATGCTGGACCGTGCGCTGGAAGACCTGGACAGCTCGCTGGAACGCCTGCCGCAGCAGCGGCTGGATGCGTTCCTGGCCGAACACCGTTATCCGCGCCTGGAGGCGTTCCTGGCCGACGTGGCGCTGGGCAACTGGATGCCGGCGCAGGCGGCGCAGGCGCTGACCGCGTTCGCCGAACTGCGCAGCGGCGGCCATTCGCGCCATTCGCAGGAAAAGATCCTCATCAAGGGCACCGAGCGTGGCGTGGTCAGCTTCGCCAACTGCTGCCAGCCGATTCCCGGCGACGAGATCATGGGGTACCACACGGCCGGCAAGGGCATCGTGGTGCACCGGCTGGACTGCCCCAACGTCACCGAGTTCCGTAAGTCGCCCGAGCGCTGGGTGCCGATCGCCTGGGATGCCAGTGTCAGCGGCGACTACGACGCATCGCTGCTCATCGACGTGGAGAACCGTCCCGGCGTGCTGGCGCAGGTCGCCGCCGCGGTGGCCAAGAGCCAGTCCAACATCGAACGCGTCGAATACCTGGAGCGCGACATCAATGTCGCGGTGCTGCGTTTCTCCATCCAGGTGCGCGACCGCAACCACCTGGCGGAAGTGATGCGCCGTCTGCGGCGCCTGAACGTGGTGCATGGCGTCAGGCGGCAGTGAGTTAAATGCCGTTGGGCATTCGCTTGAGCTATCAGTTCCACTCACTAGAGTGTTTCTCTCGCATCCGATTCGACCAAGACATACGAAATGCCGGGTATTCTCTCGCGAATGACAGAGATTAAAGCCCGACGTGACAAGCGTACGTCGGGCTTCTCTAGTGGGCGTGAATTTGATTGCCAGTCATGCCTGGATAGGTTTACGGAAACTGAGCCTGAAGGAGAGCGTTGTTTCCTGCTGCCGTCGCTGTGGAACCCAAACCCACGAACGTGCCCGGGTTGGTTCCGTTGCAGTTCATCGTCACCTTAAAGTTGGAGCCGACAACTTGAACGGAGTTCTGATTTGCCCAACATTCGCGATCGATAGAGGCGCCGAGCTCAGCGAAGCCAACGGTTACGCTTGCTGCATCTGTTGTATTGGATCCTACACCGCTAATGGTTGAGCTGCGGCCCAGATCCCCTGAAGTGTTGGGGTATCCGCAAGAAAAGGACGAAACAAATCCTCCAGGAAATATGACTACTTGTGGAGAGCGGCACGCGTAACCTTCAGATGCTCTAAAAAGTTGAGCGAATGCAAGTAGATTTCCTGCTGCCCCCGAGGCCGTGTATCCCATTCCGCCAACTGATCGGTTGCCACCCCAAGTTCCGTCAGCATTCTGAAGGCGGCATGTAAAATTCGCTCTGTAAGTCCCCGGGTCCGCGTCGATGGAGTAAAAATTGCACCGCGCTCCCTGATCTATCAGGTTTGCGAAGCTTTGCAGGTTGGCGTGAGCATCATCTAAAGATGTGCCAAATCCAGCTGTTTGGTAGCCGCCGCACGTTCTTTTTACCAAGTATCCTCCTGGAAAAGTGGACACATCAGCGCTACCGGAGCAACTGGCCGCCATCGAGTCAGAAGTCATGAGGCAGCCTGCGATCATCACGAGCAGCAAAAAAATCGTCCTCATGTTCGGCAAACTCATACTAGGTCCCTTATCTAGTCGAGCGATAGTCGCCCGAACGGACTGTATTCTTCCCTCCGATTGCTCTGTAGAAGTAAACTCATGAACGTGCAGGTTTGGAGTTCTTGTCGCTTCTGGAAAGTGACCTGTTCCTCTGTTTCACCTTTTAGTGCCGATTGAGTGCTGAGCTTTCTACCCTGATTCCGACATCCGACATCCGACATCCGACATCCGACATCCGACATCCGACATCCGACATCCGACATCCGACATCCTGCCTACTATGACTTATCAAATCATCCACACCGACCAGGCTCCGGCCGCGATCGGTCCGTACTCGCAGGCCGTGCGCGCAGGCAACACCGTGTACTTCTCCGGGCAGATCCCTCTGGATCCGGTGACGGGCAGCCTGGTGGAAGGCGACATCGCCGTGCAGGCCCGTCGTGCGTTCGACAATCTCAAGGCGGTGGCGGAAGCCGCGGGCGGCTCGCTCGACCGGATCGTGCGGCTGGGCCTTTACCTGACCGATCTGTCGCAGTTCGCGGCGGTCAATGCGGTGATGCAGGAATACTTCGCGGCGCCGTATCCCGCGCGCTCCACCATCGAGGTGTCCGGCCTGCCTAAGGGCGCGGCGTTCGAAGTCGATGCGGTGATGGTGCTGGACTGAGCCCGACGCTCAGGCGATCCGCGCGCGGGCTTCGCTGGGTGTGTGGCCGGTCCAGCGCTTGAAGGCGCGACGGAACTCGCGCACGTCGTTGAAACCGATCTGGCTGCCGATCCACGCGATGGTGAGGTCCGGGTCCTGCAGCAGGTCCAGCGCACGCTCGGTGCGGATGCGGTCATGCACGGCGCTGAAACTGGTCTCCTCTTCGGACAGCTGGCGGCGCAGCGTGCGCTCGCTGAGGTGCAGCGCGGCGGCGATCTCGGTCATCTGAGGATTGCCTGGCAGGCGCGGGCGCAACTGTCGCTCCACCGCCGCCGTGGTTTCCCCGCGCAACGACATGGCGGCCAGCTGCGCGCGGCACAGCGCCAGCGCCTGGCGGGACGTGACCGGGTTGTAGCTGGAGAACGGCAGCTCCAGCCAGCGGCGATCCACCGTCATCGCATGCTGCGGCTGGTTGAAGCGGACTTCGCAGTGGAACAGTTCCTCATACCGTGCCGAATAGGCCGGTGGCGCGTAACCCAGGTCCAGGCGCAGCGGATTGAAATCAGGGCCGGCCAGCTCGCGGGCGAGCATCAGGACGCTGGAGAACATTTCCTCGCACAGGAACGGCAGCAGGTCCGAGGCCTCGTCCGGCGCGGTGGCGATGACGGCGATGGCGCCGTCGTGGCGTTCGTCCAGCGACAGGTCCATCAGCGGCCCGAGGTTACGCTGGTACTCCAGGCCGATCTGCACGGCGTCACCGAACGTGGGCGCGGTTTTCATGGCGAGCCCGAGCAGGCCGAAGTTGCCCCCGTTCTGCTTGCCGCCCATCGCCAGTCCCACGCCCTCGACCGGCAGGGTGGGCAGGGCGCGGCGGATCACCTCGCTGGCCTGGCGGTACGACACGCGCACCAGCGGGTCGTGGATCTCCTGCACGTTCAGGCGCATGCCGGCGAACCAGCCCTCGCAATTCACCCCCAGTTCGCCGGCCAGCAGCACCAGGCCGCACAGCATGTTGGTGGGAAGGTTGGCGACCGACAGGCGTTGGCCCCCTTCCGTGCCAGGTTTCCAACGCATCGAAGCCCTCCAGCTTGTCCGCTTTGCCCCCCTTAGTATGCCGCTCCTGCCCTCCGCGTAAAGCGCAGCAGCGCACGAGACTGCACGCTGTATTCGCAGGCGTATGGGGAGAGGGATTCATGCAGCGCAGCATTGTTGCCTTTGCGGTCGTGGCCGCGCTGGGCGTGGCCGCCCCGGGGTGCAAGCCGACGGCACCGGAGTCCGCCGCGGTTCCGGCAGGGGAAGCGGGCTTCGCGGCCTCGTTCCAGGAACGCCTGCTGGATGCGAAGCCCGGCGATGTCATCGAGATCCCCGCGGGCCGGCACAGTTTCGACCGCAGCCTGACCCTGCGCGCCGACGGCGTGACCCTCCGCGGCGCCGGCATGGACAAGACGGTGCTGAGTTTCAAGGGACAGAAGGCGGGAGCGGAAGGACTGCTGGTCAACGGCGACAACTTCACCATCGAGAACCTCACCATCGAGGACTCGAAGGGCGACGGCCTGAAGATCAGCGAGTCGTCCAACATCACCGTGCGCGGCGTGAAGGTGCAGTGGACCGGCGGGCCCAGCACCAGGAACGGCGCGTACGGCATCTACCCGGTGCTGACGAAGAACGTGCTGATCGAGGACACCGTCGCCATCGGTGCATCGGATGCGGGCATCTACGTGGGCCAGTCCGACGGCGTCATCGTGCGGCGCAGCCGCGCCGAGCAGAACGTGGCCGGCATCGAGGTGGAGAACACCATCAATGCCGATGTCTACGACAACGTCGCCACCGGCAACACCGGCGGCATCCTGGTCTTCAACATGCCGGGCCTGTCGCAGCAGGGCGGAAACATCCGCGTCTACGACAACAAGGTGATCGCCAACAACCACGCCAACTTCGGTGCCAAGGGCACGCCGGTGGCCAGCGTGCCGGCGGGGTCGGGCATCGTCATCAACTCCAACGACGACATCGAGATCTTCGGCAACGAGATCCGCGACAACGCCACCGCCAACATCATCGTCTCCAGCGTGTATTCCACCGGCTACAAGGACAGCAGCGCATCGCCGAACTTCGATCCGTACCCGGAGCGCATCCACATCCACGGCAACACGCTGTCCGGCGGCGGCGATTCGCCCGACGGCTTCGACCTGAAAGCATTGAAGGTGGCGATGTACGGCCTGCGCGGGAACTTCCCCGATGTGCTGTGGGATGGCTACTACAACAAGGACCGCGTGGTGGGCGGCAAGCCAACCGGCCCACAGATCTGCCTGCGCGATGTCAACGGCGTCATCAACGCCGACGGACCGGGCGGCTACAAGAACCCGGGCAAGGATATGAAGCCGTACGATTGCGCGTTGCCGCGCCTGCCCGCCGTCGATCTGAAGCGAGGCTGAGGCCGGGCATGTGGCGCTGGATATCGCGTGCGTGGTTCGCCGGATGGCTGGCACTGGCGTTGGCAGGGTGTGGTTCCCGCGACGTGCGGTTCATCAGCGAAGGGCAGCCCGCCACGTTGGGCGAGTGGCAGCTGCTGCGCGTGGAAGACGGCAGGCTGCGCCTGAACGATGGCGTGGTGCCCTACGATCTCAACACGCCGTTGTTCAGCGACTACGCGCACAAGCTGCGCACGGTGTGGATGCCGGCCGGCACCGCGGCCTCCTACCAGCCTGAGCACAGCTTCGACTTTCCTGTCGGCACCATCCTCAGCAAGACGTTCTATTACCCGCTGCCGCCAGGAGAAACGTGGGATGGCCGGTCGGTCGCCCGCACGCCGCCGGCGCAATCGTCGCTGCAAGGTGAATCACTGGACCTGTCCACCGTGCGGCTGATCGAAACGCGACTGCTGGTGCATCGCGCGGAAGGTTGGGTGGCGCTGCCGTATGTCTGGAACGCGTCGCAGACCGAGGCCACGCTGAAGCGGGCCGGGGACCTGGCCACGCTGGAACTGGTGGATGCCGCAGGTGAGCGCGAGACCGCCAGCTACCAGGTGCCTGACCAGAACCAGTGCGGTGGCTGCCACATCACCGACAACAAGTCCCGCAAGCTGCTGCCGATCGGCCCGAAGGCGCGCAACCTCAATCGCGATTTCGACTATGCCGCCGGCCGCGCGAACCAGCTCGAGCACCTGGCCCGCATCGGCTACCTGGCCGGCGCGCCGCCATTGTCGCAAGCGCCACGCAGCGTGGATGCGGCCGATGCAGGACACGCCAGCCTTGAGCAACGCGCGCGCGCCTACCTGGACGTCAACTGCGGCCATTGCCATAGCGCCACCGGCCCCGCGATCACGTCCGGCCTGTGGCTCGATTCCGGTACGCAGGACCGCCTGAAGCTTGGCTTCTGCAAGCAACCCATCGCGGCGGGCAAGGGCACCGGCAACCGGCGCTACGACATCGTACCCGGTGATGCCGGGGCGTCCATCTTCGATTTCCGCATGGACAGCACGGACCCGTCGGTGATGATGCCGGAAGTGGGGCGTTCGGTTGTCCATCGCGAAGGCGTGGCGCTGATCCGCGCCTGGATCAACGCGCAATCGGGTCGCTGCGATGGGGATGCAGCCCCGTCCATCAAACAACCGCCGGCGGCCTGACGCCGGTTCCGCACGATGCTTCTCGGGAGGAAGTGATGAAAGTGATGCAACGGAATCTGGTGGTCGGGCTTCGCCATGCGCTGTTCGGCTGTGTCGTGCTGGGGAGCAGTGGCGTGGCATTCGCGCAACAGGCCGCGCCAGCGCGCGATGCTTCGGACCCGGCCACCACGCTGGACACCATTACCGTCACCGCGCAGAGCCGTGAACAGGAACTGCAGGATGTACCGATCGCGCTGCAGGTGCTCAACGACCAGATCATCAGCGACGTCACCGCCGAGGACATGGGCGACCTGGACAGCTTCGTGCCCGGCCTGCAGATCAACAGCGTGCAGCCGACGCAACCGTCCATCGCCTTGCGCGGCATCAGCACCGACGACTTCGGCATCGGCACTGATCCCGCCGTGGGCGTATTCATCGATGGCGTCTACACCGGTCGCAGCGGGGGCATCCTGTTGCCGCTGACCGATGTGGAGCGCATCGAGGTACTGAAGGGGCCGCAGGGCACCCTGTTCGGCCGCAACACCGCGGCCGGCGCGGTATCGATCATCACCAAGCGGCCCAGCAACGAGACCGAGGCGGCGGTGAAGCTGAGGCTGGGCAACGAAGGCAAGCAGTACGTCGAAGCGATGGCGAACATCCCGGTGGGCGAGCGCTCCGCGCTGCGCCTCAACGGCATGTTCAACACCAGCGATGGCTGGCTGGATGACGGTGCGACCGGGCAGGACCTCGGCGGCGACAACGTGTGGGCGACGCGCGCGGCCTGGCAAGTGGGCCTGGGCGACAACACCACCGCGCTGCTCAGCTGGGACCACGAGAGCCTCGACCAGCAGGGCCGTCCCACCACCGGCATCGTGCCGTTGCCGCCGAGCCCCGGCACACCGGTCGCTCCGGCCGACCCGACCACCTACCTCGATCCACGCGACATCGGCACGTTCAACGACACGGTCGACAACGCCGAGTGGCGCACGTTCGATGGCGTCACGCTGATCATCGACCATGCATTCGGCTGGGGCACGCTGACCTCGACCACCGCCTGGCGGCAGTTCGATTCGCTCAACCGGGTGGAAGAAGACGGCACCAACCGGCCCAACCTGTATCTCTCTTCCACCAACAGCGAATCCAACGAAAACAAGTACCAGGAGTTCAAGTTCAGTGGCAGCGCCGGTCGGCTCGACTGGCTGGCGGGCGTGAGCTACTACGAGGAAGAGGCCAGCCAGACCAGCGAGGTCGACACCACCAGCACGGCCGTCGATACCGCGGTGGCCAACCTGGGCCTGGCGCCCACGCCGGATGGCACGCTGTTCGGTTACTTCTCGCAGGTGCTGGCGGCCAACGGCATTCCGTTGACCCTGCTGGATCACCGCTGGAACGAGTCCTTCCACAATACGTTGAAGACCAAGGCCTTCGCCGGCTTCGGCGACGTCATCTGGCACGTCAACGACAAGCTCAACGTCACCGTCGGCCTGCGCTACACGCGCGACGAGAAGGACTTCAGCTGGTTCAACGACCTGCGCAGCGCACCGACCCTGGACGCGACCCTGGACGTGCTGGATGCGGCGGGCTTCTTCGCGCTGGCCGGCGTGCCGCGGGAATTCTTCGTCTTCGACCTGGCCTTCATCGATCCGCCGGCGATGATGAACAAGGGCATCACCAACCGTGCCAGCGATTCGTGGAGCGACTGGAGCCCGCGCTTCGTCGTCGACTACCACTTCACCGACGGGCTGATGGGCTTCGCGTCGCTGGCCAAGGGCTACAAGGCGGGCGGCTTCAATGCGCTGCAGATCGGCAGCGAGTTCGACAACGAGGACAACGAGGACGTGTGGAATGCCGAGATCGGCATCAAGCACGCGTTGCCCGAGGCGCGACTGGCGTACAACCTGTCGCTGTACCACTACCGCTACGACAACCGCCAGTCGATCCGGCTGGACAACACCACAGCGATCCCGCGCTTCGTGGTGGACACCGGGGACGTGGAAGCCACCGGCGTCGATTTCGACCTGCGCTGGCAGGTCAGCGATGCGTTCGGCATGGACTTCAACGCCGCCTGGATCGATGCGAAGTACAAGGACTACAGCGTCGTCACCGGTGCGGGCACCCTCGACCTGGATGGCGAGCCCACCGGCGAACCGAGCTGGTCGGCCGCCATTGGCGGCCACTACACCTGGCAGCTGGGCGAGACGGGTGACCTCCGGCTGGCGCTGCGGCATGCGTATCGCGGCGCCTGCCGCGCCAACGCGTACAACCTGGGGTCGGGCGACTGCGCGGATTTCCCCGCGTTCTCGACCGGCGAATCGCAGAACCGCACCGACGTGAAGCTGGGCTGGACATCGGCCGGCGGACACTGGAGCTGGGCGGTCTACGGCAACAACGTGTTCGACGAGCAATACGTCACCCAGTTGAACGTTTACGGTCGCGAGGCATTTGGCACGGTGGGCGCGGTGGTCAGCGAGCCGCGCACGTACGGCATGGAAGTGAGCCTGAAGTTCTGAGGCGGCCGTCGGGTGGAATGACCATGGCATGATGGGGGCGAAACCCCGGCGTCGGACGGCGCCGGGGTTTTTGTTTTCGCCCATTGCCGGCATGCTTGTCGCATGCCCGTGCGTCGCGACACCGCTTCCGTCGAACTTTCCTCCGAGCCCTTGAGCCGCCTGCCGGGCGTGGGGCCGCGCGTGGCCGAGAAGCTGGCCGTGCGCGGCCTGCTGACCGTGCAGGATCTGTGGCTGCACCTTCCCCTTCGATACGAGGACCGCACCGCGATCACGCCGATCCGCCTGCTGCAACCCGGCGTGCCGGCGCAGGTGGAGGGCAGGGTGGAGGCGGTGGAGCGCGGCTTCCGTTATCGGCCGGTGCTGCGCGTGGCGGTCGGAGATGATTCCCGCGGCTCGCTGGTGCTGCGGTTCTTCCACTTCCGCGCGGCCCAGGTGGCCCAGTTCGCCGTGGGCGCGCGCATCCGCTGCTACGGCACGCCCAAGCCGGGCCAGAACGGCCTGGAAATCATCCATCCCAGTTATCGCGTGCTCGGTGATGACGACGAGATGGCGCTGGGCGATGCCCTTGACCCGGTCTATCCGGCGGTGGAAGGCATCGGTCCCGCAACGCTTCGCAAGCTCATCGGCCTCGCGCTGGACAAGCTGCCCGACGACGCGGCGCTGGAGCTGCTGCCGCCCGGGCTGCTCGCGGGCCTTGGCCTGCCCTCGTTGCGGCAGGCCCTGCTGACGATGCATCGCCCACCGCGCGACGCCGACGTGGCGGCGCTGGCGTTGGGAACGCATCCCGCGCAGCGCCGGCTGGCCATCGAGGAACTGCTCGCCCATCACCTCAGCCTGCGTCGACAACGCCTGGCCATGCGCCGCCATGGCGCACCGCCGTTGGCAGGCAAGGGCAAGCTGGCGACCGCACTGCAGAAATCCCTGCCCTTCACGCTGACCGGCGCGCAGCAGCGCGTCTATGCACAGATCCGCGAAGACCTGAAGCAGCCCTCGCCGATGCTGCGGCTGGTGCAGGGCGACGTGGGCAGCGGCAAGACGGTCGTCGCCGCGCTGGCCGCCATGCTGGCGGTCGAAGCCGGCAAGCAGGTAGCGCTGGCGGCACCCACCGAACTGCTGGCCGAGCAGCACCTGGCCAACCTGCGCGGGTGGCTGGAGCCGCTGGGCGTGCGCGTGGCCTGGCTGGCCGGCAAGGTCACCGGCAAGGCGCGCACCACGGTGCTGGCGGACGTGGCGAGCGGACAGGCGCAGGTGGTCGTGGGCACGCACGCGCTGATGCAGGAAGCCGTGACCTTCCGCGACCTGGGCCTGGCCATCGTCGACGAACAGCACCGCTTCGGCGTGCACCAGCGCCTGGCGCTGCGCGACAAGGGCGCGGACCGGGACCGCGTGCCGCACCAGCTGGTGATGACGGCGACACCGATACCGCGCACGCTGGCGATGGCGGCGTATGCCGACCTGGATGTGTCCGCCATCGACGAACTCCCCCCGGGTCGTACCCCGGTGCAGACCGTGGCGCTGAGCGCGGAGCGCCGGCCGGAGCTGGTGGAGCGCATCCGCGCCGCGTGCGCGGAGGGCCGGCAGGCCTATTGGGTGTGCACGCTGATCGACGACAGCGACGAAGTGGTCGCGCAGGCCGCGCAGACCACGTTCGACACGCTGTCCGCGTCGTTGCCGGAACTGCGCATCGCGCTGGTGCACGGGCGCATGAAGGCCGCCGACAAGCAGGCCACCATGCGCCGCTTCAAGCAGGGCGAGATCGACCTGCTGGTGGCGACGACGGTCATCGAAGTGGGCGTCGACGTGCCCAACGCCTCGCTGATGATCATCGAGAACGCCGAGCGCCTTGGCCTGGCGCAGCTCCACCAGTTGCGTGGCCGCGTGGGCCGTGGCGCCACCGCATCCAGCTGCGTGCTGATGTACCAGCCGCCCTTGTCGATGATGGCCAAGCACCGCTTGGCGACGATGCGGCAGACCAACGACGGCTTCGTCATCGCAGAAAAGGATCTGGAACTGCGCGGGCCGGGCGAACTGCTCGGCACGCGGCAGACGGGCCTGGCCGCGTTCCGCGTGGCCGACCTGGCGCGTGACGCCGGCCTGCTGCCGCAGGTGCATGCGCTGGCCGAGCAGTTGCTGGCAGAGGACGAAGCCACCGCTGACCGCGTGATCGCGCGTTGGGTGGGCGGCGCGGCGCGGTACGCCTCGGCGTGACCGTGGCCGTAAGCTTCCATGCGGGTTCGGCCAGTGCCAGACTCGGCAGCCAGACGACGAAGAGAAGAAGATGACGGACAAGATTCCCCTGCTGATCGACACCGATCCGGGCGTCGATGATGCGCTGGCGCTGCTGATGGCGTTCAACGATCCCCGCCACGAGATCGTCGGCCTGACCATTGCCGCCGGCAACGTGGGCCTGCAGCACACGGTGCGCAATGCCCTGAAGCTGTGCGAAGTCGCGGGGCGCGCTGACATTCCCGTGTTCGCCGGCGCGCCTGCACCCTTGCTGCATCCGTCGCCGGACGCGGGCTACGTGCATGGGCAGGACGGTTTCGGCGATGTCGGCTTCCCACCCGCCGCACGCCAGGCGGAAGCCGAGCACGCGGCGCTCGCGATCCTGCGCCTGTCGCACCAGCATGCCGGGCAACTCGCGCTGGTCGCGCTCGGGCCGCTGACCAACATCGCCCTGGCGCTGAAGCTGGACCCGACGCTGCCGCAGCGCGTGGCCCGCTTCGTGGTGATGGGGGGCGCGGTGACATGCCACGGCAACATCACGCCAGCGGCAGAGTTCAATTTCTATTTCGACCCGGAAGCAGCACACCTGGTGCTCGAGGCCTTCGAGCGTTACGACCTGGCGGACTGGGAAGCCACCATCGCCCATGGCCTCCACCACGAGCGCGTGGCGGACTGGCTGAAGGCCGATTCGGACCGTGCCCGGTTCTACGACCGCATTTCCGAGAAAACGCGGCTGTGGTCCGCCGACCGCCGGGGCGACCACTGGTACGCGGCCGATGCCCTGGCAATGGCTTTCGTGCTGGCCCCGGAGGGCGCGCTGGAACTGGCCGAACGCCCCCTGGCCGTCGAGCTGCAGGGCGTCCACGCCCGCGGCGCCTCCGTGGTGGACTGGCGGCGGGAGGGGGGGCGGCCGGACAAGGCCAACATCCTGCTGAAGTACGACCAGGCCGGCTTCGAGCGCCTGATCCAGGCCGCACTCGCCGCGACCTGAGCCCAGGCGTCCGGCCGGGTTGCGCCGGCCGGCGCGTGCGGGCTACAATGCCGCTCTTCCATTCCCGCTACACGGTGTTACCGCCATGAAGGCCGACATCCATCCCCAGTACCGCGAAGTCGTCTTCCACGACGTGACCTCCGATTTCAAGATCCTGACCCGCTCCACGCTGGGCGCGAAGGAAACGACGAAGTGGGAAGACGGCAACGAATACCCGCTGATCAAGGTCGAAATCTCCTCGGCTTCGCACCCGTTCTATACGGGCAAGCACAAGGTCATCGACACCAGCGGTCGCATCGACAAGTTCCAGAAGCGCTACGCGCGCTGACGGATTCGTCGTGTCGCCTGACGGCCGCGCCTGGTGCGCGGCCGTTTGCGTTTCCGTCATTCCGCGCTGGATTCCCGTGGCGTCCCGCATGCCGGGAAATGCTTGCGGCGCGGGCCGCGCGCCTTATTCTTTGGTCTGACTTTGGTCCGCTTTTGAGCGACGGCTCCAAGGGCGGTGTGCGATAATTGGGGTTATCCAAGGTTCACTCCCTGGACATCCGTCACACGCCGACCGGGCAACCGGCCGGTGCATCCCCACGAAGGAGCGCACACTGTGTCCGAACTTGACCAGGTCACGCTGAATGCAGGCGACAAATCCGTCGTCCTGCCAGTCCTGAAGCCCACGCTTGGCAACGATTGCGTCGATGTTTCCAAGCTGACCAGGGAAACCGGCCTTTTCACCTACGATTCCGGCTTCACCGCCACCGCCAGCTGCAAGTCCGCCATCACCTACATCGACGGCGACAACGGCGTGCTGCTGTACCGCGGTTACCCGATCGAGCAACTGGCCAAGCACTCCAGCTTCCTGGAAGTGGCCTACCTGCTGATGAACGGCGAACTGCCGACCACGGCCGAATTCGAGAAGTTCGACCACGAAGTCACGCATCACACGATGATGCATGAGTCGCTGAAGAACTTCCTGCACGGCTTCCATTACGACGCGCACCCGATGGCCATGCTGGCCGGCACGGTCGCTTCGCTGTCCGCGTTCTACCACGACACGCTGGACCTGGAAGACCCCGAGCAGCGCCGCCTGGCCGCCATCCGCCTGATCGCGAAGGTGCCCGACGATCGCCGCCGCCGCCTACCGCTATTCCATCGGCTGGCCGATCCGCTACCCGCGCAACAACCTGGGTTACGTGGACCGCTTCCTGCACATGATGTTCGAAGTGCCCAGCGAACCGCTGGAGATGAACCCGGTCGTCGCCAAGGCGCTGGACCTGCTGTTCATCCTGCATGCCGACCACGAGCAGAACGCGTCGACGTCCACCGTGCGCCTGGTGGGGTCCACGGGTGCCAACCCGTACGCCTCGGTGGCCGCCGGCATCACCGCGCTGTGGGGCCCTGCCCATGGCGGCGCCAACGAAGCCGTGCTGAAGATGCTGGAAGAGATCGGCACGCCCGACAAGGTCGATGCCGCCGTGGCCAAGGCCAAGGACAAGGAATCCGGCTTCCGCCTGATGGGCTTCGGCCATCGCGTCTACAAGAACTTCGACCCGCGCGCCAAGATCATCCGCGAGATGACCCACAAGGTGCTGGGCGAGCTGGGCGTGAACGATCCGCTGCTGGAAGTGGCGATGAAGCTGGAAGAGGCGGCCTTGAAGGACGACTATTTCATCCAGCGCAAGCTGTACCCCAACGTCGATTTCTACAGCGGCATCATCTACAAGGCGCTGAAGATCCCGACCGAGATGTTCACCGTGATGTTCGCCATCGGCCGTACCGCCGGCTGGGTGTCGCACTGGCTGGAGCAGCAGGTCGATCCCGAAGCGAAGATCGGCCGTCCGCGCCAGATCTACACGGGTTATGACGTGCGCGACTACAAGGCACAGGACCAGCGCTGATCCGCTGCTGGTTCGCTGGTTTGATCAGAAGGCCCCTCGCGGGGCCTTCTGCTTTTATGGGGCGGGTCAGAACGCGTCGGCGGACATCAACAGCGGTACCCGCGTCGACAGCCCGTGCAGCGCGATCTGGTGGATGGGCTGGCTGACGGTGGTCGTGCAGTCGGCCAGCACGCCGACCTGGTATTTCTCTGCTGCCTTCGAGATGGCGGTATGGGTGACGCAGTTCTGGGTCATCATGCCGGCGACCAGCAGCCGCTGCACGCCGTGGCGGGACAACAGGGCTTCGAGCGCGGTCTGGTGGAAGGCGTCGGCGAACTGCTTGACGACCACCGGCGCCTCCGGCGCGGCCGCCAGGATGCGGGGATGGATCTTTACTCCCTCGGTGCCCGCGATGAAGAATGCGCCGTCACCCTCCGGCGACTGCGATACATGCTGGATGTGCACGACCAGCATGTCGCGCTGCTGGGCAAGGGCGATGGCGTCCACCGTCGCGTCGATGACGGGCGCGGTGTTCCACAGGGGGAACCTGCCATCGGGCAGGTAGTCGTTCTGCAGGTCGATCAGGAGCAGGGCGGTTTTCATCGGGCGATAATGGCCAGCGAGGGGAGCGACCATCCTGGACGCATCGCCCTCCGGTTGTAATTGCATCCTGAAAGCATTGCAGCGGTCCCGCTTGAACCTTGAAAGAGATGCCCATGGACAAGATGAGTCGCGCCATCCTGGCGCAGTTGTCCCACGACGCGCGCATGTCCTGGCAGCAGCTGGGCAAGCAGGTGCACCTGACCGGCCAGGCCGTGTCGACCCGCGTACAGCAGATGGTCGACAGCGGGGTGATACGCCGCTTCGCCGTGGTGCGGGGCGACCTGCGGCGCTACTTCGTCACGGTGTTCATGGACACGCCGCGCTTCGACGAGTTCGAGGCCTTCCTGGCCATGCACGAGGACGTCGAAAGCGCCAGCAAGGTGGCCGGCGAAGGTTGTTACCAGCTGGTGCTGGCCTGCGAGGACGAACGCGCGCTGGAGGACTTCACCCAGTCGCTGTTGCGATACGGGCGCTACAAGGTGGCGACCGAGATGCGCCGCGTGAAGGGTTGAGCCGAATGCCCCGCGCGGGGCATGTCAGTGGGCTGCCGGATCCATGCCGTCCTGCATTTCGAAGCCGGCGATCTCTTCTTCCACCAGCAACTGCCGCAGCTGTGCATCCGACGCCCGCCGCATGGGCTTTTCATCCACCGACGAAAGCGGCGCCTGCCGAAGCGCGTCGTGCGGCAGCACGGTCAGGTCGAAGCTGAGCTCTTCGGCACTGAACACCCAGACCGGCAGGTCCGCGATGCGCTCGCGATCCAGGCGCAGCCGACGCGTGCGGGCTTCGGCCGGAATGTGGTGGTCTTCCAGGAAACGCGTGATCGCATCCGGGTCATCACTGTGCAGGTGCAGGTGCACGGGCGAGCGGGCATCGGCGGTGCCGTCCAGCACCGGACCGACCAGGCGGGGCGCGAACGGGGCGAAGAACCCCAGCGCCCGCTGCGCGGCTTCACGCCGCTGCCGCAGCCCGGCCGCATGCGTGGGGCCTGCGAACAGGCGCTGGTACTCGCGCAGGGCGTCCTCGATTTCGCGGTTGCGCGGCAACGAGGCGTCGTCGTGGATGCCCAGCCGGCTGGCGGCCTTGAGCTTGGCCTGGTGGAAGTCGCGGATGCCGCCTTCTGCCATCAGGCGTGCGGCTTCGTGGGCGAGGCGCTGGCGTCGCTCGCGGGTACGGGTTTCGGCGTGCTGACGGGCGTGGTGCATGGCGTGCCTCCGCGTCGAAACTGAAGGCGACTCTACACGAGCAACTCTGAATGTCCATGACGGCGCCGACAGGTGCCGTCATCGTGCCGCCGCGCGACGGGCGCGGCAGGCATCAGGTCAGAAGATGTCGAACGCTTCCTCGTCCGGCACCGCGTCTTCGGGGCCATAGAGGTCGTAGTCCTGGATGCGGTCCATGTCCTCGACCTTGACCCATTCGGTGACGCCATTGAGCGTCGCCTGCACCATGCCGTCGGGCGGGTCGTTCGATGCGATCGGCTTGTCCTTCAAGGCCACGCGCATGTAGTCGATCCAGATGGGCAGGGCGGCCTTGCCACCGTACTCGCGGTAGCCGAGCGACTGGAAGTTGTCGCGACCGACCCAGACCACGGTGGCGTAGGGGCCGCCGAAACCGCCGAACCAGGCGTCACGGTGTTCGTTGGTCGAACCCGTCTTGCCGCCGACATCCTCCCGGCCCAGCACCTTGGCCGCCGTACCCGTACCGCGCTGCACGACGTCGCGCATCATCGAGGTCAGCTGGTAGGCGGTGCGCTCATCGATGGCGCGCGGCGCGGTGACCGCACTCGGGTCCACCGGCTTTTCGACGGGCTTGGGCGGCGCGTTGGCCGCTGGCGTGGCGGGCTTGGCGGCCTGGGTGGGACCGAAGTTGAAACCGTCCACCACCTGCGCCGCCGGCGCCGTGCCGCCGTGCTGGCCCTGGCCACAGCTGCGGCAGGCGATGGCGGGATTCTCCTTGAACACCACGTTGCCTTCGCGGTCCTTCACCTCGTCGATGAACCACGGGGTGACCCGCGAGCCGCCATTGGCGAACACGGCATAGCCGCGTGCCACCGACAGGGGCGTCAACGAAGCCGTGCCCAGTGACATCGACAGGTTGGGCGGCAGTTCCGCCTCCTCGAAGCCGAACTGGCTGATGTACTTGCGGGCGAACGGCACGCCGATGCCGTCCAGCAGGCGCACCGAGACCAGGTTGCGCGACTGCACCAGCGCTTCACGCAGGCGCATCGGGCCGCGGAAGCCGCCGCCGTCGTTCTGCGGGCGCCACATGTGGCCACGGCGGTCGCGGAAGACGACGGGTGCGTCCAGCACGATCGATGCAGGATTGAAGCCCTTTTCGAATGCCGCCGCATAGACGAAGGGCTTGAAGCTGGAGCCTGGCTGGCGGCGCGCCTGGGTGGCGCGATTGAACTTGTTGCCGGCGAAGCTGTAACCACCGACCAGGGCGCGCAGTGCGCCATTGCTGGCATCCAGCGATACCAGTGCCGCCTGCGCCCGCGGGATCTGGTCGATGACGTATTCGTCGGCGTTCTTGCCCGCCTTGATGCGGGTAAGGTCACCCCGCTTCAACAGCTTGGCCGGCGTGCGGCCGGTCCACTTGCTGGCGGCCGCGGGGAGGGTGATCTCGCGCGCATCGGCGGTGACGACGACCGCGCCACCGTCATCCAGCGTGCGCGCGACGATGGCGGGGATCAGGCCGTTCTGCGGCGGAATGCCTTTCAACTGCACGGCGAGGGCGACCGCATCGGCATCGGCGGCCACGTCGAAATGGCGCTCCACGCCATTCCAGCCGTGGCGATGGTCATACAGGCCCAGGCCATCGCGCACGGCGTCGCCGGCCGCCGCCTGCAGCGTGGCGTCCAGCGTGGTGGTGACGTGGTAGCCCTTGGTCAGGGCTTCCGGACCGAAGCGCGCGATCATTTCCTGGCGGACCATTTCGGCCACGTAGGGCGCATAGACCTCGACCGGGCGCTCGTGCGGCTTGGCGTGCATGGGCTCTGCCTTCGCCTGCGAGGCGTCGGCGGCGGTGACGTAGCCGTCCTCCTGCATGCGCTCGATCACGTAGACGCTGCGCTGGTGGTTGCGCCCGGGATTGCTGATCGGGTTGCCGCTGGAGGGAAACTTCAACGCACTGACCAGCGTGGCCGTCTCGGCCAGGGTCAGCTGATCTAGCGTCTTGCCGTAGTAGTACTCCGCGGCCGCGGCGACGCCATAGGAGCGATTGCCGAAGAAGCTCTTGTTGAGATAGAGCTCCAGGATCTCGTCCTTGCTCAGCATCTTCTCGATGCGCATCGCCAGCATCATTTCCACCAGCTTGCGCGTGTAGCTGTATTCCGAGCTCAGGAACCACTGGCGCGCCACCTGCTGGGTGATCGTGCTGCCGCCGGCCACGCGGCCTTCCTTGCGGCTGACGATCTGCCAGACCGCGCGGCCGATGCCGGTGGGGTCCACGCCGTTGTGCTCGTAGAACTTGCTGTCCTCGGCGGCGATGAAGGCCTGTTTGACCCGTGCCGGCACCTGCGCGATCTGCACCGGGTAGCGCCGGGTCTCGCCATAGAGCCCGATCAGCCGGCCATCGCTGGCGTAGACATAGAGGGGTTCCTGCAGCTCGACGCTGCGCAGGGACTGGATGTCCGGCAGCTTGGACGAGACGGCGTAGTACAGGACGCCCAGACCGACCAGGCCGGCCAGGGAGAATACGAAGAACGTGATCAGCGTCCAACGCAGAAGACGACGGAAACGGGTCATCCAGTGCTTTCCGATTGCAGAATTCGTGGCGGCAGAGTATAGATGACCGCCGGGGCCGCCATGGGCGATCCCAAGGGGAACAGGGACTTGGGGAACAACCCTCGTGAAGCGTGACAGGCCGCACAGCCACGCAAACGTCGGTTGCCAAGAGTAAAAACTTGGTTATTAATGTGGGCGCACGCCGTACGCCCAGTGCCCGTCGGAAGGGGAAAGACCGTGGGGCTAATCCCAAAAAGCCAGTCGCCGCTCATTGGCGTCGACATCAGTTCGACTGCGGTCAAGCTGCTTCAGCTGTCGCGTGTCGGAAACCGCTATCGCGTGGAACACTACGCGGTGGAGCCGCTGCCGCCCAATGCGGTGGTGGAGAAGAACATCGTCGAGGTCGAGGCGGGTGGGCGAAGCCATTCGCCGTGCGGTCAACCGCGCGGGCAGCAAGGCCAAGCACGCCGCAGCGGCCGTCGCCGGTTCGGCGGTGATCACCAAGATCATCCCGATGCCGGCCGACCTGGACGACAGCGACCTGGAAGCCCAGGTGGAGCTGGAAGCCGTCAACTACATTCCGTACCCCATCGAGGAAGTGAACCTCGACTTCGAGGTGCTGGGCCCGATGCCCAACAACCCGGAGATGGTGCAGGTGCTGCTGGCGGCGTCGCGTTCCGAGAACGTCGAACTGCGCCAGTCCGCGCTTGAGCTGGGCGGGTTGTCCGCCAAGGTGATGGACGTGGAAGCCTTCGCGGTGGAGAACGCCTTCGCATTGATGGCCGACGACCTGCCGATTCCGCAGGACGGCGTGGTCGCGCTGGTGGACATCGGTGCCACCATGACCACCCTCAATGTCCTGCGTCGTGGTCGCAGCCTGTACAGCCGCGAGCAGGTGTTCGGTGGCAAGCAGCTGACCGACGAAGTCATGCGTCGCTACGGCCTGACCTACGAGGAAGCCGGCCTGGCCAAGCGCCAGGGTGGCCTGCCGGAAAGTTACGAAGTGGAAGTGCTGGAGCCGTTCAAGGAAGCGACCGTCCAGCAGATCAGCCGCCTGCTACAGTTCTTCTATGCGGGCAGCGAGTTCAACCGCGTCGACCAGGTCGTCCTGGCCGGTGGTTGCGCCGCCCTGCCGGGTCTGCCCGAGATGGTGGAAGAGCAGCTTGGCGTGCCGACCGTGGTCGCCAACCCGCTGGCCCAGATGACCCTCGGCCCGCGCGTGCAGGCGCATGCGCTGGCGCAGGATGCTCCCGCACTGATGATCGCCACCGGCCTGGCTTTGAGGAGCTTCGACTGATGGCAAGAATCAACCTACTCCCGTGGCGCGCCGAGCGCCGCGTCCAGCGCCAGCGCGAGTTCTACGTGATGCTGGGTGCGGCCGCCATCGCCGGCCTGCTGCTGTCGTTCCTGCTGTGGTTCCACTACGACCGCCAGGTGTCCGGCCAGACGGTGCGCAACGATTTCCTGAAAGCCGAGATCGCCAAGGTCGAAGCACAGAACAAGGAAATCGAGAAACTCGACGAACAGAAGCGTCGCCTGCTGGCCCGCAAGGAAGTCATCGAGAAGCTGCAGGCGAACCGTTCGCAGATGGTCCACCTGTTCGACTCGCTGGTCCGCACCATTCCCGATGGCGTTTCACTGTCCAACATCAAGCAGGACGGTGAAGTGCTGACGCTGGAAGGCCGCGCGCAATCCAACGCACGCGTCAGTGCCTACATGCGCAACCTCGAGACCTCTGGCTGGATGACCAAGCCCGAGCTGTCCATCATCGAGGCCAAGCCGGAAGACACGAAGGAGCTGGCCGCCACCGGTGCAAGCCGCGCGTTGCCGTATGTCTTCAAGCTGCAGGTGCGCCTGGCCAATCCGATGGCTGAGGAAGAAGCCGCTGCCGCGAATGCGGTGCCGGCTGATCCGAATGCTCCGCCTGCCGCTGCGCCGCCCGCACCCGTGGAAGGCCAGCCCGCGCCGGCACCCTCTACGCCCGCCACTACCCCGCCGGCCGCACCGGCCAGCCCGCCCCCCGCCACAACGCCCAGCGGTGCTTCGACGCCGGCCACCACCGGGAGCGCGTCATGAGCCAGAAGAAAACATCGCTCAAGAACCTGGACATCAACAACATCGGCGCATGGCCGCAGAACGCCAAGATCGGTTTCTGCGTGCTGGTGAGTCTGTTCATCCTGGCGTTCTCGTTCTTCCTCTTCATCAAGGGCAAGCGCACCACGCTGGAATCGCTCGAGCGCGAGGAGGTAACCCTGCGCGAGAAGTTCGAGACCGAGCAGGCCAAGGCCGCCAATCTGGAGCCCCTCAAACAGCAGCTGGCCCAGATGGAGCAGGTGTTGCAGCAGATGCTGCGCCAGCTGCCCAGCAAGACCGAAATGCCGGACCTGATCATCGACATCTCGCAGACCGCGTTGTCCAGCGGCCTGGCCAACGAGCTGTTCCAGCCCGAGCAGGAAACGCTCAAAGAGTTCTATGCCGAGAAGCCGATCCAGTTGCGCATGGTGGGCAGTTACCACCAGTTCGGTGCGTTCGTCAGTGGCGTGGCCTCGTTGCCTCGCGTGGTCATCCTGACCATGCACGACATCTCGTTGAAGCCGAAGGAAGCCAAGGGCGGCATCAGCGCCCGGGGCGCGCTGGAGCTGTCCGGTACCGTGAAGACCTACCGCTATCTGGATGAGAAGGAAGTGGCCGAGCAGGAGGCCGCGGCCGCAGAGGCCGCCAAGAATGGCCAGGCTGCAGGAGGTGGCGCATGATGCCGGTCAGCGACAAGGCGCTCCGTTTCATGGCGGCGCTTTCGATGATGCTGGTGCTGGGCGCATGCGCGCGCGGCATCACCAGCACGCCGGGCGACGCCCCGAACCTCGAGAAATGGGTTGCCGACGTGCGCGCGCGACCAGCGCCACCGCTGGAGCCGCTGCCGGTGATGCAGCAGTTCGAAACCTTCGAGTACGCCGCGCAGACCATGCGCGATCCCTTCAGCGACGCCTGGAACAACACCGACGGCCCGGGCCTGCGCCCGGATCCGAACCGGCGCAAGGAAACGCTGGAGCAGTATCCGCTGGACAGCCTGGACATGGTCGGTACGCTTGGCCGCGGTCCGGGGCTGGTGGCGCTGGTGATGGGACCCGACAAGGTCACCTACCGGGTACGTCCGGGGAACTACCTGGGGCAGAGCGACGGCCGTGTCACCACGGTCCGTGAAGATGGCATAGAACTTGTCGAACTGGTGCCGGATGGTGCGGGCGGTTGGCTGGAACGGCCTGCCTCCATCGCGCTTGAAGATCAATGATTAGGGGATACACGATGATCGCTTCCAACGCCCACCGCCTGCGGCCTGCCCGGCGCCTGGCAATGCTCCGGGTCTGCTCTCTGGGCCTGGCCATCGGCCTGCTCGCCGCGGCAAGCGCTGCCAGCGCAGGCTCGCCGGCCGCGCAGAGTGCCGCTCCCCAAACCGCCACGGCGCCCGCGCGTGCCGTTTCGGTGTCCAACATCGACTTCCGTCGGGGTGAAGACGGTGCCGGTCGCCTGGTCATCAAGTTCGATGGCCAGGGGGCGGCGCCTGACCTGCGCAACCAGGGCAGCAATGTCGTCGTGGACGTGGGCAACGCCACCCTTCCGGCCTCGCTGCAGCGTCCGCTCAACGTGGTGGATTTCGCCACCCCGGTGCAGCGCGTCGAAGCGCAGTCCAAGGGCGGCGGTACCCAACTGGTGCTGAGCACCAGCGGTGAGTTCGAATCACTGGCCTACCAGTCGGGCAACGAGTACGTCGTCGAGATCGTGCCGCGGGCCGGCCAGAAGGCCATCGGTGGTGCCAATGCCTCTTCCGGCACCAGCTCCAGCGCAATCGCGACGGCGGCCGCCAAGGTGGCGACCGAAGCGCGCCGCTACGCAGGCCGCCCGGTGACGTTCAACTTCCAGGACGTGCCGGTACGCACCGTGCTGCAGCTGATTGCCGAAGAGTCCAACCTGAACATCGTGGCCTCCGACACCGTGCAGGGCAACGTGACGCTGCGTTTGGTCAACGTGCCGTGGGACCAGGCGCTGGACATCGTGCTGCGCGCCCGTGGCCTGGACAAGCGCCGTGACGGCAACGTTGTCTGGGTCGCGCCGCAGCCCGAACTGGCCAAGTTCGAGCAGGACAAGGAGGACGCGCGCATCGCGATCGAGAACCGCGAAGACCTGATCACCGACTACGTGCAGATCAACTACCACAGCGCCAACGCCATCTTCAAGGCGTTGACCGAAGCCAAGGGCGTCGGCAACAGCAGTGGTGGTGGTGGCGGTGGCAGCGGCAACAACCAGAACGAGAACGGCTTCCTGTCGCAGCGCGGCCGCCTGGTGGCGGACGAACGCACCAACACGCTGATGATCAGCGACATCCCGAAGAAGGTCGCGCAGATGCGCGAGCTGATCGCGGTGATCGATCGTCCGGTCGACCAGGTGCTGATCGAGGGCCGCATCGTCATTGCCACGGACAGTTTCGCGCGTGACCTCGGCGCCCGTTTCGGCATTCTCGGCCGTCGCCAAGGTGATCGCACGCAGGTGATCGGCGGTTCGCTGGAAAACACGACCGACGTCATCGTAGACGGCACCACCGAGAACAATCTCAACGTCAATCTGCCAGCCAACACCTACACCACCAATCCCGTGGGTGCGATCGCCTACACGCTGCTGGGCGCCAACTTCCAGCTGGATCTGGAGCTGTCCGCCCTGCAGGAAGAAGGCCGTGGCGAAGTGATTTCCAATCCGCGCCTGGTGACCACCAACCAGCGTGAAGCGGTGATCAAGCAGGGTCGTGAAGTGGGCTACCTGACCGTCACCGGCAGCGGCACCGGCATCGCCACGCCGACCGTGCAGTTCAAGGAAGCGCTGCTGGAGTTGAAGGTCACGCCGACCATCACCGACGACAACCGCGTCTTCCTGAACCTCAACGTCAAGAAGGACGAGGTGATCCGCTTCATCGACCTGGGCGACTTCGGTTCCGTGCCGGAACTGGCGCGTCGCGAAATCAATACCGCCGTGCTGATCGAGGACGGTCAGACGGTGGTGATCGGTGGTGTGTACGAGTTCACCGACCGCGCCAGCATTGCCAAGGTGCCGTTCCTGGGCGACATCCCCTTCCTGGGCAACCTGTTCAAGAAGAAGGGTCGCAGCAAGGAAAAGGCCGAGCTGCTGATTTTCGTCACCCCGAAGGTGTTGCGCGTGGCCGAGCGCCGCTGATCGCCTGCAGTCAATGCTTGTTCCACACGGGGGCCGCAAGGCCCCCGTGTCGTTTCCGGCGTGCCAGAGCTGAATACCGCATGCCCGTGTCGCCAGCGCGGTGAACCATCCGCGCTCGGCTGGGTCAAAATCGCCCCAGGCTCCACCCCCGACAGGTCCCATGGACAACCCCGCTATCGATCCCGCCGCGACGGGCGTCTCCCCCGATGCCGAACACGCACGCCTGCATGCGGCCTTCACCGCGCTGCGGGAGGGCCTCGCCCAGACCATCGTGGGCCAGTCCGCGCTGGTGGAGCGTCTGTTGGTCGCGCTGCTGGCCGATGGCCACCTGCTGGTGGAAGGCGCGCCCGGCCTGGCCAAGACGACCGCGATCCGCGCACTGGCATCGCGCCTGCAGGCGGACTTCGCGCGCGTGCAGTTCACGCCCGACCTGCTGCCGGCAGACCTGACGGGCACCGAAGTGTGGCGGCCGCAGGAAGGCCGTTTCGAATTCCAGGCCGGTCCCATCTTCCATCCCCTGCTGCTGGCGGACGAGATCAACCGCGCGCCGGCGAAAGTGCAGTCCGCGCTGCTGGAAGCCATGGGCGAACGTCAGGTCACCGTCGGCCGGCACACGTATCCGTTGCCTGCGCTGTTCCTGGTGATGGCCACGCAGAACCCGATCGAGCAGGAGGGCACGTTCCCGCTGCCGGAAGCCCAATTGGACCGGTTCCTGATGCATGTCCGGATCGGTTACCCGGAGGCGGCGGCCGAGGCCGAGATCCTGCGCCTGGCACGGGAGCGCGCGCGGGACGAGATGACCGCCGCGCCGGTACAGCCGCCACGTATGCCACTGGAGGACGTCTTCGCCGCGCGCGCCGCCGTGCTGAACCTGCACATGGCGCCCCAGCTGGAGCGTTACCTCATCGAACTCGTGCTGGCTTCCCGTGATGCCGCGCGCTACGACGCCTCGCTGGCGCGACGCATTGCCTGGGGCGCCAGTCCGCGTGGCTCCATCGCGCTGGAGCGGTGCGCGCGTGCGCGCGCCTGGCTGGCCGGGCGCGATTTCGTCACGCCCGACGACATCCGCGCGATCGCCGCCGATGTGCTTCGCCACCGCGTGCTGCCCAGCTACGAGGCGACGGCGGAAGGGTGGGATGGCGATCGTCTGGTGGCAGCGCTGCTGGATGTGGTGCCTTTGCCGTGATGGGCTTGTTCCTCGTTCGCGCGCGGGAATGACGGCATGAGCGACGGCATCGTCCCCACGCTGTCCGAACTGGTCGCGCTGCGCGGTGTGGCGCAGCGGCGGGGGCCCGCCCGCCGTGGTCGACATCATGTCACCGGTCCGGCGCAGTCCTCGTTGCGCGGACGTGGCATGGAGTACGCGGAGTCCCGCGAGTACGTGGCCGGCGATGATGTGCGTCATATCGACTGGCGCCTGACCGCACGCAGCGGACGCACCCACACCAAGCTCTTCCAGGCCGAGCGCGAGCGCCTGACCCTGATCGTCGCCGATACCGCGCCTGCGCTGTACTTCGGCACACGGGTCCGTTTCAAGTCGGTGCAGGCCGCACGCGCCGGTGCGGTCGCCGCATGGCAGGCCGTGCGCGAAGGCGATCGCGTCGCCATCCTGCGCGGCAGCGTGGCGGAAGCGCCCGTACCGCCGGCCTCCGGCACGCGCGGTGCATTGCGCGCGCTGGATGCGCTGGTGCGCTGGTACACCGCGCCGCCGCTGGACGACACCGGATTGCCCGACGCGCTGCATCATGCCGCACGACTGCTGCGGCCCGGTTCGCGCCTGATCGTGCTGGCCGATCCGCGCAGCGTCGCGGCCTTGCCGGAAGCACGCTGGCCCGCCCTGGCGACGCACCATGAAGTCGCCGTGCTGCTGCTGACCGATCCGCTGGAGACCGATCCGCCGGCGGCCACGTTGCCGTTCGCGCTGGGTGCCCGGCGCGTGGAACTCGATCTGGCCAACGCCGCGCAACGGCAAGGCTGGCGGCGGGAGTTCGTGCAGCCGGTCGAGCAGGCGCTGGAACGCCTGCCGCGGCGCGGCGTCCGTGTCTGGTCGCTGTCGACCGATGCCGCCAGCGACGCCTGGCTGCCCCTGCTGGGCCGCGCCCAGCCGCAGGTGGCGTGATGTCGGCCGCACAGCTGGTGCTGCGTGACGTGCACGTGCCGGCGTCGCCGCCGCTGTGGCCGCTCGCACCGGGTTGGTGGCTGGTGATCGTCGGCGTGCTGCTGATCGTCGGTGCCTGGCTTGCGTGGTCGACGCAGCGGAAACGCCGGCGCGCGGCATGGGTGCGCCTGTTCGAGCACGCGCTCACGCCTGGATCGTCCGCGCAACGGGTGGCGGCGATGTCGGAGTTGCTGCGGCGTGCGGCCCGCAGGGTGGAACCGCAGGCCGACCGCCTGCAGGGCGATGCATGGTTGCGCTTCCTGGACGGTGACAAGGGGCACGCGTTCTCCGACGGCCCGGGTCGCCTGCTGCTGGAAGGCGGGTACCAGCGTGAGGTCGACGCGGTGCAGCTGCAGGCCGCGACTGCCGTCGCACGCGCGCGCTTCCTCGAACTCATGGCCGCACGGCGATGAACCTGTCGCTGCCGACGCTGCAGTTCCTCTATGACGGCTATGCCGGGTTCGCCTGGCCGTGGCTGTGGTTGGCGTTCCCGCTGCCCTGGCTGGCGCGTTGGATATTGCCGCCGCGGCGCAGCCAGGAAGAGGCCATCAAGGTGCCGTACGGCCAGCAACTGGACAGCATCGCCCGCCTCGGCACACGCGCTGCACCGAGGCGGATGGCAGCACTCGCATGGCTGGCATGGTTCCTGTTGTGCGCTGCGGCCGCGCGGCCGCAGCAGTTTGGCGACGCCGTCACGCCGCCCACGAGTGGGCGAGACCTGATGCTGGCGGTCGACCTGTCCGGCAGCATGACCGAAGCGGACATGGAACTCGGCGGGACGGTCGTGGATCGCCTGACCGCCGCAAAGGCGGTGCTGGCGGACTTCCTGGATCGCCGCGAAGGCGATCGCGTGGGCCTGCTCGTGTTCGGCCAACGCGCCTATGCGATGACGCCGCTGACGCGCGACCTGCAGACCGTACGCGAACAGTTGCGCGATGCGGTCGCCGGGCTGGCGGGCCGCGAAACCGCCATCGGCGATGCCATCGCACTGGCGGTGCGGCGCCTGCGCACGCAGGAGGACGGGCAGCGCGTACTCATCCTGCTTACCGACGGTGTCAATTCGGCGGGCGTGCTGACGCCACAGAAGGCGGCAGAGCTGGCGAAGGAAGAGCGCGTGCGCATCCACACCATCGCCTTCGGCAGCGATGGCGGCCTCAGCCTGTTCGGCATTCCCCTGCCGCTGCCCTCCAGCGGCATGGAGGACATCGATGAGGCGACGCTGCGCGATGTGGCCAGGCAGACGGGCGGACGCTTCTTCCGTGCCCGCGACACCGGCGAACTGGCCGGCATCTATGCCGAGCTGGATCGCATCGAGCCAGTCGAGCATGCGGGCGAAGCCGTCCGTCCGCGCCTGGAGCGCTACCACTGGCCGCTCACCGGTGCGCTGCTGGTGGCGCTGCTGGCGCTCGCTTGGCCGCGGAGGCGTGCATGAGTGCTTGGCTGGACGCGCTGCACTTCCTGCGCCCGCATTGGCTGTGGGCCTTGCTGGCGCTGCCGCTGCTTGCGTGGCTCTGGCAGGCGCGACGCCGGCAGCGCAGCGTGTGGCGTGGGGTGGTGGACGCGCATCTGCTGCCGCATCTGATGGTGCGTGGCACGGGCATCGCTTCGCGCACGCCGCTGTTCGTCGCCTGCCTCCCCTGGATCCTGGCCGTGCTCGCGCTGGCCGGCCCGAGCTGGCGCCTGGGCGAACAACCGCTCTGGCAATCGAAGACGCCGCTGGTGATCGTGCTGGACCTCTCCAGCCGCGTCACCGCCACCGACCTGCCGCCCTCGCGGCTGTTGCAGGCGCGGGCGAAGCTCGCGCAGCTCCTGGAGGCCCGTGACGGTGGGCAGGTCGCGCTGGTGGTGGTGGCCGACGATGCGTTCACGGTGGCGCCGTTGACGGAAGACGCGGCCAACGTGCAGCTGTACCTGGATGATCTGTCGCCGGAGATCATGCCGGTGGATGGCGAACGGATCGATCGCGGCATCAGCTGGGCCACGCGCCTGCTGGCGCAGGCGCAGTTCAAACAGGGCGACATCCTGCTGCTTGCCGATCACGCCGATGGCATGGCACGCGATGCCGCAGCGGCAGCGCGAGCGAAGGGCTACGCCGTTTCCGCGCTCGGCCTTGGCACGGCGACGGGCGCGGCCTATCGCCGCAGCGACGGCACGCTCGCCCGCGCGGCGCTGGATGAAGGCTCGCTCCAGCGCCTTGCCTCCGCCGGCGGCGGCCGCTACCACGCGTTGAGCGCCAGCCAAGCGGACCTGATGCGGCTGGGTGTCCTGCTGCCCGAACAGGCGACAGCAACGGCTGGCAACGGCGCGGGCAAGGCATGGCGTGATGAAGGCTACTGGCTGGTGTTGCCGCTGTTGCTGCTTTCGTTGCTCGCGTTCCGTCGTGGTGCGGTGGTGGTTTTCATCGGTGTCCTGTGCCTGCCCATCGCGATGCCTGCGCAGGCGGCCGGCATCGACTGGTGGCAGCGCGCCGACCAGCAACGGCACGCGCAGCTCGAACAGGGTGCGCAGGCCTACCGGGGCGGCGATTTCGTCGAAGCCGAGAAAGCGTTCACCGGCATCGACACGGCGGAGGGCTGGTACAACCTCGGCAATGCGCTGGCGAAGCAGGGCCGCTACGACGAGGCCATTCGCGCCTACGACACTGCGCTGCAGCGGCAGCCGGGCATGCAGGATGCGGTGGCGAACCGGGCCGCGGTCGATGCCGCCCGCAAGCGCCCGCCTTCGGGCGGCGATGGGCAGGGCAAGGATTCGCCGGACAACGGCCCGCAGGACAGAGGCTCCCAGGGCAAAGGCCAGCAAGGCAAAGGCCAGCAGGGGGCGGACTCCCCGAATCCTGCCCCGCCGCAACCTCCCCCATCGCAGCCGCCGTCTTCCGGCGATGCGAAGGGCGCTGCCCCGCAAGGCTCGCCAGCGAAAGCGCCACCCGCGCAATCACCGCCCGACGCCGCCACGCAGGCGGCAGCCGATGCGGCCCAGCGCGAACGCATGCGCCAGGCCATCGCGCAGCAGCAGGCCGGGCAGCGCAGCGACAGCAAACCCGGGCAGCAGGCGGTGGCCGGCGAGACCGCAGCGCAGCGCGAGCGCAGGCAGGCGGTCGATGCATGGTTGCGCCGCGTACCCGATGAGCCGGGTGCGTTGTTGAAGGCGAAACTCCGGCTGGAACAAGAGCGCCGGCAGAGGGAAGGGCAATGAAGCGGATCCTGGTGGTGGTGATGGTGGGGCTGCTGGTGTTCGCGCAGGCGGCGGGCGCGGCCACGCGCGCATGGCTGGAGCAGCCCGATGCAGTGTTGGGCCAGGCCTTCACCCTGAACATCGAGACCGATGCGGTGATGGCCACGCCGGATCTCACGCCACTGCTGCGCGATTTCGAGCTGGAAGGGCAGTCGGACAGCCGCAGCGTCGGCATGGTCAACGGCCAGATGACCTCGCGCACCACCTTCGCGATCACCCTGCGTGCGCGGCGTGCGGGGACGCTGGTGATTCCACCGTTGCAGGTGGGCTCGCAAAGCACCACCGCGTTGACGGTGAATGTGGGTGCCACGCCGACGGCCAGTGCGGCGGCCAACGGCCTGGCCTTTGTCGAGACCGAGATCGACGACGCCAGTCCCTACGTGCAGCAGTCGGTAGGCGTCACCGTGCGGCTTTACTACGCCATGCCGCTCGTGTCGGGCCAGCTGGACCTCGATCCCCCCGAGGGCGCGCTGCTGCAGCGCGTCGGCGAGATCGTGCAGTCCAGTCGCGAGATCGACGGGCGCCGTTACCAGACCGCGGAGCGCCGCTTCCTGCTGGTGCCCGAGCGCAGCGGCCCGCTGACCCTGCCCGGTGCGCGCTTCGAGGGTCGCGGTGCGGGTGGCTGGATGGACGACCTGCTGGGCGGCAACAGCCGCGAGGTGAGCTTGAACGGAGCGCCGCGGACGCTGCAGGTGCGTGCGCAGCCGGCGAACGCGCCGCAGCCCTGGCTGCCGCTGCGCGACCTGCGCCTGCGTTACGCCGGCGCGCCCCAGCAGCTGCGTGCGGGCGAGGCGGCGACGCTGACGGTGGAAGCCACGGCGATTGGCGCGACACAGGCGCAGATGCCCGAACTGCCGACACCGTCGGTGCCCGGTGCGCAGGTCTTCGCCGAACCGCCGCAGTACAACGAGACGTTCGCAGGCGGCACGCCGCAGGTGAAGCTGACGCGCCGCTATTCCATCGTGCCGTCGCAACCGGGTCGACTGGTGATTCCGGGTCTGTCGATGGCCTGGTGGGACGTACGCGGTGGCGTGGCGAAGAACGCGGTACTGCCCGACCTGACGCTGGCCGTCGCGCCGGGCTTCGGCATCGCGGCAGCACCCGCCCTGGATCCGTCGGCGGTGCCCACGCCGGTGGATGGGGATGACGTGTTCGCGCTGGACGGAGAAGGACGCAATCTTCCCGCGCACCTGTGGCCCTGGGTGGCCGCGGGATTCGCGGTGCTCTGGCTGGTGACACTCGTGTGGGGATTGCTCGCGCGGGGTTCGGTCGTCCGCCAGCGCGTTCATGGCGCCGCGGCGTCGCCTTCCCCGTCCACCCCGCAGGCCACCCACACCGCGGCGGATCTCAAGCGCGCGCTGGATGCGGGTGACCTGGACGAAATCGAAGAGGTCCTGCGCGGCATGGCCCGCCCGACCGCCACCGACCTGGATGATCTGGCAGCGCGCTTGGCATCCCCGACCCAGCGCGCCGCCGTGGATGCCCTGCGCCGTGCCCGCTGGGCCGGTGGCGATGCGGGACAGGCCCGCAATGCCCTGCGGGAGGCCTTCCGCGGCGGGCCTGCATGGCGGACGACCGCCGTCGCCGAGCCCGAGCCGCTGCCGCCGCTGTATCCGCGCTAGCCGCGCGCGCAAGCAGGGCTTCGAGGGCCCCGCAGCCGGGTTTGCTAAGCTGGCCGCTTCACTCCGCAGGACCCTCCGATGACCGAAGCCAAGACCGCCGGCAACCCCAAGCTTCCGCTGCACTGGAAGATGGCCATCGGCTTTGGCATCGGCCTGCTGGCCGGGTTGATCGTCTACGCCACCGGCCAGAGCGATGCGGGCTGGGTGCAGGAGCTGACCAAGTACACGACGGCGGCGGGCAAGCTGTTCCTCAACCTGATCTTCATGCTGATCGTGCCGCTGCTGTTCTCGGCACTGGTGGTCGGCATCGCCGAGATGGGCGACATCCGCGCGCTTGGCCGGATCGGCTGGAAGACGCTGTTCTACACCGTGCTGCTGTCGGCGGTGGCAGTGCTGCTGGGGCTGGTGCTGGTCAACCTGATCAAGCCCGGCGCGGGCGTTGACCCCGCGCTGGCGCAGCAGCTGCTGGTCGACAACGCGGACCGAGCCAGGGAGATCGTCGCCAGCGTCGGCTCGCAACCGACCGGTCTCAACATGCTGCTGTCCATCGTGCCCGACAACGTCATCGGCGCGGCGTCCAGCAATGGCGCCATCCTGTCGCTGATGTTCTTCGCGGTGATGTTCGGCGTTGGCCTGGTGCTGACGCCGTCGGAGAATACCGGCATCCTGAAGCGTGCGATCGAAGGCGTCTTCGAGATCTCGATGACGCTGATCGGGCTGGTGATCCGGCTGGCGCCCTATGCGGTGGCCTGCTTCATGTTCAACCTGGCCGCCCTGTTCGGCTTCGACCTGCTGATCAAGCTGGGCGCCTATGTGGGCGTGGTGGTGCTGGCGCTGGCGCTGCACCTGTTCGTTAGTTATTCGGTCGCGCTGAAGCTGGCCGGCCGATCGCCGCTGCAGTTCTTCCGCGGCAGCCAGGAAGCCATGGTGATGGCCTTCTCCACGGCATCGAGCAATGCCACCCTGCCGACCGCATTGCGCGTGGCGGACGAGAAGCTCGGCCTGCCACGCCAGGTGTCGCGCTTCGTGCTGACCGTCGGCGCCACCGCCAACCAGAACGGTACGGCCCTGTTCGAGGGCGTCACGGTGCTGTTCCTGGCCCAGTTCTTCGGCGTGGACCTGTCGCTGTGGCAGCAGTTCATGGTGATGCTGGTGTGCATCCTGGGCGGCATCGGCACGGCGGGCGTGCCGTCCGGCTCGCTGCCGGTGGTGGCGCTGATCTGCGCCATGGTGGGTGTCAACCCGGTGGGCATCGGCCTGATCCTGGGTGTGAACCACTTCCTGGACATGTGCCGCACCACCTTGAACGTCACCGGCGACCTGGCCCTGGCAACCCTGGTGGCGCAGGGCGAAAGTGGCGACGTCCGCCTGCCGGAGCGCCCCGCCGACGGCGGCTAACACCCCCTGCGGGGGCCATGCAACCGGCGACAGCGGCGGCAGGGGATGGGACAATGGCGCCTGCCCGCAGCCCGCCGGGCGCCGCCCCCTTGCACCGACTCCCATGACGACGCCCGCCTCCAACAAGCCTGGCCGCCGCCAGCTCGCCAATGCCATCCGCTTCCTCGCCGCCGACGCGGTGCAGGCCGCCAACTCCGGCCACCCCGGCATGCCCATGGGCATGGCCGATATCGCCGAAGTGCTGTGGAACGATTACCTGAGCCACAGCCCGAAGAACCCGCACTGGTTCAACCGCGACCGCTTCGTGCTATCCAACGGGCATGGTTCGATGCTGCAGTACGCGCTGCTGCACCTGAGCGGCTACGACCTGCCGCTGGAAGAATTGAAGAACTTCCGCCAGCTGCACAGCAAGACCGCCGGCCACCCGGAGCGCCATGAAACCCCGGGCGTGGAAACCACCACCGGCCCGCTGGGCCAGGGCTTCGCCAACGCCGTGGGTTTCGCGCTGGCCGAGAAGCTGCTGGCGCAGCGCTTCAACCGTCCGGAATTCTCCATCGTCGATCACCGCACGTGGGTGTTCATGGGCGATGGCTGCCTGATGGAAGGCGTCTCGCACGAAGCCGCCTCGCTTGCCGGCACCTGGGGCCTGGGCAAGCTGGTTGCGTTCTGGGACGACAACAAGATCTCCATCGACGGCAACACCGATGGCTGGTTCACAGACGACACGCCGGCCCGCTTCGAGGCCTATGGCTGGCAGGTGGTGCGCAACGTCAACGGCCACGACCCGGTGGAGATCAAGACCGCCATCGAGACCGCGCTGAAGTCCGAAGACAAGCCCACGCTGATCTGCTGTCGCACCACGATCGGTTTCGGTTCGCCCAACAAGGCGGGCAAGGAATCCAGCCACGGTGCACCGCTGGGCAAGGACGAACTGGAGGCCACGCGCGCGGCGCTGGAGTGGCCGTACGGCCCGTTCGAAATCCCCGAGGACATCTATGCCGGCTGGCGCGCAGGGAACACCGGCCTGGTGCGTGAAGACCAGTGGAACCAGCTGTTCGACAAGTACGCCGCGCAGTTCCCGGAGCAGGCCAGCGAACTGAGCCGCCGCTCGCATGGCGAACTGCCGGACGGCTTCATCGCCGCTGCCGATGCCTACATCGCCAAGCTGCAGGCGGAGGGCCCGGTCATCGCGTCGCGCAAGGCCTCGCAGATGGCCATCGAAGCGTTCGCGCCGCTGTTGCCGGAACTCGTGGGCGGCTCGGCCGACCTGGCGCACTCCAACCTGACCCTGTGGAAGGCCAGCAAGTCGGTGGCCACCGACGACCCCAACGCCAACTACGTCTACTACGGCGTGCGCGAGTTCGGCATGAGCGCGATCGCCAACGGCCTGGCGCTGCATGGCGGCTTCCTGCCGTTCGATGCGACCTTCCTGGTGTTCAGCGACTACGCACGCAATGCGGTGCGCATGAGCGCGCTGATCCCGGCGCACGCCATCCATGTGTATACGCACGACTCGATCGGCCTGGGCGAAGACGGTCCGACCCACCAGCCGGTCGAGCACCTGGCTGCACTGCGTTTCATCCCCAACAACGACGTGTGGCGCCCCTGCGACGCCGTGGAATCGGCGGTCGCCTGGAAGCAGGCCATCGTCCGCAAGGATGGCCCCAGCTGCCTGGTGTTCTCGCGCCAGAACCTCGCCCACCAGGCGCGTAGCGAGGCGCAGGTGGCGGACATCGCGCGCGGCGGCTACGTGCTGGCCGATGCCGACGGCACGCCGGACCTCATCCTGATCGCCACCGGTTCCGAAGTGGGCCTGGCCACCCAGGCCAAGGCGGTGCTGGACGCGGAAGGCATCAAGACGCGCGTGGTGTCCATGCCGTCCACCGACGTGTTCGACCGCCAGGACGCCGCCTACCGTGAATCCGTCCTGCCCGACAGCGTGCGCAAGCGCGTGGCGGTGGAAGCCGCCATCGCCGATTTCTGGCTCAAGTACGTCGGTCTGGATGGCGCCGTGGTCGGCATGCACGGCTTCGGTGCGTCCGCACCGGCCGAAGCGCTGTACAAGCACTTCGGCATCACCGTCGAGAAGGTGGTCGAAGCGGCGAAGGCGTTGTAGTCGCGGATATGTCTGTGAAAGCGGCGCTTTCCTACGCCCAGCAGGTCGACGGTCACCGCATATCGGTGTTCGACGGCCTGCTGGCGCCCCCGCAACTTGCAGAGCTGTACCGCATCCTGCTGCAGGCGGGATATACCAGGTCGGAGATCGCGCGCCCGGACACGGCCGATTACCGGCACTGGGCGACGGAGATCCCGGTGGCAAAGCTGCCGGCGATGCCCTTCACCGGACCCATGAGGGAGGCCGTGGTCGCACACGCGCCGGGGACGGTGTATCGGCCCTATCGCAGTTACGTCAACGTCGCGCATTACGGAGACATGTTGTTCAGCCATGTCGATTGTGTGGCCGGAAGCCGCGAACTCACCGCATTGTGGTACGTGTGCGAGCAATGGGATCATGAATGGGGCGGCGAAACCGTCTTCTTCGACGAGCATCGGGACGTGCGCGCCGCCGTGAGTCCGCGCCCGGGGCGTCTGGTGGTATTCGATGGCGAGATCCTGCATGCCGGACGGCCGCCTAACCGCAACTGCCATGTCCCACGCTTCACCTTGGCCGTGAAGCTGGAGCCGGTCGCTTCCTGACGGCATCGCGCCTCGATGAGCGCGTCATGCCTCCCGCGTCACGCGTAGCGCCAATGCGATGAGCTTCGCCTGCAGGCGTTCGCCCGCAGCGGCAGGCACCGCCAGATTCATGCGAGCCATTGCGGTCTCGTCGACGGGCTTCTCGGGCAGCGCCCTCATCACCGTCGTGGCTTTGGCCCAAGGTGTGCGCGTATTCGTCTTGAGCCATCCCAGTGCCTTCACCAGTCGCTGCTCGACCTCGGTGAAGTCGCTGCCCAGCGGGTAGTCGGGCAGGGTGCCGTCGTGGCGGAAGGCCCTCAGTCGTGCCGACAGGTGCACGGGGGTGTTGTCGATCCAGTGTCCCGGCGTGGCGAACCCGCCGCGCAGCTTGCCCGCACGCTGGGCGGTCCGCACCAGGTCCTGCTGGAAACGTACGTCGGTGATGCCGCCCATCGCGATGATGCAGTCCTCGTCGTTGCGTCCGTGCAGGTCGGCAATGCCGTATTCGTTGACGTAGAGGTCGCGCAGGTGGCGGGGGATCGTGGTGTGGCCGTAGTTCCAGCGCACATTGGAGACCGCCTGGCCGCCGTCCTCGCGCACCGCGCGGAACATCAGTGCGCTGCGTGCATCGTCAAGCGCATGCGACATGGCGACGAAGTTGTACTGCCCGCCCACGCCGGAGACGACCTTGCCGTCCTCGAGGCCGTCGGAGACCGCCGCGCCCAAGGCGGTGGCCATCATGCAGGAATTGAAGAACCGCGCATCGCGCCGCTGCAGGCGCTCCAGCGATTCGTTGCCGCCGTACAGCTGGTTGATGGTGCTGATGCGGCGCATGCCGATGGCGCGGCGTTCCTCGTCGGGCAGGTCGCGCAGCCACTGGTAGAAGGCGGGCGAGCCCAGGTAGAACGCGCCATGCAGGTACTCGCCGTCGCGTTCCAGCCGCGCCTGGTCGCCGAGATTGGCAGTGCCTTCGGCGATACGACGCATCAGCAGTTCGTCGTCCACCACCTTGCGGCGGATCACGCCGGTCTCGACCAGGCGCTTGAACCCTTCGTTGACCATTTCGCTGCAGCCGTACAGGCCGGTGTTGAACGGACCCAGCCCGCCGCTGGCCAGGACGGCCGGGTGGCGTTCGATCTCGGGATCCAGCGCCGCCAGCACGCGGCGGTACGTGGCATTGTCCGTATGCCGCAGCACCAGCGCATGGCACAAGGCATCGGCCAGTGCGCCGATGCCGATCTGCAGCGTGCCGCCATCACGGACCAGCGTGCTGGCGTACAGGCCGATGGCATATTCGGCATCAGATACCGGTTGGCGCGGCAGGCCGAACAGCATCGGATAAGGCCCCGCAGGCTCGACCACCACGTCGAAGTAGTTCTCCTCGACGGCAGCCGTGCCGCCGATCCACGGCAGCTGCGGGTCCACTTCCGCCACCAGCAGCGGTCGCGGCAGGCCGCGCGCCACGATCGCATCGACCGCGTCCTGGGTGAGGTCGTTGTTGCATGACAGCGAAAGCCGCGTGCCGCTGGCTTCACGCGCCACCTTCTGCACGATGACATTGACGCCGCGTTCGGCCAGCGCACGGGCGACGTGGGTGTAGTTGAGGCTGGCATAGCCCCGTTGGGCGGTGGTCGAGCGCAGCAGGCCGCCCGACTGCATGTAGAACTCCTCGACGCTGATGTTCGGTGGCAGCGCGTCGCGCTTCATCGCCTGCACATACGACAGTCGGGGGAAGTCGTCGCCGAAGTGGCGCGCAGCGAACGGACCGACGAAGCGCCCTTCAAGCCCGTGACCGCCCGCGGGCGGATCCAGCGACAACGCGGTGTACAGGGACCACGGCCGCGAAGGTTCCGCGGCGATGCGCGCATAAAGCGCGTTCAACAGCCGGTGTGGCTTGCCGATGCCCAGCGGTGCGCCCATGCGGAGTGGGCCAGGGATGTGGCGGAGGATCAGGTCGACGGTGGCGTCGAGGTCGGTCAGATGGGTTGTCATGGCGACAGCGTAGCGAGGTGGACGTTAACCGGCCATGGGCCGCTTCATTGCGCGAGCATGTCCGGCCGGAACAGGCGCCTGCGGGAAACTTCCCCGCCCGACAGCATGAAACGTCCGTCGCCACGATAGTGCATCGTGCGCGGAATGCGTGGCGATGTCGCAACACGGGCATGCACCACGCGCCACACGAACAGCGGATACTCGGCGGTGATACGGGTCTCGTGCAGGCGGCATTCGAAATGCGCATGGCACTCGACGATCCGTGGCGCACCCACCATTCTGGAAGTACTTGCAGACAGCGCGAAGCGCTCGAACTTGTCGCCCTCCACGCTGCTGCAGTTGCCGATGCGCACCACGGTATCGAGCAGGTCCTCCGTCGGCAGGTTGATGACGCATTCGCGGCTTGCGCGCGCGAGCCCGTGGCTGTGGTTGGCCTGCCAGATGTACGTCCCTATCAGGTCGTAGCCGAGCATCATGTGCCAGCCCAGGGTCATGATGGCGCGCTCACCCTTGTGGGCGGTGCTCAGAAGCACCACGGGTCCGGGCTCCAGATAACGCCTCACCTGGTCGACCGCCAACGTCTTCCAACGTCTTGCCTGCGTCATCACTTCACTCCCTTGGATTAGCGGGATGGGACCTGCTCAGTCCAGCACATGCACCGAATCCGCCACCCGCCGCACTTCGTCCGGATGGTGGCTCACGTAGACGATGGGCAGGCGTATCTCGTCGCGGACCCGCTGCAGGTAGGGGATCAGCTCTTCGCGGCGGGCCTGGTCCAGCGCGGAAAGCGGCTCGTCGAACAACAGCAGTGAGGGCTGCGACAGCAGGGCGCGGCCGATGGCGACGCGCTGGGCTTCGCCACCCGACAGGTTGCGCGTGCGCCTGGCCAGCAAGGGCGCGATGCCCAGCAGGTCCACCACGGCATCGAACCCGAAGCGCGCCGCACCGCGCGTTGCATGGCGTCCGTAAAGCAGATTGCGGCGCACATCCAGGTGCGGAAACAGCCGCGCATCCTGGAACACATAGCCCACGCGCCGCTGGTGCACCGGCACATCGATCCGTCGTGTGCTGTCGAACAGGCAGCGGTCGTCCACTTCGATGCGGCCCGCAGCGGGCTTCACCAGCCCGGCGATGGCATTGAGCACGCTGGTCTTGCCGGCACCCGAAGGGCCGACGAGCGCGACCACCCGCGCGGGGTCGTCGATGCGGACATGGCGATGGAAGCCGCCGCGTCTCAGCTCGATGTCCAGCCGCAGCATCAGCTGTCCTCCGCGTGACGCGTGTGGTGGCGCCGCACCAGCCATTCCGACAGCAGCAAGGCCGCCAGCGAGATGACCACGGCCACCGCGGCCAGGCGCCAGATGCCGCCTTCGCCGCCCGGCACCTGCATCAGGCCGTAGATGGCCGACGACAAGGTCTGCGTTTCCCCGGGAATGTTGGAGACGAACGTGATGGTGGCGCCGAATTCCCCCAGCGCCTTGGCGAAGGCCAGCACGCTGCCGGCCACCAGGCCCGGCCATGCCAGCGGCAGGGTGATGGTGAAGAACACGCGCCAGGGTCCGGCGCCCAGTGTCGATGCCGCCTGTTCAAGGCGCCGGTCGGTGGCCTCCAGCGAGAGCCGGATCGAGCGCACCATCAACGGGAAGCCCATTACTGCGCACGCCAGGGCGGCGCCGGTCCAGCGGAAGGCAAACACGATGCCGAACCTCTCCTGCAGGAACGCACCGACCGCGCCCTGTGTGCCCAGCGTCACCAGCAACGCGTAGCCCATCACCACCGGCGGCAATACCAGTGGCAGATGCACCACGGCGTCCAGCAGCGCCTTGCCGGGGAACCGCGTCCGCGCAAGCAGCCAGCCGACAAGCACGCCGAACGGCAGGCTGGCCAGCGCCGCCACCACCGCCACCTTCAGGCTGAGGCGGATCGCAGTGAGTTCGTCCGGGCTGAACGCGTCGAGCACGCGCGCGTCAGTCCTTCACCGCAAAGCCACGCCGCTTGAAGATGGCGTCGGCGGCGGGTGAGGCGAGCCATTGCACGAACGGCACGGCCTGCGCGGAGCGTGCATCGCGCAGCGCGGCCACCGGATAGACGATGGGGGGATGCGAGGCCTCGGGGAACGTCGCCAGTACGCGCACGGCCGGTTCGGCCTTCGCATCCGAGGCATACACGATGCCGAGCGGCGCTTCGCCACGCGCCACCAGCATCAGGGCCGCGCGCACGCTCTCGGATTCCGCCAGCCGCGCCTTGACGCCGTTCCACAGCGACAACGATTCCAGCGACGCCTTGGCGTACTTGCCCGCCGGTACCGTCTGCGTCTGGCCCACCGCCAAGCGGCCGCCACCCAGCGCCGCCAGCAAAGTGGCTGGCCGCTTCAGGTCCACCTGTGCCTGGCTGGTCTTCGGTGCGACCAGCACCAGCTGGTTGCCCAACAGGCTGCGCCGTGTCGCGTCCTGCAGCCTGCCGCGCTGCTGCAGGTAGTCCATCCACTCCAGATCGGCGGAAAAGAACACATCCGCAGGCGCCCCCTGCTCGATCTGCCGCGCCAGCGCGGAGCTGGCCGCATACGACACGCGTACCGGAACGCCAGTGGCTTTCTGATAGGCCGCCGCAGCTTCGTCCAGGGATTCCTTCAGGCTGGCGGCGGCGAACACCGTCAGCGGTGCGGATTTTTCGGCGGCAAGGACGGGACGACTGGTGAACGGCAGCAATGCGACGATCAGCACCAGGATGCGAAGCAGATTCACGACGTTCATCGAGACTCCCGGGTGTGGTGCACGGTGTGGACAGGGGCGCGCGCGATCAATGCCTGCCCAGCGCAGCGTTCAACGTACCCGCCAGCGCCACGCCCGCGAGGCGAAGTTGTTTTTCCGCGATGGGCAGGTGCTGGTCGACATAGGACTGCTGCAACCGCGCGCGCGGCGGGTAGAAGCCGGGTTGCGTCACCACCCGGCACGATTGCTCGGCCCAGCGCGCGGCAGGCGGCGGCAGATTGACCGGTGCGATGCCGGGACGCGGCAGCGTGCGCAGGTAGGCCAGCCAGGCCGCCTCATCGCGACGCGTGGACACCAGCATCCGGCTGTCCCACAGCGTGTGCAGGTTGGTGCCGTTGCCGTTCCAGTTGACCTGTATGTCGTTGCCGCCCTTGTCGCGCGCGAAACCCGCATGCAGCGGCTGGTGGGCGTCGCCGACGAAGTGCACGACGAACTTCAGTGCCTGCAGGCGCTCGGCACGCGGCCGGCGCTGGTCGGACAGGATGGCGGTCTGCGCGCGTATCGCCTCGACGACGCAGTTGCCACCCGGGCAGTCGCGCGGCAGGTCGTATTCGCAATCGTGTTCGCCGATGTTGACGTAGTGCCAGCGGGCGGTCTTCTTGCCCAGCACGGGATCGTTGTCGCGCAGGTCGTCGGCCCAGCTGGCGATGCCGGCCAGCGTGGGTTCCGGTTCGCCGGCGAGGAGTGCGTTGATCTGTCGGCGGGTCGCGGGCGTCAGGTCGTCCCACGCAAGCGAGGCCACCAGCCGGTGACCGAGCGCGCCCCAGGCGAAGGCCGGCGCCGGGAGCAGCAGGGCGGTGGCCAGCAGGAAAAAGAGGATCCGGTTCATGCCGGCCACTTTAACCGACATGCCCCGGATCCCCGATCACGGCCTTAGAACTTCAGTACATAAGCCATGCCGTACACGAGCGGATCGATATTGGCGGTGCCGAGCCCGGCGCCATCCACTTCCACGTCGGTGTCGATGTCGATCCAGCGCGCGTCCACGCGGATGGCGCCACGTTCGCCGACCTTGAAATCCACGCCGGCATGCGCGGCCAGTCCCCACGAGTCATCCAGCTTCAGGCGCGTGCCTTCCAGTGCGCCCTGCGTGTCTTCGCTGAAGAACGCGGTGTAGTTAATGCCGGCGCCGAGGAACGGCGAGACCTTGCCCTGGCCATTGAAGTGGTATTGCAGCGAGACGGTCGGCGGCAGGTGCTTGGTGCTCCCCACCGTGCCGACGCCCTCGATGGCGATGTCGTGCTTGAACGGCAGCGCGGCCAGTACTTCCAAGCCCAGGTTGTCGCGCAGGAAGTATTCGAAGGTGATGGTCGGCTTGACGTCGCTGTCGATGTCCAGCGGCAGCGTGCCGCCGGCCAGCGCACCGTTGTCGGACGTCGGGTTCACCAGGTGCGCGCCGACGCCCAGGGTCCAGTCGCCCCTTGACTGGGCGAAGGCCGGGATGGCGGTGGCGCCCAGGGCGGTTGCGAGGGCAAGCGGAAACAGGATCTTGTTCATCGTGGGTGGGCTCATGGGAAAGTGGACGCAGTCTCTGCCCGCGCTGCACGGGCCGCCTTGATCCTGATCAATGCCGCCCGCGGGGGGCTGTTAGAATGGCGGCCCCCGTCAACCCCGCCGCGCAAGGCGCGGCCGCAGGAGTCCCGAGCAATGTCGATCAAGGTGGGTATCAACGGCTTCGGCCGCATCGGACGCAACGTGCTGCGTTCCGCCGTGCAGAACTTCGGCAAGGACATCGAGATTGTCGCGATCAACGATCTGCTGGAACCCGACTACCTGGCCTACATGCTGCAGTACGACTCCGTGCACGGCCGTTTCGACGGCGACGTGAAGGTGGAAGGCAATACGCTGGTCATCAACGGCAGCAAGATCCGCCTGACCCAGGAACGCGATCCGGCCAATCTCAAGTGGGACGAAGTCGGCGCCGAAGTCGTCATCGAATCCACCGGCCTGTTCCTCGACAAGGCCACGGCGCAGAAGCACCTGGATGCCGGCGCGAAGAAGGTCATCCTGTCGGCGCCGTCGAAGGACGACACGCCGATGTTCGTCTATGGCGTCAACGACAAGACCTACAACGGCGAAGCCATCATCTCCAACGCCTCGTGCACGACCAACTGCCTGGCGCCCATCGCCAAGGTGCTGCACGACAAGTGGGGCATCAAGCGCGGCCTGATGACCACCGTGCACGCGGCGACCGCCACCCAGAAGACCGTCGACGGCCCGAGCAACAAGGACTGGCGCGGTGGCCGCGGCATCCTGGAGAACATCATTCCGTCCAGCACCGGCGCAGCGAAGGCCGTGGGCGTGGTGATCCCGTCGTTGAACAAGAAGCTCACCGGCATGTCGTTCCGCGTGCCGACCAGCGACGTGTCCGTGGTCGACCTGACCGCCGAGCTGGAAAACCCGGCCACGTACGAAGAGATCAAGGCCGAGATGAAGGCGCAGAGCGAAGGCGCGCTGAAGGGCATCCTGGGCTACACCGAGGACAAGGTGGTCGCGACCGACTTCCGCGGCGACACCCGCACCTCGATCTTCGACGCCGAAGCCGGCATCGCGCTGGACCCGACGTTCGTTAAGCTGGTCAGCTGGTACGACAACGAGTGGGGCTATTCCAACAAGTGCCTGGAAATGGTCCGCGTGGTGGCAGGCAAGTAAGCCTGTCCCTCCCGCTGGACTTGGCGAGCGCCCTTCGGGGCGCTCGTTGCGTTTCAAGGGTATCGATTTTCGATACCGCCAGCACCAGCGATGGCCACCGACGGATCGGAATCTTGCAAATCCCCGTCACTTGCCGGAGGCTGCGGACGCGGCAGTGGACGGCCGCCGGACGGGCTTTCTGCCGTCCCTGCATCGGGATGCACCCACATTTGAGGGCGGGGAATGGATGACGTAGTCGGCGTGTTGATACTGCTGGGCCTGGCCGCGCTGGCCGTGCCCATCCTGCTGATCGTGGCCCTGGTGTCGGTCAGCGGCCTCAAGCGCCGCGTGGCCACGCTGGAAAGCGAGGTCGCCATCCTGCGCACCACGCGCCCCGCGCCCGCGCAGCCTGCCCGTGCCACCGCACCGGCGCCGGTCGAGCCGTCCACATCTGCGGAGGTACCCGCCCCCGCCGAAGACCCGACGCTGGCGGAACTGCTGCGCGCGCCGCCGCCCGCCACCGTGCGCGAACCCGCGCCCGCGCCGGCCAGTCGCGCGGGCGCGGTGCCGCCACCGGTGCCGCCTGCCGCGCCGCCGCGTGCGGCCGCCGACATTCCCCGCCCAGTCGCGGCCACCGCATCGACGGATGCCCCGCCGCCACGTCCGCGCGCTGCCATGCGTCCGCCCACGGAACCGGATTTCGCGACCATCGCACTGCGTACCGTGAAGCGGTGGTTCACCGTCGGCAACGTGCCGGTGAAGATCGGCGTGCTGGTGCTGTTCGCCGGCGTCGCCGCGTTGCTGAAGTACGGCGCCGACCAGGGATGGTTCACCCTGCCGCCGGAACTGCGCCTGGCCGGCGTCGCCGCGGCGGCACTGGGTGCGCTGGTGTTCGCATGGCGCAAGCGCGACAGCAACCGCGTGTTCGCGCTCAGCCTGCAGGGCGGCGCCATCGGCGTGCTGCTGCTGGTGGTGTTCGCGGCCTTCAAGATCTTCACCGTGATGCCGGCGGGTGCGGCGTTCGCCTTGAGCATCGTGCTGGTGGCCGGTGCCGGCATGCTGGCGGTGCTGCAGGATGCCAGGGCCTTGGCGGTGTTCGCCCTGCTGGCCGGCTTCCTCGCACCGATCTGGCTGTCCACCGGCAGTGGCAACCATGTGGCATTGTTCTCGTATTACGCGGTGTTGAACGCAGCCATCGTCGCCATCGCGTGGCACAAGTCATGGCGGGTGCTCAATCTGCTTGGATTCGCCTTCACCTTCGGTATCGGTACCGCGTGGGGCCTGTTCGACTACGCACCCGAGAAATACAACACCACGCAGCCGTTCCTGGCGTTGTTCTTCGTCTTCTACCTGCTGATCCCGCTGCTGTTCGCGCGCCGCCAGCCGGTGAGCCGCCGCGACTTCATCGATGGCTGCCTGGTGTTCGGCATGCCGCTGGTGGCGTTCTCGCTGCAGGCCGGGCTGATGCAGGGCGGTGCCTTCGAAGACAGTCGCATGCCGCTGGCGCTCTGCGCGCTGAGCCTGGGTGCACTGTATGCGCTGCTGGCGTGGGGATTGCGCCGTCGCCAGAACTTCGACGTGCTGGCCCAGGCGTACGCATTGCTCGCGGTGGGCTTCGCGACGCTGGCCGTGCCGTTGGCGCTGTCGGCGCATGCCACGGCGTGCGTCTTCGCCCTGGAAGGGGCGGCGCTGGTATGGCTGGGCCTGAAGCAGCAACGCTGGCTGCCGCAGCTGACCGGCGTCGGCCTGCAACTGGCGGCGGCGGCAGCGTTCGTGATCGGGCTGTCGAATAACGGCATCAACGCCGACACCGTCATCGCCAACCCGATCTTCATGGGGGCGCTGCTGATTTCGCTGGCGGGTCTGGCCACGGCATGGAGCTTCCGTGCCGCCGGCCACGATGCACTGGCGTTGCTGGCATACCTGTGGGGGCTGGTCTGGTGGTGCGGCAACGGTGCGCATGAGATCGAGGCATTCGTGCCGTATGCCAGCGCCCCGGACGCGATGCTGGCCTTTGCGGTCGTGACCGGCTGGCTGGCCGCGGAACTGCATCGCCGCCATCCCGCCGGCGCCCTGGCGATGACGACGCTGGTCGCGCTGGCTTCCGCGGGACCGATCGCGCTCTGGCAGGCCGACGTGCACCTGCAGCCGTTCGCGGGCCATGGGCTGTGGGCGTGGCTGGTGTACGCGTTGCTGGGTGTGCGCAGCCTGATGTGCCTGCGCGACAGCGAACATCGCCTGGCCGGCGCCGCACAGTTCGTGTGGTGGCTGGTGTGGCCGTTCGCGCTGGCGATGCTGTTGAGCTGGCTGTGCACGCGCCACCAGTTGGCCGATGGCTGGTATGTGGTCTCTCTGGCGCTGCCGGCGCTCGTACTGGTTTCGGTGGCGCTGTTCCGCTGGCCGTGGATCGCCGCGCCCCTGGGCGAACGCTTCAACGGCTGGCGCCCGGCCCTGCTGACCGTCCTGTTCTCCGCGCTGTCGCTGTGGTGGCTGGGCACGTTGTTCTATGCCGGCAACACGTCACCGTTGCCGTGGCTGCCGGTGTTGAATCCGATGGAACTGGCGCAGTTGGCGATCCTGCTGCTGGCGCTGCGTTGGCTGATGCCGGAAGGGCGCCGTGGCAACCCGCCTTCGTCGCTGGTCGTGGTGTTGTCTGTCGTGGCCTTCGTGTGGATCACCTCGGTGGTGCTGCACGCGGTGCATCACTGGGGTGGCGTGCCGTGGAACGATGGCCTGCTCTCGACCAGCCTGGCGCAGACCAGCCTGACGCTGGTGTGGAGCGTGCTGGGCGTGCTGGGCTGGGTGATCGGTTCGCGTCGCGGCCAGCGCATGCTGTGGCTGGCGGGCGCCGTGCTGATGGCGGTGGTACTGGGCAAGCTGCTGCTGGTGGATCGCGGCAACCTGGGCGACGTGCTGGGCATTGCGTCCTTCATCGCCTACGGCCTGCTGTGCACGGTGGTGGGTTACCTGGCGCCGGCACCGCCGCGCACATCGGAAGTCGAAGCCGGGGAGACGGCCGCATGAAGAAGCTCGCCTGGGCATTGCTGCTGCCACTGACCGCCTTCGCCGGCGTCGACCAGGACTACGCGACGCGCTGGCCGCTGCTGCTGGGCAGCGACGGGGCGGGTGCCTATCGCGTGGTGCTGGAGCCCGATGTCTACCGGACCACGGCCTGGCCCGACCTGCGCGATGTCGACATCGTCGATGCGCGTGGCGCACCGGTGGCCGCGGAGGTGTTCCGCCCCGACCAGCCACTGGCGTTGCCGGCACGTCGCCTCGGCGTGCCATGGTTTCCGCTGCCTCCGCAGGGCGCGGGCAGTTCGCCGGCCCTCAGGCTGTCGGCGCAGGTCGGCGACCACGGACGCATCCTTAGCGTGCAGGCACAGTCGGACATGCAGGCGCCGTCCAGCGAGAACGGGCGCGCGTTCCTGCTCGACCTCAGCCATGTGCGCGACGAGGTGCGCGCCGTGGAGATCTACTGGTCGCCGGGCACGCCCCGCGAAGCGAGCTACCGCGTCGAGACCAGCGATGACCTGCAGTCCTGGCAGACCGCCAATCCCCGCGCCACGCTGGTGGAACTGCACCAGGGCGATGAAAGGTTGGTGCGCAACGAGGTACTACTCGCGGACGCGGGACGCTACCTGCGTTTCATTCCGCTGGATGCTTCGCCCGCGCTGCCGATCCGCCAGGCGCGCGTGCGCCTGGATACCGATGACATCCAGCAGGCTTTCACCTGGACGCAGATGCGCGGCCAGCGGGTGTCGGAACAGGGGCGCGACTATTTCACCTACGAAAGCGATGGTCGTTATCCGGTGTCGCGGGTGGACCTGGCCGCGGACGACTTCTCCGTGGCGGAATGGACGCTGGAGAGCCGCGACGCCGCCGATGCGCCGTGGCGGCACCGTGCCGGTCCGTGGGTGGCCTATCGCGTCGGTGGCGAACGCCAGAGCGTCTCGCCGGCGCAGGACATCGCCGGCGCCCCCGTGCGCGACCGCTACTGGCGACTCAGCGCGGCCGGTCCCCTGCCGGGTCAGCCGCCGACGTTGCGGTTGGGATACCACGCCGAGGTGATGGTGTTCCTGGCGCAGGGGCAGTGGCCGTATGCCCTGGTAGCGGGCAGCGCCGCGGCCAGGCGCGCGTCCGCGCCGATGCCGGCGCTGATCGATGCGTTGCGCGCCGACCGTGGCCGCGACTGGCAGCCGACGCCCGCTTACCTGGCGCCTGCGCAGACCCTTGCAGGCAAGGCGGCGCTGCAGGCGCCCCCTGCCCAACGCGACTGGAAGACCTGGTTGCTGTGGGGCCTGCTGGTACTCGGTGCGGCGTTGGTCGCCGGCTTTGCCTTAAGCCTGCTGAGGAGCAGACCCGCGCCCTGACAGCGGCGGGTTTGCGGCGCCCGCGTGCAGCCGGGACAATAGGCGTCTGTCCCGTTGCCTGGAACCCGCATGTCCATCGTCCGCATGACCGACCTCGACCTGACCGGCAAACGCGTGCTGATCCGACAGGATCTCAACGTGCCGATCGATGAGGGCCGCATCACGTCCGAACAGCGCATCACGGCCTCGTTGCCCACGCTGAAGCTCGCCTTGCAGAAGGGCGCCGCGGTGATGGTGACCTCGCACCTGGGTCGGCCGAAGGAAGGTGTGTGGAGCGAAGCCGATTCGCTCGCGCCCGTGGCCGCCAGGCTTTCGGAACTGCTGGGCACCGACGTGCCGCTGGTGAAGGACTGGGTGGACGGCGTGGACGTCGCGCCGGGCCAGGTGGTGCTGCTGGAGAACTGCCGCATGAATGTCGGCGAGGGCAAGGACGACGAAGCCCTGTCGAAGAAGTACGCCGCGCTCTGCGACGTGTTCGTGATGGATGCGTTCGGTACCGCGCATCGCGCGCAGGCGTCGACGCATGGCGTCATCCGGTTCGCCAAGGTGGCCGCCGGTGGGCCGCTGCTGATGGCGGAGCTCGACGCGCTGGAAAAGGCGCTGGCCAATCCGGCACGTCCGTTGCTGGCCATCGTCGCGGGCAGCAAGGTCTCGACCAAGCTGGACCTGCTGACCAGCCTGGTCGGCAAGGTGGACCAGCTGATCGTGGGCGGCGGCATCGCCAACACCTTCATCGCCGCCGAAGGCCATGCGGTGGGCAAGTCGCTGTACGAAGCCGACCTGCTGGAGACCGCGCGCAGGATCGATGCCGACGCCAAGGCGCGCGGTGCCGAAATCCCCCTGCCCAGCGACGTGGTGGTGGCGAAGGAATTCAAGGCCGATTCGCCGGCCACGGTGAAGGCGGTCGACGCGGTAGGCGATGATGACCTGATCCTCGACATCGGCCCCGACACCGCCGCGCGCTACGCGGCGCTGATCGAGTCCGCCGGCACGGTGGTGTGGAATGGCCCGGTGGGCGTGTTCGAGTTCGATGCCTTCGGCAAGGGCACCGAGACGCTGGCGCGCGCCATCGCGGCTTCGAATGCATTCTCGATCGCCGGTGGCGGCGACACGCTGGCGGCGGTGGACAAGTACGGCATCGCCGGCGAGGTGAGCTACATCTCCACCGGCGGCGGTGCGTTCCTGGAATTCCTGGAAGGCAAGACGCTGCCGGCGGTGGCGGCACTGGACGCGCGCGGACAGTGAGCCGCCCCACGCTGTTCTTCGATCTCGACGGCACGCTGATCGATTCCGCCGTCGGCATCACCCGCTGCGTCGCGCATGCGTTGACGCAGCTGGATCACCCGGTGCCGACGGACGCCGAACTCCGTGGCTGGATCGGCCCGTCGCTGCGCACGAGCTTCACGCCGCTGCTCGGTAATGCGGCGAAGGTGGAAGCGGCGGTTGCGCATTATCTGGAACGCTTCGAAGCCCACGGTTGGGCGGAGCATCAGGTCTATGCCGGCATCGGCGAGACCATCGAGCAATTGCACGCGGGCGGCCATCGGCTCGCGGTGGTGACGGCGAAGAATGAACCCCATGCGCGCAAGATCATCGCGCATCTTCCCTTCGGGCATCGTTTCGATGACGTCATCGGTGCGACGGCCGATGGTCGACTGAGCCAGAAGCCCGACCTGATCGCCGAGGCCCTGCGCCGCCTGTCGCTGGACGCATCGGCGTGCTGGATGATCGGCGACCGGCGCATGGACATCGAAGGTGCGCGCCACCATGGCATGCGCAATGTCGGCGTGCTGTGGGGTTTTGGCGGCGAGCAGGAACTGCGCGATGCCGGCGCGGACCAGCTGGCGGCCGCACCGCACGACCTGCGCGCCATGCTGGCGGCATGACGCCACAGTGAACCCTTGTGGGAGCGACGTCAGTCGCGACCGCATGCAAGTGAGGCGTCGTCGACTGACGTCGCTACCGCAAGCGTTGATCGCGCGTGGCGGATCGGCGCAGATCCGTGTGCATGCGCAACACCGGATGCGCTTCACGAGACCAAAAAAATACCACTGGCGGGATGCTGCCTGCTTGCGTGGAACCGCATGAAAACAGGGGTTTCGCGGGCATCGGCGTGGCATGCCTGTTCCTGTCCCGGGACAGCATGCGCGCATCGTGCACGCGTGCCATCGAAGTGCGCGCACGGTGTGGTAGCGTTTGCGTGATCACAGGAAACCCACCATGACCGAACGCCAGCGCCGCACCAAGATCCTTGCCACCCTCGGACCTGCCACGGACCCGCCGGGCGTACTCGAGGACCTGTTCCGCGCGGGCGTCAACGTGGTGCGCCTCAATTTCTCGCATGGCGATCCGTCCGGCCAGGCCAAGCGTGCCGCCGCCGTGCGCCTGGCCGCGCAGCGCGTGGGTGCCGAAGTCGGCATCCTGGCCGACCTGCCGGGACCCAAGATCCGCATCGAACGCTTTGCCGAGGGCAAGGTGGTGCTGAAGACCGGTGCGCGCTTCGACCTGGTGGCCAGCGCCGATGCGCCTCCGGGCGACAGCGCGCAGGTCGGCGTCAGCTATCTGGGCTTGCCCGCCGACGTGACGAGCGGCGACGTGCTGCTGCTGGATGATGGCCTGATGCAGCTGCGCGTCGAGCAGGTGGAAGGCGAACGCATCATCTGCACCGTGCTCAACGACGGCATGCTGTCGGACCGCAAGGGCCTGAACAAGCAGGGCGGCGGCCTGTCGCTTGGCGCGCTCACCGAGCGCGACAAGGAGCTGATCGGCATCGTGGCGCAGATCGGCGTGGACTTCATCGCCGTCTCGTTCTGCCGCAATGCGCAGGACATGAACGACGCCCGCCGCATCGCGCAGGAACACGGTTGCGATGCGGCGCTGGTGTCCAAGATCGAGCGCACCGAAGCCATCGAGAATCTCGGCGAGATCATCGAGGCCAGCGACGTGGTGATGGTCGCGCGCGGTGACCTGGGCGTGGAGATCGGCGACGCCGAGCTTCCCGGCCTGCAGAAGAAGATCATCCGCGAGTCGCTGGCGCGCAACAAGGTGGTGATCACCGCCACCCAGATGCTGCAGTCGATGGTCGACAGCCCCATTCCCACCCGCGCCGAAGTGCTGGACGTGGCCAACTCCGTCATCGACGGCACCGACGCGGTCATGCTCTCTGCGGAGACCGCGGCGGGCAGCTACCCGGTGAAGGCGGTCGAGGCGATGGCGCGCATCTGCCTGGGCGCCGAGAAGCAGTTCGAGATGGACACCGATTTCGAGAAGGCGCCGCGCAACCTGGAGCGTGCCGACCAGGCCATCGCCATGGCGACCATGTTCCTGTCCGAGCACATCGGCGTGCGTGCGATCGTGGCGATGACCGAATCCGGCGGCACCGCGCGCTTCCTGTCGCGCTTCCGTTCCAGTGCGCCGATCTATGCGTTCTCGCGCCACGACGGCGCACGCCGCAAGATGGCGATGATCCGCGACGTCTACCCCATCGCGTTCGACAGCCGCGGCCTGGCGCCGCGCGAGGCCGCGCGCGATTCCATGCGCGTGCTGCACGACCGCGCACTGCTGGCCGAAGGCGACCGCGTCATCTTCACCAGTGGCGACCACATGGAGCAGCACGGCGCCACCAACACCCTGCGCCTGCTGCAGATGGGCACGCAGGGCAAGGCCGAGGGGCTGGGCGAGCTGTAACCGGAGCACGCGCGGCATGACGAGGACGAATGCCTTCACGCTGCTGTGCATCGCGATCCGTGCCGTCATCGTATGGGTGGCGGCGAGCGCGCTTGTCGGCATGCCCGCCGTGCTGTTCGCCCTGCGGCATGGCGATTCGGCGTTCGGTGGCACGGGGGTTTCGCTGGCCGTGATGGGGTCCGTGCTGGTCGCGCTGGCGCTCGCCTGGGTGTTCGCCGACAAGCTTGCCAGGCTGGCGCTGGCCGGGCCGCGCGAGCAGGTCTTCGAGAGCAGCCTGGAACCGCGCGTCTGGCTGGGCCTCGCCATCTCGATCATCGGCGCGTGGTTCCTGTTCCTCGCGCTCAAGGACGGTGCGTACCTGATCGTGCGCTGGATCATGATCTCGCGCGCCATGCCGGGCTCGCTGACGCTGGACAACGGGTTGGACCAGCTGTTGCCGGACGCGGTCGCCACGGTCTTCGAGGCGATCCTGGCCACCGTGTTCCTGCTGCGTGGCCGCGGGCTTGCCAACCTGGTGCACCGCTGGCGCTACGGCAGCCTGCAGGCGGAATCGACCGACCGGATCTGACAGCCGGGCGCCTGGAACCGTTTGCAGATTCCTTCTTCCGCCAAGGCGAGCCCCGCGCGGGCTACAATTGGTATCTTTCCCGCCGCTTCCCCAGGAACCCCATGAGCATCGAACAGCTTGCCGAAACCGCCCAGGCCATGGTGGCCGCGGGCAAGGGCATCATCGCGATCGACGAGTCCACCACCACCATCGCCAAGCGTTTCGAAGGCGTGGGCATCGAGAACACCGAGGAAAACCGTCGTGCGTACCGTGAGCTGCTGCTCACCACCCCCAAGCTGGGCGACTACATCTCCGGCGCCATCCTGTACGACGAAACCCTGCGCCAGTCGACCAAGGACGGCGTGCCGTTCGCCAAGGTCATGGCGGCCAACGGCATCATCCCCGGCATCAAGGTGGACAAGGGCACGCATCCGCTGGCCGGCTGCCCGGGCGAAGTGGTCACCGAAGGGCTCGACGGCCTGCGCGACCGCCTGAAGGAGTACTACAAGCTCGGCGCGCGCTTCGCCAAGTGGCGCGCGGTCATCAACATCGGCGACGACATTCCGTCCGGCACCTGCATCGAAGCCAACGCGCACGCGCTGGCCCGTTACGCGGCGCTGTGCCAGGAATGCGGCCTGGTGCCGATGGTAGAGCCGGAAGTGCTGATGGACGGCGACCACAACATCGAGATCTGCTACGAAGTCACCGAAGCCGTGCTGCGTTCGCTGTTCGGCGCCCTGTACGAGCACAACGTGCTGCTGGAAGGCACCATCCTGAAGGCGTCGATGATCGTGCCGGGCAAGGACTGCGACGAGCAGGCCAGCGTCGAGGAAGTCGCCGAGTCCACCGTGATGTGCCTGAAGAGCACCGTGCCGGCGATCCTGCCGGGCATCGTGTTCCTGTCCGGCGGCCAGAGCGACGAGGACGCCACCGCGCACCTCAACGCCATGAACCAGCTGGGTGCGCTGCCGTGGCCGCTGACGTTCTCCTACGGCCGCGCCATGCAGTCCGCCGCCCTGAAGCTGTGGTCGCAGGACCTGGTGGGCAACTTCGCCAAGGCGCAGTCCACCGTATACGCCCGCGCCAAGGACAATGGCCTGGCCGCGCTGGGCAAGTGGGAAGGGTGAGGGGCTGCGCCTGACGGTTGCCCCATCGGCAACCATCGCAGCCGCGAACGCCCGCACATGGATGTGCGGGCAGGTCCATCCCTCAGCACGTAATGCTGCGCCATGGATGGCATCGGGAAAGAACGCCGGCGCATGCCGGCGTTTCGCTTTTCAGCCCGCGTGCACCCGCTCCGCCGCGCGTTCCGCCATCCTCCGGTCCGCATAGTCCATCGTCAGGTCCGAGGCCGTCTTCAGCACGGTGAAGCACAGCGTCATCAGCATGCCGCTGCCCAGCGCGGCGCTGGCCAGGATGATCAGGTGCATCGGGATCACGCGCAGGTAGGGCAGGAACATCAGCGCGCCCAGGCTGGGTTTGCCCGCCAGGTCGGCGGCATGCTGCACGGCGTAGGTCTGCCGTTGCGAATAGACGAACGACAGCCCGCACAGCGCCAGCAGGGCGATGTCGCGCGGGTTAGTCACCGTGTGGTGGACGCACAGGAATACGAAGTACACCGCATGGAAGAAACCGTAGTGCAGCGAGAAGAAGCTGGCCGTGGACCGCTTGCCGGCCTCGTCCTCGCTGACGCGTGTGCCGCCGGAGGTGAAGCCCTCGGTGGTGAAGTCGCGCAGTGCCAGCATGCGCTTGCGGGCATAGAAGCCGATCACCACGCTCTGGATCCAGTACGGCCAGACCAGCCAGCCGGCTTCCCAGTCGAAGGCGAGGGCCAGCACCAGGGTCAGGGCATTGGAGACCAGCAGGCCGGCGGAGGAGGGACGCATCTGTTCAGGATACGGCAGCCATCCGCCCGCGGGGACGGGCTTTTCCGCGCTGCGACCTGAACGGAATAAGGCTGCCTGCAACATTGTTGCCTAAGCAGCTATATCATAGGCAGCATGAAGACCCCCGCCGCCAACAGCACCATCGGTTACCTGATCGCGGACCTGAGCCGCCTGTTCGGGCGCGTGTTCGACCGGCGTGCCGCACACCTGGGCCTGACTCGCGTGCAGTGGCGCGCGCTCAAGCGCATCCACCAGAGCGAAGGCATCACCCAGGCGGAACTGGCCGACCTGCTCGACATGGAGCCCATCGCCGTCGGCCGCGTGATCGACCGGCTGCAGAAGGCCGGTTTCGTCGAGCGCCGCAGTGATCCGGAAGACCGTCGCGTGTGGCGCCTGCACCTGCTGCCGCAGTCCGATGCGGTGATGCACGACATCGAGGCCGTCTCGGTTTCCGTGCGCGAGGACTGCCTGGCCGGCGTCGATGCCGTCGAACTGGCCACCACCCTGAAGGTGCTCGGCCAGATCCGCGAAAACCTCTCACAGCTCGACCGCGCCAGCCGCGGCGAGTCTTCCCTCCGCAAGAGCTGAAGCCCATGACCAGCAAGATCAACGAAGCCGGCGAAGCCACGGCCAAGCCTTCCACTCCCAAGCGTCGCCGCGTGCCCGTGTGGCTGTGGATCGCGGGGCCGTTGGCCGTGGCCGGCTTCTTCGGTTGGGAGTACGCCGTTTCCAGTCGCGAAGTCAGCACCGACAACGCCTACATCAAGGCCGAACGCATCCTCATCGCGCCGCAGGTCGGCGGCCGCGTGGTCGAGGTCGCCGTGCAGCAGAACCAGCCGGTGAAGAAGGGCGACCTGCTGTTCCGCATCGATGCCGATCCGCTGACCATCGCGGTCGCCCAGAACGAAGCGCTGGTCGCGCGCATGGCCAACACTGCCAGCGCCAGTCGCGCCAAGGTCGTGGGCACGGACTCGTCGATCCGGGCCGCGCAGGAAACACTCACCTGGGCGCAGCGCGACCTGGTCCGCATGCAGCAGCTGGCGTCGCAGCAACTGGTATCGCGCAAGATGCTGGACGATGCACGTCATGCCGTGGCGGAAGCGCGTACCGACCTGGCCGACGCCGTTGCCACCCAGTCCGAAGCCACCGCCACCTTGAGTGGCAGCGCCGGCACGCCGACCCGCGACCTGCCCGAGTACCGCGCGGCCATGGCGATGCTGGCGAAGGCGAAGCTGGATCTGGCGCATGCGGAAGTGCGCGCGCCGGTTGACGGCATCGTCGGCCTGCACGACCTGCAGGTGGGCGAGTACATCAACGTCGGACAGTCCGCGATGCCGCTGGTCGCCACGTCACCGATCTGGGTGGAAGCCAACTTCAAGGAAACCGAACTGACCGAGATGCAGGTCGGCCAGCCGGCGACCATCGAGGTCGACTCGTATCCCGGCGTGACGTGGAAGGCGCACGTCGCGTCCATCGCCCCGGCCTCCGGCGCGGAGTTCAGCGTGCTGCCGCCACAGAACGCCACCGGCAACTGGGTGAAGATCGTGCAGCGCATCCCGGTGCGCCTCGAGATCGACAGCGCCGCCGCCGACGCACCGCAGTTGCGCGCCGGCATGAGCGCCGACGTGCATGTGGATCTGCGCGATGGCGGCACCGCCTCCAGTCGCGCCACCGCCGCGCGCTGAGTCCCTGTTTCCATGTCATCCCGGGCGTGCGCGGATGCGGGCGAGGGCACTGTGGTGGGGCCCGGCCCCGCTGACGCCGCGCCCCGGGTGACCTCTGGGTCGTCGCGCCGCGCGTGTGGCGATCGTTTCCGGAATTTCCCATGAGCACAACCGCCGCTGCCGTTGCACCCGCGCAGGAAGACACCGGCAAGCGCACGCTGCTGGTCGGCTCGGTGATGCTGGCCACGCTGATGCAGGCGCTGGACACCACCATCGCCAACGTCGCGCTGCCCGACATGCAGGGCTCGCTGTCGGCCACCCAGGACCAGGTGTCGTGGGTGCTGACCAGCTACATCGTCGCCGCCGCCATCCTGACGCCGGTGACCGGCTGGCTGGCCGGCCGGCTGGGGCGCCGCCGCCTGCTGATCATAGCGGTCAGCGGTTTCACCGTGGCGTCGTTGCTGTGCGGCATCGCCAGCGGCATCGGCGAGATGGTGCTGTACCGCATCCTGCAGGGCGTGTTCGGCGCGTCGCTGGTGCCGATCTCGCAGTCGCTGCTGCTCGATGCCTTTCCGAAGGAAAAGCATGGCGCCGCCATGGCGATGTGGGGCATGGGCATCATGGTCGGGCCTATCCTCGGCCCGCCGCTGGGCGGCTTCCTGACCCAGAACTACAGCTGGCACTGGGTGTTCCTGATCAACCTGCCCATCGGCATCCTGGCGCTGGTCGGCATCATGGCCAGCGTGAAGAAGGACGTGGTGCAGGAGCGCAAGCTCGACGGTGTCGGGCTGGGCCTGCTGGCGCTGGGCATCGGTGCCTTGCAGCTGTTCCTGGATCGTGGACAGAGCGAGGACTGGTTCGGCAGCGTCGAGATCCAGATCGAAGCCGCGCTCGCATTCCTTGCCCTCTACACCTACGGCCTGTGGTGGTGGCGCAAGCGCGATGCTGCGCTGCTCGATCTTGGCCTGCTGAAGAACGCGAACTTCGCCGTGGGCTGTGCGCTGATCTTCGTGGTCGGCATCGTGCTGTTCGCCACACTGGCCCTGTTGCCGCCGTATCTCAGCACCCTGATGAACTATCCGGTGCTGACCATCGGCCTGGTGCTGGCGCCGCGCGGCGTGGGCACCATGTTCAGCATGATGGTCGTCGGTCGCCTGCTGGGCCGCATCGACGCGCGCTGGCCGATCCTCGTGGGCATGGGTCTGATGGCGTTCTCGCTGCATGGCATGACCCAGTTCGGGCCGAACGCGTCGATGCAGTCCATCGTCTGGCTGGGCGTGGTGCAGGGCATGGGGCTGGGCCTGGTGTTCGTGCCGATCTCCACGGTGGCGTACGCCACGCTGGAACCGCACCAGCGTACCGAAGCCGCCGGCCTCTTCAGCCTGGTGCGCAACATCGGCTCATCGGTCGGCATCTCGGTGGTGATGACGATGCTGTCACGCGCGATGCAGGTGAACCATGCCGAGATCGCCGCGCGCATTCCCGCGTTTGGCGCGGAGACCACGCTGCTGCCTGCGGCGATGAACCCCTCCACGGCCACCGGTCTGGCGATGCTCAATGCCGAGGTCAACCGGCAGGCGGCAGCCATCGGCTACCTCAACGACTTCAAGCTGATGATGCTGCTGACGCTGGTATCGATGCCGCTGGTGTTGATGATGCGGGGCGGCAAGGCGCCATCCGGCGGTGGTGCGGCCGATGCCGCGGCGGCGCACTGACATGCAACTGCAGGGGCTGCACCACGTTGCCATCATCGCGTCGGACTACGCGCGGTCGAAGCACTTCTACACCGAGATATTGGGCCTGCGCGTCGTCGCGGAGCACTACCGGGCCGAACGCGATTCGTGGAAGCTCGACCTGGCACTGCCCGACGGCACGCAGGTCGAGCTGTTCTCGTTCCCTTCGCCGCCACCACGCGTGTCGCGGCCGGAAGCGTGCGGCCTGCGTCACCTGGCCCTTCGCGTGGCCGACATCGGCGCCGCCATCGCCCACCTGCACGCCCATGGCGTGGCGACCGAGCCGGTGCGGGTGGACGAATACACCGGCAGGCGCTTCACCTTCTTCGCCGATCCTGACGAGCTGCCGCTGGAGCTGTACGAGCAGTGAGGTGCCCACTGTAGGAGCGACGTGAGTCGCGACCGCACGCAGTCGGCGACACTAGTGCGTGCCAAATCTGGCGCGGCAAGACGATGCGCTGTCTGCCAGATCCTAGACATGCAGGACGTGCGGTCGCGACTCACGTCGCTCCTACAGAGGTTTGCGGAGATGTAGATCCCCTTGCCTTGGCCTGCTAACGTGCATGCCGTTCAACAGGGGATGTCGGATGTTCTGCAGAAACTGCGGCCAGCAGCTGGTCGACGAAGCGGTCGCGTGCCCGCAATGCGGCGTGGCGACGGCTTATTTCCCGCAGGCGATGGCGCAGGGCAGGAGCCGCAATACCTTCATCCTGTTTGGTGCCTTGTTGGGGCTGATCGTGCCCGGCGTGCACAACCTTTATGCCGGCTACAACCAGAAAGGGCTGATCCAGGTGCTGGTCAGCGTGCTCTCGTGCTGGCTGCTGTGGCTGCCGATGTACATCTGGACGATCGTGGAGATATGCACCGTCACGGTGGACAGCGACAACAAGCCGATGTATTGAAGCCGGACCGACGGCGGCCAGGAGTATGCCCGTGAACCCCGCGATGAGGATCCTGGTGTCCGTGGTGTTGATGCTGCCCGGCGCGGCTGCCAGCGCCGCGGAACTGGACTGGATGGCGGGCCACTGGTGTGGCCTGCGCGGCAAGACGTTCAACGAGGAAACCTGGTTGCCCGCCCGTGGCGACCTGATGATCGGCATGCACCGCGACACGCGCGACGGCAGGGCGGTCGGGTTCGAGTTCATGCGCATCGCGCGCCAGCAGGGCACGTGGACGTTCCTGGCCCAGCCCGGTGGCGGCGCCGTGGTGGCGTTCCCCGCCACCACGATCAGCGGGGACAGCGTGACGTTCGCCAATCCGCAGCACGATTTCCCGCAGCGCGTGACCTATCGCCGCGTGGACGCGGACACGCTGCATGCGCGTGTGGATGACGGCACCGCGTCAGGCCAGTCGCTCGAATGGACCTGGAAGCGGGACTGCACGGTGCCGGCGGACTAGTCGATGCCGGTTGCAGGCATCGTCTTGGCGATCAGCCGAGTGAGGCCAGCCACTCGTCGTCGGAACCTTCGTTGACGCCTTCGAAGAGCGGCGTGGAGAAGTAGCGTTCGCCGGTATCCGGCAGCACCGCCAGCAGCACGGAACCCGCTTCGGCCTTCTCGGCCACCTGCAGGGCGGCGGCGACCGTTGCACCGGCGGAAATGCCCACGAAGATGCCTTCTTCGGCCGCCAGCCGGCGCGAAACGGCGATGGCCTCCACGTCGGTGACCGGCAGGATCTCGTCTGCCACTTCGCGGTTGAGCACTTCGGGCACGAAGTCCGGCGTCCAGCCCTGGATCTTGTGCGGCTGCCATTCCTTGCCCAGCAGCAGCGAAGCACCGGCGGGCTCGGACGCGGTGATGCGCACCTCGGGTCGCGCGACCTTCAGCACTTCGCCCACGCCCGTGAGCGTGCCGCCCGTACCCCAGCCGGTGACGAAATGATCCAGTCGTTGCCCGGCGAAATCGCGCAGGATTTCCGCCGCGGTGGTCTGGCGGTGATAGGCGGGATTGGCCGGGTTGGCGAACTGGCGGGCGAGGAACCAGCCATGCTTCTTCGCCAGTTCCTCGGCGCGGCGCACCATGCCGCTGCCGCGCTCGGCGGCCGGTGTCAGGATGACCTTGGCGCCGTAGGCGCGCATCAGCTTGCGGCGCTCGATCGAGAACGTCTCCACCATCACCGCGACGAACTTGTAGCCGCGCGCCGCGGCGACCAGCGCCAGCGCCACGCCGGTATTGCCGGACGTCGCTTCGACGATGGTGTCGCCGGGCTTCAGCAGGCCCTTGGCTTCGGCATCCAGGATGATCGCCAGCGCCAGGCGGTCCTTCACCGAGCCGCCGGGATTGAACGATTCCACCTTGGCGTAGAGCGTGACGTGCGCCGGTGCGATGCGGTGGAGTTTCACCACCGGCGTGCGGCCGATGGTATCGAGGATGCTGTCGTAAATGGCCATGGGATCTCCGTGGAAAAGAATCAGGTCAGGCGGCCTGCAGTGTGGGCGCCTGGGGGTTGCGGGAATGTGTCGGCGTGCCGGTGGGCTGCAGCGGTGCGTGACCGAACCAGTGCAGCGTCTGCGCCAGCGCGGCCACTTCCCCCAGGATCAGCAGGGCTGGCGAGCGTACCTGGTGAGAACGCGCGGTTTCCGGAAGATCGGCCAAGGTCCCGTTCAGCACACGTTGCTCCCGGCGCGATCCGTTCTCGACAATGGCGAAGGGAGTCTGCGGCGAACGGCCGCCTTCGATCAGCCGCGCGCGGATGTTCTCCAGGCCCGCCACGCCCATGTAGATGGCGAGCGTCTGCTGCCCCTGCGCCAGCGATGCCCAGTCCAGCGTGTCCAGCGAATCCTTGCAGTGCGCGGTGACGAAACGCACCGACTGCGCATGGTCGCGGTGGGTCAACGGGATGCCGGCATACGCCGCGCACGCGACAGCGGCGGTGATGCCCGGTACCACTTCATAGGGGATGCCATGCGCGCGCAGGAATTCCAGTTCCTCGCCGCCGCGACCGAACACGAACGGGTCGCCGCCCTTCAACCGCACCACGCGCTTGCCGGCGCGTGCGTGGGCCAGCATCAGGGCGTGGATCTCATCCTGCTTCACGCTGTGCCCGCTTGCGGACTTGCCGACCTCGATGCAGGTGGCGTCGCGGCGCGCAAGGCGCAGCACATCGTCACTGACCAGCCGGTCGTGCAGGATCACGTCGGCTTCGTTCATCGCACGCAGCGCATTCAACGTCACCAGCCCGGCATCGCCGGGGCCGGCGCCAACCAAGGCCACCGAGCCTTCGGGGGCGCGCTGCACGCTTTCATCGAGTGCGGACTGGAACAGGTTTTCGGCCTGCGCCTGCAGGCGCTGCCGGTACAGGCGGGGCAAGGGACTGGCCAGCAGGCGTTCGAAGAAGCGCCGGCGTTCCCCCATGTCGGGGAAACGCTGGCGGATGCGGTCGCGCTGGCGCGTCAGCAGGCCGACCAGGTCGCCCCACGAATCGTCCAGCATCGTTTCCAGCTGGCGACGCAGGTGCCGCGCGACCATCGGCGCACCGCCGCCGCTGGAGATGGCGACCTGCAGCAGTCCGCGTTCGACCACGGCCGGAACCTGGAAGGTGGACAGTTCGGCGTCGTCCACCACGTTGGCCAGCAGGCAGCGGGCTTCGGCGGCCGCGGCGACTGCGCGGTTGACCGTGCCGTCGGCGGTGGCGGCGATGACCAGCCACACGCCGTCCAGCTGCGCGGGCTGGAACACGCCCTGCGTCCAGTCGATCCGGCCGTCATCGCGCCATCCCTGCAGTGCCGTCGTCAGCTCCGGGGCGACCAGCCGGGGCCGCGCGCCGGCGCGCAGCAGGGCCTCGGTCTTGCGTTCGGCCACCGCGCCACCGCCCACCACCAGCACGGGGCGGCCACGCAGGTCCGCAAACAAGGGAAACAGGGGAGTGCTCACGGGCGGGTCGGCTGGGTCGGGTGCATGACCGTAACCCCCGCTCATAGCGGTCGGAAATGACATCCGCCCAGCAGCATATTGCTTGCGGTTATAAGCAGGGGCGGCTACGGTCGGGGGAAATCTTCTACATTCCAAGGCCTTCTTCTCGCCGGCCCAGCCCCCTCCACGCCGATGACGTTGACCCAACTCCGCTACCTGCTGGCCATCGCCGACGCCGACCTCAACATCACGCTGGCGGCGGCGCGCGTGCACGCCACCCAGCCCGGCCTGTCCAAACAGCTCAAGCAGCTGGAGGACGAACTGGGCTTCCTGCTGTTCGTCCGCAAGGGCCGCAGCCTGGAGGCGGTGACGCCGGCCGGACATGAAGTGATCGAGCGCGCCCGGCTGGTCCTGGCCGAAGCCAACAACATCCGCACCTACGCCGCCAACCAGCGTCGTGAAAGCCAGGGCCAGCTGGTGCTGGCCACCACGCACACCCAGGCGCGTTTCGTACTGCCGCCAGCCATCGCGCAGATCAAGCGCGACTACCCGCAGGTCAGCGTGCACCTGCAGAACGCCGCCGAAAGCACCGCGCTGGACCTGCTGACCCAGGGCGATGCCGACATGGCGGTGGTCAGCACGGCGGGTGACCAGCCGCAGGCTGGCATCGCGGTGCCGCTGTACCGTTGGCGCCGGCTGGTGCTGGTGCCGCGCGGCCATGCGCTGGACCGCGATGGCGTGCCCCCCCCCGGCATGGCCGAATTGGCCCAGCAACCGCTGATCAGCTACGAGTCGTCGACGCGCCCGGGCTCGTCGTTGCAGCGCGCCTTCGCAAAGGTCGGCCTGGAGCCCGACATCGCATTGACCGCGCTGGACGCCGACCTCATCAAGACCTACGTGCGTGCCGGCCTGGGCGTTGGCCTGCTGGCCGAAATGGCGGTCAATGCCACCGACACCGACCTGCGCGCCTGGCCCGCGCCACCCGAGGTCAAGGAATGCATCGCCTGGGCGGTGCTGCCGCGCGAGCGCGTGCTGCGCGACTACGCGCTGGAACTGGTCCGCGCGTTGGCGCCGCAGATCGATCGGCGGGATCTGCGCCGGGTGATTGACGGCAACCAGGACCCCGACTGGCCCGAGCCGCCGACCTGGGCCTCGCTGACCCAGACCATCACCAACTGAATGCGCCCATCCCACGGCGCCTGCCGTGATTGACGTCTTCACCCCGCGTGCGCGAGCCTGTCGTCTGGTCGACATGATCGGTTGCCGCGATGAAACGAATCTCGAAGATGATGCTGCGCATGTACGTGCCGGCGATCGCCATCACGGTCGGCGGCCTGGCGACCGCCGAAGCCGTCACGCGGACCGGGCGCGCGCTGGGAGACGTCACCCCGCAACGGCTGGCCTCGTTGTCGTTCCTGCTCGCGCTGCTGCTGGGTACGGCGTGGGCGTTGCATTCCAGCTGGCGCCTGTACCAGTGGGCCCGTGGGCGGGAACTGCGTTGCGCCTGCGGCGGCATGATGTCGCGCGTGCGCTACAACCGGCAGCGGCAGAAGTACCGCAAGTGCCTGGCCTGCGGCGGGAAGACCCTGGAGGGTGCGCATTGCGGCGGATGAGCGCGCTGGCGTCATCCGCGCAGCGGGCGCCTGCTCAGCTTCCGCAGCCGGCGCCGTCGAGGGTCTGCTTCGAAACGCACTGACGGAAATCCTGCGGGATGCCGCGGATCTCATGTGTCTTGCCGATGCCCAGCGCGAAGTCATCCAGCGTGGTGCGCTGGCAGGCGGCGGGATTGGTGCCGGGCGCGGGTGCCGGGCAGCGTTCGCGGTAGACCACGAAATGGCACTGCCCGCTTTCGCTGGCGAAGCACTCGAACTTCGCCACGCCTCCGGTGACCGTGGTCTTGCTGAACAGCGTGTCCACGCCACCGGCGGCAGTGTGGTGGATGGTGGTGATGCTGGGTTTCTCGTTGCATCCTGCCAGGGCCATCAGGCAGGACATCAGGGACGTGATGATGCGCATGGCGGTTTCCTTGTGGTGTGCGGCAGACAAAGACAGTCCATTCACGGCGCGCGGGCGCCGTGTTGTCGGTACAGCTTTGATGCCGCGGGGTGGCTGCGGGTTTAAGGCAATCGCTTACATGTTGCGGAACAGGCTCATGAAGGGCTGGCTGACGGTCAGCGTTTCCGGCCGTGTCTTCAGCTTCAGCCGGCCGCGGCCGGTGTCGTCGCGGCTGACCGACGCCACGGCCTTCATGTTGACGATGGTGGAGCGGTGGATCTGCTTGAACGTGTTGGCGTCCAGCGAATCAAGCAGCTCGCGCAGCGGCGTGCGCAGCAGCGATTCGCCTTCGGCGGTCATCACGGTGGTGTACTTGTTGTCTGCCTGGAAGTAGGCCACGTCGTCCACCATGATCAGCCGCGTATCCTTGCCGGCGCTGGCCGTGATCCATACCAGCGGCGGCCTGGACGAGGCTACTTCCCGTGCCGACAGGTGGCGCAGCAATGCCTCCAGCGTGGCGCCATCGGGATGCCCCGCCGCCGCACGTGCCTGGATGCGCTGCACGGTGGCCAGCAGACGTTCGCGGGTGATCGGCTTCAGCAGGTAGTCGATCGCGCCCTGTTCGAACGCGTCGATCGCGTACTGGTCGTACGCGGTGACGAACACCACCTGCGTGCGCGGGCTCGCGTCGGCCAGGCCGCGCGCGACCTCGATGCCGGTGAGCCCCGGCATGCGGATATCGAGGAAAGCGACGTCGGGCTGCAGCTCGGCGATGGATTCCAGCGCGCTGGCGCCGTCCTCGCATTCGGCCACGATATCCAGCTGCGGCCAGGCTTCCTTCAGCAGCGAGGACAGCGCGGTACGCAGCAGTTCCTCGTCTTCGGCGATCACGCCCCGGAAATTCATGCGGCACCTGCCTTGCCGGCAAGCGGCAGCGTCAGCGTGGCGGCGACGCCACTGGGGAAGTTGGAGACGATGGCGAACGAGGCCTCGCTGCCGAAGGTCAGGCGCAGGCGTTCGCGCAGGTTCTTCAGGCCGATGCCGGTGCCGGTGCTCTGGCCACCGAAGCCCTGGCCGTCGTCGGCGACGGTGAGCGTGGCGTGGTCGTCGTGCCTGCGGGCGAGGATCCAGATGGTGCCGCCCCCGGTCTTGGGTTCCAGGCCGTGCTTGATCGCGTTCTCCACCAGCGTCTGCAGCATCATCGACGGCATCGGCACCACCTTCAGCGCATCCGGCACCTCCACCTGCACGTTGAGCCGGGTGCCCATGCGGATCTTCAGGATCTCAAGATAGGCCTGCGTGCGTTCCAGTTCCTCGCCCAGCGTGGACAGCGCCTCGTCGGTGCGTGGCAGCGAGCTGCGCAGGTACTGGATCAGGTGGCCCAGCATGATGTCGGCGCGCGGCGGGTCGGTGCGGGTCAGCACCTGCGCGCTCGCGAGCGTGTTGTAGAGGAAGTGGGGTTCCACCTGCGCGTTGAGCAGGTTGAGGCGCGCGACGGTCAGTTCCTTCTCGCTGACGGTCTTCTCGACATCGGCCTGTTCCTGCCGGCGCTGGTCGGCGACGCGGCGGGTGATGGCGCGAGTGACCGCTTCCGCGTTCTCCACGTTGACGCCGTCGTCCAGCACGAACAGGTCCAGCCAGGGGCTGGCATCCGGGCCGAGCATCAGGGTGATGCTGCTGGTGCCATTGCCCGGCGTGACCGTGGCCTGCACGAGGTCACGCTTCACCGCGAAGCGGGCCATGATGTTGAAGCGCGAGGGCTGGCTGGGGCCGGCGAAGCTCTCCACGCGGCGCACCTTGACGCGGACCTGCAGGCTGTCGGGGGCGCTTTCCGCGTCCTCGGCGCGCGGCAGTTCGCGCAGCGCGCCTTCGATCAGGGCGAAGGCGGCGGCCGTATCCAGCGGCACTTCGATCTGCCGGCGCTGGCGGCTCGACAGCGTGGTGCTGTCCAGCCGTCCGGTGATCAGCCAGATCCGGCGCAGGTGGCTGATCAGGCCGATCAACACCGATGCAATCACCAACGTCGATGCCAGGCTGAAGAGCCAGCTGGCTCCGCCGGCCAACCTCGTCTGCTCGAAGATGCCGTTCCAGACCACCGCCGCGATCAGCAGTGCGCCGAACCAGGCAGCGAGGATGCGGATGATCAGGAGCAGGCTGGGGAACACGGAAGCACCACGGTGTCGGGATTGCCGTGGAGCATAGCCGCCGCGGGCGGCGAGGGAAGAGGGGGCGCGACGGGGCCGGCGATCCGGCGACGAAAACGCCCGTCAGCGGTGCGAACGATCCGGTCCCGGGCGTCTCAGACGTCCACGTGGATGCCGCATTCGCGTTTCAGGCCGAAGAAGCGCGTGTCCTCTTCGCGCATGCCGGGCTCCCAGCGTGCGGTGGTGTGGAAGTCGCCGATGGACACGTAGCCCTGTTCCCACAGCGGGTGGTAGGGCAGGTCGTGCTGCTTCATGTACTGCCAGATGTCGCGGTCGGTCCAGTCCACGATGGGATTGATCTTCCAGCGGCCATCGCGCTCCTGCAGTACCGGGGCGTTGGCGCGGCTGCTGGCCTGGCTGCGGCGCAGGCCGGTGAACCACGTGCCCACGCCCAGTTCCTTCAGGGCGCGCTTCATCGGCTCGACCTTGCGCAGGCTGTTGTACTGCTCGATGCCGACCAGGCCCTGTTCCCACAGGCGGCCATGGCGCGCTTCCATCCAGGCGCGGCTGACCAGTGGGCGGAAGATCTGCAGGTTCAGCGCAAGGCGCTCGTGCAGTTCATCGGCGAAGCGGTAGGTCTCGGGGAACAGGTAGCCGGTATCGATCAGGATCACCGGGATGTCGGCCTTCTGCTGCGTGACCATGTGCAGCAGCACGGCCGCCTGCGCACCGAAGCTGGAGGACATGGCGTGCGTACCGGCGCCGTGTTCCAGCGCCCAGGCCACGCGCTGCTCCGCGGGCAGTCCTTCCAGGTGCACGTTGTATTCCGCGATGCGATCCGTGTCGGGCAGGGGGGCGATGGCGCTCATGCGTGCAGTTCCAGGGCGATCTGTCGGTGGGTGGGGTAGGGCGGCAGGGCGACCAGGCCGCTGCGATGCAGGAAGTCGCCGAATCCTTCATCCTCTCCGCGCTCGCCGGCATAGCGGGCGAACAGCGGATCGAGCGTGTCGAGGATTTCGGCCTCGGTGATGTTCTCGCGGTACAGCGTGTTGAGGCGCTGGCCGCGGCGGTCGCCGCCGAGCATCAGGTTGTAGCGGCCGGGCGCCTTGCCGACCAGGGCGATCTCGGCCAGGTAGGGGCGCGAGCAGCCGTTCGGGCAGCCGGAGATGCGCAGCACGATGGGCGTCTCGCGCAGGCCGTGCCGCTCCAGCAGCGGTTCCAGCGTGCGCGTGAAATCGGGCAGGTAGCGTTCGGCTTCGGCCATCGCCAGGCCGCACGTCGGCAGCGCGACGCAGGCGACCGCGATGCGGGCCAGGGCGGTGGCGAGGCGTTCGCCGGCATCCAGCGTGTGTCCGCGCGCGAGCGCGTCGATGGCGTCGCGCTGGTCGGCCGGCACGCCGGCGATCACCAGGTTCTGGTTGGCGGTCATGCGGAAATGCGGTCCCGCCGCACCGGCCTCCAGCAGGCGCGCGATTTCGCGCAAGCCAGTGAGATGCGGCGCCGCGTCGGTGTCGGCGATGCGGCCCGCGAACAGGTGCAGCGTCAGGTGCCAGCGCCCGTCTTCGCCCTGCACCCAGCCATGCCGGTCGCCGTTGTGCTCGAAATGGAAAGCACGTGCCGGCTGGAGAGCGACCCCGGCACGGCTTTCAATCTGCTGCACGATGAAGGCCAGTCCATGGTCGTCGATGGTGTACTTGAAGCGCGCGCGCTTGCGCACGTTGCGGTTGCCGAAGTCGCGCTGGGTGGTGACCACGGCGGTGGCCACGTCCAGCAGCTGGTCGGGGGTCAGGAAGCCGACCACGTTGCCGACGCGCGGGTAGGTTTCGGCATCGCCATGGGTGGCGCCCATGCCGCCGCCGATGACCAGGTTGAAACCGGCCAGTGCGCCGTCTTCCAGGATGGCGATGAAGCCCAGGTCGTTGGCGAACACATCCACGTCGTTCACCGGCGGCACCGCGAAGCCGATCTTGAACTTGCGCGGCAGGTAGGTGGCGCCGTAGATGGGCTCTTCCTCGTCGCCGCTGCCGGCCACGCGCTCCTCGTCCAGCCAGATCTCGTAGTAGGCACGGGTGTTGGGCAGCAGGTGTTCAGACAGCTTCACCGCCCAGGCCTGCACCTCGGCATGGGCGCGCGACTCCAGCGGATTGGCCGCCACCAGCACGTTGCGGTTGACGTCGCCGCATGCGGCCAGCGTGTCGATCAGGGCGGCGTTGATCGCCTGCATGGTGCTTTTAAGTTCGCGCTTGATCACGCCGTGGAACTGGAACGCCTGGCGGGTGGTGATGCGCAGCGAGTGGTTGGCGTACGTGGTCGCGATGGCATCCAGCTGCAGCCACTGCGTCGGCGTGACCACGCCGCCGGGCGTGCGCGTGCGGATCATGAACTGGTAAGCCGGCTCCAGCTTCTGCCGACGGCGTTCGTCGCGGATGTCGCGATCGTCCTGCTGGTAGCTGCCGTGATACTTGATGAGCGTCTGGTCGGATTCGCGCAGCGCACCGGTGACCGGGTCGGCCAGGCTGTCCAGCAGGCTGCCGCGCAGGCGCCGGCTTTCGGATTTGATGTCTTCGACGGAATGATTGCTCATGGGTGTTCCACTGTAGGAGCGACGTCAGTCGCGACCGGAAGGTTGCAGGTCGCGACTGACGTCGCTCCTACAACAGCGGGGTCGTCAGTACACGTCGCGGCTGTAGCGGCCCTCCGTCTGCAGGTTCAGCAGGTAGTCGTGCGCGGCGTCCTGGTCCATCCCGCCATGCTCGACAACAATTGCCTGCAGCGCGGCATGCACGTCCTTGCCCATGGCGATGGCACCGCAGACATAGAAGTGCGCGCCGTTCTGCAGCCAGTCGTAGACCTCGCGGCCACGCTCACGCAGGCGCTGCTGCACGTAGATCTTCTGCGCCTGGTCGCGCGAGAACGCCAGGTCCAGCGCGTGCAGCTCGCCGGTGCGCAGCGCGTCCTGCCATTCGGCCTGGTAAAGGAAGTCGCGGTTGAAGTGCTGTGCGCCGAAGAACAGCCAGTTGCGGCCACGGGCGCCGGTCTCGGCGCGTTCCTGCACGAAGGCGCGGAACGGCGCCACGCCGGTGCCCGGACCGACCATCAGGATGTCGCGCGACGGATCGGCGGGCACGCGGAAGCGGTCGTTGGGCTCGATGTAGACCGGGGCGGTATCGCCCTCGCCCAGTGCCGACAGGAAGCCGCTGGCGGCGCCGCCGTGCGCATGGCCGAATGCTTCATAGCCCAGCACGTCGACGGTCAGGTGCACTTCCTCGCCCACCCGCTTGCGGCTGGACGCGATGGAGTACAACCGCGGGGCCAGCGGGCGCAGGGCGGCGACCAGTTCCTGCGCGGTCCAGCCGGCGGGCCAGCGGCGCAGCACGTCGACCAGCTGGTGGGTATTCAGCAGGTGCGCCAGTTCGCCGTTCTGCGCCGGCGACAGCAGGGTGTTCAGTTCGTCCGCGCGCGCCTGCGCGGCGTGGGTGGCCAGGAAGGGGCGCGACAGGCGCGTCAGTTCGCGGCGCGTGGACAGCCATTCCCGCAGCGGCAGGCTGTCGTTCTTCTCGCTGACGACGGTGGCGCCGTCCAGTTCCAGCACGCCCAGGACCGCATCGACCAGCGCAGGCGGGTTGCGGTGGCGCACGCCGAGGGCGTCGCCGGGCTCGTAGTGCAGGCCGCTGCCTTCCAGCGACAGCTCCAGGTGGCGAACGTCCTTGCCCGCGCTCCCGTACGCGCCGTAGCGCGGCCCCTTGAAGTCACGGCCGCTGATGCGCTGGTTGAGCAGCAGCTCGGCGCTGAAAGGCCGGTCGTGGGAGAAGGCCGGCCCGGTGGGTGCGAGGCGCAGGGGGGTAACCGTGGCCAGCGGCGTGGCCGCGGTCTTCAGCAGGTCGCGGGCATGGCCCAGGGCCTGTTCGCGCCACGGTGTGGCCACGGTATCGATGTCCAGGTCGGCCAGGCCGGCCGGGAACAGGCGGCTGCCGCCGAGCTGCGTCAGGCGTTCGTCCAGCCGCTTGGCAATGCCGCAGAAATCCGCGTAGCTGGAGTCGCCCAGGCCCAATACCGCGTACTTCAGCTCGGGCAGCTTGGGTGCGCGCTTGCCGTTGATGAATTCGACCAGGCCGATGGCGTCGTCGGGCGGGTCGCCTTCGCCCTGGGTGCTGATGACCACGTAGAGAAGCCGCTCGCTGGCGAGCTCGCGCTGCGGGTAGGCATCGGCCCGCACCAGCCGCACCGTCAGGCCGGCGGCTTCGGCGTCATGCGCCAAGGCTTCGGCCGCCCGGCGGGCATTGCCGGTCTGGCTGCCGTAGACGACGGTCAACCGCTGCCCCGCCTGCGCCGCACCTCCGGGCACCACGGCCAGCGGCGGTGCCGCATGGCCCTGGGCCAGCCCCGCCGTATAGCCGGAGAGCCACCACAGCGAGGCGCTGTCCAGGCCGTCGACCACGCGGGCCAGCAGCGCCCGACGCTCCTCGGCGAGAGGGCTGGGGGCGAGAGCAGGCTGGGGAGCGGACATTGGGCAGGCCCGTGGGCGCGACTGGGACGACCGATGGTAGGTAGCGCTTGCCGGGGGCAGAAAGGACGTCTGGTTATGGGCTTATCGCCTGCGCTTATTTCGCCCGGGGCGGGGCAGGCTGAATACTCACCGCCCACCGGCTCGTGGCGGCCCGCCTGCTACCCTTGCCTACCGTCCCGCCCTCAGCCGCTGCCTGCCTTGATGACCGCCGTACCCCGCCTGTCCCATCTCGACCGCCTGGAAGCGGAAAGCATCCATATCCTCAGGGAGGTCGCCGCGGAGTTCCGCAACCCGGTGCTGCTGTATTCGGTGGGCAAGGACAGTTCGGTGCTGCTGCACCTGCTGCTGAAGGCGTTCGCGCCCGCCCCGCCGCCGATCCCGCTGCTGCACGTGGATACCCGCTGGAAGTTCCGCGAGATGATCGCTTTCCGTGACCGGCGCGCCGCGGAAACCGGCGTGGAGCTGCGCGTGCACATCAATCCGGAGGGCGTCGCCCAGGACATCGGCCCGATCAGCCATGGCGCCACCGTGCATACCGACGTGATGAAGACCCAGGGCCTGAAGCAGGCGCTGGACCAGTACGCGTTCGATGCGGCCATCGGCGGAGCGCGCCGCGACGAAGAGAAGTCGCGCGCCAAGGAGCGCGTGTTCTCGTTCCGCAACGACAGGCATCGCTGGGACCCGAAGAACCAGCGTCCGGAGCTCTGGAACCTTTACAACGCCCGCATCCACAAGGGCGAGAGCGTGCGGGTCTTTCCGCTGTCCAACTGGACCGAGCTGGACATCTGGCTGTACATCTACCGCGAGAACATCCCGGTGGTGCCGCTGTATTTCGCCGCCGAGCGTCCCGTGGTGGAGCGCGATGGCGCGCTGATCCTGGTGGACGACGAACGCCTGCCGCTGCGGGAGGGCGAAGTGCCGCAGCAACGCAGCGTGCGCTTCCGCACACTGGGCTGCTATCCGCTGACGGGGGCCATTGAGTCCCAGGCCGATTCGCTGGAGAAGATCATCGCCGAAATGCTGGTCGCCACCAGTTCCGAGCGCCAGGGCCGGGTGATCGACCAGGATCCCACCGCGTCGATGGAGAAGAAGAAGCTGGAGGGCTACTTCTGATGAGTGCCTCCACCGAGATCGCGTCCTACCTGAAGCAGCACGAATCCAAGCCGCTGCTGCGCTTCATCACCTGCGGCAGCGTGGACGACGGCAAGAGCACGCTGATCGGCCGGTTGCTGTACGACAGCAAGCGCCTGTTCGACGACCAGTTGGCCGCGCTCAGTGCCGACAGCCGGCGGCATGGCACCCGTGGCGGCGAGATCGACTACGCGCTGCTGCTGGATGGCCTGGCGGCCGAGCGCGAGCAGGGCATCACCATCGACGTCGCCTACCGTTACTTCGATACGGAGAAGCGCAAGTTCATCGTCGCCGATTGCCCGGGCCACGAGCAGTACACGCGCAACATGGCCACGGGGGCCTCCACGGCCGATGCCGCGGTGGTGCTGGTGGATGCGCGCAAGGGCCTGCTGACGCAGACGCACCGGCACAGTTACATCGTCTCGCTGCTGGGCATCCGCCACGTGGTGCTCGCCGTGAACAAGATGGACCTGGTGGCGTTCGACCAGGGGGTGTTCGATGCCATCGCGGCCGACTACCGGGCGCTGGCGGAGCGGCTGGGCATCGCTTCGGTCACCTGCATCCCGTTGTCGGCGCTGGACGGCGACAACCTGTCGTCGCGTTCCGCACGCACGCCCTGGTACGACGGTCCCGCCCTGCTGGAGCACCTCGAAGGCATCGACGTGCAGGCGCACGACGCCGTCTCCGGCCTGCGGCTTCCCGTGCAATGGGTCAATCGTCCGCACCAGAACTTCCGCGGCTACGCCGGCACGATCGCGGCGGGCGACGTGCGGCCGGGCGACGAGGTGGTCGTGCTGCCATCGGCGCGCCGCTCGCGCGTGGTGCAGGTGCTCGGTCCCGATGGCGAGGTCGCTTCCGCGCATGCGGGGCAGGCCGTGACGCTGACGCTGGCGGACGAGATCGACATCAGCCGCGGCGACGTGATCGCCGCCGCGGGCGATCCGCCGGAAGCCGCCGACCAGTTCGCCGCACACCTGCTGTGGATGGCCGATGCCGCGCTGCTGCCGGGTCGCCCGTACTGGCTGAAGATCGGCGCGCGCACCGTGTCGGCCACGGTCAGCGAGATCAAGCACCGCATCGACGTGAATACGCAGGAACACCTGGCCGCCAAGCGGCTGGAGCTCAATGAGGTCGGGTACTGCAACCTCAGCCTGGACGAACCGGTCGCGTTCGCGCCCTATGCGGAGAACCGCGCGCTGGGCAGCTTCATCCTGATCGATCGCCAGACCAATGCCACGGTCGGCGCGGGCACGCTGGACTTCGCGCTGCGCCGTGCCGGCAACGTGCACTGGCAGCATGTCGATGTCGACAAGGCGGCGCGTTCGCGCCTGAAGGGGCAGCAGCCGCGGGTGCTGTGGTTCACCGGCCTGTCCGGCGCGGGCAAGTCGACCATCGCCAACCTGGTGGACAAGCGCCTGCACGCGCTGGGCTACCACAGCTTCCTGCTGGACGGCGACAACGTGCGCCATGGGCTGAACCGCGACCTGGGCTTCACCGACGAGGACCGCGTGGAGAACATCCGCCGCGTCGCCGAGGTCGCGAAGCTGATGACCGATGCAGGCCTGATCGTACTGGTCAGCTTCATCTCGCCCTTCCGCGCCGAGCGGCGCATGGCGCGTGACCGGTTCGCGGAAGACGAATTCATCGAAGTCTTCGTCGACGTGCCCCTGGAACTGGCCGAGGCGCGCGACGTGAAGGGGCTTTACCGCAAGGCGCGTGCCGGGCTCATTCCCAACTTCACGGGGATAGATTCCCCCTACGAAGCCCCGGAACACCCCGACCTGCACCTGCGGGCGGGCGAGCAGACCCCCGAGCAGCTGGCACGGCAGGTCCTGGCGGCACTAGGGCTGGAATAGCGCGGGCAAGGGTCATTGGTCATGGTCGGGCCACGGTGGACGGGTCCGTTCACCGCGTTTGACGCACAAACCACCGCATCCGCAACACCGTCATTCACGTAAGGCCGGTACACTTCGTGAATAACGACGATTACGGAATAGTCCATGCTCAGCCGATTCGGAATTCGCGCGGCCTCGGTCGCCTTGCCCCTGTTCCTGCTTGCCGCGTGCGGCAAGGACGGGCAGGAGGCCAAGGCGAACGGCAACGCAGCCGAGCGGCCGATTCCGGTGACCACGCGCGTGGTGCAGCCGTCGGCATGGAACGACACCCTGCAGGCGCTGGGCACGGCAAAGGCGCGTGAGTCGGTTGTGCTCACCGCCAAGGTCAGCGAGATCGTGCAGGACGTGCATTTCGAAAGCGGCCAGCAGGTCGCGGCCGGCCAGACGCTGATCACGCTCAAGGGTGATGCCGCGCAGGCCGCGCTGGTGCAGGCGGAGGCGACCTTCGCCGAAGCCGACCGCCTCTACCGTCGCCAGAAGGAACTCGCCGACCAGCAGCTGATCGCGCGATCCGGGCTGGATACGCAGCTGGCATTGCGCAACGTTGCCGCCGCGCGGGTGCGCCAGGCCAAGGCCGACATCGGCGACCGCAGCATCCGGGCACCGTTTGCCGGCGTGCTGGGCATCCGCCAGGTCAGTCCCGGTTCGCTGATCACCGCCAACAGCGCCATCGCCACGCTGGACGACATCTCGCGCATGTACGTGGACTTCCAGGTGCCTGAAGCGGCACTGGCCACGGTCGACGAGGGCAACGCGGTGACGGTCACCGCCGCGGCATACCCGGGCGAGTCGTTCGAAGGCCGGGTGGAAACGATCGACGCACGCATCGATGAATCCACGCGCGCGGTGACGGTACGTGCGGTGTTCGCCAATGACCAGCGCAAGTTGCGCCCGGGCATGTTGCTGGACGTGCGGCTGTTCCGCCCCGAGCGCCAGGCGCTGGTAATCCCGGAGATCGCCGTGGTGCAGGTGGGCCGCGACTCGTTCGTCTATCGGGTCAAGCCGGATGGCAGCGTGGAGCAGGCCCCGGTGAGCGCCGGCGTGCGGCGCGACGGCGAGGTGGAGATCCTCAAGGGCATTGCCGCCGGTGACCGCATCGTGGTCGACGGCACCGGCAAGCTGCGACCGGGTGTGAAGGTGGCAGACGCCGCACCGCCCGCCCCGGTGAAGCAGGACGCGCCTGCCGTCGACGGCAAGGGCTGAGTGCCATGAAGCTTTCCGACCTGTCGATCAAGCGCCCCGTCTTCGCGGTGGTGGTCAGCCTGTTGCTGGTCGTGCTGGGCGTGATGTCGTTCCTGCGCCTGACCCTGCGCGAGCTGCCCAACATCGACCCGCCCATCGTGTCGGTGGAAGTGAACTATCCGGGTGCGTCGGCGGCCGTCGTCGAGACGCGCGTCACCCAGATCCTCGAGGACGGCCTGTCCGGCATCGAGGGCATCAAGACCATCCAGTCCAGCAGCCGCAATGGCCGCTCCGACGTCACCATCGAGTTCAACCTCAGCCGCGACATCGAGGCCGCCGCCAACGACGTGCGCGACCGTGTCAGCCGCGTGATGGACCGCATGCCCGACGAGGCCGATCCGCCGGAGATTTCCAAGGTCGAGGCCGATGCCGAGGTGATCATCTGGTTGAACATGCGCTCCACCGTGATGGACACGATGGAGTTGACCGACTACGCCGACCGCTACGTACTGGACCGGTTGTCCTCGCTGGATGGCGTGGCGCGGGTGCAGTTGGGTGGTGGGCAACGCTACGCGATGCGCATCTGGCTGGACCGCGAGGCCATGGCCGCGCGGGGCGTCACCACCAGCGACGTGGAAACCGCGCTGCGCGCACAGAACATCGAACTGCCGGCCGGGCGCATCGAGTCGCAGACGCGCGACTTCACCCTGCGCGTGGAGCGTGGCTACCAGCGGCCGGAGCAGTTCTCCCAGCTGCCCTTGCGCAAGGGCGATGACGGCTACGTGGTGCGGCTGGGCGACGTGGCGCAGGTGGAACTGGGTGCCGAGGAGCGCCGTTCCTACCTCCGCAGCAACGCCGTGCCCAACGTGGGGCTGGGCATCGTGCGCACCTCCACCGCCAATGCACTGGACGTGGCGCGCGCCGCGCGTGCCGAGGCCGAGGTCATCCAGCAAACCTTGCCGAAAGGCACCGAGATCTTCATCGCCTTCGACAGCACCACCTTCATCGAGGCCTCCATCGAGCGCGTCTACTGGACGCTGCTGGAGGCCATGGTGCTGGTGTTCCTGGTCATCTGGCTGTTCCTGGGCAGCCTGCGCGCAGCCCTCATCCCGGCCGTCACCGTGCCGGTCTGCCTGATCGCGGCCTTCATTGCCCTGTACGCCTTCGGCTTCTCCATCAACCTGCTGACGCTGCTGGCGCTGGTGCTGTGCATCGGCCTGGTGGTGGACGACGCCATCGTGGTGCTGGAGAACGTGCAGCGCCGCGCCGACCTGGGCGAGCCGCCGCTGGTGGCCGCACGCCGTGGCACGGCGCAGGTGGGCTTCGCGGTGATCGCGACGACGGCCGTGCTGGTGGCGGTGTTCCTGCCGGTCGGCTTCATGGAAGGCAATACCGGCCGCCTCTTCCGCGAGCTGTCGGTGGCCCTGGCGGCGGCCGTGGCGATCTCCGCGTTCGTCGCGCTGACGCTGACCCCGATGATGTCGTCGAAGCTGGTGCGCCCGCATACCGAACCCCGCGGGTTGAACGCCTGGACCAACCGCACGCTGACCCGCATCAGCGACGGCTACGGGCGCCAGGTGCAGCGGCTGGTCGGCCTGACCGGCAAGCGCATCCTAGGGCTGGTGCTGGCCGCGATGGCGTTGTGCGGTATCGCCATCGTCCTGCTGGGCCTGCGCGTGCCCAGCGAATTGGCGCCCGCCGAGGACCGTGGCCGCTTCTTCGTGATGGTGGACGGACCGGAGGGCGCGGGTTTCGACTACATGGTCGGGCAGATGCAGCAGGTAGAGCGCATCGTCATGGGCGAGGTGGGCGGCGACAAGCCGATCGAGCGCGCCAACTCCCGCGTGCCGCGTGGCTTCGGTGGCAGCGAGGACATGCATACCGGGCAGGTGATCGTGTTCCTGCAGGACTGGCATGAGCGAGACGTGCCCACCGATGACGTGGTCAATGCGCTGCGTGGCCAGTTCGCAAAGCTGCCCGGCGTGCAGGCGCGTGCCAACGTGCCCGGCGGCCTGGTCGGCAGTCGCGGCCAGCGCTACCAGCTCGTGCTGGGCGGGCCGGACTACGCCGAACTGGCGCAGTGGCGCGACCGCATCCTGCAGCGGATGGAATCCAACCCTGGCATCCAGGATCCGGATTCGGACTACAAAGAAACACGCCCGCAGATGCGCGTGAACATCGACCGCGACCGCGCAGCCGACCTTGGCGTGTCGGTGCAGGAGATCGGCCGCACGCTGGAAACGATGATGGGCTCGCGCCAGGTGACCACCTACGTGGACAACGGCGAAGAGTACGACGTCATGCTGCAGGCCGGTCGCGACAAGCGCGCCAACACCGAAGACCTCGCGCAGACCTACGTGCGCGGCAGCAATGACACGCTGATTCCGCTATCCAACCTGGTGACGCTCAGCGAGATCGCCGAGCCCGGTACCTTCAACCGGTTCAACCGCCTGCGCGCGATCACCATCAGCGCTGGCCTCGCGCCGGGCTACACCATGGGTGAAGCGCTGGAGTGGACGCGGCAGGCGGTGTCGGAAGAGCTGCCCGACTACGCGCAGATTGACTGGAAGGGCGAGTCGCGCGAATACCAGGAAGCCGGCGGCGCCATCCTGCTCACCTTCACGCTGGCGCTGCTGATCGTGTATCTGGTACTCGCCGCGCAGTTCGAAAGTTTCATCCACCCGCTGATCATCATGCTGACCGTGCCGCTGGCCGTGCTGGGTGCATTGATCGGGCTGTGGGTCACCGGCGGTACGCTGAACCTCTTCAGCCAGATCGGCATCGTGATGCTCATCGGCCTGGCGGCGAAGAACGGCATCCTGATCGTCGAGTTCGCCAACCAGCTGCGCGACGACGGCGCCAGCGTGGGGCAGGCCATCGTCGAATCGGCGCGCGTGCGCCTGCGCCCCATCCTGATGACGTCCGTCGCCACCGTGATGGGCGCCCTGCCGTTGGTGCTGGCAGGGGGGCCAGGCTCGGCCAGCCGCGCGACCATCGGCATCGTGGTGATCTTCGGCGTGACCTTCTCCACGCTGCTGTCGCTGTACGTGGTGCCGGCGTTCTACGCGTTGCTGGCGCCGTTCACGCGTTCGCCCGAGGCCGTCGCGCATGAGCTCAGCAAGCTGGAAGAAGAGACGCCCTCCGTCGGTGGCCATGGCTGAGAACGGCGGGCCCCCGGCCTCCGGCGTCCGCATCGACGGCGAGGGGTTCCTGCTGCGTCCCTGGCGGCCGGACGACCTGGATGCCCTGCTGCGTCACGCCGACGATCCGCAGGTGCCCCGCGGGCTGAGCGACCGCTTCCCGCACCCCTACACGCGTGCCGACGGCGAAGCCTTCCTGGCCGGCCGCGTGGTCGATTTCCAGCATCCCGTATTCGCCATCGAGATCGACGGCGAGGCCTGCGGCGGCATCGCGGCACGCCCCCATGCAGGCGAGAAGGCGCACAGCGCCGAACTGGGTTACTGGCTTGGCCGCCGGCACTGGGGCCGGGGGCACATGACGGGGGTGGTCGCCACCTATCTGGCCTGGGTAGTCCCTGCGCGGGGCCTGCGTCGGATCGAGGCCAACGTACTGGACATCAATCCGGCCTCCGCACGCGTGCTGGAGAAGAACGGGTTCGTCGAAGAGGGGCGCCGGCGTGGCGCGATCCTGAAGCCCGACGGACTGCACGATCTGAGGCTGTTCGGTCGCCTCTGGCCGGGTTGATCGCGCGGCGGGACTGCGCAGCGGCGCGAGTTGCGGTTATCTTGCAGGGACCTGGCGGCGCCCTGCGCCGCCTTCCCGCATTCCCAGTACACGCATGAACGGAGACGCATTCCCGTGGAAGCCCTTTTCAATTGGTTGAACGGCATCATCTGGAGCAACGCGCTGATCGCGTTGTGCCTGGGTGCCGGCCTGTGGTTCACCGTCCGCACGCGCGTGATGCAGGTGCGCGGTTTCGCCGAGATGTGCCGGCTGACCGTCACCGGGCAGAAGTCCGATGCGGGCGTGTCCTCGTTCCAGGCGCTGGCGATCTCGATGGCCGGGCGCATGGGCATCGGCAACATCGCCGGCGTGGCCACGGCGATCGCCTATGGTGGGCCGGGTGCGGTGTTCTGGATGTGGGTCATGGGCTTCCTGGGCGCGTCGACCTCGTACATCGAGTGCACCCTGGCGCAGATCTACAAGGAAAAGGACGGCGAAGGCCGTTATCGCGGTGGTCCCGCCTACTACATCGAAAAGGCGATGGGCCTGAAGTGGTATGCAGTGGCGTTCGCCGTGGCCACCGTCATCGCCACCGGCCTGCTGCTGCCGGGCGTGCAGGCCAACGCCATCGCCGACAGCGCCACCAACGTCCTGTGCGGTACCGCCGGTTGTGAAGCGGTGGGTGGCGCCGGTGCCCTGAAGTTGTGGATCGGCCTGGGCGTGGCCGCGGTGCTGGCCGTCATCATTTTCGGTGGCATCAAGCGCATCGCCACCTTCGCCGAAGTGGTGGTGCCGTTCATGGCGCTGGGCTTCATCCTGATGGCGTTGATCGTGATGATCGCCAACGCCGAAAAGGTGCCGGCGATGTTCGCCGACATCTTCTCCAGCGCGTTCGGCGCACACGCTGCATTCGGCGCCATCATCGGCCAGGCCATCGCCTGGGGCGTGAAGCGCGGCATCTATGCCAACGAGGCGGGCCAGGGCACCGGCCCGCACGCCGCCGCCGCCGCCGAGGTCTCGCACCCGGCCAAGCAGGGTTACGTGCAGGCGTTCGCGATCTATTTCGACACCATGCTGGTGTGTACCTCCACCGCGTTCCTGCTGCTGTCCACGGGCATGTACAACACCTTCAAGAGCGTCACCGTGAACGGCAAGGAGACGCTGGTGGAGATCTTCTCCGGCGTGCCGGGCGTGCAGCCTTCGGAAGGCGCACAGTTCACCCAGGCGGCCGTGGAATCGGTGCTGCCGGGCTGGGGCGCGGGCTTCGTGGCGGTGGCGCTGTTCTTCTTCGCCTTCACCACCATCATGGCCTATTACTACATGGCCGAGACCAACCTGACCTACCTGGCCGGCGTGAAGAAGACCCACCCGCTGGCGACACTGCTGCTGCGCCTGGGCATCGTCGGCATGGTGGTGTTCGGTGCGTACCACAACGCGGCCATGGCCTGGACGCTCGGCGACATCGGCGTGGGGGTGATGGCATGGTTGAACGTCATCGCCATCCTGATCCTGCAGAAGCCGGCGCTGGTCGCGCTGCGCGACTACGAGCGGCAGAAGAAGCTGGGCCTCGACCCGACGTTCGATCCGGAGGCGTTGGGCATCCGCAACGCCGATTTCTGGAAGAAGCAGGCCTGACGTGAGCAATCCCTGGAACAACCGCCCGCCGCGCCCGCCCGGCAATCCGCCGGATCGGCGGCGGCCGCCACGCACACCGGATGATCGTCCGGCGCGCGTGCAGGCGCCGCGCGAGGAGCGGCAGGTAGGCGCATCGCGCGACGAGCTTCGCCTGTACGGCATGAATGCCGTGCAGGCCGTCTTCGCCCGGCGCCCGGATGCCATCCGCAAGGTTTATCTGATCGAGTCGCGCATACCGGCGCTCAAAGCGGTGCTCGCGTGGTGCGTGAAGCATCGCGTCGGCTATCGCGTGGTGGAAGAGGGCGACCTGGATCGCCTGGCCGCCAGCACGCACCATGAAGGCGTGGTCGCCGATGTACTGAAAGCCGAGCCGTTGCCGATAAGCGAGTGGCTGCACACGCTACCGGCCAACCAGCCGGTGGTGGCACTCTGGCTGGACGGCGTGGGCAACCCGCACAACTTCGGCGCCATCCTGCGCTCGGCGGCGCACTTCGGCGTAGCCGGCATCCTGTTGCCGCGCGATTCGACCCTGGCCCTTTCCGGCGCGGCCGCACGGGTGGCCGAAGGCGGCGCGGAACAGGTGCCCCTGGTGCGCATGGGCAATCCGGAGAACGCACTGGCGCAGCTGCGCGGCGCAGGCTTCGCACTGGCCGCCACCGTCGTGCGTGGCGGCGATGACCTGTTCGCCGTCGACCTGCCACAGCGCCTCGTCTACGTGATGGGCGCGGAAGGCGAGGGCATGGATGCGCGCCTGGCCGACGCCTGCGATGCACGCCTGTCGATTCCCGGCACCGGCGCCGTCGAAAGCCTCAACGTCGCCGCCGCAACGGCGGTGTTCCTGGCGCAGTGGAAGCAGCGCCAGCGCTGAGTTCTATCGGGCAAGACGGGCTGGGTGTGGGAGCGACGTAAGTCGCGATCAGCGACAGATCGACAGCGATCTTCCCGTCGCGACTTACGTCGCTCCCACACCTGCCATCATTCTTTCAGTCGGCTGCCGAAATCGCCTTCGGCCTCCGCCGCCAGGTAGGCGAACACCGCATACGCCGCGACGTTCTGCGCCAGCGCAGCCGGGTCGATCTTGTCCAGCGTGTCGTCGGCATTGTGGTGCAGGTCGAAGTAGTCGCTGCCATCCTGCGCCAGCCATGCCCACGCCATGCCCTTGGCGGCGAACGGGCTGATGTCCGGGCCGGCGCTGCCCTTGCCGGGGGCGTATTCGATGCCCAGCGGCGCGAGCGCCTGCGCGATCTGTTCGGTGGCCTTGCGCGCGTGCTCCGGCGCACCGGTGTTGAAGGCGTAGATGCGGCCGGCGCCGAAGTCGCTTTCGGCGGCGATCTGGTGGCGGGTGATGTCGCCGACATGCTTCTCCGCGTAAGCCTTGCCGCCATGCAGGCCTTGCTCCTCGTTGGCGAAAGCGATCACGCGGATGGTGCGCTTCGGGGCCTGCTTCAGCTGGCCGATCAGGTGGCCGGCGGTCATGGTGATGCCGATGCCCGCGCCATCGTCGATCGCGCCGGTGCCCAGGTCCCACGAATCCAGGTGGCCACCGATCACCACGACTTCCTTGGGCAGGCTGCGCCCGGTGATCTCGCCGATGACATTGTGCGAGGTGTACTCGCCGTCCCAGCCGCAATCCAGTGCGAGCGACACGCGCACTGGGCCGCGCTGCAGCAGGCGCGCGAGCTGGTCGGCATCGGGAATGGTCAACGACGCCGACGGTACCGGCGTCAGCCCTTCGTCGAAGCGGGTGATGCCGGTATGCGCGACACGGTGGTTGTCGGTGCCGGCCGAGCGCATCAGGAACGCGATGGCGCCCTTGCGGATGGCGGCCGACGGCCCCTTGGAACGGATCGCGCCACCATTGCGGTAATCGCTGCCGTCACGGGCGGCCTTCATCGGATAGTCGACGAACGCGATCTTGCCCGCCAGCGAACCCGCTGGCGCCGCTTCCAAAGCGGCCAGGTCGGCGAAGCGCACGATCTCCGCGTCCACGTTGCCGGCCGGGCTTCCGCCCAGCGCGGTGATCGTCAGCGGTTGGGCATGCGGTCCGAGCACGGCCGCGCGTTCGCTGCGGCGTACCCACTTGGGAAACGTCACCGGTTCTATCCACACCTTGTCGAAGCCGAGCGCCTTGAACTTCGCCTGCGCCCAGGCCACCGCTTTCGCATCCGCCTCGCTGCCCGCCAGGCGCGGGCCGACTTCGGTGGTCAGCGATTCCACCACCTTCCAGCCCGTGTCATCCGCGAGCGCCTGGGTGCGCAGCGTCGCCGCCGTCGCCAGCGCGGCGTCGGGGATGCGGGTTTCGCGTTCGGCCGCCAAGGCGGGCTGCGCGATGGCCAGGAGCAGCATGTTCAGGGCAAGCAGGGGCGGAGCAAGGCGCATGGGGTGTCCCGGAAAAGACGAAGCCGCGAGCTTAACAGCCCGCGGCCCGCTGATCGCTTCGCGCATGTTGCGGTTTGGGAAAACTGTGTGCCGTTACTTCTTCAGCGCGTCGCGGATCTCGCGCAGCAGCACGATGTCTTCGGGCGTGGTGGCTTCCGGTGCGGGTGCGCGCACCCGGTTGTAGGCCTTCAGGAACAGGAAGATCACGAAGGCGATGATCAGGAAGTCGATGGCGGTCTGCAGGAAGGCGCCGTACTTCAGCAACAGCGCGGGCACGATCTCCTTGCCTGCTGCATCCAGCTGCGCTTCGCGCAGGGTCACGGCGAGATCGCTGAACTTCACGCCGCCCATCATCAGGCCCACAAGCGGCATCACGATGCCGTCGACCAGACTGCTGACGATCTTGCCGAAGGCCGCACCGATGACGACACCGACGGCCAGGTCGACCACGTTGCCGCGCGCTACGAACTCCTTGAACTCGCTGATCATGCCCATGCCATGTCCTTGTCAGTCAGCGCCTGCGCGCCGTCGGGCCGACTATATCGCACGGGCCGGCCATCAACCGGTGATGCGTCCGCGCAACTCGGCCACGCCGTCGAGCGTGGCGACGAACGTGTCGCCCGGCACCAGCGCGGCCACGCCTGCCGGCGTACCCATGAACACCAGGTCGCCCGCCTTCAACGCGTAGAGCATCGAGAGTTCCTGCAGGATGTCGGGCACGTCCCAGATCAGGTCGGTCAGCGCACCGTGCTGGCGGGTCTGGCCGTTTACCTGCAGGGTCAGCGTGCGGTCTTCCAGCACGCCGGCCTCGGCGACCGGGACCAGTTCGCTGACAGGTGCTGAATAGTCGAAGCCCTTGCCGGTATCCCACGGCAGGCCCTTCGCCTTCGCTGCGCCTTGCAGGTCGCGACGCGTCAGGTCCAGGCCCACGCCGCAGGCGATCACCAGCGCCTGCGCCTGTTCGCGCGACAGCGGGCCCTTCGGCGCATCCTGGCCCAGCGCCACCACCAGTTCCACTTCGTGGTGCAGGTCACGCGTACCGGGCGGGTAGGGGACGTCCGCATCGCCGGTGACGATGGCATCGGCGGGCTTGTGGAAGAACACCGGCGTGCCGCGTTCCGCTTTCGAAGCGGGCGCGGTCGCGCCCATCTCGCGGGCATGGTCGGCGAAGTTGCGGCCGACACAGAAGATGCGCCGGACGGGGAAGGTGGCGCCGCCTCGGACGGGGACGCGCGGGATCGGCGGGGCGGGAATGATGTCGGTCATGGCGGCCACAGAGGGAGTGCGACCGCAGAGTTTAGGCGAGTGATATGCGGGACGGGTACCGCATCAATCACGCAGGCCGCGCAGCGGCTGGCTTGGAGGAGGATTGCGCGCAAGGCGTCAGGCAGGCTTGCAGTTTCCGGCGCGCTACACTGTTTCCTGGCGCCTGCCAAGCGAGCGTCGCGCGAACACGCCCCTACTCACCGTCTAGGCGCGTTGCGACGCGATTGAGGGTGCGGGAACCGATGATTCCAGTGGGCGCGGCTTGCGGACCACGCTGTATTCGGCATCGACCACGCGGGCGTCGCGTGCCTGCGGCTTGCCACGCTGGCGCACCAGCTTGTAGACCAGCCCGGCGGCGATCATCGCCGCGCCCACGAACACGCTGAAGAACACCAGCACCCCCAGCAACACGACACCCAGCAGGCCCAGGCCGACCCGCAACAGCGGATGGCGCGGCTTGCGCGGAGCGAAGGCATGGCGGAAGGCGTTGAACTGGAAATGGCGTGCGTACATGGTCGGGCGTCGTGACAGAATGCGGCCGGGGCCGGTGCATGCAGTATCGGGTGACCGTTTGATGACCGTGTGAGAACTTCGTTAATCGCCATGCGACTGATTGCCCTGAACGACATCGCCGACGGTGGATTTGCCGAAATTGAGACCATGATCGGCGACGATGCCGAGTCCTTGATCCTCCATCGGGACAGCGGCGAGGTCCGTGCCTGGCTGAACGTATGCCCGCACGCAGGCCGGCGCCTGGACTGGGCGCCGGGGCAGTTCCTGAAAAGCAAGGATGGCTACCTGGTGTGTGCCGCGCACGGCGCTTCCTTCGAACTCGTCCGCGGCGACTGCATCGCAGGGCCGTGCCGCGGTGATTCCCTGCGCAGCGTCCCCGTCGAGATCCGCGATGGCGAGGTCTGGCTGGCCTGACGCGCGGCCGTCAGCCGACCGCCTGCAGGATCACGCAGTGCCATCCGGTGCGGTAGGTCTCGTAGCCGGGTGAGGCCGCCTGCGCGATGCAGTGCGGGCGCCCCTCGAGCATCTCTTCCGCCGCGCCGCGCGGCACGGCGAACAGTGCGTCCCGGCCGGGGAGTTCCAGCCGTCCATTGCCACCCTGGCCCGCCGAATCGGCCAGCACATGACCTTGGGCATCGATGATGCAGACCCGGCTGCGCCGCCACTCGGCTTCCGACAGCGGGGTGTTTTCCACGATGGTCTGTGCCAGTGCGTCCCAGCGGAACACGATACCCAGCACCCCCAGCACGCGGCCCTGCACGCGACCGCCTTCGCGCACCGTGCAGGAGTACACCAGGACCCGCTCGCCACCTGCCAGCGTACTGGCATGCATCGACTGGAAGCCGAACGCCTCGCCACTGTCCGTCCGCATGGCGCTCTGGAACCAATCCTGACCCGCCACGGATTGCCCGGCGGAGCGGTACTGCCGTGGCCGGCCGTTGGCCAGCACGTTGCCGTGCAGGTCGGTCAGCACCAGGTCGAAGTAGACGGTATAGGAATCCAGGATCTGTCCCAGGCGCTGGCTCGCATGCGCCAGGGCGGCGGGTTGCGGGTCCTGCGCAGCGGCCACCATCGCGCCGTCGGTGGCCCACCAGCGCACGTCGCAACTCCGCTCGTACAGGTTGCGGTCGATCAGGTCGATGTTGGCCAATGCCAGGTCGGTCAGGCGCGTGCGCCGCACATCGTTCTGCAACTGGTCCAGGCGCTCGCGCAGGTCGGTACTGGTGCGCCCGGCCATGCGGTCGATGTCCTGCGCGGTTTCACTGACGCGGCGCGACAGCGTGTCCATTTCCTCGGCGATCACGCCGAAGCTGCGCCCGGCCGCGCCGATGCGGACGGCTTCGATGCGTGCGTTCATCGAGATGATGCGGGTGATGCGGTTGATTTCGTCGATGCGTTGCAGCGACTGCCGCAGCTGCTTGAGCAGGGAATCCGAGAGCCCGGACACCGACTGGATATGGTCGTCGATGCCGGCATCGGAAACGGGGGCGACAGCACGTGCGTTCATGGGGCTCCTTGGGGAAGGGCGGGACCGGCACGATGCGATGCGGCGAGCGCGGCAGCGTGAAGCGGGTCCCGTTGTTGAGGCGCTATCGGCCCGGATGCGGACGGCTTTAACCGGCACCGTTGCGGTGCGTGTTTGCCCCCGGATGGGGCGGCCCCGGCGAGCCTGTTGGACGCGCACGGGCGCCGCACCGGAATCCGGCGATCTTCGGTTTACGCGAGGTCGGCAGGCGCATCGCTGCGGCGATGAAGCCGCCCCAGTACATGCGGCGGGATGGATGAATCGGTATTCCGCGTTGCTGCTGCTGTTTGAAGCTGCCGCAGGCATTGATACGGAGGGTGGCCCTGCGCATCCACGCGGACCACATCGCGAAAAAAAATGCCCGCCGATCGGCGGGCATCTTCATCTCAGAGGCGATGCTTACTTCAGCGCCTTGAACCGCAGGCGGTGCGGCTGCGCGCCTTCGGCACCCAGGCGGCGCTTCTTGTCTTCCTCGTACTCGCGGTAGTTGCCCTGGAAGAACTCCACGTGGCTGTCGCCTTCGAAGGCGAGGATATGCGTGGCGATGCGGTCCAGGAACCAGCGGTCATGCGAAATGACGAAGGTGTTGCCGGGGAATTCGAGCAGTGCGTCTTCCAGCGCGCGCAGCGTTTCGATGTCCAGGTCGTTGGACGGTTCGTCGAGCAGCAGCACATTGCCACCCTGCAGCAGCGTCTTGGCCATGTGCAGGCGGCCGCGTTCACCACCGGACAGCGAACCCACCAGCTTCTGCTGGTCCTGTCCCTTGAAGTTGAAGCGGCCGATGTACGCGCGCGACTGGATTTCCACGCCGTTGATGTTGAGGATGTCCAGGCCGCCGGAGACTTCCTGGAAGACGTTGTGGTTGCCTTCCAGCTTGTCGCGGCTCTGGTCCACGTACGCCAGCTTGACGGTCGGGCCCAGGTTGATGGTGCCGGAGTCGGGCTTTTCCACGCCGGTGATCATCTTGAACAGCGTGGACTTGCCGGCGCCGTTCGGGCCGATGATGCCGACGATGGCGCCGGCCGGCACCAGGAAGCTCAGGTTGTCGATCAGCAGGCGGTCGCCGAAGGTCTTGGAGACGTTCTTGAACTCGACCACGCTGTTGCCCAGGCGCTCGCCCGGCGGGATGAAGATCTCGTTGGTCTCGTTGCGGCGCTGGTAGTCGACCGACTGCAGTTCGTCCAGGCGGGCCAGGCGCGCCTTGCCCTTGCTGCGGCCGCCCTTCGCGTTCTGGCGCGACCATTCCAGTTCCTTCTGGATGGCTTTCTGGCGGGCCTTTTCCTGGTTGTCTTCCTGCTTCAGGCGCTCTTCCTTCTGCACCAGCCAGTCGGTGTAGTTGCCCTTCCACGGAATGCCGCGGCCGCGGTCGAGTTCCAGGATCCATTCGGCGGCGTTGTCGAGGAAGTAGCGGTCGTGGGTGACCGCCACCACGGTGCCGGTGTAGCGGGCGAGGAACTGTTCCAGCCACTCCACCGATTCGGCATCCAGGTGGTTGGTGGGTTCGTCGAGCAGCAACATGTCCGGCTTCTGCAGCAGCAGGCGGCACAGTGCCACGCGGCGCTTCTCGCCGCCCGACAGATTGCCGACGATGGCATCCCACGGCGGCAGGCGCAGCGCGTCGGCGGCCACTTCCAGCTGCTGCTCCACCATGTGCGCATCGCCGGCGGCCAGGATGGCCTCCAGGCGCTGCTGCTCGGCGGCCAGCTTGTCGAAGTCGGCGCCTTCCTCGGCATAGGCTTCATAGATCCGGTCCAGCGCGGCCTGCGCCTGCAGCACTTCGCCCACGCCTTCCTCGACCGCTTCGCGCACGGTCTTGGTCGGGTCCAGCTCCGGCTCCTGGGCCAGGTAACCGACCTTGATGCCGGGCTGCGGACGGGCTTCGCCCTGGAAGTCCGTGTCCACGCCGGCCATGATCTTGAGCACGGTGGACTTGCCCGCGCCGTTCAGGCCCAGCAGGCCGATCTTGGCGCCCGGGAAGAACGACAGCGAGATGTCCTTGATGATCTGGCGCTTCGGCGGCACGATCTTGCTGACGCCGTTCATGGTGTAGATGTATTGCGACATTGCTGGGAACTCCGCAGACGGACAGCGGCGGCCTGCCGGGCAGGGGCCGCGAAAGGAAAATCGGGATGACCGGGATTATCGCGGATATGGGGGTGGGGCGCCAATTTGTCCACCCGCCCATGTCGCGGGGGCCGGCGGGCGGCCCGGGCGCGGTCGGGCGGGGCGGGAACCGTCAGCGGGGAACCGTTACAATCGGAGCCCCCGTTTCCAGCCCCGGAGTGACGATGTTCCCGCGCGATGCCCGTATCGAAGGTTACGACCCTGAACTGGCGGCGGCCATCGCCTCCGAAGCCCAGCGCCAGGAAGACCACGTCGAGCTGATCGCCAGCGAGAACTACGCCAGTCCGCGCGTGCTGGAGGCCCAGGGCAGCGTGCTGACCAACAAGTACGCCGAGGGCTATCCGCACAAGCGTTACTACGGCGGTTGCGAGTACGTGGACATCGCCGAGCAGCTGGCGATCGACCGCGTGAAGCAGCTGTTCGGCGCCGACTACGCCAACGTGCAGCCGCACTCCGGCTCGCAGGCCAACCAGGCCGTGTATTTCGCCCTGCTGAATCCCGGCGACACCATCCTGGGCATGAGCCTGGCCCATGGCGGCCACCTGACCCACGGCGCCAAGGTCAACGCCTCCGGCAAGCTCTTCAATGCGATCCAGTACGGCGTGAACGACCAGGGCCTGATCGACTACGACGAAGTCGAGAGGCTGGCGCTGGAGCACAAGCCGAAGATGGTCGTGGCCGGTTTCTCCGCTTATTCGCAGGTGGTGGACTGGGCGCGCTTCCGCGCCATCGCCGACAAGGTCGGCGCCTACCTGTTCGTCGACATGGCGCACGTGGCGGGCCTGGTGGCCGCCGGCGTCTACCCGAATCCGCTGCCGCACGCCCACGTGGTCACCTCGACCACCCACAAGACGCTGCGCGGTCCGCGTGGCGGCATCATCCTTGCCAAGGGTGCGGGCGAAGAGATCGAGAAGAAGCTGCAGAGCATCGTCTTCCCGGGCATCCAGGGCGGCCCGCTGATGCACGTCATCGCGGCCAAGGCCGTCGCCTTCAAGGAAGCGCTGGAGCCGGAATTCAAGGCCTACCAGGCGCAGGTGGTCAAGAATGCGCAGGCGATGGCGAAGACGATCATCGCGCGCGGCTACAAGATCGTGTCCGGCGGTACCGAGAACCACCTGATGCTGGTCGACATGATCGGCAAGGACGTCAGCGGCAAGGATGCGGAAGAGGCGCTGGGCAAGGCGCACATCACCGTCAACAAGAACTCCGTGCCGAACGACCCGCGCAAGCCCTTCGTGACCTCGGGCCTGCGCATCGGCACGCCCGCGGTGACCACGCGCGGCTACGGCGAGCAGGACTGCATCGACCTGGCCAACTGGATCTGCGACGTGCTCGACGCGCCCGCCGACGAAGCGGTGCTGGCGAAGGTGCGGGACAACGTCACCGCACAGTGCCGCAAGTACCCGGTTTACGGCTGATCGGATGCACTGCCCCTTCTGCCAGCACACCGACACCCGCGTCATCGATTCGCGGGTCTCCGAAGACGGCGCGACGATCCGGCGCCGGCGCGAGTGCGAGGCCTGCGGGGAGCGCTTCAGCACGCTGGAGAACATCGAGATCAAGCTGCCGGCGGTCATCAAGAGCGATGGCCGCCGCGATACGTTCGATGCCCGCAAACTGCGCGCGGGCTTCGACCGCGCGTTGCAGAAGCGTCCGGTTTCAGAAGAGCAGATCGAGTCGGCGGTGCGCGCGGTGGTACACGGCATCCGCATGAGCGGTGAACGCGAAATCGCCTCGCGGCGGATCGGCGAGTTCGTCATGAACGAGCTGCGCAAGCTCGACCACGTCGGTTACGTGCGTTTCGCGTCGGTCTATCGCAGCTTCGAGGACGTGGCCGACTTCCGCGAGGAGATCGAGAAGCTCGAACGCGACCTGCCCAGCGCCAGCGGCCAGTTGCCGCTGCTGGGCGGCGACGTGGTGCCGTTCGACAAGAACCTCGACAAGTCCAAGAAGCGCTGAGGCGCGTGGACATCGTCTACCTGAGCGACCGCATGGCGCTGGCCCATTCGCTGGCCGCCGCGCACGTGGACGCATTCGGTGCGCTGCTGCCGGACTGGACGCTGCCGCAGGCGGAAGAAGAACTCCGGACCCACACGCAACGTTGCGCCATCCCCACCACGCTGGTGGCCGTGGATAGCGACGACTGGCTGGGCTCGGTCAGCCTGCTGCAGAACGACCATGACGATATCCGCCAGTATTCCCCCTGGCTGGCCAGCCTGGTGGTCAAGCCCGCGGCCCGCCGCCATGGCGTGGGCCGCGCGCTGGTCGCGCGCTGCGTGGCCGATGCCGCCGCGCTGGGCGTGCCCACGCTGTACCTCTACTGCACCGACACCGTGGACTACTACCGCGCGCTGGGATGGCGCGTGCACGACCACCTGCCGCTGGGACCGTTGTCGGTCACGGTGATGGCGATCGAACCCCGCCTGCCGGGACCGCCGGATGACGGCGCCAGAACGAGGATGCCGCTTCCGTGAACGATACGAACTTCACCGCCACCGACCACCTGCACATGGCCCGCGCGCTGCGACTGGCAGAACGGGGCGCCTACACCACGCGTCCGAATCCGATGGTCGGCTGCGTCATTGCCCATGGTGACGACGTCGCGGGCGAGGGCTGGCACAGGAAGGCGGGCGAGCCGCATGCGGAGGTCTTCGCCCTGCAGGCGGCAGGAGAGCGGGCGAAGGGCGCCACCGCCTACGTCACCCTGGAGCCGTGCGCGCATACCGGGCGCACCGGCGCTTGCGCGGAGGCATTGGTCGCGGCGGGAGTCGCGCGCGTGGTGGCCGCGATGCGCGATCCCTTCCCGCAGGTGGATGGCGCGGGCTTCGACCGGCTGCGCGCGGCCGGCATCGCGGTGCAGTCCGGCTTGATGGAAGCCCAGGCGCGGCGGCTGAACCGGGGATTCCTGTCCCGCATCGAGCGCGGCCGGCCCTGGGTGCGGGTGAAGCTGGCCACCAGCCTGGATGGCCGTACCGCGATGGCCAACGGCGATTCCAAGTGGATCAGCGGCGAGCCGTCGCGCCGCGACGTCATGCGCTGGCGGGCGCGCGCCGGTGCCATCCTGACCGGCGCGGGCACGGTGCTGGCCGACGATCCGTCGCTGACCGTTCGGTTCGGCGACGACACTCCCTTCGAGCCGCCGTTGCGCGTGGTACTGGACCCGGGCCTGGCGACGGTTGCGCGCGGCCACGTGCGCGAGGGCGGCGCGCCCACGCTCTACGTGCATGCGGCCGAGGCGAAGCCGCCCCGCGGCGTGGAGGTGCCACGCGTCGTGGCGCCGGCGACCGGCAGCAATTTCGACCTGCGCGCGGTGCTGGAACTGCTCGCGCAGCGCGGCATCAACGAAGTGCACGTGGAGGCCGGCGCGACGCTGGCCGGTGCCTTCCTGGCGGCGGGCCTGGCCGACGAGGTGCTGCTGTACGTGGCGCCGGTGCTGCTCGGCGACGATGCGCGCCCGCTGTTTGGCGGCCTGGGCATCGAGGCGATGGCGCAGCGGCTGCACCTGGCGATTGTGGACGCCCGTACGATTGGCGAAGATCAGCGCCTGCTGATGCAACCGACCGACCGCCATTGACGTAACCCTGCCATGACCGCGTTCAAGGACCACTTCTCGGGGGTTGCCGACGTCTACGCCGCGTCGCGTCCCACGTATCCCGACGCACTTTACGATGCCATCGCGGCGACGGTGCCGCCGACGGCACGGGTGTGGGAGCCGGGCTGCGGCAGCGGGCAGGCGACGCGGGGGCTGGCCGCGCGGTTCGCGCACGTGCATGCGACCGATCCCAGCGCGGCGCAGATCCAGCGGCACTGGGCGCATGACCTGCCGGACGCCCACGTCACGCTGGCGGTGGAAGTCGCCGAGACCACGGCGCTCACCGATGAAAGCGTCGACCTGGTGGCCGTGGCGCAGGCCCTGCACTGGTTCGACCGCTATCGCTTCTTCGCCACCTGTGAGCGCGTGCTGCGCCCGGGTGGCGTGCTGGCGGCGTGGACCTATCAGGACATCGTGTTCGAAGACGACCTGGCCGACGTGGCGGAAAAGGTCCGCGACGACATCGACCCCTACTGGCCGCCGGAACGCGATGACGTGGACATGGGCTACGGCGATTACGTCTGGCCGTTCGACCTGCTGCCCGCGCCACGCCTGTGGCTGACCGCGCAGTGGAACCTGCCCACGCTGCTGGGCTACTTCACCAGTCTGTCGGCCACCGCCAGCTACCGCGCGGCCACCGGGCAGGATCCGGTTTATGCGCACACGCCGGCGCTTGCCGAGGCCTGGGGCGATCCCGCGCGCGTCCGCACGATGCGCTGGCCGCTGATCCTGCACCTGCGCAGGAAGCCCCTGTAACGGGCGGAACAGTGCGTTCGGGGGCCGACCGCGAGGGCGGGGTGTAGAATGTGCCCGCCGGTCCGCCGGCACACCACCAACAACGTCTTCAGGGCGGGGCGAGATTCCCCACCGGCGGTAGGTCGCCCAGCGACGAGCCCGCGAGCGCCTCCGGTCCCATCGGAGGGTCAGCAGATCCGGTCAGATGCCGGAGCCGACGGTCATAGTCCGGATGAAAGAAGACGGCATCGCCGATCCGCGCGCCCGCGCGGGGTCGTGCGCCTGCCTTCGCGCCCCGGAGGCGTTTTTCGCTTGCCTGCCTGCGAGAGACGTCCCATGCCCCAGACCATTTCCCTTGTCCGCGCCACCCGTCATCGGGAGCTGTGCTGATGTTCACCGGCATCATCGAAGGGGTCGGTCGCATCGCCGCGCTGGACGCCGTGGGCGGCGATGTCCGCCTGACCGTTGCCGTCGGCAGCCTGCCGTTCGATGCCGTGCAGCTGGGCGAAAGCATCGCCGTGAACGGCGTGTGCCTGACCGTGATCGCCTTCGACGCTTCGAGCTTCCAGGCCGATGCTTCGACCGAGACGCTGGCGCTGACCACGCTGGGCCGCCTGGCGCCCGGTGCCGCCGTCAACCTGGAGCGTGCCATGCGCCCGACCGACCGGCTGGGGGGCATCTGGTCAGTGGCCACGTCGATGGCCTGGGTGCCGTCATCGGCATCCATGACGATGCCCGCGCGCAGCGCTGGCGTTTCGCCGCGCCGGATGCGCTGCTCAAGTACATCGCGAAGAAAGGCTCGATCTGCGTCGATGGCGTCAGCCTGACCGTCAACGAAGTGGATGAGGAGGGCTTCGAGGTCGCGCTGATCCCGCACACCGTGGCGCATACCGCCTTCGCGCACACGGCGGTGGGTGATGCGGTGAACCTGGAGATCGACCTGGTCGCCCGTTATGTCGAGCGCCTGCTGGGCGCGCGCGCCGCCGGAGACGCCGCATGAACTTCGCATCGATTCCCGAACTGCTGGAAGAGATCCGCAACGGCCGCATGGTCGTCATCGTCGACGACGAGGACCGCGAGAACGAAGGCGACCTGATCATGGCGGCCGAACTGGTCAAGCCGACCGACATCAACTTCATGGTCACCCACGCGCGTGGCCTGGTCTGTCTGTCGCTGACGCGCGAGCGCTGCACGCAGCTGGGCCTGGCGCCGATGGTGCAGACCAACACGGCGCAGTTCCACACCAACTTCACCGTCAGCATCGAGGCGGCGGAGGGCGTGACGACCGGCATTTCCGCCTACGATCGCGCGCACACCGTGCGTACCGCCGTGCGGCCGGATGCGAAGCCCAGCGACCTCAGCCAGCCCGGCCACATCTTCCCGCTGATCGCCCAGCCCGGCGGCGTGCTGACGCGCGCGGGGCACACCGAGGCGGCCAGCGATCTGCCGATGCTGGCCGGGCTGGAACCGGCCGGCGTGCTGGTGGAGGTGCTGAACCCGGACGGCAGCATGGCGCGCCGCCCGCAGCTGGAAGTCTTCGCGCGCGAGCATGGCCTGAAGATGGGTTCCATCGCCGACCTGATCGCCTATCGGCTGGCCACCGAACACACCGTCGAGCGCGTCGACGAACGCGACATCGAGACCGAGTTCGGTCCGTTCCGGCTGGTGACCTATCGCGATCGCATCGCCCATGACCTGCATTTCGCCCTGGTGCGCGGTATGCCCGATGCGGCCACGCCCACGCTGGTGCGCGTGCAGGTGGAAAACCCGCTGAGCGACCTGCTGCACTGGCGGCGCGACGATTTCGGCGTGCATGCCACCGATGCGCTGCGGGCGATCGCCGCCGAGGGGCGCGGCGTGATGGTGGTGCTGTCCGAGCCGCGCAACGCCGACGCCTTGCTGGCCCGTCTCTGCAAGCAGCCCGAAGCCAGTCCGCATGCCAAGGACGTGGGCCAATGGCGCCGCAACGGTGCCGGTGCGCAGATCCTGGCCGACCTGGGCCTCGGCAGGCTGCGCGTGCTGGGCACGCCGCGCCGGCAGGTGGGCCTGGCCGGCTTCGGCCTGGATGTCGTCGAGTACGTCGCGCCCTGACGTATCCCAGGGACCGCAACGGGTCCCGCCCCGGCGCCTGCTAAACTCCCCCACCCCAAGGAATCCCGCCATGCCCCATTACGAAGGCGATCTGCGCGCCCCCGAAGGCGCCCGCTTCGCGATCATCGCCAGCCGCTGGAACCCGCGCATCACCGATGTGCTGGTCGCCGGTGCGCGCCAGAGCCTGGCCGGAAACGGCGTGGCCGACGATGCGGTGGACGTGGTGCGTGTGCCGGGCGCATGGGAGATCCCGGTCGCGGCCGCACGCCTGGCCGGCGACGGCCGGCACGTCGCCATCATCGCGCTGGGCTGCGTGATCCGGGGCGACACGCGCCACTACGAACATGTCGCCGACCGCTGCGCCGAAGGCCTGATGCGCGTGCAGCTGGATTCCGGCGTGCCGGTGGTGAACGGCGTGCTGGCGGTGGAACGCATCGAAGATGCCGAGGCCCGCGCAGGCGGCAGCCACGGCAACAAGGGCGAGGAGGCCGCGCTGGCCGCCATCGAGATGGCGCAGCTGCTGGAACAGTTGCCGTAACCCAAGAATCGCAGGAGCAGACGTGAGCCGACATCCCCATTCCCCGCGCAAGGACGGCGTCGACCCGGTCACGCGCGCCCGCGCCCGTCGCCGCGCGCTGCAGGCCGTCTATGCGTGGCAGATGTCCGGCGGCGAAGTGGGGCAGGTGATCGCCCAGTTCGCACACGAACAGGCCCACGAGATCGCCGACCTCGAGTACTTCGAGGATCTGGTGCGTGGCGTGGTGCGGCATCGCGCCGACCTGGACGAAGCCTTGCTGCCTTACCTCGACCGCACCGTCGAGGAAGTGGATCCCATCGAGCGCGCCGTGCTGCGCATCGCCGCCTACGAGCTGCGCCATCGCATCGACGTGCCGTACCGCGTGGTGCTGAACGAGGCCATCGAGACCTCCAAGCGATTCGGCGCCGAACACGGACACACCTATGTCAACGGCGTGCTTGACCATGCCGCGGTAGCGTGGCGTCCCGCCGAAGCGACCGCCAAGCCCCGCTGATCGCAGTGCCGGTGCCCACGCCCCTGGGGCGCGCCGGCCGCGCGGTATGCTCGTCCGATGAGCACCGGTGAGTTCGACCTGATCGCCCGCATCCGCGGCCGTGCGACCACGCGAGGTGACGTGCTGCTGGGCATCGGCGACGACGCCGCACTGCTGGCGGTTCCCGCCGGCCTGCAGCTCGTGGTCACCGCCGACACCTTGAATGCCGGCATCCACTTTCCGCACGACACCGTCCCGGCCGATATCGGCTGGAAAGCGCTTGCCGTGAACCTCTCCGACCTCGCCGCGATGGGCGCGCAACCGGCGTGGTGCACCCTGTCGCTGTCCCTGCCGCAGGCGGATCCGGTGTGGATCGATGCCTTCCTTGATGGGTTCCTGCCGCTGGCGGCGCAGCATGGCGTCGCGCTGGTCGGTGGCGACACGACGCGCGGGCCGCTGTCCATCTCGGTGACGGCGATGGGCCTGGTGGAACCGGAACATGCGCTGCGACGCGACGCGACCCGGGTCGGCGATGATGTCTGGGTGACGGGAACCCTGGGCGATGCGGCGGGCGGACTCGCCCTGCTGGATCGCCCGTCGCCACCCCTGCTGCGCGCGCGCCTGGACCGGCCGACGCCACGCGTGGAGGCGGGTCGCGCATTGCGCGGCATCGCCACGGCCTGCGTCGATGTGTCCGACGGCCTGCTGGCCGACCTGGGCCACATCGCATCGCGGAGCGGGCTGGCGGCGCAGGTCGATATCGATGCGTTGCCTGCGTCGGAGGCCTTGTGCGCCGCGTTCGATGCAGCGACGCGCGCTCCCTTGCAGGCCAGTGGTGGCGACGACTACGAACTCTGTTTCACCGCGCACGCCGATGCACGCGCAAGCGTCGAAGCCGTGTCATTGCAGCTCGGCCTGCGGATCACGCGTATAGGCCGCATGGTGGCGGGCGACGGTGTGCGGCCGGTGCATTCCGATGGCACGCGATGGTCGTCGTCGCGCCACGGTTACGACCACTTCGCGTAGCAATGAGGCGGTCGTGGGAGCGACGTGAGTCGCGACTCCGGACTTTCCGTCTGCATGAACGCGGTCGCGCGTCCGGACGAGTACCAGCGCCCCTTGATCTCCCGGGCGCTGGCCGTGCGGTCGCGACTCACGCCGCTCCTACAAAGGTGCTGGCGGCAGCACCTTGCCGGGATTGAGGATGCCGTCGGGGTCGAACGCGGTCTTCACCGCGCGCATCAACTCCAGCGTGGCCGGTGTGAACGCATCCGCCATGAAGTCGCGCTTGCTCAGGCCGATGCCGTGTTCGCCCGACAGCGTGCCGCCCAGCGCCAGCACCTGCGCGAACACCCGTGGAAGCGCCGCCTGTGCGCGCGCGGTTTCGGCGGGATCGCCGTCGTCGTACATGATGTTGACGTGCAGGTTGCCGTTGCCGGCATGGCCGAACACGACGATCGGAAGCCGCGACGCGTCGGCAAGGGCTTCCACGCCCGCCACCAGGTCGGGAATGCGCGACACCGGCACCACCACGTCCTCGTTGATCTTGCCGGGCTTGATGGTGCGCAACGCCGGTGAAAGCGCGCGTCGCGCGGCCCACAGCCGGTCGCGCGCACTGCCGTCGGCGGCGACATCCAGCGCGAGCATGCCGTCGCCTTCGGCGGCGTCGGCCAAGGCCTGCAGCGCGTAGGGAAGCGTGTCGTCATCGCCATCGGCTTCGACCAGCAGCATGGCGCCGGCCTCGGGCACGTCGCTGCCATGGCGGCGGATCAGCGCGATGGCGTTGCGGTCCATGAATTCCAGCATGGCCGGCGTCACCGGCCGCGCCATGATGCGCGATACCGCCGCCGCCGCTGCCGCCGCATCGCGGTAAAGCACGCGCAGGCCGGCCTGCGCGACCGGACGGGGCGAAAGCTTCAGCGTGGCTTCGACGATCAATGCCAGCGTGCCCTCGCTGCCGGTGATCAGATGGGTCAGGTCGTACCCCGTCGAATCCTTGGTGTACGCACCGCCGCAGCGGACCAGTTCGCCGGTGCCCGTCACCGCGACCAGCCCCAGCACGTTGTCGCGCGCCGTGCCGTACTTCACGGCGCGCGGGCCGCCGGCATTGGTGGCCAGGTTGCCGCCCACGCTGCACAGGTCTGCGCTGGAAGGGTCCGGCGGCCAGAACAGGCCGTGCGGCATCAATGCCTGCTGCAGTTCGCCATTGAGTACGCCGGGTTCGACCACGGCGCAGCGGTCCGCCGTGCGCAGTTCCAGGATGCGGTTCATGCGCGCGAACGAGACCACGATGCCCCCATGCGTCGGAACGGCGGCGCCGGTGGTGCCCGTTCCCGCGCCACGCGCCACGATCGGCACGCGATGGCGGCGGCAGGCACGGACCAGCGCGATGACCTGCTCGCGCGTGCGGGGCAGGGCGACGCCGTCGGGCAATGCCGCACGGCGCGAATCGTCCTCGCCATGACGCCGCCGCGCCGCGTCGTCGGTCAGCCAGCCATCGCCGAGCAGGGCGGACAGTTCGTCATCCAGCGAAGAGGGAAGTGAGGTCGACATGCCGGCATTGTAGGTGGCTGGCCGGCGCGCGACGCCGCGCTAAGCATCGTCCGCGCGGAAGGCGTCCTTGATCCACGCCAGCCGGGGTGCTTCGGGATCGCCTTCCGCTTCCACGACGTCGAAGCGGCACGCGTCGTCCGCATGCGCGGGATGGTCCAGCAGGAAGCGCTGGGCGGCATGCACCAGCCGGCGGCGCTTGCCCAGGTCCACCGAAGCCGCGCCGCCACCAAAGGCACGCGATTGGCGGTAGCGCACTTCCACGAACACCAGCGTGCGCTGACCGGTGCGGTCGGTGTCCTGCATCACCAGGTCGAGTTCGCCGCCACGGTAGTTGGCGTTGGCGGCGATGTCCTTCAGGCCGGCACGCATCAGCAACGTGCGGGCAGCGGCTTCCGCGGCCTGGCCGCGGGCGCGTCGGTCAACCGCCATCCGCCACGGGCACCGCTTGGCCGCCGCTGAACGTCGACCACGACGGTGCGCGCACCACGTTGCCGAAGCCGTCCAGCTGCAGGCGGCCGGTGGCGCCGCGGATTTCGGTGTTGGCGCCCAGCGCCAGTTTTTCCAGATAGGCCGTCAGCAACCAGGCGTCGTAGCCGAAGGCGAACAGGCGCGCCGCCGGACCACGTGCGGTCGGCAACCGCTCACCGGTGACGCTGGCGGCAGGCAGCGACGCCAGGCCGCGCGATGTCCAGGTCTCGGTGGGGAAGATGATGCCGTCGAGCGCCACGTCATCGACCACCTTGCCGGTGCCGGAGGTCAGCTGCGACGTGCCCACGCGGGTCTTGCCACCCAGGCCGGCCAGCGCCAGCTGCGGGGTCAGGCTGCGCGCGGTGGAACCCTTCACCGCCAGGAACACGGCATCCACGCCCTCCTGGCCGGCGGCACCCAGGGTCGCCGACAGGTCGCCCGGCGTTTCCGCGACGCTGATGACGCGCCCCACCTTGCCGCCGCGTTCGGTGAAGCGCTGGCGGAACGCCTGCGATGCACGGCGGCCGTTGTCGTCGCTGCCTTCGATGATCAACGCGTTGCGGCGCTCGCGGGCCAGCAGGTATTCGGCCGCGGCGATGCCGTCGTCTTCCGGCGCCAGCGAGAAACCGGCGTTGCCGGCGGGCGGCGCGACGGTACCGCGATTCAGCACCAGCACCGGTACGGCCAGTGCCGGCTGCTGGAACAGTGCGCTGACTTCATCACGGCCCAGCGGCCCGACGACGAAGTCGGCGCCGGCGGCCACCGCGCGGTTGTAGGCGTCCATCGCACCCGCGGCGGTACCGACGGTGTCGTAGAACTGGATTTCCGGGCGACGGCGGCGTTCGGCGTAATAGCCGGCCAGCAGGCCGTCGCGCACCGGCGCCGCGGCCGTGGCGAGGTTGCCGGAGAGCGGCAGCAGCACGGCCATCTTCACCGGCGGGCGGTAGCCGTCGCTCTCGGCGGCGGGGCGGTTGGCGGCGTCGAAGCGCCACTGCGCACCGTGGTCGAACGGGCGCGGCAGCGGCAGGCCACGACGCTGCAGCGCACGCCCGGCGAAGTTGTACAGCGGGTCGCCGGCCGGCAGCGCCGCGGCATCGCGGGCCAGCGTGGCGTCGTCCAGCGTGGCGAGCAGGCGGTCGATCTCGCGTGTGTTGTCGGTGCGGGCCTGGCCGGCAAGCGCTGCGTCCTGCCGCGCCAGTTCCGCCGCCGACGCGAACGCCGGGGCATAGCGCGAGGTCGTCGTCGTCGGGGCGCCGCCGGGCGTGGTGACGCAGCCCGCCAGCAGCACGGTCAACAGCAGGGCGAAGATCCTTCCGAAGCGCATATCCATAAGCGTAGTCAGCGGCCAAGCAGGGGAACCGGCTACGATTCTACCCTCAGCAAGGAAAATCACTGGAATGTCCGCCGGAACCCTGTTCATCGTCGCCACCCCCATCGGCAACCTGGCGGACCTGTCGCCACGGGCGCTGGACACCCTGCGCGGCGTGGCCGCGATCTGCGCCGAGGACACCCGCCGCAGCGGCCAGCTGCTGTCGCACTTCGGCGTGGAAAAGCCGCTGGTGGCGCTGCACGAGCACAACGAGGACGCGCTGTCGCAGCGGATCGTCGAGCGCCTGCTGGCGGGCGAGTCGCTGGCGCTGGTCAGCGATGCGGGCACGCCGCTGGTCAGCGATCCGGGCTATCGCGTGGTCCGCGCGGCGCGCGCCGCGGGCGTGAAGGTCAGTCCCATTCCCGGTGCCTGCGCCGCCATTGCGGCGTTGAGCGTGGCCGGGCTGCCGAGCGACCGGTTCGTGTTCGAGGGCTTCCTGCCGGCCAAATCCTCGGCGCGGCGCGAGCAGCTGCAGCTGCTCGCCGGGGAAACCCGCAGCCTGGTGTTCTATGAGTCCTCGCACCGCATTGCCGAGTCGCTGGCGGACATGCGCATCGCCTTCGGCGACGATCGTCCGGCGGTACTGGCGCGCGAGCTGACCAAACTGTTCGAGACGGTGCTGGATGGCACCCTGGCCGGCCTGCATGCCCGGGTCGAGGCCGACGACAACCAGCGCAAGGGCGAGTTCGTGGTCATCGTGCAGGGCGCGGGCGACGATTCCGACGCCCAGCTGGCCGAAGGCCGCCGCGTCTACGCCATGCTCAGTCCGCACCTACCGCCGTCCACGGCGGCCAGGCTGGCGGCTGACATCACCGGCGCCCCGCGCAAGTCGCTGTACGGCATGAAGGCGGACGCGTGATGGCCGGATGCGGCCGTCCCCGCTGATGCCATGGAAGCCTGGCGTGTCTTCCTGATCTTCCTGCGCCTGGGCATGACCTCGTTCGGCGGCCCGCTCGCGCACCTGGGGTACTTCCGTGAGGCGTTCGTCGTGCGTCGCCGCTGGCTGGACGAAGCAGGGTATGCCGACATCGTGGCCCTGGGCCAGATGCTGCCAGGACCTGCCAGCAGCCAGGTCGGCATGATGATCGGGTTGGGTCGCGCGGGCTTGCCGGGCGCGCTGGCCGCCTGGTGCGGGTTCACGCTTCCCTCCGCGCTGCTGATGGTGTCTCTTGGTGCGAGCCTCTCCTGGTGGCGGAACGCGGTGCCCGAAGGACTGATCCACGGCTTCAAGCTGCTGGCGGTGGTCGTGGTGGCGCATGCGGTGTGGGGAATGGCGCGTGCCTTCTGCCGCACGGTCACGATGGGACTGTTGATGCTGGCATGTGCAGCGGCGTTGCTCGCCTGGCCGATGGCATGGATGCCATGGGCGGTTATCGCCGTGGGCGCGCTGGTGGGGCTGGCTCAACCGGGCGCGGCCAGGCCGCCAGTCGCAAGCGTGTCGGGCACGCCATCGCGGCACTGGGGTGCGTTGGCGCTGGCGGTTTTCGCGGTGCTGCTGATCGCGGCGGGCGGCGGCGGCGCGGAGGGTAAGCCGCTGGACGTGTTTGCCGTCTTCTATCGGACCGGCGCAGCGGTGTTCGGGGGTGGTCACGTCGTCATGCCTTTGTTGCAGGCCGGCGTGGTGGACCCTCAGTGGTTGTCGCAGGATGCGTTTCTGGCGGGGTACGGCGCAGCACAGGCCATGCCGGGGCCGCTGTTCACCTTCGCCGGCTACCTGGGGGCGGCGATGGAGGCTGGCCCCGGGGGATGGCCGGGCGGGCTGCTGGCGGTGATCGCCATTTTCCTGCCCTCGTGGTTGCTGGTGGTGGGTGTGTTGCCATTCTGGCAACGCGCGGCCGCGTGGCCCCGCATTCGCGGCGTGCTGGCCGGCGTCAACGCTGCGGTCGTTGGCCTGCTGCTGGCCGCCCTCTACGACCCGCTGTGGACAGCGGCGGTGCTTGGCCCTGGCGATGTGGTGGCGGTGGTGGCGGGCTTCGCCGCGCTGACGGTCGCTCGGATGCCGATGGCCTGGCTGGTGCTGGTGATGCCGTTCGTGGGCATGCTGGCGCATGGGCTGTCGTGAACGCGACGGATCGGAGGGTCTGCGCAGCTGTGCGACAATGCAGATGGCGGAGCCGGCCAGACAGTCGCGTCATTGGAAACAATGCCGAGGAAAGTCCGGGCTCCACAGGGCACGGTGCCAGGTAACGCCTGGGCGGCGCAAGCCGACGGAAAGTGCAACAGAAAGATACCGCCGAACGATTTCGAGGATCACTTGCCGGACGCAAGTCCGGCCAAGTGTTCCAGCCACCGCAAGGTGGACGGAATGCGTGGCAAGGGTGAAATGGTGCGGTAAGAGCGCACCGCGAGTCTGGCAACAGACCGGCACGGCAAACCCCACCGGGAGCAAGACCAAATAGGGACCTCATGGCGCGGCCCGCGTCGGGTCCGGGTAGGTTGCTTGAGCGTGACGGTGACGTTGCGCCTAGAGGAATGACTGTCCACGACAGAACCCGGCTTATCGGCCGGCTCCGCCGCTTTCCAGAGCGCCACCGGCGCTTTGGAAAGCCCCAAGGTTTGCGGCGCAGACCTTGGGCCCCAGGCCCTTGGCCTCCAGACCCCCGCTCGCGCTGCGCGCTCGCCGCCCCCTGACTCAGGGGGCGGGTAAGGCGGGCGATCCCTGATGCTCCTTGCAGGAGCGACGTGAGTCGCGACCGGGGTGTGTCCGCGGATAGGGAGCGGTCAGCAAGCCAGCTTTCTCTCTCTACCTACTGCGCAACGCGTCCGATCCGCAACGTCGTCTCCCCCTCGAACATCCCGCCCGGCCCGAACCGCCGTTCGCTGATCCAGCCATGGCCGTCGTAGTCGATCGCGATCAGCGTGCAGGCGCGGGTGCCGTAGCTTTCGCCGCGGATGAAGGCGGGCGAAAGCATCCGCTCCAGCGCCAGGCCCACGCCGGTGTCAGGCAGATCGTTGTCGTCGGCGGGTGTTTCGTCGGCCAGGGCCGTCCACAACGCGGCGACGTCGGTCTCGCCGGAGGTCAGCCACGCCGCCATCCGCTGTTTCAGCGCGACGGTCTTGGGCCAGGCTTCGTCCAGGTCGCCGTTGGACAGGCCATGGATGCCCGGTCCCAGCGCCGTGCGGCGGGGGATCGGGTAGTTGCTGACGTACTCGCAGTGGCTGCCATCGGCGAGCAGCAGGTTGAACGGAGCAAACACCTCGGCAGCCGCCAGCAGGCCGCAGGCCTGGTGGTCGGCCGTGTCCGTGCCGGCGAGGAAGCCTGTCACCAGCTGCCCCCGCGAGGGCGCGCCGGCCAGCTGGATGGCCGGATCCCGCACGTTGGTGACCACCGCCATGCGCCCCTCGATGTCCACCCCCGCCCAGGTGCCGCCGGAGTGCAGGTCGCGGCCCGCGACCACGCGCGGATGATCGGTCCAGTGGGCGAGTGGGGCGCTGGGCCGCTCGTGGAACTCGTCGCGGTTGCCGGCCATCAGCAATCGCCAGCGCGGATGGGTCTTCCAGGCGAGGGCAAGCAGGCACATGACCCGATTCTCACCCGCGTGCCCGCGCAGGGCCAGTCGGCCCGACCAGCGGAACGTGAGAAGCGCGTGAAGCCTTGGTCACCTCACTGAACCCTCCTTCAATCTCAAAATTTGAGACTAAACAGCAACTTGTGGATAAGGCTTGAACAAGTCTCTGAAGTTCGTTGCAAGCCATTGATCCGCCAAGTGATTTTTTGTCCTGTCGCCTGTTGACAACCTTGTGCGCGGTGCTAATGTGGGCAGCAGAGGGAAAACCGGGTTTTACGTGGTTTTTCGTGGTTCAATTGATCGCTCTTTTAGCGAACCGGGAAGGCAGGGGCCGTGTTTCAGGGTGAGACCGCCATCACAGTGGACGACAAGGGACGGCTGGCGGTACCCACCGCTTACCGTGACTTGGTCGCGCGCGAGTGCGGGAACCGCCTGGTCATCACCTACAACCCGTTCGAAGCGGGTTGCCTGTACCTGTACCCCGAAAAGGAATGGCAGCGCGTCCGTGACGACGTCAACAAGCTGCCGACCACCCAGCGCGCACATCGCAGCCTGCAGCTGAAGCTGGTGGGTGCGGCGTCGCCGGTGGAACTGGACGGCAACGGACGCATCAGCATCCCGGCCAGCCACCGCAGCGCGGTGGGCATCGAGAAGAAGGCCGTGCTGCTGGGCATGGGCGAGAAGTTCGAACTCTGGAGCGAGCAGGCACACCACGCGCAGATCCGTCAGACCCTCACCGACGACGATCTGAGCGCACACATGCTCGAGTTGCGCTTGTGAGCAAGGGTGACGGCACGCGGCAGTCCGCGCCGGCCGATCACCTTCCCGCGCTGCACTTGCCGGTGTTGTACACGCAGGTCATGGAAGGGCTGCAGGTGAAAGAGGACGGAACGTACCTGGACGGCACCTTCGGGCGCGGAGGCCATGCGCGCGGCGTGCTGCAACGACTCGGCCCGGGAGGCCGGCTGCTGTTGATGGACAAGGATCCCGAAGCGATCGCACATGCCGGACAGACGTTCGCCGGCGATGCGCGCGTGGCGATCCGCCGCGGCAGCTTCGCGTCGATGGCGCAGTGGGACGAAACCGCCGGTGGGCTGGATGGCGTGCTGCTCGACCTGGGCGTGTCGTCGCCGCAGCTCGACGTGGCCGAGCGCGGCTTCAGCTTCGGCAAGGATGGTCCGCTCGACATGCGCATGGACCCGGAGTCCGGTGAGAGCGCAGCGGAATGGATCGCACGCGCCGATGAGCGCGAGATCGCCGACGTGCTGTGGACGTACGGCGAAGAGAAGCAGAGCCGCCGCATCGCGCGCGCCATCGTCGCCCGCCGCGCCACCCAGCCGTTCACCCGCACGGGCGACCTGGCCGCGGTGATCGCGTCGGTCATGCCGCGCGGCGACAAGATCCATCCGGCCACGCGCAGCTTCCAGGCCATCCGCATCCACATCAATCGCGAGCTGTCCGACCTGGAGACGGGCCTGGACGCCGCGCTGGAGCGCCTGAAGCCCGGCGGCCGGCTGGCCGTGATCAGCTTCCACTCGCTGGAAGACCGCATCGTCAAGCGCTTCATCAATACGCATGCGAAGGCGCCCCCGGCCAATCGCCGCCTGCCCGCGCTGGACACGTTCGTCCCCACGCTGCGCGCCATCGGCGATGCGCAGAAGGGCGAGGCCGACGAGATCGCCGCCAATGCGCGCGCCCGCAGCGCGGTGCTGCGCGTGGCGGAAAAGCTGGCGGTGGACGCATGATCCGCCTGCTGCTCGCCGTGCTGGTGCTGGCCACGATCGCCTCCGCCATCGGCGTGATCTACGCGCGCCACCGCCACCGCGTGCTGTTCGACGAAGTGACCCGGCTGGAGCGCGCGCGTGACGAGCTGAACGTGGAGTTCGGCCGCCTGCAGCTCGAGCAGGCCACGGTCGCGGAGAGCAACCGCATCGACCAGATCGCGCGCACCCGGCTGGGGATGAAGTTCCCGGAGACGGACGACGTCGTGGTGATCCGCCCATGACCGCCGCACCCGTCAAGAACCGCAACCGCGCACGCTTCAACCTGCGTGGCCGCCTGGCGCTGGTGCTGGGCGCGATGGGCCTGTGCTCGGTCAGCCTGATCGGGCGCGCGGCCTACGTGCAACTGGTGAACAACGACTTCTACCAGCGGCAGGGCGACGAGCGCTTCCTGCGCGAGATCCCGATCCCCACCTCGCGCGGCATGATCACCGACCGCAATGGCGAGCCGGTGGCGGTGTCCTCGCCGGTGGAATCGGTGTGGGGCAACCCGCAGGAACTGCTGAAGAATCCCGACCGCCTGCCGGAGCTGGCGAAAGTGCTGGGGGTGCCGGTCGACCACCTGACGCAGCGGCTGGCACAGCGCGCGGACAAGGAGTTCCTGTACCTCAAGCGCCGCATCAATCCGGACGAAGCGCGCCGCATCGTGGACCACAAGATCCCGGGCGTGTTCTCGCAGCGCGAGTTCCGCCGCTTCTACCCGCAGGGTGAGGCGATGGCGCACGTGCTGGGCTTCACCAATGTCGATGACCGCGGACAGGAAGGGCTGGAGCTGGCCTTCGACGAATGGCTGAGCGGCGAGCCGGGCGCGAAGAAGGTGATCCGCGACAACCGCGGCCGCATCGTCGAAAACGTGGACCTGATCCGTTCCGCGCAGCCGGGCAAGGACCTGACGCTCAGCATCGACCGTCGCATCCAGTACCTGGCCTTCCGTGAACTGCGTGAAGCGCTGATCGAGCATCAGGCCAGCAGTGGTTCCATCGTGATCATGGACGTGAGCACCGGCGAAGTGCTCGCCATGGTCAACCTGCCCACCTACAACCCGAACGCGATCGATCGCGTAAAGCCGGATGCGCGCCGCAACCGCGCCCTGACCGACATGCTCGAGCCGGGTTCGACCATGAAGCCGCTCACCGTTTCGACGGCGCTGAAGGCCGGGGCGGTCACGCCTTCCACCCTGATCAACACCAATCCAGGCTACATGGCGTTGAACAGCCGCTACACCATCAAGGACGTGCCGCGGAACAACGGGGTGCTGACCGTCACCGGCGTGATCACCAAGAGCTCGAACATCGGTTCGATCAAGATCGCCGAGAAGCTGCCGAACGCCTACTTCTACGACAGCATCCGCAGCTTCGGCTATGGCCAGAAGCCCGGGAGCGGCTTCCCGGGCGAATCCGCCGGCATGCTGGCGCCGCCGGACCGCTGGAACGGCCTGCAGAAGGCCACGATGTCCTACGGCTATGGCCTGGCGGCGACGCCGCTGCAGATCGCGCGCGCCTACTCGGCGCTGGGCAACGGCGGCAGGCTGGTGACGCCCACGTTCGTGAAGGGCCAGCGTGGCGAAACCGTGCAGATGCTGGATCCGGCGATCGCGCGCGAAGTCGTCGGCATGATGGAAACCGTGGTGACGCAAGGCGGCGCCAAGCGCGCCGGCGTGCTGGGCTACCGCGTGGCGGGCAAGACCGGCACCGCCCGTGTCGCCTCGGGCGGTGGTTACGCGAAGGGGCGCTACGCCTCGTTCTTCGCCGGCCTGGTGCCGGCCAGCAATCCGCGTTTTGCAGCCGTGGTGGTGATCAACGATTCGCAGGAAGGTGGCTATTACGGCGGACTGGTCGCCGCGCCGGTCTTCCATGACGTGATGGACGGGACGCTGCGGCTGATGGATGTACCGCCGGACGATATCGAAACCTGGCTGGCGGTGCAGGCCAAGAACACGCAGAAGACCACGGGCGGCGCGCCGGGCACGGCAGCCGCCATCGACGATGTGCCGGAGGCCACGGACCTGCCCGCATTCGCTGCGCCGCAGGCGGTCCTGCCGGAAGCGGGGGCGACGCGATGAGGCGGATGATGTCGCTGGCCGAACTGCTGCCTGACGTCGACGTACCGCGCGACATCGTGGTGCGTGGCCTCACCCTGGACAGTCGCGCTGTGCAGGCGGGCGACGCCTTCGTGGCGATCGCCGGATTCGGCGCGCACGGGCTCAACTTCGCGGAGCAGGCGAAGGAGAAGGGCGCCAGTGCGATCCTGTTCGAGCCGCCGGTGCCCGAGGGCCTGGAAGCCCCGAAGGGCGCCATTGCGGTGCCCGGCCTGCGCGCGCGCATGGGCGCACTGGCCGACCGCTTCCACGCCTCGCCGTCGCAGGACATGAAGATGGTGGGCGTCACCGGCACCAACGGCAAGACGTCCACCGTGCAGTTGCTGGCCCAGGCTTGGCATCTGCGCGGTACCCGCTGCGCCACGGTCGGTACGCTGGGCGCGGGCATGTACGGCGAAGTGGTTCCGACCGGCTTCACCACGCCGCTGGTGCTGCAGATGCATGCGCTGCTTGCGCAGTTCCGCGATGCCGGCGCCAAGGCGGTAGCGATGGAAGTCAGTTCGCACGCATTGGACCAAGGGCGCGTGGATGCGGTGCATTTCGACGTGGGGGTGTTCACCAACCTCACGCGCGACCATCTGGACTACCACGGCGACATGGTGCGGTACGGCGCAGCGAAGGCGCTGCTGTTCTCGCGCCCCGACCTGAAGTCCGCGGTGATCAACCTGGACGATGAGTACGGCCGCCAGCTGTTCGGCAACCTACCGCACGGCGTGCAGCGCGTCGGACTGAGCTCGCGCGGTCAGGCCGGTGCCGAGATGAGCGCCGACCAGCTGCGGCTGGACGGCAGCGGCATCAGTTTCGATCTGGTCATCGGCAGCGAATCCAACCCGGTGCAGTCGCGCCTGCTCGGCCGGTTCAACGTGGACAACCTGCTGGCCGTGGCCGGCACGCTGTACGCGCTGGGCGATGCGCCGGCCGACGTCGCGCGCACGCTCTCGCGGCTGATGCCGATCCACGGCCGCATGAACCGCCTGGGCGGCGACGAGAAGGCGCCGCTGGTGGTGATCGATTACGCGCACACGCCCGACGCGCTCGAACAGGCGCTGTCCAGCCTGCGCGATCACGTGCACGGGCGACTGGTGTGCGTGTTCGGCTGCGGCGGCGAGCGCGACACCGGAAAGCGCCCGCAGATGGCAGCCATCGCCGAGCGGCTTGCCGACGTGGTGGTGGTCACCGACGACAATCCGCGCGGCGAGGATGGTGACCGCATCGTCGCCGACATCCTGGCCGGCTTCACGCGTCCGCAGGACGTCACCGTGCTGCGCGACCGTGGCGCGGCCATCGCCCATGCCATCGCACAGGCGGGCAACGACGATATCGTGCTGGTGGCCGGCAAGGGCCATGAGCCGTACCAGGAAATCCAGGGCGTCAGGCACCCGTTCGACGACACCGCGGTGGCGCGGCAGGCACTGGAGGCGCGCGCATGAAGCGTCTTCCCCTTTCCCTGCTGGCGCACTGGGCGGGTGGCGAACTGGTCGGCGACGACCTGGTGATCGGCACGCTTGCGCACGACACCCGCGCGCTGGTGCCGGGCAGCCTGTACGTCGCGTTGCGCGGCGAGCGTTTCGACGGCCACGACTTCGCCTATGACGCCGCCATGCGCGGTGCGAGCGCGGTGCTGGTCGACCATGCGGTCAAGGTCGACGTGCCGCAGGTCATCGTGCCCGATACGCTGCTCGCACTCGCGCGCATCGCCGCGGGCCTGCAGCGCGACCACGTGGAGAAGGTGGTCGCCATCACCGGCAGCAATGGCAAGACCAGCGTCAAGGCGCTGGTGGTGTCCATCCTGCAGCGCGCAGGCGTCACCTACTTCAACCCCGGTAACCGCAACAACGAGATCGGCCTGCCGATGGCGGTGATCGACGCCCCCGACGATGCCGACTTCTCCGTGTACGAGATGGGCGCGGGCAAGCCGGGCGACATCGCCTACCTGACGGACATCGTCACGCCGGAAGTGGCGCTGGTGAACAACATCGCGCCGGCGCACCTGGAACGCATGGGGACGCTGATGGGCGTGGCCGAGACCAAGGGCGCGATCTACGAAGCGCTGCCGGTCGACGGTACGGCCGTCATCAATGCCGACGATGCCTTCGCCGAGTACTTCGCCAGCCGTGTTCCGGACCGTCGCATCCTGCGCTTCGGGCTGGAATCCAGTGCGGACATCACCGCCCGCGACATCCGGCCGACCGCCGACGGCTCGCAGTTCGTGCTGGTGGCGCCGCATGGCGAGGTGGCGGTCGACCTGCACCTGCCGGGACGCCACAACGTGCTCAACGCGCTGGCGGCGGCCACACTGGCGATGGCCTGCGGCGTGTCGCTGGGCATGATCGCAGACGGCCTGGCAGCGGCGCAGCCGGTGGCCGGCCGGCAGATCCTGCACACGCTGCCGAGCGGCGCGGTGCTGATCGACGACAGCTACAACGCCAATCCGGGCTCGCTCTACGCCGGCATCGATCTGCTCGCAGCCGGTGGCGGCGAGGGCTGGCTGGTGCTGGGCGACATGCGCGAACTGGGACAGGACGGCGAAGCACTGCATGCGGAAGCGGGAAGGCGCGCGCGCGCCGCCGGTATCCGCCGCCTCTACACGTTGGGCCCCCTCAGCGAAGCCGCCTCGCGCGCCTTCGGCGAGGGCGCCCGTTCTTTCGAAAACCACGCGTCGCTGGTCGAGGCGCTCCGCGCCGACCTGCACGCCGGCGTGCGTTGCCTGGTCAAGGGGTCGCGCGGCAGCGCGATGGACCGCATCGTCGCCGCACTGCTGTCCACCGGGGAGGACACACCGCATGCTGCTTGAACTTGCCCGTTGGCTGCAGGGGCTGGAGAGTTTCTTCGGCCTGTTCGGCTACCTGACCTTCCGCGGGATCTTGGCGGCGCTGACGTCGCTGTTCCTGTCGCTGTGGCTGGGCCCGGCGGTGATCCGTCGCTTGGGGCAGCTGAAGGGTGGCCAGCCGATCCGCCAGGATGGTCCGCAGACGCACTTCTCGAAGGCGGGCACGCCGACGATGGGCGGCGCGCTGATCCTGATGACGGTGCTGTTGTCGGTGTTGCTGTGGGGCGACCTGCGCAACAAGTATGTGTGGGTGGTGTTGCTGGTGATGGCGGCGTTCGGCGCCATCGGCTGGTATGACGACTGGATCAAGATCGTCAAGCGCGACCCCAACGGCCTGAAGTCGCGCTGGAAATACCTGCTGCAGTCGATCTTCGGCCTGGCTGCGGGCCTGTACCTGTACCTGTACGCCGACGTGCCGGCCGCCACCACCTTCTACGTGCCGTTCTTCAAGTCCATCGCCATGCCACTGGCCGGCATCGGCTTCGTGGCCATCGCCTATTTCTGGATCGTCGGCTTCTCCAACGCGGTCAACCTGACCGATGGCCTGGATGGCCTGGCGATCATGCCGACGGTGCTGGTGGCGTGCGCGCTGGGCGTGTTCGCGTATGCCTCGGGCAATGCGGTGTTCTCCAGCTACCTGCAGATCCCGCCGGTGCCGGGCGCAGGCGAGCTGACCATCATCTGCGCCGCGATCGCGGGCGCGGGGCTCGGCTTCCTGTGGTTCAACACCTATCCGGCCATGGTGTTCATGGGCGACATCGGCGCGCTTGCGCTCGGCGCCGTGCTGGGCACCATCGCGGTGATCGTGCGCCAGGAACTGGTACTGGTGATCATGGGCGGCATCTTCGTCATCGAAACGCTGTCGGTGATGATCCAGGTGGCGTCGTTCAAGCTGACCGGCAAGCGCGTGTTCCGGATGGCGCCGATCCACCACCACTTCGAACTGAAGGGCTGGCCGGAACCGCGCGTGATCGTGCGCTTCTGGATCATCTCCGTCGTGCTGGTCCTCGTCGGCCTGGCCACGCTGAAGGTGCGCTGATGAACGACACGCCACGCCAAGCGACGCGACTGGAAGCCATCGGGGGCCGTTTCGACCCCTGGTTGCTCGGCGCCATGCTGGCGCTGGCGTCGTTGGGCGTGGTGATGGTGGCGTCCAGTTCCATCTACCAGGCCAGCAGCCCGTTCTACTATTTGCTGCGCCACGTGATGTTCCTGCTGGTGGGCATGGGCCTGGCGTACTGGGTGATGCGCACCGAGCTGAAGAGCATCGAGGCACGCAACCACCTGCTGCTGCTCGGCTGCGTGGTGCTGCTGTTGCTGGTGTTCGTGCCCGGCCTGGGTGTCAGCGTGAAGGGCGCGCATCGCTGGATCACCCTGGGCGTATCCAACTTCCAGGTGGTGGAAGCGGTGAAGGTGTTCTTCATCGTCTGGCTCGCCAGTTACCTGGTGCGCTTCCGCGACGAGGTCAATGCGACGTGGACCGCGATGCTGAAGCCGTTGGGCGTGGTGGTGGTGCTGGTCGCGCTGCTGCTGATGCAGCCCGACTTCGGGTCGTCGTCGCTGCTGCTGGCCATCACCGCCGGCATGCTGGTGCTGGGTGGCGTCAACATGCCCCGCATGTTCGGCCCGGTGCTGGTGGGCTTGCCCATCCTGGCGGTGATCGCGATCGCCGAACCCTACCGCATGCGCCGCCTCACCTCGTTCGCCGATCCGTGGGCCGATCCGTTCGGCAGCGGCTACCAGCTGACGAACGCGCTGATGGCGATCGGCCGCGGTGAATGGGCAGGCATCGGACTGGGCGGCTCGGTGCTGAAGCTGAACTACCTGCCGGAAGTGCATACGGACTTCATCTTCTCGGTGATCGGCGAAGAGCTGGGCTTCCTCGGCATCTGCGCTGTGGTGGCCTTGTACGCGCTGCTGGTCGGGCGCGCCTTCGTCATCGGCCTGCGCTGCGTGGAGATGCGCCGGCACTTCGCGGGCTACGTCGCGTTCGGCGTTGCGCTGTGGATCGGCATGCAGAGCTTCGTCTCGATGGGCGTGAACCTGGGGCTTCTGCCGACCAAGGGGCTGACCCTGCCGTTGATCTCGTCCGGCGGTTCCAGCGTGCTGATGACCTGCGTGGCGATGGGCCTGCTGTTGCGCGTGTCGTACGAACTGGAGCGCACGCAGCGCCAGGTCGCGCTGCGGGGTGAGGCCGCGCAAGGTGCCAACGATGCGCACCCGCCCGTTGCGCCAGTGTCGCCGCCCCCGGTGGCTACCGCCGCGAATTCCATCTCGCAGACCCTGCGCGGCACCAGTCGGCTGCGTTCGCGCGTCGAACCCACCTTCGAGAGGATCGCATGAGCAATGCGGGCTCTCCCGTCATGATCATGGCCGGCGGCACCGGCGGCCACATCTTTCCCGCGCTGTCCGTCGCGAAGGTGCTGCGCGCGCGTGGCGTGCCGGTCGTGTGGCTGGGCGCCGACGGGGCAATGGAAACACGCCTGGTACCGCCGCATGGCATCGAACTGGACACGCTGGCCATCAGCGGGCTTCGCGGCAAGGGCAAGCTGGCGCTGCTGGGCGCGCCGGTACGCATCCTGCGCGCGATCCGCGCGGCGGGTTTCGTGCTGCGTCGCCGTGCCCCGCGCGCGGTGGTGAGTTTTGGCGGGTTCGCGGCCGGGCCGGGCGGCGTGGCGGCACGCCTGATGGGCGCGCCATTGCTCGTGCATGAACAGAATCGTGCCGCAGGTTTCACCAACCGCGTGCTGGTCAGGATGTCGCGCCGCGTGATGACCGGATTCCCTGGCGCATTCCCGCAACGCGAGGAAGTCGTCGGCAATCCCGTGCGCGACGAGATCGCCGCGGTGGCGCCGCCGGCGCAGCGCTTCGCGGGTCGCGAGGGTCCGCTGCGGCTGCTGGTGCTGGGCGGAAGCCAGGGCGCGCGCGCATTGAACCTGGCCGTGCCCAAGGCCATCGCGTCGCTGTCCGCCACGCCCATCGACGTGCGCCACCAGTGCGGCGAGAAGCTGCGCGACGAAGCCGCCAAGGCGTATGCAGACGCGGGTGTGGACGCCAGCGTGGAAGCCTTCATCACCGACATGGCGGCCGCCTACGCGTGGGCCGACCTGGTGGTGTGCCGCTCGGGCGCATCGACGCTGGCCGAGCTGTGCGCCGTCGGCGTGGGCAGCGTACTGGTTCCGTTCGCCCAGGCCGTGGACGATCACCAGACCCGCAACGCCGAATACCTGGTCGAGCGCGGCGCGGCCGTGCTGCTGAAGCAGGACGACGCCCTTGCCGCGTCGCTGGCGGATGCGCTGCGCGACCTGGCGGCCCATGACGCCAAGCGCCGCGCGATGGCCGACGCCGCCCGCGCACTCGCCAGAACCGATGCGGCCGACCGCATCGCCGACATCATTCTTGAGGAAGCAAGCCGTGATTCGTGATTCGTCATTCGTGATCCGTGAAAGCGAGGCCGCAGTCGGCGCGCGAACGGTGCCGCCCGCCTTTGCGAATCACCAATCACCCGTCACCCATCACGGCACCGGAGGTGTCGCATGATGGCTGCCGCACGCGAGCGTCGCCTGCAGCACACGGGCAACCTGGCGAAGGAATTCCGCCGGGTGCATTTCGTCGGCATCGGCGGCTCGGGCATGAGCGGCATCGCCGAAGTGCTGTGCACGCTGGGCTACGAAGTCTCCGGCTCGGACAACGCCGACAATGCCGCGACCCGCCGCCTGACCGCCCTGGGCGCGCGCGTGATGCGCGGCCACAACGCGTCCAACGTGCTCGGCACGGACTGCGTGGTGGTGTCCAGCGCGATCCGCCAGGACAACCCCGAGCTGATGGAAGCGCGCAGCCAGCGCATTCCCATCGTCCCGCGTGCAGCGATGCTGGCCGAACTGATGCGCTTCCGCCGCGGCATCGCGGTGGCGGGCACGCACGGCAAGACCACGACCACCAGCCTGGCCGCCGCGGTGCTGAGCGAGGGCGGCCTGGACCCGACGTTCGTGATCGGTGGGCAACTGCTGGCCGCGGGCGCCAACGCGAAGCTGGGTGACGGCCAGTGGTTGGTCGCCGAAGCCGACGAGAGCGATGGCAGCTTCCTGCGCCTGAACCCGCTGATCTCCATCGTCACCAACATCGACGCCGACCACCTGGAAAACTACGGCAACGACTTCGAACGCGTGAAGGCGGCGTTCGCCGAATTCCTGCAGCGCCTGCCGTTCTATGGCCTGGCGGTGCTGTGCATCGATGATCCTGAAGTGGCCGCGATCGCCGCCGAGACTCCGCGCCACGTGATGAGCTACGGCTTTGCCGAGAACGCCGACGTGCGCGCCGAGGACGTCGAACAGGAGGCCGGACGCATGCGCTTCACGCTGCGCCTGCCGGAAGACGCCAGCATCCGCGTCAGCCTGGCGTTGCCCGGCCGCCACAACGTGCAGAACGCGTTGGCCGCCGCCGCCGTCGGTTGGCAGCTGGGCGTGTCGCCGGAAAACATCGCCGCCGCACTGGAGAAGTTCGCCGGCATCGGCCGCCGTTTCAACGACCTGGGCGAGATCGCCACGCCGCAGGGCGCGCGCGTCCAACTGGTCGATGACTACGGACACCACCCGAGGGAGCTGGCGGCGGTGTTCGCCGCTGCCCGTGGCGGGTGGCCGCACAAGCGGCTCGTCGTCGCGTTCCAGCCGCACCGCTACAGTCGCACGCGCGACCAGTTCGACGCGTTCGCCGCCGTGCTCTCCGAAGCCGACGCGCTGGTGCTCAGCGAGGTCTATCCGGCAGGTGAAACGCCGATCGCCGGTGCCGATTCAAAATCGCTGGCGCGCGCCATCCGTGCGCGTGGCCGCAACGAACCGGTGGTGGTCAGCCAGGTGGCCGAGCTGATCGACGTGCTGCCGGACGTGCTCCAGGACGGCGACCTGCTGCTGATGATGGGCGCCGGCGACATCGGCCATATCGCGCCCCACATCGCCGCTCATGGTTTCGAAGGGAAGGAGGGCGCATGAGCGCGACCACCTTCCCGGCCCTGCGCATCACCGACCCGGCCGGCTTCGGGCGTGTCGCCGTGCTGCTGGGCGGCACCAGCACCGAGCGCGAGGTGTCGCTGGATTCCGGCCGCAACGTGCTGGAAGCGCTGCAGGCGCGCGGCGTGCAGGCGTTCGCGGTTGACGGCATTCCCGCGTTGGTCGATGCCATCCGTGAAGGAAAGGTCGACCGCGTGTTCAACATCCTGCACGGCAACAGGGGCGGGGGCGAGGACGGCGTGCTGCAGGGCCTGCTGGATGCGCTGGGCGTGCCGTACACCGGCCCCGGCGTGCTGGGGTCCGCGTTGACGATGGACAAGATCCGCACCAAGCAGGTGTGGATGGCCGAAGGCCTGCCCACGCCACGCTTCGTGCGCATCGCGCCCGGCGCCGACATGACGGCGGCCGCGCGCTCGCTGGGCCTGCCGGTTTTCGTGAAGCCTTCCAGCGAAGGCTCCAGCGTCGGTGTGTTCCGCATCCTCGACGAGGCTGACCTGGCGCCGGCTGCCGCGTTCGCGGCGGATTATCCCCGCGAACTGCTGATGGAGCAGATGGTGCAGGGCGAGGAGTTCACGGTCGGCATCGTGGGCGGCGTGGTGCTGCCGTCGGTCCGCATCGTGCCCGCCGGCGACTGGTACGACTACCACGCCAAGTACATCGCGGACGACACCCAGTACCTCTGCCCGGGTCTCGAGGGAGACGATGAAGACGCCATCCGCAAGCTGGCGCTGGCCGCCTTCCACGCCGCCGGCTGCAGCGGCTGGGGTCGGGTGGACGTGATGCTCGACCGCGTGCACGGCTTCCAGCTGATCGAGGTCAACACGGCGCCGGGCATGACCAGCCACTCGCTGGTACCCAAGGCGGCGGGCAAGGCGGGCGTGGGCTTCGAAGAACTGTGCTGGCGCATCCTCGAACAGACATTGCCGGGGGTCGCGGGCTGATGAACGCCGCATTGCGCATCGTCACCTGGCTGATCGCCATCGCGCTGGTCGCGTTGCCGGTGGTTGCCGTGGTGAACGGCTGGATCGGCGCCGAACGCTGGCCGCTGACCAGGCTGCGCGTGCAGGGCGAGTTCGCGCGCGTGGACGCCGCGCAGCTGCGCCAGGTCGTGTTGCCGTACGCGCAGCGCGGCTTCTTCGCGGTGCGCCTGTCCGATGCGCAGAAGGCGGTGGAGAAACTGCCGTGGGTGGAGCGCGCGGAAGTACGCAAGCGCTGGCCCGACGTGATGGAAATCCGCATCGTCGAACACAAGCCGTTCGCGCGCTGGGGCCAGGACCGCCTGCTGTCCGAGCACGGACGCCTGTTTCCGATGCCCAAGGAGCTGCGCACGCTCAAGCTGCCGCAGCTGGGCGGGCCGGACTCGCAGGTGCAGGAAGTGACCGCGCTCTACAACGAATCGCGCCAGCTGTTCGCACCGATGGGTCTGGACGTGCACACGCTGGTGATGGACCGCCGCGGCAGCTGGTCGCTGCAACTGGGCAACGGTACCGAAGTCGTGGTCGGGCGCGCCGACGCGCGTCCGCGTCTGGGCCGCTTCGCACGCATGCTGCCGCAGCTGCTGGCCAACCAGGCGCAACCGCTCGAGCGTGCCGATCTCCGCTACACCAACGGATTCGCGTTGAGCTGGGGCAGGGCACAGACAGGACAACAGGATGGGGGAAATGCAGAGGGCGGTGCTTTGCCGCCCGGGCAACCGGCTTCCGCTCCGGCACTTCCCGCTCCCGCTACTCAACAGGGCAATACATGAATCGCAAGGGTGACAAATCGCTGATCGTCGGACTGGATATCGGCACCTCCAAGGTGACGGCGCTGGTCGGCGAGTACGCCCCGGGCAATCCGATCGAAGTGATCGGCATCGGCTCGCATGAGTCGCGCGGATTGAAGCGCGGCGTGGTGGTGGACATCGAATCGACGGTGCAGTCCATCCAGCGCGCGGTGGAGGAAGCCGAGCTGATGGCGGGCTGCGAGATCCGTTCGGTGTACGCATCGATCTCGGGCAACCACGTGCAGTGCCGCAATTCGCCCGGCATCGTGCCCATCCGCGATGGCGAAGTGACCTGGGGCGACCTGGATCGCGTGCTGGAGGCCGCCAAGGCGGTGGCGATCCCGGCGGACCAGAAGATCCTCCATGCCATCCCGCGAGAGTACAAGCTGGACAACTCCCAGGAAGGCATCCGCAATCCGGTCGGCATGACCGGCGTGCGCCTGGAAGTGGACGCGCACCTGGTGTTCTGCGCGCAGTCCGCGGCCGCCAATATCAGCAAGTGCGTGCAGCGCTGCGGACTGCAGATCGACGACCTGATCTTCTCTTCGCTGGCGTCGAGCGTGGCCGTGCTGACCAGCGACGAACGCGAACTCGGCGTAGTGCTGGTCGACATGGGTGCGGGCACCACCGACCTGGCGGTCTTCGTGCAGGGCGCGATCTGCCACACCGCGTCGCTGCCGATCGCCGGCGACCAGGTGACCAACGACATCGCGCACATGCTGCGTACACCTACGCCGGAAGCCGAGCAGATCAAGGTGCGTTACGCCTGCGCGCTGGCCCAGCTGGCCACTGCCGAGGAAAGCATCCAGGTACCCAGCGTCGGCGATCGTCCGCCGCGCCGCCTGCCGCGCCATTCGCTGGCGCAGGCCGTGCAGCAGCGCTACGAGGAGATCTTCGAGATGGTGCAGGCCGAGCTGCGCCGTTCCGGTTTCGAAGAGCGCGTGCGCGCCGGCATGGTGCTGACGGGCGGCGCGTCGAAGATGGAAGGCGTGGTCGAGCTGGCCGAGGAAATGCTGCAGATGCCGGTGCGCGTGGGCATCCCGCAGCACGTCACCGGGCTGGGCGAAGTGGTCGGCAATCCGGTGCATGCCACCGGCGTCGGCCTGCTGCTGATGGGCAGCCAGATCGAACACCCCCGCCGTCCGTCATTGCCCACGGGCAAGGCGGGCAGCTGGTTCAAGAAACTGCAGAACTGGTACCGCGGCGAGTTCTGAGTGATGCGGGCCGGAATGGCCGCAGGCAAGCGCGGAAGGCACGAGAGACGAAGCACGTTGTTCCAACAGCACCACATAACTAAATAAACGAGGACAAGGACATGGCACATTTCGAACTGGTTGAGAAGATGGCCCCGAATGCGGTGATCAAGGTCGTTGGCGTGGGCGGCGGTGGCGGCAATGCCGTGGCGCACATGGTCAGCAGCAGCGTGGACGGCGTGGAGTTCATCACCGCCAACACCGATTCGCAGGCGATCAAGAACTGCGGCGCCAAGCTGCAGCTGCAGCTGGGCAGCAACGTCACCAAGGGCCTGGGCGCGGGCGCGAATCCGGAAGTGGGCCGCCAGGCCGCGCTGGAAGACCGTGAGCGCATCATCGACGCGCTGGACGGCGCCGACATGGTCTTCATCACCGCCGGCATGGGCGGCGGCACCGGTACCGGTGCGGCGCCGGTCGTGGCGCAGCTGGCCAAGGAGATGGGCATCCTGACGGTCGCCGTGGTGACCAAGCCTTTCCCGTTCGAAGGCCGTCGCCGCATGCAGGTGGCGCTGAAGGGCATCGAGGAATTGAGCCACCACTGCGATTCGCTGATCACCATCCCGAATGAAAAGCTGATCACCGTGCTGGGCCGCAACGCCACGATGATCCAGGCGTTCCGTGCCGCCAACGACGTGCTGCTCGGCGCCGTGCAGGGCATCGCCGACCTGATCGTGCGTCCGGGCCTGATCAACGTCGACTTCGCCGACGTGCGCACCGTGATGAGCGAGATGGGCCTGGCCATGATGGGCACCGGTTCGGCACGCGGCGACGACCGCGCGCAGGCCGCTGCCGAGTCGGCCATCCAGAACCCGCTGCTGGACGACGTCAACCTGTCGGGCGCCAACGGCATCCTGGTCAACATCACCGCCGGCCCGGACTTCACCATGGCCGAGTTCGACGAAGTGGGCCGCACCATCGAAGGCTTCGCTTCGGAAGATGCCACCGTGGTGCTGGGCACCGTGCTGGACCCGGACATGCAGGACGAGGTGCGCGTGACCGTGGTCGCCACCGGCCTGAACCGGGCCGTGGTGCGCCAGCCGGTGGGCCGCAACAGCGACCTGCGCGAGCCGATGCGCGCGCCGATCAAGCTGGTCCGCGACGCCACCACCGGCATGCCGATCGACGACGGCTTCGGCATGGATGCGGTCAGTGCCGCCACCAGCGGCCTGGGCCTGCGTCGTGGTTCCGCTGCGCAGGCGTCCGCGCCCGCCTCGGCACCGGTCGCCGCCGACCTCCCCAACGACTACCTGGACATCCCGGCGTTCCTGCGCCGCCAGGCGGACTGAGGGTTCCACCCGTTCCGCTTTTCCAGGCGGAGCGGGGCAAGCAAGGCAGTACGCACCACCCACGCCATGTCCTTTCGCTGCCGGGCCCGTCCGGCCCGGCAGCCCTTTCATGACGGCCATAACAGACCAGTGTTGCGGCCGTGGGACAGAGCGGTTCTTTCGTTAAGATTCAGCGAAGTGCGTGTTATTCTCGCTGCCCGCTTAGGTTCCCCCACCTGCGACCCGTCCCGATGGCCCAGCAACGCACACTGAAGAACGTGATCCGCGCGACCGGCGTGGGTCTGCACAGCGGCGAAAAGGTCTACATGACCCTGCGCCCTGCGCCGGTGGATACGGGCATCGTGTTCCGTCGGGTCGATCTGGATCCGGTCGTGGAGGTCCCCGCCAGCGCCAGCCTGGTCACCGAGACCACGCTTTGCACCGGGCTGACATGCGAAGGCGCCAAGGTGCAGACCGTCGAACACCTGATGTCGGCCATGGCCGGCCTGGGCGTCGACAATGCCTATGTGGAGTTGTCCTCGGCCGAGCTGCCGATCATGGACGGTTCCGCCGGTCCGTTCGTGTTCCTGCTGCAATCGGCAGGCATCACCGAGCAGAACGCGCCCAAGCGCTTCATCCGCATCAAGCACGCCGTGGAAGTGACCGACGGCGACAAGGTGGCCCGCTTCGAGCCTTATGACGGCTTCAAGCTGGGTTTCACCGTGAAGTTCGACCATCCGATGATTCCCGCGTCGCAGTCGCGGGCGGAAGTGGATTTCTCCACCGGCGCCTACGTCAAGGAAGTCGCGCGTGCGCGTACCTTCGGCTTCATGCGCGACCTGGAGTACATGCGCGAACGCAACCTGGGGCTGGGCGGTTCGATGGACAATGCCATCGTGCTGGACGAGTTCCGGGTACTGAACGAAGACGGCCTGCGCTACACGGACGAGTTCGTCCGCCACAAGATCCTGGACGCCATCGGCGACCTGTACCTCGCCGGCCACCCCATCCTGGGCGCCTACGAGGGGTTCAAATCGGGCCACGCACTCAACAACAAGCTGGTGCGCGCCCTGCTGGCCGATGCTTCGGCCTGGGAAGAAGTGACCTTCGAAGACGACCGCCAGCCCTCGCCGGTGGTGTACGCGAGCCCCGCCGCCGCCGTCTGAGACCTGCATCCGCTTTGGCGGGTGATCGTGCTGACTACCGGTTACCGACCCCCGTCACACGGGTGGGTACGATCGGTTACGCCTTTGTCAAAATGTGACATCGGTCATGTTGCGGCCTGAATCCTAACAGGATTTTAACTTTCATCTAACGACCCGACCGACGGTGGCCGGTACCATGCCCCGTCCCTCGTGATGGCCGAGTCAATTTTTCGGACGTCGTCGATGGCCGCCCTGCGGGGTGGACGGATCCGCGGAGACGGGTTCGGACAGGAGGTCCAGGGCGCTTTTCAGCCCCTTTCTTGCGACTTCCGACACGGGTTTGGCCATTTCCTGCGCTCCGACCGGGGGGGAAGACGGCGCAAGGGTGGTTTTGGCGGTGACTTCGGTGACCGCCAGTCCGATGGATTGGGCCGCGTTGATCAGTTCGGGGGCAGCCAGGCGCAGTCTGGCCCGCCACACCGGGGAGTCGACGATAAAAACGAGTCGCGTGCCCGCCACATTGGCCAACCGGCAATGGGGCGCCAGGGCAGGCGGCAGGCAGGGGCGAAGTTGCTGTTCCAAGGCGTCGAGCCACATGGCGCGACGCACCGGGTCGGTAGCGGCATCGGTCATGGCAGCCTGCAGGGCAGGTTGCGCGGTGCCGGCACGACGCGGCTTGGACTTCGAATCAGACATCGGTATCTATGAGCTTTAAAAACATTGTCAACAATACGCGCATCTGGTGGAGCCATACCCTGGCCCATGGTGCATACCGTACCCGACTCGCCCTGCACACCCGGCCGCTGGCCAGTGCGGCGGTGCTGGTGGCCGCGGGCCTGCTGATCGGCGCGGCCGGCCGCAGTGCCGCCGGGATGGCCCAGGTGTCGATGCTTCAGGCCAGCGCCGAGAGCCGCGAGGCCGAGCTGGAGCAGGTGCGCCGCGGCGCCCAGCAGGAAATCAATGCCATGGCCGCCCGACTGGGCGAGTTGCAGGCGCAGGCGAACCGCCTGAACGCGTTGGGCGAGCGCCTGACCCGCGTGGGCCAGCTGCAGGATGGCGAGTTCGACTTCAACGAACCGGTTGGCGTGGGCGGCAACGACGCCGCTTACGACATGAAGCCGGCCGAACTGTCCGCCGGCGTCGACCAGCTGGAAAAGCAGTTCGCCGAATCCGGCCGCCAGCTGTCCGTGCTGGAAGCGCTGCTGTTCAACCGCGAGCTGGACAAGAACGCGACCCCCGGCCGCATGCCGATCGCCAACAGCTACATCACCTCCGGCTTCGGCGGTCGTGCCGATCCGTTCGGCGGCGGTGGCCAGTACCATAAGGGCATCGACTTCAAGGCCAGTGTGGGTGATCCGGTGCTGTCGGTCGCCGACGGCGTGGTCAGCTTCGCCGGCGTCAAGGGCGGCTACGGCAACGTGGTCGACGTGGACCACGGCAACGGTTACGTCACCCGCTATGCGCACAACTCGCGCCTGGTGGTGAAGGCCGGCGACCTGGTGCGCGTGGGCCAGGAAGTGGCCAAGGCCGGTTCGACGGGTCGCTCCACCGGTGCGCACGTGCACTTCGAAGTCTGGGAGAACGGCAGCGTGGTCAACCCGCGCAAGTTCTTGGGCGATGGTCCGACCCCGGTAGGTCGGGTGAAGCGCGGGTGAGGACGGCCTGCCTGCGCGGCCCCGCCGCGCGGGCGATCCCGGTGCCCGGCGCGCTGAGCCGGGCCGGCTGGGGCCGTTCATTGCGCAGGCTTGATTAACGGAGCCCCGCCCCAAGCTACAATACGGTGTTGCCAGACAGGGCGCATAGCGCCCTGTTTCGTTTTGGGCGCCACGCCAAGGCGTGAGCGGCCCTGACGTTCCTCCCCAATCCGGTTCCCTACATGATCAACAACCTGCTTACCCGTGTCTTCGGCAGTCGCAACGAACGCCTGCTGAAACAGCTGCAACGCATCGTCGACAAGATCAACGCCCTGGAACCGGAGCTGCAGAAGCTGACGGACGACGAGCTGAAGGCCAAGACGCCGGAGTTCCAGCAGCGCATCGCGGGTGGGGAGACGCTGGACAAGGTGCTGCCGGAAGCATTCGCGGTCTGCCGCGAAGCCAGCCGCCGCGTGCTGGGCATGCGCCACTACGACGTGCAGCTGATCGGCGGCATGGTGCTGCACCTGGGCAAGATCGCCGAGATGCGCACCGGCGAAGGCAAGACCCTGGTCGCCACGCTGCCGACCTATCTCAATGCCCTGGAAGGCAAGGGCGTGCACGTCGTCACCGTGAACGACTACCTGGCCCGCCGCGACTCGGCGTGGATGGGCAAGCTGTACAACTGGCTGGGCCTGAGTGTGGGCGTGGTCTATCCCGGCATGCCGCACGGCGACAAGCACGCCGCCTATGCCGCCGACATCACCTACGGTACCAACAACGAGTTCGGCTTCGACTACCTGCGCGACAACATGGCGATGTCGAAGGCCGACCGCTTCCAGCGCGGCCTGCACTACGCCATCGTCGACGAAGTCGACTCCATCCTGATCGACGAAGCACGCACCCCGCTGATCATCTCCGGCCCGGCCGACGAATCGCCCGAGCTGTACATCCGCGTCAACCGCATCGTGCCTCAGCTGATCAAGCAGGAGAACGAGGAAGCCGAGGGCGACTACTGGGTCGACGAGAAAGGCAAGCAGGTGCACCTGTCCGAAGCGGGCATGGAGCACGCCGAGGAACTGCTGCTGCAGGCCGGCATCATCAGCGAGGAAGAACCGCTGTATGGCGCCAACAACCTGTCGGTCGTGCACCACCTCAACGCCGCGCTGCGCGCGCATGCCATCTACCAGCGCGACGTGGACTACATCGTGCGCGATGGCGAAGTCGTCATCGTCGACGAGTTCACCGGCCGCACGCTGACCGGTCGTCGCTGGTCCGACGGCCTGCACCAGGCGGTCGAGGCGAAGGAAGGCGTGCCGGTCCAGCGCGAGAACCAGACGCTGGCCAGCGTGACGTTCCAGAACCTGTTCCGCATGTACAAGAAGCTGTCCGGCATGACCGGCACGGCCGATACGGAAGCCTTCGAGTTCCAGAGCATCTACGGGCTGGAAGTGATCGTCATCCCGACCAACCGCCCGACCGTGCGAAAGGATTCGCCCGACCAGGTGTTCCTCAACCGCCAGGGCAAGTTCAAGGCGGTGCTGGCCGACATCCAGGACTGCTACCAGCGTGGCCAGCCGGTGCTGGTGGGCACCACCTCGATCGAGACGTCGGAAATGCTGTCCGACTTCCTCACCAAGGCCGGCGTGCCGCACGAAGTGCTCAACGCCAAGCAGCACGAGCGCGAAGCGCATATCGTCGCGCAGGCCGGTCGTCCGGGCGCGATCACCATCGCCACCAACATGGCCGGCCGCGGTACCGACATCGTGCTGGGCGGTTCGCTGGAAGCCGAATACGAGGCACTGCCGGAAGACGCCAGCGACGCCGACCGCGCCGCGGTGAAGGCCGAATGGCAGAAGCGCCATGACGCGGTCAAGGCCGCCGGCGGCCTGCATATCGTCGGCACCGAGCGCCATGAATCGCGCCGCATCGACAACCAGCTGCGTGGCCGTTCGGGCCGCCAGGGCGATCCGGGTTCGTCCCGCTTCTACCTGTCGCTGGAAGACAACCTGATGCGCATCTTCGCCTCGGACTGGGTCCAGAAGGCGATGAAGCTGATCGGCATGAAGGAAGACGACGTCATCGAGGACAAGCTGGTCAGTCGGCAGATCGAGAAGGCGCAGCGCAAGGTGGAAGCGCACAACTTCGACATCCGCAAGAACCTGCTCGACTTCGACGACGTCAACAACGACCAGCGCAAGGTCATTTACGCGCAGCGCGACGAGCTGCTCGACGCCGAATCGGTCAAGGACAACATCGACGGCATCCGCGGCGACGTGGTCGCCGAGACGGTCGCCCGCTTCGTGCCGCTCAACTCGGTGGACGAGCAGTGGGACCTTCAGGGGCTGGAAAACGAGCTGGGCGAGGAAATGGGCATCGACCTGCCCGTGAGCCGCTGGCGCGAGGAAGCCGAGGAGCTGGATGCCGAAACCATCGAGCGCCGCGTGCAGGAAGCCATGGACCAGCACTTCGCCAGCAAGGAAGCCGCGATCGGCGACGAGACGATGCGCGCGCTCGAAAAGCACATCATGCTCACCGTGCTGGACAAGAACTGGAAGGAGCACCTGGCGCGCATGGACTACCTGCGCCAGGGCATCCACCTGCGCGGCTATGCGCAGAAGCAGCCGAAGCAGGAATACAAGAAGGAAGCCTTCGAGCTGTTCTCCAGCATGCTGGAGCGGGTGAAGAGCGAAGTGGTGACGCTGCTGTCGCGCGTGCGCATCCGCAGCGAGGAAGAGGTCGCCGCGCTGGAAGCGCAGGAACGCGCGATGGCCGAGGCGCAGGCGCGGCAGATGCAGTTCCAGCACGAGGACGTCGGCGGCTACAGCGCCGACGAGGAAGCGGCGGAAGCCCAGCGCCTGGCGGCGGTGCAGGGTGGCTACGTGCAGTCCGGGCCGATGCCGGCCCATCGTGACGCGCCCAAGGTCGGCCGCAACGACCCGTGCCCCTGCGGCAGCGGCAAGAAGTACAAGCACTGCCACGGACAGCTGGGCTGAGGCATGGCCGGCTGACCGCCGGCCTCCGCCGCGCAGAAGAGTTCCATCGCATCGCGCCTTCGGGCGCGATGTCGTTTCCGGGCCCGGTAGCCGGCTTCCGTGTGCGACGTGGTAATTGCGTTACCTGGCCGCTTGCCGGCAAAGTTCCCCCATGTCCACACCGTTGCGCTCCATCCACGTCATGGCCGCCGTCATCACCGACCCGCGCGGCCGCATCCTGCTGGCCCGCCGGACCGAAGGGCGTGACCTGGCGGGCCGCTGGGAGTTTCCCGGCGGGAAGCGCGAGCCTGGCGAAAGCCCGGAGGAAGCGCTGGTGCGCGAACTGCGTGAGGAACTGGGCATCGAGGCCGATATCGGTGCGGCGGTGATCAATGTTCCCCAGCAATACCCCGACAAGCGGCTGCGCCTGGACGTCCGCCATCTGGCGGGCTGGACCGGCACCCCGCGCGGTCATGAAGGACAGGCGCTGGCCTGGGTGGCACTCGACAAACTAACCCGCTACGCCATGCCGCCGGCGGATCGCCCGGTGGTGGCGGCGTTGCTGCATCCGGATATCTACCTGGTGACGCCGGAGCCCGGCGAAGATGCGGAATGGCTGGCGTCACTGCAGCGCGCGCTGGATGCCGGCATCCGCCGTGTCCAAGTGCGCGCCCGCAGCGTCGGCGGCGAGCGCTGGCAGGCACTTGCCGGTCAGGCGGTACAACGGTGCCGGAAGGCCGGCGCGGATGTGCTCCTGAATGGAGACATCGAACTGGCGCGTGAGCTGGGAGTGGGCGTGCATCTTCGCAGTGCGCAACTGACGGCGCTGGCGCAGCGGCCGATGCCGGAAGGCCAGTGGGTCGCCGCCTCATGCCACACCGCAGAAGACCTGCAACGGGCCGAGGACCTGGGCTGTGATTTCGCGGTGCTGGGCAGCGTCCACCCGACGGAAAGCCATCCCGGTGCACCGCCGTTGGGATGGCCGGGCTTCGCCGGTCTGCGCGAGCGCGTATCGCTGCCCATGTATGCCATCGGTGGGCTGTCGCCTGCCGACATCCGGCAGGCACGCGAGCATGGCGCGCAAGGCGTTGCGGCGATCCGCAGCCTGTGGCCGGCGTAGGGCCGCAGCGGGCCGTCAGTTCTGGGGCGACTTGGGATAGCGCTGGATTTCCCGGGCGACGGGCGAAATGGTTCGAAAGCCTCGGCGCGATCGCCGGCCTACGCTCCCAAGGCAGCCAGCGCCAGATAGCGGGCGTGCAGTTCGTCCGCCGCATGTTGCAGATGGCCGATGTCGCCATCGTTGACCACGATATCGTCAGCCAGTGCCAGCCGCTGCGCGCGCGTGGCCTGTGCGGCGATCATCCTGTCGGCCAGCGCTGCATCGATTCCGTCGCGCTGCATCAGCCTGGCCTTCTGCGTCGCAGACGGTACGTCCACGACCAGGATGCGGTCCAGCCACGGGTACGTCGTGCGTCCGCCCCCTTCGGCAAGCAGGGGAATCATCGCGATGGCGTACGGTCCGGGGGCCGCGCGGCAGCGTTCGATCATGCGGGCGCGGATCACCGGGTGCAGCAGGCCTTCCAGCACCCTGCGTTCCGCTTCGTCGTTGAAGACGCGGGCACGCAGGGCGGCGCGATCCAGTCGACCATCGGCCAGCAGTACATCCGTTCCGAAGTGCGCGACGACGGCGGCCAGCGCCGGCTCGCCCGGTTCGACCACCTCGCGGGCGATCAGGTCGGCATCGGCCACGGTCACGCCGCGGGCGGCGAAGGCTTTTTCCAGAGCGCTCTTGCCCGAGGCGATGCCGCCGGTAAGTCCGATGAAGTAATGGGCCATGCGGGGATTATGCGGCAGCGGGGACGCTCGTCAGCCCCTATGCGTTACCGCCAAGTGCGTGTTGCGGTCGGTTAGCGCGTTGGTTACTTCAGGCCCGCGAAGCGCAGGTAGCCATCGACGATCTGTTCGCCCCAGAAGAACACGATCCAGCCGGCGATGGCCAGGTAGGGGCCGAACGGAATCGGCGTGGCGCGGTCACGGCCCTTCATGCCCAGCCAGACCGAGCCGATGATGGCGCCCACCACGGACGACAACAGGATGACGGGCAGCACGCCATTCAGGCCCACCCAGGCGCCCAGCGCCGCCAGCAGCTTGAAGTCACCACGCCCCATGCCTTCCTTGCCGGTGACCTGCTTGAACAGCCACCACACCAGCCACAGCAACAGGTAGCCGGCGATCGCGCCGAGCAGGGCGGGCTTGGCCGGCATGTACAGGTTGTCCAGGCTGCCGATCAGGCCCAGCCACATCAGCGGCAAGGTCAGTTGGTCCGGCAGCAGGCGCTCGCGCAGGTCGATGCCGGACAGCGCCACCAGGTAGCAGCTCAGCAACGACGCGCCGAAGCCCTGCCAGCCGAATCCGAAGCGCCACACCGAGGCCACCACCAGCACCGCGGTCAGCAGTTCGACCAGCGGGTACTGCGGGGAGATCGGCGCCTTGCAGTGCCGGCACTTGCCGCGCAGCACCAGCCAGCTGAAGAGCGGGATGTTCTCGAACCACGACAGCTGCGTCTTGCAGTGCGGGCAGTGCGAACGCTCCACCACGATGCCGGGCGGCGGCGGGTCGTAGATCTCGGGCAGTTCCAGGACCTCGCGGGCGTCGCGCTTCCACTCCCACTCCAGCCGCCGGGGCAGCCGCAGGATGACCACATTGAGGAAACTGCCCACCAGCAGGCCAAGGCCTGCCACTACCGGATACCCCAGTTCGGGGTGCTGATCTAGGAATGCCATCGGGGAAGCTTACATGGTCGCCGCAAGCTTGAAGATGGGCAGGTACATGCCGACCACCATGCCGCCGACCACCACACCGATGAAGATCATGATGAACGGTTCGATCAGGCTGGACAGCGCGTCGACCGCGTTGTTGACCTCCTGCTCGTAGTACTCGGCCACCTTGAACAGCATGGCATCCAGGGCGCCGGCCTCTTCGCCGATCGAGGTCATCTGGATGACCATGTGCGGGAAGATGTTCACCTGTTTCATCGACATGTTCAGCGGATAACCCACTGACACGTCATCGCGGATCCTGAGCACGGCCTTTTCATATACGGTATTGCCGGTGGCACCGGCCACCGTGTCCAGCGCTTCCACCAGGGGTACGCCAGCCTTAAAGGTCACCGCCAGCGTGCGCGCGAAGCGCGCGATGGCTGAGTTGTGCATGATCTGGCCGATCACCGGCACCTTCAGGATCATGCGGTCAATGAAGTGCTGGAATGCCAGCGAGCGCTTCTTGAAGAAAATGAACGCCGCGATCGCGCCGCCTATCGTGCCGAATACCGCCCACCAATAAGAAACCATGAAGCGGGATGCGCCCACGATGAGCTTGGTAAAGGCAGGAAGATCCGCGCCGAACTGCTTGAACACCGCTTCAAACTGCGGCACGACGAAGACGAGCAGGATGGCGCTGACCAGAATCGCCACCGCGATGACCGTGGCTGGGTAGAACAAGGCCTTCTTGATCTTGCCCTTCAGGGTCTCGATGTTTTCCTTGTAGTTGGCAATCGTGTCCAGCACGGTTTCCAGCACACCCGCGCTTTCACCGGCCCGCACCAGGTTGCGATACAGCTCATCGAACTGGACGGGATACTTGCTGATGGCCTCGGACAGCGACGAGCCGCTCTCGATGTCGTAGCGGATGTTCTCCACCAGCTTCTTCATGCGGATGTTTTTCTGTCCGCCTTCGATGATCTCCAGTGCGCCCACGATCGGTACGCCGGACTTCATCATCGTCGCCAGCTGGCGGCTGAAGAAGGCGATTTCCTTCGGGGTGACCGGCTTGCCTGCCGAGCCGAACAGCGGCTTGGGTTTCACCTTGACCACGTTGGGGGTAATGCCCTGCTTGCGCAGTTCCGCACGCAGGAAATTGGCGTTCTTGGATTGCTGCTCACCCTTCATCTTCACGCCGCGCTTGTCCACGCCTTCCCAGACAAACAGGTTCAGCGGGTTCTCGCGAACCGGTGTGGGTGCTTTCTTAACGGCAGAACGGGTCACAGCCATCGGTTTTCCCCTGTCCGGCTTTCCCCAACCGGACTGTCATTGCCCATGGTAGCCGGTTATCGGCCGAAGGGAACCACCCCCCGTGTGACGGGAGGCAGGGTTTGGGCAGCGGGCTGGACGGACGCTCAGTCCTTGGTGACGCGGTTGATCTCGGCCAGGCTGGTCACGCCATTGCGCACCTTCATCAGGGCGGACTGGCGCAGATCGCGAATGCCGGCCTTCTGGGCGACCTCGGCGATCTGCATGGCGTTGCCGCCTTCCAGCACGATGGCCTGGATCGCATCCGACATCGGCATGACCTGGTAGATGCCGGTACGGCCCTTGTAGCCTTCGGTGCACTCGTCGCAGCCCACCGCCTCGTACAGGGTGAGGCCAGCCTGTACTTCGGCTTCGCTGAAGCCTTCGGCCAGCAGTGCGTTCGGCGGCAGCTCCACCGGTTTCTTGCAACGGGAACACAGCCGGCGCGCCAGGCGCTGGGCGATGATCAGGGTCACCGAGCTGGTGATGTTGTAGGGCGCGATGCCCATGTTCATCAGGCGGGCGATGGTCTGCGGGGCGTCGTTGGTGTGCAGGGTGGAGAGCACCATATGGCCGGTCTGCGCCGCCTTGATGCCGATCTCGGCGGTTTCCAGGTCGCGGATTTCGCCGACCATGATGACGTCCGGATCCTGGCGCAGGAAGCTGCGCAGGGCGGCGGCAAAGGTCATCCCGCGCTTGACGTTCTGCTGTACCTGGTTGACGCCCGGCAGGCGGATTTCCACCGGGTCTTCCACGGTGGAGATATTGCGCACTTCGTCATTCAGGATGCCCAGCGCGGTGTACAGCGACACCGTCTTGCCCGAGCCCGTCGGGCCGGTGACCAGCACCATGCCGTAGGGTTTCTGGATGGCGGCCTCGAACAGCGCCTGCTGGTCCGGCTCGTACCCCAGCTTGTCGATGCCAAGCTTCGCCGCGCTGCCGTCCAGGATACGCAGCACCACTTTTTCGCCGAACAGGGTGGGCAGGGTGCTGACGCGGAAGTCGATCTGCTTGGTCTTGGACAGGTTCAGCTTGATGCGACCGTCCTGCGGCACGCGCTTCTCGGCGATGTCCAGCTGCGACATGACTTTCAGGCGTGCGGCGATGCGCTGGCCCAGCTTGACCGGTGCCTTGGCCACCTGTTTCAGGATGCCGTCGATGCGCAGCCGCACGCGGTAGTCGGTTTCGTAGGGTTCGAAGTGGATGTCCGAGGCGCCGCGCTTGATGGCATCCACCAGCACCTTGTTGACGAACTTGACCACGGGCGTGTCGTCGCCCTTGGCGTCCACCGCACTGTCGCCACCAGCGCCCATGTCCTCGTCGGTGCCGACTTCCAGGTTGTCCAGCCCGTCATCGTCGTCGCCGCCGAAGGTGCTGGTCAGATTGCTGTTCGAGTTAAGCCACTGCTCCAGCGTGCGGCGCAGCGAGTCCTCATCCACCAGGATCGCTTCGACCACCAGGTTGGTGTGGAACTTCACCTCGTCCAGCGCGTGCGTCTTGGTGGGGTCGGAAACGCCCACGAACAGCTTGTTGCCGCGCTTGAACAACGGCAACACCTGGTGCTTCTGGATCAGCTCCTCGCTGACCAGCTTGATGGCGCCGTGCACCGGATCGAAGGCCGACGCATCCAGCAGTGGCATGCCGAACTCGATGGCGTTGGCGGCGGCCAGCTGCGGCGCCGAGACCAGTTTCTTCTCGGCCACCCACTGGGCCAGGGGAACCTTGGCCTCGGTGGCGTTGGCCATGGCGCTGCGGGCGGTGGTTTCATCCAGTGCGCCGTCCATGACCAGACGGCGAGCGATACCGGTGATTCCGACCAGATTGGCGTTGGGGGCGGCGACGGCGTTCATCAGCATGTATTCCGCATGAAAGTTCTGACCAGCAAACCCTGCTGCAAGAAGCGGGCCATGATCAATGTAGCGCAATCTCCGTCCCGGCGGGTGCCGTGAACTGAGGTGCGTGTCAACTACTGACGTGGCAAAGCCAGGACTGACCTCAGTTGGCAGGGACGCGCCGCTCCGCGCAGCGAAGTGGCGGCAAGGGCGTTCCCGGGTTCATTGCAGCCCAGAGCTCGACGAATTCGCGGCGGCCGGATGCGTCCTGGCACCGGATACGCGATGCCGTGGCACGCATTGCCTCGATGGCTTCTCGCTGCATGCCCGCGCGCTGGTAGAGCTGCGCCAGGAAGGCCCCGACGCCCGGATCGGAGCGTGGCTGCCATGCCAGCTTCGCCTGCGTCAGCGCGTCCTGCAGGTGTCCTGCCCTTGCATACAGCTGGGCTGCCTGGAAGCGGAGCAGCCACTTTGTCTTCGCGCTGTCCGGTTGCGTGGTGGCGCGCGCGAGCAACGTGTCGATCACCTTCGCGATATCCGAGTCCGTGACGTCCGGTCCGCACCCGCCATTTCTGCTCGCGCCTCCCAGGATCTTGAAGGCACCCACTTCACTCAGGGTTACCTGCGGCACCGCGTTCTCCAACATCCGCTCCAGTTCGGCGGAGTTTCCTGCGCCTCGCGTGCACTGGGTCGTCAGCCAAAATGCGTGGCCTATCAAGCGGTGTCGCGTTTTTTCGTGGGACATGAGCGCGGCCAATGCTGCGTCGTGCCGTGCCAGATCGTTGCTCTTCAATGCCAGCGTGGCCTCGTCCAGCCTGGCACGGAGTGAGTCCGGATGGTGGATGAGCGCGGTGTCGACAATGCTCTGGTAGTGGGACCACACCATCACGCGACCCAGCGTAGCAAATCCCAGCGCGACCGACAGGCATATCACTGCAATGTTCGACCAGCGTCGCACGAGTGCGGCATTGGAAGGCAGTCTGCGTCCCAGGTATACCAGTACGCACGCGCAAGCGATGAAGAGACCAACCGAGGGCAGGTAGTTGCGGTGTTCGAAGTACAGGTCCAGTGGCAGGAAAGTGGATTCCACGCCATGGGCGACCAGGAAGAAGAACCACCCGGCGAACAGGCCGGGAATCGTGCGCCTGAGCCCTATCGCGACGCCGCTGATCGCGGCGAGTACCAACGCGCTTATCAGTGTGGAGGACGGCGAGAGCCATCCCGTTGAGATCGTGAAGTCATCGTAGTAGAGCCCCATGACGGGCGTCCTGGGCAGCAGCAACTGGCCAAGGTAATCCACCAGGATCCTGAGCTCCGTCAGGATGCGTTGCTGGAGGGTGAAGTCGTACGTGCTGTAATCGGCGAGCAGCAGCGCCGGCTTGATCACCAGCAGGGCAATCACCAGACAGCCGGGGACTGCGAGGAACAGCAGAAAGAAAGCCCTCTTGGGCGCAGCTAGCGTGCGCAGCGTTTCTCCGCGGGACAGTTCCAGCACCAGGCAGAGCGCCGGCGCAATGGCGGCACTCTCCTTGCTCAGCGAGCCCGCCAGCAGGCTCAATGGAAAAATCAGGAAAAGGTTCACGCGCGCGTGCGCACGGCGGCCATCGTGCCATTGCTGGCCGGCGAGCTGGTACAGCCAGATGCAGATCAGCGTGAACAGCGCACCTTGCAGGGCGACGCGTTGCGCGGCATACAGAACGGTGCTGACGTGAAGCGGATGCAGCAGCCAGATCGCCGTAACGACCAGCGCGATGGGGCGAGAGAGGTCACGCCAGCGGACATCGCCGGCCACCAGGCGACGGGTGATGGCATGGACAAGACAGCCGCATGCCAGGTGCAGGGCAAGATTGACGACCTTGAAATGGAACGCATCACCGCCGCCCCACCACAGACTGAAAGTGAAGCTGGCCATGGACAGCGAGCGACCCAACACCCCCGACTGGTTGCCCAGTACGACTTCCCACCAGCTGCGCTCCCCGGTCAGCCAGGCCTGCAGCGGCACGAAATTGGAGCGGTCGTCCAGCATGAAAGGACCTGACAGCCCGGGCCAGTAGAGTGCCGCGGTCACCAGCAGCAGCGCCAGGAGCAGCCACTCTGCACGTCGAGCTATTACGGGTATGGCCATTGGGCAACTGCTTCCTTCGATCATGCGGGAAAAAAAAACCCCGGCCAGAGGCCGGGGTCTTGTCTGGCGCGATATTGCCGCCAGCGTGGAGCGATCAGCGGCAGCTGGCCGGGGCGCAGGGGCTGCCCGAGGTGCAGGTCCAGGAGACCTTGCCAGCGTCAACGGCCGGAACCAGCGTGAAGACCGGGTCGGTTGCGCAACCGGTGGCCTGCGTGGTCACGGTGATCGTGCCGTTCGCGATGGTGATACCGGAAACGTAGGTCGAGGTGGCGGCGGTGTAGCCGGCTGCAGTCGCGTCGGCCGGAAAGGTCTGGCCGTCGAGGCTGGACAGGGTGGATTCCGACACCGCGAGCTTGGCCGGGGCGGCCATGTTCAGGCCTTCGGCAGCGCGGGCGCGGGCCAGGTAATCCTGATAGGCCGGAATGGCGATGGCCAGCAGGATGCCCAGGATGGCGATGACGATCATCAGTTCGATCAGGGTGAAGCCCTGCATGTTCTTCTTCATAACAATTCCCCTTTCAGGATTTGGCTTGGTTGGTTTAGGGACACACAAGCCCCGTGTCCCTAGCGTTGGACCGTGGGCGCCGCGCTTACGGCTGCACGTGCTTGGTTATTGCAGCAGGTTGCGTGCCAACTTTCAGAGTCCTTGTCGGCTCCCCCAAACCTTCCCCGGAGTGGAGCCCTGACCCTGAAGTCGGGGGCGACTATCGCATCATTTCCGTGGGTTGTGTATCGGGAAACGCGCTCATTCCGGGGAGCGATCACAGATTTGAGATCATCTGCACCAAGGGGGTCGTCGGCCCGCAAAGGTCAAACCTTTGGCGCGGTGACGCCCATTGTCACAATGTGACATTGCGCGTCAGCTGCGAGGCCTTGGTGCGACATCGCCAGCGGTGGCCGATATGGAAAGGGCGCCGTATGCGGCGCCCTTGATGTTGATGCCATTTGGGAGTGGCGAGCTTGCGAGGCGCTTCCGCTCCTACTCCATCCCCAGCTTCTTAAGCTTGTACCTGAGCGCACGGAAGGTGATGCCAAGTTGTGCGGCCGCCTTGGTCTTGTTCCAGCGGTTCTCTTCGAGCGCCTTCTGGATGGCGGCGCGTTCCAGCTGCTCGATGTAGTTGGGCAGGGCGCCGCTGGCGGGGTCGATGTCGATGGCGCCCGGGGCGTCGCGGATCACTTCGCCGGGACCGAAGTCGCCGCCGAACTTCTTCGGAGCGCTGTTGCCCTGCGGCAGGTACAGGTCGTCGATCTCGATGCTGTGGCCTTCGGACATGGCCAGCGCGCGCTCCAGGATGTTTTCCAGTTCGCGTACGTTGCCCGGGAACGGATAACGACCCAGCGCTTCCATGGCCTCCGGCGATACCGACGGCGCCATGCGGCCATGCTGTGCGGCCAGGCGCTCCAGGATGGCGCTGGTCAGCTGCGACAGGTCGCCGGTGCGCTCGCGCAGCGGTGGCACGCGCAGTTCGATGACGTTGATGCGGTAATAGAGGTCATGGCGGAAGCGGCCGTCAGCCGCCAATTCGCCCAGGTCCTTGTGGGTCGCCGACAGGATGCGCACGTCCACCTGCGCCTCGCCGGAGGCGCCGACCGGGCGTACCGCCTTCTCCTGGATGGCGCGCAGCAGCTTGACCTGCATGGGCAGCGGCAGCTCGGCCACCTCGTCGAGGAACAGCGTGCCCCCGTTGGCGGCCTGGAACAGGCCCTGCTTGTCCGCATGGGCACCGGTGAAGCTGCCCTTCTTGTGGCCGAAGAACTCGCTTTCCATCAGCTCGGCGGGGATGGCGCCGCAGTTGACCGGGATGAACGGGCCGCTGGCGCGCGCACCCTGCTCGTGGATGGTGCGGGCCACCAGCTCCTTGCCCACGCCGGACTCGCCCATGATGTAGACGGGCGCCTGGCTGCGGGCGACCTTGCCGATGGTCTCGCGCAGGCCGGCCATGGCCTGGGAATTGCCCAGCAGGCGACTGGCCTGCTCGGGCGGCGGCGGGGCGGGCGGGGCGCGCTCGGTGTTGTTCAGTTCCAGCGCGTGCTTCACCAGTCCGCGCAGGACGGTGAGGTCGACCGGCTTGCTGACGAAATCGAAGGCGCCGGCCTTCAGGGCCTCGACCGCCAGTTCGATGTTGCCGAACGCGGTGATCATGGCCACGGGGGTATCGGGGTAGTTGCGGGCGATCTCGCCCACCAGGTCGATGCCGTTGCCGTCGGGCAGCCGCATGTCGGTGAAGCACAGGTCGTAAGGATTGCGGGCCAGCAGTTCGCGGGCTTCGCCCAGGTTGGCCGCGGTGTCGATGCGCAGGCCCATGCGGCCCAGCGTCAGCGTCAGCAGTTCACGGATGTCGCGCTCGTCATCGACGATCAGGGCGCTACGACTTTGATTCATGCATCCCCCCATTGCCCCTGTGCCGGCAGTGTAACGGGTCAATGTTAATGATGGTAGGCAAGGCCGTTACGGCGGGGCACAACCGCGGAATCAGGCCGGCAACAGGGAGTGCGGGCCGGGCAGGGTGATGCGGAAGCAGCTGCCGCCACCAGGGACGGGGACGTATTCCAGCGTGGCCTGGTTGGCCCGGCAGAGCTCGCGGGCGATGTACAGGCCCAGGCCGGTGCCGTGCTCCGAGGTGGTGAAGAACGGCCGGAACAGCTGGGCGGCCACCGCCTCGGGAATGCCCGGGCCCCGGTCCATCACGTCGATCATGGGCCGGCTGTCGGACTGGAACACGCGTACCCGCACCCGCGCGGATTCGCCGGGCAGCCGGCCGTAGTTCAATGCGTTCTGCACCAGCACCGTGACGACCTGCTGCAGGTGGCGCGAGTCGACCAGCGCCGGCACCGGCTTGGCGCCGATGATGGCTTCCAGCGTGTCGGTCTCGATGGCGAGCGTCTGCTGGTATTCGTCCACGAAGCGGCGCGCGAAGGTGTTGAGGTCCACGTGTTCGGGCGTGGCGCGTTCGCGCCGGGCCAGGCTCAGCACGCTCTCGACGATGCCGTTGGTGCGCTGGCATTGCTGGTGGATGATCTGCAGCAGGCGGCGGTCGCCGTCGACGATCTGCTGCGATTCCTCCAGCAGCTGCACCGCGTAGTTGATCGCCGCCAGCGGGTTGCGGATCTCGTGGGCCAGGCTGGCCGAGAAGCGGCCCAGCGCCGCCAGCGTCAGCGATTCGGCGCGGCGCGACACCACGGTGGCGTCGTCCAGGAAGATCAGCGAGGTGTCGCTGTCGGCCAGCAGGCGGGCGAAGCGGGGCTGCACTTCCGGCTGGTCAGGCGACAGCTGCATCGGGGTTTCGTCGGTCTGCCAGCCATTGCGCCAGCGCTGCAGCCGGCGGGCCAGTTCCGGGGCGGTGTGCAGCAGCGACACGCCACGGGTGTCAGGCTCGCCCTCGCTGCCATCGCCCAGCAGCAGGCTGGCGGCTTCGTTGGCCAGCTTGATGTGGTTGTCGGCATCCACCACCAGCACGCCGGTACGCATGCGGCGGATGATCAGTTCGTTGACTTCGAACAGGTTGGCGACTTCCTCGCCTCGCTTGTCCGCCAGCGCCTGGCTGGCGCGCGCACGCTGGCCCAACTGGTGCGACAGGTAGGCCAGCGACAGGTAGCTGACGGCGAACATGATCACTTCGGCCACCGATCGGCTGGAGGCTCCGTCGTGGGCGCCGGTCCAGAAGTACTCGGCGAACATCGTAGCAATGGCCAGGCCTCCCACCGCCACGGCCATGCCGGTGGAGGGCAGCAGCAGCGCCGCGGCCGAGACATTGAACAGCAGCATCATCGCGATGCCGGCGGTGGCCGAGGGCAGGGCGTGGGTGGCCAGCGCGGCGGCCAGGAGGTCGACGCAGACGCTGGCGAACACGGTGGCGGTCAGCCAGCGCACGTTGCGGCCGACGAAGAAGAACAGCAGGGCGGCCAACAGATAGCCGAAGGTGACGGCGGTGCCGAGCTCGGGATGCCGGGCTTCCCCCAGGACGCCCGCGAGTGGGCTGAACATCAGCGCCGCCAGGATCCCGGCTTCCAGCAGCCGGTACAGCGCAAAGAAGTACAGCTCCCGGCGTGGGACCGACTCGATGCGCGACATGATCGACTGGGCGTGGCGCAAACTCGTACTTCCCCGGTAACGAGGTCCCCAGTATAGGGGCGCGGCGGCGGATCCGGGCCCTTGGGGTCCGGTTCCCCCTTTCCCACCAAAGGCTTAGACCCCGGGTTTTGCGCCGCCCGCCCGGGTCGGCGACAATAGGGGGCTCGCCCGCGCCGCCGCCCTTGTGGCCCCGGCCGTGGGCGATGTCTTCTGTTCCCTACCCACGGTGACGCATGAATTTCCACGAATATCAGGCCAAGCAGCTGCTGGCCGAGTACGGCATCCCGGTCCCGGCCGGCAAAGTCGCCGCCACGGCGGACGAAGCGGTCGCAGCCGCGCAGTCCCTCGGCAACGGCCCCTGGATGGTCAAGGCCCAGATCCACGCGGGCGGTCGCGGCAAGGCCGGCGGCGTCAAGTTCTGCAAGACCGTCGATGACGTGAAGGCGGCCGCCGGCAAGATGCTGGGCACCAAGATGGCCACCTACCAGACCGCCGGCGTCGAGCTGCCGGTCAACCTGGTGCTGGTGACCACCGCCGGCGAGATCGTCAAGGAGCTGTACCTGTCGGTGCTGGTCGACCGCGGCACCCGCACCATCACCTACATCGCCTCGTCCGAGGGCGGCATGGAGATCGAGCAGGTCGCGGCCGAGACGCCCGACAAGATCCACACGCTCAACGTCGATTTCGTCGAAGGCGTGCAGCCGTACCAGGGCCGTGAATTCGGCTTCAAGATGGGCCTGACCGCCAAGCAGGCGGGCCAGTTCGCCAGCATCATGGTCAACCTGTACCGCATCTTCAACGAGAAGGACCTGGCGCTGGTCGAGATCAACCCGCTGGCGATCCTGGACGACGGCAACCTGTACGCGCTGGACGGCAAGTTCAACAGCGACGACAACGCCGCCTTCCGCCACAAGGACCTGGTCGCCATGCGCGACAAGAGCCAGGAAGACGAGACCGAAGTGCTGGCCTCGGAGATGGACATCAACTACGTGACCATGGACGGCAACATCGGCTGCATGGTCAATGGCGCAGGCCTGGCCATGGCCACCATGGACGTCATCAAGCTCAACGGCGGCGAGCCGGCGAACTTCCTGGACGTGGGCGGCGGCGCCAACAAGCAGCGCGTGATCGAGGCGTTCAAGCTGATCCTGTCCTCGGACAAGGTCGAGGGCATCTTCGTGAACATCTTCGGCGGCATCGTCCGCTGCGACATGATCGCCGAGGGCATCATCGCCGCGGTGAAGGAAGTGGGCGTCAAGGTGCCGGTGGTGGTCCGCCTGGAAGGCACCAACGTGGAAGAAGGCAAGCAGCTGCTGCGTGACAGCGGCATGGCCATCATCCCGGCCGACAACATCAACGACGGTGCCAAGAAGGTCGTCGCTGCCGTCAAAGCTGCCGCCTGATCCACGACACCGAAGGAACTATCCATGAGCGTTTTGATCAACAAGAACACGAAGGTGATCGTGCAGGGCTTCACCGGCCAGCAGGGCACCTTCCACGCCACCCAGATGATCGAGTACGGCACCCAGGTCGTCGGCGGCGTCACCCCGGGCAAGGGCGGCACCACCCACATCGACCTGCCGGTGTTCGACACCGTCGCCGATGCGGTCAAGAGCACCGGCGCCGATGCGTCCGTCATCTACGTCCCGCCGCCGTTCGCGGCCGACGCCATCCTTGAAGCGGCCGCGGCCGGCATCAAGGTCATCGTCTGCATCACCGAGGGCATCCCGGTGCTGGACATGCTGCGCGTGGACAACGTGCTGAAGGGCTCGCACCCGGATACCGTGCTGATCGGGCCGAACTGCCCCGGCGTGATCACCCCGGGCGAATGCAAGATCGGCATCATGCCGGGCCACATCCACAAGCCGGGCAAGATCGGCATCGTGTCGCGTTCGGGCACGCTGACGTATGAAGCGGTCAAGCAGACCACCGAAGTGGGCCTGGGCCAGTCGACCTGCATCGGCATCGGCGGCGACCCGATCAACGGCCTGAACTTCGTCGACTGCCTGAAGCTGTTCAACGAAGACCCGCAGACCGAAGGCATCATCATGGTCGGCGAGATCGGCGGCGACGCCGAGGAAGCCGGTGCCGAGTACATCGCCAAGTACGTGAAGAAGCCGGTCGTCGGCTTCATCGCCGGTGCGTCGGCCCCGGCCGGCAAGCGCATGGGCCACGCCGGTGCGATCGCGTCGGGGGGCAAGGGCACGGCGGAAGGCAAGTTCGCGGCGATGGAAGCCGCGGGCGTCGTCACCGTCCGTTCGCCGGGCGACCTGGGCGCGGCGATCGCGAAGCTGGTGAAGTAAGCCTCGCTGTCGCGCGTCACGCAGAAAGCCGCCTTCGGGCGGCTTTCTTTATGCACGGGGCGGATGTAGCTCTAATGTGCTACATTTGCTTCGTCCGTCCAGCGGAGTCGACCATGTCCACGACCACGATCCGTCTACCCGAGGAACTGAAGGCGCGCGTCGCCCGGGCCGCCCAGCGCAGCGGCGCCACCACGCACAGCTTCATCCTCGAGGCCATTGCCGAAAAGACCGAGGCGCAGGAACGCCGCGATGCGTTCTTCGCCGAGGCGCTGCGACGCAAGGAGGATTTCGATCAGGCCGGCCTGTCCGTGTCCTGGGACGAGATGCGCGACTACATGGTCCGGCTGGCGAAGGGCGAGAATCCGCCGCGACCGGTGGCGAGGAAGGAGGACCGTTGAACCGTGGCGCGGATCCTCCTGTCCGACCGGATCGCCGACGATGCCGCACGCATCATCGAACATCTGCGGGAACATGAAGCCTCCGGCTTCGAGGAGCGGTTCTCCGCGATCTACCTCGGCATCGACGCCCTCGCGGACAATCCCCTGATCGGCCGCCCATGCCAGGGCCCGTGGCGGGAGCTCGTGATCGGCCGCGACTCGCGCGGCTACGTGGTGCTGTACACCTATCAACCGCTGACCGATGTCGTGCATGTCTGGGCAATCCGAGCGCAGCGCGACGCGGGATACGCAATTGAGTTTCCATGATGGAGAACGCATGACCACCCTACGCATCGCGATGGCCCAGTTCGACTTCCCGGTCGGCGCGGTGGCGCAGAACGCGCAGAACATCGCCCGCATGATCGCCGAGGCGCGCGACGAGTACGGGGCCGACGTGGTGCTGTTCCCCGAGCTGGCGATCAGCGGCTACCCGCCGGAAGACCTGCTGCTGCGGCCGCGCTTCCTCGCCGACTGCGAAGCGGCCCTGAGCGAAGTCGCCGCCACCACGCACGGCATCGTCGCGGTGGTGGGCTGGCCGCAGAGCGCCGGCAGCGTGGTCTACAACGCCGCCAGCGTGCTGCGCGACGGCACCATCGAATCGACATACCGCAAGCGCGAGCTGCCCAACTACGCCGTCTTCGACGAACGCCGCTACTTCGACGTCGATCCGGACGGCGGCAGCTGCGTGTTCGAAGTGAAGGGCACGCAGGTCGGCCTGGTCATCTGCGAAGACCTCTGGTTCCCCGAGCCGCTGGCGGACACCGTGCGGGCAGGCGCGCAGCTGGTGCTGGTACCCAACGCGTCGCCGTTCGAACGCGACAAGCACGCGCAGCGTGATGCCTTGCTGGCCGAGCGCACCCGCGACACCGGCGCGGCGCTGGCCTACCTCAACGTGGTCGGCGGGCAGGACGCGGTCGTGTTCGACGGAGCTTCGGTGGTGGCGAATGGCGACGGCACCGTGCATCCGGCGGCAGCGGCCTTCACCGACCAATGGCTGGTGGTGGATTTCGATCCGGAAACGCGTCGCTTCAGTCCCGTCCTGTGGATCGACGACGGCGACGAGAGCCGCGACGCGCTGGCCTGGCGCGCGATCGTGCGCGGGTTGCGCGACTACTGCGGGAAGAACGGGTTCGCGAAGGTCTGGCTGGGCCTGTCCGGCGGCATCGATTCGGCGCTGGTGCTGGCCTTGGCGGTGGACGCGCTGGGGGCGGAGAACGTCACCGCCGTCCGCCTGCCGTCGCGCTATACCGCCGACCTGTCCAACGACCTGGCACAGGCGCAATGCGATGCGCTGGGCGTGAAGCTGGAAGCCATTTCGATCGAGGCGCCGTTCAAGGGATTCCTTGAAGCGCTCGGTCCGGTCTTCGGCGACAGGCCTGCCGACACCACCGAGGAGAACCTGCAGTCGCGCAGCCGCGGCGTCATCCTGATGGCGCTCAGCAACAAGTTCGGCGGGCTGCTGCTGACCACCGGCAACAAGAGCGAGTACGCCGTCGGCTACGCCACCATCTACGGCGACATGTGTGGCGGTTATGCGCCGATCAAGGACCTGTACAAGACGGAAGTCTTCGCGCTGGCGCGCTGGCGCAACACGGTGGGCGGCGCGCCGGTGATCCCGCCGGGCGTCATCGACCGCCCGCCGTCGGCCGAACTGCGCGAGAACCAGAAGGACCAGGACTCGCTGCCGCCGTACGATGTGCTGGATGCCATCCTGTTCCGCTACGTGGACCAGGAACAATCGCGCGACGAGATCGTCGCCGCCGGTTTCGATGCGGCCATCGTCGACCGCATGCTGCGGCTGGTGCGCATCAGCGAGTGGAAGCGCCACCAGTCCGCACCGGGCCCCAAGGTCTCACGCCGAGCATTCGGGCGGGAGCGCAGGTATCCCATCACCAACAAGTACGCGCTGTAGCACGCCGGGCGATCCGCCCGGCAGGCAACAAAAAAGGGCCTCGCGGCCCTTTTTCGTTCATCCGGAACACGCGCGCGGGGGTCAGTCCTCGTTGCGGCGTTCGGCGGTGTTGATGGACTTCTCGCCGGCGAACGGGTTCAGCTTGCGCACCATCCACGGGTAGTCCGGCCACTTGCCCGCCAGCCACGGGTGCTGCGGGTCGTTGAGTTCCAGCACGCGCTTGGCGTCGGCGGCCAGCGTCTGGTTGCCCAGCTGGGTGTACGCCTCGGCCAGCACGGCGACGGCGTCGTTCTGGTGGGAGCTCTGCGGGTAGGTTTCCAGCAGGTAGCGGGCGCGGCTGGCGGCCGACACCCAGGCCTCGCGGCGCAGGTAGTAGATGGCGGTGTCCAGCTCGTGCAGCGCGAACTGGTTGCGCAGCGCGATCATGCGCTGGCGCGCGTCGGCGGCGTAGCGGCTGTTGGGGTAGCGCTCGGCGACGGTGTTGAGGTCGCTGTAGCCCTGCATGGGCGTAGACAGGTCGCGCCGGCTGGCGTCCAGGCGCCAGACCCGCTGCAGGAAGACCGTGTCGCGGTTGGAATTGGCCAGGCCGCGCAGGTAGTACATGTACGGCACGTTGCGGTGGGTCGGGTAGGTGCGGATGAAGCGGTCCACGGTGGTCACCGCGTCATCCAGCTTGCCGGCCTTGTACTCGGCGTAGGCGGTTTCCATCAGCGCCTGCTCGGTGTACGGGCCGTACGGATACTGGGCGATCAGCTGGCGGAAGCGCTGCAGGCCACGGTCCCAGTTGCCGTTGCGCATGGACTGGTGGGCTTCTTCGTACATGACCTCCACCGGCTGGTTTTCCGCTTCCTTGTCCTTCTTGAAGATCTTGCCGCACCCGGTGCCGGTGACGACCACAGTGAGCATCAGGGCGAGGATCCGGGCCGTGGCGGGGAAGCGGGAGAAGCGGGAAAAGGCACGCTGGGTCATGGGCTGGCGGCAGGCCGCGGCAGGGAAACAGGGTGTCGATGATAGCCTAGGCGCTGCTTCCGCCATGAACATTCGGCCAACACCCCTGTTCCGACCGGGTCCGACGCCGCCCCGACCGCATGACCGACACCGATTCCCCCGACACCCCCCGCACCGCCAAGGTGCCCGACAGCGCCTCGGGCCGTCGCTTCGACGCCGTGCTGGCGGAGCTTTTCCCGGAGTTCTCCCGTTCGCGCCTGTCCGAATGGATCAAGTCCGGCAATGCCCTGCTGGATGGCCAGCTGGTCCGGCCGCGCGACCCGGTGCGCGGCGGCGAAACCGCCAGCCTGGACGTGGTGCTCGACACCCAGACCCACGCATTGCCCGAGGACATCCCGCTGGACGTGCTGTACGAGGACGAGCACGTCTTCGTGCTGGACAAGCCCGCGGGCCTGGTCGTGCACCCGGGCGCCGGCAATCCCACCGGTACCCTGGTGAACGCGTTGCTGTTCCGCGATCCGTCGCTGGACACGCTGCCGCGCGCCGGCATCGTGCACCGCCTGGACAAGGACACCTCGGGCGTGATGGTGGTGGCGCGCACGCTGCCCGCGCACACCTCGCTGGTGGCGCAGCTGGCCTCGCGCGACGTGCATCGCCAGTACGTGGCCGTGGTGGTGGGTGCGATGGTCTCCGGCGGGACGGCCAATGCGCCGATCGACCGCCACCCGCGCGACCGCCTGAAGATGGCCGTGCGCGAGGACGGCCGTGATGCGGTCACCCATTACCGGCTGCGCGAGCGCTTCCGTGCGCACACGGCGCTGGAGTGCCGGCTGGAAACCGGCCGCACGCACCAGATCCGCGTGCACATGGCCCATATCAAGTACCCCATCGTCGGCGATCCCCTGTATGGCGGCCCGCTCAGGCTGCCCAAGGGTGCCAGCGAGGAACTCATCGCCGCGCTGCGCGGCTTCAAGCGCCAGGCCCTGCATGCGGAAACGCTGGAGTTCGCCCATCCGGTGACGGGCGAACCGATCCGCGTCACCGCGCCGCTGCCGGCCGACATGGTCGCGCTGCTGGCCGCCCTGCGCGCCGACACCAAGGCGCAGCGCCCGTGAGCGACGCGGTGATCCGCGCCGGCTGGCCGGGTCCGCCCGGCGTGCGCGCGTTCACCACCTTGCGGCATGGTGCGGGGTTCTCGCAGGCGCCGTTCGACAGCTTCAATCTTGGCAACCGGTACGCCGCCGATGGCGATGATCCGGCGACGGTCGCGCGCAACCGCGCCCAGCTGGTCGACCTGGCCGCGTTGCCCTCCGCGCCGCACTGGCTCCGCCAGGTGCATGGCACCGACGTGCTGCAGTTCGATGCGCCGGCGGTCGAAGAAGGCGAAGAGCCGACCGCCGACGCCGCCGTGACCCGCACGCCGGGCGTGGTGCTGGCCATCCTCACCGCCGACTGCCTGCCGGTGGTGTTCGCCGCGAAGGACGGCAGTGAGGTGGCCGCCGCGCATGCCGGCTGGCCCGGCCTGTCGAAAGGCATGCTGGAAGCGACGCTGGCCGCGATGCGTACGCCGGCCGCCGCCCTGATGGCCTGGATCGGCCCGGCGGCGGGGCCGCAACGGTATGAAGTGGGCAAGGACGTCTTCGACGTATTCGTTGCGCACGATGCGGATGCCGCGGCCTGCTTCGTGCCGACCCGGCCGGATCACTGGCTCGCCGACCTGCCCGCGTTGGCGCGCCGTCGCCTCGTGGCATGCGGCATGGCCTCCGCCGACGTCCATGGTGGCGACCTCTGCACGATCAGCGAACCTGCACGCTTCTTTTCGCATCGCCGGGATGGGCGCAGCGGACGGATCGCCACGCTGGCATGGATCCAGCCGTAGGACCTCTCTTCGAACAGCTACTGGGCCCGGCGTTCGATACGTTGCCGGCACCGGTGCGCGCGCTGCATGCGGCGCAAGGGAAGCGTCGCCACCAGGGTGAAGTTGAGGTGGCGCGTGGCAGCGGCTGGCTATCGCGCTGCATTGCCGCCGCCACGCACCTGCCGCCCGCCGTTGCCGGTCCGCTGAGCGTCGACATCGACGCGTCCCCGGCGGAAGAACACTGGACGCGCCGCATCGGCGGCCGCGCGATGCCGTCCCGCCTGTGGCGCGAGGGCGATGTGCTGTGCGAACGACTCGGGCTGGCGACGTTCGGCTTCCGGCTCGACGTGGTGGGGCAGGCGATCGAATGGCGCGTGGTCCGTGTGCGCGTGTTCGGCGTGGCACTGCCCGCGCGCTGGTTCACCGGCTTGGGCGCGCGCGAATCCGCGGAAGGCGACCGCTACCGGTTCGACGTGTGGGCGGCATTGCCGCTGGCCGGCTTGCTGGTGCATTACCGGGGGTGGTTGCATGTCGGGTAACGCTGCAGGACGCGGTGCGTCGCTCGGCCCGCTGCATGCACGGGGCCGCGCATGCCGCATGCTGTCGATTCAGCGTGGCAGGTGTCATCCGGACTCCGTTCACCCCTCACCCGCCTCCGGCACCCTCTCCCCGCGCGCGGGGAGAGGGGAAGGAAGCTGCTTGCGCGCGGAGACAGCGCATGCCGATTGACGACCCGCACCCTGTTGACGGACCGGTCATCGTCTTCGACGGCATCTGCGTGCTGTGCAACGGGTGGGTACGCTTCCTGCTGCGGCATGATCGCGAACGACGCTACCGCTTCGCCGCGATGCAGTCGCAGGCGGGCCGCGCGCTGCTGGCGACGCACGGGCTGGACCCGGACGATCCGGCGTCGTTCCTGCTGGTGGATGACGGGCGCGCGTGGACCGATACCGATGCGATCCGGCGCGTGCTTTCGGGCCTGGGCGGTGCGTGGCGACTGGCAGGCGTGATGGCGCTGCTGCCGCGCGCCGTGCGCGATCCGCTTTATCGGTGGGTGGCGCGGAACCGGTATCGCTGGTTCGGCACGACGTCGTGCCATGTGCCGACGGAGGAAGAGCGGGCACGGTTCCTGTAGCGTGCGCTTCGCGCACGACGCATGAGGTGAGCGAACCGCTGCATCGTGCGCATGGCGCACGCTACCCGCAGAGGGGTGTCCAGGTGGTTCGCCATCCAGGCGCATTGCGATGCGCTCATCTTCGGCGGTGTCCGCACACAGCGGGGCGCGGCCAGCCTGCCTGTCCCTGGACGCTGCGGTTGCCCGCGCGGGTCCCGTCCCGCGACGCCCGTCCGATCCGTGCGTTGGCGGCCACCCCGATCCCCGGGGTGGCCCTACCGGCTCCGTGTCAGAAGGTGTAGCGAATCCGCGTGTAGTAGTACGCCCCATTGCTGCCGATGGGCGACAGTACGTCGTACGGCAGGTTGCCGAAGTAGTAGATGTCCTCGTTCGACAGGTCCGGGTACTCGTCGGTCAGGTTGAGCCCGCCGACGGCGATGCTCCAGTTCGGCGAGAAGCGGTACCCCACTTCCGCATCCAGCTGCCATTCCGCGCCATAGGTCTGCTCGGGCTCGAAACCGCCGCCGAAGTTGAACACGCGCTTGGCGCTGCCATGCCGGCTGACGCGTCCCAGCAGCGACCAGTCCGTGTTGTCCCAGCTGGCGGTGAAGATGCCACGCGTACGTGGGGCCGCATCGGTCAGCGTGTTGCTTTCCTCGATGCCGAACAGCACGTAGTCCGGGTCGATGGCCAGCAGCGAATCGGGCGTGGCGGTGATGCGCTTGAGCTCGGTCTTCGCATAGCTGTAGGTGCCGGTCAGCAGCAGGTCGCCGCCGCCCAGTGCCTGCCGCCAGTTGGCCACCAGTTCCGCGCCTTCGGTGCGGGTGTCGGCGGCGTTGATGAAGAAGTTCGCGCTCTGCACGCCGGGCACGCCGAAGTTGTCCAGCACGAAATCCGTCAGCGCGTCGCCGCTGATGCGTTCGGTGATCGCCACGCGGTCGTCGATGTCGATGCGGAACACGTCCAGCGATACGTCGAAGTGCTCGCCGATGCGGCTGGTGAAGCCCAGGCTGAGGTTCAACGACTTCTCCGGGTCCAGGTCCTGCGCGCCCAGCGCACGGGCGATGGGATTGTTGACCGACAGCAGGCGGCCCTGGGTGAGCTGGCCGGACGCGTCGTAGCCGGTGGAGGTGGATTCGAACCCGATCTGGCTCAGCGACGGTGCGCGGAAGTTGTTCGACACCGAGCCGCGCAGTGCGAAGGCGGGCGCGAACTCGTAACGCGCGGCCAGCTTGCCGGTCAGTTCGCCGCCGAAGTCGTCATAATGTTCGTAGCGCGCGGCGAGGTCGGTGGTGAACTTCTCGCCCCACTGGCTGCTGAGGCTGGCATACACGCTGGAGACGTCGCGGTCGAGGTCGGCGGTGTCCTGCGGCGTCAGGCCGCCACCGGCCTGCGAGCCGGTCGGGCGGTCGGTATAGGGACCCGCCGCATACGACGCAGGATCGCCGGCGCCGGTCTCGAAGGTCTCATGGCGGAACTCGAGGCCAGTGGCGAACGTGTGTGCGCCGAACACGCGGCTCAGGTCGAGGTTGACGAGCGTCTGTGCCGACTCGTAGTCGCCGGTCTTGAAGCGCGTCGGGCTGCTGGGGCCCAGCGAGGCGTTGAGCGAATTGCGCAGGCGGTAGGTGAATTCGTTGCGGCCGTGGTTGAGGCTGGCGTCGTAATCCCACTCACCCCATTGGCCGCGCACGCCGGCCACGCCGGCCAGGTCCAGGTTGTCGCCTTCGGAGATGGGGCGGTAGCCGTCCGGATAGACCTCCTTCCAGTTCGCCACGCCATCGGGGTAACGGAAGTAGTTCGCGCCTTCGGTATCGCTCTGGTGCCAGGTGCCGAAGGCGTACAGCTCGGCCGATTCGCCCAGCGGCACGGCGGCGTTGAGCCAGGCGTTGATGTCCTTCGAGCTGCCGTCGCCCAGCACGTAGTTGCGCTGGCCGGCCAGCGCGAGGTTGTCGGGCGTCTGTTCCTCGAAGAAGGGAATCTGGTCGAAGCCGGCGCGGTTGGTGCCTTCGCGCTGCTTGTATTCCAGGCCCACGCGGAAGAAGCCGTCGTCGCCGATGCGGTCGCCGACCTGTGCGCTGAAGAAGCCGGTCTGGCCGTCGGTGACGGTCTGGTCGATCGGCTCCACCTTGGTGTGGTGCGCGCCGTAGCTGGCTTCTATGGCCCCGCCTTCGGGCGCGTCATCGAGGATGACGTTGATGACGCCGGCCACCGCATCCGAGCCGTACTGTGCGCCGGCGCCGTCGCGCAGCACTTCGATGCGCTTGATCGCGCTGACCGGGATGGCGTTGAAGTCCACCGGCGTGTTGCCCTTGCCGATCTTGCTGTCGGTGTTGACCAGCGCGCTGGTGTGGCGGCGCTTGCCGTTGACCAGCACCAGCACCTGATTGGGGCTCAGGCCGCGCAGCTGCGCGGCGCGGATGTGGTCGGCGCCGCCGGAGTTGGACTGGCGCGGGAAGTTGAGCGAGGGCAGCAGCGCCTGCAGCGCGCTGCCGAGTTCGCCATTCAACACGCCGGCCTTGCGGATGTCCTCGGCCGTCAGCACGTCGATGGGCGAGGTGGATTCCAGCACGGTCCGGTCGGTGGCGCGCGTACCGGTCACGATGACGGCATCCAGGTCGGTCGCGCGCCCAGCGGGCGCGTCCTGGGCCAGGGCGGGGAAGGCGAGGGCAAACGCGATGGCGACGCCGAGCGGCGCCACGGTGGGGCGTGACATGGAAACTCCTGCGGGTGGGGTGCGGATGTGGAACGGACGTCGTCGACCAGGCCCGGGATCAGGGGCAGCGACACCCGCCGCCACCGTGTCCGCCGTGGGAGAGGGTGAGCGGAGGCGCGGTGGCGGCAGGTGGTGCGATCGGCATCGGGACAAAGGAAAAAGAAGAGGTGTCATCGGCCACGGTACGGGCATCCGTCCGGGTGGGGAAAAGTTACACCGGTTCCGCTGCCCGACGCGCGACCGCGCCCATGCCGCAAATCCATGACGACATTCCCAGCGGTTATTTCGATGCGCGATGATGTGCGCCGACAGTACGCGTCCCCCGCTGGAGTTCCCCATGGTGCTGAGAAGTCTTGTCCTCGCCGCGTCGCTGGCCCTGGCTGGCTGCGCCAGTGTCGGCGTCGCCGATGCGCCCCCGTCCGCCACCTCCGCCCTGCAGGGCGACGCCGCGCGGCCGGCGCAGGCCGGCGGCTGGGTGCGCAGCGAACTCTATTTCGGCGTGGGGGAAGAGACGGGTCCGGCGGATCGCCCGCAGGCCGAGCAGATCAGCGAAGCGACCTGGCGCGCTTTCCTCGACAAGGAAGTGACCGCGCGCTTTCCCGACGGCCTGACCGTGTTCGACGCTTACGGCCAGTGGCTGTTCCGCGGTGCGAAGGAACCCAATCGCCTGAAGACCAAGGTGCTGGTGGTGCTGCACGAGGACACCCCGCAACGCCGCGCCGACATCGAGGCGATCCGGCTGGCGTGGAAGCAGGCTACGGGCCACCAGTCGGTGCTGTGGTCGCGGCACGCGGTGGACGTATCGTTCTGAACCTGGTGCGCCCGCCGGCCACGCGGGCGCTTATGCTGGCTTCCTGCCACCTCCCCACTGAACCTCCTTTCCCATGACTGCATCGGCTTCCTCCGTGCGCCGCTGGTTCGTACCCGGCGACCTCAACGGTTTCTTCGGCCTGGTGGTGGACAACCTGTCCATCCTCGGCTTCATCGCCGCCGCGCTGATCGGCATCTTCCAGTTTCCCGCCGAGGTGGTGTTCACCCGCATGTTCCCCGGCACTGCACTCGGTGTGCTTGTCGGCAACCTGATCTATACGTGGATGGCGCACCGGCTGGCGACGAAGACGGGGCGCGATGACGTCACCGCGATGCCGCTGGGCCTGGATGCACCGACCAGCATCGGCATGGCGCTGCTGGTGCTGGGGCCGGCCTTCGTCGGCTTCAAGCAGGCGGGCCTGGATGAACAGGCCGCGGCCACTGCCACCTGGCAGCTGGGCATGGCCTCGCTGGTGGTGATGGGCGTACTGAAGCTGGTGCTGTCGTTCTTCGGCGATGCGGTCACGCGGGCGGTGCCGCGCGCGGGCCTGCTGGGCTCCATCGGTGGCGCGGCGCTGACGCTGCTGGGCTTCCTGCCGCTGATCGAAACGCTGCGGCAGCCCATCGTCGGCTTCGTCACCTTCGGACTGCTGCTGTACGTGCTGGTGGCAAAGGGGAAGCTGCCGGTGAAGATTCCCGGCGTGCTGCTGGCCTTCATCGTCGGCACCACGCTGTACTACGCGCTGGGTCTCGCTGGGCTTGGCGCGCCGGGCTTCAAGGTGCCCGATGCCGTGCCGCTGGCGGTGACGCTGCCATTGCCCACGCTGGGCTGGCTGGACGGCCTGGCCTATACGGTGCCCTACCTGCCGCTGCTGCTGCCGTTCGGACTGCTGATGGTCGTGGGCGGCATCAACGTCAGCGAGAGCGCACGCGCCGCCGGCGACGACTACCGCACGCGCGACGTGCTGCTGGCCGAAGCGGTGTCCACGCTGGTCGCGGGCTTCTGCGGCGGCGTGGCACAGACCACGCCCTACATCGGCCAGCCTGCTTACAAGCACATGGGCGCGCGCAAGGGCTACACGCTGCTGACCGGCCTCTTCATCGGGCTGGGGGGCGTGCTGGGCTACGTGTCGGGGCTGGTGCAATGGCTGCCGGTCGCGGTGCTGGCGCCGATCATCGTCTACGTCGGCCTGGACATCACCGTGCAGGCCTTCACCGAAACGCCGCGCAAGCACGCCATCGCGGTGGCGCTGGGTTTCCTGCCCTCGGTGGCGTACCTGCTGACGATCAAGTTCGGCAATCCGGCGTGGATCGCGCCGGACCGTTTCGCCGCCCTGTACGAAGGCGTGGACGGGCATGGCCTGCCGGACCTGGCCACCATCGTGACGCTGGGCAACGGCTTCATCATCACCGCGATGATCTGGACCACCGCGCTGGTGGCGATGATCGACGGACGCAACGGCCGCGCCGTCGTCGCGCTGCTGGTCGGCGCGGTGCTGACGCTGTTCGGCATCATCCATTCGGTCGATCCGCGCGGCGGCATCTACCTGCCGTGGCACGTGGAAGGCCTGCGCACGACGATCCTGTGGCAGTTCGCCGGGGCGTATGCCGCGCTGGCGGTGCTGCTGGGCCTGCTGTCGCTGCAGAAGCAGGGGTCTGTTCCAGCCGAGGGACCGACCGGCGGGTGAATCCGGGTCTCATCCGCTCTTGAAACACCGCCGCTTAACCGCATGTGGGTAGCATCGGCTGGCGTTCGCCGGCCCCGACTCCCCTTGAGGTTCTCCCGATGCGGATGGACAAACTGACCTCGCGTTTCCAGCAGGCGCTGGCCGACGCGCAGTCGCTGGCCGTGGGCCGCGACCACACCATGATCGAACCGGTGCACGTGCTCACCGCGTTGCTGGAGCAGCAGGGCGGCAGCACGCGGCCGTTGCTGTCGCAGGCCGGCGTCAACGTGCCCCTGCTGCGCGAGCGGCTGGGCGAAGCGCTCGACAAGCTGCCCAAGGTGACCGGCCAGGCCGGCAGCCTGTCCATCGGCAACGACCTCTCGCGCCTGCTCAACGTCACCGACAAGCTGGCGCAGGACAGTGGCGATACCTACATCGCCAGCGAGTGGTTCCTGCTGGCGGCGCTGGACGACAGCGGGGCCGCCGGGCAGGAGCTGAAGGCCAGCGGCGCCGACAAGCAGAAGCTGCGTGCCGCCATCGACCGTCTGCGCGGGGGTGAGAAAGTGCAATCCGAGAATGCCGAAGACCAGCGCCAGGCGCTGGAGAAGTACACCATCGACCTCACCGAGCGCGCGGAGATCGGCAAGCTGGATCCGGTGATCGGTCGTGACGAGGAAATCCGCCGCACCATCCAGGTCCTGCAGCGCCGTACCAAGAACAATCCCGTGCTGATCGGCGAGCCCGGCGTGGGCAAGACCGCCATCGTCGAAGGCCTGGCGCAACGCATCGTCAACGGCGAGGTGCCGGAAGGCCTGAAGGGCAAGCGCGTGCTGAGCCTGGACATGGGCGCCCTGATCGCCGGCGCGAAGTTCCGCGGCGAATTCGAAGAGCGCCTGAAGGCCGTGCTCAACGACCTGGCCAAGAACGAAGGCCAGATCATCCTCTTCATCGACGAACTGCACACCATGGTCGGCGCCGGCAAGGCCGAAGGCTCCATGGACGCCGGCAACATGCTGAAGCCCGCGCTGGCACGCGGCGAGCTGCATTGCATCGGCGCGACCACGCTGGACGAATACCGCAAGTACGTCGAGAAGGACGCCGCGCTTGAGCGCCGTTTCCAGAAGGTGTTCGTGGGCGAACCCAGCGTCGAGGACACCATCGCCATCCTGCGCGGGCTGAAGGAGAAGTACGCCGTGCACCATGGCGTCGAGATCACCGACCCCGCCATCGTCGCCGCGGCCACGCTGTCGCACCGCTACATCGCCGACCGCCAGCTGCCGGACAAGGCCATCGACCTGATGGATGAAGCGGCGTCGCGCATCCGCATGGAAATCGACTCCAAGCCGGAAGAAATGGACCGCATGGAGCGCCGGCTGATCCAGCTGAAGATCCAGCGCGAAGCACTGAAGAAGGAGAAGGACGCACAGTCGAAGCAGCGCCTGGCCGATCTGGAGACCGAGATCGAATCGCTGCAGCGCGAGTTCAACGACCTGGAAGAAATCTGGAAGGCCGAGAAAGCCACGCTGACCGGCGCCACCAAGATCAAGGAACAGATCGAGCGCGTGAAGCTGGAGCTGGAGGCCGCGCAGCGCAAGCAGGACTACGCGCGCATGAGCGAACTGCAGTACGGCCAGTTGCCGGAACTGGAGAAGCAGCTGGCGGCCGCGCAGGAGGCCGAGCAGAAAGGCTTCCGCCTGTTGCAGGACAAGGTCACCGACGAGGAGATCGCCGAGGTCGTCAGCCGCTGGACCGGCATCCCGGTCAGCAAGATGCTGGAAGGCGAGCGCGAGAAGCTGCTGCAGATGGAGCAGTCGCTGCGCGGCCGCGTGATCGGGCAGGAGGAGGCGATCAAGGTCGTGTCCGACGCCGTGCGCCGTTCGCGCGCCGGCATCTCCGATCCCGACCGGCCCAGTGGCTCGTTCCTGTTCCTCGGCCCGACCGGCGTGGGCAAGACCGAGCTGTGCAAGGCGCTGGCCGAGTTCCTGTTCGACAGCAGCGACGCGATGGTCCGCATCGACATGAGCGAGTTCATGGAGAAGCACGCGGTCAGCCGCCTGGTCGGCGCGCCTCCGGGCTATGTGGGTTACGAGGAAGGCGGCTACCTGACCGAGGCCGTGCGTCGTCGCCCGTACAGCGTGATCCTGCTGGACGAGGTGGAGAAGGCGCATCCGGACGTGTTCAACATCCTGCTGCAGGTGCTGGACGATGGCCGCCTGACCGACGGCCAGGGCCGCACGGTGGATTTCCGCAACACGGTCATCGTGATGACCTCCAACCTGGGCTCCAGCCTCATCCAGGACATGAGCGATGGGGGCGGCGCGGGCGACACGCCGGAGAGCTACACGCAGATGAAGGCGGCGGTGATGGGCGTGGTGCAGGCGCACTTCCGGCCCGAATTCATCAATCGCCTGGACGACATCGTCGTGTTCCATCCGCTGGACAAGGCGCAGATCCGCGAGATCGCGCGTATCCAGACGCGCTACCTGGCCAAGCGCCTGGCGGAGCGGCAGATCGTGCTGGAACTGGACGATTCGGCGCTGATGCTGCTGGGCAACGTCGGCTTCGACCCGGTCTACGGTGCGCGGCCGCTGAAGCGCGCGATCCAGGCGCAATTGGAGAATCCGCTGGCCCACAAGATCCTGTCGGGCGACTTCGGTGCCGGGGATACGGTGCGCGTGCGCGCCGAAGGCGGACAGCTGCAGTTCGAGCGCCGCGCTTCCGGCGGGTGACGCCCACTGCCGGAGGGCCCACGCCGGGCCTACCGGCGCGCCCAAGGCCCTCCCGGTGATCGCCCGCGGACGCCGGCAAGCGTCCGCGCCCCGCGGGTGACGTTTTCAGCGTCGCACCCGGGGCTCCGGGCCTTGCCCGCGAGGTCCCGAGCCCGCCCCGCAAGGCGCTGGGCCTTGTCCGCAGGGGGCTGAGCCCCGCGCGCAAGGCTTTCAGGCCCCATCGATGGCTTTCCACGCGCCATCGATGGCGTCCGGAATCCCATCGATGGCCCTTGGACCGCGATCGTTCTCACATCCCGCTCCGGCGATGGCCGGTGGAAGGCCATCCCGTGGCTTTCCAGCACCCATCGCTGGCATTCGCATCGCCATCCACCAGCCTCCGAGCCTCGCGTGTCACGTGCAGGACCCCGGCGATGGGGCTCCTGGGGTTCATCGTTGGCTTTCCGGGCCTCGCGCGCGCGGCGCCGTGCCTTGCATGGCCGGGTCACGCGGCGGCATGGGGCGCTGTCCGGCCTTCACCGATCGTGACGTTACAAAGACTTGGCACGTACGAAGGCGGTTCCCCGCCTTCGCGAATCCGTGTCAGGATGGCGCGGTATCGGGGGGACCAGCTGACTGATGTTTGCCGACAGCGTCCACGCGGAAGAGCCGGGCCTGGGCAGGGGCGCGAAGGTGCTGCTGCTGGGGGCGCTCTGTGTGCTGCTGCAGCAGTTGTCCGTCAGTTACCGCATCGCCTTTTTCGGCGAGGAATCCCTGGCCTCGCTGGTGCACCTGCATACCGGCCTGCTGCTGGCCATCGCCATGCTGGAACGCGACCGCTGGGTGCTGGCGGGGTGTTTCCTGGCCACGCTGGGGGGCTGGACGGCACGGCACTACTACCTGGACGGCGGCGGCGCGGACCGGATCCTGGCGTGGGGCGTCGCGGTGCACCTGTTCAACTTCGGCTGGACGCTGTCCTGCGCCTCCCTGATGGGCTGGCCGCGCGAGCGACCCGCCGCCACCGTGCAGCGGCGCGACCTGTTCCGCTTCGCGGGGATCGGTCTGCTGCTGTATCCCGTGGGCCTTGCGCTGGCGGGGTCGACCGTGGCGTTCCTGACCACACCGGAGACCGCACTCAGCGTGGTTTTCCAGACCCTGTTCGCCAAGCAGTTCGGCGTGGCCGTGGTGACCTTGCCCCTGGTGGTGGCCTGGGGCGAACGCGGGCAGAAGTCGCCCACGCTTTCCGCCATGCGGCACTGGTGGTGGCCGGTGCTGCTGGCCGCCGGGCTGGGCATCAGCCTGTGGGCCACGCTGGAAGTCAGGCAGTCGCTGAGCGGTGGCGCGCAGCCGCAGATCGTGCTGATGGACTACCGCTTCGCACTGATGGTGGTGCTGGCGTGGTGCATGCTGCGACTGCCGCCGCGCTACGCCATGCTGTCGCTGTCGCTGACGCTGTTGCTGCTGGTGGCCGCCGTGGCCGGCACGGCGGAATACGGCAACACCGCGGTGGGATTCTTCAACCTGCTGCACATCGCGCTGGAAGTGAACATCCTGCTGCTGGCCATGCTGTACCTGTGGCTGACCAACCGCGACCGCTTCGACCTGGCCGAACGCCTGTCCGGCGAAACACTGCGCGACAACGTCACCGGCCTGCCCAACCTGAAGGCGCTGCGCGAACGCATGGCGGGGCGTCCGGTGCCGCGTGCGGAGCTGGGTTACCTGCTGCTGGACCAGACCGACACGCTGGTGGCGGGCTTCGGCCTGGACACCCAGGCCGCGGCCATGAACACCGCCGCACGCCGGCTGGACGACATGGTGGAGACGTATTACGTGGGCACCGGCCAGTTCGCGCTGCTGCCCAAGCCCGGTGCCGACGCCGATCTGTGGGAACGGTTGATGGCGCGCGTCGAGCATGCGGAGATCGAGGTCGCCGGCCAGCCGATGCGGCTGCTGCCCTACCTGGGCGTGGCGGCGTTCAACCAGGCGCAACGCGGCGTCGTCGACATGGCGGTGCTGACGGCATCGCACCTGGCCTTCGAGGCACGACACCACGGTGAAGTGCGCCCGCGCTACAGCGAGGTCGGTGATTCGCTGGTGCGGCACTCGCAGCGCAAGCAGCTGCAGGATGCCGCCGAGGCGCTGGCCTGTTTGCGCAACGAACGGGTGGCGCTGTACTTCCAGCCGATCCGACCATTGCAGGGCGATCCGGACACCCGCCACCCGCATGCGCTGGTGGGCGAAGTGCTGTGCCGGCTGGTCGACGAGCGCGGCGAGCTGATTCCGCCGGCGCGCTTCATGGGGCCGCTGGAGGCCGCGGGACGGGGCGCCGAACTCGACCTGGCGGTGATCCGTGCCCTGTTCCGCCTGTTGCGAAAGACGCCGGCCGCGCTGCCGTACTGCCAGCAGATCGCGATCAACCTGACCGGCCAGAGCCTGGCCTCGATGAGTTTCCAAGTGGAACTGCGGACGCTGCTGGCCGGCTCCCCGTTGCCGGTCAGTGCGCTGTGCTTCGAAGTCACCGAGACGGCGGCCATTTCCAACACCACCGTCGCCAGCCATCTGCTCAGCGACCTGCGCGCGCTGGGTTGCCGCATCGCCATCGATGATTTCGGCACCGGCATGCAGAGTTTCGCGCGGTTGCGGGAGCTGCCCGTGGACATCATCAAGATCGATGGCTCGTTCGTCCGCAACGTGGCGCAGCGTGGCAAGGACCATGCGGTGGTGCAGGCGTCGGTGGCGGTGGCGAAGGCCTTCGGCGCGGAGACCGTGGCCGAGTTCGTCGAGGACGAGGAGATCGAATGGTGCCTGCGCGAACTCGGTGTCGACCAGGTGCAGGGCTACCTGTACGGTGCGCCCCGCCCGCTGGTGGAAGTGCTGGTGGAAACCGCCGCCGAGGTCGCGCTGGCGCCGCACCGCCACTGAGCGCGCGTGCACCGGGATTGAACGGACCTGCGTGCTAGCATCCGCCGCGCAGGGGACCCCGTCGTCGAACCATCGAGGGCATCACCATGTCGCAACGCATGATGGCCGTGGTTTCATTGTTCCTGTTGTCCTGTCTTGCCGTGCCTGCCTCCGCGCAGAGCACGGTCGAATGCCATTCCATCCATTACCAGTACAGCGAGTGCTGGGCCGGTCCGCTGCGTGCGCCTCAGCTGGTACACCAGATCTCCAGCAGCGCATGCATCGTCAACCGCACCTGGGGCTACAACCGGCGAAGCGGCTATGTGTGGGTCGCGCAGGGCTGCTCGGGCGTGTTCGCCGACGTGCAGTCCTATCACCATGGGCGCGGCGACAGCTGGGATCCCGGGGCGCGCAGTTACAGCGATCGCGGGCATGACTCCGGCGCGGTCGTGGCCGGCGTGGTGCTGGGGGCGCTCATCGCCGGCGCAGCCGCCGACAAGGACCGCCGGCATACCACCAGCAACGTCGACTACAGCCGCACGAGCCGCTACAGCGGGTGCCATGGCGTGGGCTGCATGGTCGACAACCCCGACCGCGCTCGCGACAGCAGCCAGGACATCGATCCACGCCCGTCGTTCGACCGCCAGGGCAATCCCAACTTCGATACCCAGGGCAACTGGCAGGGCTGCCACGGTGCAGCCTGCCTGGTCGATCCGCCCGACGACGGCAGCAACTGATCGCCGCAGGTCACGGGAGGAGCGCGTGCACGCGCGCGCCTCCCGCTGATCGTGCCGGACTCAGGTGGCGGTGCGCTGCGGCCGGTACGGCGGCGTGGACATCACCATTTCCGCCAGCGAGAACGCAAGTTCGCGTTCCGCAAGCACGGCGCCGTCGGCACCGTGTTCCAGCAGGTGCTTCACCTCGCCCTCGCTGTGCGCGCGCGCCAGCAGGGTCAGTGAGGGATTGATCGCGCGCAGCTTGGCCAGGGCTTCACCGGCCTCCAGCGGCTGCGGGATCGCCAGCACGGCGATCTTCGCGCGTTCGGGATGCGCTTCGGCCAGCACCCGGTCCGCGGCGGCGCTGCCGCGGATCGCGGGGATGCCCGCGTCGTGCGCGCGCGCCACGTGGTCACCGTTGTCGTCGATGACGATCAGCGGCACGCCGCGGTCTCGCAGCACGCGCGCCAGTTCGCTGCCCACGCGGCCATAGCCGATGATGATGGCGTGGCCGGTGACGTCCAGCGACGGGCCGGGAGGTGCCTCGGGTTCGGCCGGCGCCGGCGCCAGGGCTTCCTGCCTGCGCTGCCAGCCATCCAGCCAGGAGAACAGGAACGGATTGGCGACGATCGACAGCAGTGAGCCGGCCAGGATCAGGTCGCGGCCTTCCGGCGGCAGGATCTCCAGCGAGACGCCCAGCGCGGCGAGGATGAAGGAGAACTCGCCGATCTGCGCCAGGCTGACCGAGATGGTCAGCGCGGTGCCGGTAGGGTGCTTGAAGGCGCGCACGATGAGGAACGCGGCCAGCGACTTGCCCACCACGATGATCAGGAACGTCGCCAGCACCTGCCACGGATGGGCGACAAGGATGGCGGGGTTGAACAGCATGCCCACCGAGACGAAGAACAGCACGGCGAACGCGTCGCGCAGCGGCAGCGAATCGTTGGCGGCCTTGTGGCTCAGTTCCGATTCGTTGAGCAGCATGCCGGCGAAGAACGCGCCCAGCGCGAACGACACGCCGAACATCGTCGCCGAGCCGAACGCCACGCCCAGCGCGATCGCCAGCACCGACAGCGTGAACAGTTCGCGCGAACCCGTCGCGGCGATCTTCTCCAGCGTCCAGGGAATGACACGCCGGCCCACCAGCAGCATGAAGGCGACGAACGCGCCCAGCTTGATCAGCGTCCAGGCGATGGCGACCATGAAGGTGCCGAAACTGGCCGGCGTGTCGCCGGCGCGCTCGCCGAAGGTCTCCGCCAGCACCGGCAGCATGACCAGCGCCAGCACCATCACCAGGTCTTCCACGATCAGCCAGCCCACTGCGATACGCCCGCGCTTGGTGTCCAGCAGGCGCCGGTCCTCCATCGCGCGCAGCAGCACCACCGTGCTGGCCACCGACAATGCCAGGCCGAAGACGAAGCCGTTCAACGGCGTCCAGCCCATGCCCCAGGCCAGTGCCCAACCCAGCGCCGTGGCCACCACGATCTGCACGATCGCGCCGGGAATGGCGATCGCCTTGACCTCCAGCAGGTCCTCCAGCGAGAAGTGCAGGCCCACGCCGAACATCAGCAGCATCACGCCCAGTTCGGACAGCTGGTTGGCCAGCTCCTGGTCCGCGACGAAGCCGGGGGTGAACGGTCCCACGAAGATGCCTGCAAGCAGATAGCCGACCAGCGGTGACAAGCGCAGCTTGTGGGCGAGGGCGCCAAGCACGAAGGCCAGGGCCAGACCCACCGCGATGATGTTGATCAGGTCGGTGTCATGGTGCATCTAGGGGGACGGTTCCTCTGCGTGAGTCCCGAGTTTCGCTGATCGGGCGGTTTATCCGCAAACCGAAACTGAGTGGCCGATTCATCCCTGCACGCCCATTTGCACGCTGGAACGTGTCGCCGGATGCGGTGCGGCCAGCTTCCGGCCCAAAAAAAAAGATGCCCCGCGTTTTGCGGGGCATCGTGGTCCTTGAGTGGAGGTTGTTACCAGCTGTAGGCGACGCGCGCATACGCATAGGCGCCGTTGAAGCCGAACGGGCTCTGTGACGGGTAGGGCAGCTGGCCGGACGTGGAGGTGGCGAAGAGCACTTCGTCCGGATACTCGTCCAGCACGTTGTCGCCACCGATGCTGAAGTTCCAGTTGTCCAGCTTGTAGCTGACCGCCAGGTCCAGCAGCCATTTAGGCTCGAACGTCTGGTCCAGCGCCGGATTGGCATTGCGCACCGTGAACTCGCCGTAGCGCGTGGCGGTGGCGCTGACGCTGAAGCCGCCCTTGGTCCAGATGCTGTTTAGGAAGAACTTGTCGCGCGGGGCACCCACTTCGAAGCGACCCAGCTCCACGCGCCCGAAACGCAGCGCCGTGGGATCGATCGCTTCCAGCGTGGCCGGGTTTTCCGCCACGCGGTCGATCTCCGTCTTGTTGTAGTTGTAGCCGCTGGTGAAGTCGAGCTTGCTGGCCGCCAGGTTCCAGGTGTACGTGCCCACCACATCGATGCCGGTGGTGGTGGTATCCAGCGCGTTGGTGAAATAGCGACCACCGGCCACGTCCGGGAAGCCGTTCTGGTTGAGGTAGGTGCGCACTGCCGTGCTGGTGAGGTTTTCCGACAGGGTGATGCGGTCCTTGACCTTGATGCGGTACGCATCGACGGTGACGTACAAGCCTTCCGCCGGCGTCAGCACCAGGCCCAGGCTCAGGTTGTCCGACTCCTCCGCCTTCAGCGGCTCCGCACCCAGCGCGATGCCGGCCGGGTTGGTGACGCGGAAGGTGACCAGGTCGAAGGGAATGCCACCGATGAAATTGGTCGATGTGGTCTGGTAGTACTGCTGCTGCAGCGAGGGGGCATGGAAGCCAGTCGATGCCGTCGCACGCAACGCCACCGCATCGTTGAACGCATAGCGGCCGGTCAGCTTGCCGGTGGTGGTGTCGCCGAAATCGCTGTAGTCCTCGTAGCGAACGGCGATGCCGGCCGACAGCTTGTCGGTCAGGTCCCCCTCCAGCCCGGCGTACACGGAAATGTTGTTGCGGTCGAAGCTGCCGCTGTCGCTGGGGCGGAAGCCGGGGAACACCTGCGCACCGGACGGCGCCGGGGCATTGCCTGGCAGCAGCACGCCACCGTTGACGTACGAGCCGGGTTCGCCGGGTGAGATCGTGAACTCCTCGCCGCGCCATTCCGCGCCATAGGACAGGGTCAGCGGATACGCCAGACCCCAGTCCAGTTGCTTGTTGAAGTCGAAGTTCAGCACATGCTGCTTGATCTCCAGCGCACCGGCATAGAACTCGGTGGGCGAGGTCGGGCCCAGGCTGCGGTTGAGCGTGTTGCGGATGTCGAACTCCAGTTCGTTGGAGCCGTAGGTGTAGCTGATGTCGATGTTGGTCCCGCCGGCGGTGAAGGTCTTGATGCCGCTGGAGACACTGACGTCGGTGGACGTGTTGAAGATTTGGGGCAGGAAGCCGTCCGGGTAGATGGACGGAATGTTGCGCGAGTCCCCGGCCGGGCGGAAGAAGCCGTTGGAGAGCGTCTCGCGCTGCGTGTACAGGCCGTACGAATAGAACGTCAGGTAGTCGGCGATGTCCACTTCGCCGTTGTAGAGGAACGAGCCGTTGTCCACTTCGGGGTCGCCGTAACGCTGCACGACCTTGCCGGCCGGTGCGCTGGTCGCGGTCACCGTGCCCAGATAGGGGCGCGCGCGGTCCGTCTGGTCCTGGTGTCCACCCTGTGCGGCGAAATGCACCTTGCCCACTTCGCCCAGCTTGAAGCCGGCGTCGCCGAGCACCTGGTACTGGCTGCCGTCGCCGGCGCTGTACTGGCCGTAGGTGGCCGAGACGTTGCCGCCATGGTCCGCACCCTTCAGCACGATGTTGATGACGCCGGCGATGGCGTCCGAGCCGTATTGCGCCGACGCACCGTCACGCAGGACCTCGACGCGTTCGATGGCGGAGATCGGAATGGAGTTCAGGTCCACCGGCGAGGAACTGCGTCCCTGGCTGCCGTTGACGTTGACCAGGGCACCCGGGTGATAGCGCTTGCCGTTGACCAGCACCAGCGTGTGGTCGGGCGACAGGCCACGCAGCTGCGCCGGGCGCATGGCGTCGGTACCGTCGTTGATGGCGGCGCGCGGGAAATTGAGTGAAGGCACCGCCCGCGACAGCGCGGTGGCCAGTTCCACGGTGCCGGTGGAGGTCAGCACCTCCGGCGTGATGATGTCGATCGGCGCGGTGGACTCGGCGACCGTGCGGTCCGCCACGCGCGTGCCGGTGACGATCAGCGTGTCCAAGGTCTGGGCTTCGGTGGTGGCGGCTTCCTGCGCGAAAGCGGCGGGGGTGGCCAGCGCGAAGGCGATGGCGAAAGCGAGGGGCGACAGCGGGCGGGTCATGGTGGCTCCAACGGAAAGACGGGAACACGACAGAGGGCTGGCAGGCACGGTTACGGCTGAAATCATTTTTGTGCACCGCACCATAGGCATTGATTACAGTGCGATGACATGGATGTCAATGCTTCGTTAACGACTGTGACGGGCACGTGTACCGATAAACTACGCGGCCGGTTCCACCCAAATCCCCATAGGTTCTTTCTTGATCTCCCTTCGCAATTTCGCCATGCGCCGTGGCGAGCGCCTGCTGCTGTCCAACGTCGACCTCACCCTGCATGCCGGCTATCGCGTGGGCGTGGTGGGGCGCAACGGCGCGGGCAAGTCCAGCCTGTTCGCCGCCGTGCAGGGCGAGCTGGAAGCCGACAAGGGCGACCTGGACCTGCCGGGCAAGGTGCGCATCGCCAGCGTCGCCCAGGAAACCCCCTCGCTGCCGGACCCCGCCCTGTCGTTCGTGCTGGGCGGCGACACCGAGGTGGCCGCCGTGCTCAACGCGGAAGCCGAGGCGACCGCGCGTGAGGACTGGGAGGCGGTGGCCAACGCACACACCCGCATGGCCGAGATCGGCGCCTACGACGCCGAGGCGCGCGCCGGCAAGCTGCTGCATGGCCTGGGCTTCCCGGCCGATACGCACCATCGGCCGGTCTCTTCGTTCTCCGGCGGCTGGCGCGTGCGCCTGAACCTGGCGCGCGCACTGATGATGCCCAGCGACCTGCTGCTGCTGGACGAACCCACCAACCACCTGGACATGGACGCGGTGCTCTGGCTGGAGCAATGGCTGCTGAAGTATCCCGGCACGCTGCTGCTGATCTCGCACGACCGCGAGTTCCTCGACAACGTCGCCACCCACACGCTGCACCTGCATGGCGGCACCGCGAAGCTGTACACCGGCGGCTACACCGACTTCGAGCGCCAGCGCGCGGAACAGCTGCGCCAGCAGCAGATCGCGCACGAGAAGGAACAGGCCGAGCGCGCGCACCTGCAAAGCTTCATCGACCGCTTCAAGGCCAAGGCCTCGAAGGCCGCGCAGGCGCAGAGCCGCATGAAGCGCCTGGCCAAGCTGGCCGGCACCGAGGCGGTGCGCGCCGAGCGCGAGTTCCGCATCGAGTTCGCCCCGCCCGCCAAGCTGCCGTTCTCGCTGATCCGCCTGAACCATGTCGAAGCCGGCTACGGGCCCGGCGCGGTGATCCTGCACAATGTCGGGTTCGGCCTGGAAGCAGGGCAGCGCATTGGCCTGCTGGGCCCCAACGGCGCGGGCAAGACCACGCTGGTGAAGACGCTGGTCGGCGAGCTGCCGGTCCTTGCCGGCGACCGCATGGCGCACCCGGACCTGCGCATCGGCTACTTCGCGCAGCACACGGTGGAATCGCTGCACGAAGGCCAGTCGCCGATGGACCACTTCCGCGACTTGTCACCCGACGCCAGCAACCAGTCGTTCCGCGACTTCCTGGGCAAGTGGAATTTCCCGGGCGACCGCGCGTTCGAGCCGGTCGATGGCTTCTCCGGCGGCGAGCGCGCACGCCTGGCGCTGGCGCTGATCGCCTGGCAACAGCCCAACGTGCTGCTGCTCGACGAACCGACCAACCACCTTGACCTGGAAATGCGCGAAGCGCTGGCCGAAGCGCTGAGCGATTTCGATGGCGCCATCGTGATGGTGTCGCACGACCGTCACCTGATCGGCCTGGTCTGCGACACGTTCTGGCGCGTGGCCGACGGCGTGGTCGAACCCTTCGACGGCGACCTGGACGAATACGCCGCGTGGCTGCGCACCCGCGCCAGCGCGCAGGGCAGCAAGACCCTGCGCAACGAGCCCGCACCCCCGCCGCCGCCCAAGCCCGTCGCTCCCGCGCGCAAGATCAACCCGGTCAAGCTCGCCGCGGCCGAAGCCAAGGTCGCCGAATTCGAAGCCAAGCTGGCCGACGTGGATGCGCAACTCGCCGACCCCAAGAGCTACGCCGACGCCGACCTCGCCGCGCGGCTGGGCCGCGACCGCGAAACCCTGCAACAGCAGCTCGCCCAGGCCGAGGCGGCCTGGTCGGCGCTGTACGACGAGGCGTGATCGTCAGCTCCCCGCCATCCGGCGCCGCAATGGGCTAGGCTAGGCATCACGACGGAGCGATGCGCGGCAGGGGTGCTGCGCACGCGACACCCGTGCGACGGGGGCGACATGGAGCGTAAGCAGGCACGGATGGCCGGATGGGTCATCGTGTTCGTGGTGTTGGTAGCGGTAGCGTCCACGTGGTGGGCGGTGTCGAGTGCATCGCAGTCGAACGGCGTCGCAACGATGGGCGCCCGGCCGAACGTACCTGAAGGTGCGATCCGCGAGAACGGATCGCAGCCGCTGGTGCGTGCGCCCAATCTCATCGTGACCGGTCGCGTGCTCGGTCTGCCCGAAGGGCTGACGGGACTGCAGGTGGTGGTGCGCGTCGGCGAACAGGTGCACGCGGCCCAGGTCCAGGGCACGGGGTACGTGGCGGACATCGGCGTGCCCGACCCGGCTGCCATGGTCGTAGTGGAGGCGCGCGCAGGCATCGCGCACTTCAAATCGCTGGTCGGCAGCGTGGGGTATCTCAGGCAGCAGGCCGGTGCCGATGCGGTCGCCGATGATCGCGAACTCTCGGCGCTGTCGCCGTCGCCTTTTCGCTCGGCGCTGTATGTCAGGACGCGCTTCGTCCTGGGTGGCCGCCTGCCAGTGAATGACACGGAATTGAAGGAAGCGCTGCGGACCGCGGTCACGTCAGAGTTGGAGCCGATGGCGTTCGTACTCGCTCGTTTCGTATCTGCGGACGGCACTCTGCCCGCAGGTTTCGACACCGGCCTGGCGTTGGTCGAGGACCGCGCCACCTACGCAGACGTGTCGCAGCAGCACTGGGTTACAAGCCAATCCAAGGGCTATCTCTGGACGGTACCCGACAATGCGCCGATTTCCAGTCTGGCCGAGCTTCCGGACAGGTTGGTCATGGTGTCAGGCCTGCCGTACGGCGGTGCTCCCGTCATGGATCCCCATCAGGTCGGATTGCCTCCCAATACCGTCTCCCTGCTGGCGCGACAGCCCGACGGCAGCTTCGACCTGTACGAAGACTATCCGCTCAAGCAACCCAACTATCGTCTGAGGCTTTACGACCACGGATACATCGAGCTGTATCCCAGCAGTGACATCTACCGATCAATACGCACCAACGCGAATGGCGTCGTCGATGGCATCGCCGACACCCACGCGATGCGCAGGCTGAGCGCCGGGCATGGGGTCGATGTGTGGGTGAGGGAGGAGCGCTGGGAGCAATGGGGCTTGGGTGTTTCGGGGATCAGCGAGGAGTACGACATCTTCGCTGCGGCTTCACTGGACGCGTGGTCGCGTCCGGACGGATGGCCGGCTACGTCACTGCCGCGGATGCTGCCCTGGTTTTGTGAAGGTACGCGGGAGACGTCGTATCGGCGACTGGAGAGTTGCGAGTACGTGTTGCATCACCTCACCGCCGGTCCGCCGGGACAGGGCTGGACTCTGGATCACGGATGGCATGTCAGTCCTTACAGCCACCAGATATCGCCTTCCTCCGGACAACAGTCGTTTTCCTGGACCCTGGATGCACGCGGCGTCCTGAGCATCGTTTCCAGTCAGGCCCGCACCGAGTTCTGGCGGCTGCAGGGGCCTCAGACCTCCATCGGCAACATCCTCTACGTTGCGCGCAGCGCCACCGGCGTCACCGAGGGGCAGGTACGGGTCGGTATCAACATGACGGCGGTGCGGTCGTTGAACAGTGTGTCCTTGGCCGATGGCCTTGGCACATGGCGGTTTGAGCCCTGGACAGGGAGTTGGTCGCCAAGGTACGTCGACGGTGGACTGAAGTACCAGCGAGTGCGGACCAGTGACGGTAACAGCGTCAGTCAGGTCCGCGATGGCGATACGCTCATCAGTAGTGTCGCCTTGTACTGGGATGTCGCCGGCAACGCATTCTTCGACTGGCGCGCGACTGCACGCATGCCGGACCGGAGCAGTCGGTACTTTCGCAACTGCGCTGAAGCCGCTGCCGCGGGCGCTGAACTGTGTGCGATCAATTTCACCTATTTCCGCCCAGTGATGTCCAACGGAGACCGTTACTACGGCATCAGCGAAACCTACTCAACGCCCTTCCTGTCCAGCGGAAGCAATCTTATGGTAGGACCCTTGGAGCGCCTGTCGTCCGGTCCCGCGTCGCTGGCCTGTGCCGGTGGCGAGTGCGTCCCGCGCTTCTACTACGGCGCTGGCGGACCTCCGGTTGCAGGCGCCGCGTTGCCGGCCCAGGCTATCCCGCCGCTCGCGCTGGATGTTGAAACCGCGCGCCGTGGCCCCACAATACGACCGGTCAACATCCGAATCCCCCGCCTCATGCCCATTTACGCCTTCGAATGCACCCAGTGCGGCCACAGTTTCGACCGCCTGCAGAAGCTGTCCGATCCGGATCCCGACACCTGCCCGGCCTGCAGCGCGCAGGCGGTGAAGCGGCAGCTGACGGCGCCGTCGTTCCGGTTGGCCGGCAGTGGCTGGTACGAGACCGACTTCAAGAAGGACGGCGACAAGAAGCGCAACCTGGTCGATGGGGGGGAGGGTGCCAAGCCCTCCGGCGACAGCAAGCCGTCGGAACCGGCGGCGCCCAAGGCGGAAAGCAGGCCGGACGCCAAGCCCGACCCGAAGCCGGCCGCCCCCGCGTCTTCGACGCCCGGGGTATAACGAACCCTTCCTTGCGGAGGGTGTCCTGATGAAACTGCATGTACTGGCTGCCGCGGCGGCCCTCTTCGGCGCGGGTTGCGCATCTGCGCCGGCGACATCTCCCGACGCCGCCACCACGACAGCACCGGCGGACCAGTTCCTCACTGCATTGGCCAGGTACTGCGGCAAGGCCTATGCCGGCCGCATCACCGCCAACCAGCCCACGCCGACCGCGCCGGATGCCTTCGAGGGCAAGGCGCTGGTGATGCACGTGCGCGGTTGCGAGGCGCCGTCGAAGGAAATCCGGGTGCCGTTCCATGTAGGCGATGATCATTCGCGCACCTGGGTCCTCACGCGCACCGCAGGCGGCCTGCGCCTCAAGCATGACCATCGCCACCAGGACGGCAGCCCCGATGCGGTGACGATGTACGGGGGCGACACGGTCGATGCCGGCACGGCGCAGCGGCAGGCGTTCCCGGTGGATGCCGAATCCGTGGCGATGTTCCAGCGCGAAGGCCTCAATGCCTCGCTCAACAACACCTGGGCCATGGAACTGGTGCCGGGCGAGACCTTCGTTTACGAACTCAGCCGGCCCAACGGCCGGCTGTTCCGGGTGGAATTCGACCTGGCCACGCCGGTCGCACCGCCGGCGGCCCCCTGGGGTGCCGACGGCGCGACGCCGTAGCCGTCAGCGCGGTCCGAAGCGGCCGCGGCAGCCGCGGTCCACCCACACCTGGGTGCCGGTGTAGCCCCAGCTGTAGCCCTCGCGGCAGCTGGTGTTCGACAGCTGCTGCAACAGGATCGGCTTGCCCTGGCGCGGATCGTAGGCGCAGGTCTTGCGGCGGTTGTCCTCGCTGCTGCAGGTGATGGTGTAGCCGGTATTGCCGCCGCCCGCGTTGCTGCCCGAATCACGGAATTCCGCGCGGCAGCCGCTGCGAACCCAGATCACGCCCGGGCGCTGGCCCCAGTTCTGGTTCTCGTAGCAGCGCGTGGAGGAAAGTTGCCGCTGCACGACGGCGCGGCCACGGAAATTCGTGCGGCACTCGCGGTACGCATTGCCGTCGCTCTCGCAGCGGACCAGGTCGCCATTGCCGCCGCCGTTCGAGCGTGCGGCGAAGCGGCCGCGACAGCCGCGGTCGACCCAGACGATGCCGTTGCGGCTGCCCCAGTTCTGGCCTTCGACGCAGCGCGTGCTGGACAGGTTCTGCACCAGCGTGGCGTTGCCGCGGAAGCCCGTGGGGCACTCGCGGTAGCGGTTGTTCGCGCTCTCGCAGGTGATCTGGCCGCTGGGGGGTGTGGGTGGGCGGGGGCCGCCGCTGCCACCCAGCGACTGGGCGATGTCGGTCTTGATGCGGCTGAAGGTCCAGTTGGAGCGGTTGACCTGGTCCAGGTAGAAGCGCAGCTGGTCGTCGGGGATGCGCCGGCCGCCGGACTGTTCGGAATACTCCAGGCTGATCACCCGGGTCTGGTCGGAAACGGACAGCGTCCGCAGGTTCTCCGGCGCGTACGCGCGCGTCTGCGCCTGGGCGAAGACGGAACCACTGGCCACCAGGGCCAGCAACAGTACGAGGACGGACTGCAACAGCGGCTTCTTCATGGCGGCACCCTCCTGGGGAGCCGCCAGCATACCGCCAGGTTGTTAAATCCGCGCAGGGCCGCGGGGCCGGAGGCACGGCCGCAGGTTAAACTATCTGGCTTGACCGACCTGCTGCGGCGGCAAGCTGGCCCAGCCAGCCTGCGACCGCGGTGAGCCTTTCCGGCAGCCCCCGGACGAACCTTGCGGAGCCCCCATGCGTACCCATTTCTGCGGCCTCATCAACGAGGCCATGATCGGCCAGACCGTGACCCTGTGCGGCTGGACCGACGTCGCCCGCAACCTGGGCGGCGTGTGCTTCATCGACCTGCGCGACCACGAAGGCATCGTGCAGGTGACGGTGGACCCGTCCAATGCCGAGGTGTTCAAGGTCGCCGCGTCGCTGGGCTACGAGGACGTGCTGCAGGTGGAGGGCGTCGTGCGCGCGCGCGAAGCCGTCAACGCCAAGATCCGTACCGGCCAGGTGGAAGTGATCGCCACCAGGATCACCGTGCTCAACAAGGCCGAACCGCTGCCGTTCCACGCGCACGAGAATCCGGGCGAAGACATCCGCCTGAAGTACCGTTACCTGGACCTGCGCACGCCAGAGATGCAGCGCAAGCAGCGCACCCGCATCAAGCTGGTGCAGGCGCTGCGCCGCTGGCTGGACGCGCGCGGTTTCCAGGACATCGAGACGCCCATCCTGACCAAGGCCACGCCGGAAGGCGCACGCGACTTCCTGGTGCCGGCGCGCATGCATCCGGGCGAGTTCTATGCGCTGCCGCAGTCGCCGCAGCTGTTCAAGCAGATCCTGATGGTGGCCGGCTTCGACCGCTACTACCAGATCGCGCGCTGCTTCCGCGACGAGGCGCTGCGCGCCGACCGCCAGCTGGAATTCACCCAGCTCGACATGGAGTTCGCCTTCGTGCGCGAGCGCGACGTGCAGGATGCCGTGGAAGGCATGATCCGCGACATCTTCGCCGAAGTGATGGACGTGCAGCTGGACGCGCAGTTCCCGCGCATGACCTGGGCCGAGGCGATGCGTCGCTACGGTTCGGACAAGCCGGACCTGCGCATCGCGCTGGAGCTGGTGGACGTGGCCGAACTGGTGAAGAGCAGCGAGTTCGCCGTATTCACCGGTGCGGCCAACGATCCGGATGGCCGTGTGGCCGCGCTGCGCATCCCCGGCGGTGCGTCGCTGAGCCGCAAGCAGATCGACGAGTACGCCGCGCATGCCGCCAAGTACGGCGCCAAGGGCCTGGCCTACATCAAGATCGACGAGGCCGGCGCGGTCAGTTCGCCGATCCAGAAGTTCTTCGCCGAAGACGCCTTCGCTGCGCTGGTGAAGCACATCGGCGCCGGCAACGGCGACATCGTGTTCTTCGGCGCGGGCGGCTACAACAAGGTCAGCGACTTCATGGGCGCGCTGCGCCTGAAGGCCGGCAAGGACTTCGGCCTGGTCCAGGAAGGCTGGAAGCCGTTGTGGGTCACCGACTTCCCGATGTTCGAGTGGGACGAGGAAGCGCAGCGCTACGTCGCGCTCCACCATCCCTTCACCGCGCCCGCGGTGGACGATATCGCCGACCTGCGCGCCAACGCCAGGACCGCCGTGTCGCGCGGCTACGACATGGTGTTGAACGGCAACGAGATCGGCGGCGGTTCGATCCGCATCCACCGCCCGGAGATGCAGAGCACGGTGTTCGAGCTGCTCGGCATCGGTGCGGAAGAGGCGGAAGCCAAGTTTGGCTTCCTGCTGGACGCGCTGCGCTTCGGCGCGCCGCCGCACGGCGGCATCGCCTTCGGCATCGACCGCATCGCGGCGCTGATGGCCGGCACGGAGTCGATCCGCGACGTCATTCCGTTCCCGAAGACCACCACCGCCCAGTGCCTGATGACCGGCGCGCCGTCGCCGATTCCGGATGAGCAGCTGGCGGAAGTGCACATCCAGGTCCGCCCGAAGAAAGACTGATCGAGAGAACCAAGAAATGACGGAAGTTGCTTTTTCGCTGGAGTGGGAACGCCTGGGCAATGAAGGCGCCGATGCGGGGCTGGTGACGGAGCGCGCGCGTGTGTTCGGCGGCTGGCTGGTGCGCGTCGGCATGTCGCCGGCGGCGATGGCGCTGACCTTCGTGCCGGATGGCCAGGGCCGCTGGGACGGCGAGGACTTCGGCGAAGACGATTACGAAGAAGAAGACGAAGAAGAGTACGAAGAGGAAGAAGACGAGGACGCCGACGAGGAAGACGAGGCGGACGAAGAGGAAGAGGAAGAAGAGGACGCGTAAGCGTGCAGATCCGTCGCGCCACCGTCGATGACGCCGCCGTGCTGTCGGAGCTGGCGTCGCGCACCTTCACGGAAACCTTCGGGCATCTTTATCCGCCCGAGGATCTGTCAGCGTTCCTTGCCGACGCCTACGAGGTGGACAAGCAGCGGACGATCCTCTCCCATCCGGACTATGCGGTATGGCTGCTGGAAGACGACGGCGTGGCCGTCGGCCATGCCGCCGCCGGACCGTGCGGGTTGCCGCATCCCCAGGTGCAGGCGGGCGATGGCGAGCTGAAGCGGCTGTATGTGCTGGCCTCGCACCAGAACGGTGGCTGGGGCGGGAAGTTGTTCGCCGAGGTCGAGCGATGGTTGTTGAGGGACGGACCGCGGACGCTGTGGATCGGGGTGTGGTCGGAGAACTTCGGCGCGCAGCGGTTCTATGAGCGGCAGGGGTTCGCGCGTGTGGGGGCGTACAAGTTTCCGGTGGGGAAGACGCTGGATGATGAGTTCATCCTGCGGCGGGATGCTTCATTCGGCTGACGCAAAAGCATTCCGCTAGCCCTGCGGGCCAGCGGGTAACTTTTCTTTGTAAGCGCAAAGAAAAGTCACCAAAAGAAAGCGCTTTTCCCGACGAAGCAATCCCATGACTCGGGCGCCAGGTGGATTTTCCGGTTCGCCTTCCTGGCGAATCGGAAAACGGCGGGCGTCCTGCCCGCCGCCCTTCGGGTCTGGTGGGTTTGCTGGCGCATTGATGCAGGGAAAATCAAGATCAAAAGCAAACGGCCGCGTGAGCGGCCGTTGCTGTTTGTGCGTTGTGCTTACTTCTGCAGGAAGTCGAGCAGGTCTTGGTTGACGCGGTCCTTGTGGGTATCGGTGAGGCCGTGCGGGGCGCCGGGGTAGACGATCAGTTGGGCGCCCTTGATCAGCCTGGCCGAGGCCTTGCCGGAGGCGTCGATGGGGACGATCTGGTCGTCGTCACCGTGGATCACCAGGGTGGGGATGTCGAACTTCTTCAGGTCGCCGCGGAAGTCGGTGGCGGAGAACGCGGCGATGGAGTCGTAGGTGTTCTTGTGGCCGCCCTGCATGCCCTGCGCCCACCAGCTGTCAATCAGGCCCTGCGACACCTTCGCGCCCGGGCGGTTGAAGCCGTAGAACGGGCCGGAGGCGATGTCCAGGTAAAGCTGCGAGCGGTTGGCCAGCGAGCCGTTACGGATGCCGTCGAACACTTCGATCGGCAGCCCGCCGGGATTGTCGGCGGTCTTCAGCATCAGCGGCGGCACGGCGCTGATCAGCACGGCTTTCTTGACCCGGCCGGTGCCATGGCGGCCGATGTAGCGCGCCACTTCGCCGCCGCCGGTGGAAAAGCCGACCAGGGTGACGTCCTTCAGGTCCAGCGTGTTGATCACGGTGGCCAGGTCGTCGGCGTAGTGGTCCATGTCGTTGCCGTCCCAGGGCTGGCTGGAGCGGCCGTGGCCGCGGCGGTCATGGGCGACCACGCGGTAGCCCTTGGAGGCCAGGAAGATCATCTGGGATTCCCAGCTGTCCGACGACAGCGGCCAGCCATGGCTGAAGGTGACGACCGGGCCGTTCTTCGGGCCCCAGTCCTTGTAGTACAGCTGCACGCCATCGGCGGTGGTGATGTAGCTCGCCGTGCGTTCGACAGCGACCGGGGCGGTGGTGGATGCGGGCTGCGCGGCGAAGCTGGCCTGGGTGGCGACGGCCAGCAGCGTGGCGGCGATGGTGCGGGTGAAGGCGTTCATGGTGTGGGTTCCTGCGAAGGGTGGTGGGTCAGGAAGGAAGGTCAGTCGGCGATCACCAGCGTCACGTCGATGTTGCCGCGCGTGGCGTTGGAGTAGGGGCAGACGATGTGGGCGGCGTCGACCAGGGCCTGCAGCTGCTCGCGGGCGACACCCGGGGCGGCGATGGTCAGTTCGGCCTGCAGACCGAAACCGGTGGGGATCTGGCCGATGCTGACCTTGCCGGTGACGGTGGTGGACGGGGGCAGGGCGACCTTCTGCTTGCCGGCGACGAACTTCAGCGCGCCCAGGAAGCAGGCCGACCAGCCGGCCGCGAACAGCTGCTCCGGGTTGGTGCCGTCGCCGCCGGCGCCGCCCAGCTCGCGCGGCGTGGACAGCTTGACGGCCAGCACGCCATCGGACGAGGTGGCCTGGCCTTCACGGCCGCCCGATGCGGTGGCGGTGGCGGTGTAGAGGATCTTTTCGATGGACATGGCGGTGTTCCTTCTGGGGAGTGGGTGGTCCGGCGGGGTGTCGTCCGGTGAGGGATACTTTGCGCGGTTGTCCGGTACTGGTGGTGATGTAGAATCCTGAAAATTTGATCAGGAGTTCTGCCATGGCCGACCGGCTTGCTGTCCTGCTGGAGCGCTTCTCGGTGACCGCGCAGGTGTTCCACGCCGGCGCGCTTTGCGGCATCAATACGCTGGAAGGGGAGGCGGGCGTCGGCCAGCTGCACCTGATCCGGCAAGGGCCGCTGGAGGTGTTCCACGGCAACGCCTCGCTGCAGATCGAGCAGCCCAGCCTGCTTCTTTACCCGCGGGCCATGACGCATCGCTTTGTCAGCGACGCGGAAAAGGGCGCGGACATGGCCTGCGCCAACGTGCGGTTCGAAGGGGGCGAGCAGAACCCGATCTGCGCCGCACTGCCTGACGTGGTGTGCCTGCCGCTGGACGGCGTCTTCGGCGCTTCGGACGTGCTGGCGCTGCTGTTCGAGGAAGCCTTCACCCAGCGCTGCGGGCGCACCGCGCTGGTCAACCGGTTGTTCGAAGTGGTGATGATCCAGATCCTGCGCCAGCTGATGGAAAGCGGCGACGTGAAGGGCGGCATGCTGGCCGGCCTGTCGCATCCGCGCCTGCGCAATGCCATCGTCGCGATGCACGAAGCGCCGTCGAAGGAGTGGACGCTGGACGAGCTGGCGCGCGTGGCGGGCATGTCGCGCAGCGTGTTCGCCACGCATTTCCGCGAAGCCCTGGGCATCACGCCCGGCCAGTACCTGCAGGGCTGGCGCGTGGGCCTGGCGCAGCAGGCGTTGCGGCAGGGCAAGCCACTGAAGGTGGTGGCCGCCGACGTGGGCTACGGCAGCGAGGCGGCGCTCTCGCGCGCCTTCAAGTCGCACAGCGGCGTGTCGCCCCGCGAGTGGAGGCGTGCGCTTGCAGAGGCATGACTCCACGGTTGTCGAAACCGCCGCGCTGCCAGACACTCGGCGCATGGATGACGCTTCCCCTTCGACGTCCCGCGTGTTGCTCGTGCATGGCATCTGGAACGCGCAGTCGTGGCTGGCGCCGCTGGCACGCCGACTGCGCGCGGAGGGTTTCCAGGTGGAGACGTTCGGGTATCCGAGCATCTTCGGCGGCCCCGAGCCCGCGATCGCCGCCCTGACCGAGCGGTTGCGGGACGGCCCGCCCGTGCATCTGGTCGGGCACAGCCTGGGCGGGTTGATCGGCCTGGAGGCCTTGCGCCGTGCGTCTGGGCTTCCCGTGCAACGCATGGTCTGCCTGGGCTCGCCGCTGTGTGGCAGCGGCGCGGCCCGCAGCCTCGGTCGGCGCGCATGGACGGGGCTGGTGCTGGGCCGCAGTGGCGCACTGCTGCAGAAAGGCTGCGCGCCGTGGCAGGGGCGGGTGCCGGTGGGCATGGTGGCCGGCAACGTGGCCCGTGGCATCGGCCGCCTGCTGACCCGGTTCGATGGCGAGTCCGATGGCACCGTCGCGCTGGCGGAAACCCGGTTGCCGGGGCTGGCGGCGCATTGCGTCGTGCCGGCCAGCCATACCGGGCTGGTGTTCTCGGCCGATGCGGCCCGGCAGGCGGCGGCCTTCCTGCGCGAGGGCCGCTTCCATCCCGCGTAGACGCTGCGCCTGCGCCGCCCCGGTATAATTCGCCGCTTCACCCTGTCATCGCCGGAAGAAGCACCCATGGGTAGAGGCCCGTCCATCGAAGCCCGCAAGAACGCCACCGACGCCAAGCGCGGCAAGATCTTCACCAAGATCATCCGCGAGATCGGCGTGGCGGCACGTGCGGGCGGTGGCGATCCGGCCAATAACCCGCGCCTGCGCGTGGCGGTGGACAAGGGCCTGTCGGCCAACATGTCCAAGGATGTCATCGAGCGCGCCATCAAGAAGGCGACCGGTGAACTGGAAGGCGTGGTCTACGAGGAAATCCGCTACGAGGGCTACGCCCCCGGCGGCGTCGCCGTCATCGTCGACTGCCTGACCGACAACCGCGTGCGTACCGTGGCCGAAGTCCGCCACGCGTTCGCCAAGTGCGGGGGCAACATGGGCACCGAAGGCTCGGTGGCTTTCATGTTCAAGCGGCTGGGCGTACTGAGCTATGCCCCGGGCGCGGATGAAGAGGCCATCACCGAGGCCGCCATCGAGGCCGGCGCCGACGACATCGTCGTGTACCCCGACGACGGCTCCATCGACGTGGTCACCACGCCGGACGCCTTCCAGCCGGTGAAGGACGCCATGGAGGCGGCCGGCCTGGCGCCGGACCACGCGGAAATCACCTTCCGTGCCGACAACGACATCGCCGTGGAGGGTGAAACCGCCCTGCAGGTGAAGAAGCTGCTGGACATGCTGGAAGACCTGGATGACGTGCAGGACGTCTACTCCAACGCCGAACTGGGCGCGGATGCGTATGCGTAGCCACCGCGCGTGGGGTCGGGTGATGGCGGGCCATCACGTCCCGTGACCCGCATCCTCGGCATCGACCCGGGTTCGCAGCGTACCGGCGTGGGCATCATCGACGTGGACGCGGCGGGCAAGACCACGCACGTCTATCATGCGCCGCTGGTGCTGCTGGGCGCCGACGATTTCCCGCAGCGGCTGCGCCGCCTGCTGGACGGCCTGGCCGACATCATCACCACCTGGCAGCCTGACGAAGTGGCGATCGAGAAAGTGTTCATGGCACGCAACCCCGATTCCGCATTGAAGCTGGGCCAGGCCCGCGGCGCGGCGATCAGCGCGGTGGTGCTGCGCGACCTGCCGGTGCACGAGTACGCTGCCAAGGAAGTGAAACTGGCGGTGGTCGGCCGCGGTGGCGCGGAAAAGACCCAGATCCAGCACATGGTCGGCATCATGCTGAACCTGCAGGGCAAGTTGCAGGCCGACGCCGCCGACGCGCTGGCGGTCGCCATCACCCACGCGCACGTGCGCGCCACCGCGAAACGGCTGGGCATCAGCGCCCAGCAGGCATGGAGTCGCAAATGATCGGACGGTTGCGCGGGATCCTGGCCTACAAGTCGCCGCCGTGGCTGGTGATCGACGTTGGCGGGGTGGGCTATGAACTGGAAGCCCCGATGAGCACCTTCTACGACCTGCCCGACGTGGGCCGCGAAGTGTTGCTGTTCACCCACTACGCGCAGAAGGAAGACAGCGTGTCGCTGTACGGCTTCCTGCGCGAAGGCGAACGACGCCTGTTCCGCGACGTGCAGAAGGTCAGTGGCGTGGGCGCGAAGATCGCGCTGGCGGTGCTGTCCGGTGCCAGCGTCGATGAGTTCGCACGCATGGTGCAGTCCGGCGACATCACCGCGTTGACCCGCATCCCGGGCATCGGCAAGAAGACCGCCGAACGCATGGTGGTGGAACTGCGCGACCGCGCCGCCACCCTGATGAGCGGCCTGCCAGGAAGCAGCACGGTCCCCGCCGATCCGCAGTCCGAAGCGACCATCGCCCTGCAGCAGCTGGGCTACAAGCCGGCGGAGGCCACGCGCATGGCGCGCGACGCGACGGCTGCCGGCGACGATGCCGCCACCATCATCCGCAAGGCGCTGCAGTCCGCGCTTCGCTAGCCCGTGCGGCCCCGCCGCCACAAGCAGACCTCCATGAGCACTCCCGCCCCCCACGATTCTCCTTCCGCCCAAGGCGGCCACGGCCAGGCCGGCATGGTGGCGCTGGTGGCCGGTGCCGTCGGCGTGGTGTTCGGCGACATCGGCACCAGCCCGCTGTACACCATCAAGGAGATGTTCCACCCGCATTTCGGCCTGACGCCGGACGCGGACACCGTGCGCGGGCTGCTGTCGCTCGGCTTCTGGTCGCTGCTGCTGGTGGTGACGCTGAAGTACGTCATCGTCATCATGCGCGCCGACAACGACGGCGAGGGCGGCATCATGGCCCTGACCGCGCTGGCGCAGCGCAGCCTGACGAAGGGGTCGCGGCTCAGCTACACGGTCGGCATCCTGGGCATCTTCGGTGCGGCGCTGTTCTTCGGCGACGGCATGATCACGCCGCCCATCACCGTGCTGGGCGCGGTCGAGGGCCTGGAAGTGGTCTCGCCGGTGTTCAAGCAATGGGTGGTGCCGATCAGCCTGGTCATCCTGACCGGCCTGTTCGCGTTCCAGCGGTTCGGCACGGCCAAGGTGGGCAAGGCGTTCGGGCCGGTGATGATCGTCTGGTTCATCGTGCTGGCCGGCTTCGGCATCTACAACATCGCGCACAATCCGTCGGTGCTCGCGGCGCTGAATCCCTACTGGGCCTGGCACTTCTTCGTCACGCATGACTGGCACGCGGTGCTGATCCTCGGCGCGGTGGTGCTGACGGTGACCGGTGGCGAGGCCCTGTACGCGGACATGGGACACTTCGGCAAGCGGCCCATCCGCTGGGGCTGGTTCGGCTTCGTGCTGCCGGCCCTGGTGCTGAACTACTACGGCCAGGGCGCCGTGCTGCTGCGCCATCCCGAGGCGGTCGCCAATCCGTTCTACATGTCCATCCCGGACTGGGCACAGATCCCGATGCTGGTGCTGGCGACCACCGCCGCGGCGGTGGCCTCGCAGGCGGTGATCACCGGTGCGTTCTCGGTGACCCGCCAGGCCATCCAGCTAGGCTACCTGCCACGGCTGGCCATCAAGTACACGTCCAAGGACACCATCGGCCAGATCTACGTGCCGTCGATCAACCTGATGCTGTATCTGGCGGTGATCGTGCTGGTGCTGAGCTTCCAGAGTTCCGGTGCGCTGGCCACCGCCTACGGCCTGTCGGTGACCGGCACCATGCTGATCGACACCTTGCTGCTGGCGATCGTGGCGTACACGCGCTGGCCCGACTCGCGCCGCTGGGTGCTGCCGCTGTGCGGCATCTTCCTGGTGATCGACCTGGCGTTCCTGTTCGCCAACGGCGCCAAGCTGGTCACCGGCATCGGTGCGTGGGTACCGCTGTTCATCGGCATCACCGCCTTCACCATGATGCGCACCTGGCGCCGCGGCCGCGAGCTTTTGCATGGCGAGGTGCAGAAGGAAGGCATCCGCCTGGATACCTTCCTGCCCGGCCTGATGCTGGCGCCGCCCGTGCGCGTGCCAGGCACGGCGATCTTCCTGACCGCCGACAAGGGCGTGGTGCCGCATGCGCTGCTGCACAACCTGAAGCACAACAAGGTACTGCACGAGCGCAACGTGTTCCTGACCGTGGAAACGCTGACCGTTCCGTACGCGCCCAGGAAAAAGCGGCTGAAGATCGAACCCATCGGCGACGATTTCTACCGCGTGGTGATCAGCTACGGCTTTGCCGAGACGCCCGACGTGCCGCAGGCGCTGATGAGCTCGTGCGACCAGGGCGGCGTGTACTTCGACCCGATGGAAACCACGTATTTCGCCAGCCGCGAAACCATCGTGGCCGCCCGCCACGGCGGCATGCCCATCTGGCGCGACAAGCTGTTCGCCGTCATGCACCGCAACGCCGCGCCGGCCACCGGATTCTTCCGCATCCCCGGCAACCGGCTGGTGGAACTGGGCGCGCAGGTCGAGATCTGACCACGGCCGGGACGCGAAACATGAAGCATGGCGGGCGGTTTCACGCATAATCCCTCCATGACCGCAGACCGCATCATCAATTCCGTCGCCACGCGCGAAGACGACGCCGTGGAAGCCAGCATCCGGCCCAAGCGGCTGGACGAATACCTGGGCCAGAAGCCTGTCCGCGAGCAGCTGGACATCTACATCCAGGCGGCGAAAGGGCGCGGCGAGGCACTCGACCATGTGCTGATCTTCGGTCCCCCCGGCTTGGGCAAGACCACGTTGAGCCATGTCATCGCCAACGAGCTGGGGGTCAACCTGCGGGTGACGTCCGGACCGGTGATCGAGAAAGCGGGCGACCTGGCCGCGCTGCTGACCAACCTGCAGCCGCACGACGTGCTGTTCGTCGACGAGATCCATCGCCTGTCGCCCGTGGTGGAGGAAGTGCTGTACCCGGCGATGGAAGATTTCCAGATCGACATCATGATCGGCGAGGGTCCCGCCGCGCGCTCCATCAAGCTGGACCTGCCGCCGTTCACGCTGATCGGCGCCACCACGCGCGCCGGTCTGCTGACCGCGCCATTGCGCGACCGTTTCGGCATCGTGCAGCGGCTGGAGTTCTACACGCCCGACGAACTGACCCGCATCGTGCAGCGCTCGGCCCGCATCCTGGGCATGGACTGCGTGCCCGAAGGGGCCGCCGAAATCGCGCGCCGCGCGCGCGGCACGCCCCGCATCGCCAACCGCCTGCTGCGCCGCGTGCGCGACTTCGCGCAGGTCAAGGCCAGTGGCCACATCGACGTGGAGGTGGCGCGCGCCGCCATGCAGATGCTGAAGGTGGACCCGGAAGGCTTCGACGAGCTCGACCGCCGCATGCTCCGCACCATCGTCGACAACTTCGACGGTGGTCCGGTCGGCGTGGAATCGCTGGCGGCCGCGCTTTCCGAAGAACGCGGCACGCTGGAAGACGTCATCGAACCCTACCTGATCCAGCAGGGCTACCTGATCCGCACCGCGCGCGGGCGCATGGCCACGCGCAAGGCCTATCTGCACCTGGGGCTGACGCCGAAAGGGCAGGTGCCCGAGCCGGGCGATCCAGCCGGCGAACTGTTCTGAGCGCTGGTCTGCTGATGGTATCCACGGAAGCGTGCGGGAGTGCCCGTTTTGAGTGCTGAGCCAATGACGTTGCATGCCGATACGGCGCCATTCATCTTTCCGACACGCGTGTATTGGGAAGATACCGATGCCGGTGGCGTGGTCTACCACGCGCAGTACGTCGCCTTCTTGGAGCGCACGCGCACGGAGTGGCTGCGTGCACGCGGACACGCCCAGGAGCAGTTGCGCCAGACCCACGACCTGGTGTTTGCCGTGCGTGCGATGCGCCTGGATTTCCTGCGCCCCGCGCGCCTGGACGATCTGCTGCAGGTCAGCGCGGCGATCCAGCAGTGCAAGCGGGCCAGCGTGGTGTTCATGCAGACCGTGGAACGGGATGGCGAACTGCTGCTGACCGCCGAAGTGAAGGTCGCCGCACTCAGTGCGTCCGGGTTCAGACCCGTTCCGCTGCCTGAGGCGTTGTACGAAGAATTCAAGCAGCTCGAAGTGCCGGGCCGCGCGTAACCGCTCCAACCACCGAACACGCAACACGACAAGAGAATCGAGGAACAACGGATGATCGCATCGCTGCTGGCCTTCCAGGACACCGTGGTGGAGGCGTTGCCGCCGGAAACCGCCGCCGCCGCCGCGGAGGCCGGTGCCACCGCCGCCCACAGCGGCATCAACTACATCGACCTGATGCTCAAGGCCAGCCTGCCGGTCCAGCTGATCGTGCTGCTGCTGCTCGCCGGGTCGCTGATCAGCTGGGTGATCATCTTCCGCAAGGCGCGTGTCTTCAAGAACGCCAACCGCGATGCCGACGAGTTCGAGAGCCGTTTCTGGTCGGGCACCGAACTGCACAAGCTCTACGCCGGCGCCGCCGACCGCAACCGCGTGGTGACCGGCCTGGAAGCGATCTTCGAAGCCGGCTTCCGCGAGTTCACCCGCCTGCGCGACAAGCGCGGCCTGGACGGGCGCGCGCAGCTGGAAGGCGCGCAGCGCGCGATGCGCGTGACTTACACCCGCGAGGTCGACCAGCTGGAACGCAACCTGGAACTGCTGGCCAACATCGGCTCCACCGCGCCCTACGTGGGCCTGGTCGGTACGGTGTTCGGCATCATGGTCACCATGCACGACATGCTCAACAGTGGCGAGCAGGCGGGCATCGCCGCGGTGGCGCCGGGCATTTCCGAAGCGCTGTTCGCCACCGCCATCGGCCTGTTCGTGGCCATCCCGGCAGTGTGGGCATACAACCGCTTCACCACCCGCGTCGAGCGGCTGTCGGTGCGCTATGAAAGCTTCGCCGAAGAGTTCAGTTCCATCCTGCAGCGCCAGAACTCGGGCGAATAAGCGGAGTTCCCCATGGCCGGAAGCATCTTCCACCGCAAACGACGCAAGCTGAAATCCGAGATCAACGTCGTCCCGTACATCGACGTGATGCTGGTGCTGCTGATCATCTTCATGGTGACCGCGCCGCTGCTGACGCTGTCGGTCGACGTCAAGCTGCCGTCTTCCAACGCCAAGGCGGTGGAAAGCCGCAGCGAACCGATCATCGTCATCGCGTATCCCGACGGCCGTTTCGGCCTGAAGCTGCCCGAAGCGAAGCAGCCCGAAGTGCTGGATGCGGCGGGGCTGGAAGCCAAGCTGGCGCCGATCAAGGAACAGCAGGGCAACGAGCTGCGCATCATGGTCGCCGCCGAGGGCGACGCGCCGTACCAGAAGGTGCTGGATGCGATGGACGTGCTCCGTCGCGCCAAGGTCACCAACGTCAGCCTGATGACCAACGCGGGTGGCAATGCACGCTGATGCTCTCCCGCGCCAGAGGGGCCCGCGCGACGACGGGCTGGGCAGGGCGGTGGCGTGGGCCATCGGCCTGCATCTGCTGCTGGCCGCCCTGCTGTTGATCTCGCCGCTGCTCAACTGGCGCGAACCGCCGTTGGCCGCTGGCGGGGCCCAGGCCATGGAGGCGACGCTGGACGCATCGGCGGCCGACCAGCGCGTGGTCGAGCAGGCGCTGCGCTTCCAGCCGGAGCCGCTGCCGGAACCGGTGGAAGAGGTGGCCGAGGAAGAGACCGTGCCGCCCCCGCAGCCGCTTCCCGAGCCGACGCCGCAGGATGCGCCCGTGCAGCGGCAGGCCGAGGCGCAGGAACGCATCCCGGTGCCCGACGACATCGACCAGGAAGAAGCCAGCCGTGACGCCATTTCGCAGGAAAAGGCGCGCCAGGAGCAGGAAGCCAAGCGTCGCCAGGAGCAGATTGACCTGACCGAGCGGACCCGCCAGCAGCAGGCGGAACAGCAGCGCCGCCTGGCCGCGCAGCAGGAAGAGGCCGAGCGCCAGCAGAAGCTCGACGAGATCCGCCGCAAGCGCGCGCAGGCCGCGCGCGAGGCCGACCTGGCCGAGCAGAAGCTGCGCCAGTTGCAGGCGGCGCGGGAACGCAACGCGTCGGCGGCCAGCCAGCCCGCGGCCTCGTCCAGCGCCTCCACGGGCGCGACCGCCGGCGCGGCCAGCGGCCCGTCGCAGGGCGACTGGGTCGGCGCGATGGTCGCCGCCATCGAACGCCAGTGGGTACGGCCGCCGAATGTCAGCGCCGGCCAGATCTGCCCCATCCGCATCCGCATGCTGCCGGGAGGCGAGGTGATGTCGGCCGAAGTGCAGCCCAGCTGTCCCTATGACGAGGCCGCGCGCGACAGCGTGGAGCGCGCCGTGCTGAAGGCCAGCCCGTTGCCGTATGCCGGTTTCGACAAGGTGGCGGCGCGCGACTTCGTGGTGCGGTTCCAGCCCTCGCGATGACCCTGTTCAGGCGCCGGACGGCAAGCTATGCCGGCAATGCCCCGAATTCACCTAGATGAAACACGCCATCGAGTGAGAATGAATCCATGACAAGACGCGTACTTCTTCTCCTGTTTGTCCTCTGCTTTGCCGGACCGGCATTCGCCCAGCAGCTGGAAGTGGACCTGATAGGCGGCCGTGAATCGGCCCTGCCCATCACCATCGTGCCGATGCCCTACCAGGGCAGTGCCGGGGTGCCGCCGACCGACGTCGCCGGGGTGGTCCGCGCGGACCTGGAGCGTTCCGGCGCCTTCCGCGCCCTGCCCGAAGCCAGCATCACCGAACGCCCCGTGCGCGGCAGCGAGATCCAGTACCCGACATGGCGCCAGCTGCGCCAGGACTACATCGTGGTGGGGCGCGTCGTCGACAGCGGCGACGGCGGCTACCGGGTGGAGTACGAACTGTTCGACGTGGCCAAGCAGGAACGCATGCTGGGCCTGGCCATGACCGCGCGCGCCAATGCCATGCGCGACGTGGCCCACCAGATGGCCGACGCCATCTACGAGAAGATCCTCGGCGTTCGCGGGGCATTCTGGACCCGGATCGCGTACATCACCGCCACCGGCACCGGCAAGGCCACGCGCTACGCGCTGATGGTCGCCGACTCGGATGGCTTCAATCCTCAGACCGTGGTGCGCTCGGCCGAGCCGCTGCTGTCGCCGTCGTGGAGCCCCGATGGCCGTCGCCTGGCCTACGTCAGCTTCGAGGGCGGCAACTCGGCGATCTACCTGCAGGACATCTCCACCGGCGCGCGCGAAAAGATCGCGAGTTTCCGTGGCATCAACGGGGCGCCTTCGTTCTCGCCGGACGGCCGCCAACTGGCGCTGACGCTGTCGCGCAGCGGCAATCCCGAGATCTACGTGATGGACCTGGGCAGCCGCCAGCTGCGCCAGCTGACCACCAGTTCCAGCATCGACACCGAGCCCACCTGGAGCGCCGACGGCGGCACGATCTACTTCACTTCCGACCGGGGCGGCCGTCCGCAGATCTATCGCGTGGCCGCAGCGGGGGGCAGCGCCACCCGGGTGACGTTCGAGGGCAACTACAACGCCACCGCCAGCGTGTCGTACGACGGCAAGAAGATCGCGGTGGTGCAGGGCAGCGGCAACAATTACCGCATCGCGCTGATGGACAGCAGCCTGGGTGGGGCGCGCTGGTCGTCGCTGTCGCCGGGCTCGCTGGACGAGTCCCCCAGCTTCGCGCCCAATGCCGCGATGGTGCTGTACGCCGCACGCGAAGGCGGTCGTGGCGTGCTCTACGCCGTCTCCGCCGACGCCCGCGTCCGCCAGCGGCTGGTGGTGGCCAACGCCGACGTCCGCGAGCCCGCATGGTCGCCGTACCGTAGCGTTCGTTAATTTTCTGTCTACAATGTTAAATCCCAATCCCCCCCGTTCCACCGACGAAGGAATGATCATGAACAACACCACCCGTGTGCTGATGCTCTCGCTGATGTCCGTTGCCGTGCTGGCTGGCTGCAAGAAGGCCGTCAAGCCGGAAGCGCCGACCGACACCACCACCACCGTGCCCACCACCCCGACGGGTCCGACCACCTCGGGCGTGTACGGCCCCGGCGACCTGGACACCGACGCCTGCCTGCGCCAGCGCGTGGTGTACTTCGATCTGGACCAGGACGCGCTGAAGCCGGAGTTCCAGGCCATCATGGGCTGCCACGCCAAGTACCTGCGTGACCGTCCGTCCTCGCGCATCACGCTGGAAGGCCACGCCGACGAGCGCGGCAGCCGCGAGTACAACCTGGGTCTGGGCGAGCGCCGCGGCAATGCCGTCAACTCCGCCCTGCAGGCCAGCGGCGGTTCGGCCGGCCAGCTCAGCGTCGTCAGCTACGGCGAAGAGCGCCCGGTCTGCACCGATTCCAGCGAATCCTGCTGGTCGCAGAACCGTCGCGTCGAGATCGTCTACACGGCGAAGTAAGCCGTCGTCACCACGATGATGATGGCCAAGAAGTATTTGCTGGTCCTCGCGGCGGCCCTGGTGGCCGCCGCACCTGCGCATGCCCAGCGCGTGAGCCTGGCCGACCGCGTCGCCGCGCTGGAAGCCAAGGCCAACAACCCGCAACAGAACCTGGACCTGCTGAACCGGCTGACCCAGCAGGAAGCGGAACTGCGTGACCTGCGCGCCCAGCTCGAGCAGCTGCAGAACGAGAACGAGCAGCTCAAGCAGCGCAGCCGCGACCAGTACCTCGACCTCGACGGCCGGCTCAACCGGATCGAAGGCGGCACGCCGACACCGGCACCCGCCGGCGCTCCGGTACCGCCGCCCGTCAGCAGCGCGCCGGCCCCCAGGCCGGCTGCACCTGCCGCCAGCATTCCGGCCGAACGTCCGCCCACCGTCCATGGCGACACCGGCGCCGTTGCCGCGGCCGGCGACGAGCGCACCGCCTACAACGTCGCCTTCGATCGCCTGAAGGCCGGCGACTACGCCGATTCCGCCGCCCTGTTCACCAGCTTCCTGGAGCTGTACCCGACCGGCGTGTACGCCCCCAATGCGCTGTACTGGCTGGGCGAAAGCTACTACGTCACCCAGAACTACCCGCTGGCCGCGGACCAGTTCCGCGCGCTGCTCGCGCAGTACCCCACCCATGACAAGGCCGCCGGCTCGCTGCTCAAGCTGGGGCTGTGCGAGTACGGGTTGGGCAAGCTGGAAGAAGCCGAGCGCACCCTCGCCGACGTCATCGCCAAGTACCCCGGTACCGATGTCGCGCGCACCGCGGACGACCGCCTGAAAGCCATCCAGTTCGGCCGCCTGCGCTGAGCTGCGCGGATGGGGCGGGCCGGACGGGCCCGCACGCGGCATAATGCGCACCCCATGAACGACGCCGCCCGCCCCAGCGAGATCGTCCAGTCCCCACTGGAACGCCTCAAGATCACCGAGATCTTCCTTTCCCTGCAGGGCGAGGCGAACGCGGTCGGCTGGCCCACCGTGTTCGTGCGCCTGACCGGCTGCCCGCTGCGCTGCCAGTACTGCGATACCGCCTATGCCTTCCATGGCGGGCAGTGGTGGGATATCGACGCGATCCTGGCGGAAGTGGCCCGCCACGGCGTACGCCACGTCTGCGTCACCGGCGGCGAGCCGCTGTCGCAGAAGCGCTGCCTGCTCCTGCTGGCCAGGTTGTGCGACGCCGGCTACGACGTGTCGCTGGAGACCTCCGGCGCCATCGACATTGCCGGCGTGGACCCGCGCGTGTCGCGCGTGGTGGACCTGAAGACGCCCGGTTCGAAGGAAATGGCGCGCAACCGGCTGGAGAACCTCCCGCTGCTGACCGCGCGCGACCAGGTCAAGTTCGTACTCTGCGGTCGCGAGGACTACGAATGGGCCCGCGACATGCTGGCCGGGCACCGCCTGGCAACGCGCTGCGACGTGCTCTTTTCGCCCAGCAAGTCCGAACTTGACCCGCGCGACCTGGCCGACTGGATCATCGAAGACCGCCTGCCGGTGCGCTTCCAGATGCAGCTGCACAAGCTGCTGTGGAACGACGAGCCGGGGAGGTGAGGCAGTGATGGGTCATTGGTGATTCGTGATTCGGAAGGCCGCGCACCTCACGGCCAGCTGCCGAGTCACGAATCACGAATCACGAATCACGAATCACGAACCGTCATGAAGAAAGCCGTCGTCCTTCTCTCCGGTGGCATGGATTCCGCCGCCGTCGTCGCCATCGCCCGCGAACAGGGCTTCGCCGTGCACGCACTCAGCGTGCGTTACGGCCAGCGCCACACCTCGGAGCTGGATGCCGCCGTGCGCGTGGCGGCATCGCTCGGCGCGGTGGAACACAAGACCGTGCACGTGGACCTGCGCAGCATCGGCGGCTCGGCGCTCACCGACGACATCGACGTGCCCGAGGCCGGCGGCCCCGGCATCCCGGTCACCTACGTGCCTGCACGCAACACCATCATGCTGTCGGTCGCGCTGGGCTGGGCCGAGGTGCTGGGTGCCAACGACATCTTCTGCGGCGTCAACGCGGTGGATTACTCGGGTTATCCGGATTGCCGGCCCGAATTCATCCAGGCCTTCGAGGCGTTGGCCAACCTGGCCACCAAGGCCGGCGTGGAAGGGGCGGGGCTGCGCATCCATGCGCCCCTGCTGAAACTGAGCAAGGCCGACATCGTGCGCGAAGGCGTGCGCCTGGGCGTGGACTTCGGCCAGACCGTCTCGTGCTACCAGGCCGACGACCAGGGCCGCGCCTGCGGCCACTGCGATGCCTGCCGCCTGCGCGCCGCCGGCTTCGCCGACGCCGGCGTGCCGGACCCCACGCACTACGCCTGATTTTTCAGGCGCCCCCGTCCTGGGGTAGAATTCGCCTCCCGGCGCAACGCCGGACCGCAGCACCGGGCCGTTAGCTCAGTCGGTAGAGCAGAAGACTTTTAATCTTTTGGTCGAAGGTTCGAATCCTTCACGGCCCACCACACACCGCTTCACGCAATGGCACCATGTGCCCGGTTGTGTCTCGCTGCCGGCCGCTTCCGTCAGGTCAGATCCTTCTTCCAGGTATTCCCATGCAGAACCCGTTGCTGGACTTCTCCGGTCTTCCCCGTTTCGACGAGATCCGTGCCGAGCACATCGCGCCGGCGATCGACCAGTTGCTGGCAGAGGCAGAGGCCGCCGTGGCGGCGGCCGAGTCCGTCTCGCAGGTGACGTGGGATACGTTCGTCGTGCCACTCGACGACGCGACCGAGCGGCTGGCGCGTGCCTGGAACCAGGTGACACACCTGGAGGCGGTGGTGAACACGCCGGCGCTGCGCAGTGCGTACAACGCGCTGCTGCCCAAGGTCACGCGTTTCTGGAGCGGGCTCGGACAGAACCTGGCGCTGTATCGCCAGTACCGTGCCCTGGCGGATGCGCCGGAAGCCGCGCAGTACGACGATGCCCGACGCCAGGTGCTGCAGAACGCGCTGCGCGATTTCCGCCTGGGCGGTGCGGAGTTGCAGGAGGCGCAGAAGGCGCGCTTCGCCGAAGTGAAGGAAGAACTCGCCAGTCTGTCGGCGAAGTTCTCCCAGAACGTGCTCGATGCCACCGACGAGTACGAGTTCTGGATCAAGGACAAGCAGCACCTTGGCGGCCTGCCCTCCGACGTGGTGGCCGCTGCGCGTGCCGCGGCCAAGGCCGACGACGAACCGGGCTGGAAGTTCACCCTGCAGATGCCGTGCTACCTGCCCGTGCAGGCCTACGCCGACGACCGCGCGCTGCGCGAAACGCTGTACCACGCCAATGCGGTGCGTGCGTCGGAGCTGGGGGAGAACGAGGAGCTCGACAACTCCACGCTGATCGACCGCATCCTCGCGCTGCGGGCCGAGCTTGCCTCGCTGCTGGGTTTCGCCAGTTATGCGGCGTATTCGCTGGCCACCAAGATGGCCGATACGCCGGACGACGTGCTGCACTTCCTCCGCGACCTGGCCGCGCGCGCGAAGCCGCATGCGCAACGCGACCGCGCGGAACTGGAAGCCTTCGCGCAGGAACAGCTGGGCCTCGAGACCGTCGAAGCCTGGGACCTGGCCTATGCCAGCGAAAAGCTCAAGCAGGCGCGCTACAGCTTCTCCGCGCAGGAGGTGAAGCAGTACTTCACCGAAGCGGCGGTGCTGAAGGGATTGTTCGGCGTGATCGGTGATCTCTACGGCCTGCGCGTCGAGCAGGACAGCGCGCCCACGTGGCACCCGGATGTGCGCTTCTACCGGCTTGTGGATGGCGATGGCGCACTGGTCGGCCAGTTCTACCTTGACCTGTACGCACGCGAAGGCAAGCGCGGCGGTGCGTGGATGGACGATTGCCGCAACCGCCGCACGACGGTGCGTGGCGTGCAGACGCCCGTCGTCTATCTGGTCTGCAATTTCGGCAAGGGCGTGGACGGCAAGCCGGCGACCTTCAGCCACAACGAAGTCACCACGCTGTTCCACGAAATGGGCCATGGCCTGCATCAGCTGCTCACGCAGGTCGGGGAGCTGGGCGTGGCCGGCATCAACGGCGTCGAATGGGATGCCGTGGAGCTGCCAAGCCAGTTCATGGAGAACTTCTGCTGGGAGTGGGCGCGCGTGCAGGCGATGACCGCGCACGTGGACAGTGGCGAGCCGCTGCCGCGCGCGCTGTTCGACAGGATGGTCGCGGCGAAGAACTTCCAGAGCGGCATGGCCACGGTGCGCCAGCTGGAGTTCGCGCTGTTCGACATGCAGCTGCACAGCGGCTTCGATGCCGCAGGCGATACGGTGCTGGCGCTGCTTGACCGGGTGCGCGCCGAGGTGGCAGTGAACCTGCCGCCGGAATGGAACCGCTTCCCCCATCAGTTCAGCCACATCTTCGCGGGCGGCTACGGAGCCGGCTACTACAGCTACAAGTGGGCCGAGGTGCTCAGCGCGGACGCCTATGAGGCTTTCGAGGAGGCGCCGGAAAAGGTCGCCGAGACCGGTGCGCGGTTCCGCCGCGAAATCCTGGCACGCGGCGGAAGCCGTGGTGCCGCCGAGAACTTCCTGGCCTTCCGGGGCCGCGCGCCGCGCATCGACGCGCTCCTGCGTCACGCCGGCATGGCGGGTTGAGAGGTCTGGTTCAGCGGATTCGTCCGCGTTGCCAAGCGCAGAAATCCGGAACGTACATGCCGATGAACCATGTTCCCGCCCGCGTAAGAGTCGACGAGAGAGCTGTTTCTACCGAGGTTATCCGGAAGGTCGTCCTTTCGCTTTTCCGGCGCCGAAGGGATTATGGCAACCCGGACCTCTCGGAGTTATTGCCCGAGCTTGGCAGGTTCGGTGTTACTACCAGCAAGCAGTTCCGGCTTCTCATGAAGAAGCACAGACGTGCTATCCGCGAGGACGAGGAAAGAAAAATGTCGCGGGCTAAAACGATCTACTTCTCGGAAGAGCTCGGTTGGGAGGGACTGGATGCTCACGCGTGCAAAGCCTGGTTCTCCGTTTCTGGCTTGGTGCGGGAGGCGATGGAGCTGGAATTTGGCGAAGAAGCACGCGTCTGCGTAGACTGATGCCGGCCCCGTGGCACTAGGGAGCCGCCGACAGCACATCCAGCAGTTCCTGCACATGGTAGGGCTTCTTCAGGAAGCGGGTGCCGGAAGGGATGGGGGGGAGTTGGGATTTCGCGTATCCCGAGATCAACACGGTGACGGTGTCGGGGGATGACGAGCGCACCACTTCGGAAATGTCGATGCCTGACACCCCCGCCGGCATGCTGATGTCGCTGAGCACGTAATCGAAGCGCGCGGCGGTGAGCTTCACCTTGGCATCCACGCCGTTCACCGCCTCGGTGACGTCATAGCCCGCGTCTTCCAGCGCCATGCTCGTCACCGATCGCAGCAGTTCATCGTCCTCCACGTACAGGATGCTGGGCTTAGCCATGTGACACCTCCGGTACCGGAATTGCGATGGTGACGGCGGTGCCCTCACCCGGCTCGCTTTCGATGTAGGCGAACCCGCCCGACTGCGCGGCGAATCCGTAGACCTGGCTGAGCCCCAGCCCGCTGCCCTGTCCCACGTCCTTGGTGGTGAAGAACGGCTCCATGGCGCGGATCCTGACGTCGTCGGTCATGCCGGGGCCGTCGTCCTTGACGGTGACGCAGACGTGCAGCTTGCTGGCATCCGCTTCCGGGTGCAGCGCCTTGTCCGGATTGCAGGTGCTGGTGGAGATCAGGATCCGTCCCGATGACATCGCGTCGCGCGCGTTCGAAACAAGATTCATCAGGGCGGCATCCAGTTGGTCGGCATCGACCATGATCCGGGGTAGATCGGGTTTCAGCCTGCACTCGCAGTACACGATGGCACCAGCGACCTGCCGGTATCTTTCCATGGAGTGGGTGACGAGTTCGTTCACGTCATGGAGGCGGGGCGCCAGTTCCTGCGCGCGCGAGAACGCCAGCATCTGCCGCGAAAGCCGGCTGCCGCGCTCCGCGGCGCGTGCCGAGGCGCTGATCAGGCGCACGCTGCGTTCATCCGTATGCATCTTGCCCAGCATGTCCAGGCTGTTGACGATGACCGTCAGCAGGTTGTTGAAATCGTGCGCGACGCCCAGCGTCAGCTTGCCGATGGCGTGCACCTTCTGCGCCTGCGCCAGCGCGCGCTCGGCACGGTGCAGGTCCTGCTGGGCCTGGTACTTCTCGGTGATGTCGTGCGTGACCTTCGCGAAGCCGATCAGTTTGCCGTCCTGCCGGATCGCGTCGATCATGATGCTGGCACGGAACAGCGAGCCATCCTTGCGCGTGCGCCACCCCTCGGCTTCGAAGCGGCCATCGCGCGCCGCCGCGGCCAGCACCTTGGCCGGCTGGTCGAGCGCGAGCTCCTCCGGTGAATAGAAGATAGAGAAATGCTTGCCGATGATCTCGGCGTCCGAGTAACCCTTGATGCGTTCGCCCCCCACGTTCCAGCTGAGGATGTAGCCCTCGGGGTCCAGCATGTAGATGGCGTAGTCGGTGACGCTCTTGAGCAGCAATCGCTCGACATTGAGATCCATCGCGTCGTCTGACGTATGCACCGTGAAGGTCCTGCGAGACGAAGCCGGCCCTGAGCCTAGAGACCCTTGAGTTAACGTGCCGTTGACGGATGAGTGCGCACACGTGATGGATCGTCAACAAGGCGCGGCACCTGCGAGAGGTCGACGGTGACGTGTCATGCCGGAGCGGTGAGGCGATGCATGTCGTGCATGCTTGCCCTCCCGGGTATCGGCGTCGTGTTCTCCGTCGTGCCAAGGGCGGCGGGGGCAACCCGCTGCTTCCCGGGTCTCGCGATTTCGCGAATCCGGACGCACCCCGGACGCCGCCGGATGGGGGTTTGACCGTAACTGTAAACGTTTTCATAATGGTTGCCTTGCCAGCACCCGCGTCCGGGGAGGACCGCCTACATGCCGCATCAGCCAAGGATCGAGGGCCTGATCGCCAGGATGACGCTGGAAGAGAAGATCGGCCAACTCGGCGCCTTTGCCGATGCCTTGCGTCCGTTCGCCTTCGAGGTGAACCCGGAGACCTTCGCCCGTGATGCCGAGCAGGTGCGCGAGCAGATCCGTGCCGGGCGCGTCGGTGCGCTGTTCAACGGCGTGGGTGCGGCGGAAGGCCGCGAAGCGCAGCGCATCGCGGTGGAGGAAAGCCGCCTGGGCATTCCGCTGCTGCTGGGCGCCGACGTGATCCATGGCATGCGCACCGTGTTCCCGATTCCGCTGGGCGAAGCGGCCAGCTTCGAGCCGGACCTGGCCGAACGCACCGCGCGCGCCACCGCCAGGGAAGCGACCGCCGCCGGCATCCACTGGACGTTCGCACCGATGGTGGACATCGCGCGTGACCAGCGTTGGGGCCGCGTGGCGGAGACCTCCGGCGAGGACGTCCACCTGGCCTGCGAGCTCGCCGCGGCACGCGTACGCGGCTTCCAGGGCAGCGACCTGTCCGCCGCCGACTCGTTGCTCACCACGCCCAAGCACTTCGCCGCATACGGTGCGGTCGCCGCCGGGCTGGACTACAACACCGTGGATATCTCGCCGCAGACATTGCGTGATGTGCACCTGCCGCCGTTCAAGGCCGCCCTGGATGCCGGCGCGTTGACGCTGATGAGCTCGTTCAACGACATCAACGGCGTACCCGCCTCGGCCAATCGCGAACTGCTCACCGACCTGCTGCGCGGCGAATGGAAGTTCGACGGCTTTGTCGTGTCCGACTACACGTCTGACCTGGAGTTGATCGCCCATGGCTACGCGCGCGACGAGGCCGATGCCGCGAAGAAGGCGCTGACCGCCGGCCTGGACATGAGCCTGCAGAGCGGCATCTACGCCGGCCACGTGGCGGCGCTGGTGGAACAGGGCGAGATTCCGCTGGCCGTGGTAGACGAAGCCGTCCGTCGCGTGCTGCACGTCAAGGCAGCGATCGGCCTGTTCGACGATCCCTACCGCTCGCTGGATGTCGAACGCGAATCCGACCAGTCGCACATCGCCGCGCACGACGCGCTGGCGCGCGACTGTTCACGCCGCTCGATCGTGCTGTTGAAGAACGAAGGGGACGTGCTGCCGTTGCGGAAGTCCGGTCAGCGCATCGCCCTGATCGGCCCGTTCGGCAGCGACACCGACAACCTGGGCGGCTGCTGGAACATTTTCGGCGACGCCTCGCGCATGGTCGAGATCGAGCGTGGACTGCGCGCTGCCCTGGACGATGCCGCGTCGCTGGTGGTGGTGCCGGGCTGCGGCATCGAGGAAACACTGGAAGGCGGCATCGACGCGGCCGTGGCCGCGGCGCGCGATGCCGATGTCGTGTTGCTCGCCGTGGGCGAACCGTCGGAGTTCAGTGGCGAGGCGCAGTCGCGCACGCAGATCGTGCTGCCGCCCGTCCAGCAGGCGCTGGCCGAGGCCGTGGCCGCGACGGGCACGCCGGTCGTGGTGCTGCTCCGCAATGGGCGCGCGCTGGCGCTGGAAGGCGCCGTGCGTGATGCACAGGCGATCCTGGTCACCTGGTTCCTGGGTACGCAGACCGGTCCGGCGGTGGCCGACGTGCTGTTCGGCGACTACAGCCCGTCGGCGCGCCTGCCGGTGAGCTTTCCGCAGGACTCGGGCCAGCAGCCGTTTTTCTACAGCCATGCCGCCACCGGTCGTCCCAACGTGCCGGGCCAGCCGCGCTTCTTCCAGACGCGCTGGCGCGAGGTCACGCACGCGGCGCTGTATCCGTTCGGGCATGGACTGGGCTATACGCGTTTCGATTACGGCGTACCCCAGCTGAGCAACGAGACGCTCGCCTGGGACGACACGCTCACCATCCGCACGCGCATCACCAACTCTGGCAAGCGCGATGGCGAGGAAGTGGTGCAGCTTTACCTGCGCGACCGCACCGCCAGCCGCGTGCGGCCGGTGCGTGAACTCAAGCGCTTCCGCAAGATCGCGCTGGCGGCCGGCGCATCGCAGGACGTCGAATTCACGCTGACCCGCGCCGATCTGGAATTCCATGGCGTCGACAACCGCCCGGTGGCCGAACCGGGCCTGTTCGACGTGTGGGTGGCACCTTCTTCCGCCAGCGGCGAACCGGTGGCATTCGAACTGATGGCGCCCTGAATCCGGCATGGCCATGCCGGAGGACACGTTGCGTGCCGGCGCGGTGAGGGAAGACCACGTCGGCGTGCGCGAGCGCGTCGCCACGCGTGTCGTCTTCTTCATTGCCGGATTCGCGGTGTCGGCGTGGGCGCCTTTGATTCCCTTCGCCAAGCAGCGGCATGCGCTGGACGATGGTCAGCTCGGCCTGCTGCTGCTCTGCCTGGGTGTGGGCTCCGTGCTGATGATGCCGCTGGCCGGCGGACTGGCCGCGCGTTTCGGCTGCCGGCGCATGATCCTGGTGGCGGGCGCGGTGATCTGCCTGTGCATGCCAGCCCTGATGCTCGCGCCGGGTGTATCGGTGCTGGCGCTGGTGCTCGCCGTGTTCGGTGCCAGCCTGGGCGTGCTTGATGTGGTGATGAACGTGCAGGCGGTGATCGTGGAACGTGCGGGGGGACGCGCGATGATGTCCGGCTTCCATGGCATGTACAGCGTCGGCGGTATCGCCGGCGCTGGCGGCGTGGCCGCCGCCCTGGCACTGGGCGTGCCGCCCTTGCTCGCGATAAGCGGCACGGCGGGGATCGCGGTCCTGCTGCTGGCGGGTGCGCGCCGCGGCTTGCTGGTGCGTGGCGGAGAGGCGGATCACCCCGCGTTCGTGCTGCCGCGCGGGCGTGTGCTGCTGATCGGTGCGGTGTGCTTCGCGATGTTCCTGTCCGAGGGCGCGGTGCTGGACTGGAGCGCGGTGTTCCTTACTTCCGTGCGCAATGCCGACCCCGCAACCGCCGGATTCGGCTATGTCGCGTTCGCGGTGACGATGACGATCGGCCGGTTGAGTGGCGATCGCATCGTGCAGGCGTTGGGTGCCTTCCGCGTGGTCGTGTGCGGCGCATTGCTCGCCGCGGCGGGATTCATGCTGGCGATCCTCGTGCCGTCGGCGCTGGCGGGGCTGGCGGGCTTTGCGCTGGTGGGAGCGGGCGCGGCGAACGTGGTGCCGGTGATGTTCTCCGCTGCCGGGCGCCAGCGTGGCATGCCAACGCATCTGGCGGTGGCGGCAGTGACTACGATGGGCTATGCGGGTGTCCTGCTGGGGCCCGCGGCGCTGGGCTTCATCGCCCAGGCGACCTCCCTGGCAGCGGCGCTCGGCCTGCTGGTGATGCTGCTGGTGGCGGTGGCCGCGGTCGCGCGCGTCGCCACGCGCGACTGAAAAAATCAGGGTCGCGGAGCACCGCGCATCATCGGCCCGGCGGGATATCCACCGTACGGACCGTAATATCCGCCCGGCCCGTCGTAGCGGTCCACGTTGATGTTGAAGTTGAACGTGCGCGGCTTGCCTTCTTCGTTGTACGTGGTCTTGCACAGGTTGAGGTTGGCGGCGTTGTAAGTGCTGCTGCCGTGGCCCTTGGTGTAACCGATGCCGGTGGTGAAGCTACCGGTGATGCCATCGCCGTCGCGGTCGTCGTGCATGACCACGCACGGGTCACGCGTGTCTTCCGCCGCCGTCGCCGCGACCGGGAGTGGACCACTCTTGTCGCCGTAGAAGGTGCCCGGCGGATCCGCGGCGTAGGCCGCGCCGCGGGGCAGGCTGAGGTCAAGCGCGTCGGCGGTGGATTGTGCCCAGGCGGGTGCGGCGGGCGCGACGGCCAGGACGATCAGCACGGCAAGCGGCAGGGCGTTCATGGGGATTCCCGAAGAGGAGGCCGGTCCGGGACCGGCTGCCATGGCAACGTAGCAACCCGGGTTTGAACGGGCGCTGATGCGCGCCGGAAACCGTGGGGAACTTCATCCCGCCGCCTGCAGCGCGTCCAGTACCTGCTGTCCGTAACGGGACAGCTTGGTGCCGCCGATGCCGCCCACGCGCGCCAGGTCATCCAGCGTGGCGGGCTGCTGTTCGGCGATGTTGCGCAGGGTGCTGTCGTGGAAGATGACGTAGGCGGGCACGTTCTGTTCGCGCGCCAGGAGCGCGCGCAGGTCGCGCAGGGCCTGGAAGCGCGACAGGTCTTCCGGCGCCACCGACACGCCGGTACGCGGGCCGCGGTCCTTGTCGCGCGTGGTGCGGCTTTCCCGGCGCAGCTGCAGGCGACGTTCGCCCCGCAGCACGCTGCGGCTGGCCTCGGTCAGGCGCAGGCTGCCGAAGCCTTCGGCGTCGACTTCCAGCAGTCCGGTGGCGACCAGCTGGCGGAACACGCTGCGCCACGTCGCCGCATCCAGATCCTTGCCGATGCCATACGTGGTCAGGTGTTCGTGGCCGCACTGCTGGATGCGTTCGCTCTGGCTGCCACGCAGCACGTCGATCACATGGTTCACGCCGAAGCGCTGGCCGCTGCGGTAGACGCAGCTCAGCGCTTTTTGTGCGGCCTGGGTGGCATCCCATGTCTCGGCCGGGCTCAGGCAGTTGTCGCAGTTGCCGCAGTCGTGCGGGTAGGTCTCGCCGAAGCCGGCCAGCAGCACCTGCCGGCGGCACTGGGTCGATTCGCAGTAGCCCAGCAACTGGTCAAGCTTGCGGCGTTCCAGCCGCTTGCGTTCCTCGCCGGCCTCGGACTGCTCGATCATCTGCTTCAGCAGCACCATGTCGCCCAGCCCGTAGCACAGCCAGGCCTCGGCAGCCTCGCCATCGCGGCCGGCGCGCCCGGTTTCCTGGTAGTAGCCTTCCAGCGACTTGGGCAGGTCGATGTGCGCCACGAAACGCACGTCCGGCTTGTCGATGCCCATGCCGAAGGCAATCGTCGCCACCATGACGATGCCGTCCTCGCGCAGGAACCGGCGCTGGTTGTGCGCGCGCACCTCGGCGTCCAGGCCGGCGTGGTAGGGCAGCGCATTGAAGCCCTGTTCGGCCAGGAACTCGGCGGTCTGGTCCACCCGCTTGCGCGACAGGCAATAGACGATGCCCGCCTCGTCGCGATGTTTCTGCAGGAAATCCCGCAGCTGGCGGCGCGCGTTGTCCTTCTGCACGACGGTGTAGCGGATGTTGGGGCGGTCGAACGAACTGACGAAACGCTCGGCCTCCACCAGGTTCAGGCGCTCGGCGATCTCGCGCTGCGTGGGCGGGTCGGCGGTGGCGGTCAGTGCGATGCGCGGGATGTCCGGCCAGCGCTCGTGCAGCAGGGCCAGTTCCAGGTACTCGCGGCGGAAGTCGTGCCCCCAGGCGGAGACGCAGTGCGCCTCGTCGATGGCGAACAGGGCGATCCGGCTGCGGTCCAGCAGCGACAGGAAGCGCGGGGTCAGCAGGCGTTCCGGCGCCACGTACAGCAGGTCCAGCTCGCCCCGCAGCAGGGCCTGTTCCACCTGGGCAGCCTGGTCGGCGGCCAGGGACGAATTCAGGAAGGCCGCGCGCACGCCCAGCTGGCGCAGCGCATCCACCTGGTCCTGCATCAGGGCGATCAGCGGCGAGACGACGATGCCGGTACCTTCGCGCAGCAGCGCGGGCACCTGGTAGCACAACGACTTGCCGGCGCCCGTGGGCATGAGCACCAGGGCATCGTGGCCGGCGGCGAGGTGTTCGACGATGGCCTGCTGGTGGCCACGGAAGGCGCTGTAACCGAAGACGCGCTGCAGTGTTTCAAGGGCGGGGGACGACATGCGCACAGGATACCGCGGCGGGGCTCGGCAGCCGACCCGGCTGGCGTGGGTAGCGGTCGGAAACGGACGTGCTGCAGGGTAGGAATTCATCCAGATTTGAGCGGGGCGCAATTAAGCCCCTCTCCCTGCGACGACCGGAGGAAGTACCTGTGGGAGAGAGGGGTGAGGGACAACGAAGTCAGCTGACTCCGCTAGACCGGCGGCCTAACAACATACGGAATTCACTGAAAACGCTCATCTGCAATGAGCCTGTTACGTGCATCTTTCGGTGTGGGTCTGCTTTAGGTCACGCTTGGTGCCGCTCGCCGCGGGGGCCTTCTTTCTTTGCTTGTGCAAAGAAAGAAGCAAAGAAACACACCCCAGGCGGCACGCCCTGCGCTTCGCTCCGGGTCCGCGAGCGGGCCGGGAATTTTCGTAAGGCACATCCCTGTGCCATACGAAAACGCCGCCCATCCAGGGCGGCGCCCTTCGGGTTTTACCCGGCCCACTCGCCGTGCCTCAAGGGGGCCCAAAAGCAACTGCAAAAGCGACAGCAAAGCACTGCGTACGGATTTATCCGGCGCAGCTTCGGGGCCCCTGAGGTCCGGCGGCCCCGGCGGGTCAAACCCGCAGGGCGGCGCACAGGACGTGCGCCGTTTTCGTATGGGCCAGGATGGCCCTTACGAAAATTCCCGCCGGGACTGCGCACCCGCCGCGTGCGGCGGGCGGACCGCCGGGGTGTGCTTTCTTTTGCCTACTTTTCTTTGCACAAGCAAAGAAAAGTAGGGCCCCGCGGCGAGCGCGCCATGCTGGCGCACTAATAGAACCACCCCGTCAGGCCAGGAAACATGTAGCAACCGCGCGCCCGATGGACACGCTCCCAGGGCCACACGCGCGACGCACACCGTTGGCCCTCACCCCGCCCCCTCTCTCCCACACGGACTTCCTTCGGTCGCCGCAGGGAGAGGAGCTCGACATCAGGGAGAGGGGCTAAACAGCAGGGAAGGCTGACAGCAAAACGCCCGGACCAGCCGGGCGTCTTGCATTCACTCGGCGTCGCTTACTGCAGCAGCGAACGCAGCATCCAGGCGTACTTCTCATGCGTCTGCAGGCGCTGGGTCAGCAGATCCTCGGTCGGCGCGTCGTCGGCGTCGTCGGCGATGTCCAGCACCTTGCGCGCCGTACGGCACACCGCCTCGTTGCCGATCACCAGCTGGCGGACCATCTCGCGCCAGTCGGCGCTGTCGGTCAGGCCCGGCTCTTCCGGGATCGAGGTCAGGTTGACGAACTCGCGGTAAGAACCCGGTGCGTTGAACCCCAGCGCACGGATGCGCTCGGCGATCTCGTCCAGCGCCGTCCACTGCTCGGTGTACTGCGTCTCGAACATCGTATGCAGCGAATTGAACATCGCGCCGGTGATGTTCCAGTGGAAATTGTGGGTCTTCAGGTAAAGCGTGTAGCTGTCGGCCAGGAACCGCGACAGGCCGTCGGCGATCTTCTTGCGTTCGCCGCCGCTGATCCCGATATCGATGTTCGGGGCCGAGGGGGCCGATGCGAGGGGGGCGCTGACGGGCGTGGCCTTGGTCTTGGCGGGCTTGGTCTTCGGCTTGGCCATGCGGATTCTCCTGAGGGTGGGTTGAGACGGCACAATAGACACACTAGAACATGTGGCGTGAGCAAAAAGTTTCAACCGCTTGCTGAAAAAATGACGACCCCGCCCGCACCTTCCCCCACCCATCCCGACCGGGCCGCCCTCGACCAGGCGCGGCGTGCGCTCGACCGCGCGCTGAGTCGCGACCGCGGCCGGCTGCACGGGTTGTGGTCGCGCTGGCAGGGCAAGCCGGCCGATGCCAGCGCGCGCCAGGCATTCGAGCAGGCATTGAACGCCTCCATCGCCAGCCGGCAAAGCCGCCAGTCCACCGTGCCTGCGGTGACACTTGACGCTTCCCTGCCGATCGCCCGGGAAGGCGAGCGCATCATCGAGCTGATCCGCAACCATCAGGTGGTGGTGATCGCCGGCGAGACCGGGTCCGGCAAGACCACCCAGCTGCCCAAGCTGTGCCTGGCGGCCGGTCGCGGCGTGGCCGGCATGATCGGCTGCACCCAGCCGCGCCGGATCGCCGCGCGCGCGGTGGCACGCCGCGTGGCGGAAGAGCTGAAGACCGAGGTGGGCCGGGGCGTCGGCTTCCAGGTGCGCTTCAACGACCAGGTCGGCGAGGACACCCACATCAAGTTCATGACCGACGGCATCCTGCTGGCGGAAATCGCCAGCGACCGCTGGCTGTCGGCCTACGACACGATCATCGTCGACGAGGCGCACGAGCGCAGCCTCAACATCGACTTCCTGCTCGGCTACCTGAAGCAGCTGCTGCGCAAGCGCCGCGACCTGAAGGTCATCGTCACCTCGGCGACCATCGATACCGAACGCTTCGCCCGCCACTTCGACGATGCCCCGGTGATCAGCGTGGAAGGCCGCACCTACCCGGTGGAGGTCCGCTACCGGCCGCTGGAAGGGGAAGCGCACGAGGGCGAGGAAGACCGCGGTGGCGACCGCACGGTCAACGATGCCATCGTCGGTGCCATCGACGAAATCACCCGGCTGGACGCGCGCGGCGACGTGCTGGTCTTCCTGCCCGGCGAGCGCGAGATCCGTGATGCGCACCAGGCGCTGGAGCGGCGCAAGTACCGGCAAACCGAAGTGCTGCCGCTGTACGCGCGCCTGTCCAACCAGGACCAGGACCGCGTGTTCAACCCGGGACCGAGCCGTCGGATCGTGCTGGCGACCAACGTGGCCGAGACCTCGCTGACCGTGCCGCGCATCCGCTACGTGGTCGATCCCGGCTTCGCCCGCGTCAAGCGCTACAGCCCGCGCAACAAGCTCGACCGCCTGCACATCGAGCCCATTTCGCAGGCCAGCGCCAACCAGCGCAAGGGCCGCTGCGGCCGTGTTGCCGAAGGCATCTGCTACCGCCTGTACGCCGAGGCCGATTTCCAGTCCCGCGCCGAGTTCACCGACCCCGAAATCCGCCGTTCCAGCCTGGGTGGGGTGATCCTGCGCATGTTGCAGCTGGGCCTGGGGCGGATCGAGGACTTCCCGTTCCTGGAAGCCCCCGACGAACGCGCCGTCGCCGATGGCTGGCAGCAGCTGACCGAACTGGGCGCGATCGACGGCGAACGCCGCCTGACCGCTATCGGCAAGCAGATGGCGCGGTTGCCGGTGGACGTGAAACTCGCACGCATGCTGGTCGCCGCGCAGGCCGCGGGCTGCCTGCGGCCGATGCTGGTGATCGCGTCGTTCCTGGGTATCCAGGATCCGCGCGAGCGTCCGGCCGACGCGCGCGGCGCAGCGGATACCGCGCATGCCCAGTTCGCCGATGGCCGCTCCGAATTCGTCGGTGTCCTGCGGCTGTGGGATGCCTATCGGCAGGCGCACGAAGACCTCACCCAATCGAAGCTGCGCGACTGGTGCGGCCGTCACTTCCTCGGGTTCCTGCGCATGCGCGAGTGGCGCGAGCTGCATCGCCAGCTGCGCCTGCTGTGCGAGGAACTCGGCTGGAAGGAAGAAGACGCCGATGCCTCGATGGCGCCGCTGCTCGACGGCAGCCGTGCGCCGCCGGTCGTGCGCGATGACAGCGCCGCCGCGGTCAAGGCGACCCGTGGCCAGTTGCACCGGGCCGCACGCCTGGCGCGGGAAGGCAAGGCCGAAGCCTCCCCTGCACCCGTGGCGGCGCGCGCGCAGCAGGACCAGGCGCCGGCCTCCGGCGGCTACAGCGAACGCGCGCGCGCCAGTGCCTACCAGACCCTGCACCGCGCGCTGATCGCCGGCCTGCCGACGCAGATCGGTCATCGCACCGAGAAGGGCGACTTCCAGGCGCCGCGCCAGCGCCGCTTCCTGCCGTTTCCCGGTTCGGCGCTGTCCAAGCGGACGCCGCCGTGGCTGCTGGCGGCCAACCTGCTGGACACCCAGAAGGTGTGGGGCATGACGCTGGCGGCGATCGAGCCTGACTGGGTGATCGCCGAGCTGCCGCACCTGCTGCTGCGCAAGCATTTCGACCCACACTGGTCGCGCGCGCAGGGGCAGGTGCTGGCATCGGAGCAGATCAGCCTGTTCGGACTGGTGCTGGCGCAGAAAAAACCAGTGCACTATGGCCGCATCGCGCCCGGCGAAGCACATGACATCTTCGTGCGCCAGGCCCTGGTCACGGGCGAAATCAGTACGCGCGCCGCGTTCGTGGCCGACAACCTGAAGACGCTGGAGCTGGCCCGCGAGGAAGAAGCCAAGCTGCGCCGCGCCGGCCTGGTGGCCGACGAGGACTGGCAGGCTCGCTGGTACCTCGACCGCGTACCGTCGGACATCCATTCCGCCGCCGGCCTGGATGGGTGGTGGAAGGCGCTGCCGGCGGACAAGCGCCGTGCCCTGCACTGGTCACTGCTGGACCTGCTGCCCGGCGAGGGCAGCGAGGAAGACCGGTTCCCGAAGTACTTCGCGCTCGGCGATGCGCGGCTGCCCCTGCACTACAGATTCGAGCCGGGTGCGGCCGATGACGGCGTGACGCTGGAGGTGCCGTTGCACCTGCTCAATGCACTCGACCCCGCGCGCCTGTCGTGGCTGGCACCGGGTTTTGTTGCCGACAAGGCGTCGGGCCTGATCCGCAGCCTGCCCAAGGCGATGCGGCGCAACTACGTGCCGGCGCCGGATTTCGCGCGGGCGTTCTTCGAGGCGTTCCCGAAGCCGAGCGCCGACGATGTGCGTGGCGAACTGGCGCGGTTCCTTTCCCGCGCCACCGGCGTGGCGGTCGCCGCCATCGATTTCGATGAGGCCGCGCTGGAGCCGCACCTGCGCATGAACCTGCGCCTGCGCGAAGACCCGCGAGGCGGCGGTGAAGGCCGCGTGCTGGCCGAGTCGCGCGATCTCGAGGACTTGCGTGCGCGCTTCGGTGATCGCGCCGGGCAGGCGTTCGCCGCGCGCGCGGGCCGCGAGATGGCGGCGGCCGGCCTGCATGATTTCCCGGCGCAGCCGATTCCGCTGCAGGTGCCGGGCGAAGCCGGGGTGCCCGCGTACCCCGCGTTGCGCGATGACGGCGACAGCGTGGCCCTGCACGTGTTCGCCGACCGCGCGCAGGCGCAGGCCGCACATCCGCGTGGCGTGCGTCGACTGCTGGAATTCGCCTTGGCCGACAAGGTGAAGCAGGCCCGCAAGCAGCTGCCGGTGTCGCCGAAGACCGGCCTGCTGTATGCCGCGATCGAATCGCAGGAACGCCTGCGTGGCGACATCGTCGATGCCGCGCTCAACGCGGTCCTCGCCGACGGACTTGAAAGCATCCGCGACCGCGCCGCGTTCGAACAGCGTCGCGAGGATGCCGGCAGGCGCCTGTTCGGCGAAGCGATGGAGCGCCTGAAGCTGGCCGAAGCGATCCTGTCCGCGGTGGCCGAACTGAAGCCGCAACTGGAAGCGCCGCTGATGGGCTGGGCGCGCGGCAACCTGGACGACCTGCGCGACCAGCTGGCCGCGCTGGTGCATGCGGGCTTCCTGCGGGAAACGCCGGCCGATGCCCTCGCGCAGCTGCCGCGCTACCTGAAGGCGATGACCCTGCGCGCGGAACGGGCCAAGCGCGATCCCGCGCGCGACCAGGCACGCATGCTGGAACTCAAGCCATTCGTGGACGCGTTGCGGCAGGCCGTGGCCGATGGGCAGGGCGGCCAGCCCGAATGGCAGGCGCTTCGCTGGGACCTGGAGGAACTGCGCGTATCCGTGTTCGCACAGGAACTGGGCGCACGGTCAGGCGTATCGCCAAAGAAGCTCGCGCAACGCCTGCAGGCCCTGCGCGCCTGAGCGCCGCCTCACTCGATGCGCTGTACCTTGGGGCGCGGGTTGTGGCCTTCCACCTGCAGGTACCAGCCGCTCAGCTTGCCCGGCGTGATCAGCACCTTGGCGTTGGAGACGGGCTTGCCGATGTGGTACTCGCCTTCGGTGACGCGCCAGCGCTGGCCGTTGGCCAGGTTGAACACCATGCCCTGCGACCAGCCGCGCAGGTCGCCCTTCACGGTACTGGAAACGGGTTCGATGCCCTTCTTGCCGAACCAGGTGCCCAGCACGCGGGTCTCGCTTTCCTCGCGGGCAGCCTCGACGACGGCCTTCTGGTTGTCGCGAAGCAGCGTGTTCAAGAGGCCCAGTTGCTCGGCGGAAAGCTGGTCCAGCCCGGTGGCCTTCATCTGGTCGGCGGTCAGCCGCTTCTCGATCTCGACGTAATCGCTCGCGGCGCGCGCGGGCGCGGCGATGAAGAGCAGGGTGGCAACGGCAACGCAAAGCAGCAGGCGCATGGCGGGCTCCGAAAGGGCGGAACTTACTTGACGCGACGGACCGACGCGGCGGTGTTGTAGCCCTCGATCCGCAGGTACCAGTTGTTGCCCACGCGCGACGGCGTGATGCGAACGCCCGGATTGGTCTTGCGCACGCCGGCCAGGGAGGCGTTGTCCACCTGCTCCCACACCTGTCCGTTCTGCAGCGTGTAGTCGCGGCCCTTGCCGAAACCGCGGAACTCGCCTTCCAGGGTGCTGACGATGGGCTCCTCGCTGCCGAAGTCGAAGAAGCCGCGGGTGGCCAGCTGCACTTCCTTGCGGCCTTCCTGCTTGGCGACTTCCACCGCCACCGCGGTTTCCTGCACGACCTTGCGCTGCAGCCAGGCTTCCAGCGCGGACAGTTCCGTGGCGGAGAGCTTTTCCAGGCCGGCTGCCTTGAATTCGGCCTCCGTCATCGAGGCGCGCAGGTTGCCCGTGCGCGGATCGGGGGCTGCGTCCTGCGCGAGCGCGGCGCCGGCGGTGCAGAGCAGGGCGGCGGATAGAATCCAGCGGACCATCATCGTGGCTGTTCCTGTGGACGACAGGCCGGTAGTGTAGTCGCATCCGGCGTCGTTGGACGCCGTCCCCCGTGAGTCCATGAACGCCCCCGCCCCCGACATCGCAACGCTGCTGCAACGGCCTGCCGCCGCCGCGCTGCCGCCGGCATTGCGGCAGGCGCTGGCCGGTGCGCTGGCCAGCCCCGGTGCCGCGGACGCGGCGCGCGACGCGATCAGCGTGCTGGCCGATACGCTCGACACGCTGGCCGCACTGTCGGCCGATGGCGAGGTGATCGCCGCCGCCATCGTGTCCGCACTGCCCGGCGTGCAGGCGGCATTGGGTACGTCGCTGGCCAAGACCTATCCCGGCGTCGCCGACCTGGTGGACGGCCAGGCGGCCGCGGCGCAGGTGTGGGCGCTGCACGCGGAGCAGGCGCGCGGCGCCAATACCGAGGGTCTGCGCCGGCTGCTGCTGGCGATCGTGCGCGACCTGCGCGTGGTGCCCATCCTGCTGGCCCGCCAGCTGGCCCGCATGCGTGATGCCGCCAGCAGGCCGGAAGCCGAGCGCATTGCGCTGGCGCGGTTGACGCGCGACATCCATGCGCCGCTCGCCAACCGCCTGGGCATCTGGCAGCTGAAGTGGGAACTGGAAGACCTCGCCTTCCGCCACCTGCAACCGGATACCTACAAGCAGATCGCCGCGCAGCTGGACGACAAGCGCACCGGTCGCGAGCGCTACATCGCCGCGGTGATCGCGGCGCTGCGCCAGGCGCTGGAAGAGCACGGCATCCGCGCCGACATCAGCGGCAGGCCCAAGCACATCTACAGCATCTGGCGGAAGATGCAGCGCAAGCAGGTCTCGTTCGATGAGCTCTACGACCTGCGTGCGGTGCGCATCGCCGTGGATGACGTGGCGGCGTGCTATGCGGCGCTCGGCATCGTGCATGCCCTGTGGGTGCCGATTCCCAGCGAATTCGACGACTACATCGCGCGCCCCAAGGCCAACGATTACCGTTCCCTGCATACCGCGGTGGTCGGCCCGGAAGGTCGCACCCTGGAAGTGCAGATCCGCACGCACGAAATGCACGCGCAGGCCGAACTGGGCGTGGCCGCACACTGGCGCTACAAGGAAGGCGGTGGCGACAAGGCGTTCGATCGCAAGATCGCGTGGATGCGCAGGTTACTGGACGGCGCGGCGGAAGGCGCCGGCGGCGACAGTGCGCTCGCCGGCGACCTGGATGCCGAACTGGTCGAGGACCGGGTCTATGCCCTGACGCCCAAGGGAGAGGTGGTGGACCTGCCGCGGGGCGGCACGGTGCTGGATTTCGCCTACCACGTGCACACGATGGTCGGGCACCGCACGCGCGGGGCCAAGGTCAATGGCCGCATCGTGCCGCTCAACCATGCCCTGCGAAGCGGCGACCGGGTGGAGATCCTCACGGCAAAAGCCGCAGAGCCGCGCCGCGACTGGCTGATGCCGGCCAACGCGTTCCTCGCCAGCGGCCGTTCGCGCGACAAGGTGCGTGCGTGGTTCCACAAGCTGGACCGTGCCCGCAACCTGCAGGCCGGGCGCGAGTTGCTGGAAAAGGAACTGAAGCGACTCGGCCTGCACCACGCCGACCTCACCGGCGTGGCGAAGAAGTTCCATGCCGACAGCATCGACGACCTCTACATCCAGGTCGCGTTGGGCGACGTGGGGCCGCACCAGGTCGGCCGCGCGCTGCACGAAGAGCAGCGTGCCGCCACGCAGCCCGCGGCCCCGGCCCTGCCGGTGCGGCGCACGCCGAAGCGCGCGCCGTTGCCATCCAAATCCAAGTTCACCGTGCAGGGCGTCGGCAACCTGCTGGTCCAGCTGGCACGCTGCTGCCAGCCGGTGCCGGGGGAACCCATCGCCGGCTACCTGACGCGCGGCCGCGGCGTCACCGTGCACCGCGCGAACTGTGCATCGTTCATGCGGATGGCCGCGAGCAATCCACCGCGCGTGCTGCCGGTGGAATGGGGACAGGCCGGCGGCGGCTACGAGGTCGACGTGCAGATCACCGGCATCGACCGCAAGTGGCTGCTGAAGGACATCACCACGCTGATCGCACAGGAAGATGCCAACGTGCTGGACATCAACAGCCAGAACTCGCGTTCCAGCGGACGCGTCCATCTGCGCCTGCGGTTGAAGGTGGCGGATTTCGGCCAGCTGTCCACGCTGCTGGGCAAACTGGATGCGTTGCCGGGGGTTGAAGAGGCACGACGTTCAGCCTGAGTGGTTATGCTGTCCGCGTGACCCACGATCAGGAAACCCGGACCCTGGGGCAGGGACGTCGCATCGAACCCACCTTTTCCGGTGGCCCCGTCCCGTTGCGCGATCCCGAGCGTCGCCCGCCGGTACCGACCTGGCGCGATCGTCGCACGTGGCGCTGGGCTATCGCCGTGGCGGCGGTCCTGCTGGCGTTGGTCATCGCCCTGCGCGGGCCGCTGGCGGATGCGGTCTGGCCGGACACGCGCGTGCAACAGTTGTTGGACCAGGCTGATCACGCGCTGCAGAAGGGGCATCTGGATGCCGCGGACGGCACGGGCGCGCGACAGCTGTTCGAAGCCGCACAGGCGCTGGACAACGACCGCAGCGAGGCCATCACCGGTCTGCAGCGGGTGGGGCAGGCGGCGTTGAAGCAGGCCGGCCTGGCATTGCAGAAGAACCGTTTCGACGAGGCGCGCGCCATGCTGTCGCTCGCACGCGAGCTGCAGGTGCCGCGCGCGCAGGCCGATGCCATCGCCGGGCGGTTGCGCGCCCGCGAAACCGAACACGCCGGGCTGGATGCCTTCCTGCAGGCGGCGCGGCAGGCGCAGGATGCGGGTCGCCTGCAAGGCACGCCCGACGCCGCCTTGCCGCTCTACCAGCGCGTGCTCGCGCTGCAGCCCAACCATCTTGCCGCACTGGAAGGACGCGAGGATGCCTTGACCGACCTGCTGCAGCTGGCGCGCCAGCAACTGGCGCGAGGTCAGGTGCAGGAGGCGGCCACGCTGGTTGCGCAGGTGCGCGAATACGATGCAGGCCACGTGGACCTGCCGGAGGCGCAGGCGGCCCTGGCGCGCGCACTGGACGCGAAGCGCACGCAGGCGGATCGCGATCTGCGGCGTGGGCGCCTGGCGCAGGCCCTGGCCGCGTACCAGGCGGTCGCGGACCTGTCACCGGATGACGTGCGTGCACGGCAGGGCATCGAGCAGGTGGGCATCGCGCATGCGCGCATCGCCATCGGCAAGGCCGCGGATTTCCGTTTCGACGAGGCCCAGTCCGAGCTCGCCCTGGCCCGCACGCTGGCTCCGCAATCCCCGCAGATCGCCGAAGCCGAACAGCGCATCAACCGTGGCCGGCAGGCGCAGGCACGACTGGATTCCAGCTTGCCCGCGCGCGAACGTGATCGCCGCGTCCGCGCGCTGCTCGCCCAGATGGTGCAGGCCGAAGCACAGGGCCATTGGCTGACGCCTCCCGGCGACAGTGCCTACGACAAGCTGCGTGCCGCGCAGGCGCTGGCGCCGGATGCGCCGACGGTCCGCCAGGCAGCGGCTCGGCTGCTGCCGGCGGTGCGCCAATGCTTTGAGGAAGAGCTGCGCAGCAACCGCATCCGCCGCGCACAGGCCTGCCTGGAGGCCTGGCAGACATTGCAGCCCCGGGACACGGCGCTGCCGGACGCCCGGCAGCGCCTGGCCGAGAAGTGGGTTGCGGTTGGCAGCGAGCGGTTGGGTGCCGGTGACATTGCATTCGCGCAGCAAGCGTTGGCCGAGGCACGACGTCTCGATGCGCAAGCATCGGGACTGGACGCCTTCGCTGAACGCGTAAGGACCGCCAAGGTCGGGCAGACGCCTTAGTCTTTCGTGCGGCACGCACCACGAGCGACCGAGGAAGTGTGATTGTGAAAGCACACATCTGCATTGTTCGATGATCTAGCATCAACGCACGCCCTTGGCATGGAGCCTCTATGCGTGCATCGCTGATCGCGGTTGTTCTCTCGGCAGTTTTTTCGTTGACGGCCTGCGCGCCGTTCGAAAGTGATGCCGGCTCGCGCCCGCCACAGACCAGACTCAATCCCCATCCTGTGCGCGCATATCGCGTCACGCTGACGCTCAAGGATGCGCCGGGGTCTTTCCGCGTAGTGGAAGGGATCGTCGACTACACCGCGAAATACCGGGACAACCCTGCGAGAACGTGCGGGTACATGGCCGGAGGCGTGGGTGCGTTCATTCCCTTGAGTAGCAGTGAATCCTTCGAGCTTAAGAAGGTGGCCGAAGACACGTATGAGGGCATCGTTCATGCGGACGGAATGCTCGACGAGGACTACTACGGTGAAGGCGTCTGCCACTGGGAAATGATCGAAGTCAGGGCGCGCTTGAAAGCCAACCACAACCGGACCGACACCCGGTTCGCGCCGTTCATGCAAACGACGCCTGACATGATGGAGAGGTCGGAAACTCGGTACTACTGGAAGGGGAGATATCCGCGGGCAGGAATGGACGACTTTGTCGAGTTTGGGGATACAGACAAGAGTGAGATCAGGGAGGAGTTGCGGGGTCAGCTTTTCACCATGACCTTGAACCTTAGGAGGATTGAATCGTGAGCATTGCATGCCGGCAATATGCGGAGGTAGCTGCAGATGCGTGCGTTGAACGCATGCTTGGTTTCATTCGTCCCCAAGGTGAGAAACCGGTAAACATTGAGGGCGCCCAATTTAAGGTGCTGGAACACTACGACAACCCACAAACGGGGTACCAGGGCACCATCTATCAGCGCTCGGATCCGGGCGAGATCGTCGTTGCCCACAGAGGTGCCGAGTTTGACCGCGAGCCGAAGCAGGATGGGGTGGCCGATGGCGCCATGGTCGTGGCGCGCGTCAATGTGCAGGTGCCAGAGGCCATTGCCCTGACGCAGCGCGCGCTTGAGCGGGCAAGGGAAATCGGTGCGCTCAAGGGACATGCCCCCGAAGTCACCATCACGGGCCACTCGCTGGGCGGTACGCTGGCGCAGATCACCGCGCATCGGTTCAATCTGCGCGGCGAGGCGTTCAATCCCTACGGTGCCGCGAGCCTCAGTGTGAATTGAAAAGCACACATCTGCGTAGTTCGATGATCTAGCATCACCGCACGTCCTAGGCATGGAGCCTCTATGCGCGCATCGCTGATCGCGGTTCTACTGCCCTGTGCGATTTCTCTTGCGTCCTGTACGCCATCAAGGAGCGATACGGATTCCTCCAGTTCTCATGCGCGGTCAGGACCGCTGCGCCAGCTCAATTCCTCCCCCCTACAGGGATACCGCATCCGGTTGACGATCCAGGATGCGCCCGGCCCGCTTGTGCTTACGGATGCCACAGCGCAGTACGACGTCGTCAATGAGGTTCAGTGCGGGAAGCAAAGACCGACGGGTGGCCTGTACCGGATGGCCAGCAATGAGGTCTTGCCACTCCGCAAGGTGGACGACGTGACCTACGAAGGGGTCGTCTATCTCGACCAGATCCTGGATGGAGACTACTACGGGTATGGGGCCTGCAAGTGGGAGCTATCCGAGGTACGGGCGGGACTGAGCGCCACGGGGAGCACAGGCGAGACGCGCTTCGCACCCTATTTTTCTAGTGAGTCTGTGCAGTCTCTTGATTCCGAAACGAGGTATTTCTGGAAGGCAAGATATCCACGTTCAGATGTGGATGATTTTACCTCATTCGGAGAAACGGACAGAACTAGGATCAAGAGTGAACTGCAGAATCAACTCTTTACGATGACCTGGAGCGCAACGAGGATGGAGGTGTCGCCGTGACGATCTCATCACGTCTCTATGCGGGAATTTCCGAGAGTTCCTATGACAAGCAGCGCCTTCCGGGAATCCGATTGGGCGGCGAAGAGGAAGAAGTCATCCTGGATGGAGTCAAGTTCAAAGTTCTAGAGCACTACGACAATCCCAAAACGGGTTACCAGGGCACCATCTACCAGCGTGCGGACACGGGTGAAATCGTCGTTGCCCACAGAGGCACCGAATTTGACCGTGAGCCGAAGCAGGACGGCGTGGCCGATGGCGCCATGGTGATGGCGCGCGTCAATGCGCAGGTGCCGGAGGCCTTGGCGTTGACTCGGCGCGCCATGGATCGTGCGAGAAGTCTTGCTGACGAACTGGGTGGTATGCCCGAAGTCACCGTCACCGGCCACTCGCTGGGCGGCACGCTGGCGCAGATCACCGCGCATCGGTTCAATCTGCGCGGCGAGGCGTTCAATCCCTACGGCGCCGCGAGCCTCAAATACGGCGTGGCCGACGGCGGAGACCGCTTCATCAACCATGTGATGGCAGGCGATACCGTGAGTGCGGCCAGCCCCCAGTATGGACAGGTCCGCATGTACGCCACGCCCGGCGAAGTGTCGGCCGTGACGGTGGCGGGGTACGGCCGGTTCAATCCGCTTCCCGACAATCCCCTGCTGGCCACCGCCCTGACCATGGGCGCGGCCAGGTCGCACAACATGGACAACTTCCTGGACATCGACAGCAAGGGGATGCCCGATCGCTCTGTGCTGAGCGATCCTGCCAGCCGGCAGCTCGCCGATGACCATGCCGCCACGTTCCGCGCCTACCGCGACGACGTACGCCTGATGCGGGGCGGCATGAGCATGGCCGGTGATGCCTCGTTGAACATGGCGCAGCGCCTGGTGCCGGTTCCCGAAAGCCGGAGCGTCTCTGACGGTCCCAGCTTCCGCGATCAGTGGGCCGACCTGCCCCGGCAGATGAAGTCCGGCAACAGTGCCGACCAGTCGGTGGGTGTGTTGCGCGCGCCGCCGGCCCATGCCGGGCCCGACGAGCTGTTCCAGCACCTGCACGCCAGCCTCACCAGCGGAAACCAGGCCACCATCGACCGGGGCCTGTCGAACATCGCCGCATCGGATATCGGCCGCGAGTTCCGCGACCGGATCAACGCCCGGGCGGACGAACGCGAGCAGCGCGATGCCGCCGCCATGGCCGAAGCGCAACAACAGGAACAGCAGCGCGCCACCCAGATCGCGCCGCGCAGCCATTAAGGAAAGGATTCATCGGGAGATGGACATGGAGAAACTTCAAACCCTGTTGCTGGAGACAGCCGATGTGCTCGAACATTTCCGCCGCCAGAGCGAGCAGGCAAGTCAGCGCCACCAACTGAGCGCGCAGCAGCTGCAGGACGTCGCCGACACCGTGCCGAGCCTTCTCCGCGATGCGGCCGACGTCAGCTTTTCCACACTGTCCACTCAGATACGGCACGAGGTCGGCAAAGGCTTCGAGCAGGCCGCCGATACCGTGCAGCGCACGATGCGTGACGCCGGCCAACAGATGACGCGCGACACCGAACAGTCCCGGCAGGTGGCCGAACAACTGCAGCGGGTCAGTCGCGCACTGTGGATCTCGACGGCGTGCTCCATCGCCCTGTTGCTGACGGCCGTGGGCGCCGGCGCCTGGTTGTCGGGTCACTACTACGACGAGATCCGTCGCAACCAGATTTCGGCCGAACTGCTGCGTGCCTACGACGCGGCGGACGTCACCCTGTGCGATGGCAAGCTGTGCGCCAACGTCGATGCCGGCGCCAAGGGTGTGGGTGACGAGCGGCAGTACAAGCCCGTGCGGTCCCGGGCGCCTTGACGGCGCACGGACCCGCCTAGCGCAGGAACACGCGCTCCACCACCGCGCGTGCAGCATCGAGCGAGAAGTGCTTCCGGACGTTCTCGCGACCGTTGGCCGACAGGCGGCCCCACAGCACTGCGTCGCCGTACAGGCGCACCACTGCGTCGGCGAAGGCGTCCGTAGTTTCTGCGACGAGCACATCATGTCCGTCGCCGAGATGCATGCCTTCGACCGCGCACGGCGTCGCCACCACCGGCTGCCCGTGCGCCATGCTCAGGTTCACCTTGCCCTTCACACCGGCCCCGAAGCGCAGCGGTGCGACCGCCACGCGCGCGCCGTCCATGTACGGTGCGAGGTCCGGTACATGACCGTGAACGGTGATGCCTTCCTCCTGCTGCAACGCCTGGACCTCGGGTGGAGGATCCGCGCCGATGCAATGGAAGAGGATCCCCGGGAGCTGTGCGCGGATGAGCGGGAAGATCTCGCGCCCGAACCACAGCGCCGCATCCACGTTCGGCGGATGGCGGAAGCCGCCGACAAACACCAGGTCTTTCCTGGTTTCGTACGCCAGGCCCGGTACCGGCAGCTCATGCAGGTTGGACAGCACGTCGACGGTGGCGGTGGCCGCATCCTTGGCCAGCAGGTCGCGCTCCACCGTGCTGACCACCAGGGTCACGTCGGCCTGTTCCATCAGCGCGAGTTCGCGCTCGCGCGTGCGCTGCGCCGAATGCAGCAGCGTTCTGTCGCCCGCGAGTTCCGCGCCCCGGATCTCACGCAGGTAGTGCAGATCGACGGTGTCGAACACCACCCGCGCCTGCGGCGCATGGCGTTTGACCAGGGGAAGGAATTCCGCGGCGACGTAGTGGCGCGACAGCAGCACGACGTCGAAGCGACGGCCATGTTCGCGCAGCCAAGCGGGTGCGCTGCCCGCGAAGGGCGCATGCCAGACTTCCACGCCATGGCGGCGAAGCGCCTCGGTGTCCGCGCCCGCCGCACGCAGGTCGGCCGGCAGGAACACCACATGGGCACCCGCATCCACCAGCAGCCGCATCAGGTTGAACATGCGCAGCGACGCCGAATCGTGGTGGCGTTTCGGCGTTTCCGTATCCACCACCAGCACCTGCCGGCGCCCCGCCGCCAGCGACGCCGGCGTGGGTAGAGTGCCCGCCGCCGGCTGTGATGTCAGCGCCTGCGCCCATTTCTCCGCGAAGACGTGGCGGTTGCGCACCTGATAGGCCTTGGTGCCGCTGGCCAGGTCGGTGCCCGAGGTGATGCCCTCCAGGTGCACGACACGCGATGCGGGCTGGTAGAGGACGCGCCTGCCGCTCGCACGCACGGCGAATGCCAGGTCCGTGTCCTCGTAATAGGCGGGCGCGTAGCGCGTGTCGAAGCCGCCCAGCGCACGGAACACCTCCGCAGGCACCATCACGGCCGCGCCGGAACAATAGTCGGCGTCGCGCACGCTGGCATAGCGCGGGTCGTCGGGGGCATCGAAACGCCCGTAGTTCCAGGCGGAACCGTCGTCGAACACCACGCCGCCAGCTTCCTGCAGGCGTCCGTCGGGATAGATCAGCTGGGCACCCACCAGCCCGGCGTCGGGGCAGGTGGTGAAGGTGTCGAGCAGCGCGTCCAGCCAGCCGGGTTGCGGCACCGTATCGTTGTTGAGGAACACGATGAAGCGGCCGCGCGCGCGCGACGCGCCGTCGTTGCAGGCGGCGATGAAGCCGCCGTTGGCGGCACGCCGGTGATAGTGCAGGCCGGTGATGGCCGGCATCCACGCCGCGGTCTCGTCGCTGGAGCCGTCATCGACGACGATGATTTCGCAGCGGGCGGATGGGGGATGCGCGGCCAGCGCGCGCAGGCAGGCCAGCGTATGGCCTGCCTGGTTGTAGACGGGAATCACGATGCTGACGTCGGGCGCGTCGCTGGACGGCACGGTGAAGGGGGCGAAGGGCAGTGCATCCGGGAAGAACAGCGCGCCCGGCGGCAATCCTTCGACTGGCCGGAGCTGCCGTTTGACGCGTGACCAGGTGGCCTGCAGGCCGCGCGTACGCAGGCTGGCCATCCCCCGGCGTAGCAGCCCGCGCGTGCGTTCCAGCAGAAACCGCACTTCGGCCCACGACATCGACATTCCGTTGCAACTCCAGCTGAGTAGGGGGTGCACGGGCCCGGGCGCGGCACGGATGGCTGCGCTAGACTCGCCCGAATTCCCATTGTCGCATCCCCTGTGGCCCACAACGACTACGACGAAGACCAGGACGAAGACGACATCGACGACGGCGGCGCGCCCGTGTGGCGCCAGCGGTTGCTGACCTGGGGCCTGGCCGCGGTCGGGCTGGGGCTGGGGTTCCTGATTCCCTATACGCTGTACCTGAATCACCAGGTCACCGAGCGTTTCGGCGAGCTGCGCTGGCAGATTCCCACCCGGGTCTACGCGCGTCCCCTGCAGCTGGCGCCCGGTCTGGCGATGGATGCGCAGACGCTGAAGACCGAACTGGATGCGGCGGCATACCGGGATGACGGTGCCGGCACGCGGCCGGGCACGTACAAGCGCGAGGGTGGCCGCTTCACCATCTCCAGCCGGGGATTCATCGACGTGGATGGGCGCGTGGCGCCGCGCCAGCTGCAGGTCAGCCTGTCCGGTGGCCGCGTGGCCGTCGTCCGCGACGTGGTCCGCAAGCAGAACCTGAAGGCCGCGCGGCTGGACCCCGCGCGCATCGCCACGCTCTACGGCCAGAAGCAGGAGGAACGCAGGCTGGTGCGGCTGGAGGAAGTGCCCGACCTGCTGGTCACCGGCCTGCAGGCCGTCGAGGACCGCGACTTCAAGGACCACCATGGCGTGGACCTGTCCGGCATGGTGCGCGCGGCATGGCTGCTGGTGCGTTCGGGCGGCGACACGCGCCAGGGCGCGAGCACGCTGACCCAACAGCTGGCGCGCAGCGGACTGCTGGGCATCGGCAAGGAGCAGACGCCGACCCGCAAGTTCAACGAAATCCTGTACGCATTGATCCTGGAGGCGCGTTACGACAAGCGCACCATCCTGGAGGCGTATTTCAACCAGGTATACCTGGGGCAGCGTGGCAGCCAGGCCATCCACGGCGTGTCGGCGGCCTCCGAATTCTGGTTCGGGCGTGATCTCGACAGCCTGACCACCGAGCAGACCGCGCTGCTGATCGGCATCGTCAAGGGGCCCTCGTACTACGACCCGCGCCGCAATCCGGAGCGCGCGCTGGCCCGCCGCAACCTGGCGCTGGACAAGATGCACGAGACCGGCCTCATCGACGATGCCGAACACGCGCGCGCCCGTGCCGCTCCCCTGGGCGTGACCAAGACGCCGGGCATGGCGGCGGCCAACCGCTTCCCTGCCTACGTCGACCTGGTGCGCCGCCAGCTGGCACGCGATTACCCGGAAAGCGCTCTGCAGGGCGCAGGGCTGACGGTGTTGACCGGCATGTCGCCGTCGGCGCAGGCCTACGCAGAAGCGTCGGTGACGCGCACGCTGAAATCGGTGGACAGCAAACGCCGGCCGCCATTGCAGGTGGGCATGGTGGTGACCGACGTCCATGACGGCGACGTGCTCGCCGTCGTCGGCAGCCGCAATGTGTCGGAAGTCGGCTTCAACCGTGCCGTCGAGGCACAGCGGCCGGTAGGCTCGCTGCTCAAGCCGTTCGTCTACCTGCTGGCGCTGGCGCAGCCCGAGGAGTACTCGCTGGCGAGCTGGGTGGACGACTCGCCGGTCACCGTGCAGCTGGGCAAGAACAAGCGCTGGTCGCCGACCAACTCCGACCGCCGCAGCCATGGCAGCGTGAGGATGGTCGACGCGCTGGCGCAGTCCTACAACCAGGCCACCGTGCGGGTGGGCATGAAGGTGGACCCCGACCGCCTGGCGCAGCTCATCCGCGTGCTGGCCGGCATCCAGGCCGAACCGAATCCCGCCCTGATCCTCGGCGCCACCGACCAGAGCCCGTACGCGATGGCGCAGCTGTACCAGTTCCTGGCGTCGGGCGGCGAGATCCAGCCGCTGCATGCCGTGCGCGGCGTGCTGGACCCCGACGGCAAGCTGCTCAAGCGCTACGACAAGACGCCCGCGCCGGCACAGGAAGGCGACTCCATCGCGGCCAACCTGATCAGCGTCGCGCTGCAGCAGGTGGTCGCCAACGGCACCGGACGGCAGCTGCTCGGCGATGGCCTGGGCCGCCTGCAGTCCGCCGGCAAGACCGGCACCAGCAACGATGGCCGCGACAGCTGGTATGCCGGCTACACCGGCGACCATCTGGCGGTGGTGTGGATGGGCAACGACCAGAACGAGCAGACCGGCCTCTACGGCGCCACGGGCGCGATGCGCGTTTGGTCGGGGCTGTTCTCGCGGCTGCCCAGTGCGCCGTTGAAGGTGTCGGGCAAGGGCCTGGACTGGCAATGGGTCGTCGGTGCCAACACCACGGACCCTGGCTGCCCCGGCGCCCGCCAGTTGCCGTTCGTGTCGGGCTTCGCGCCGCCGCATGCCACCTGCGTGGTCGAGCAGCCGCTGATCGATGGCGAAGAAGAAGAGGAAAGCGGCGGCTGGCGCAGCTGGTTCGGCCTGGACAGGAAGGACGAACCCTCACCGCCCCCCGAGAATGAGACCCCCCCGCCTTCGCAATGATCATGAAGTCCGAAAACCTCCTGGTGACGCTGGCACTGGCCATGCTGCTGTCGGCCTGCGCCACCCCGAATGGACCCGGCAGCACCCCGCCGGCCGCCACCGATCCGGTCACCCCCGAACAGCGCGTGGCGGCCATCCGCGTGGCGGCGGGTGCCGACGACCGTGAACTCGCCGTGCAGCCGCTGCGCGATCCCCAGGTGGAAGACCTGCGCGAGAAAGCCGGGCGGGCCACTGCGGCGCGCGACTACGCCACGGCGGCCGACGCGCTCAACCAGGCACTCATGATCGTTGGCGACGATCCGGCGGTGTTGCAGGAGCGCGCGGAAGTGGCGCTGCTGCAGCGCGACTACGCGCGTGCCGACACGCTGGCCCGGCGTGCCCACCAGTTGGGCTCGCAGGTGGGCCCGCTGTGCCGCCAGCACTGGGAAACCATCCGCCAGGTGCGCCAACACCAGCGCGCCGTGCTGCCGCCTTTGCCCGCGCGTCACAGCCCCGAGGTGGCCGCGCAGCACGCGGCGCAGATCGCCACGCAGGATGCCGCCATCGCCGAAGCCGAGCGGCAGCGCGATGCCTGCACGGTGCCGGTGATCGAGCGCATGTGATCCCCCTGCGGCGGGTCCGGACACGGCGCACCGCCCGACGCGGTACCCTTGTTCCCGCCTTCTGCTCCCCGTTCCCCCGATGTCCCAGCTAGCCCAGGCCAGCCGCGAAGCCCTCAGCGAGGGCGGTGCGCTGGCCACCCGCCTCGACGCCTTCGCCCCGCGCGCCGCCCAGCAACGGCTGACGGCCGCGATCGCCGATGCCTTCGACGCGCGTGACGTGCTGCTCGCCGAGGCCGGCACGGGTACCGGCAAGACCTTCGCGTATCTGGTTCCCGCGCTGCTGTCCGGCCTGAAGACGATCATCTCCACCGGCACACGCGCGCTGCAGGACCAGCTGTACCACCGCGACCTGCCGCGCGTGCGCGATGCACTCGGGGTGGCCGGGCTGAAGTCCGCGCTGCTCAAGGGGCGCAGCAACTACCTGTGCCGCTACCGCGTGCAGCAAGCCAAGGGCGAACCGCGCTTCACCAGCCGCGAGCAGGTGGACCAGTTCCAGCGCATCGTCGCGTGGAGCGGCCGCACCCAGTTCGGCGACATGGCCGAGCTGGCCGCGCTGCCCGAGGATTCGCCGCTGCTGCCGCTGGTCACCTCCACCATCGACAACTGCCTGGGCACCGACTGCCCGTTCTGGGAAGACTGCTTCGTGGTGCAGGCCCGCCAGCGCGCGCAGGCCGCCGACGTGGTGGTGGTCAACCATCATCTGCTGCTCGCCGACCTGGCGCTGAAGCAGGAAGGCTTCGGCGAGATCCTGCCGGGGGCGCAGGCCTTCGTCATCGACGAAGCGCACCAGCTGCCGGAGCTGGCCGCCAACTTCTTCGGCGAAGGTTTCGGCATGCGCCCGCTGCAGGAACTGGCCCGCGACTGCCTGGCCGAATGCAAGGACGTCGCCGGCTCGCTGGCGGCGCTGCAGCCGCCGGTCCGCGTACTGGAGCAGGCACTGCGCGAACTGCGTGCCGCGATGGAAGGGCTGCCGACGCGGGGCACGCGCGAGCGTGCCCTCGGCAAGCCGGAAGTCGACAGCGGCTTCAACGCACTGACCGCCGCGCTGGCCGACCTGTCCGCGGCGCTGGCGCCGCTGGCCGATACGTCAGTGGGCCTGGAAGCCTGCGCGGCGCGCGCCACCGAGTTCGCCACCCGGCTGACGCGCTGGCATGACGATCCCGGCGCGGGAAGCGCCTTCAACGAGGCCGCTGCCGCCACCCACAACGACGTGCTGTGGTACGAGCTGACGCAGCGTGGCTTCCGTTGCCAGCGCACGCCGCTGGACGTCTCCGGACCGCTGCGCCAGCACCGCGAGCAGTCGCGCGCCGCGTGGGTGTTCACCTCGGCCACGCTGGCGGTCGGTGGCAGTTTCGAACACTTCGCCACCCGGCTGGGGCTGGATGATCCGCCCACGCTGCTGCAGCCCAGCCCGTTCGACTGGCCACGGCAGGCACTCTGCTACCTGCCCACCGGCCTGCCCGATCCCAATGCGTTCGGCTACGGCACCTCGCTGATCGAGGCGCTGTATCCGGTGCTGGAAGCCTCCAAGGGCCGCGCCTTCCTGTTGTTCGCTTCGCATCGGGCACTGCGCGAAGCCGCGGAAACGCTGCGCGATGCGCCGTGGCCGCTGTTCGTGCAGGGTGAGGCGCCGCGTGCCACGTTGCTGCAACGCTTCCGCGAGTCGGGCAACGGCGTGCTGCTGGGGGCGGCCAGCTTTCGCGAGGGCGTGGACGTGGTCGGCGACGCGCTGAGCGTGGTGGTGGTGGACAAGCTGCCGTTCGCGGCGCCGGACGATCCGGTGTTCGAGGCGCGCCTGGAAGCGGTGCGCCGGTCCGGCGGCAATCCGTTCCGCGATGAGCAGCTGCCGCAGGCCGTGATCGCGCTGAAGCAGGGCGTGGGCCGGCTGATCCGCAGCGAGACCGATCGCGGCGTGCTGGTGCTGTGCGATCCGCGCCTGACCGGCAAGCCCTATGGCAGGGTGTTCCTGGACTCGCTGCCTCCGTTCTCGCGTACCCGTCGCGTGCAGGACGTGCAGGCGTTCTTCGGCGTCGCGCCAGGGGCCGACGATGGCGACGAGGCGTCTGCCGCATCCGACGCGTCCGACTGGTATGCCGCCGCGCGCTTCTGATCGTCGCGCGGGTATGCTGACGCCCGCATCCCGTCCACCCACGGCCGAATGGCTGGTCATCCCGACTCCCGAATGAAACTGCTCGCCTTCGAAACCGCTACCGAAGCCTGTTCCGTCGCCCTGTATGTCGACGGCGCGGTGCGCGAACGTTTCGAGGTGGCGCCGCGCCGCCATGCCGAGCTGTCACTGCCGTGGGCCGAGGCGCTGCTGGCCGACGCCGGCATCGCACGGGCCCAGCTGGATGCCATCGCGCTGAGCCGTGGACCGGGCGCGTTCACGGGGGTGCGCCTGGCCATCGCGCTGGCGCAGGGCATCGCGCTGGCACTGGACCGGCCCATCGTGCCGGTATCCACGCTGGCGGTGCTGGCCGCGCGCGCGGAGGGCACACGCATCCTGGCCGCCATCGATGCCCGCATGGGCGAGATCTACGCCGGCACCTTCTGCCGCGTGGGCGATGCACTCGAAGCCACGTCGGCGGAGACGGTGGTCGCCCCTGCCGAGTACGACCTGGCCGGCACCGACGCGGACTGGCACGGCGCGGGAACCGGGTTTGCCGCCGCGGACGACGTGCTGCAGGTGCGGCTTGCCGAACGCTTCACCCACATCGATGCCATGGCGTTGCCGCATGCCGCCGATCTCGCGCACCTGGCGGCTGCGGCTTACGCGCGCGGCGAAGCGATCGCCCCGGAGCTCGTCGAGCCCGCGTACCTGCGCAACAACGTCGCGCTGACGCTGGAAGAACAGAAGGCATTGCGCGCCGCGCGCCAGTAAGCGGGATAGAAGCAAGCGGCGGGGGCGTGGCGCGAATCCGCGTTACGCCACCTGGACGAAACTACTCGTCCCGCACTTCGCCGCCGGGCAGGAAGTTCCAGGTGCGGGTGACGTGCAGGATGTCCACGTTCTCGCCGGTGTCCGGAAGGGGCGGGAACGGCTCGGACAGTTTGACGATGCGCAGCGCGGTGGAATCCAGCAACGGGATGCCGCTGGACTGGATGATGCGCGTCTGTTCGACGCTGCCGTCCCTGCGCACCGCCACGCTGATCACCAGCGTACCCGCCAGCCGCTTGCGGCGGGCTTCGTCGGGATAGTTGAGGTTGCCCACGCGCTCGGCGCGGTCCACCCACGCGCGCAAGTAGTTGGCGTACGCGTATTCCCGCGTGCTCGCCGAAACGAACTTGCGCTTGGGGCGCTTGGCGTACAGCTCGGAGCGCAGGTGGTATTCCGCCGCCAGCCGCGCCATCTCCGCGTCGCGCTGCACCTTGCGTTCACCCTGAGGCAGTTCCGGCTGGTCGGGTTGCGGCCGGGTTTCCGGCGCGGGCGTTGTGGTATCGCTGTCGCGCGTGGTCACCACGCGGCTTTCCGGCGGCGGTACCGCCTGCGGGGTCTGGGCACGCAGGGGTTGTGGCGCCAGCCCGGTATCCGGCTGCGGAATCCACCCCGCCTGGCTGTCGCGCGGGCGCTTGGCCTTGTCGTGCTCGCCACCCCCTTCCTGGTTGGCGGCGGCCAGGAAATCGGCCTCCTTGGACGTCAGCGGCGTCTGTGTCTGGCTGAGGATCACATCCAGCGTAGGCATCACCGGCGCGGCGTCATCCAGCGCGAAACCCACCCCCAGCACCAGCAGGCCATGCACGATCAGCGAAAGCGCCAGCGTGGCGCCCAAGCGTTCGTTCGCGCCGATCTTCGGCGGGGTCACCGGTACTGCGGACATCTCAGGCGGCCAACCGTTTCTCGATGGCATCGAACAGCTGGCCCGCGATGTTCAGGCCGTACTGCGCATCCAGTTCGCGCACGCAGGTGGGGCTGGTGACGTTGACCTCGGTCAGGTAGTCGCCAATCACATCCAGCCCGACGAACAGCATGCCGCGACGCTTCATCTCGGGGCCCACCTGCGCCGCGATCCAGCGGTCGCGCTCGCTCAGCGGGCGGCCCTCGCCGCGGCCGCCGGCGGCCAGGTTGCCGCGGAACTCGTCGCCCTGCGGGATGCGCGCCAGGGCGTAGTCCACCGGCTCGCCGTCGACCAGCAGCACGCGCTTGTCGCCGTCCTTGATGCCGGGGATGAACCGCTGCGCCAGGGTCAGGTGGCCGGGGCCGACCAGGGTTTCCAGGATGACGTTGGTGTTGGGGTCGCCGGCCTTCACCCGGAAGATCGAGCGGCCGCCCATGCCGTCCAGCGGCTTCAGCACCGCCTCGCCATGCTCGGCGACGAAGGCCTTGAGCTCCGCCGGGTCGCGGCTGACCAGGGTGGGGGGGCAGCACTGCGGGAAGAGCAGGGCGGCCAGCTTTTCGTTGTAGTCGCGCAGGCCCTGCGGGTCATTGACGATCAGCGCGCCCGCCTGCTGGGCGATGCCCAGCACATGGGTGTCGTAGAGGTACTGGTCGTCCACCGGCGGGTCCTTGCGCATCAGCACCACCTGGCCCGGACCAAACGCCAGTTCGTGGACTTCGCCGAGCGTGTACCAGCCGGCCTTGTCGTCCCGGACCGCCAGCGGGGCGACCTGGGCCGAAGCCCTGCCGTCGCGCAGCGAGAGCCGGCCGGGCAGCACGTAGTACAGGCGATGCCCGCGCCGCTGGGCTTCCAGCAGCATGGCGAAGGTGGTGTCCTTGGCGATCTTGATGGACCCGATGGGGTCCATGACGACGACGACGTCCAGCGGCATGGGGGATGGTCTTGCGGGAGACGCGGGGATGTTAGCAGGCCGCGCGCGCGGCACTCGCCGCAGCGCTGGAACGCAGCCTTGCCAGTGCCGCCCGAAAAGTGCGACGCAGTTCGCATCGCGCCGTTCAGCTTGGGGGCCTGCCGGCGTGCGGCTTGACAGTGTGAGGCGGGGCTGGGATATAAGTAGCAACGCAGCGGGGCCGGTAGGTCGAAGAAGCACCGCGCGCACGGGGAAAATAAGGTAATGACGCAGAACGAAGGCCAGGCCGGTGGACTCAACGGCCTACGGGTCATGGTAATTGATGACTCGAAAACCATCCGCCGCACCGCGGAAACCTTGCTCAAACGCGAGGGTTGCGAGGTCGTGACCGCGACGGACGGCTTCGAGGCCTTGGCCAAGATCGCCGACCAGCAGCCGCAGATCATCTTCGTGGACATCATGATGCCGCGCCTGGATGGCTACCAGACCTGCGCGCTCATCAAGAACAACCAGGTGTTCAAGTCGACACCGGTCATCATGCTGTCGTCCAAGGACAGCCTGTTCGACAAGGCGCGCGGGCGCATCGTCGGCTCGGAGCAGTACCTGACCAAGCCGTTCACGCGCGAGGAGCTCCTCGACGCGATCCGCGCCCACGTCAGCACCTGAGGGCGCTGACGGCATGGCAACCATTCGCACTGAGTGCACAGGGGGCGGGCCATGATCCGCACACCGTTCGATACCTTGGCCGAATACGAGCGCCGCAGCCTGGCGCACGCCGTGCTGCAGCCTGCGCGCGAAGTCGCGCAGGACCAGTACCGGGGCGTCGGCTACCGCGTGGGCAAGCGCCGGCTGATTTCCAACTTCGGGGAAGTGGTGGAAATCGTGCCGATGCCGCCGGTGACGCCGGTGCCCGGCGGGCACCCGTGGCTGCTGGGCATCGGCAACCTGCGCGGCAACCTGTTTCCGGTCGTGGACCTGAAGCAGTTCCTGGAAGGCGAACGCACCGTCCTGCATGAAGGCCAGCGCGTGCTGGTGATGCGCCAGGCCGGCGGCGACGTGGCGCTGACCATCGACGAGCTCTACGGCCAGCGCAGCTTCCACGAATCGCAGCAGGTCGAGCCGGGGGATCTGGCGGAAGGCCGCTACGGGCATTTCATCGATCGCGCGTTCCGCAGCGACGATCAGCATTGGGGTGTGTTCGCGTTGTCGTTGCTGGCGCGCACGCCCGAGTTCCGTCAAGCCGCGCTCTGAGCGCGGAAACATTTGAAGAAATTTCCAGGGGTTGAACGATGAGCACCGCGACGGATTCTCCCACCGCCAGCAAGATCGGCAGTTTCAGCAACAACTTCTGGTTGCTGTTGCTGGCCCTGTCGGTGCTGATCTTCGGCGCCAACACGGGTGTCGCCACCTACCAGGGCAGCCGCCTGTCGGGCGCCAGCACAGGCGCATCGGACATGCGCGTGCTGTCCCAGCAGCTGGCCAACCAGGGTCGGGAAGCGGTGTCGGGTAACGCCGAGGCGTTCAAGGCCTTCAAGGAAACCAAGCAGTCGGTGGAATCCACCGTCACCCAGCTGCAGAGCCGCTTCGGCAGCGAAGGCGCCATCGCCGGCCCACTGCGCAAGGTCACCGAGACCTGGGCGCCGCTGGGCAAGAACGCCAACCAGATCGTTGCGTCGGAAGCCGCGGTGCTGGCGCTGGCCGGCAACGCCGACCGCTTCGCCACCCAGGTGCCCCAGCTGCAGGCGCAGCTCAACGAAGTGGTGCGCGCCATGTCCGCCGGCGGCGCCCCGTCGTCGCAGATCTACAGCGCGCTGCAGCAGGTCGTGCTGGCCGGCACCATGGCCCGCCGCCTGACGGAAATCCGCGCCGGTGGCGCCGCCGCGTCCACCGCCGGCGACGCGCTGGGCCGCGACGCCGTGCTGTTCGGCCAGGTGCTGGAAGGCCTGCGCAACGGCAACGCCGACCTCGGCATCGCCCCGGTGCGCAATGCCGGCGCACTGGCGGCGCTGGACCAGTCGCAGGCGCTGTGGACCAACATGAAGAAGGACCTGGACGCGATCCTGGCCTCCTCGCGCAACCTGTTCGCCGCGCAGTCCGCGGCCGCCGCGCTGACCAACGGCTCGGGCCAGATGCTGCAGGACAGCACCAACCTGTTCCAGGCCTTCTCGGCCTTCGGTTCGGTGCGCGATACGCGCCTGTTCCCGAACTTCTGGCTGGGCATCGCCTCCGGTATCGCCGCGCTGATCTCCATCGTGGGTCTGTTGTGGTCGCTGTACCGCACCCGCCAGCGCGAGCAGGAAGTGCGCTACCAGACGCAGGTGGAATACAACAGCCGCAACCAGCAGGCGATCATGCGGCTGCTGGACGAAATCAGTTCGCTGGGTGAAGGCGACCTGACGGTGAAGGCGTCGGTGACGGAAGACATGACCGGCGCCATCGCGGACGCCATCAACTACGCCGTGGACGAACTGCGCAACCTGGTGACCACGATCAACGACACCTCGGTGCAGGTCGCGGCCTCGACGCAGGAAACGCAGGCCACCGCGCTGCAGCTGGCCGAGGCCGCCGGCCACCAGGCCGACCAGATCACCACCGCCTCCGACCGCATCAGCGAGATCGCGACCAGCATCGACCAGGTGTCGAAGAACTCCACCGAGTCGGCCGAAGTGGCGCAGCGCTCGGTGCAGATCGCCACCGAGGGCGCCGGCGTCGTGCGCGAAACCATCCGCGGCATGGATCAGATCCGCGACCAGATCCAGGAAACCTCCAAGCGCATCAAGCGCCTGGGCGAGTCCTCGCAGGAAATCGGCTCGGTGGTGGAACTGATCAACGACATTTCCGAACAGACCAACATCCTGGCGCTCAACGCGGCCGTGCAGGCGGCCTCGGCCGGTGAAGCGGGCCGCGGTTTCGCGGTCGTGGCCGACGAAGTGCAGCGCCTCGCCGAACGCACCTCGGGCGCGACGCGCCGCATCGAATCGCTGGTGCAGACGATTCAGGCCGATACCAACGAAGCGGTCAGCTCGATGGAGCAGACCACCGCCGAAGTGGTGTCCGGTGCGCGACTGGCCGAAGACGCGGGTACCGCGCTGGGCGAGATCGAGCGCGTGTCGAACGACCTGAACAACCTCATCAAGGGCATCTCCAGCGCCGCGCAGCAGCAGTCCGCGGCGGCCCTGGACATCACCCAGACCATGGGCGTAATCCGCCAGATCACCTCGCAGACCTCGATGGGTGCGGGGCAGACGGCGGAGTCGATCGGCCACCTTGCGCAGCTGGCCGCGGACCTGCGCCGCTCGGTCGCCGACTTCAAGCTGCCGGGTTGAGGACGGGAAGCACTGCATGAACCTCCTTATCCTTCCCGCCCGCCTGCAGCGCGAGGCTGACGGCATCGCCGTCGCCGCGGGAGCACGCCCATGAGTGCGCTGCGCGAAGCCATGAGCCACGCCGTGCTCGGCTGGGTGAAGCCCGAGCTGGACGAAACCCTGCGCCTGGTGCGGCAGGAAATCGAAGCCTTCGTCGAAACCCCGTCCGACACCAGCCGCATGCGCTTCTGCGCCGGCTACCTGCACCAGGTGCAGGGCACGCTGCGGATGGTCGAGCTTTACGCCCCGGCGATGGTCGCCGAGGAACTGGAAATGCTGTCGCGCGCGCTGCAGGACGGCAGCGTCGCCGATCGCGACGAAGCCTGTTCCACGCTGATGCGTGGCGCCGTGCTGTTGCCCGATTATCTGGAGCGACTGCAGGAAGGCCATCGCGACATCCCGATCGTGCTGCTGCCGCTGCTCAACGAGATCCGCGCCTCGCGCGGGGCATCGCTGATCAACGAAAGCATGCTGTTCCCGCCGGGCACCCAGCCCGATGCGGCCGCGCCCAGCGAGGCCGAGATCGACCACGCACGCAGCAGCCTGAGCGGCCGCAACCGCGAACTGCTCGATACGGTCGGCAACGCGGTGAAGGAAGAACTGCTGCGGGTGAAGGATGCGCTTGACCTGCATCTGCGCACCGGCAACGACGCCAACGAACTGGAGCCGCAGGTCGCCGAACTGGGCAACGTGGCCGATACGCTGGGCATGATGGGCCTGGGCATGGCCCGCGACGTGGTCATGCAGCAGCGCGACACGCTGCGCGAAGTCGTCGCCGGCCAGCGGCCGGCCGACGAAGGCACGCTGCTGGATGTCGCCGGCGCGCTGCTCTACGTGGACGCCTCGCTGGACGACCAGGTGGCACGCCTCGGTACGGCCGGCGACAGCACGCCCGACCCGAGTACGGCCGAATCGCAGCGCACGCTGGAAGTGCTGGCGCAGGAAGCCATCATCAATTTCGCCGGCGCGCGCGAGCGCTTCGTCGCCTTCATCGAAACCAACTGGGACCACAGCGAGCTGGGCGAAGTGCCGCGGCTGCTGGACGAAGTCTCCGGTGCGCTGCGCATGCTGGAACTCGGCCAGGCCGGCGACTACGTCACCGGCGTGCGTCGCTACGTCAGCGCCGAGCTGATCGGCAAGAAGCGCGTGCCGGGCGGGGCGCAGCTGGACACGCTGGCCGATGCGATGGCCAGCCTGGAGTACTACCTGGAGGCGTTGCGCGAGCGTCGCCCCAACCGCGAAGACATCCTGGAAATCACCCGCGGCAGCCTGGAAAGCCTGCGTTACTGGCCGCTGCCCGCCGAGGTCGTCGAAGCCGAGCCCGAGCCTGTCGTGGCCGCGGCGCCGGCCGTCGCTGCCCCCGTCGTCGCTGCCCCCGTCGTGGTGGACGCGGTCGAAACCCCGGTCGCGGATATCGCGCCAGTGGCGGAAGCCGTGGCCGAGACCAGTGCGTTCGGCGGGCTCTCGCTGGAACCGCTGGACGCCACGCCTGCCGTGCCGTCGTCCGGCAATCCGTTCGACCCGGTGAGCTTCGAGGAAGAAGTGTCGCTCGACGCCGCGCCGGTCAGTGCCTTCACGGCCGACACCTCGTTCGAACTGGTCGATGAGCCTGTCGCGTTCGAGGACGCCGCCCCGGCCGCGCCGGTGGTGCAAGAAGAGACCGCCGTCGTCACGCCGCTGACCGAACCGGTCGCGCCCGCCTTCGCCGAAGCGCCCGCGCCCGTCGAGATGCCGGACCTGCGGCAGGAAGTCGCCGCCGCCGCGGCCGCGATTCCCGCCTCCACGCTCGGCGGTTTCGATGGCGATGCCACCGACATCGACGACGAGATCCGTGAAGTCTTCCTGGAAGAATTCGACGAGGAAATCGTCAACCTGCGCCAGCTGCTGCCCACCTGGCGTGCCAATCCGGACGACCTGGAACGCCTGCGTCCGATCCGCCGCGTCTTCCACACCCTCAAGGGCAGTGGGCGACTGGTCGGCGCGAAGACGCTGGGCGAGTTCAGCTGGAAGATCGAGAACATGCTCAACCGCGTGCTGGACCGCACGCGCGCGCCCGACCATGCGATCGAGGTTTTCCTGGAGCAGGCCTGCGAGGCGCTGCCGCAGCTCAACGCCGCGCTGCGCGGACAGGGCAGCGTGACCGCCGACCTCGCCGGCCTGCAGGACGTCGCCGATCGCCTCGCCGCCGGCGAGGACGCTTACTACAGCGCACAGCCGACCGTGCTGGATGACGATTTCGTCGCAGCCGAGGTGGCCGTCGTGGTCGCGCCGGTGGTCGAGGACGTTCCGGCGGTGTTCGAGCCGGAGATCGAGGGCACGCCCGCGTCCGTCGACGCGGTGCTGCGCGAGATCCTGGAGACCGAAGTCGACAACCACCTGGACACGGTCGATACCTGGCTGCTGCAGGCGCAGGTCAACGCGGTGCCCGTCACCGAGGAACTGCTGCGCGCCATGCACACCATGAACGGTGCGCTGGCAATGGCCGACGTGCCCGAGATCACCGGCGTCACCGGTCCGGCCGAGCAGTACATCAAGCGCCTGCTGGTCGTTGGCGAAACGCCCACGCCGGAAGGCGTGTCCGCGCTGGCCGATGCCGCGCAGGCCATCCGCCGCAGCATTTCCGCGCTGCAGGCGCCGTCGCCACGCATCCCGGTGTTCGCCGCGCTTGCCGGCCAGCTGGGCGCCCTGCGCGACAGCCTGCCCGAGCCGCGCAGCGGCGCGCAGATCGTCGACGACACCCACCAGGGCACCTACACGGAACAGATGCCGACCATCGATCCGCCGCTGGCGCCGATCGGCATCGAACTCGCCGCCATGGACCTGTCGGCCTACCTGGATACCGCAGCCGCCAATGGTGCCGGCGAGTCGCCGCCACCGCAGTGGGATGCGCCCGAACAGACGGTCGCGGGCAGCGACGCCCCGGCCGCCGCGGACCCGGCGCCGGTCGAACCCGCCGCGCCTGCACCGGCGGGCGTCACGTTCTACGACATCGACTACCGCATCACGCCGCGTTCGCGTGCCTTCGACGCAGAACCTGCCGACGCCGTGCCGCCGTCCATCGAAGGCGTGGACGCCGCGTCCGGGACGCCGGTCGCGACTGACGATGGGGTCAGCGAAGTGTCGAACCTCGATGACGCCGTCATCGAAGAGATCACGCTCGAATCGACCGACACCCTTGAAGCAACCGTCGACGACGGTGCCGTGCTGGTCGAAGCGACGGAGATCGAAGAGATCGTGGTCGCCACCGATGCCACCGACGACGCGCTGTCGCTGGAAGAAGAAGCGACCGCCGCAGACGTGGATCCGGCCCCTGTCGACACGCTCGCGGTCGAAGACAACATGCCTGAACTGGCTGCCGGCGACGCCGTTGCCGGCGAGGACGCCATCGACACGCCGACGGACACCGTCGTGCCGGTTCCGGAGGTGGAGGCAACCGCAGCGGACACCGTGCTGCCCGACGAAGCGGTGGCGAGCGACGACGTGGGCGACGCCATCGAAGAGATCGAGCTGGCGACGGCCGAAGCCACGGAAGAAGTTGTCGAGCAGGCCGGATCGGAAGCCGATGCCTCGGTGGAGGACGCGTCCGTCGAGGACGCCATCGTCGACGACGCGGTCACGGCGGAAGAACTTGTCGCCAGCGAAGAAGATGCGGCCGACGTCGCGGATATCGCGGCAGACGTGGCGGCCGTGGAAGACGCCACCGAGCAAGACATCGCTGTCGTCCCGGCGGACTCCGCCGACGAGGCCGCGCCCGAAGTCGTCGCCTCCGCCGAAGCCGAGGAGCCTGCCGTGACCAGCGCACCGCCTGCCGACATGCCGGAGCCGGAAGATGCCCTTGACGTGACCGGGCTCGACCTGGAGCTCGTCGAGATCTTCATCGAGGAAGGCAACGACCTGCTCGACCACTCCGACGACCTGCTCGCCAAGCTGCGCGACACGCCCGAGGACCGCGCACTGATCACCAGCCTGCAGCGCGACCTGCACACCTTGAAGGGTGGCGCGCGCATGGCGGGCATCCATGCCGTCGGCGACCTGGGCCACGCCATCGAATCGATGCTGGAATCCATCGCCGGCCAGCGCACCGAAATGGACCGCCCGGCGATCCAGCTGCTCGAACGTGGTTTCGACGCACTGCACGGGCAGCTCGCCCGCGTCACCGCACGCCGCGCCGTCAAGGTGCCGGACGGCATGATCGCCGAGTTCAATGCCCGTGCCCGCGGCATCGAACTGCCGGCCGCCCCTGCCGCCTCCACGGAACCCGTTGTACCGGTCGAACTGGCGCCGCTGTCCGCGCCCATCGAGACCGAGTTCACCGCGCCGGTGGAAGAAGAGTTCTTCCCGCAGGGCCAGCAGGAACAGGTACGCGTGCGCGCCGACCTGCTCGACCGCCTGGTCAACCACGCCGGCGAAGTGGCCATCTACCGCGCCCGCCTGGAACAGCAGCTGGGTGCGTTCCGCGGCGCGATGTCCGAACTGGACCGCACCAACATCCGTCTGCATGACCAGCTGCGCCGTCTGGACCTGGAAACCGAGGCGCAGATCGTCGCCCGCTACCAGCGCGAGCACGAGAAGCAGGACCCCACGTTCGATCCGCTGGAACTGGACCGCTTCTCCACGCTGCAGCAGCTCAGTCGCGCGCTCGCCGAATCGGCCGCCGACATCAGCGGCCTGCAGGGCGTGCTGGACGACCTGGCGCGCCAGTACGACAGCCTGCTGCAGCAGCAGTCGCGCGTGAGTTCGGAGTTGCAGGACGGCCTGATGCGTGCGCGCATGGTGCCGTTCGAAGGCATCGTGCCGCGCCTGCGCCGCGTGCTGCGCCAGGCCGCCACCGATACGCACAAGCAGGTCAACCTGCAGCTGTCCGGCACCCACGGTGAAATGGACCGCAACGTGCTGGAGCGCATGACCGCGCCGCTGGAGCACCTGCTGCGCAACTCCGTGGCGCACGGCCTGGAAACGCCGAAGGAACGCCGCAAGGCGGGCAAGGCGGAAGAAGGCAAGGTGCAGGTCACGCTGCGCCGCGAAGGTTCGGAAATGGTGCTGGAAGTCACCGACGACGGCGCCGGCCTGAATCGCGAAGCGATCCGTCGCCGCGCCGAGCAGCGCGGCCTGATCCAGCCGGGCGTGGTGCTGGCCGATGCCGACCTCGATCGCCTGATCCTGGAGTCCGGCTTCAGCACCTACGACCAGGTCAGCCAGCTGGCCGGCCGTGGCGTGGGCATGGACGTGGTCTACAACGAAGTGCGCCAGCTGGGCGGCACGCTCGACATCCGTTCCACGCCGGGCAAGGGCGCCACCTTCACGCTGCGCCTGCCGCAGACGCTGGCGGTGACGCAGGCCGTGTTCGTGCAGATCGGCGAAGCGCAGTTCGCGGTGCCGGTGGCGGCGGTCAGCGGTATCGGCCGCATCAGCCATGCGCGCTTCGAGGCCGGCGCCGGTGTCTACCACTACGCCGGCGAAGACTATCCGCTGTACAACCTCGGCCACCTGGTGGGCCACAGTCCCGCCAAGGCCGAAGGCCAGGCGCAGGTGCCGCTGTTGCTGGTGCGCGCCGGTGAACTGCGCGCCGCCGTGGCCGTGGACCAGGTGCTGGGCAACCGCGAAATCGTGGTCAAGCCGGTCGGCCCGCAGATCGCCTCCATTCCGGGCATCTACGGCGCCACGATCACCGGCGACGGCAGCGTGGTGGTCATCCTGGATGCCGCGCCGCTGGTGCGTCGCCACCTGGCCCAGCCGCAGGAAGCCACGCAGCAGGTCACGACCGCCGAACAGCGCCGCGTGCCGCTGGTGATGGTGGTGGACGACTCGCTGACCATGCGCAAGGTGACCAGTCGCGTGCTGGAACGCCACAACTTCGAAGTCAGCGCCGCGCGCGATGGCGTCGAAGCCCTGGAGCGCCTGGAAGACCGCGTGCCCGACCTGATGCTGCTCGACATCGAAATGCCGCGCATGGACGGTTACGAGCTGGCCACCGCGATGAAGGCCGATCCACGCTTCAAAGACGTGCCCATCGTGATGATCACCTCGCGTACCGGCGACAAGCATCGTCAGCGCGCCTTCGATATCGGCGTGCAGCGTTACCTGGGCAAGCCGTACCAGGAACTCGATCTGATGCGCAATGTGTACGACCTGCTGGGAATCGCCCGTGTCCGTGAGTGAAACCAAACGCGTAGCCCTGCTGGCACGTCCGGGTGAAGCGCGCGAGCGCCTGCGCGTGGCGTTGCACGAAGCCGGTGCGGAGATCGTGCTGGAAGACGACCCCAACAGCCTGGACGGCGCCACGCTGGGCAACAGCGCGCCGCAGGTGGTGCTGGTCGCGCTGGAGCCTGCCATCGAGGACAGCCTGGAGCGTTTCGACGACGTGCTGCACGACCCCGCGGTGGCGGTGATCTATGACGAGGCCGAGCTGGCCGCGCGCCGGCAGGGGTGGGAAGCCCAGCGCTGGGCGCGCCACCTGTCAGCCAAGCTGCATGGCCATCAGGACGTGCTGCCGCCCGGCCGCGAAGAAGAAGTGACGCTGCAGCTCGAACCCGGCCTGCCGGTGACGCCCGCGCAGCTGCACGAAGGGGCCGAGATCGGCCTGCACCTGGACGAAGCCGCTGACCTCGCGCTGGACCTGCCCCGCGATGATTTCGCCTTCACCGGTGGCGTGCCTCAGGCCACGGCCGACCAGGTGGTGGATGTCGACCAGTGGCTGCGCAATGCCGCGCCGCCTGCGCCGGTCCCGCCACCCTTGACCGACCTGCCGGTCGAGTCCGCCGTCGCCACGCCGCCGGAAATGCCCAAGGCGAAAGTCGAACTGTCGCTGATGGACCTGGAGCCGGTGGGCAGCGCGGCCGCCGCGCGCGTGCAGGGCGCTGTGCTGGTGTTTGCCGGCATCGGGGGACCCGATGCGGTGCGCAAGCTGCTGATCGAACTGCCGGAAGGTTTCCCCAAGCCCGTGCTGGTGCACCTGCGCCTGGATGGCGGCCGCTACGACAACCTGGTCAGGCAGATGGCGCGCATCGCGCACATGCCGGTGGCGTTGGCCGAAGCCGGTACGCCGGCCGATGCGGGCACCATCTACGTGATGCCCGGTGACGTGGTGCCGATGGTGGACGCCGGCGTGGTCAGCTTCCGCCCCGGCGCGGTCATCAGCGGCGTCATCGCGCAGTTGCCGCCCAAGGACAGCGCGGTGCTGCTGCTCAGCGGCAGCGATACCGCGCTGGTCGATTCATCCGCAACGCTGGCGACGCAGGGTGCGCTGGTCATGGGGCAGTCGCAGGACGGCTGCTACGACCCGGCCGCGCCCAAGGCGCTGGCCGCCCGTGGCTGCGACCTGGGTTCGCCCGCGCAGCTCGCCCAACGACTGACCGACCGCTGGTTCTGAGGAACATACGATGGCCCATTCCAACGACGAAATCCGCGGCGTCCTTATCCAGGCCGGTGAACACCGGCTGCTGCTGCCCAACGCCACGGTCGCCGAAGTGCTGACCCGCGCGCCGGTGGAGCCCATTGCCGGGATGCCCGACTGGCTGCCCGGCCAGATCGACTGGCACGGCCGCGCGGTGCCGCTGGTCGCGTTCGGCCGGCTGACCGGCAACACCTCCGACGCCATTGCATTGAACAGCAAGATCGTGGTGTTGAAGGCGCTCAGCGGCAACAAGGATCGTCCTTATTTCGCACTGCTGACGCCGTCGTTCCCGCGCCTGGTGTCGGTGCCACGCGACGGCCTGCTGGCCGACGCGACCGAGGAAGACCTGCCGGTCGGGGTGAAGGTGCGCGTGCTGCTCGGTGACGAGGCTGCCGTGCTGCCGGACCTGGAGACGGTCGAAACGATGATCGACAACGCCCTGGCGCAGGCCGCCTGAGCGGCGTTCGCGCCCTGCAGGTGGCTTTCACGGGCCATCGACCTGGCTGAACCTTTGGCGCGACGCCTCGTGCGCATTCACCGTCGATTCGGCTGAACCACGGCAACGTCATCGCCGCAACGAGGAGGAAGCCATGAACAAGCCGATGATCCTGATCGCCCTGCTTGCCGCTGCGCCGCTGGCGCATGCGCAGACCGTCGAGACCGCGCCGGTGTCGCAGAACGCTATCACCTACCAGAGCAGCACCGAGGCCCGCTTGAATGGCGGCAGCACGCAGCTGCAGGCCGGCACGGGACCAGTCACGGTGACGTGGGGCCAGTCGCAGACCTTGAACAATGCCTCGCACTACCGCGCCACGGTCGCCGATCTCGATACCAATGGCGACGGCGTGCTGGTGCGCGCGGAGATTCCGGAAAGCCACGCGCTGCACAGCGAATTCCGCCTGGTGGACAGCAACCGGGATGGCCGCATCACCCAGGCGGAACTCTCCAACTGGCGTTGAGCCGGCAGGGAAAAACGTACCTGCGCCAGGCCGAACCGTCCGGGCCGGCCTAGAGATCCCCGAAGCGGGACTGCAGCGCCGCGATGGCCGCCAGGCCGGCGGTTTCCGTGCGCAGGATGCGCGGACCCAGGCGTAGGCCAGTGAACCCGGCCTGGCGCAGCGTTTCGCGATCACGCGGCGACCAGCCTCCCTCCGGACCAATCGCGATCACCGCGCGCCCGCCATCGATGCTGACAGTGCCCAGCGACGCTTCGCCTTGCGGGTCCAGCGTCAGCAGGGCGGTGTCCTCCTTTGCCTGGCCCCGAGCGGCCTCGTCCAGCGCGCACGGCGTTGACAGCACCGGCACGATCGCGCGGCCGCTCTGTTCGCAGGCGGAGGTGATGACGTTGCGCCAATGCGCAAGCCGCTTCTCCGTGCGCTCGGCATCCAGCTTCACTTCGGTACGCTCCGCGATGACAGGCACCACGGCGGCGACGCCGAGCTCCGTCGCCTTCTGCAGGATCAGGTCCATCTTCTCGCCGCGTGCGATGCCCTGGAGCAGGGTGATGTGCAGCGGCGACTCGTTGTCCACCGGATGAGACGACAGGATGTCGGCCGTCACTTCGCGCTTGCCGACGGTGGCGATGCGCGCGGGATGGTCGTGCCCGTCCCCGTTGAACAGCACGCACGGGTCGCCTTCGCGCAGGCGCAGCACGCGGGAGAGGTGGTTCGCGGTGGATTCCGGCAACACGACGGTGCCGCCGACCGCTAGCGGCATGTCCACGTAACTGCGGGTCAGGCGCATGGGAAACCTCGCGGGTGTGCGGGGGCGACCGGATTCATGCCGTCGCCTCGTCGATGGCGGCCCGGGTGACGTCGGCCAACAGTTGCAGCTGTTCCGCATCCACGCAGTACGGCGGCATCCAGTACAGCACGTCACCCAGCGGGCGCAGTACGACGCCCCGGGCCAGCGCGGCGCGGTAGGCCTTCAGGCCGATGCGCGAGGCGGCGGGGAACGGGGTGGCCTTGTTGCCGCCCTCGGTCAGTTCGAAGGCCAGCATCATGCCGGCCTGCCGAACGTCGGCCACATGCCGGTGCTGCGACAGCGGTTCGGCCAGTGCTGTCATCGCGGCGGCGGTGGCGCGGTTGCGGGTGAGGATGTCGTCATCGCGGAACACCTGCAGCGACGCCAGCGCCGCCGCGCATGCCAGCGGATTGCCGGTGTAGCTGTGCGAATGCAGGAACGCGCGCTCCCGTGAATCGTCCAGGAAGCCGTCGTAGATCGCCTGCGTCGCCAGCACCGCGGCCAACGGCAGGAAGCCGCCAGTGAGTCCCTTCGACAGGCACAGCAGGTCGGGCATCACGCCCGAGGATTCGCTGGCGAACAGCGTGCCGGTGCGGCCGAAGCCGACCGCGATCTCGTCGGCGATCAGGAACGCGCCACTGGCATCGCACAGTTCACGCACGCGCGCCAGATAGTCGGGATGGTGCATGCGCATGCCGCCGGCGCACTGCACGCGGGGTTCGACGATCACCGCGCAGACTTCCCCGGCATGCCGTTCCAGCAACGCCGCCAGGGCATCGGCTGCGCGCGCTGCGCAGTCGGCGGCGGACTCGCCGGGGCGGGCCAGGTAGGCATCCGGTGATGGGGCGAACAGGGCCTCGGCCAGCAACGGGGCATAGACGCGGCGGTACAGCGGGATGTCGCCCACCGCCAGCGCGCCGAGCGTCTCCCCGTGGTAGCCGTTCTCCAGCGCGATGAAGCGGGTACGGCGGTGTTCGCCGCGGTTGTGGAACCAGTGGAACGCCATCTTCAGCGCCACTTCCACGCCGGCCGATCCGTTGTCCGCGTAGAAGACCTTGGCCAGCGGCGCGCGATCGGACTGGCGCGGTGCGATCGCCAGCAGGCGCTCGGCCAGTTCCACCGCCGGCGCATGGGTGAAGCCGGCCAGCATCACCTGTTCCAGCTGCATCGCCTGCGCGCCGATGGCGGCGGCGATGCGCGGTTCGGCGTGGCCGAACAGGTTGGTCCACCAGCTGCTGACCGCATCCAGGTAGCGCCTGCCGTCGTGGCCGATCAGCCAGGCGCCTTCGCCCCGTGCGATCGGCACCAGGGGCAGGGTGTCGGGATGCTCCCGCATCTGGGTACACGGGTGCCAGACCACCGACAAATCCCGGACACGCCAGTCGTCCGCCTCTGTTAGCATTCCCACTTGATGATTCGTCTGTCGCATCCCCCCATGATATCGGCCACCGCCCCCTGTCGTCCCCGTGTCTCGTGCCGGGTGCCGGGCGTTGGCGGCGCGGCATGAATCGTCTACCCACCATCCATGGCATCACCGAGCGGGCCGACGGCCCGGACCGGCATGTCGAGGAACTGGACCTGGAGTTCAGCAACGGGGAACGCCGGCGTTACCACCGCCTGAAGTCCACCGGCCATGGCGCGGTGGTCGTGGTGCCCATGATCGATGACGACACCGTGCTGCTGGTGCGCGAATACGCTGCTGGCGTGCACCGCTACGAACTCGGCCTGGTGAAGGGCCGCATCGACGCGGGCGAGTCGCCCGAAGAGGCGGCCGACCGCGAACTGAAAGAGGAAGCCGGTTTCGGCGCGCGCCGCATCGACGTGCTGCGCAGCCTGAGCCTGGCGCCGACCTACATGAGCCACCAGTCCTGGCTGGTGGTGGCAAGAGACCTGTACCCGGAGCGGTTGCCCGGGGACGAACCCGAGGAGTTGGAAGTCGTGCCGTGGAAGATTGATGCCCTCGACCAGCTGATGCTGCGCGAGGATTTTTCGGAGGGTCGTTCGCTGGCGGCTTTGTTCATTGCCCGCGAATGGTTGCAAGGTAATCGATGAGCCGTATGACCGCCGACCTGCACGAAGCCGTCATCGTCATTGCCCGCGAAGCGGGCCAGGCGATCATGGCCGTCTACGAACACGCTTTCGATGTGCACCAGAAGAGCGATGACAGTCCGCTGACCGCCGCCGACCTGGCCGCGCACCGCGTCATCGCCGAAGGCCTGCAGCGGCTGACCCCGCAGTGGCCGGTACTGTCCGAGGAAGCCGCCGACATCGCCTGGAGCGAGCGCAGCCAGTGGCCGACCTACTGGCTGGTGGATCCGCTGGACGGCACGCGGGAATTCATCAAGCGCAACGGCGAGTTCACCGTCAACATCGCGCTGATCGAACACAACGAACCCATCTTCGGTGTGGTGCATGCGCCGGTGACCGGCGAGACCTGGCACGCCCGGCAGGGTCGCAACGCCTATCGTCGTGTCGGCGAGGTGGACACGCTGCTGCGCACGCGCGCGCCCGCCAACGGCACGTTGAAAGTGGCTGCCAGCCGCTCGCACCGCGATGCGCGCACGCAGGCCTTCCTCGACCGCATGGGCGCCATCGAGGAAGTCGCGCTGGGTTCTTCGCTGAAGTTCTGCCGCATCGCCGAAGGCACGCTGGACGTGTATCCCCGCTTCGGCCCGACCAGCGAATGGGACACCGCGGCCGCGCAGTGCGTGCTGGAAGCGGCCGGCGGCGCGCTGCTGGCACCCGATGGCCGGTCGTTCCGCTACAACCGCCGCGACACGCTGCTCAACGGGGATTTCGTCGCGCTGGGCGACATGACCCTGCCGTGGCGCCGCTGGCTGGAAGAAAGCCATGACGGGACCGGGCATGGATACGCGCGCCAGGCCTGAGACGGACATCGCGGCACTGCTGGCCATCATGGCCAGGCTGCGTGATCCGGACGGTGGCTGTCCGTGGGACCTGGAGCAGGATTTCGCGACGATCGCGCCGTATACCGTCGAGGAAGCCTACGAAGTCGCCGACGCGATCGACCGCAACGATCTCCCGGCCCTGAAGGATGAACTGGGCGACCTGCTGCTGCAGGTCGTCTTCCACGCGCAGATGGCGCAGGAGCAGGGCGCGTTCGCGTTCGGCGATGTGGTGGCCGCCATCTGCGACAAGATGGTGCGCCGGCATCCCCATGTATTCGGCAGCGACGACGTCGCCGATGCGGAAGCGCAGACGGCCAACTGGGAAGCCATCAAGCGTGCCGAACGCCAGGCCGCCGGTGACGGGGACGCCTCGGCGTTGGCCGGCGTGTCGCGCGGGCTGCCCGAATGGCAGCGCGCGGTGAAGCTGCAGTCACGCGCCGCCCGCGTGGGCTTCGACTGGCCGGACACCGCACCGGTCATCGACAAACTGCACGAGGAGATCGACGAAGTACGCGTCGAGCTTGCCGCGGCGCCTTCGCCCGAGCGCGACGCAAGGCTGGAGGACGAGATCGGTGACCTGCTGTTCGTCGCCGCCAATCTTGCGCGCCACGCCAAGGTGGACGTGGGTGGCGCGTTGCGTCGCGCCAACCTGAAGTTCGAGCGACGCTTCCGTGCAATGGAGGCGTTGGCTGCCGAAGAAGGGACCACGATGTCCGCGCTGACGCTGGAGCAGCAGGAAGCGTTGTGGCTGCGCGTCAAGCAGCAGGAACGCGCTGCAGGCTGAGCCGGCCTTCGCTGGCGAGGACTGGCGGTGGGCCAGCGCGCACCCTACGCTGGACGCATGAAGACCCTGCTGCTGTTCCTCGTCACCGCCGTGGCCGAGATCGTCGGCTGCTACCTGCCGTACCTGTGGCTGCGCAAAGGGGGCAGTGCGTGGCTGCTGCTGCCCGCGGCCGCCAGTCTCGCCCTGTTCGCCTGGTTGCTGACCCTGCATCCCACTGCCTCCGGCCGGGTCTATGCGGCTTATGGCGGCGTCTACGTCACCGTCGCGATCTTCTGGCTGTGGGCGGTGGATGCGGTGAAGCCGACCCGTGGGGACCTGCTGGGCGTCGGCTTGTGCCTGGCCGGCATGGCGGTGATCATGTTCTCGCCACGCGCCATCTGACCCTGTGGGAGGGGACATGAGCCGCTTCGCCAGCTTCCGCGAGTTCTATCCGTTCTATCTCAACGAACACAGCAACCGCACCTCGCGCCGGCTGCATTTCATAGGCAGCTGCGGCGTGCTCGCGCTGCTGGTGCTGGCCATCGTGGATCGCAACGCCTGGTGGCTGCTCGCGGCGTTGTTCTGCGGCTACGGCTTTGCCTGGGTGGGCCACTTCTTCTTCGAGAAGAACCGCCCCGCCACTTTCAAGCATCCGTTCTATTCCTTCGCCGGCGACTGGGTGATGTTCAAGGACATCCTGACCGGCAAGATCCGGTTCTGATGGCGGAGAGGCCGTTTCGTTTGGGGCATCTCGACGGTGACCAATGGGTCGCTTATCGTCATCCCGAAACGTTTGAACTGTCTGGACGGCTGGTCGCGGGCGTACCCGGAAGTGATCCACGCTTGTTCAAAGCGATGCTGGCGCTCCTGCAGGGTCCCGTACGATTGCTGTATGTGTTGCACACTCCCCGAGGGGAGGCAGCGCCTGGCCGTTACGAAAGTCCCGACCTCTCGTTGGAGGGAGCGACGCATTTCATCGAGCGGTTTGCCGACTTCCTCGCAGCTGATGGACGTTTCGACCTGTGGGCTCACTCCGCCACGGACCGGGCCACCGTCGTCTGGGACCGGCATGACCAATTGTTTTGCTATGGCCCTGTGGATCGCTTCGCCTCCAGGCTTAGGGAATTGGGCTTCAGCGCGGGTAACGTAGACATCCCTGCGCCTCACCGGCATCACTACCACAAGGACATGGATACGCTTGCCGCAGGCGTCATGTGTGCGTTCGAATGGCACCACAGTCCATTGAAACCCGAGGACGAACAATAGCTCGCACGCGCTCGTGCGACGCGCGCGACCTCACTCGTAGAACATCAGGAACGCCGCGCCCACGATCAGTGCGAAGGCCGCGTAGTGGTTCCACTTCAGCGGCTGGCCCAGGTACCAGGTGCTGAAACCCGCGAAGACCAGCAGGGTCAGGACCTCCTGGATGGTCTTCAGTTGCACCACCGAATACACGGAACTGCCCAGCCGGTTGGCCGGCACCATCAGCGAGTATTCGAAGAAGGCGATGCCCCAGCTGGCCAGGATCGCGATCCACAGCGGTGCCGTCTTGTATTTCAGGTGCCCGTACCAGGCGAAGGTCATGAAGACGTTGGAGGCCAGCAGCAGGAGCAGGGGCAGCAATCGGGCGGTCATGGGCGTCGGGCGGGAAGGGGACGGCGAAGCCTAGCCCCACTGGCGGCTGAATGGGTAATGGCGCCTTCACATGACGTGTACTGCCCGCCCGTTAGCTTCACAAACCTGAAGCCTACAAGGAGTCGTCATGCGCCACAGTCAGGAAACCGCGGGTCTGGTGTTGGTGGTCGAGGACAACCGCAACATTTCGGAGATGATCGGGGAATATCTGGAAGGCCGCGGTTTCGAGGTCGACTACGCCACCGACGGCCTGGACGGCTACCGGCTGGCGGTGGAGAACAGCTACGACGTGCTGGTCCTGGACCTGATGCTGCCCCGGCTGGATGGCATGGAGGTCTGCAAGCGCCTGCGCAACGAGGCGCGCAAGTCCACCCCGGTGCTGATGCTTACCGCGCGCGACACCCTTGATGACAAGCTGACCGGCCTCAGCTCCGGCGCCGACGACTACCTGACCAAGCCTTTCGCGATCCAGGAACTGGAAGCCCGCCTGCGCGCGCTGATCCGTCGCGAGCGCCGCCAGGTGGGGGCCGAAGTGCTGAAGGTCGCCGACCTGGTGCTGGACCCGGTCAGCATGCGCGCCACCCGCGGCGGCACCGAACTGATGCTGTCCCCCATCGGCCTGCGCCTGCTGACCATCCTGATGCGCGAGTCCCCGCGCGTGGTCACCCGGCAGGAAATCGAGCGCGAGATCTGGGGCAATGGCCTTCCCGACTCGGACACGCTGCGCAGCCACCTGTACAACCTGCGCAAGGTGATCGACAAGCCGTTCGACAAGCCGCTGCTGCATACCGTCCAGAGCGCGGGCTACCGCATCGCGGACATCGGCTGACCGGGGTGGTGGGGGCACGGCATAATCCGGCCCTCGCCTGACGGACGCGCCATGCGCCACGGACTGCCCCGCAAACTCCGCATCGCCTTCATCGTCCAGGCGGTGTTGGTCAGCCTTGCCATCGTGGTGGGCGTCTATCTGGTTTCCGCCGTCATCAAGCACAGCCTGATGAACACGGCACTGCAGGAAGAAGCGACGCACTTCTGGCAGCTGTACAGCGCCTCGACCGCACAGCCACCCCCCAACACGCACAACCTGCGCGGCTACCTGGTGGTGAAGGGGCATTCCAACCTGGTGCTGCCGGAAAACCTGCGCGAGTTGAAGCCCGGCTTCCACGAACTGAAGGCCGACGACCTGCTGGTGCTGGTGGACGAGCAGCCTGCGGGCCGCCTCTATCTGGTGTTCCTGCGCTCGCAGGCCGAACGGCTGGCGTTCTACTTCGGCACCGTGCCCATCGTCATGACGCTGGTGGCCATCTATCTGGTGTCGTGGCTGACCTATCGCTCCTCCAAGCGGCTGGTGTCGCCCGTGAGCTGGCTGGCCCGGCAGGTGGCCGAGTGGGATCCGCGACGGCCCGACGTCAGCGTGCTGGCGGCCGAGCGGTTGCCGGCGGATGTCCAGGGCGAAGCACGGCAACTGGCCTCGGCCCTGCACGGCCTGGCCCAGCGCGTGACGGCGCACGTCGCCCGCGAGCGCGACTTCACCCGCGATGCCAGCCACGAACTGCGCACGCCGCTGACGGTGATCCGCGTGGCCACCGACATGGCGATGGCCGAGGATTCGCCACCGCGCGTGGCACGGTCGCTGCAGCGCATCCAGCGCGCCGGGCGCGACATGGAGGCGGTGATCGATGCCTTCCTGATCCTGGCCCGCGAGGCCGAGGTGGAGCCGCAGAGCGAGGACTTCGACGTCGCCGACATCGTGCTGGACGAGGCAGAGAATGCGCGCTCGCTGCTGCTCAGCAAGCCGGTGGACCTGGAAGTCACCTGCCATGCGAAGCCACGCCTGCACGCGCCACCGCGCGTCTTCCAGGTCGTGGTCAGCAACCTGCTGCGCAATGCCTGCAGCTATACCGACCGCGGCCGCATCGACGTGGTGCTGGAGTCGGACCGCGTGATCGTGCGCGATACCGGCATCGGCATGGCGGCGGAGTCGATGACACGCGTGTTCGAACCGTTCTATCGCGCCGATCCCACGCGCCCACAGGGCAGCGGACTGGGCCTGTCCATCGTCAGCCGGCTGTGCGACCGCTTCGGCTGGAAGGTCGAGCTGGAAAGCGAACTGGGCCGCGGCACGGTTGCGACCATCCGCTTCGTTCCGTAGTCCCGGGTATTAACGGTTCCCAACGGGAACCGGACCGGTGCGGGCACTGTCAACCGACGTGCCTGTAGTACGTTACCCCTTCCGTCCTCCCCCTTTCCGAGCCGACTCACTGCATGAGCCAGCCTTCGCGCACTGCACCCCGCAAGAAATCCTCCCTGCTGCCCCGCGTGCTGACCGGCGCCGTCGTCGTGGCGCTCCTCGCCGGCGGCGCCTGGTACTGGAGTTCGCGCAATAGCGAGGCCGCCGAGAGCACCTATCGCACCGCCACGGTCGAGCGCGGCGACATCCGCGTCGCCATCTCGGCCACCGGCACGCTCAGCGCCATCTCCACGGTCACCGTCGGCAGCCAGATTTCCGGCCAGGTCACCGACGTGCTGGTCGACTACAACAGCGAGGTCAAGAAGGGCGAGGTGCTGGCCAGGATCGACCCCAGTACCTATGAAGCGCAGATCGCGCAGGGCAACGCGCAGATCGCGAACGCGCAGGCCAGCCTGCGCCAGGCACAGGCGACGCTGCGCAACGCCGAGCTGGACTACCAGCGCAAGGCGGATCTCGGCCGGCAGAAGCTGGTCGCGCAGAGCGACGTGGACCTCGCCCGCGCGGCCCTGGACCAGGCGCGCGCGCAGGTCAATGCCGGCCAGGCGCAGATCCGGCAGCAGACTGCCTCCACCCAGACCACCCGCGTCAACCTGGACCGCACCGTGATCCGGTCGCCGGTCGATGGCGTGGTGCTGACCCGCACCATCGAGCCCGGCCAGACCGTGGCCGCCAGCCTGCAGGCGCCGGAACTGTTCACCATCGCCGAAGACCTGTCGAAGATGAAGATCGAGTTGGCCGTCGATGAAGCCGACATCGGCCAGGTCAAGATGGGGCAGACGGTTTCGTTCACCGTGGATGCGTTCGCCGACCGCCAGTTCCGTGGCCAGGTGCAGCAGGTGCGCCTGTCGGCCACCACCACCAACAACGTGGTGACGTATCCGGTCGTGGTCAGCGTGGACAACACCGACGGCACGCTGCTGCCGGGCCTGACGGTCAATGCGGAGATCGAAGTCAGCAAGCGCGACAACATCCTGAAAGTGTCCAACGCGGCGCTGCGCTACAAGCCCACCGGGCAGGAAGCCGCGGCGACCGCGGGCCCGCCACAGCAGGCCGGACAGCCGCGCGGCGGCGGCGTCAGCGACGATCTGGTGCGCGTGGCGGGCACGTTGAAACTCAATGCGGACCAGCAGGCCGCGTTCGATGCCGCACTGACCGCGTTGCGTGAGCGCCAGGCCGCGCGCATGGCACAGGCGCGGCAGAACGGCGCCAGCATGTTCGGCGGGGGTCCGGGCGGCGGTCCACGCGTGGTCACGTCGGGGGCGGGCGGTGGCGCGATGCAGGCGCAGATCCGCCAGCGCATGGCCGAACGCATGCAGCAGGATTTCGCGCCGTTCCGCACCACGCTGGACGAGGCCCAGCGCCAGCGCTGGGATACCGAACTGCGTGCCCTGCTGGGCGCCAAGCGCGCGCCGCTGTACAAGCTGGTGGCCGGGAAGCCCGAACTGGTGCAGGTGCGCGTGGGCGCCAGCGACGGCACCAGCACGGAAGTCTCCGGCGACGTCAAGGAAGGCGACGTGGTGGTCGTGGGCGAGCGTGCGAAGGAATGAGTACGCAACCCGTCACCGCGTCGGTCCCGGTCATCCAGACGTTCGCGCTCAGCAAGGTCTATTCGCCGGGCAGCGAAGCCGAGGTGGTCGCGCTGAAGGGCGTGGACATGCAGGTGGGCCGGGGTGATTTCGTCGCCATCATGGGGCCGTCCGGGTCCGGCAAGTCCACGCTGATGAACCTGATCGGCTGCCTGGACACGCCCAGCACCGGCAGCTACCTGTGCGACGGCATCGACGTGGCCACGCTGGATGCCGAGGAACTGGCCGTCCTGCGCCGGGAGAAGATCGGCTTCGTCTTCCAGGGCTTCAACCTGCTGCCGCGCATGAGTGCGCTGGAGAACGTCGCCATGCCGCTGGGCTATGCGCAGGTGCCGTCGCACGAACGCGGCGAACGCGCGCGCGAAGCGCTCGCCGCCGTCGGCCTGGCCGAGCGTGCCGGGCACAAGCCCAGCGAGCTGTCCGGCGGCCAGCAGCAGCGTGTCGCCATCGCGCGCGCGCTGATCAACAGACCGCCCATCCTGCTGGCCGACGAGCCGACCGGCGCGCTGGACAGCAAGACCGGTGAAGAGATCCTGTCCCTGTTCAAGCGCCTGCGCGACGAGGACCACACGGTGATCCTGATCACCCACGATGCCGAAGTGGCCGCGCATGCCGACCGCATCCTGGTGATGCGCGATGGCGAGCTGCACGAAGACACCACCCATGCCGGGGGGCGCCCATGAAGTTCTCCGACATCCTGCGCACGGCCATCCATGCGCTGCGTGGCAACTGGATGCGCAGCGCGCTGACGTCGCTGGGCGTCATCATCGGCATTGCCGCCGTCATCGTGATGGTCTCGGTGGGCCAGGGCACGCAGGCGGAGATCGACAAGCTGGTATCCGGCCTGGGTTCGCAGCGCCTGGACATCAGCCCGGGCGCGGGTCGCGGTGGCGGCGGCGTGCGGATGAGTTCCAGCAGCTTCTTCACCCTCAACCTGGGCGACGTGGAAGCCATCCGCAGCGAGATCCCGGAAGTGCAGTACGTGGCCGGCGCCCTGCGCGGCAACACCCAGGTCGTCTTTGCCGAAAACAACGCCTCCACCAGCTGGCAGGGCGTGCAGGCGGATTTCTTCGACATCAATGGCTGGACGATGGCCAACGGCGAAGGCTTCGATGCGCAGGACTACTCCAGCGCCGGCAAGACCGTGATCCTGGGCGACACCGTGCGGCGCACGCTGTTCGGCGAAGACAGTGGCGTGGGCCAGACCGTGCGGCTGGGGCGCGTGCCGTTCACCGTGGCGGGCACGCTGGCGCCGAAAGGCCAGGGCGGATTCGGCCAGGACCAGGATGACGTGATCATGGTGCCGCTGGAAACCGCGCGCCGTCGCCTGATGGGCTCGATGGGCCTGCCGCCGGGCGCGGTGATGCAGGTGGCGCTGACGGTGGCCGATGCCAAGGACCTGAGTTACGTGCAGGGCGAAGTGGAAGCCCTGCTGCGCCAGCGCCACAGGATCGCACCTGGCGCGGAAGACGACTTCAACGTCCGCAACATTTCGGAAATCGTCGCCACGCGCACCGCGACGACCAAGCTGATGTCGCTGCTGCTCGGTGCGGTGGCCACCATTTCGCTGATCGTCGGCGGCATCGGCATCATGAACATCATGCTGGTGTCGGTGACCGAGCGCATCCGCGAGATCGGCCTGCGCATGGCGGTGGGCGCGGGGCCGAGCGACGTGCGCCGGCAGTTCCTGGCCGAAGCGATGCTGATCTCGCTGATCGGCGGCGTGCTGGGCATCGGCATCGGGGTGGTCGGGGCGTTGCTGGTGGGCAAGTTCAGCGAGCTGCCGGTGGCGTTGAACGGGCAGGTGATCGGGTTGGCGGCAGGGTTCTCGATCGCCACGGGGCTGTTCTTCGGCTATTACCCGGCCCGCAAGGCCTCGCAGCTGGACCCCATCGAGGCGCTGCGCTCGCAGTAAGCCGGCGGCGGATGGCGCAGCGCGATGGCGGGAGTATGCTGGACGCCCGTTGCGTCGTCGGGTGGCCCCTGCCATGAGTGCGCGTCAACTCCGCAAACCGCTGGCGCTCGCCATCCACGGCGGTGCCGGCGTGATCGAACGGAACGCGCTGGGGGCGGACGTGGAGCGCGCCATCCTGGCCGACCTGGAGCGCGTGCTGGATGCCGGCCATGCCGTGCTGGCCACCGGCGGTACCGCGCTGGATGCGGTGGAAGCCGCGGTGTCTATGCTGGAGGACATGCCCAGCTTCAACGCGGGGCGGGGTTCCGTGTTCACTGCGGACGGTCGACACGAACTGGATGCATCCATCATGGACGGCCACGGTCGTCGCGCTGGCGCGGTCGCCGGTGTATCCACCGTGCGCAATCCGGTGCGGCTGGCGCGACGGGTGCTGGAGGACTCGCCGCATGTGTTCCTCATCGGCGAAGGCGCGGAGCAGTTCGCCGACACGCAGCCCGGCATCGAGCGGGTCTCGAACGACTGGTTCGACACCGAGGTGCGGCGGGAGCAGTTGCGCCAGGCCCAGCAACGCGAACAGGCGGCCTGGCATGCCAGCCAGGACCTGCGTGGCCAGTACTTCGGCACCGTCGGCGCGGTCGCACTGGATGCCTACGGCCACGTGGCGGCCGCCACCTCCACCGGCGGCATGACCAACAAGCGCTGGGGACGGGTCGGCGACTCGCCCCTGATCGGTGCCGGCACGTGGGCCGATGCGCGTTGCGCCATTTCGTGCACGGGCTGGGGCGAGTACTACATCCGCAATGCGGTCGCGCACGATATCGCCGCCCGTGTGGCCTACCGTGGAGATCGCCTGCAGGCGGCGGCCGAGGACGTGATCCTGGGCGAGGTGCCCGCGCATGGCGGAGATGGCGGTGTGATCGCGCTGGACCGCGACGGCAACCTGGCGCTGGTGCTGAATACCACGGGCATGTACCGCGGCTGGGTGCGCCCGGACGGTTCGCGCGGCACGGCCATCTACCAGGAGCCCTGAGACGTGGTGATGCCGAGCGGCGCCGAGGCGCCGGGCCTCGACCTGGAAACCTACCGCCAGCTCCGCGCACAGGCATTGCGCCTGTGCCGTCGTGCGCAGGATGCGGAAGACCTGGTGCAGGACACCCTGTTGGCTGCGCTGCTCGCCGGTCGCCATGATCTGCCATGGCTGAGCGGCGTGCTTCGCCGGCAGGCGGCCCTGGCCGCGCGCAGCGGCGTGCGTCGTCGCCGGCGCGAGGCGGACGCCTTGTCGCCCGCGCCGGAATGCGACGATGCCGCGCATTCCCGATACACCCCGGAGGCAACGCGGCCCGCCTGGCTCGACGCACTGCCACCGTCCGCGCGCAGGCTGGCGGTGCTCGCGCTGCACGGCCTGTCGGCCGATGAGATCCGCTGGATCCTGCGCATCGAACCCACGGCGTTCCGCCAGCGCCTCACCCGGATCCGCAAGGCACTGGCCGCGCAGTCAGCCTCGGCACGCGCGGAGAGCGTGGCACTGGCGTACCTGCGGGATCCTGCGCGCAGCGTCGACCTGCAGTTCGGGCTGGCACGGCGTGCGCTGAAGGCGGCCATGCGCGTGGGCGAGGGGTTGGGAACCCACGATGGCGACGGCCACCTCATCCTGATCGATGCGGGTGCTCACACATCGCGCCTTGGCGGCAACGGATAGACGGGACCAACAAAGGAGGATTTCCCATGCTGACCCATTGCAAGGTAGGCGCCATCGTTTTCTTCGTCTCCGACCTGGCGCGCGCGGTGGCGTTCTATGCCGACACGCTGGGGCTGCCCATCCAGCCACTCGATGGCCATGACGGACCCTGTGCGATGGGCGAAGTCGGGGGACTGGTGCTGGTGTTCATTCCGCGACCGGCGCGCGCCGGCGAATCCCCGGTGGTCGTCTTCAGTCTTGATGGCGGCATCGACGATTACGCCGACGCGCTGGCGGCGAAAGGCGTGGAGATCGTCGTGCCGGTAAGCGAATCCCCCGATGGCGGACTGTCGATGGATTTCCTCGATCCGGATGGCAACGTCTTGAGCCTGCACCAGCCACCCGATGCGGTACGGCGGCGCTGACATGCGTGGTCTCGTCGCGGGATTGCGGTGGTCGATGTCCGCGGGAATCGCGCGTTACAGGCCGGTTGCGGGCAGGGCGTCGATGCCGGTGGCTTGAAGATCACTGGCACGAAGGTGCGCCTTCGTCGCGCAGGTCACCATGGCGGCACACGTGGATGCACTCGCGGTGGAACGGGGGGTGCGACCGTCGGGCGCGGTCGCACGCCCTGTCACGCCCCACGAGAATGTATCGAGATCGTTGACGGGGTGGTGGGAGGACGCCGCATGCCCCTTCGCATGTCGACTCACAGTCATGACGCGTTGGCCACCGGTGCCATCGGTACGTGCTTACCTGCTCACGGAAATACCCAAAAATGTGAGCTGAAAAACCGTATCTAGAACGAAAATTACCGGATAGATTCGGTCCGCCGCGCCGCTTTGCGCGGTAACCACAACACGCGGGGTCGAATCGTTCTATGAAGAAGAATCGCATGGCGGTATGGGTGGGCATGGCGCTCGTGGCAATGGGCATGACGCAGGCGGCCAGTGCAGGCGGCAGGCCCGATCTGGTGATCAAGGGATTGAAAGCAGGGCATCCTCATGCCGCCGGCGAGCTGCTGGTGAAGTATCGCGATGGCGCCGTGTCGGCCGACCGCGAGGCCGTGGTGCATGGCTTGGGTGCACGGAAGCTTGAGACGGTACGCCGTGGCAATGGCCGCAATGGCGAGATCGCGCTGCTCAAGCTGCCCGCCAACGTCGACCTGTCCGCCGCCGTGCAGGTGCTCAGCGCCGATCCGGCCGTGGAATATGCCGAGCCGAACTGGACATACCAGCACAACGCCGTCTCCAACGACACCTATTCCACCAATGGTTCGCTGTGGGGCATGTACGGTGACGCCGGCACCCCGGCGAACGTCTACGGCTCGCAGGCGTCCGAAGCCTGGGCGTCCGGTCATACCAGTTGCGGCAATGTCGTGGTTGGCGTGATCGACGAAGGCATCTACTACAACCACGAAGACCTGGCGGCCAATATCTGGACCAATCCGTACGATCCAGTCGATGGCGTGGACAACGACGGCAACGGCTACGTCGACGATGTGCGCGGCTGGGATTTCGATGGCAACAGCAACGACATCAATTCCGGTGGCGCCAACGATGACCATGGCACGCACGTGGCCGGCACCATCGCCGGTGTTGGTGGCAATGGCAAGGGCGTGGCAGGCGTCTGCTGGAGCGGCGCCAAGCTGATCAGCGGCAAGTTCCTGGGTCGCCGTGGCGGCAGCACCGCGAATGCCGTCAAGGCGCTGGACTACTTCACCGACCTCAAAACCCGCCATGGGCTGAACCTGGTAGCGACCAACAACTCGTGGGGCGGTGGGGGCTACTCGCAGGCCCTCAGCGATGCCATCGACCGCGCCGGTCAGGCCGAGATACTGACGATCGTCGCGGCCGGCAACGACAGCGTCAATTGCGAAGGCAACACGTCGGGCGCCTGCTATCCGGCGTCGTATCCGAATGCGGGCATCATCTCGGTGGCGGCGTTGCGTTCCACCGGCGCGCTGGTCTACAACTATGGCGCCACCACCGTGGACCTGGGTGCGCCGGGCTATGGCATCTGGTCGACGGTACCCAAGGCGTCCAAAGGCAATCTGATATCGGGTTACGCCAGCTACAACGGCACCTCGATGGCCACGCCGCACGTGACCGGCGCGGCCGCGCTGTATGCGTCCACGCGACCCGGTTCGACGGCTGCCGACATCAAGGCCGCCATCCTCAACGCGACGGTGCCGACGCCGTCACTCCAGGGCAAGACGGTCACCGGCGGCCGCCTGGACGCAAGCGGGTTCTGATCGTCGCGTTCAACCCGTGCGCCATGACAGCGAAGCCCGGCAGTGCCGGGCTTCGTTTTTTGCGTCGGAGGGTTTCATTCTTCCGTTTCAGCGGACGTATGGCGCGATCGCGCGCTTCCAGATCGCATAGCCGGCGGCATTCATGTGCAGGCGATCTTCGATGAACAGCGTTTCATCGGGTTGTCCGGTCGCGTCCAGCATCGGCGTGAAGATGTCGATGTAGTCCACCCCCAGTCGCTTGGCTTCGGCCTGCACCAGGGCATTGGCCTCCCGCTGCGCGGGCAACAGTCCGGCACGTGACGGACTGGGTTTGGTGCTGATGTAGGCGATCCTGGTATCCGGCAGGTCGCGGCGCACGCGCTGGACGAAGGCGCGGAAATCATCGCGCAACTGCGCCGGCGTGCGGCCTGCGTTGAGGTCGTTGTCGCCGGCATACAGCAGGATCTGGCGAGGCGCGTACGGCACGATGATGCGGCCGGCATACCAGGTGCTGTCGCGCAGTTCCGAACCGCCGAAGCCCCGGTTGATCACCGGTAGGTGGGGAAAGTCCTGCGCCAGTGTCTCCCAGAACCGGATCGACGAGCTGCCGATGAACAGGACAGCCCCGCGTGGTGGCGGCGATAAGGCGTCAGCGGCCTCGAAGCGCCGCATGTCCTGTTCCCAGTCCGCATTGGATACCTGTTCCGGTACCTGCGGTACGGGCACGGCAGCAGGTACCGGGCCGGCAACGGGCGGGGGCGCGCCGGCGCAGGCCGCCAGCAGCGCCGCCAGCGCCAGGGAGAGCAGGGCAAGCCAGCACGATGTCGGGTAACGGGGAGGCATCAACGCTCCAAAGGAAGGAGGGGCGACCAGTGGACCAGCGGGACCGGCTGGATGCAAACCGCCATTGCCATGCGGGTACACGCTGGGAAAGGGTCCCTTGTGGCAAAATTGCCGCTCCTCATGCCCCATCCCACCCTTGGCACCGTCCGCTGGTCGCCCCGGCGCGGATGGCGCCGCTCCTTCACTTTGTCTGTTGACTGTCTGTACCCATGGCCGACGAAACCGGACACCTCCCCCGCGGCCCCTCCCGCATCCTGAAGGCGACGGTCTGGTCGATGCAGGGTCTGCGTGCGGCATGGCTGCATGAATCTTCGTTCAGGCTGGAGGTCTACCTGCTGCTGGTCATGGGGCCGCTCGCGCTGTGGCTGGGCCAGACCGGGCTGGAGCGCGCGCTGATGATCGGCAGCTGCCTGCTGGTACTGGCGGCCGAACTGCTGAACTCGGCGGTGGAAGCGGTGATCGAACGCTACGGTCCCGAGCACCATGAACTGGCCGGTCGCGCCAAGGACATGGGCTCGGCGGCGGTGTTCGTGCTGATGATGAACGTCCTGCTGTGCTGGGGCCTGATCCTGGCGCCGCGCTTTTTCTGAACCACGCTCTTACGAACTGATCCCAAGAAGGTGTTTTGACGATGATGGAATTGCTTACCGATCCACAGGTGTGGATCACGCTGGTCACGCTGAGTGCGATCGAGATCGTGCTGGGCATCGACAACCTGGTCTTCATTTCCATTGCCGTCAGCAAGCTGCCACCGCACCAGCGCGAAGTTGCGCGCAAGTTCGGCATCGCGGTAGCGTGCATCACCCGCATCCTGCTGCTGCTGACACTGGCGTGGCTGGCGGGGCTGACCAACGACCTGTTCACGCTGTTCGGCCAGGGCATTTCGGTGCGCGACCTGGTGCTGATCATCGGCGGCCTGTTCCTGCTGGTGAAGGGCACCAAGGAAATCCTGGAACTGGTGAAGGGTGAACCGGATTCGGAGGACGTGCACACGCGTCCGGCCGTGTCCTTCGCCGGCGTGATCGCGCAGATCGCCGTCATCGACATCGTGTTCTCGCTGGACTCGGTGATCGCCGCGGTCGGCATGGCCAACCACACCCCGGTGATGGTGGCGGCCATCCTGCTGGCGGTGGTGGTGATGCTGGTGGCCGCCAAGCCGCTGGGCCACTTCATCGACAACAACCCGACCATCAAGATGCTGGCGCTGGCCTTCATCGTGGCGGTGGGTGCCTACCTGCTGCTGGACGGCTTCGAGATGCACATTCCGAAGGGTTATCTGTACGGCGCGATGGGTTTCTCGGCCGTGGTGGAATGCCTGAACCTGTGGGCGAAGAAGCGCGCCAACCGGCGCATGCTGCGCGAGTAAGCAGTCGCAGCCGCTGCACGCCTGGAAGGGCTTCCCGTTCGCGGGAAGCCCTTTTTGTTTTCACTCCTTGCTAACGAACCGTCATCCGACGGCAATGCGAGTCGACAGCGCTTGCGCCTGCTGGGGCAAGGTGCTGCAATCATGGCCATATCGTCCCACTGGAGATTCCTCCCATGCGTCTGTGTTCGCGCTTGCTGTTGTTGGCCATGCTGGCCTTCGTGTTGTCCGGGTGTGGTTACAACACCATCCAGCAGAAGGATGAAGCAGTGAAGGCCGGCTGGTCGGAGGTGCTCAACCAGTACAAGCGCCGGGCCGACCTGATCCCCAACCTGGTCAAGACCGTGCAGGGGTATGCGCAGCAGGAACGCCAGGTGCTGACCGACGTGACCAATGCCCGCGCGCGCGTCGGCCAGATCCAGGTCAACGCCGACGATGCGGCCTCGCTGCAGCAGTTCCAGCAGGCGCAGGGTGAACTGTCCGGCGCGCTGTCGCGCCTGCTGGTGGTCACCGAGAATTATCCGAACCTGAAATCCGACCAGTCCTTCCGTGACCTGCAGGCACAGCTGGAAGGCACGGAAAACCGCATCACTGTGGCGCGCGGCCGCTACATCCAGACGGTGCAGGACTACAACACCTACATCCGCCAGTTCCCGCAGGTGATCACCGCCAAGATCACCGGAGCGAAGGAAAAACCGAACTTCACCGTCGAGAACGAAGCGGCCATTTCCGACGCCCCGTCGGTGGATTTCGGTACGCCGCCACCGGCCGCTCCGGCGCCGCCGCAACCCCCGGCCCCGCAGCCGGCCCCGTCGTCGCCGCCCAGCAACTGACCGGCCCCTACGCGCCATGATGCGTGCGCTGGCGCTGTGCCTGCTGTTGTGCTGCGCGCTTGCGTGGGCGCAGCAGCTGGCCGGCATCCCTCCGCTGGATTCGCCGGTGGTCGATACCACCGGCACGCTGGACGCCGCCCGCAAGCAGCAGCTCGAACAGCAGGCGGTGGCGCTGCAGCAACGCAAGGGCAGCCAGTTGCAGGTGTTGATGGTGCCCACCACGCAACCGGAAACCATCGAGCAGTACACGCAGCGCGTGTTCGACCAGTGGAAACTGGGCCGCAAGGGCGTGGATGACGGCGTGCTGCTGCTGGTGGCGAAGGACGACCGGCGCGTACGCATCCAGCCCGGCTACGGACTGGAAGGTGCCATCCCCGACGCCATCGCCAACCGTGTCATCCAGGAATACCTGGCGCCGAAGTTCCGCGCGGGCGACTTCGGCGGCGGCATCGGCGACGCGACGGCGACGCTGGTGAGGCTGATCGATGGTGAGGCCCTGCCCGAACCCGTCAGCACGCACCCGGTGTCCGGCGAGGGCGGGAAGGGCGGCGGGATGCTGTTCGCGGCGTTCGCGGCTTTCATCGTCGCCACCATCGTGCGCGGCATGTTCAGTCGCTCGCCGGCCGGCATCCGCGGGCTGTTCACCGGCGGCGCGGCCGGAGGTGTCGCCCTGTTGCTGTCATCGATGCTCGCGGTCGGCGGCATTGCCGGCGTGCTGGGCCTTCTCTATGGCCTGATGTCCGGCTCCACCCGCGGCGGATACGCGCGCCACCGGGATTGGGGGGGCTGGGGTGGCGGAGGCGGCGGCTGGGGAGGCGGTGGTTTTGGAGGTGGGGGCGGCGGCTTCGGTGGAGGCGGCTGGGGCGGTGGTGGTGGCATGTCCGGAGGCGGTGGCGCCTCGGGGAGCTGGTGATGCGTATCTTCCGCCATCTGTTTGCCCGCTCGGCGCGCCGTCTGTTCCCCGAATCGACCCTGCACCACATCACCGAGGCCATCGCCGAGGGCGAGCGCCGGCACCGCGGCGAAGTGATGTTCGCGGTGGAATCGGATCTGCCGGTGAGCGCGGTGCTGGCCGGCGTGGAGCCGCGCGAGCGGGCGCACGAGGTCTTCGTGCGGCTGCGCACCTGGGACACCGAAGCCAACAACGGCGTGCTGATCTACCTGCTGCTGGCCGACCATCGCATCGAGATCGTCGCCGACCGGGGCTTGAACGGCCTTGTCAGCGACGCGCAGTGGCGGGACGTCTGCCATCTGATCGAAGTCGGGATGGGCGAAGGCCGGGCGGAGCAGGCCGTCATCGCCGGCATCCGCGCGGTCTCGGACCTGCTGGCGGTGCACTTTCCGCAGCTCGAGGGGCATGTGGACGAGGACGAACTGCCCAACCGGCCGCATCTGCTGGACTGAGCAAGCGCTGGTCGCGATCCCCGGGAGGTTCGCGGTCATCCAGGGGCGGTCCGGCTGGGGCAAAATAGCCCATCCCCACCGGCCACGCCGAGGCGCATGATCTACCTCCACCAGATCGATCCGATCATCTTTTCGCTGGGCCCGGTCAAGCTGCACTGGTACGGGCTGATGTACCTGCTGGCCTTCCTGACCGCCTGGTGGCTGGGCCGCTCCCGCGCCATGCAGGGCCGCCTGCCAGGCGTGGACGCCAACGCCTTCTCCGACCTGATGTTCTACGCGATGCTCGGCGTGGTGCTGGGCGGCCGCATCGGGTACGTGCTGTTCTACGGATTCGACGGCTTCCTGCAGAACCCGCTTTCGATCTTCAAGGTGTGGGAAGGCGGCATGAGTTTCCATGGCGGCCTGCTGGGCGTGATGGCCGCCGCGCTGTGGTGGTCGCGCAAGCATCGGCTGCACTACTTCGACACCATGGATTTCGTGGCGCCGCTGGTGCCGGCAGGCCTGGGCTTCGGCCGCATCGGCAATTTCATCGGTGCGGAGCTGTGGGGCAAGTACACGCAGGCGGGCTGGGGCGTGATCTTCCCCACCGACCCCCGGCTGCGGGCGCTCACGCCTTCGCAGCTGCAGGCCGAATACGCCGCTGGCGCATTGGACCAGTTCGCCCGCCATCCGTCACAGCTGTACCAGGCGCTGCTGGAAGGCTTGGTGATGTTCGTGGTGTTGTGGACGGTGTCGCGCAAGCCGCGGCCGCGCTACACCGTCTCCGGCCTGTTCGCGCTGATGTACGGCGTGTTCCGCTTCATCGTGGAGTTCGTGCGGGTGCCGGACGAGCAGCTGGAATACCTCGCCTTCGGTTGGCTGACGATGGGCCAGGTGCTCAGCATGCCGCTGATCCTGCTGGGCCTGTACCTGCTGTGGCTGTCGCGCCGCGCGCCGACCCTGTACCCCGTCACTCCCGCGCCGGCCGCCGGCAAGGAAACCGCATGAAGCCGTTTGCCGGAGGCGAAGCATGAAGCAGTACCTCGACCTGCTGCGCCACGTACTGGAGCAGGGCAGCGAGAAATCCGACCGTACCGGCACCGGCACGCGAAGCGTGTTCGGGTGGCAGCTGCGTTTCGACCTGGCCGAAGGTTTCCCGCTGGTCACCACCAAGAAGCTGCACCTGCGCTCGATCGTGCACGAGCTGCTGTGGTTCCTGAAGGGCGAGACCAACATCGCCTACCTGAAGGACAAAAAGGTCAGCATCTGGGACGAATGGGCCGATGCCGAAGGCGAACTCGGCCCGGTCTACGGCAAGCAGTGGCGTCGCTGGGCCACCGCCGACGGTGGCGAGATCGACCAGATCAGGTGGGTGGTCGACGAGATCAAGCGCAACCCGGATTCGCGCCGGCTGATCGTGTCGGCCTGGAACGTGGCAGACCTGCCGAAGATGGCGCTGATGCCCTGCCACACGATGTTCCAGTTCTACGTGGTGGACGGAAAGCTCAGCTGCCAGCTTTACCAGCGCAGCGGCGACATCTTCCTGGGCGTGCCATTCAACATTGCCAGCTATGCGTTGTTGACCCACATGGTGGCGCAGGCCTGCGGGTTGGGTGTCGGCGACTTCGTGCACACGCTGGGCGATGCGCACCTGTATTCGAACCACTACGAGCAGGCACGCGAGCAGTTGTCGCGCGAACCGCGCGCGCTGCCGAGGTTGCACCTCAACCCCGAGGTCACCGACCTGTTCGCCTTCACCTACGACGACATCGAGATCCAAGGTTACGACCCGCACCCGGCGATCAAGGCGCCGGTGGCGGTCTAGGCAGCGATGCGCATTTCACTGATCGCCGCACTCGACCGCAACCGCGCCATCGGCCGCGACAACGACCTGCCGTGGCGCCTTCCCGATGACCTGAAGCGCTTCAAGGCGCTGACGCTGGGCAAGCCCGTGCTGATGGGTCGCAAGACGGCCGAATCACTCGGGCGCGCGCTGCCGGGCCGCTTGAACCTGGTGCTGACACGCCGTGGCAGCGTGCCGTTCGACGGCATGCAGGCCGTGGCATCGGTGGATGAGGCGCTCCGGATCGCGGCGGAGCAGGGCGCCAGGGAGTTGTGCGTGATCGGCGGGGGCGAGGTGTATGCGCTGACGCTGGAGATTGCCGACGTGCTCCACCTGACCGAGGTCGATACCGAGGTGGAAGACGCCCACGCCTTCTTCCCCGCGTTCGATCCGGCACGGTGGCGGGAGATCGCCCGCGAATCCCATGCGGCGGACGCGAAGCACGCGCTTTCGTTCGCCTTCGTCGAGTATCAGCGCGCGCGCTAGCCGCGCACTGGCGTCACCGGCGGGCGGTAGTGCCCTATGATGGGGTGCTGGAACAGGATGTCGTCTTCCTGCGTGCCGGCCCCGATGTTGTGCAGGACCAGCGGCGTGCCGTCCGCGCTGCGCCTGTCCGAGACGATGCCGATGTGCAGAAGCCCGCTGCCGGCGAGCTTCCACGCCACGATGTCGCTGGGGGCGAAGTCCTCGGGCCTGCGCCCGGAATGGCGTTGCCAGCCTTGCCGCTGGAACCACCGCATCTGGTTGGGAACCCGTCGATGGTCGATATTGCGGTCCGGCGCCTTCAATCCCCATTGCCGCGGATACAGCGCGAAATGATCTCGCATGTCCTCATGGATGGCCTGCTGCAGGTCGAGTCCCTGCATGCGCAGGGCACGGATCACCACGTCGGTGCAGACGCCGCTGTCGGCGGGAACATCGCCGCCCGGATAGGTCAGGCTGAAATAGGCCGGATCGTAGGCGCGCACCACGCCCACCTGTGCGCGGGCCGCCGCCACCAGGGGCGGTGAGGGCGCAACGGGGGCGGCAGCGCCAGCCGTTGGCGCGCCTTCACCGACGACGGAGGTAGGAGGCGCCTGGTGGCATCCGGACAGCGCAATCCATGCGAGGCACAGCAGCAGAGGCCGTGTCGCGCGCATCGCCTCAATCCTTCGGCAACTCGCCCTTGGGTGGTGGCGGAACGTCGCGGCCGGGTACCTGCACGAGGCGGATGTCGTCGGTATCCAGCTGCAGCGCGGTCAACTTGCCGCCCCACACGGCGCCGGTATCGATGGCATGCACGCCGTGGCCGATCATCAGGCCCAGCGTCGACCAGTGGCCGCAGACGATCTTGAGGTCGCGAGGCGCGCGGCCGGGCACTTCGTACCAGGGATACAGCCCCTGCGCCTGGGCGCCGGGCGCGCCTTTTTCCTCGATCGCCATGCGTCCGCGCGGCGTGCAGTAGCGCATGCGGGTGAGCACGTTGATGATGGCGCGCGCGCGGTCGTGTCCGGACAGGTGCGGCGCCCAGTTCGGCTTGTCGCCGTACATGTTGCGGAACAGCTTGCGGTACGCATTGCCGTGCAGTTGCTGCTCCACTTCGCGGGCATGCTTCTCCGCCAGCGTGGTGGTCCACTTGGGCGCCAGCCCGGCATGCACCATCATCCAGCCCAGGTCGCGGTCCACGTGCAACAGCTTCTGCATGCGCAGCCAGTCCAGCAGCAGGCGGGCGTCGTCGGCCAGCACCACGCGCTGGAGGTCGGGGTTGACCTTGCGCTGTTCGTCCGGCGAGCGCTCGCCGATGGCCAGCAACGACAGGTCATGGTTGCCGAGCACCACGGTGCTTTGCTCGCGCAGCGAATGCACCAGCCGCAGTGTTTCGAGCGACTGCCCGCCGCGGTTGACCAGGTCGCCGCAGAACCACAGCCGGTCCTGCGCCGGATCGAAGCGGATCTTCTCGAGCAGCCGCTGCGTGGCGTCGTAACAGCCCTGCAGGTCGCCGATGGCCCAGGTGGTCATGCCGGCGGCACCTTCAGTGCAGGGTCCGCGGGACGGACAGGGTGAAGGGCGCGATGGGGGCGTCGAAGCGGGTGCCGTCGTCGGCGATCATGTCGTAGCTTCCCTGCATGGTGCCCAGTGCGGTTTCCAGTACCGCACCGGAGGTGTAGCGGAAATCCTCGCCCGGGCGCAGCCACGGTTGTTCGCCGACCACGCCTTCGCCGCGCACTTCCTGCACCTTGCCGTTGGCGTCGGTGATGATCCAGTGGCGCGACAGCAACCGCGCGGGAACCCGGCCGCGATTGTGGATGCGGATGGTATAGGCGAACACGTAGCGCCCGTCCTCGGGCACGGACTGGTCGTCCAGGAAGCGCGTGGCTACGTCGACGTCGATGGCGTAGTCGGGGGAATTCATCCCCGCAGTGTATTCAAACGCGGGTGAAAGCGGAAACACGTCCGCCGGCCTGCGTCAGCCAGCGGCCACCCCGTTTGCCAGGCGGATGAAGTCGCCGACGGCGATCTGTTCCGCGCGTGCATCCGGACGCACGCCGGCCGCTTCGATCTGCTCGCTGGTGCAGACCTCGGAGAGTGCATTGCGCAACGTCTTGCGTCGCTGCCCGAACGCGGCGCGCACGACCTCTTCGAAGCGCTTCGCGTCGTGGATGCCGATGGTGGCCGGATCACGCGGCACCAGGCGGGCGACGGCGGAATCCACTTTCGGCGGCGGACGGAAAGCCCCTGGCGGCACCACGAACAGCGCGTCCACCCGGCAGTACGCCTGCAGCATCACGCTTAGCCGGCCATAGACCTTGCTGCCGGGTTCGGCGGCCATGCGGTCGACGACTTCCTTCTGCAGCATGAAGACCATGTCGGTGATGGCCGCCGCGTGTTCGATGGCGTGGAACAGGATGGGCGAGGACAGGTTGTAGGGCAGGTTGCCGACCAGGCGGAGCGAGTCCCCGCCGGCCAGTTTGCTGAAGTCCACCGACAGCACGTCCTTGTGGATGATGGTCAGGCGCCCGATGCCTTCCGAGGCTTCCATCAGCGGCGTGATCAGGTCGCGGTCGAATTCGATGGCGGTCAGTTCGCCATGCTTGCGCAGCAGCGGGAAGGTGATGGCGCCCTGGCCCGGACCGATCTCCACCAGCCGGTCGCCGGGCTTGGGATTTACCGCCATCACGATCTTGTCGATGTAGCTGCGGTCGGTCAGGAAGTGCTGGCCGAGGGATTTCTTGGGCGGTGCTTTGAAGTGCGACATGCCGGGATTATGCGGGAAAGCGGATGTCCCGCGCCGTCCTCAGCGGCGTCGCGACGCGATCCGCGCACACGTCGCGACGGCGGCGAACAGGCTGGACGGGTCGGCGATTCCCTTGCCCGCCAGCTCCAGTGCCGTGCCATGGTCCACGGCGACGCGCGGGTAGGGCAGGCCCAGGGTGAGGTTCACCGCCTGCTCGAAACCGCTGTACTTCAATACCGGCAGCCCCTGGTCGTGGTACATCGCCACGACCGCGTCGAAACCGGTCAGCTTCTGCGGCAGGAAGGCCGTGTCGGCCGGCAGGGGCCCCTGCAGCTGCATGCGTTCTGTGCGGAGCATGGCCAGCAGCGGCTCGATCACCTCGATCTCCTCGCGTCCCAGATGACCGGCTTCCCCCGCGTGCGGATTCAGGCCCAGTACGGCGATCACCGGGTCGGCGATGCCGAAGTCGCGGCGGAGCGCGCCGTGGGTGATGCGCAGCACCTGCTCAAGGGCGGGCGCGGTGATGGCATCGGCCACCTCGCGCAACGGCAGGTGCGTCGTGGCCAGGGCAACGCGCACGATGTCGTTGGCCAGCATCATCACCACGTCGCAACCGGCATGCGCGGCCAGCAGCTCGGTGGTGCCCGTGTAGGCGATGCCGCCGGCATTGATGGCGGCCTTGTGTACGGGGCCGGTGACCATGCCATCCAGTTCGCCGTGCACGCAGGCATCGGCAGCGCGGGTCAGAGCCTCGATGACCGCGCTTGCATTGGCGGGTTCTGTCCGACCGAAGACACCGGGGACGGCGTTGCGCACGACACGCAGCGGAAGATCGCCAGGCCGGGTGGGCGCGGCATCCTCACTCAGCAGTTGCAACGGGAGCCGCAGCGCGTCGGCGGCCGCCTGCAGCGTGGCAGGGTCGGCGTAGGCGATGAGGTGGCAATCGCGGCGCGGCTGTTGCGCCAGCCGCACGCAGAGTTCGGGGCCGATGCCGGCCGGCTCGCCCGGTACCAGCGCCAGCCGGGGCGTCATGGATCAGCCGCCGGTGGTGCTGTCGGTGCCCGCGCGATCGCCGCTGCGGAAGCTGACGTAGGCTTCGCCGCGCAGTTCCTGCAGGTAGCGGTTGTACTCGTCTTCGGCCTTGCGGCGGCCGATGGTGTCGCGGACCTGGGCACGCTGGTTCTGGTCGGTCACGTCGGTCTGGCGGCTGCCGACGCGCTGCACGATGTGCCAGCCCGCATCGGTCTGGAACGGTGCGCTGACCTGCCCGTCGGACAGCCCCGAGACCTGCTGGCCGAAGGCGGGGCCGAAGGCATCCGCCGGGAACCAGCCCAGGTCGCCGCCTTCGTCGCGGCTGTTGGTGTCCTCGGTGGATTCCTTGGCCACGGCCACGAAATCGGCACCCCCGGCGATGCGCGCGCGCAGCGTGTCGATCTTGGCGCGGGCGGTGGCGGTATCCTGCGTGTCGGTGATGCGCACCAGGATGTGGCGCGCGTTGTACTCGGTGACCGTGCGCTTGGCGGCCTGCGAGGCATCGCGGGTTTCCACCAGCTTCAGCAGCTGGAAGCCGGTCGGGCCACGCAGCGGGCCGACCACCTGGCCGGGGGTCATGCTCTTGAGCGTCTGTACGAAGGCGGTGGGGATCTCGTCCTGGCTGCGCCAGCCGAGGTCGCCGCCTTCCAGCGCGTTCGGGCTGTCCGAATAGCGCACGGCGGCCGCCGAGAAATCCAGCTCGCCCTTGTCGATCAGCGCCTTGATGCCGTCGATCTTGCTCTGGCCGGTACTGATCTGCTCGGCGCTGGCGCCGTCGGGCAGGCCTACCAGGATGTGGGCGAGGTGATACTGCACGCCGCTGTTGGCCTCGGCTGCCAGCGCGGCATCCACTTCACCCTCGCTGACCTGCACGCGGCTCTGCGCGAAGCTCTGGCGCAGGCGCTGGATGACGATCTCGTCGCGCAGCGAGTTGCGGAACTCGGCGAAGGACATGCCGTCCGCTTCCAGGCGCTGGCGCAGGCCTTCGGGGTTGGTGCCGTTCTGCTGGGCCACCGCATTGACGGCGTTGTTGAGCTCGCCGTCGCTGACGCGGATGCCGCTCTCGGCGGCGCGTGCGGTCTGAAGCTTCACCAGTACCAGGCGCTCCAGCACCTGGCGTTCGAGCACGGCGCGGGGCGGCAGCTGGCCGGGCTGGTTGGCATACTGGCTGACGACGTTCTGCACGGCGCGGTCCAGCTCGCTCTGCAGGATCACGTCCTCGTTGACCACGGCCGCGATGCGGTCCAGCGGCTGCAGCGTCTGGGCGGAGGTCGCGGAGGAGGCGGCGAGCAGGCCGGCCAGCAGCAGGTGCGAAAGCATTGTCTTCATGGAATCGGATCCGGCGCGTAGTTGTTGTCGTCCGGAGCGGGCGCGATATTGCTCGGCGGGACGAGATAGAGGTCGTCTCGGTAGTAACCGAGGATAGCACGGCGCAGGGTGCGCTCCGTGTCCTGGCCAGCCGAGCCCAGGCCCTTCAGGACGAACTCGACCTGGAAGGAATTGTTCATTTCACCCTCGCGGTTGCGCACATAGCGGCGCACCAGCGTGCGTACGGCCAGGCAGCAGCTGTCCCACTGCACGCCGGCGACGGCCTCCAGCAAGCCGGGCTCCTGGTCGGCATCGCGATAGAACGAGTGGTAATAGCGCCCCACCACGCTCCAGGTCGGCGTGACCGGGTAGAGGAACGAGAAGTCGGCCTGGTCCAGCAGGTCACGGCGCCGGCGGTAGGTGATGTTGACGATGCCGTCGTCGGCGAACAGATAGCGCGCACGCACGCTGGCCAGGTCCTCGCGGCGGAACTTGGGGTCCCACTGGTAAGAGGCGCCGATGGTCCAGCGGTCGGTGGGGGCGTAATTGGCGTCGGCGACCCACGCCGACTTGCCCTGTTCCAGCGGAATCTCGCCGGGAAGCACCACCCGGCTGTCATCGAAATAGCGGATCTGGCCGATGCTGGCCGACAGCCGCTCGAAGCCGTCCTTCTGCCGCAGCAGCCGGGTGGTGAGCGCCAGGGTCAGCTGGTTGGCATCGGTCTGCCGGTCGGGGCCGGTGTAGCGGTTGTCGCGGAACAGCTGGCCATAGCTGAAATTGAACGGCCGGGTGTCGAAGATCGGCAGGCCGTCCTGCTCGCGGTAGGGCGAGTTGAGGTAGAACAGGCGGGGTTCCAGCGTGTGCAGGAAGCGGTCGCCCTTGATCTCCGTTTCGCGGTCGAAGTAGACCCCGGCATCCAGCGAGCCGATGGGCAGGCTGCGGCTGGGTGCGCTGTCGCGGAAGCTGGCGACGAGTTCCGGCGTCACCGTGCCGCCGTTCGCCAGCACGTACGCATTGGCGCGATTGGTGGCGAGGGTGTCGGCCAGTTCGCCTTCCAGGCGGTATTCGGTATGGCGGTACGCCAGCGTCGGCGTCACGTACCAGGCGGCGCCCTGCAGCGGGAAAGACACGAACGGCTTGATGTCGATGCGGCTGCCGCCAGCCTTTTCCTCATGCTGGAACTTCACCGCTTCGGTATGGGCACCCAGGGTCATCCAGCGCCCGAAAGGCTGCTCCCAGTTGAAGTACACGCGGGGCAGGCGGTTGTAGGGGAGGGCGGCTTCGGAGCTGGTGTAGTCCGCCAGCTGCCAGTAGTCCGCCATGGCGCCCGCGCTCCAGTACTCGCCGATGCCATAGACACCGACCGTGCTGGTGATCGACGTGGCCGCCTGACCGTAGAGCGAATTGCCGAAATCCTCGGTGTAGCGGGCATCGCTCAGCCACCGTAGGCCGGCGCGTGCCTGCCAGTTGCGGTTGAAGTTGTGCATGCCATCGAACGCGAAGAAGCCGCGACCCGCATCCGGATCCGGATTGTCGGGATCGTCACGATAGGGGTCGGTCAGGTAGTCCGGCTCGTTCATCCGGTCGCGCACCAGGTCGTCGCGATCCATCCACGCGCCTTCGAACTCGCCACGACCCTTTTCGTAGAGATAGCGGAACTCGGCGCCCAGCTGGAATCCGCGGTCGGTCATGATGCGCGGCTCGAGCGTGGCGTCGTAGTTCGGTGCCAGGTTCAGGTAGATGGGTTGCTTGTAGTCGAACCCGTTGCGGCCGGACAGGCCGATGGCCGGGAACAGCAGGCCGGTGTGGCGCTGGTCGTCGATCGGGAACTTCAGGTAGGGCACATACAGCACCGGAATCTTGCCCAGCCGGACCGTCGCGCCCCGCGCCACGCCCCAGCCTTCGTCCGTATCCACGTCGATACGGCGCGCCCGCAGTTCCCAGCGGCGGTCTTCGGGATCGCAGGTGGAATAGGTCGAATGCAGCAGTTGGCCCTGCGAGCCCTTCATGTCGATGCGGTCGGCGCCGCCGTTGCCGCGCCGGTCCACCAGCTGGTAGCGGACATTGTCGATCTGGTGCGTATCCGCGCCCTGGTCGCCCCGCGCGCTGTCGGCGACCAGACGAAGACCGGTGTCCTGATAGCGGATGTGGCCTTCGGCGACGTAGGTGTCCTTTTCCTGGTCGTACTTCAGGTTGTCGGCGCCCAGGAACTGGTCGCCGCGACTCAACGCCACGTTGCCCTGGTACTCCAGGTTCGTCTCGGTGCCGCCCAGCGCATCGCCCTCGATGGACGTGGGCTGTTCGGCGCGCTGTTCGCGTGCCGCCTGCGGAGTGCTGCCGAAAGCAGGCTGTGGCGCGCCGCCGAACGCGGGGATGACGTCCTGGATGGGACACAGGGCCCAGTTTTCTGGCTTCTCATCCGCCGCCAGCGCCGGCAGGCACAGGGCGATGCTGAAGGGCAACGGGAGCAGGCGAAGGGCTGGGCGCACGCGGTGCTGGTCTCGCTGAAGGGTGGAAAAACGGTCGTTAGCTTGCCGCATCGCATGCATGCGGGCAATGAAGGCGCCCTGCCGGTGTCGGTCGGGGTTCAGCGTGCCCGTGCCTGCCATTCGCCCGTGGCGGCAGGGGCCGCGCTCAACGCAGCTCGTCCACGTGCACCCGGCTGCATTCGCGCAGTGCTTCCAGGTCGTAGCCGCCTTCCAGCATGGAGACCACCCGCCCACCGGCATGCCGGCGGGCGATGTTGCGCAGCTGCCGGGTCAGCCAGGCGAAGTCCTCGGTCTCCAGCATGAGGTCGGCCAGCGGGTCGCGCATGTGGGCGTCGAACCCGGCGGAAATCATCACCAGCTGGGGCTTGAAGGCATCCAGCGCCGGCAGCAGTTCGTCGGCCCAGGTGTTCTGGAACCTGAAGCCGCCGCTGCCGGGGGGCAGCAGGGCGTTGAACATGTTGCCCACGCCGCGCTCGTAGGGCGCGCCGCTGTTGGGATACAGGCCGGATTCGTGGGTGCTGAAATACGCGACGCGCGGATCTTCGCAGAAGATCGCCTGCGTGCCGTTGCCGTGGTGCACGTCGAAATCGATGATCGCCACGCGCTCAAGCCCGTGCTGATCGCACGCGTGGGCGGCCGCGATGGCGATGTTGTTGAACAGGCAGAAGCCCATTGCCGCATGGCTGGTGGCGTGGTGGCCCGGCGGCCGCACGGCACAGAACGCGGTGCTGGTTTCCCCGTTCATCACGGCGTCCACCGCGGCCACGCCGGCGCCAGCGGCGCGCAGCGCGCGCTGCGCGAGGCCGGGCCCATCACCGTGTCCGGGTCGAGCATGCGGTAACCGTCGAAGTCGCCTTCCAGCACGTCATGCAGCAGGGCTTCGTCATGCACGCGGCGCAGGTCGCCGAGTTTCGCCAGGGGCGCTTCGCGCCACTCAAGATCGCTGTGTTCGGCGCGCAGGCCACTCAGCACCGCCTCCAGCCGGGCCGGCCGCTCCGGGTGTTCGGGACCGGGGTCGTGGGCCAGGCAGGCGGGGTGGGTGAAGATGATCACGGGGGGCGGGATCAGCGCCGGTCGTGCCGGCGTTCGTGGTTCCAGAGCACTTCGCCGTGGCCGTCGGCACGGGCCAGCACGCGGGCCAGCACGAAGAGCAGGTCCGACAGGCGATTGAGGTAGCGGATCGCCTCGGGCCGCACCGCATCGTGGCGGGCGAGGGTGACGGTTTCGCGCTCGGCCCGGCGCACGATGGTGCGCGCCAGGTGGCAGCGCGATGCCGCTTCGCCGCCGGCGGGCAGGATGAAATCCTTCAGCGCCGGCAGGTCGTCGTTGTAGTGGTCCAGCTGGCGCTCCAGCGCATCGATGTCATCGCTGGTGATCGCCGCATGGCCGGGGATGCACAGCTCCCCGCCCAGGTCGAACAACTGGTGCTGCACCGTGGTCAGCAGCGCGCGGATGTCGTCCGGCACGCTGGCGACCGCCAGCATCACGCCGATGGCGGAGTTGGCTTCGTCCACCGTGCCGTAGGCGGTGACGCGCGCCGAGTCCTTGCCGACGCGGGTGCCGTCGCCCAGTCCCGTGCTGCCGTCATCGCCGGTACGGGTGTAGATCTTCGAGAGGCGGTTGCCCATCGTCGCGCGGAACCGCTCAGTCCGCCGTGCGGCCGTGCGGCTTGGCCAGGCGCGCGATCTGCGTGGCGCCCACGTGCACGATGAGCGCCAGGCCCACGTAGATCGCGGTGACGCGCAGGTACGGCACCAGCCAGTCGCTGTAGTTCTTCCACCAGCCGGCGAACGTCGGCTCGGCCACGCTCGCGCTGATCCAGTAGAAACTGCCTTGGCTCAACAGCTGGCAGACCACCACCGCGGCCACCAGGCTGGCGACCAGCAGGGCCAGCGTGCGGCCATGGTTGTCGGTCTGGTAACGGCGCACCAGCGACCCGCCCGCCCACAGGGTGAAGTAGGCCGGCACGAGGAACCAGTACGCCGGCGACACGCAGTAGTGCGTCCAGAAGTTGAGGCCCTGGCCACTGATCACGATGTAGTCCACCAGCACCGCCAGCGCCATAAGCGCGGGAAAGGCCCAGCGGGTCCACGCGCGCAGGTAGTAGCCACCGATGAAGAACGCGGCCCACGAGGCGTCCGGAATCGGGCCGAAGTGGGTTAGGGTGGTGGGCAGGTGCAGGCGGGTCACGGCCATCAGGGCGGCGACCAGGACCAGGACGATGGCGCGTTGGGTGGTGGTGTTCATCAAGGACCGTTCCGGAAACTCAGGGCGGCATTCTACCGGACCGCGGCGGGCCGTGGCCCGGCGGCGGGCGGTGTGGGCACAAGGCGAGCCGGTATCATGGCCGAATGACTGAACCGCACGATGTACTGATTGTGGGCGGCGGCCTGGTCGGCGCCAGCCTGGCCATCGCCCTGGACCGGCTGGGGTTGCAGGTGGGCCTGGTGGAAGCCACGCCGGCCGGCCGGATGCCCGAGGTGTTCGACCAGCGGAACCTCAGTTTCGCCGCGGCCACCGTCAACGCGCTGACCGCGCTCGGCGTGATGGCCAAACTTCGCGCCCCGACCGGACCCATCCGCCGCATCCACATCAGCCGGCAGGGCGACTTCGGCCGCGTGCGCCTGGACGCAGCCGGTTACGGCCGCGACAGCTTCGGCCAGGTGGTGGTGGCGCGTGATTTTGGCGAAGCACTTGAGGCACGGCTGGCCGAACTCGTGAACCTGACGCGCTACCGTCCCGCGCGATTCATCGCCCTGGATGCGGTGGTGGCGGGCATGCGCACCGTGCGCATCGAAGACGACCACGGCGAGCGCGAGCTCAGCGCGCGCCTGGTCGTCGCCGCCGACGGTACCCGCAGCCAGGTGCGGCAGGCGCTGGGCATCGACGCGCAGCAGCACGACTACCAGCAGACCTTGCTCGTCGCACGCGTTCGTGCCGACCGGGCACCCGACGGCACCGCGTACGAGCGCTTCTGCGACGACGGCCCGACCGCCCTGCTGCCGCGTGGGGACCGTCACTGGGGCGTGGTGCATGGCGTGGCCAACGAGGATGCCGATGCCGTGGCGGCGCTGGACGAAGCCGCCTGGCTGCAGCGGCTCCAGCAGCACATCGGCTGGCGCGTCGGCCGGCTGACCGCGAGTGGCGAACGCAGTGCGTACCCCATCGTGCGCGTGGTGGCCGATCGCCTGGTGGCCGAGCGCGCCGTGCTGCTCGGCAACGCCGCGCAGACCATCCACCCCATCGGTGCGCAGGGCTTCAACCTGGGCCTGCGCGACGCACTGACGCTGGCCGAACAGCTGGCCGGCGCGCAGGACGCGGGCGATCAGGCCCTGCTGGCGGCCTATGCGCAGCGTCGCCACGAGGATCGCGAAAGGACCCTGGCGTTTTCCGACGGGCTGGCGCGCCTGACCAGCAACCCGGCCATACTGCTCAAGCCATTGCGCAGCCTTGGACTGGTGGCGGTGGATGCGCATACCTCGCTGCAGTCGTTCCTGGTCGGTGGCGCCATGGGCTTCCGTGGCGACGTGCCTGCGCTGTGCCGCGAGGAAGTGGCATGAAGCGGCGCGGGCAGATCGATGTGGCCGTGGTCGGCGGCGGCGTGGTGGGGGCCGCATGCGCCCTGGTACTGGCGCAGGAGGGATTGCAGGTCGCGCTGGTCGAGGGCCGCGTGCCCGCGCGCTGGAGCGCCGATGAGCCCGATCTGCGCGTGTATGCGTTTGCTCCCGACAACGCGGCCCTGCTGGATGGCGCGGGCGTCTGGAATGCCGTGCGCGAGGCGCGTGCGCAGCCGTATCGCCGCATGCGGGTATGGGATGCCGCCGGGGGCGGCGAGCTGGCCTTCGATGCCGACGCCCTGGGCCGCGTGCAGCTCGGCTGGATCATCGAGAACGCGCTGCTTGCCGACCGCCTGTGGGCCGCGCTGCCCGGCGCGGGTGTGCAGGTGCACGCCCCCGCACGCGTCGAAGCGATGGAGCAGGACGGCGATGGCGTGAAGCTGCGGCTGGATGACGGTACGCGGCTTGACGCCCGCCTCGCCGTGGCCGCCGATGGGGCCGATTCCACGGTGCGGACGCTGGCCCACCTGCAGGTGGATACGCATGACTACGCTCAGCGCGGCGTGGTCGCCTTCGTCGATACGGAATTGCCGCATCAGGACACGGCATGGCAACGCTTCCTGCCCACCGGCCCCTTGGCGTTCCTGCCCTTCACCGATGGACGCAGCTCCATCGTGTGGACCCTGCCGGATGCCGAGGCGCAGCGCATGCTGGCACTGGATGACGAGACCTTCAGCCGCGAACTGACGCTGGCGATGGCCGGACACTTGGGCGAGGTGCGCGTCGCGTCGCCCCGCGCGGCGTTCCCGTTGCGGCGCCAGCTGGCGAAGGACTATGTCGCCGGCCGGGTGATCGTGGTCGGCGACGCCGCGCATGTCGTGCATCCACTGGCGGGCCAGGGCGTGAACCTGGGCCTGCGCGATGTCGCCGCCCTGCGCGATGGCATTCGCGGCGCGCTTGGCAAGCGCATCGACTGGGCCGCACCGCACCGCCTGGAACGCTGGGCGCGCCAGCGCCGCAGCGAGAACGCTACGGCCGCGCACGCCTTCGATGGCATCAACCGCCTCTTCTCCAACGACGAGCTGCACCTGACCCTTCTGCGCGGCCCGCTGCTGGGGCTGGCGGGCCGGCTGCCGCCGTTGATGGAACTGCTCTGGCGTCATGCCGCCGGCCAGTCGGGCCGTTGAGCGCATCGCCACGCTGACTGCGGTAGGCTCGCCGGACGCCATCACGGGCCCGGAACCGATGAATGCACCCTCTTCCCTGATCGATCCTGCGCGCCGCCGCCTGGTGGCCGCGCTCGCCGGCACCGGCGTCGCCGCTGCGCTTCCTGGCTGGGCAGCGCCACGCGCCACCCGCACACGCCGCGGCCCACTGGGCGTGGCCCTGATCGGGCTGGGTGGCTACAGTCGCGATCTGCTGGCGCCCGCCTTGCAGATGACGCGTCATTGCCGGTTGGCGGGCATCGTCACCGGCACGCCCGCCAAGGCCGAAGAGTGGCAGCGGCGCTACGCCATTCCCGATCGCAACGTCTACGACTACGAGGGTTTCGCGCGCATTGCCGACAACCCCAACATCGACGTGGTCTACGTGGTCCTGCCCAACCATCTGCACAAGCGCTTCACCGTGGAAGCCGCCGCCGCGGGCAAGCATGTGTGGTGCGAGAAGCCGATGGCGATGGACGCCGGCGAGGCGCGCGAGATGATCGACGCCTGCCGCCGCCACCGCGTGCAGCTCACGATCGGTTATCGCCTGCAGCACGAACCCAATACACGCGCCTGGAGCGAGTTGGCGAAGAGCCGCCCGTTCGGTCGCCTGCTGCGCGTGAAGGCCGATGCCGGCTTCAACGGATTCCGGAACAATCCCGGCGACGCCTGGCGGCTGGACCCCGCCCGTGGTGGTGGTGCGATGTATGACATGGGCGTCTATTCGCTCAACGCGGCGCGGTACACCACCGGCCGCGAGCCGCTGGCGGTCACTGCCAGGCAGGAGATCCTGCGGCCTGAGATTTTCCGCGGCGTGGACGAGACCATGCGTTTCCGGTTGGAGTTCCCGGAAGGTGTCGTCGCCGATTGCGTCACCAGCTTCGGCATGGACCTCAATACGCTGCGCGCGGAGTGCGAGGCTGGCTGGTACCAGCTTTCGCCGTTCCAGACCTACGACGGCATCAAGGGCGAAGCCAGCGATGGTCGTCGCTTCGATGCAACACTGGGCCCGAAGCCGGCGATGCAGGCCCTGCAGATGGACCAGGACGCGCTGGCGATCATCGAGGGCAGGCCGCCGCGCGTGCCGGGCGAGGAAGGCCTGCGGGACATGCGCGTGCTGGACGCGATCTTCGCTTCCGCGCGCGCCGACGGGAAGCGTGTGCAGATCGACCAGGATTGAAGACCGTCAGCCCGGGATGAACGGGAACACGATCTTCAGCAGCCCCTTCAGGCCACCCTCGGCCGTGCTGGCGATGGCCTTGGCGCCCAGGCTGTTGAGCGCGTTGCGTGCATCCTGCCAGCGCAGCTTGCTGACATCCTTCTTCAGCAGGTCGGCCACTTCCTCGGCCGTGGGCGTCAGCTTCTTCAGCTCGGCCGTCACTGCGGCGGGATCGGGTTGCAGGTAACCCCAGCGTTCGGCGATCGACAGCAGCGTGTCGAAGCGCACGGCCACCACTTCGCGATTGCGCTCGTAGACGGGCAGTGCACCCACGTCAAGGATCGCCTGCTCGAACTGCTGATGGTCGTCGGGGTGTTCGATGCGCACGGCCAGGAAGCCGTCCTTGCGGCTGCGTTCGCTGACATGCTTGGCGCCGGCGCGCAGGTTGGCTTCGGTCAGCACCGTGGCGACGATGCGCTGCAGGGCGTCGTCGCGTTCTTCCGGCACCAGTGCGCGCCAGCGTGCGTAACCGTCGCGACGCAGCGCTTTCACCTTGGCGGGGGTGACGCGCAACTTGCCGGCGACGGTGAAGTTGGATTCCTCGCGGCCGACAGCGCCGTCGCGTTCCAGCAGCACGAAGATCAGCAACTCCAGGTCGCGCTTGGTCAGCGACTGGAAACCCTGCAGCAGGGTCAGGCGCAGGAACTCGTTGCCGAAGGCGGCAGGGTCCTTGAGTTCGATCGGCAGCATGGCGGGTCTCCTTGTCTGGGAGGCATCTTGCCACGGCGGCATGTCAGGGGCTGAGACCCCCGGTGCGCTGCGTCACAGGCCGGTTTCGCGCCCCGGATGTTCCGCGCGGAACGCCTCGATGGCGCCCCGGTCCTGCAGGGTGACGAAGACCGTGCGTCCGTCCGGTCCGCCGAAGGCGACGTTGGTGGGCTTCCGCCCTTTCAGTGCGACTTCGCGAAGCAGCTCGCCCTGCGGCGACACGATGGCGACGGTACCGGCGCCGTAACGGGCGATGTACAGGTTGCCCTTCACGTCGGTGCGCATACCGTCCAGCCCGTGGTCGACGAAGGCGATGAGCAGGCGCTTGCGGGATATCGCGCCGCTACCGTCCAGATCGTACGCCCACACGCGCCGCTGCACGCTTTCGTTGACATACAGCACGTCTCCCTTGGGGCTGACTTCCACGCCATTCGTGGTGCCCATGCCTGTTTCCAGCAGGGTCGGTGCACCGTACGGCAATACCCGCCATAGCTGGCCTGTGCCCGTGCTCCAGTCCGGATCGCTGGCATAGAACATGCCGTTGGGCGCGAACGCGATGTCGTTGGGCTGGTGGGCACCGGGCAGGGTGGCGAACACGCCGATGGTGCGGTCGCGGGGATCGATGCGCAGGATCCGGTGGGCGGTGTAGTCGGCCACGTACATGAAGCCATCCGCGTCGAAGCGGATGCCGTTGCCGGTGCTGCCCTCGGGCAGCGTCAGGAACAGGGCCGCGTCGGCTGCACCGCTGGCATCGAACGTCACCCGCCCGATGGTGCCATCCTGGCCGAAACTCACCGCGTACAGCGCGCCATCGTGACCGAAGGCAGGGCCTTCGATGCCGGCGCTGAAGACACCCTCACCCACGACGTCGCGCGCAATGTAAAGGGCGTCGGCTCCGGGTCGCGCGGCCTCATCCGTGTGGCTGCAGCCCGCCAGTCCCGCGGCCAGGGCAAGCGCGCAGAGCTTCCTCATTGCGTGCAACGTCATCCGTATCCCTCGGGTGGTGCGAAACCTTTCTCCCCGGCTCAGCCGGGCGTGGCGAACACCGTGATCTCTTCGCGGTCGTGGTAGAGCTGTCGCGCGCGGACTTCCAGCGACCTGCCGGCCTGTTCCGCGAACAGGTCCAGGCAGAGTTTCGTCTCGTCCCAGCGCTTCTTCATCGGCAGCTTGAGGTTGAACACCGCATGCCTGCACCAGCCTTCATGGAACCACAGCGCCATGCGCTCGGCCACGCGTCGCGGCTGTTCGACCATGTCGCAGACCATCCAGTCCAGCGGCTGCGAAGGCTTCCAGTGGAAGCCATCGGCGCGCAGGTGCTCCACCAGGCCGGTGTCCAGCACATGCTGGCGCAGCGGGCCATTGTCCACGCTGGTCACGCGCAGATGATGGCGCGTGAGCACCCAGGTCCATCCACCCGGCGCCGCCCCCAGGTCCGCGGCGGTCATGCCGGGCTTGAGCAGCGCGGCGCGTTGATCCGCATCGAGCAGGGTCAGGATGGCCTCGTCCAGCTTCAACGCCGAACGCGACGGCGCATCCGGCAAAAGCTTCAGGCGGGGAATGCCCAGCGGCCACGGCGAGCTGTCGCGCACCTGGCTGGCGCCGAGGAATAGATGGTCCCCCTGCACGAACACCACGTGCAGCCTGGGCAGCCGCGCATCTTCTTTTTCCGTCAGGAAGCCGGCCTTGCGCAACGCCGGCCGCAACGCATTGGCGAAGCTGCGCGCCAGCCCGGCAAGCGGCTTGGAGGCGTCGGAGTCGGGATGCTCCACCCACAGGTCGCCGAAACGGCCGGCCCCCGACAGGGCGTCGAGGATGGGGCTGATGCGGTCCTTCGGGTTGATGCCGCGCAGTTCGCCCAGCAGGCGGAGCTTCTGTCGCGCGAAGATCAGGTCATGCCACGACAGTGTGCGGTCCAGCGCCTCGCCGTCATCGCAGGCGAACACCACGTAGCCGTCGTTGCGCTGCGCGCGCGCATAGCCGGCGAATCCCAGCATGGCCGCGCGTTCGCTGAGTTCCGCGGCGAGTTCGGGCTCGAAGCCCTGGCGGCAGTAGGCGAGTAATCCGGTCATGAAGCGGGCCCCTGGTGTTGTCGTGCAGGCGCGACGTGCGTCGCGTCGCGCAATACTTGCACACCGAAGGCGTGCCTGTGGGCCGTGGATGGATTACGGTCGCGACTCACGTCGCTCCCACAGAGGGAAGCGTCAATACCTGTCTCCGCCCATGTCGCCATAGTGCTTCAGCACGGCACGTGCATCGTCCCGGCAGATGTCGCGGACCACGGCGATGCCGCGCCTGTTCAACTCGCCCACCCAGTCGGCGGGCAGCGGACCTTCATCGAATTCGGTCAGTTCCATCACGTCCTCGGCCCGCGCACCGATCAGCAACCGGTTGATGCCGGCCCAGACGGTGGCGCCGTAGCACTGGCAACACGGCTGCGATGACGTAGCCAGCGTGATGGGCGCGATGCGCTCGTTGAGGCGCGGCGTCTGCAGGCGCTGCTGCGCGAGCATGTAGGCCATGTTCTCGGCGTGCGCCAGCGAGCACGTGTGGGGCATCACGCGGTTCACGCCCACGGCGATGACGCGATGATCGGGGCCGAACACCACCGCGCCGAACGGGCCGCCGGTGTCGGCGTCCACGTTGTGGCGCGACAGCGCGATGGCCAGCGAGACTTTCGCCTCGTCGCTTTCATGCACGGCCGCCAGGTCGACGACATCGTGCGTCCAGGTCGGCAGGGTCAGGTGGATCTGTTGGTAGAGCATCACTGCACGGGAAGTGGGGAAGGGGAGTCGGCTTCGCAACGCCCGCTGACGCACTGGCAGGCACTGACGTCGCTGAAGCCGCAGACGCTGGCCATGCCGCTGGCAGCGCACTGCGCGCGCACGCCCTGCGGATCGGTCGGACTGTTGCGGTTGACGCAGGCCGGCATCGCGCCGCAGCAGTTGCCCACGTCCTTCACCGCGCAGTCGGCCTTGCTGCGGCAGCTGTAGTCCACGGTAACGGCGGGTGCGGCTTCGCGTGCCGGGTAGGGCGAGCTCATCGGCTTGGGCGGCGTGGTTTCCGCTGTCGGCGGTGTTGCGGTGTCGGACGATCCATTCGACGACGCAGGCGCCGCGCAGGCGGCCAGCAGCGACAGCAGGCAGCCAAGGACCAGCGATGACAGCAGGGTGGAACGGCGCATGGCGAACTCCTTCTCGATCTCGATGGTGGAACCCACAGCCTGCGACGCCCCGCTTCAACAGCCGGTGAAGCCGCCGTGTCAGCCCCGGGTAGCCCAGGTGTCGCGCAGGGTCACGCTGCGATTGAACACCGGGCGCTCCGGCGTGTGGTCGTAGCGGTCGGTGACGAAGTAACCCGTGCGCTCGAACTGGAACGACTGCTCGGGCGCGGCGCTCGCCGCCGACGGCTCGACATAGCCGGTCACCGTGCGGCGCGATTCGGGGTTCATGTAGTCGCGATAGGTCTTGCCCTCCGACTCGTCGTCCGGATTGGCGACGGTGAACAGGCGGTCATACAGGCGGATCTCGGCAGCCAACGCGTGCTTCGCGCTGACCCAGTGGATGGTGCCCTTGATCTTGCGCTCGGCACCGGCCATGCCGGGGCGTGACTCGGGGTCCAGCCAGCCGCGCAGTTCGACGATCTCGCCGGCGTCGTTCTTGACCACTTCATCGCAGCGCACTATGCCCGCGCCGCGCAGGCGCACTTCGCCGCCTGTGGTCAGGCGCTTGAAGCCCTTCGGCGGCACTTCCTCGAAATCCTCGCGCTCGATCCACAGCTCGCGCGAGAACGGCACGCTGCGCTGGCCGAAGGATTCGTCCTTCGGGTGGTTGGAGAACGTCAGCGTCTCCTCGTGGCCTTCCGGCAGGTTCGCCAGCACCAGCTTCACCGGATCGATCACGCCCATCCGGCGCGGCGCGGCGGCGTCCAGGTCTTCGCGCAGCGCGCCTTCCAGGATGGAGATGTCCAGCAGCGAGTTCTGCTTGCTGATGCCCACGCGGTCCACCATCAGGCGCAGCGCGGCCGGCGTGTAGCCGCGACGGCGGATGCCCTGCAGCGTCGGCATGCGCGGGTCGTCCCAGCCGTCGACCAGATTGTCTTCCACCATCGCGAGCAGCTTGCGCTTGCTCATCACCAGGTAGTTGAAGTTCAGGCGCGAGAACTCGATCTGGCGCGGCTTGCTGGCTTCCTTCGGCAGGCCCTTGGCCAGCAGCGGCGCGATCAGGTCCGGCGAGCCGGCCAGGTCCACCTTGTCCACGCACCAGTCGTACAGCGGGCGGTGGTCTTCGAATTCCAGCGTGCACAGCGAATGGGTGATGCCTTCCACCGCGTCGCTCAGCGAGTGCGCGTAGTCGTACATCGGGTAGATCGGCCAGTCGTTGCCGGTGTTCTGGTGTTCGACGTGCTTGATGCGGTACAGCGCCGGGTCGCGCAGGTTGATGTTGCCGCTGGCCATGTCGATCTTCGCGCGCAGCGTGCGCGCACCGTCCGGGAACTCGCCCGCGCGCATGCGCCGGAACAGGTCCAGGTTCTCCTCGACGCTGCGGTCGCGGTAGGGCGAGTTGCGGCCGGGTTCGGTCAGCGTGCCGCGGTACGCGCGCACTTCATCCGCGCTCAGGTCGCAGACGAAGGCATCGCCCTGGCGGATCAGCTTCTCGCCGGCCAGGTACAGCACCTCGAAGTAGTCCGAGGCATGGCGCAGGTCGTGCCAGTCGAAGCCCAGCCAGCGCACGTCGTCCTGGATGGCGCGGACGTACTCGGGGTCTTCCTTGGCCGGGTTGGTGTCGTCCAGGCGCAGGTTGCACACCCCACCGAACTCGCCGGCGATGCCGAAGTCCAGGCAGATCGCCTTGGCGTGGCCGATGTGCAGGTAGCCGTTGGGCTCCGGCGGGAAGCGCGTCTTCACCGTGGTGTGGCGGCCGCTGGCCAGGTCCTCGCGCACGATCTGGCGGATGAAGTCCCGCTTTTCCGGGGCGGCATCGTCAGACAGGGGAGCGGAAGGGGCAGCGGTATCGGACATCGGGGCGGGAGGCGTGGAAAAACGCCAGTTTAGCCGGTCTGGCGGCCAGGCTGGTCTATCCTGAACATCTTCTCCTGCGCGCGAACCACCCCATGAGCCGCCCCGTCCTCGTCATCGGCAACAAGAACTACTCGTCCTGGTCACTGCGTCCCTGGCTGCTGCTACGGCATTTCGGCGTGGCGTTCGACGAGATCCGGCTGCTGCTGGACACCGATGCCTTCAGCACGGAGGTGCGGCAGTACTCGCCGACCGGGAAGGTCCCGGCCCTGCGTGACGGTGATCTGGCGATCTGGGATTCGCTGGCGATCTGCGAGTACGCCAACGAGCGCTGGCTGGGCGGACGCGGCTGGCCCACGGACCTGCGCGCCCGCGCGATGGCCCGGACGGCCGCGGCCGAGATGCACTCCGGCTTCGCCGCCCTGCGGGGCCAGCTGCCCATGAACAGCCGTCGCCGGCCCGATGCCTACCGCTGGGACGCCGACGCCCAGAGCGACATCGACCGTGTCCAGGCGTTGTGGAACCAGCTCCGCGGCGAGTTCGGTGGCGGTGACGGCTTCCTGTTCGGGGAATTCGGCATCGTCGACGCGATGTTCGCCCCGGTGGCGATCCGCTTCGACGGCTACGGCGTGGCGCTGGATGCCGTCAGCCGCGAGTACGTGCAGGCATTGTTCGCGCTGCCGGCGATGCAGGAATGGCGGGCGGCCGGCGCGGCGGAGACCGAAAGCGTGCCGGGCACCGAGAAGTTCCGCCAGCCCGTGTAAATCCACCCCGGTGTAGCCTGCGGGCAAAAGGAGACTCCCATGCGCGTTGCCTACCTGGCCGACAACCTCTTCGATGCCCATCTGGTGAAACACGCCCTGGAGGATGCCGGCCTGCCTGCGTTCGTGTTCGGCGAGTCGCTGCTGGGCGGCATGGGCGAGCTGCCGCTGTTCGGCGTGCTGCGGGTGTGTGTACCGGACGCTGCGTTCCCTGAAGCATGCGATATCGTGCAGTCGATGGGGCTGGAATCCACGACCGATGGCCCCATCTTGGAAGGCGACGGCGAGGGCCTGGGCATCCAGCCCGCCTGATCGCCGCATCCCCCGACCGAACGAGGTTCGCCATGCTGGGAATTGGTGCTTACAAGCAGCGCATGCCGCGCGCGGAAGACATGCTGCCGGGTCGCAGCACGCCGCTGCCATTGCGCAACGTGCATTTCGTCAACGGCCACCCCTTGCAGGGCGAGTTCGCCGGGTTGCAGCAGGTCGAGTTCGGCCTGGGCTGCTTCTGGGGTGCGGAGCGCAAGTTCTGGTCGTTGCCGGGCGTGTTCACCACGGCGGTGGGTTATGCCGGGGGCGGCACGCCGAACGCGACCTATGAGGAAGTGTGTTCCGGCCAGACCGGGCACAACGAAGTCGTGCGCGTGGTGTACGACCCGGCGCAGGTCTCGTTCGAACAACTGCTGCAGGTGTTCTGGGAGAGCCATGACCCCACGCAGGGCATGCGCCAGGGCAATGACGTGGGCACCCAGTACCGGTCCGGCATTTATTGCCACACGCCGGAGCAGCAGGCGGCCGCCGAGACCAGCCTGCGGGCCTACCAGCAGCAGCTGCGCGCCGCCGGTTATGGCGAGATCACCACCGAGGTGGTGTATCCGGCGCCGCCGTTCTACTACGCCGAGGACTACCACCAGCAATACCTGGCGAAGAATCCGAACGGTTATTGCGGACTGGGCGGCACCGGCGTCAGCTGCCCGATCGGGCTGGAGGCCTGAAGGCGCCCGCTACAGGCGCGTGATGCCGCAGACGTAGACCACTTCGCAGGCACCGCCGCCGGTATCCGTACGGCTGGTGGAACTGCGCCAGCGCCAGCCATCGGCGGCCTTGGCCTCCACCAGCCAGCCGTCGATGCGCACGCGCTCGCCCTTGCGCACGCTGTCCAGCGCTTCGGCCACGGCCGTATTGCCCGGGATCATGTGCATGTTGGCGCTGCTGCGTGCGATTTCGCCCGGTTCCAGCGGTGGCTGGTCGCTCCAGCGATAGTGGTACCAGCGGGACGACTGGCTGATCTCCAGCGCGCCGATCACCGCGTCTTCGGACATGCGCTGCCAGCCCAATGCCAGGTCGGTCGGTGACAGGTCCGATTCGCGTCCGCTGGAATAGTCTTCGCGTGACAGCACGCGCGCGTCCACGCTGAAACCGGCGAGCGGCGTCAGCGTGGCGGCCTGCAGCGCGAACGGCGACAGTTCATCCGGCGCATCGGTCTGCAGCGGTGCATCGCCCGCGGCGACGCGGGGTGGCAGCGGGCACGCCAACGTCAGGTCGCCGGCGGCCGCCGGCGCCTGCGGGCCTGCCCGGTGGTCGGAGAACCACCAGCCGGCAACGCAGACGAGTATTCCCAGCACCAGCAACGTGCGCAGACTCATCCCTGTCTCCCGTGCCAGGTCAGGCGGTGGCGCCGGCCAGTTTCTGTGCGATGGTCCTGCGCAGTTCCACCAGGTCCTTCGCGAAGATCTCGATGCCCGTGGCCAGCTTTTCCTTCGCCATCGGGTCCGCTTCGATCGCGGCCGCGAAACTTTCGGCGGTAACCGGCGCCGCCGTGACCGGCCGCACCTGCGCGGGGACCAGCTTGCGCGGCAGGTCGCCGTGGTCCTGGTCCAGTTTTTCCAGCAGGTCCGGCGAAATGGTCAGGCGGTCGCAGCCCGCCAATGCTTCGATCTGAGCGGTGGAGCGGAAGGAAGCACCCATCACTACCGTTGCCGCACCGCGACGCTTGAACTCGTCGTAGACGCCGCGCACGAACACCACGCCCGGATCCTCGTCGATGCTGGCCGGCGTCTGGCCATTGGCCACGTACCAGTCGAGGATGCGGCCCACGAAGGGCGAGATCAGGAACGCGCCCGCTTCGGCGCAGGCGATGGCCTGGGTGGGATTGAAGATCAGCGTGAGGTTGCAGTCGATGCCTTCGGCCTGCAGCGCGCGCGCGGCTTCCACGCCTTCCCAGGTGGAGGCGACCTTGATCAGGATGCGGTCGCGGCCGATGCCCTGTTCGGCGTACATCTGCACGAACTTGCGCGCCTTGGCGACGGTGGCGGCGGTGTCATAGGCGAGGTCGGCATCCACTTCGGTGGAGACACGGCCGGGGATCAGACCCGACAGCTTGGCGCCCACGCCGATGGTCAGGCGGTCGACGACGTCGTTGACCAGCGCATCGCCACCCCCCTGCTCACGGGCCCACGCCAGCTGTTCTTCGATCAGCTCGGCATAGACCGGCAGGTCCAGGGCCTTCTTCACCAGCGTGGGATTGGTGGTGCAGTCCACGGGCTTGAGGCGCTTGATGGCGTCGTAGTCGCCGGTGTCGGCAACGACGACGGAGAGTTCGCGGAGCTGCTGGAGTTTGCTGGGGGCGGCGGAGTTCATGCGGTGGCTCGGTGGGGCAGGAGGCGGGGGTGACAAGTATGCCCTGTCCCTCCATGCGAGGGTTCGTGGCGGGTGGCCGGAATTGGCTTTGTTTTGGCATGGTGCTGCTCACCGTGGGGGCGGCCTCGATAGCCATCTTCCCGCAGTTCAAGCCCCTCTCCCTGCGGCAACCGAAGGGAGTCCCTGCGGGAGAAAGGGGTTGGGGTGAGGGGCAACGAAGTCCGCCGCGCGCGTGGCCCTTGGAGCGCGTCCATCGGGCGCGCGGTTGTTACACGTTTCTTGGCCTGACGGGAGGGTTGTCGCATACGCAGGCATGGCGCGCTCGCCGCGGGGCCCTACTTTTCTTTGCTTGTGCAAAGAAAAGTAGGCAAAAGAAAGCACACCCCGGCGGTCCGCCCGCCGCAAAGCGGCGGGTTCGCAGTCCCGGCGGGAATTTTCGTAAGGGCCATCCTGGCCCATACGAAAACGGCGCACGTCCTGTGCGCCGCCCCGTTGGGGTTTTACCCGCCGTGACTGCCGGACCTCAGGGGCCCCGAAGCTGCATCGGACACATCCGTAGCCAGCTCTCTGCCGTTGCTGTCGCCGTTGCTTTTGGGCCCCCTTGAGGCACGGCGAGTGGGTCGGGTAAAACCCGAAGGGCGCCGCCCTGGATGGGCGGCGTTTTCGTATGGCACAGGGATGTGCCTTACGAAAATTCCCGGCCCGCTCGCGGACCCGGAGTGCGTAGCGCGGAGGGCGTGCCGCCTGGGGTGTGTTTCTTTGCTTACTTTCTTTGCACAAGCAAAGAAAGTAAGGCCCCCGCGGCGAGCGGCGCCATCCACACGTGCCGACGGCAAAGCGCCGCATGCCATCCCAGCAAACGTATCGCTGGATACATCGTTCTGGGAGCCGAAAGCCGCGTTCCGAGCACGAAAAAAATCAGCGATGCAGGTCGCCGCTGGCTTCCGGCTGGTAGCTGATCGCCGTCACGCGCAGTCGCAGCGGGCGATTGCCGGGCGCATGCCAGTCGATGGTCTGTCCGATCGAAAGCCCCAGCAGCGCACTGCCCACCGGCGCCAGAACGGAAACCCGGCCGGTCTCGACGTTCGCTTCGTGCGGATACACCAGGGTAATGCGATGGTGTTCGCCGGTGAGCTCGTCCTCGCATTCCACCCGCGAGTGCATCGTCACCACGTTGTCCGGCATGTCGTCCGGCGCGCGCACGTCGGCGCGGTTCAGTTCTTCCAGCAACGCGAGCGCGGCGGGGTGGCGGCGCAGCACGGGTGAATCAAGCAAGGCTTCCAGCCGGGACAGGTCGCGGCTGGAAACGGTCAGCGAGGGCGGGAGGCCGCTGGTGCGGGTGTTGTTCATGACGGATTCCTGTGGTTTTCGGGGGCGCAGAAAAGGAAACGGGCGACGCGTTGCCGCGCCGCCCATCAGGTTCCTGTTTGCGTGCCTACCGTAGCCCGGACGCGTGCCCGATTCAAGCCGCGCGCGGGCGCGCGCGGACGGGTGCGGGTGGGTGGACGGGGCTGTTGCCATCAGGCTGGAACAGCGACGGTGGCAGGTCGCGGAATACCTTGGCCAGTTCCATCAGGAACTCGCTCATCGCCGAACTCTTGCGCCACACCATGGCGATCTGGCGACTGGGGTGCGAGTCGCTGAAACCCAGCAGGTGGATGTTGTCCGAACGGGCGACCGGCGGCTTCACCGCCAACGTGGGAAGCAGCGTAATGCCGACATCCGCCGCCACCATCTGCCGCAGCGTTTCCAGGCTGGTGGCGCGGAACTCGGATTTCTCGTTGGCGCCCGACAGCCGGCAGACATCCAGTGCCTGCTCGCGCAGGCAGTGACCGTCCTCCAGCAGCAACAGCCTGTGTTCCGAAAGTTCGGCCAGCGTAAGGGTGTCGCGACTCGCCAGCGGGTGCGATCCTGGCACGGCCAGCAGGAAGGGCTCTTCGAACAGGAACTCGGCATGCAACTGGTCATCGGTCACCGGCAACGCGAGCAGGCCGGCATCCAGCTTGCCTTCGCGCAGGCGCGCCAGCAGCACATCGCTCTTTTCCTCGACCAGCAGCAGTTCCAGATGCGGGAAGCGCGTGCGCAGCCGCGGCACCACATGCGGCAACAGATACGGGCCCAGCGTGGGAAACATGCCCAGCCGCACCGTTCCGGCTTCCGGATCCTGGCTGCGGCGTGCGGCCTCCTTCATCTGTTCCACTTCCGCCACGATGCGGCGGGCGCGGTCGGCGGCGTCGCGGCCGGCGGGCGTCAGCATCACCTTGCGCGGTGCGCGTTCGACCAGCGGCACCCCCAGCTCGTCTTCCAGCTTCTTGATCTGGGTGGAAAGCGTCGGCTGGCTGACGAAGCATGCCGCGGCAGCCCGCCCGAAGTGCTTGTGATCGGCCAGCGATACCAGGTACTTCAGGTCACGGAGATTCATCGGACGCCTCCCTCGGAAAACCGCTGTGCTTACCACGCCGCGCGGACCGGGTGCGGCCCGCGCGGTGCATCATGCCGCGACGGCGTCGGGGGTTTCCACCGGGGCGGAGGTGCGGATCAGGTGGTCGAACGCACTCAGGGCCGCCTTGGAGCCTTCGCCCATCGCGATGACGATCTGCTTGTAGGGCACGGTGGTGGCATCGCCGGCGGCGAACACCCCAGGCAGCGACGTGCGGCCATGCGCGTCCACTTCGATCTCGCCCCGCGGCGACAACGCCACGCTGCCCTTCAGCCATTCCGTGTTCGGCAGCAGGCCGATCTGCACGAAAATGCCTTCCAGCTCGACGCGGTGGGTGTCGCCGCCGGCGCGGTCCTTGTAGACCAGACCGGTGACCTTGGTGCCATCGCCCAGCACTTCCGTCGTCTGCGCGCTGGTGACGACGCGCACGTTCGGCAGGCTGCGCAGCTTGCGCTGCAGCACATCGTCGGCGCGCAGCTTGCCATCGAACTCGATCAGCGTGACCTGCGCCACGATGCCGGCCAGATCGATGGCTGCTTCCACGCCGGAGTTGCCGCCGCCGATCACCGCCACGCGCTTGCCCTTGAACAGCGGTCCGTCGCAGTGCGGGCAGTAGGCCACGCCCTTGTTGCGGTACTCGTTCTCGCCGGGCACGTTCATCTGCCGCCAGCGGGCGCCGGTGGAGAGGATCACCGTTTTCGACTTCAACGAGGCGCCGTTGGCCAGCTGCACTTCGACAAAATCCTTGCCCGGGACCAGCTTCTCGGCGCGCTGCAGGTTCATCACGTCGACCTGGTAGTCGCGCACGTGCTGTTCCAGCGCAGCGGCCAGCTTCGGGCCTTCGGTGTAGGGCACGGAGATGAAGTTCTCGATGGCCATGGTGTCCAGCACCTGGCCGCCGAAACGCTCCGCCGCCACGCCGGTGCGGATGCCCTTGCGCGCAGCGTAGATCGCCGCAGCGGCGCCTGCGGGGCCACCGCCGATCACCAGGACGTCATAGGGCGCCTTCGCCTTGATCTTCTCCGCTTCGCGCGTGGCGGAGCCGGTGTCCAGCTTGGCGACGATTTCCTCCACGCCCATGCGGCCCGCGCCGAAGACCTCGCCATTGAGGAAGATCGTCGGCACCGACATCACCTGGCGCGCTTCGACTTCCGACTGGAACAGCGCACCGTCGATGGCGACGTGGGAGATGTTGGGGTTCAGCACCGCCATCAGGTTCAGCGCCTGCACGACATCCGGGCAGTTCTGGCAGGACAGCGAAAAATAGGTTTCGAACGCGTAACGGCCTTCCAGCGAGCGGACCTGTTCGATCACGTCCTGCGCGGTCTTGGACGGGTGGCCACCCACCTGCAGCAGCGCCAGCACCAGCGAGGTGAACTCATGGCCCATCGGCAGGCCCGCGAAGCGCAGGTGGATGTCGTGGCCGGGCGAGGTCAGCGCGAACGAGGGGGTGCGTTCATCGCCACCGCGCTGCTCGACGACGCTGATCTTGTCGGACACCTCGGCCAGGTCCTTCAGCAACGACTGCAGGTCGGCCGAGCCGGGGCTGTCATCCAGGTGGGCGGTGATCTGGATCGGGCGCACGGCCTTTTCCATATAGGCCTTCAGCTGGGTCTTGAGGTTGGCATCCAACATGGCGTACTCCGTGAAAGGCGAAGAGGGGGAGAGGCGGGAGGTGCTTGCAGGAGCGGCCTGGGCCGGGGAGAGAGGGTGCCGGCGGGGGAGGGGAGCCGGTGGCGGCACAGGCCGCTGCTGCAAGCATCCTGATGTGTCCGTCCCGGGCGCATGGCGCCCGGGAGGAGGGTTGTTGCGTGCCATGCTTCCGCGGCGCGGAAGCAGGCAGGTGAAGCGACGGGCTTAGATCTTGCCGACCAGGTCCAGCGACGGGGCGATCGTCTGCGCGCCTTCCTTCCACTTGGCCGGGCAGACCTGGCCGGGGTTGGCGGCGGTGAACTGCGCGGCCTTCAGCTTGCGCAGGGTTTCAGACACGTCGCGGGCGATCTCGTTGCTGTGGATCTCGGCGGTCTTGATGACGCCTTCCGGGTTGATGACGAAGGTGCCGCGCAGGGCCAGGCCTTCTTCTTCGATGTGCACGCCGAAGGCGCGGGTCAGCTGGTGGGTCGGGTCGCCGACCAGCGGGAACTGGGCCTTGCCCACCGCCGGGGAGGTTTCGTGCCACACCTTGTGCGAGAAGTGCGTGTCGGTGGTGACGATGTAGACCTCGGCGCCGGCCTTCTGGAACTCGGCGTAGTTGGCGGCGGCATCTTCCACTTCGGTCGGGCAGTTGAAGGTGAAGGCGGCCGGCATGAAGATCAGGACGGACCACTTGCCCTTGAGGGTGCCATCGCTGACTTCGACGAACTCGCCGTTATGGAACGCGGTGGTCTTGAACGGCTGGACCGGGGTGTTGATCAGGGACATCGGGAATCCTCGTGTGGAGTGGGATGGGTGTGGTGAAGCAATGGCGCCATGGTAGGCAGCGACTATTGATTCTTCAAATCGATTAAAAAAATTAAATCAATAGTTACTGGCTATTATACGAACATGGGAGCGTCGCTGATGGACGCTTCGCCGCCCACGGGAGGGATGGGGGCGGGTTGGTCGATGTGCAACCCCATGATTTACATGAATTTAGTCAGTTCTCGTCTGAGGTTGCATGGGAGGGCCCTCTCCGTCGAACCCCACCTCGGTGGCAGGCGATGGGGTTGACCAGGGGATGAGTCAGGCATTGACGCTGCGTACCAGGACTCCCCGCGATTGAGCACCATGATGGTGCACTGCCGCGAACAGGCACGGGTGCCGGCTACCATGTCGGCGATGAGCACCGATCCTTCCCCCTCCCGTCTCGACCTGGCCCTGCGCCGGGCGGCCGAACGCCTGCCGGGCCCGGAGGCACGCCACGAGGCGGAATGCCTGTTGCTGCACGTGCTCGGGCGCGATCGCGCATGGCTGTTCGCGCATGGCACCGATCCACTGCCGCAGGAAGCCGCGCCGGCCTTCGAGGCGCTGCTCCAGCGCCGCGAAGCGGGGGAGCCGGTGGCCTATCTGGTGGGGCGCCGCGGCTTCTGGACGCTGGACCTGCAGGTGACGCCGGCCACGCTGATCCCGCGGCCGGAAACCGAACGCCTGGTGGAACTGGCGCTGGAGCGACTGCCGTCCGGCTCGCCACTGGCCATCGCGGACCTGGGTACCGGCAGCGGCGCCATCGCGCTGGCGTTGGCCAGCGAGCGCCCGCTTGCCCGCGTGGTCGCCACCGACCTGAGCGGGGACGCGTTGCAGGTTGCGCGTGGCAACGCCAGCGCACACGGACTGGGCCATGTCGAATTCCGGCAGGGCAACTGGCTGGCGCCGCTGGCGGATGAGCGCTTCCACCTGATCGCCAGCAATCCCCCGTACATCGCGGCGGCCGATCCGCACCTGCAGCAGGGCGACCTGCGCTTCGAACCGGCGACCGCGTTGGCATCGGGGGACGACGGACTGGATGACATCCGGCTGATCATTGCGCAGGCACCAAGCCATCTGCATCGCGGCGGCTGGCTGCTGCTCGAACACGGGTGGGACCAGGGGGATGCGGTGCGGGTGCTGATGGAGCAGGCGGGTTTCACCAACGTGGCGACGGCCCACGACCTGGAGCGGCGCGATCGCGTCTCGATGGGGCGTTGGCCCTAGGCCGCCGGTGCCCAGCGGCTAAACTAGGCGTCTTTCGCCAACGAGGCCTGCCATGCGCACGCTGTATCCCGATATCGAACCGTTCGACAGTGGCACGCTCAAGGTCGACGACCGCCACACGCTGCACTACGAACAGTGCGGCAATCCGGACGGCAAGCCGGTGGTCATCCTGCATGGCGGCCCCGGTGCCGGGTGCAGCCCGAAGATGCGCCGCTTCCATGACCCGGCCAAGTACCGCATCGTGCTGTTCGACCAGCGCGGCTCTGGTCGCTCCACCCCGCATGCCGACCTGGTGGACAACACCACCTGGGACCTCGTGGCCGACATCGAGAAGCTGCGCGAAACCCTGGGCATCGAGCGCTGGCAGGTGTTCGGTGGCAGCTGGGGTTCGACGCTGGCGCTGGCCTATGCCGAGACGCATCCGCAGCGCGTCACCGAACTGGTGCTGCGCGGCATCTTCATGCTGCGGCGCTGGGAACTGGAATGGTTCTACCAGGAAGGCGCCAGCCGCCTGTTTCCGGATGCGTGGGAGCACTACATCGCCGCCATTCCGCCCGTCGAACGCCATGATCTGATTTCCGCGTTCCACCGGCGCCTGACGTCCGACAACGTGGACGCCAGGCTGGCCGCGGCGCGTGCGTGGAGCGTGTGGGAAGGCGCCACCAGCTTCCTGCACGTGGACGAGGATTTCGTCAGCGGCCACGAGGATGCCGAGTTCGCGCTCGCGTTCGCGCGCATCGAGAACCACTACTTCGTCAACGGCGGCTTCTTCGAAGACGAGAACCAGCTGCTGCGCGATGCCGGCCGCATCGCCGACATCCCGGGCGTCATCGTGCATGGTCGCTACGACGTGGTCTGCCCGGTGGCCAATGCCTGGGAGCTGCACAAGGCCTGGCCTAAAGCGAAGCTTGAGATCACGCCAGCCTCGGGGCATTCGGCCTTCGAGCTGGAAAACATCGACGCGCTGGTGCGCGCGACCGACGCGTTTGCCTGAGGCGTGCACATCGCTGCATCCTCCTAGCCGTTGTTTCCGTAGTCCTGTTTCCCACCCCGACCGGAGAGCACGATGGACAGTGAACGCAAGCAGGCAGGCGAGTTCGACCAGCGCGTGCTCGATCTTTACGACGACTACGTGCACGGCCGCATCGACCGGCGCGGGTTTCTGTCCAGCGCGGCCGCGTTCGCGGTAGGCGGCACCACGGCGGCCGCCCTGCTCGGCACGCTGACGCCCCAGTATGCCTTCGCCGCGCAGGTGGCCGCGGATGATCCGCGCATCAGTACGGTCTATCGCATGTTTCCGTCGCCCCAAGGACATGGTGAAGGCCGCGGCCTGCTGGCGATGCCGAAAGGTATCGGCAGCTTTCCCGCGGTGCTGGTCATCCACGAGAACCGCGGGCTCAACCCTTACATCGAAGACGTCGCGCGCCGGTTGGCGGTGGCGGGTTTCATCGCCTTCGCGCCGGACGCGCTTTTCCCGGTGGGTGGCTACCCTGGCAACGACGACGATGGGCGCACACTGCAGGCCAAGCTGGACCGGGCGAAAGTGGTGTCGGATTTCGAGTCTGCGGCGCGCTTCGCCCATGACCTGCCGCGCACGAACGGGAAGCTGGGCGTGGTGGGCTTCTGTTTCGGCGGCCTGCTGACCAATCTGCTGGCGTCGCGGTTGCCCGACCTGGTGGATGCCGGCGTGCCGTACTACGGTGGCCAGCCCACCGCGGAAGAGGCCGCGCGCATCAAGGCGCCGCTGTTGTTGCAGTTCGCCGGGCTGGACACGCGCGTCAACGAGGGCTGGCCCGCTTACGAGCAGGCCCTCAAGCAGGCGGGTGTGCCCTACACCGCGCACGTCTATCCCGACGTGAACCATGGGTTCCACAACGACACCACGCCGCGCTACGACCAGGCCGCGGCCGAACTGTCCTGGCAGCGCACGCTCGCATTCTTCCGCCAGCACCTGACCTAGCTGCCCAAGACCCGCACGCAGCCGGGTCGTGCAACCGCGGCGTGTTTGCCAGCGTGGTCCGGTCGCGCCGTGATGCCGCGAATAACTCCGTTGAGCGAAGCCAACGGAGTGAAACAGGGATGGAAGCTGAAAGGGCGTCCGGCGCACAGCCCCGCATCGGACTGGAGGATGTCGACCTGCCGCGCCTGGGGATGGCGGCGATGCGCATCATCGGCGCCATCGAGCAGGGCGACACCGGCGTGCTGTGGCAGGCCGCGTCGCGGCTGGTCAAGGAGACGACGGAACGCGATGTCTTCGTTTCCCGGTTGCTCGATGGCCGCAGGTCGCTGGGGCGGGGCATCGGCCGGCGTTGGACCGCTGTCCGCGTGGACCGGTCCCGCGACGGCGGGCCGCTGCCCTCCGGTACCTACGGAGCGCTGGAATTCTCGGTGTCCCTGGGGGGCCCGGCTATCCCCTTCCGCGAGATCGTCTCGCTGCGCCGGGAAGACGATGGCGTGTGGCGGCTGGCCGGCTACCACGCCGTGCGCGAGGCGTGATGCGCCCTTAGCCGCGTGGCGTGCCGTCCAGGTTGTGGTCGATCATCCACAGGCCGGCCCACAGCTTCGCATCCAGCTCATAGCCTTCGTTGATCTTCTGCACCAGCCAGGCGGCCGCCTGCGCGCGTGGTACTTCGTGGACGGTGATGTCCTCATCGCCGTCGCCACCACCGTCGCCCACCCTGGTCAGGCCGGTGGCGCGGACGAACGCGATCTTCTCGCTGCTGCTGCCGGATGACGTGGGGCCGATCATCAGCACTTCGGCGTGGTCCGCGGTCCAGCCCGTTTCCTCTTCCAGTTCACGCACGGCGGAGACTTCGATGGATTCGCCGGCATGGATGTCACCGACCAGGCCAGCGGGCATCTCGATGGTGCGGGCCTGCAACGGCACCCGGAACTGCTCGACGAACACCACGTTGTCGTCCGGCGTCACCGCGATGATGATCGCCGCCAGCCCGCCCGTATGCGCGCGCTCGACGTATTCCCAGGTGCCGCGCACCACCATGCGCTGGTATTTGCCTTGCCAGACCACGGTGGGGGGATGTGTGCGGGCGTCATTCATCGGGCGCGTCCTTCTTCGCTGCGGGGCATGTCCTGTAACTACCTTATACGTCGAATAAACAGTACGCATTGTGAGACCAATATTGCAGGGGGCAAGTACCCCCTGCCATCCAGCGATTGGCAGCGGATTCGGGCTGTCCTTGGGGAATCATGTTTCTGCGTTTCTGGCGATCTTCCTGGTTGGCCCCGTTGGGCGCACGTCTGACTCCACTTGTCCAGCTGGTGGCGCATACGTCGGTGTCCGGAGACGTGGAATACGTGGCTGACGGCGATGACCCGCAGTTCCGCGTCGATCCCGACAAGGGAATCCAGGCGTTGACGCCGGGCTGGCACATGATGGAGGTCGAGTTCGCGGTTATCGAAGGTGCCATCCAGCGGCCCTGTCTGTATCCGGATTATGGCGGTGGCTGCAGTGAAGCCAACCGCATCCCGCTTCCCCAGCCCGACGCCAGAGGGCGGATCCGTGGCCTGGTCCTTGTCAGCCGCCCATTGCGGGCGCTTCGCTTCGATCCCTCCATTCGCCCCGCGAGATTTCAGATCGGAACCCTGGTGTTCCGGCGCATTACCCGCGCGCGCGCGCTGTGGACCCTGTTTCGCGGACCTGAAAAGGCGCGAGGCGATGAGCGTCGTGGGTGGATCGGGTTCGTCACCCGCGTGGGCATGTTCGTGAAGCAGGTTCCGCGAGAGGGACTGAGTGCCACGGTCGACGCACTTGTCCAGCACTACTACGGAGCTTCGCGCCATGCGGCCGGTGGTTACCTGCACTGGCTTGAAAATTTTGACCCTCTGCGCGCTTCTGGGATGGAGCGTGCGCAAAGACAATCGGGAAGCTGCGCGGAAGGGGCCCTGATCTCGGTGGTGCTTCCCGTCTACAACACGCCGCTGCCATTGCTGCGGCGCTGCATCGACAGTGTGCGTGAGCAGACGTACGCGAACTGGGAGCTATGCATTGCGGACGATGCATCATCCGATCCAGCGGTTGAGGCGTGCCTGCGCGCCTATGCGCACGCTGACGCACGTATCAAGCTGGTCTTCAGGGACAATAACGGTCATATCAGTGAGGCGACGAACAGTGCGTTGGCCATCGCCGGCGGAAGTCATGTCGCATTCCTGGACCACGACGATGAGCTGAGTCCGGACGCTTTGCACCAAGTGGTGCTGGCGTTGGCCGAGCATCCACAGGCCAGGCTGCTCTACAGCGATGAAGACAAGATCGATGCGGCGGGCCGACGGTTCGATCCGCATTTCAAGCCGGGCTGGAATCCGGAACTTCTCCGCTCCCAGAACTATATATGCCACCTGATGGTGGTGGAGGCCGGTCTCCTGGCGCAGGTGGGGATGTTGCGCAAGGGCTTCGAAGGCTCCCAGGACCATGACTTGGCTCTCCGGTGCACCGAGGTGCTGTTGCCCGGGCAGATCTGCCATATCCCCAAAGTGCTTTACCACTGGCGCGCGACGGAAGGCTCCACCGCACTCGGAGGGGAGCAGAAGAGCTACGCCTCGGCGGCCGGACAGCGCGCAGTGAGCGAGCACCTGCAGCGCATCCGGCGCCACGGCATCGTGGAAATCGTTTCTTCCGGATGCTACCGGACGCGACTGATGCTGCCCGCCCCGGCCCCCAAGGTCAGCCTCATTATTCCTACAAGGGATCGTGCTGACCTGCTCTCCCTCTGCGTAAGCAGCGTGCTGCAGAAGACGGACTATCCCGACTTCGAGGTCGTGGTGGTGGACAACGGTAGCCTGGACCCCGATGCGTGCATGTTGCTGGACAAGTTGCGCCAGACGCCTCGTGTCCACGTGCTGGACTATCCGATTCCATTCAACTTTTCCGCAATCATCAACCAAGGCGTGCGACATGCCGCCGGTGACGTCCTGTGTCTGTTGAACAACGATACCGAGGTCATCAACCCGTCATGGCTCGAGGAGCTGGTGGCTCGCGCGAGTCAGCGCGATGCCGGCGCCGTAGGTGCGATGCTGTACTACCCGGACGATACCATCCAGCACGCGGGCGTCATCCTCGGGCTGGGTGGCGTCGCAGGCCACATCTATACCCGCATGGGGCGTGGTGCGCCCGGTTATATGGCACGGGCCTGGGTGGCACAGAATATGAGTGCCGTGACCGCCGCCTGCCTTGCCGTCAGGAAAGAGGTGTTCGAGGAGGTGGGTGGTTTGGACGAAGCCCTCCCTGTTGCGTTCAACGACATCGACTTCTGCCTGCGGCTGCTTCAGGCGGGCTACCGCAATGTCTGGACCCCGTACGCTGAGCTCTACCATCACGAGTCGGCAAGTCGCGGCAGCGAGGACTCGCCCGAAAAGCAGGCACGCTTTGCCGCTGAAGTACATGCCATGAAGTGGCGCTGGGGTGACGTCCTGCACGATGACCCGGCCTACAACCCGAATCTCACGCTGGACCAGGGCGACTATGGTCTCGCCTTTCCGCCGCGCACATCCAGGCTGCGTGTCGCGGGAACTCCTGCCAGAAATTTCAGTTCCAGGTAGTCACACAATGACGCTTCTTTTCCGACATCTCGCTGAAAGCTTCCGCAAACCCGATCACTGGCTTTATGCGAGTTGGCTTGACGTGATCACCAAGTATCGCAAGAACGCGCTGGGGCTTTTCTGGATATTCTTTCCGCCGATCGTGTACATCTGGGGACTGGGTCTGTTTTTCCGCGCGATCCGTGGTGGGATCACGACGGATGACGCCGGTTTCCTCGCGCACATGGGCTTCGGCTTCATCGTATTCCGTCTGATGTCGACGACCATCATGGACGTGGGCAGCAGCTTCTCCGCCTATCTGCCCTACATCCATGAAGGCCATTCCCGCCTGACCGACTATGTTCTTCGGCCGCTTGCGCGCTCGGTGATCTACTTCCTCTTCGCCGTCCCCCTGCTGGCGATCGTTCTGGTGGGCGATGCGCCAGTGTTGGCATCCGGGGTCCTATGGGCACTGCTCGGCTTGATCGCGATGCTGGTCAATCTTTTCTTCTACGGTACGCTGCTGGCTTTCATCGGCGCCCGCTTCCCTGACGTCAATCAGTTCTTCAGTAACGTCATGCTGGCGTTGTTCCTTATCACGCCAATTGTCTGGTTCGCCAAGGATGCGCCGGTCGGCACCGTGCATGGCATGCTGATGCGTGGCAACCCGTTCCATCATCTGTTGGCGGTCGTGCGCGCCCCGGTGTTGGGCGAGTCCATCGAGCCCATGACTTACACCTACGTGGGTGTAATGACGCTTGTAGGTTTTGTGTTGGCGTCCGTGGTCTACGGGCGACTGGCCAAACGCATGCCGGCATGGCTGTGAGGGAGGGAATCCGATGACTGCAATGCTGCGCGCCTATCATGTGTCGCTGGAACTGCCCACCGAGGTGCACAAGACCGGGCGAAAGGGGTACAGCGATCTGCTGGCCACCTTGTCGGGTTCCGTGCGCTATCAGTCCACGATCCTGTCGGGTATCAATTTCGAAGCGGTCGACGGCGATCGCATTGGCGTCATGGGCCTTAACGGCGCGGGCAAGACGACGCTGTTGCGGGTACTGAACGGCGCCTACGCGCCCACCGCAGGCGTGCTGCGGGTGGAAGGCCACCGCCAGTCGCTGTTGAACCCGCTGCTGGGTTTCGCCGAGTACGCGTCCGTCGCGGAAAACATTTTCCTGCGTGGCACGGCGATGGGGCTGCGCTATCGCCAGCTGAAGGCGATCGCGCCCGACGTCCTCGCGTTCGCGGGATTGAGCGATCGCGCCGAGTACCCGCTGTACACGTTGTCCAGCGGACAGCGCATGCGGCTCGGGTTCGCCATCACCACGGCGGTGCAGCCCGACATCCTGCTGATGGACGAGTGGTTGTCGACGGGCGACGCGGCCTTCGTCGCGCGCGCCCGCAAGCGCATGAAGGATCGGTTCGAGGGCAGTCGCATCGTGGTCCTCGCCAGCCACAGCACCGGCCTGCTGCGGGATACCTGCAACAAGGCGCTCGTGCTGGACAAGGGGCGCATGCGCTTCTTCGGCCCCACGGCGGACGCGCTCGAGGCGTATCGCGACATCGTGTCGCAGGCGTCTTCGGAAGAGCGCGATGCGGCGATGAACTCGGATCCCGTGCTTTTTGGCAATACGCAGGGTGTGGTGGAGCGCATCCGCGCCACCCGGGACAGTCTGGAAGTGGTCGGATGGGCCATCGACGACCGCGGCCGCGAAGCGACCGTGGTCTGCCTGGAGTTTGCGGGCCAGAAGCACCTGCTCGAGTCCTTCGAGCGCCTGCAACGTGACGACGTCAATGACTACATCGGGAAGCGCAGCGGGAAGTACGGGTTCCACCTGTCGTTGGCGCTTGAACAGCCGGTCGTCGCCAAGGAACTTGTCGAGGAACTGGAGGTGCGTGTGGGGCGCAACGTGTCGCGCCTGGGCATGCCTCTCTCGCTGGTGCGCGCCAGCGTCATCGAAACGGAGTAAGCGGCGACCACGTCGCCTCTTCAGCCAACGGAGCACACGACCATTGCCATGAAGAATCTGTTGGGGAAAATGGCGCAGCCTTCCAAGCTTGCGTCCGGACCGGATGCCGTCGACGTCCAGGCAACGCCCCTCGAGCTCCCCGACCGGTCGGGCGACCCGCCATGTCGCTTCAAGGTGGACGTTGCCGTACGACTGGGGGACAAGGTGCTGGTGGGCGGATGGAGCACGGGCCCTGTCCAGTTCACCCTGTCGGCTGATGGTAGGCCCGTGGCCACGGGCGAGACGCGTTTCGGGCGACCGGACGTGTCGACACACCTGAGCTTGCCGAAAGAGGCGCAGGCCGGTTTCGTGCTGGTCGCCGACATTCCCGCGGGGGCATCGGTCAGTTTGTCCTGGGCCCTGCGTGATGGGCGCGCGGATGCCCAGGCTCTCGTACTGGGGTCCGCCCGTGACTTGAACCAGGCGGAGTCGGGTCTCCTGGGCCCGTCGGCGGGATTGCTGACCAGTACGATGACGCCGCATACGCCCGAGTGGCGCGAGGCGATCACCCGCTTTCCTGCAGCGACCACGGAATGCCCCGAGGCGAAGGGGCACGTCGAGGCCGCCCACATCATTCGGGGCACCGGTCATGTGGTGGTGGTGGGCTGGTTGGCGGCCAAGCCCGGCATGCAGGTCTGGGGCGAAGATGATTTGGGCAACACCTACGCGGTGGATACCGCGTACCGCTTAGTGCGAAACGATGTGCACCAGCTTTTCGGGGCCTTGTTTGGTGCGCCCGCACGGATGTCCGGTTTCATTCTCCACAGCGCTGCAACCGGTGCGCCCACCACCTTCCGCATCAAAGCGCTTTCCGAGCAGGGAATCCATCTTCTCTCCGAAGCTGGCCTCAGTCCCCTAAGCGAGGATCCGGTGACCTTCGCACGCTGGCTGTTCGGCGTAGGCGCCGGGGAAGAAGACTGGTCCCGCCGCGTTGCGGAACTCGATGCGCCCCTGGTGTCCGGGATGATCGAGCGCGCGCGCACACACTGGGCTGATTATCCGATCCTCGTGCGCGATTGCGGCAAGGTCCTCGAGGAGCCGGTCGTCAGCATCGTGGTGCCCCTCTACGGCCGCGTCGACTTTGTCGAGAACCAGATGCTGGCATGGGTGCGCGATCCCTGGATCCAGGAGAACGCGCAGCTCATCTATGTCCTGGACGATCCAAGCCTCGTGCCGGGCTTCCGCCAGATGGCCGAAGAGTTGCATGCCTTGTATCGCGTCCCCTTCACGTGGGTCTGGGGCGGCGTAAATCGCGGCTTTTCCGGCGCCAACAATCTCGGGGCGCAGTACGCGAAGGGGCGCCACCTGCTGTTCCTGAACAGCGATGTCTTCCCGCTGGGGCCGGGTTGGCTCCAGTGCATGGTGGAGGTATTGGACGCGCGACCTGACGTGGGCGCGGTGGGGCCCAAGCTTCTTTTTGCGGACGGCGGCGTACAGCACGCCGGAATGCGCTTCACCTGGTCGCCCGAGCATGACGTCTACATCAACGAGCATCCCATGATGGGGCTGGATCCCGTGCTGGAGCAGCGCAGGGGTGTGGTCGACGTGCCGGCCGTCACGGGAGCCTGTGTGCTCGTCAGGCGGAGCGACTTCGATTGCATCGAGGGCTGGGACACGGGCTACCTGATCGGTGACTTCGAGGATTCGGACTTCTGCCTGAAGTTGCGCGCCGCGGGGCTCTCCTCCGTCTACCTGCCTGCCGTCGAACTGGTCCACCTGGAGCGCCAGTCGATGACGGCGCTCGGCACCCAGGATTTCCGTAGCAAGGTCACACTGTGGAATGCACTGCGCCACCAGGCCCGCTGGCGGGCGCTCATCGAAGCGTCGATGGGTGCCGCCGAATGAACGCAGTGGAGACGCTACCGATGTCCCGCAAGCCCCGCATCCTGGTGATGTCGCACCGCCACCCTGACTTCAGCCTGGGGGGCGGCGAGATTGCTGCCTACAATCTCTACAAGGCCTACCGCGACAGTGATGACGTGGAGGAGGCATGGTTCCTGGCCAGCGCTGATCGCGGGCGGGGCGCCAACGGCGCCATCACGCCCAGACGTGCCAACGAGTACCTCTGGGAACAGGGCATCGGTGACTGGACCATGCTCAAGGCGGCGCATCGTCATTCGCTGGTCAATAGCTTCCTTGATCTGTTGCGCGCGCTGCGGCCCACTGTCGTGCATACGCATCACTATGCCCATCTGGGGGTGGAGTTCCTGCGACTCGTCAAAGCGTTCGATCCGACGATCAAGCTGGTGCTGACGCTGCACGAGTACATGGCCATCTGCAACAACCAAGGGCAGATGATCAAGACCAGCGGCCGGCTCTGCAGTCGCGAGTCATATGACGATTGCCGTCTTTGCTTCCCGCAGTACTCGGTGCAGGACTTCTGGCGCCGCAAGAATTTCATCCTGAGCCACTTCGCTTACGTCGACCAGTTCGTGTCACCGTCCGAGTTCCTGCGCCAGCGCTACATTGCGTGGGGAATCCCGGCCGACAAGATCCTGGTCATCGAAAATGGTCAGGATGACGCCCAGCCGCTACCGCCGCGACCGTTGGCGGAGGGGGAGACCCGCAACCGTTTCGGCTATTTCGGACAGATCAATCCGTTCAAGGGCCTGGACGTGCTGCTGAGCGCGCTGACGCAGATGCGCAAGTCCGAGCGCAAACAGATAGTGCTGGAAGTACATGGCGCCAACCTCGAGGCCCAGAGCGGTGAGTTCCGCGACAAGATCAAGGAGCTGGCGGACCCGTTGATCAAGGAAGGCGTGGTCCAGTGGGTGGGGCCCTACCAGCCGCATGAGATCGCCAGTCGCATGGCCAACATCGATTGGGTGGTGGTGCCTTCCGTCTGGTGGGAGAACTCGCCGATGGTGATACAGGAGGCCTTTGTCCATGGGCGTCCACTGCTGGTAAGCAACATCGGTGGTATGGCGGAAAAGGTCTTGGACGGCGTGAATGGGAAGGCCGTCCAGGTAGGCAATGCGCTTGCTTGGGCGAGCTCAATGTTGGAAATGCAGGATTCAGCCCGCTGGACAAGTTGCCGCGAAGCTGTCGAGCCGCCTTTGAGTCACGCCAAGATCGCAAAGATGCACCTGGAGATCCTCTGATGTCTGATTTGAACGACTCAACATTCATCTATGGGATCGAACCGAGCCTGCAGGATGCAGGCTTGAAGGATGCGTCGTCGCTCTACGATAGTACCGGGCAGAACACCGGCAATCTGGCCTTTCATTACGCAATCGCTCGTCAGCTCGGGTTGAACAAGTCAGTTTCCTGGAACTGTTCCAACCAGGAGATCGAGGCTGCGGGCCGGCTGGCGGTAATGCCTTGTGCCAATCAGGTCGGCGAGCATCTGGATATGGGGGGATCGGCACAGAAACTTTCCGCGCTGAACGTTTCTATCGTCGCGATTGGGCTTGGCGTCCAGTCTGGAGTTGACTTCTCCATTCCCAACGTGCCGCAGGGCACCCGCGCTTGGCTGAAAGAGATCGGGAAGCGTTCCCCGAGTTCGGGCCAACCAAACATTGCGGTGAGGGGCGAGTTCAGTAAGAAGGTTATCGACGGATTAGACATCGGGGTGAACTGCGTCGCACTTGGCTGTCCAACTTTGTTCATCAGCCCTGACACGCGCCTCGGCCAGACCTTGAGCGCGGCATTCCAAACTCCTTCGCGCGTGTGCGTGGTTGCGGGTCATTACAGGTGGAGGCATCTGGCGAGGCTGGAAGCGTCCCTTGCCCACATCGCGACAGTGACGGGAGGCGGATATGTCATGCAGAGCCCCAAAGAAATGGTGCAGCTGGCGCGGGGCGAGTTGCACGAGATGCAGCCCGAGGCAATCCAGCAGTGTCGCGACTTCGTATGTCCGCACTTGTCTGAAGAAGAGTTCAGGAAGTGGAGTCATCGGCACTCGGAAGTGTTCTTTGATACGGCGTCGTGGATGAGTTACTACAGGAAGTTCGACTTCGTGATTGGCGCCAGAATTCACGGCGTGATGCTCGCGTTGCAGGCTGGTGTTCCTGCGGTCTGCATCGCACATGACTCCAGAACCAGAGAGCTGTGCGAGACGATGAAGGTTCCCCATGTGCTGGCATCCCAAGTGTCCGGCGGCGTATCGAGGTCGCAGTTGGCTGAACTCTGGAGACTGGATGCTGACGAGTTCGATGAGAACCGGATCAAGCTTGCCGCGCGCTACCGCGAGTTTCTGAGTGGCAACGGGCTGGCCAGCCGGCATATGGCGGCGTTGGTGGGCGCGAGTATCTAGTTCTTTTCCAAGCACAGATCAAATGGAGAGTCTCCAGATGGGGGCGGCGATACTTTCTGGTGTTATCGAGACTGTCGGTCGATCTTCCGCGTCGGGTTGGGTGCGAATCGAGGACGTCTGGTCGACGCAACATGACTTGCCAGTCATCGAGCTTAGGCGTGGCAAAGAGCTTGTGGCGGTAGGGATCCTGGGCGCGTTGCGAAAAGAGCTGACCAAAGACGGGTTCAGTGGACATTCTTTCAGGATCGAACTCTCTCCAGCTCTACAGTCAGAACTCCTGTCAGGCGCTCTCAGCGTCGTCTGCGTTGGAGGTGCGGAAATTGTGGAGCTCAAGAAAGTGGCGCCACTTGATCTGGCCGTGCGGATCAACTCGCAGTCGAACGACAGTTTGGTGGTCTCCAAGAGGTTCCTTACGCCTCGCTCGCGTAGCATTATGTCCCAGCAGCAGGGCGACAGCGCATTACCGGCGCGAGTTCGCCGCCAGGCGGCGGTGATTACTTACGCAAATGACGCGAATGCCTGGTTTCCATACTTCCTTTCCTACTACGGGCGACTTTTCGGCGTCGAGAACATATTCGTGGTAACACCCGTGCCCGAGGCGTTCTCTGATTTCGGCCTGGGGGGAGTTTGGTCTGTCAAGGGCTTTCCATTTGACGACGCTGCAAGGGCAAGCATGATGTCTAGTATCGCCAACGGGTGCCGCAACTACTACGTTTGGTCGATTGTTTGCGATGTTGACGAGATCATCGAGCCGGCGCCTTGGTTGGGTGTGAATCTCCGTGAGTACCTATCAACGTGCGAAGATTCGGTCCTCTACACTAGGGGGCTGGACGTTCTCCAGTCTGCAGCGGAGCCCGATTTCGATTTTCGTCTGCGAACTTGCGAGCAGAGGTCGATAGCAATCCCGAATACTGCACTTTACAAGCCGCACCTGGCCAGGGTGGAGGTTAACTACAGTGGTGGATTTCATTTCTGTTCTCGCCTCCCCGAAGCTGGGTCTCTACGCGGCGATCTGGTCACCTACCATCTGAAATGGGCCTGCTCGAGCATTAGAGCGGAGGTGCAGTCCAGCGTCATGGCCACGTCGTATTCGGATGTCGCCATTGAATCGTACTGCCGCAACTCGGCGGATCCGAGAGGAAGCCATCCGTCCTTGAGGCTTTCGTCGGGGGAGCTGATACGGTTGGATCACCCCTTGATGAGCCAGTTCAGCGATGAGAGCTTGGGGGCGTTGTGCTGGGCTCCAGAGCGGGGACTTTATGTCGGGGACTTCAAGGTGGCTCCGTTCTTGGTCAAGATCTCGAAATGAGCGGCGTAATCGAGTCCGCCAACTCGAGATCCGTCTCAGGATGGGTGACTGGGGCCGGGTCTGGGGCCAATAGTTTGTATTTCCTGACTTCTTCCGGCGAGTTGATCGAAGAATGCAGGTTTGAACCGATAACGCGTCCGGATCTGGGTGGCAGGGGTTGGGGGTTCTCGCTGGCAACACCTTCGTGCTTGAGCCTTGATGACCTCGCTGCTGGCAATGTTCGATTGTGTCCTGACAGAAGCGGCGTCGGATCACTAAAGATCTGGCGACCTCTGCATGCCGCTATCCTTACTGACGCCCTGTCGGCCCCAGAGCTCGGGCAGTATGTTTCGCTGATTTCGAGCCGGACGAAAGAGGGTATTGTCCCCCTGTTGTCGCCGTTGTCATCGCGCTCATCAGAGGATGGTTTGCCCGCGAGTGCCGGGACGACCTCGGCTGATGAAGCTGCAATCATTGGTCAAGATGGTGCTCTGTTCTTGTTTCGTGGCAGTAATGATGTCGTTTCCCTGTACCAGAAGCAGGGATCTGCGCGCATCTCAGCTGCTTGGCTCAAGCTGGTACGGGATCGCTCCAAGAGTCTTTCTTTGGAGGGTAGTAGATTCTTTCAGTTGTTCATACCAGAGAAAACGTCGGTTTCGCCCGAGCTCGTGCCTTATCCGTGCTCGGTGGGATCCTCGCAGTATCTGTCAATCATCGAGCATCTCGCTTGCGAAGACGACGTGATCGATGGGCTTCCGGTGCTTCGTCAAAGCCTTGCTGGGGATGCTTCTTACCGAAAACTCGATTCACACCTCAGTCCCCTCGGTTGCGAGGTGCTGGTTCAGCATCTGCTTGTTCGCATGGGGTACGGAGGATGTGTTCGTACAACGCAGACAAAGGAGCAGCTTTTGATGGCTGATCTCGCCTCGCGGTTCGAGGGCCTTTACCCCAAGGGACTGGAAAGACTGATTCTGGCATCGAAACTCGAGGTCGCTGGGATTTCCTGCGAAGAGCCGATACTGGTCGCATCGGCCGACGTGGATTCCGGACACGTTGGTACGCAGCGACAGTGGTCTGCGCCAACGGCTCCGATTGGTGCGCGAGTGCTTTGTTTCGGAAATTCCTTTTTCGAGCGCGGCAATCATTCCACTTCGCTATCTTGGTGGTTCTCTCGGATTTTTCGGGACTTCAGGTTTGTGTGGTCTGCGGATCTTGATCTTGATGTCGTTCGCGAATACGCACCCGACATCGTGGTCTGTCAGACAGTGGAACGATTCATGGCTCGTCTTCCGAGCCGTTGAGTTCGAGTTTGCTTTGTTGTTGTGGACGACAGGTGGAATCCAATGATTGGCAGCAAGCTCCAGTACAAAGCCGCGGTAGCGGTAACGAACGCGAACAACCAGCGCATCTTCGCGAGTCGTGGTAGCGGAGGCTCCGGATATGAGCGAATTTCCGGGGACATTCCAGATCTCGCCATAAAGCCAAAGTTCCAGATCGCGCGCGATCAGAAAGTTTTCACCATTGGGTCCTGCTTCGCCAGGAATGTAGAATCAGTGCTGGTAGCGAAAGGTTTTGATTGCATTACCAGCAAGTACGTTTTCGATTCCGAATGGTACGAACAAACCGGGCTTGGAGCGCGAAACGGTGCCCTCAATGCCTATACCCCGGCTGCCATGCGTGATCTTCTTCGGCTCGGGTCGCGGGCCGACGCTATGACCGTGGGCGCACTCCAAGTCGGTGATGACGAGTGGGTGGATATGCTGGCGTCCGGTTTGAAGCCACTTAGCTTTTACGAGTTCCAAACGGCCCGTGCACGTTTGCTGGAATGCTACAGGCAGATCCCCTTGGCCGGTGTCGTGGTGGTAACGCTCGGTTACACAGAAAGCTGGTTCGATGACCTCGATCAAATCTATGTGAACAGATCGCCGGGCGGCAGTGTTAGGGCTGCGCGCCGGGGTGATCGATACAGCTTCCACAACCTTTCGCCACGAGAGGTCGAGGATGCTCTGGAGGACATCATACGAATCATCCGGGAATTGACCGGGCATGGCGCGAAGGTGCTGCTTACGGCTTCTCCCGTGCCGCTTCATGCAACGTTTACTGGCTTGGATTCAGTGGTGGCCAACCAGTATTCAAAGGCTGCCTTGCTCGCTGCAGCGCTCAGCGCTGCGTCGAACCACGATTTCGTCGACTATCTTCCCAGCTACGAGTTCGTTACCCACTCGGCGGCCAGTGTTGCCTGGGAAGCCGACGGCGTTCATGTAAAGCCTTCGCTAGTAGCGAGAGTCATGTCGAAATGCTTTGATGGATATCTGGAGAGCTAGCGAATTGCCTGTGGCGGGAGAAGATGAAGAGCGGTGCACGTGGTTTGGCTCAGATTGCGCCAAGGACACAGACAGACTGACCCAGGCTGCCTACACTTTTCATTTCGCGGCCATGATCCCACTGGATCAAGCGATCTAGCGGGATATAGTTGGTGTCGCCATCGAGGGTGTGATCGACTGTCAGGCCCAAGTGTCGTGCCCACGCATTTATCCCGTCCCTATCCATGAACTGGTTCAGCACCTTGTCCGGCCGCGTGTCCTGCAATGAGGCCTCGAAGATGTTCCAGTGCGAGGGGATGCGGAACTCCAGGAACGAGAACACGATCTTGCCGCCGGGCTTGAGCACCCGTTTGGCGTCCTGTAGGTAACGGTAGGTTTCCTCGAACTGCAGGTGCGTGAACACCGAGAAGAACGTGATGAAGTCCGCCGACGCGTCCGGCTCCGGAATCACCGTGCCGGGTGCCGCATAGAAGCGCCAGTCGTCCCGTCCGCACTTGCGTTGCGCGTACTGGAACAATTCGGGCACCACATCGATGCCGACGTAAGGACCGGTCAGATAGTCCTTGAGCTGGTAGGGCAGGCGCCCGCTGCCGCAGCCGACATCCACCACCGTGTGACCCGGCTGCAGTCCCAGGTGTTTGAGCAATTGGAACTCCAACACTCCCACGGCCTCGTAGTCGCCCCCCACCGCCAGCGACATGGCCTCGCCCTCGTCATGCGAGTCCATCAGGTTCTTGCTGTGCTTCAGGTAGCTGGACAGGAAATGCGGAAGTTTCATCTTGGATCCTCTTGCGTACAGGGCGCGCAGCCCGTTCAGAATGCCGGTGTGCGATGCCAATCCCATGCACTGCGCAGCACGGCTTCGATGTCGGTGTAGGTCGGGGCCCATCCGAGTACCTCGCGTGCCCGCTGGCTCGCCGCCACGAGCACGGGTGGATCACGGGCGCGACGCGGCGCGGCTTCGAACGGTACCGGCAACCCCGTGACCTGTTCGGCCGCGCGTATCACCTGCATGACGCTGAAACCGGTGCCGTTGCCCAGATTGAACGCTTGCGCACCCGGTACGTCGGTCATGTGGTCCAGCGCCCGCACGTGCGCATCCGCCAGATCGAGCACATGCACGTAGTCCCGCACGCAGGTGCCATCCGGTGTCGGGTAGTCCTGCCCGAACACTTTCAGCGGAGCCGCAGGATTGATCAGCGCACGCAGCAGGTTCGGGATCAGGTGGGTTTCCGGTTCGTGGGACTCGCCGATGCCGTCCGCAGCGGAAGCGCCCGCCGCGTTGAAGTAGCGCAGGCAAACCGAGTGCAGCCCATAGGCCTGCGCCGCATCCGCCAGGATGCGCTCGACCATCAGCTTGCTGGCCCCGTACGGATTGATCGGCGCCTTGGGGTGCTCCTCGTCGATGAGCGCGCTCACCGGATCGCCGAATACCGCGGCCGTGGAGGAGAAGACGATGCGGTCCACCGCGTGCCGACGCATCACGCGCAGCAGGTTCAGCGTGCCCACGACGTTGTTCTCGTAGTAGTCGTAGGGCGCGCTCATCGACTCCCCGACCAGGGAGCGGGCACAGAAATGGAGTACGGCATCGTAATGCTGCCCCTGGAACGCTGCCTCGAGGCTGGGAGCGTCGAGGAGGTCGGCGCGGATCAGCTGGCCCCAGCGCACGGCTTCGCGATGGCCGGTACTCAGATTGTCCAGAACGGTGACGTGGTGACCACGCGCGTGCAGAACCTTGGCGACATGCGAGCCGACGTAACCGGCGCCGCCACATACGAGCAAGTGCATCCATCCGTTCCTGGAAAACGCAGGCTGCATTTTAGCCCCTGCATCGCGGGGGCTCACCTCACTCTTTCAGCCCCGCCGCAACCCGCAACCGTCGCCGCGTCATCGGGCCGAAGCGGAGTGCGTCAGAGAGCCCGGCAAGCGTGCCGTCATCCGCCGCCGCCCGGGTGTAGCCGGGCTCTATGCCCTCCAGTGGCGCGTCAAGCGCGATGGTTGTGAGCTGACGCCACAGCAGGGCGTGCTCGCGTTGTTCGCGCAGCCGCAGCGCCAGGGTCGCGGCGCCCCGCATGCGCAGGAACTGCACTTCGTCGACGCGCGCGAGCAGCGTGTCCAGGTCGCCGAAGTGGGCCAGCAGGATGGCGGCGGACTTGGCGCCGATGCCGGTGACGCCGGGGATGTTGTCCACCGCATCACCGGTCAATGCCAGGTAGTCGGCGATCTGCCGCGCCTCCACGCCGTGGCGCGCTTTCACGCCGGCGCTGCCCCAGCGTTGGCCGCGCGCGAAGTCCCATTGTTCGTCGTGGTCCATCAGCAGCTGCGAGAGATCCTTGTCGGCCGAGACGATGACGCCCCGGAAGCCTTGCGGTCGCGCGCCGTGCAGCGCGGTGCCGATGAGGTCATCGGCTTCGTACTCGCCATGCGCCAGCACGTTGAGGCCCAAGGCGGCGCACAGTGCCTTGCAATGGGTGAACTGGCGACGCAGTTCCTCCGGTGCCGGCTCACGATTGGCCTTGTACGCCGCATAGATGCGATTGCGGAAGCAGCTGTCCAGCGCTTCATCGAACGCGATGGCGATGTGCTGAGGACGCTCCTTCTCCAGCAGGTCCAGCAGGAAGCGCGCGAAACCGTGCACCGCATTGGTCGGCCAGCCGTCGGCGTCCTGGAACTCGTCCGGCATCGAGTGCCAGGCGCGGAAGATGTACAGGCTGGCATCGACCAGGTAGAGCGTGCGCAGCGGTTGCGGCTCAGGCATGCGGCGACCAGTCGCTGAGCAGTGCGGCAGGATCGGGGCGTTCGCGCTCGGGCACGTCGATCTGCGCGGTGCCGATATGGATGAAGCCCACGACCTTCTCGTCTGCCTGCAGCCCCAAGGTGTCGGCAACGGCCGCGTCGTAGGCCATCCAGCCGGTCAGCCACTGTGCGCCGAAACCCGATGCCTGCGCCGCCTGCAGCAACGCGAAGCACACGCTCCCCGCGGTCAGCAGCTGTTCCTGCTCCGGCACCTTGTGGCCGGGCGTGAGGCGTGCGACGACGGTGATGACCAGCGGCGCATGCGAGAAGCGGGCGCGATCCTTTTCAACGGCGGCGGCGGGCGCCTGCGGGTCGAGATGCAAGGTGCGTGCCGCAAGCAGCTCACCCAGCACGTGGCGGTCGTCGCCGGCGATGCGGATGAAGCGGAAGGGCACCAGCTTGCCGTGGTCGGGCACGCGCACGGCCGAAGCCAGCATGCGGTGCAGGGTGGCGGCATCCGGTCCGGGTTCGCCCAGTTGCTTGGAGGGCACGGAACGGCGCGCGTCGAGGAAGTGCAGGGGGTATGTGGTCGGCATACCCCAAGTTTAGCGTGTCGATTGTGACGCATGGCGCTAAAGTGCAGAGCCCATCACGGTTGTCCGGCAGCCGGATTTCCTACGATGGGGTGGCGGATTTCCGTCCGCATCCCCCGATCCTCCTCTCGCCTTCCCAGGCGGGGAACCCTGCGCATGTCGAATACCTCCAACATCGCCAACCGCCCCGGGCGGGACGCACGCCTGCTCGAGCAGGCACGCGACGCGGCCATCCCGCCGCTGGTCGATGGCTTCGCCGTGGCGCTGGGCAGGTTCGATGACGCGCTGTTCGACCGCGCCGAGCGCGCCGGTCCGTCGCAGATGGCATTCCTGGATGCGATGCGCGAACTGCGCCGCCGGCGGGAAGAGATCATCACCCGCTTCCGTGCGCAGATGCTGCGCGCCTGGCAGTCGCTGGAGGAGGGCGAACCGCTGTCGATGGAGAAGGCGCTGACCTATTCCATCGACGAGACCCTGACCCTGGTCTCCGAGCAGGAACTGGAATCCCGTCTGGCCGCACGCAACCTGGCCAGCGTCATCCTGCGTGAATGCAAGTCGGTGCTGCTGCGCCTGGACCGGCGCCTGGGCTGGATCGCCGGCAACCTGGTGCTGGATGCCGAACACAACCCGATCGGTCCCGAGCACATCGGCGTGGCCGTGCAGCATGCCTTCGCCACCTGCGACCTGACCACCGAAGTGCGGCTGGTCGTCATCAAGTTGTGCGAGCGCGACCTGGTGCCGGGCATCGCCCGCGTCTACGAAGCCCTGGACCAGCGCCTGGCGCAGGTCGGAGTGATGCCGGAAATGCCTGCGCGGCGTGCCCAGCGCCAGGCACCCGAGCCGTCCGAAGAAGCCGAGGAACTGGATCGCACGGATGAAACAGGCGCGCCCGCCTGGGCAGCGCGTTTCGTCAACCGCATGGCCGGTGTCAGCCGCGGACTGCAGGCGACCTCCTCGCCGTCGCAGATGGCGGGCTTCGGCGACGTCCCTCCCGGTTACTCCCCGACCCCCGGCGCGCAGGGCGTGCTGCTGGAAGCCTTGCATCACCTGCTGCAGGAATCCCGTCGCGGTCGCGAGCCGGCGGCCGAGGCGGCACCGCGTTCGGCCGCGCAGTCGCAGCGCGACTTGTCGCAGCGGGAAATGCTGTCGGTGCTTTCGCTGCTGCAGGCGTCGCCCAGTGCCACCCTGCGTGCTGCCATCGGCGACAACGGCGAGTCTCTGGCCCAGCGCCTGAAGAATGAAGTGCTCAGCAGCGCCACCCAGCTGGGCGTGGACCCGTCGACCGCGCGCCTGGCGCCGGTGGACGAGGACGCCATCGACCTGGTCGGCATGCTGTTCGACGTCATGCTGGACGAGCGGGACCTGGATGGCCGCCCACGCGAATTGATCGGGCGCCTCGTCGTCCCGTTCGTGAAGGTCGCCCTGCTGGACCGCCGCATGTTCGTGCAAAAGACCCATCCGGCGCGCCGCCTGCTCAACGTCCTGGCGGAGGCCTGCGAGGGCAACAACGGCGAGAGCGCCGCCGAACGCACGCTGCTGACCAAGGTCGAGGAAGTGGTCGACCGCCTGACCGCCGAGTTCAACGAGAATCTTGCGATCTTCCTGACCCTGGAAGAAGAATTCCGCTCCTTCCTGGAGCAGCACCGCCGTCGCATCGAGATCGCCGAGCGTCGTGCCGCCGAGATCCAGCGCGGCCAGGAGCGGCTGGAGGCCGCGCGCACGCGCATGAATGCCGAGCTCGACGCGCGCCTGGGCGAACGCCGGGTGCCGCAGGCCATCGAGGATTTCCTGCGCCAGCCGTGGGCGCACCACGTCACCATGACCGTGCTGCGCGAGGGCGAGGAAGGCGAAGGCCTGGCCGAGGCGTTGACCGTGGCCGACGGCCTGCTGGAGGAACTTTCCGAGGCCCAGCGCCACATCATCGGCAAGCCGTGGCTGCAGGCCTGGCGCCCGGCATTGCAGAAAGTGTTCTCCAGTGTCGGCATGAACCAGGATGCCGCCAGCGCGGCGGTGGATGCATTGCATGACACGCTGCAGGCGGTCGCCGCATCGCGTCCCGATCTCGAGAAATCCCTGCCGGAACTGCCGCAGGTCGTCCTGCCGAAGGCCACGGTGGAAGAAGTCGCCATGCCCATCGAGCTGGTGGCGGGCACCGACACGCTGGAGTTCGACCACACCGATGCCGACCATTTCCGCAAGCTGGAGATCGGTACCTGGCTGGACTTCATCGACAAGGACAACAAGGTGCAGCCGGGCAAGTTGTCCTGGGTCAGCCCGATCTCCTCGCGCCTGTTGTTCGTGAACCGGCGCGGCGTGCGCTTCTGCGTGGCCTCGCCGGAAGAGCTGGCCGCGATGGTCCGCCTGGGTCGCCTGCGCACCCACCAGAGCGAAGACGCCTTCGACAGCGCCATGCAGGGCGTCATCGACCGGCTGGAACCCGCCCCGGCGACCGTCGCCGCGGTCTGACGCTGCCCGCCGCCCCCGTGTCGGCCCCCAAGGTCCCTTCCGCACGACAGCCACCGCGCTGCCCGGCATTTGCTAGCATCGGGCCACGGATGACCTGAGACGAGGGGCGCATGGCGGTCGAGGTTCGCGTACTGAAGGAAACCGCCAGCGGCGAACGCCGCGTGGCGGCCACGCCCGAAACGGTCAAGAAGCTGCTGGCGGCGGGTGCCCGCGTCACGGTGGAGCGCGGTGCCGGTACCGGCGCCGGTTTCGTCGATCAGGCCTACGCCGACGCCGGTGCCCAGCTCGATGCGGGCGAAGGACGGGGTGCCGCCGATCTGGTGCTGTGCGTGCAACCGCCGTCCGCCGCCGACATCGCGCACCTCAAGTCGGGGGCCACCCTCGTAGGCGTGCTGCAGCCGCAGGGCGATGCTGCCCGCTCCGACGCGCTGCAGGCACGCGGCATCCAGTCGTTCCCGCTCGAGAAGCTGCCGCGCACGACACGCGCGCAGGCGATGGACGTGCTGAGTTCACAGGCGGGCATGGCCGGCTACAAGGCGGTGCTGATCGCGGCGCAACTGGCGCCGCGTTTCTTCCCGATGCTGACCACCGCGGCCGGCACCATCCGCCCGTCGAAGGTGCTGATCGTCGGCGCCGGCGTCGCCGGCCTGCAGGCGATCGCGACCGCGAAGCGGCTGGGTGCGCAGGTGGAAGGGTTCGATGTGCGCCCGGAAACCCGCGAACAGATCGAATCGCTCGGCGGCAAGTTTCTTGACCTGGGCGTCAGTGCGGCGGGCGAGGGCGGCTATGCGCGCCCGTTGACGGACGAAGAGCGCGCCCTGCAGCAGCAGCGGCTGGCCGATCACCTGAAGGGCATCGACGTGATCGTCTGCACCGCTGCCGTACCGGGGCGTCCCGCACCGAAGATCATCTCCACGGCGATGGCCGAAGGCATGAAGCCGGGCAGCGTCATCGTCGACCTGGCCGCGGAAACGGGAGGCAACTGTGAGCTGACGCGCCCCGGCGATACGTATGACCACCAGGGCGTCACCATCGCCGGTCCGTTGAATCTCGCCAGCCTGGGTGCCGTGCACGCCAGCGAGATGTATGCGCGCAACGTGTTCAATTTCGTCGCGCTGTTCGTCAAGGACGGTGCGCTCCAGTTCGACTGGAGCGACGAACTGCTGGCGAAGACGGTATGGCCCGAGCGCGCGATGGCCGTGCAGGATGCGCAAACGGTCTGAGGCAAGGACGGGCCGGCACGCGAAGGTCGAGGAAATTCATCCCCCTGCGTCGGGTGACCGCGTCGCGACGCCGCCGCGTCGTCGCATCACGGCTGGGGTCGTGGCGGCCTGTCGTCTTTCGGGGCGTGGGTGCGCATCCATTCTTCGCGTTGTGCGGGCGTCATCGTCTTCCACTGCTCGCGCAGCACGTTGCGCTGTTCGGGCGTGAGCTCCCTCATGCGGCCGTAGAGCGCGCGGGCCTGCTTGCGCTGGTCCGGGCTCATGCTTTCGAAGCGCTTCATCCCGTGGCGCGCCTGCCGGCGCTGTTCCGGACTCATCGACTGCCAGCGCTGCGCGCGTTCCAGCATGCGGGCGCGTTCTTCCGGTTCGCGGTTCCATCGGTCACGCACGGGCGCGATCAGCGCGTCGCGCTGTTGCTGTGTCAGCTTGTCCCATTCCGGCGGAGGAGATGCGGTCTGTGCGAATGCGCTGCTAGACAGCAGCAGCGACAGGGTCAGCGTCAGGGGAACGAACAGTTTCACGGGATGGACTCCACGGCCAGCGGCTGGGCTTCGGCGGAAGCCAGCCAGAGATAGAGATCGGGGTCTTCGTCCAGCACGGTGGTGTCGCTGAACGCGTCCTGCAGGGTGGTGGACGCGATGACATTGCCGGCGGGCTGTTCGCCGGGCGCGGGTTGCGACGCATCCGGTGACATCAATTGCAGGCCGATGCCGACCGCGAACACCGCGGTGAACGCGGTCGCCGTAAGCCAGCGCCACTGCCCGGTGCGCACCGGCGCATCCCCCGCCTGGGCGGCATGGCGCGCGGCACGCAGCTTCGACAGCGTCTGCGGCGAAAGCCGGGACAGCGACGCCGCATGCAGTTGCCTGGCGTGCGCATCCAGGGTGGTTTTCTCATCGACCGGGTTCATCTGAATTCCTCGAGTTGCATCTGCAGGGCTTCACGGGCACGCGAGAGGTGGGTCTTCACCGATCCTTCCGAGCAACCCATGACGCGCGCGGTATCGGCCACGTCCAGTTCTTCCAGCACGCGCAATGTGAATGCCTCGCGCTGGCGGGCGGGCAGGCCACGCAGGGCCTGGACAAACCGCGCATGGGCCTCGCGCTGGTCATGCGATTGCGAAGGACCGGCCGTGGGGTCGGGTGCCCAGTCCACCGCGCTTTCCTCGCCACGGTCGCCGGTGGGCAGCAGCCAGCGCAGGCGGAAGCCGGCCCTGCGCTGCACGTCCACGATGCGGCGGCGCAGGATGCTCCAGAACAGGGGCGTCCACTCCGCGGCCGGTCGCTCGCGGTACGCCAGCATCTTCATCATCGCATCCTGCACCACGTCGAGCGCGTCGTCGCGGTGGCGCAGGCCGGCCTCGGCGAAGCGGAAAGCACGCGGGCCGATGTCCGCCAGGAACACGTCCAGCGTCGCCGCCACACGGGGCGGCGACGATGTTGCAGCGGACAGGTCGGGCGCGGTGGTCACCAACATAGCTTAGCCGTGGCTCAGTGACGACGGTCCCAACGGCGATCGAACCGGTCGCCACGCCGGTCCCAGCGGGCGTCGGCGCGATCACCCCGACGGTCCAGGCGTGCATCGGCACGCTGGCCGCGTCGCTCCAGGTGGTGGGCGACCCGCGCGTGGCCCTGCTGGCCCGCCCATCGTGCGCCGCGGTCGTAGCGGTGTTCGATGCGGTCGCCCCGGTCATCCAGGCGTTGCTCCACGCGATCCCCCTTCCGGTCCAGCCGATGGTCGACGCGGTCGCCGACATCCCCGGCGTGCGCGGTGCCGATGGTGCCCGACAGCAGTAAAGCCAGAGCCAGCAGGTGCGTGCGTTTCATGGCGATGTCCTGTGTGAGTGGGGGTGCAGGGACGGAAACGCCCGGGACGGCGGTCGGTTGACGCGGCCGCGATGCGGCTTCCAATGGATTCAGGGGCGGTTATGATGCGGAGAACCGCCTGCATGGTCCTTCGGGCCCGGGCGTCGACAACGTGATCAGGATGGGGGAGCGGATGAGCGACGGGTTCGTGGCGCTGTACATCTTCATGCTGGCGGCCATCGCCGGCCACGTCATCATTTCCCGGGTGCCAGTGATCCTGCACACCCCGCTGATGTCGGGTTCCAACTTCATCCACGGCATCGTGCTGATCGGTGCGATGGTGGTGCTGGGGCATGCGGACACCACGCTCGAGAAGGTCATCGGCTTCATCGCCGTGCTGCTGGGTGCCGGCAATGCCGCCGGTGGCTACGTTGTCACCGAGCGCATGCTGGAAATGTTCAAGAGCAGCAAGCCGCCCGCGGGTGGCAAGTGAGCAGCGTCCACGTCGTGCCTTCGCATGAACGGACGTCGGTGCGTGAGGTCTTCCAGCGTGTGAGCTATCTGCAGTACCCGGCCCTGCTGGTGGCGCTGGGGTACGCGGTGAAGTCGGGGTGGACGGCATCCTTCGCCAAGTCCGCGGGCTGGTCGCCGGTCTACGACGACTGGAACTATCTGCTGTTGTACGCGGGCATCGGCATCGGCCTGTCTTCGCTGCAGGACCCTGCCAGGACGCAGAACGATCTATCGCGACGCGTCTGGCAGGATCCCCGCAAGGGCCGCTGGATGCTGGCACTGCTGGGCACGTACACGCTGGGTGCCCTGGTGATCGGCCTGGCGGGGGCCTACATGGCCGACAGCACGGTCGTGAACCAGCTGTCGCTGGGCCTGGTGGCCCTGGGGCTGGGCATGGTGGGCCTGCTCAAGACCGCCATCGAGATGCGCGAACACCATCGGCAGGACAAGCAACCCGCGTCGTTACCGGAAAGGAACCTGGCATGAGTGCACTGACGCTGGTGAAGTTGAGTTACTTCGTGGCCGCCACGCTGTTCCTGCTGGGCCTGCAACGCATGGCCAGCCCGAAGACCGCGCGCAGCGGCATCCAGTGGGCCGGTGCGGGCATGCTGATCGCCACCGTCGCGACGTTCTTCCTCCCCGGCCTGCACAACATCGGCCTGATGATCGCGGCCATCGTGATCGGCGTGGCGCTGAACTGGCTGTGGGGCAAGAAGGTGGCCATCACCGACATGCCGCAGATGGTCGCGCTGTTCAACGGCATGGGCGGCGGTTCGGCGGCGGCGATCGGTGCGGTCGAACTGGTGCGGCTTTCGAACGGCCCGGCCTCGGCCGGCGAGCCGATGCCTTCCATGTTCACGCTGGGGCTTGCCGTGGTCGGTGCGTTGATCGGTGCGGTGTCGCTGACCGGCTCGGTGATCGCCTGGGCCAAGCTCGACGGGCGCATGGACAAGCGCTACACGTTTCCGGGACAGCAGTGGTTCAACGCGCTGGTGGCGCTGGCCGCCGTGGTGTGTGGCGTGATGGCATTGCAGACGCTGGCGCTGCCGTGGATCGTGGCGTTCTTCGCGCTGTCGCTGGCGCTGGGCGTGCTGATGACGCTGCCCATCGGCGGCGCGGACATGCCGGTGGTGATCTCGCTGTACAACGCCTTCACCGGCCTCGCGGTCGCGTTCGAAGGCTACGTGCTGGGCAACGAGGCGCTGATCATCGCCGGCATGATGGTCGGCGCGGCGGGCATGCTGCTGACACGGCTGATGGCCAAGGCCATGAACCGCCCCATCAGCGGCGTGCTGTTCTCGAATTTCGGCGGTGGCAGCGCGGCGATGCAGGAGATCGGTGGGTCGATGAAGCCCATCGAGGCCGCCGACGTGGCCGCCATGATGGCCTACGCCGAGCGCGTGGTGATCGTGCCCGGCTACGGCATGGCGGTGGCACAGGCGCAGCACAAGATCTGGGAGCTGAGCCAGCGCCTGATCGAGCGCGGGGTGAAGGTGAAGTTCGCCATCCACCCTGTCGCGGGCCGCATGCCCGGCCACATGAACGTGCTGCTGGCCGAGGCCGGCGTGCCGTACGACCTCATCGCCGACATGGACGACATCAACCCCGAATTCGCCAATACCGACGTGTCGCTGGTGATCGGTGCCAACGACGTGGTCAATCCGGTGGCCAAGACCGATCCGGCATCGCCGATCTACGGCATGCCGATCCTGGACGTGGTGAACAGCAAGAACACCATCGTCATCAAGCGCGGCCGCGGTACCGGCTTTGCCGGCATCGAGAATGCGCTGTTCTACGCCGACAACACGCGCATGCTGTATGGCGATGGCGCGGAAATGGCCAGCGCACTGGTCAGCGAACTGAAGGCGCTGGACGGCGGGCACTAGGGCGCCGACACGCCGGCGCCCGGGCAACCTCGAGGTCAGGCCGCGACGCGTTCACGACGGTCGCGGTCCGTTTCCATCCGCCGGGGCGCCCGGCGCACTTCGGAGGTGGTCTGCCCGAAGGCATTCTTGAAGGCGCGGCAGAACGCGCTCTGGCTTTCGAAGCCGAGCATCTCGGTGATTTCGCAGATCGGCAGGCCGGTGTCGCTGACCATGCGCCAAGCCTGCTGCTCGCGCAGGCGGCTGGCGTATTCCGACGGCGTTTCGTCGAACACGGCGCGGTATACGCGGATCAGGTGGCACGGCGAATAGTTCGCCATGCGCGACAGGCGCTCCAGGTCCAGTCGCGTGTCGGGATTGCATTCGATCAGGTGGCGCACGCGCAACAGCCGCATCAGGGTCTGGCGGCGGCGTTCGTGGGTGCGGCCATTGCAGCGTGACAGCAGCGCCTGCAAGGCTGACTGCTGTTCGAGCAGACTTACCGTGAATGCTTCTAGCAGCGTGGTGGTGTCGTCGTTGTGGGGTGCGGACGAGGGGAGGGTGCTGCGGGCAAGCCGGATCAGCAGTCCGGCGCAGTCATGGCGGATGCGGCCGCGCCACGGCAGCAGGGCGGACGCCTGCCCATGGTCGCGTCCATTCAATCGCGCTTCCCACAGCGATGCACTGCCGGTGATCGCCAGCCAGGCATGGGGTCCCAGCGAGCGGCACCGCAGGGCACCCTCGCGCCAGACCTGCGCCTGGCGCGAGGTCACGCGCCACTCGCTGCCGCCCGACGACAGCGACAGCTCGCCCCGCAGGGGCCACCAGACGGACAGCCATCCGGGCGGGACGTCGGCCTGGATGCCGCGGCCGCTGGCCTGGAGGAAGTGGAACTGGCCTGGCGGTTGCTGCGCCAGATCCAGTGAATCGCCCGAACGCAGGAGATGGGGAGAAATTGGCATGGGATGGGTGCAATGGTTTGGCACGACAACGTCGTCATTGGCCCCACCATAATCACGCCGCGGGTGCGGGTTGAGAGCCAATCCCGCGCGCTGCGAAGGGGCCATTGCCGCGGCGCGGCTCACCGGAAAAAGAAAAGCCCGGCGGGCAGCCGGGCAGGTCCACGGGGGGCGATGCCATCGTTCCTCTGGCGCGGGAACTGGCGATGCGTCTGGCCGGAGAGAGAGTCGGCGTGGTGGACGCCCGCATCGTCGCGTTCCGCACGCATACCTGGCGTGCCGCGCTGCGCAATGCACTGCACCAGGCTTGCGGTTTGGTTGCGCGGTGATCGCCAGAGAGCGCCATGCCGCGGTGCTTGCCCACGGCATGGCGATCGCGCGATCAGAACTTCTGCTGGTACTTCATGTACATGAAACGTCCGATGTCGTACTGGCCGTGGTACATCACGTTGGCACTGGGCTGGCTGTAGAACTGCGGCCCTTCGCGGTCGAACACGTTGTTCGCGCCGATCGCGATGGTGGCGTTCCAGGGCGCATTCCAGCGGAACTCCACGTCATTGAACGTGATGGATCCGACCTTGTTCACCGGGCGCGACTGCGCGGCACTCGCGGCGATGAAGCCCGGATCCGTGCACTCGTCCGGGAACAGCGCGGCCGACAGGCACGTCTCTTTCTGCGAAGAGTAGTAGCGCGCGCCCCACGTCGCGCCCCATGCGCCGTGCGTCCAGGTGATGTTGGCATTGGAGCGGATGCGGAATGTGCCGATGAAGCCGGGCGAGGTGGCGTACCCGACCAGTTGCTGCGGCAGCGTGGACGGATTGGTATCGGTCTTTATCTCATCCTTGGTGGTGTAGGTGGTCTGCCACATCAGGTTGAAGGTGCCGACGTCCGTGCGCAGGCGATAGCTCAGGTCCAGGTCGTAGCCTTCGGTTTCGCGGTAGCCCGCGTTGATGCCGTTGAAGGTCAGGTTGTTGACGAAGCCAAGCACCGGATCGCGGGTGAACTGCGCGCAGCGCACCGGGTCGTTCTGGATGTAGCAGTCGTTGAGCATCTGCGTGGGCGTGTCCGGCACGATGGTGTCCTCGATGCGGATGTTCCACCAGTCCAGGCTGACGTTGAGCCCTTCCAGGAAGTCCGGGCTCCAGACCAGGCCGAAAGTCTTCGACTCCGAGGTTTCCGGAAGCAGGTTGGGGTTGGAACCGCTGAAGAACGCCACCGGCGTCTGCGCGTTGGGTGCGCCCGCCGGGACGAAGCCCTGCTGGAGCTGGCGGTAGGTGTTGGCGTTGATGATGTCCTGGGCGCATCGCGCACGCACGGCGGGATTGCTGGCCGACGCCCCGAACAGCGTGTCGCAGGGATCGGTGAAGAACGAGAACGTCTGCGAGCCGCCCCCGTACAGATCGTTGATGGTCGGGGCGCGGAAGCCCTCCGCATAGGTGCCCCGCACAAGCAGCGAATCGATCGGCTTCCACTTGAAGCCGAACTTGCTGTTCAGCGTGTCGCCGAAGGTGTCGTAGTCCGAGTACCGCGTCGCCACGCTGAAGCTGAGCTCCTGCGCACCCGGCAGGTCCGCCAGCACGGGCAGCGCCAGCTCGGCGTAGATTTCGTCCACCTTGTAGCTGCCCTGGGTGGGGCCGCCGGCCAGCGTCGTGGAGTTGCCGGTGACGGCCTGGGCATCGGGGATGAAGCGGCCCTCTTCCTTGCGACTCTCCACGCCCACCGCGAAGCCGAGGTCACCGCCCGGAAGCGTGAACAGCGATCCCGACAGGTTGGCGCCGAACACCGTGGTTTCGGTTTCGCCCGACGAGTTCAGTGCCTGGAACAGGAAATCGGTCAACGCCTTGTTGTCCGTCAGGCCGCCGTCTCCTGCACGACCGAAGGGGATGTAGGGATTCCATGGCACGCAGTTGGCCAGTGGAATGGGGGCGGCCGCCGTGCCGCACTGCACCTGTCCCGCCGCGTTGAGGAACGAAGGCCCCACGGCCTGCGCGACGCGGGCCAGGTTGAGATTGCCGTAGTTCTCCTGCGCCACCTTGTTGTTGTTGTACAGGTAGCTGGCGTCCCAGTCGAAGAGGCGTTCACCCACTTCGAAGCTGCCTTCCAGGCCGGCGGCGAAGCGCCACGTGGTGGAGGTCGGCTTGTCCACGCGCGGGATTTCCCACGTGCGTCGCCAGAAGTTGACGGCCTGTGGCGTGGCGAAACCGTGGTGCGTGCCGACCGGGTTGTAGTAGCTGTTGGCTGCCATGGAGATGCCGAAGGCCGCGCTCTGGAACGGGTAGCCCGCCACCTGACGCTCGGCATCGCGTTGGCTGTACATCATGTTGCCGCGGAACCGCACGTGGTCGTTGATGTCGAAGATGCCGTCGACGAACAGCGCCCGGCTCTCCAGCGGCGTACGCAGGTGCGTCTGCAGGTTGGTGTTGCTCTTGTCCGCCGTGGCGCCTGCACCATTGGTGTAACGGCAGGCGGGGGGCGTGGTGGGCGACACCGCGCCGGTATCGCAGTCCTGGGCATGGAAATTGTTGATGTTGCGCCAGTCGGCGCCCGCGTTCAGTACGCGATTCCCGCCCAGCGCCGTGGGCAGGTTGATGACGCCCCATTGGCTGACGGTCGTCCAGCCGCGGGTGGGGTGCCACTGGCCCTGCGGGTAGGCACTGTACTCGCGGTCGGCCGACATCACTTCTTCTTCCTTGCGGTACTCCACGGCCGCCGTCAGCGAGCCGCGGTCACCGGTGAAGCCCATGACGAAGTCCGCGCGCGTGGTCTCGCCATCGCCTTCGCCGTACTGCCCGTAGTAGGCCTGCGCCGTCGCGCCTTCGAAGTTGGAGCGGGTGATGATGTTGATGACGCCGGCGATGGCGTCCGAGCCGTAGATGGACGAGGCGCCGTCCTTCAGCACTTCGATGCGTTCCACCGCGGCGGTCGGCACCAGCGAGATGTCCTGCAGGCCACCGGTACTGATGCCCAGGCGCTTGCCGTTGACCAGCACCAGCGTGCGCGTGGTGCCCAGGTTGCGCATGTCGATGAACTGGCCGCCGACGTTCTCGCCGGCGGTCAACGGCATGGCGCGGCTGATGGCCGGCGCGCCGGTCGCGGAGATGTTCTGCAGGATGTCGGCGATGGACTGGAAGCCCTGCTTCTCGATGTCGGCGCGGGTGATGGTCAGCACCGGGGCGGCGTTCTCCACATCGACCTGGCGGATGCGCGACCCGGTGACTTCAATCCTGTCCAGGGTGGTGGTTTCCGCTTCCTGTGCCTGCGCGGAAAAACTGGCGGCGGTGCAGGTGGCGATCGCCAGGGCGATCGCATCGTGCAGCCGGCGGGTGTTCGGGGTCATGGTGGGCTCCGGTCGTTGTGCATGAAGGAATCGCCGTCGTCTTCCGGCAATGCGAAGAGGCGAGCAGCGGTTCGTCTAGCATCACGAATTCTTAACTGGGCCTGCTGCGCGCAACGCGACGAAAACGATATGCATGCATTGAGAAATTGAAGACGTTCCGTCCAACGGCAGGCCAGATGACGTCGCGTGGCATGCCATCGGGCAGTACGTGCACATCGCTACGCCGCCGCGCTGGATAGCGTGGGTTGCAACGTCCTTGCGGACCGCCCGAGGGAGTGCGTCGTGTCGATGGCTGCGCACGCGTGGACATTTGCCTGCTGCATGGCGCTTTCGCCTTCTCTCGCGATGGCCGAGTGCCGTGGCGCCAGCCGTGGTGTCCGGCTGCCGGTGGTGGAGCTGTACACCGCCGAAGGCTGCAATGAATGCCCCGCTGCGGACCGCTGGCTGTCGGCGCTGGCCGCGAAGCCGCAGGATCGTCCGGCACTGCTGGCCCTGCATGTGGATTACTGGGACGAGATCGGCTGGCCGGACCGCTTTGCCGCGGCTCTGCACGGCAAGCGGCAGGAAGCACGCGTCATGCTGTCCGGCAAGCGCGTGGTGTACACCCCGCAGGTGATGATCGGCGAGCACACGAATGTGGACTGGCGTGATCGCACGCAGGTGACCGAGCGCCTGCGCGACGCCGGTGCAACGCGCCCTCCGCTGGACCTGGCGGTCGTGGTCGATCGTCGCGACGGTGCGCTGCAGGTCGCGTTCACCGGTGAACTGCGTGACGTCGCCGCCGCGCAATCGCAACCGTTGGTCTGGCTCGCCCTTTACCAGGATGGCTTGACGAGCCAGGTCAAGGCCGGCGAGAACAAGGGCCTCACCCTGCGGCACGATCGGGTGGTCCGGTCGCTGCAGGGGCCGTTCCGGTGGGAAAGCACGCGGCTGACCGCCAACGCCCGTGTTCCGTTGCCAGCGGAAGAAGGACCGCTGGGCGTGGTGGTCTTTGCCGAGTCTTCATTGACGGGCGCAGGGTTGCAGGCGATCGACCTGCCCCTGTCGGCCTGTCTGCGGTGACAGGCCGGCGCCGTGAGGATCTCAGGCGGGTGCGGTGGTGCGCTGCGTGGCGATGCGTGCCGCCAGCGCGCACGGGATGCCCACCAGCAGCACGTGCGCGGCGATGTGCGCAAGGTTGATCCACTGCCAGGCCACGCCGTTGCCGCCCGCCGCGGAAAGCGGCACCACCACGTAGGTCATCACCACGTAGAGCAGCACGCCGTAGAGCGCGCCATGCCGAACAGGTTGTTCTCGCAGGATGGGCCAGCGCCTGCTGGCGGCGTAGTAGACGCATGCCATGACCACCGCGATGCCGAAGTGCGAGAACAAGCCAAGCGTCGCCGTGGCCAGCCCGCCCTGCATCGCGGCATCGCGTCCGACCCAGCCGGCCGCGACCGACTGCAGGATCCGCACGGGGCTGACACCGCGCGCAGCCCACAGCGTGCAGATGTAGACCAGATCAAGCGCGCCGGCGATGACGCCGCCCAGCACGACAGGACGCAGCGGATGCGGTGCACGCACGGCGTGGGGGAAGGTGGCATTCATGGTGATCGTCTCGTGGGCGCCCGGCAGGCAGGCAATGCCGCGATTGCACGCCATCGTCCTGGTGTGCACGAGGTCCAATTCCGGCGCGTGCGACGGCGCCAAACGCGCGCGCTCACTCCATGCGCCCAGCCCTGCGAGCGGCCCACGCGCACGGCAGCCCCACCAGCACCATGTAGGCCAGCAGGCACGCCACCACCCAGTCGACGCGATACGACGCGGGTCCCGCCGCGGTGACCAGAGGAACGAAGACATGGAACACCAGCACGTACATCGCCGCCCCGTAGGCCATGCCGAAGCGGACCGGCTGGCGCAGCATGCGCGGGAACTGGCGCGCCAGCTGCCGGTACAGCAGCGCCAGCGCCCCCATCAGGGCGAAATAGAGCCCCGCGCCCAGCACGGCCGACGGCACGCCGCCGTCGAACGCGGCGGGCCCCTGCACCCAGCCGGCGATGGATTGCAGGATGCGCACCGGCGGCACGCCCTCGGCGGCCCAGAAGGCCATGGCGAACCCCAGGTCCAGCACGGTCGCGGACACGGCGGCGGCCGGCAGCCCCCAGGGCAACACGGGACGGGCGGGTTGGGGGAGGGACCAGGCAGCGTGGAGTATCGGCTTCATCGGCAGGCTCCGGGGCCCGTGGCCCCTGCGGGATTGGCCCTATCTCAGGCCAGGAAAGTGGCACTATCAAGGTCCAATTCCCTGGGCTCGAATAGGGCCAATCGGATTGAGGCCATGTTGATGCACCTGCAGATGGATGGAAAAGGGCCGTTGCACGCGCAACTGACCCGGGCGTTGAAATCGGCGATGTTCGCCGGCGGGGTCTCGCGCGGCACGCGTCTGCCCGCCACCCGTCTGCTGGCCCGGGAGCTGGGGCTTTCCCGCAACACCGTGCTGGCCGCCTACGAGCAGTTGCGCGCCGAGGGTTTCGTGGCGGCGCGCGTGGGCTCGGGCAGCTACGTGACCCCGCCGATGCAACCGGCGTTCGCGCCGCCCGCGCCCGCCAGCGTGACCTTGCCGCCGCAGTCCGAGTACGCGCGGCGCGGACGCGCCTTCCACGACCACGCCAACATGGCCGGCCGCGCGACGCCCGGCATGCGCTACGCGTTTTCCTACGGCGTGCCGTACACCAACCCGGCGCTGACCAACGCGTGGGCACGCGAACTGGCGCATGCGGCGGCCTACACGCCACCGGCGTATCCCATGACGCAGGGCGTGCCCGCGCTGCGCGAAGCCGTCTGCGACTACCTGGCGCGCCGTCGCGGCGTGCAGACCACGCCGGCCGACATCCTGATCGTCGGCGGCACGCAGCAGGCCATGTCGCTGACCGCCCGCGTGCTGCTGGATCCGGGCCAGAGCGCGGTGGTCGAGGAGCCCCACTACACCGCCATGCGCGAAGTGCTGCAGATCCATGGCGCGCGCGTGCACGCGGTCGACGTGGATGCACAGGGCCTGCGCCTGGATGCGCTGCCGACGCCGGCGCCGCGCCTGCTGTACGTCACGCCTTCGCACCAGTTCCCGTCCGGCGTGGTGATGTCGCTGGGCCGGCGCCTGGCGCTGCTGGATTACGCCCGGCAGCACGGCAGCTGGATCTTCGAGGACGACTACGACGGCGAGTTCCGCTACGACGCGCAGCCGCTGGCCGCCCTGCAGTCGCTGGATCGCGGCGGGCAGGTGATCTACGTGGGCACGTTCTCGAAGGTACTGTTTCCCTCGCTGCGCCTGGGCTACCTGGTCATGCCGCCCGGCCTGCGCCAGGACTACATCACCGCCAAGTGGCGTGAGGACTTCGGCACCTCGGCCATCGAACAGGCCGCACTGGCCAGCTTCATGGCCAACGGCGGCTTCGAACGCCACCTGCGCCGCACCGGCCGCGCCCTCAACGAGCGGCGCAACGCGCTGCTCCGCGCCCTGCGCGAATGCCTCGGTGACCAGGTCGAAGTCGCCGACTCGCGCGCCGGCATGCACCTGGTGGCCTGGCTGCGGGACTACGACACCGCCCGCGGCGCGGCGCTGATCGGACATGCGCGCAGCCTGGGGCTGGACCTGTATCCCATCGCGCCGTACTACGCCCGCCCGCTTGCGCGCACCGGCCTGCTGATGGGCTACGCCAGCATGTCGGTCGTCGAGATCGAGCAGGCGGTCCGTCTGTTCGCGCGCTGCGTGAAGGACGTGCCCGGGCGCTGAAGGCCGTCTGCCGTGCGCGGCGTCAGCGCGCCAGCCAGGCGGCCAGCGGAGGCGCCAGCGCCAGCGCGACCCAGTCGAGCGTCGTGTTGGCCAGCGAGGTCAGCGTCCAGGCGTGGTGCGTGCCCAACCGCAGCGCCGAGTCGAACGGCCCCAGCCCCATCGCGAACCCCAGCTGCGTCGCCACGATGCCCCACAGCGCCAGCGCGCAGATCGCCACGGTCGCGACCAGTGCCAGGACACTGCGTCCCGCACCACGTGCCATGCCGCCCAGCCGCAGCATCAGGGCTGCGTCCAGCGCCGCCAGCAACGCCATCCAGCCCACCTGTTTCTGCAGGTACAGGGCCAGCATCACCCAGATCAGCATGAAGCTCAGCCCGCCCAGCAACAGCATCACAGGGGCAAGCCAAGAGGGGGCGCGACGCGGGGCAGGGGGCATGGGGACTCCGGAACGGCCGCCAAGGATAAGGCCTGGGCCGCTCCGGGTGGGGTGCCGGGCCGGGCGCGGGGCTACAATGCACGCATTGCGACGCCCCTCGGGCGCCCCCATCTGGTCCCCATGTACTCCCGCAGCAGCGAACCCGTCCAATTCGAGCGCGATTGCGCCGCCGTCCTGGTGCCCCAGGGCGAACTCGTCACCCTGCCGGCCGGCAGCTATGGCTACATCACCCAGGCGCTGGGTGGCAGCTATACCGTGTTCGTCGAAGGCAACCTGTTCCGCATCGCCGGCAAGGATGGCGACGCCATCGGCAAGGAGCCCACCGAATCGCTGACGCTGCCCGACAACGCCAGCGACGAAGAAGTCGAGGCGCTGGTGTGGAACCAGCTGCGCACCTGCTTCGACCCCGAGATTCCGTTCAACATCGTCGACCTCGGCCTGGTGTACGAAGCCAACCTGAGCAAGCGCGACGATGGCCAGCGCGACGTCGAAGTGAAGATGACGCTGACCGCGCCCGGCTGCGGCATGGGCGAGATCCTGGTCGACGACGTGCGCAGCAAGCTGGAGATGATCCCCACCATCGCCGATGCCGATGTCGAACTGGTCTTCGATCCGCCGTGGGGGCGCCATATGATGTCCGAAGCCGCCAAGCTGGAAACCGGCATGCTCTGAGTCCCCTGCGACTCGCACCCGTCAGTAGAACCGTCAGGAAGGAAGAGATGAACGTCATGAACGCCGCCCCGTTGACCTACCGCGTGACCCCTTCGGCGAACGCCAAGTCGGCTGCCGAGCGCGATGCCCTGCTCGTCGCGCCGGGCTTCGGCCTGTACTTCACCGACCACATGGTCGCCATCGAGTGGGACAAGGCGAAGGGCTGGCACAACGCCGAAGTACGCGCCTACGGCCCGCTCTCGCTCGATCCGGCCGCGTCGGTGCTGCACTACGGGCAGGAGATCTTCGAAGGCATCAAGGCCTACCGCCATGCCGACGGTTCCATCTGGACCTTCCGTCCCGATGCCAACGGCGCGCGCCTGCAGCGCTCCGCCGCGCGCCTGGCGCTGCCGCAGCTGCCGGTGAACGAATTCGTCGAGTCGCTGCGCCAGCTGGTCGCCATCGACCACGCCTGGGTGCCGTCGGCGCCGGAGACCAGCCTGTACTTCCGTCCCTTCATGATCGCCACCGAAGCCTTCCTCGGCGTGCGCGCGGCACAGAAGGCCGGTTACTACGTCATCGCCAGCCCGGCCGGCGCGTACTTCGCCAAGGGCGTGGCACCGGTGTCGATCTGGCTGTCGGAAGACTACGCGCGTGCCGCCAAGGGCGGTACCGGCGCGGCCAAGTGCGGTGGCAACTATGCCGCTTCGCTGCTGCCGCAGCAGGAAGCACAGGCGCAGGGCTGCTCGCAGGTGCTGTTCCTCGATCCGGTGGAAGGCAAGTACCTGGAAGAACTGGGTGGCATGAACGTCTTCCTGGTCTACAAGGACGGCCGCATCGTCACGCCGGAACTGTCGGGCAGCATCCTGGAAGGCATCACCCGCTCCAGCATCCTGCAGATCGCACGCGATCGCGGCCACGCGGTGGAAGAACGCAAGGTCTCCATCGACGAGTGGAAGCAGGGCGTGGCGTCCGGCGAGATCAGCGAAGTGTTCGCCTGCGGCACCGCCGCCGTCATCACCCCCATCGGCCAGCTGAAGGGCAAGGGGTTCGAGGTGGGCGACATCAACGCGCCCGCGGGCGAGGTGACGATGGGCATCCGCAAGGAACTCACCGACATCCAGTACGGCCGCATCCCCGACCGCCATGGCTGGCTGGTGAAGCTGCGCGACTGAGCAAGAACCGCCGGAAAGCGGATCGCGCCCACGCCGCGGCCGCAGAACCGATGAAGAAAAAGCCCGCACATTGCTGCGGGCTTTTTTCTTTTCCGTGCAGGCGCGTCCTCCAGCGTATGCGTGCATGGGACGCCATCCCCCCAGTCGTCGCGGTTGCCGTTGCCGCGCACGCAAGCACGATGCCAATGACACGCAAGTAAGCGCGTGTACTTTTTCACATGCGAGCGACGTAAATGAACCTACATGCGGATGTCCACCGGTGACTTCGCTTCATGTGTGTACGTGGCGCATTACGTTTTGATGCAGGTCACGCAAAGTGTGTCTTTCATCGCTGATTCACGTTGCACGTGTCCGCTAGTTTCAAGGTGCGACACGCGTCTGCGTGTTCGTGTTCTGGTCGAACGCAACAGGCCGCCATCCCCCTCTCGCGCTACCCGAGCGATCCGACCAGGATCTTCGCCGCATTGGCGGCTTTCAACATCCATTTGAGGGAGAGTCTGATGTCCGTATCTGCGATTCGTCGTTCGCGCTGGCAGGTGGCAAGCCTGGCAGTTGCCGTGGTGGCTTCGTTGTACGCGCTTCCTGCCATGGCAGGTCGGGTGGATACCAGTGGGTTGCAGCAGGAAGAGCCAGGAGGATTCGATCGCTTCATCGTGAAGTACCGCGATGGCAGCGCCGAGAGCGCCGATGCATCGCAGCTGCAGCGTTCGTTGAGCACCGCGGCCAGCACGGGCGTGGCCAAGCGGGGCGGCCGCGCGCTCGGTCTGCAGAAGCTGCGCCGTCTTGCCGCCGGTGGCGCCGAGGTCGTGCGCGCCGACCGCAAGCTCGACCGCGTGGAGGCCGAGTCGCTGATGCGCCAGCTGGCCGCCGATCCCAACGTGGAATACGTCGAAGTCGACCAGCGCATGTACCCCGTGCTGACGCCGAACGACACGCGCTTCTCCGAGCAGTGGGGCTTCGGCACCACCGCGGCGGGCATCAACGTGCGGCCGGCCTGGGACAAATCCACCGGCGCGGGCGTGGTGGTTGCGGTGATCGACACCGGCATCACCAACCATGCCGACCTCAACGCCAACATCCTGCCCGGCTACGACTTCATCAGCGACACCTTCGTGTCGCGCGATGGCAATGGCCGTGATTCCAACCCGAACGACGAAGGCGACTGGAATCCCGTCGCAGGCGAGTGCTATGCCGGCTCGCCGGTGACCAACTCCAGCTGGCACGGCACGCACGTGGCCGGCACCGTCGCGGCGGTGACCAACAACAGCACCGGCGTGGCCGGTACCGCGTTCGGCGCGAAGGTGGTGCCGGTGCGCGTGCTGGGCCGTTGCGGTGGCCTGACCTCGGACATCGCCGACGCCATCACCTGGGCATCGGGCGGCAGCGTCAGCGGCATTCCCGCCAACGCGAATCCCGCCGAAGTGATCAACATGTCGCTGGGCGGCGGTGGTACCTGTTCGGCCACCTACCAGAACGCCATCAACGGTGCGGTCGGTCGCGGCACCACGGTGGTGGTGGCGGCGGGCAACAGCAACACCAACGTGTCCTCCGCCGTGCCCGCGAACTGCCCGAACGTCGTCGCCGTGGCGGCCACCACCTCGGCCGGCTCGCGTGCCAGCTTCTCCAACTACGGCACCGGCATCGACATCTCCGGCCCGGGTGCGAGCATCCTGTCCACGCTCAACACCGGCACCACCACGCCGGGCAGCGCCAGCTATGCGTCCTACAACGGCACGTCGATGGCGGCACCGCACGTGGCCGGCGTGGTCGCGCTGATGCAGGCCGCCGCGCCTTCGCCGCTGACACCGGCGCAGGTGGAGAGCATCCTGAAGAGCACCGCGCGGCCGCTGCCGGGGACGTGCTCGGGCGGGTGCGGCGCGGGTATCGCCAACGCCGATGGCGCGGTGGTGGCGGCACAGGGCGGCACGCCGCCGGGTGGCGGCACGCAGACCTACACCAACGGCACCGACGTCAGCATTCCGGACAACAACGCCACCGGCGTGACCAGCACCATCGCCGTGTCGGGCCGCACCGGCAACGCGCCGAGCAATGCGCAGGTGGCGGTGGCCATCGTGCACACCTACATCGGTGACCTGATCGTGGATGTGCTGGCGCCGGACGGCTCGGTGTACGTGCTGCACAACCGCACCGGCGGCAGTGCCGACAACATCAACCAGACCTACACGGTCAACCTGTCGAGTGAAGCGCTCAACGGCAGCTGGCGCCTGCGCGTCCGCGACCGCGCCGGCGCGGACGTGGGCTACATCAACAGCTGGAGCATCACCTTCTGAGGAATACCCTCGAGGGGAGTGCGCACGGAAGCGCTTGGAAGAACCCCGGTCTCGGCCGGGGTTTTTCTTTGTCCGGAGGCGAGGCGGACAGTCCTACTCACCTCCCGAGGACGCTGGCAGCCCAGTCACACCGCTCGGCCCTCAAGGAAATATTCCTCGCGGTCGAACCGTTTTTCCTCGCGTCCGCACCTCGATGGTTCAACGCCAAGGCAAAAAGTCTCGTCCGTGAACCGCAATGTGATGGCGGCAAGGCAGCGAAGGGTGTCACCGCACCTGGAAGCATCTCCCTGCCAAGGCAAAACGCGTCGTCATCTCAGTTCAGAGGTTCACGGCCGAGGCATTTTTCCCTGGCGGCGTTCGGAAATGCCTGGCGGGCGAGGAAAAACGCCTTGTCATCTCACTTCAACGGCCTGCGCGCGCCCCTCTCTGGTTCGATTTCTCACAGTCATCGCGTGACCGGCGTGTTCCGGTGTGGGGTGGCGGCTCGGCGCGCTTCAAGTGTGAGTCATTTCCTGCGGTCATCGGCTTGGATGCACACCCGCGACGCGTTAGCGTGGTCGTGCCGTCGGATACGGCGGCATCACCTGACATGGAATCAAGGAGCGACAATGAGTCAAGACATCGTGGACCTGCAGATCGACGCCACCATCCTCGATCCGCTGGATGCGGCCATCACCCAGATGGAAAACAGCCTGAGCGGGCTGATCTCGCTGACCCCGGACCAGCGGCGCGGGCTGATGAAGATGGGCGAGAAGTCCGAAGCCTTCTGTCGCGCCGCGCTGCACGTGGCGCAGCAGCACAGCGGCATCATGGCGCGCGACTTCGACATCGAGGCGTTCCAGCGCGACCAGCAGACGCTGGACCTGCTGCGCCCGCGCATCCTGCGCATCGCCCACCTGCATCAGCGCATCACCGACACCGAAATGGCGCTGGGCAGCGATCTGATGATCGCCTCGCTGGAGGTGTACGGCGTGCTGAAGGTGGCCGGAAAGGGCAAGGGCCTGGACGACGCCCGCCGCAACCTGGGCGCCCGCTGGCGCGTCGGTTCGCAGGCGCGGGAGACGGATGAGCCGTCGGCGGGCGGTGGAAACGGCTAGCGGCGTGTTGCTGGCGGTCTGATGCAGAAGAACGGCCCCGCGATGCGGGGCCGTTCCGTTTCCGGGGGGATATGGGAGGTACTCCGGCCTGACCCTGGCTGCAGGCGCGGGGGGGCTGATCCGAGACGGACATCCTGGGGCTCCGCGCCCGCATGGTGACCTTTTGGCGACATTTGCATTGTTAGTTTCGCCCTGCTTCATCAAGTCACATTGCCAATCCTTGGGGGTAGCGCGACATGAAAAGGTATTTGAGACGGGCCTTGTGGTTGACGCTTCCGGCGCACCTGATCGGATTCTCCCTGTCCACCCACGCCGCGGAGGCGCCCGGCGCCCTGACCATCGTCGTCAGGGATCAATACACCGAACGGCCACTCCCAAGCGTGCAGGTCACCCTCACGGAACGGGAAACCGCCGTGGCGCGCTCTCTGCAAACGGATGCCCAAGGTCGCCTCGTTGTTGAACAGCTCGATCCGGGCCTCTATTCGGTGGACGTGAGCAAGGTCGGCTTCGCTCCCGTCTCCGAGCCAAGCGTGCGCGTCATTACCCGGAAGAACTCCAGGATCGAACTCGAACTTGCCGCGCCGTTGCTGGAAGAAGTGGTGGTGCAGGCACGCGCGCTTGATGCATTCGCCTCACCCTCCAGCACGTATCTCGATCGCGAGGCCTTGCGGGATGCCGTGGGCGGCGGCGCGGATCCACTGCTCTCGCTGGACGGCCTGCCGGGCCTGGCCTCCAACAGCGAGTTCGCAGCCTTCAGCGTGCGCGGCCGCGGCCCGCGGGACAACCAGATCTTCGTCGACGAGTTCCCCTTCGACAAGGCGGTGCACTTCGACGCGACGCTGGGCGAGGACGAAGACGTCGGGGGTGGCGGCCGTTTCTCGATCTTCGCACCGAACGTCATCAATGGCGCCGAGTTCTCGCCGGGCGGGTGGGGTCCTGCCTATGGCGGGCGGGCGGGGTCGCTGCTCAAGCTCGACGTCGCCGACGGCAGCCCAAGCCCATCAGCAAGTCTGCGCCTGGACCTTGCAGGCTACGAAGTCGGTTATGACGGGCCGCTCGGCATCACCGAGGACGCCACCGTGCTGGTGTCCGCCCGCCGGCTGGATTTCGGTGACTTCTTCGAGGACATCGAAGAACTGGACATCGGAAATCCCGTGCTGAGGGACATCCTGGTCAAGTCGGCGATACCGATCAACCCGTCCAACACGCTCGAGGTGCTGCTCATCGATACGCGCGAGACCTACACGCGCGACGTGACCCACGTCTTCGAGTCGCCCAACTTCGAAGATGTATCGCTGCTCGATTTCAGGCAGGACAGCGACCTGTACGGACTGACCCTGCGATCATTGGTCGGCGAGGACGCGGTCTGGACCAACAAGGTGTACTACCGGGCCAGCAACAAGATCAGCTCGGAGGGCGAAGCATTCCCCGATCTCGTGCCGCCCGGGTCGCCCGCCTCCAGCTTCCCGGTGCGGGAAGACATCATCACCGTTACCGAAGACGAGACCGAGATCGGCTGGCGCAGCAATTTCGTGACCGCGAATCGGTGGGGTGCGTTGAACGCAGGCGTCCAGCTGACGCAGATCGACCTGGACTACGCCACCGTGCTGGACGGCGACTGGACCCGGTACGTCTACGACAGCGATGACTTCCGGCCGGACCCTGCGCAGCGCTTCATCGTGTTGACGCCGGAGAACATCAACGCCTCGCTGGACCGCAAGGCGACCAGCTACGCGGCCTACGTGGACCAGGTGTTCAAGCGCGACGCGTGGGACCTGGGTGCGGGCGTAAGACTGGAGCGGGACGGCCTGACGGATGAAACCCTCGTGTCGCCCAGGCTCAGGCTGAACTGGCAGCGGAGCAAGCGCGTCAGATACTTCGCGACGGCCGGGCTCTTCCACCAGTCGCCCCGCTTCCTCGACCTCGCGGCCAACGAGGCGAACACGCTCGAAAACGAGGAGATCACGCACGCGAGTGTCGGGCTGGAGTACTTCCCGAGTGATCGGTGGTCGGTGCTGACGGAAGCCTATTACCAGGATCTCGCGAATCTCGTGGTCGACCTGGACCGGGCGAACGGAACGTTCGCCAACATCGGCGATGGCACGTCCTACGGTTTGGATGTCGTGGTGAAGGGCACGATTCGAGAGGGCCTCTACGCCACCGCGACCTACTCCTACAACGATGCGGAGGTGGACCGGAAGGACGGCCGTGGCGCGGTCGCCGACGAGTTCAGCCGCGAGCACGTGGCGACCCTCGGGCTGACCTGGGAAATCAGCGATCGCTGGAAGGTGGCTGCGCGCTACAAGTATCTGTCCGGGAGGCCGGAGGACGCCTTCATCATCTACGAAGACGTGCTGGGTGCGGGGCAACCCCTGCGCTACTCAAGGGAGACCATCGAGCGCGGCGTCGGTCGCAAATCCGGTTACGGTGTGCTGAACGCCCGCGTCGACTATCGTCGCGCATTCGGTCCCATCGACGTCACCGCCTTTCTCGATGTCATCAACGTCACCTCGGCGTCATCGACCGACGACACCGAGTTCGACTACCGCCGGGGTGTCAACGTGAAGGACGACAGCGAGGCCGAGCCCCTGATCGGACTTCGGCTAGACTACGCTTGGTAAACCGGAGGTGGCAGATGGCACGCGCTCTTGATGCTGCGCCCATCAGGGCGTTGATCGTCGAGGACAACCGCGACATCTGCGGGAACATTGCCACGTACCTCGAAAAACTCGGCTACGTCCTGGATTTTGCCCACGACGGCGTCACCGCGATGAACCTGGCGCTGACGAATCGGTTCGACGTCATCGTCCTGGACCTCATGATCCCGAGGATGGACGGCCTCACCTTCTGCCAGAGGCTGCGGGCCGATGCCGGCATCGAAACGCCCGTGCTCATGCTGACGGCGAGGGACACGCTCGACGACAGGCTCAAAGGGTTCGACGCCGGCGCCGACGACTACCTGGTCAAGCCGTTCGCGCTGCAGGAGCTGCATGCGCGCATCCGGGCCCTTTACAAGCGGAGCCACCGGAATGCCGACACCCTGCTGACCGTCGGCGACCTGACATTGAACCGGTCCACCCTGCAGGTGCATCGGGCGGGGCGACGGGTCGAGATCAATCCTGCCGGCATGAAGCTGCTCCGACGATTGATGGAGGAGTCGCCGTCCGTCGTGGATCGCGACGAGCTGGAAACGCTGCTGTGGGCCGACGAGCGGCCCGATGGCGATGCGCTTCGCTCGCACATGTACAAGCTGCGCCAGGCGATCGACAGGTCGTTCGACCGGCCGTTGATCCATACGGTGCATCGGATCGGATATCGCATCGCCGAGGATTCCCCGTAATGCGGCGACAAAGTCTGCGCAAACGTGTCGAGTATGCGTTCGCGCTGTGTGTCGTCGGGCTCAGCGTGGCCTGGGGGCTCGCGTTCTACGCGGCCATCCGGTTCAGTGAGGACCGGGTGCTGGTCAATCAGCTGCAACGCGCCGCCGAGAACTATCCCGATCTCACGATGAGTCTTCGGGGCTACGACGATGCCGGCAGCTTGCCGGAACCCCTGCGGAAATGGGCGCAGTCAGGCCCCGGCGAGGGAGTGTACGAGTTCGTCGCCGAAGAACTGCATGTCGCGGTCGTCCCCGCCGACACTGCATCGGGGCGCGCATTCGTGGTGTTCGATGTCGCCGGGATCGAGGCGGCATCCTCCGAGGACTGGTGGTGGCTGCTCCTCATCACCGGTGTCGTCGGCGTGCTCGGCACGCTGGGTTTCGGGCTGGGCGTCCTGGTGATGCGCAGAGCGGTCGCCCCGGTGGTGGAGCTCGCCGACGTGGTCGCGGGCATCGACCTGGAGCATCTGTCGGCCGGAGACCACAAGCTCATCGAGTCCAGCCGGTTCGGAACGGACGAGGTCGGCGTCCTCGCCGGTGCCATCGCGAAGACGCTCGAGCGCATCAGCGCGTTCGTCGTGCGCGAGCGGGACTTCACCGGTTCCGCCAGCCACGAGCTGCGGACACCCGTCACCGTGATCACGGGCGCGATCGAGCTGCTGGAGCAGAGCGATCTGTCGGCCGAGGACGTGAAGGCGGTGGATCGGATCCGGCGGGCGACGCTCGAGATGAAATCCACGATCGAGATGTTCCTGTGCATCGCACGCGAAGCCGACGACGGGCTGTATGGCGAACAGTTCCCGGTCGCGCCCTTGGTGAGCCGGGCCATCGACCAGCAGCGCTACCTGCTGAACGGCAAGCGCGTCGACGTCGACGTCGAACGTCTTGCAGCGCCGGTGGTTCGCGGGCATCCGCAGGCGTTCCTCATCGCCGTCACCAACCTGGTTCGAAACGCGTTCGAGCAGACGCCCGGCGGGCAGGGGCCGATCACGGTGCTCCTCAAGGAGCACGAACTTCTGGTCACCAACCGGTTGGGCGGCAACGAGGTTGGCCGGCTTACGCCGGCCGACGCCTCTTCCAACGGCCATGGCCTGGGGCTGGGCATCGTCCAGCGCCTGTGTGAACGCAACGGCTGGCAATTCTCGCTGCAGGTGGACGAGGCGCACGTAACCGCCTGTCTTTCCTGGTGAGCACGACGGCTCCTTCGCAGAGCAGGTGCGTCGCAATCAACATCCCGCGCTTGTCGTCGCGCATTGCATGTCAAACGAGGCCGATCGCCTCGGTAAGCCGCGGTTCCTCGGACACCTGCCGGTCTCCCATGCGGCGTGGCGAGCAGGCAGCATGGCATCGGCCAGACGTGACCCGGCGCACGCAGGGCAGTGGGGCCAACGGCCGTCGGTGTGCGGACACAGCCGGTCGAGGACGCGCCTTCGGGTGCCTCGCCGACGCATACCCGGTTTCCGATCATCGATGGCGGAAATGGCTCAGGCGGCGTGTGCGTTCCGTGGATGATTTGCGCAATGTCGTTCGGATTTCGTTTGCTGCGCGTGATGGTCGTCGCACTGTCGCGTGAGGCGTGCTGAGATCTTCCGCAGGGTCTGGACGATGCCGGCTGCAGGCGGAGAGCGCGCTGGCGCGCGTTGCACTCCGGAAGCGTGGATCAGATGCTGCGCGTTTCCGCGGAGATGACGTAACGAGGCCGCAAATTCCGCTGTTTGCGGCATCTTCACGCGGTATCCACGTAGTCCAACGTCAGCTGAAGGCGGCTCATGACTCCGGCGAAAAGACGGCTATATTCCAATACCCCAGACGAAGGAGGTATTGGAATGCTTATGACCAAACAACATGTGGCTGTGGCTCGTTCGCTCACCGTGGCGCTCGTCGCCAGCCTGAGCCTTGCCGCCTGCGCTACCTATGACGACGAGTTCGCGGGCATCAACTCGCGCCTTGATCAACTCGACACCAAGGTGCAGGGCGCGGCGCAGAGCGCGGAATCCGCCAACCAGTCCGCACAGCAGGCCAACCAGCGGCTTGATCAGATCGAAAGCCGCGTCCAGAGGCTCGAAGCGGCGCCGCGCCGCACGCCGCGCGGCTGATCGCTCTCGCGTCATTCACGACGCGCGGTCTGAAGCGTGATCCGGTGGCCGTTGACGGCCACCGGTCTTTTCTCTTCACCCATCCCAGTTCCAAGGAATCGTCCCATCCGTACGTGCATACGCCCCGCTATCCGGGCCCTTATCGTTGCGCTGGCGTTCGCGGGCGTCGGCATGGCCAGCGCGAAGGATGCCGCGCAAGCGGTCGCCACGGTCGACCAGCTTCCGCGCGGCCAGGATGTGGCCGACACGGTGATCGAACTGGCGGGCTGGGTGGTCGCCACCCAGGACAGCCAGGGTTATCCGTTCGCGGTGATAGACAAGGCCGCTGCACAGATCCTGGTGTTCGGCGGCGACGGCCGGCTGCGCGGCGCGGCGCCCGGGCTCTTCGGCTCGGCCGTCGGTGATCACACCGCACCGGGCATCGCCGGCCTCGCGCTTCGCGAGATTCCCGGCCGTGATCGCACGACGCCGGCGGGTCGCTTCGTGGGCGGTTTCGGTCCGTCGATCGACGCCGGGCGCGTGCTGTGGGTGGACTACGAGTCCGCCGTTTCCATCCACCCCACCGCGACGGGCGTCCCCGCCGAAAAACGCGCCGAGCGCCTTGCGTCGCCGACGCCGGATGACAACCGCATCACCCATGGTTGCATCAACGTCTCGCCCGAGTTCTACGAGCAGGTCATCCGTCCCGTCTTCGAGAAGGGTGGCGTGTTCTACATCATGCCCGATGCGGCGCCGATGGCCGAAACGTTCCCGGAGTTCGCGCAAAGTCGCGAGACGACGCAACGCAAAGAAGGAAGACGCGCACGGCGCGCCGCCGAGTAAAGCGTGTCGCAATTTCGCCTTGCGTAGGCGAGACAGCACAGCGTGCTGGGGATCTTCCCCATGGGCTCATTGGTGCGGCTGGCGTCCGACCACCTCGCGGTGGTCATCGAGGCCGGCGAGCATCCCTTGGCGCCGCCCAGGGTGAGGGTGTTCCATTCGGTCAAATCCAATGCCCACGTCTTCCGGCGGGACATCGACCTTGCCTTGGTCAAGGACCGCATCGTCGGCCTTGAGTCGCCGAGGAAATGGGGATTCAGGGATCTTGAACAGGTCTGGATGGCATAGCGCCCCGCTTCGCGCCGCTGGAATGTGTGCAGCTGTCCAACTTCCGCCTCCCGCCGCTGGCAGAAATCGGTTGATGTGCCGAGGTGTCAGCGGCACACGAGCGCCACGGCATCATTTCCGGAAGGAACGTGCGCGCCATCGATCCAGCGTGTCCATTGCCCAGCCGGCACTCAACCCATGGAGAAGAATCGACAGGGTGACGATCAGTGCCACGATGCTCCACAGGGTACGTTCCGTTTGGAAAGAGGCTTCGTTCAGGGCAAACGCCAGGTAGTACAGCGAGCCCACTCCTCGAACCCCGAAGACCGCGATGCCCCATCGCTCCCGTCGTGGAAGCCGGGTGCCCAGCAGCGCTGCCCAGCCGGCAAGCGGACGCACGAGCAATACGAAGACGGCTCCAAACACCACCTCGCGCCATCCGATGTCTGCAAGAAGCCCCGATACAAGCGCGCCACCCAGCAGCAGCAGGATCAATGCCGTCAGCAGCCGCTCGCATTGCTGGGCGAACAGTTCGAGCGTGCCGTGATATTCATGGCTGCGTTCTTGCTGGCGGATGACGAGTGCTGCGACGAAGACCGCGAGAAAACCATAGGTGTGACACAACTCTGCGACTCCGTAAACCAGCAACGTCACGGCCAGGGCCACCAGTCCATCGTTGCCGGCTGACAAGGTGGAAGCTCGCTGGCTTCGGAAGATCAGGTACATCAAGCCGTAGCCCAGTACGGCACCTATGCAGACGCCTCCGACTATGCGCCACACGACATCGACAGCCAGCCATCCAAGCCAGTTCACGGGGGCGCCCGCGTCACCGAGGGCAAGGATGATCGCCAGCCAGACAAAGGGGAACGCGAGTCCATCGTTGAGGCCCGCTTCGGAGGTCAGCGCGAAACGAACAGCGTCCTCGCCTCCCTCTCCCGGCGGCCTAACCTGGACATCCGAGGCAAGTACCGGATCCGTGGGTGCCAACACCGCGCCAAGCAGAAGCGCGGTCGCGGTGCCGTAACCCAGCCAGGCACTGCCCAGCCACCAGCCCGCCAGGATCGTGAGTGGCATGGCGATAATGAGCAATCGCCATGTCAGCGCCCAGCGCCGCCAGCCAAACCGCGTGTCGATGCGAAGCCCCACGCCAGTCAGCGCCACCAGCACCGCCAGTTCGGTCAAGCGCTCGGTCGCTTCGGGAAATCGAAATGGATCGGCTGCCGGAAGGGGCAGGGGAAGCAGGTAAACCGCCGCACCCGCCGCGACGACAAGGATGGGAGGCGTCAGCGGATGCCGTCTCAACAGGTCCGGTAGCCACGCAGCACCAAGCAGTGCGATGCCTACCAACGCAAGCGCGATCTTGTACTGATCCATGGAAGTGCCCGGTCCGATCGCCACAATGCGTAGCGTAGGCGATACGGCAGTAGCACCATGTCAACACAGGGGCGGCATGGATTCTGACGCTTCTGTTTCGGAGCACTCTTGAACGCAAGAAACAAGGCAAGCGCTTTGAAGAGAGCTTGCCTGCTGGGTCGTAGGACCTCACAAGTCGGTCCCCCACGCGTTATTCGAGTCTTTCTTCCCATCTCGGGATACGAGAAAGCGGGTTGATCGCTTGATTGAGGTCAGTGTGCGGCCGACGATCCCTCTGGCATCAGAGCCCGTGGCTCCTCTTGATGATCTCGGCCGCCCGCTCTCCGATGACGACACAGGGGGCCATCGTGTTGCCACTCGGGACGTCGGGCATGATGGAGGCGTCGGCGATCCGCAGCCTTTCGATGCCATACACCTGCAGGTTTCCGTTTACTACGGACATGGCGTCGCGCCCCATCTTCGCTGTGCAGGCCTGGTGCCAGTACGTCACCGCCGCGTCGCGGATATAGGTTTCCATCTCGGACGCGGTCAGGCTTCCCGGCATCGCCTCCCGCTTGAGCAGCCTGCTGAAAGGCGAGGCGTGCGCCAGATCGCGGGCAAGCTGGATCGTCTTCGCGGCGTCGCGCAGGTCATCCGGATGCGACAGCGTGTTGGCCTCGATGCGGCAGGGATCGTGGGCGTCGGCACCGGTCAGGTGCACCGAGCCCCGGCTCTTCGGGTGGGACAGCCCGGCGAACGTCATCCAGCCATGCTCCGGCACGCCGCGATGCGCCGTCTCGGGCGTGGGAACCGGAAACTCCAGCTGGCAGTGGAAGACATCGGGTGCGTCCAGGGCAGGGTCCGTTTTCCAGTAGAGCGTGGCTTCGGAACCGCCACTCCCGACATCGACCGGTCCGTTCGCTTCGAAGAGGCAACCGAAGGAGACGTGGTCCTGATGGTTGCGCCCGACGCCTGGCAGGTGCTCGACCATCGCGATGCCATGCGGGGCCAATTCGTCTTCCGGACCGATGCCAGATTGCATCAGGACCTTCGGGGTATTGATGGCGCCCATGGAGAGGATCACTTCGCGGTCGGCCATTAGGTGCCTGGCGGTCGCATCCTGGATGACTTCGACGCCGACAACGGTGGCGCCACTGAAAAGCAGTCTGCTGACCTGCGCGCGGGTCAGGACGGTGAGGTTGGGCTGGCCCAGTTTCGGAAAGATGTAGGAACGGAAGATCGACGAGCGACGGCCTGCCTTCACGATCAGATCGTTGAGCGCAACGCCACCGCGCCCTTCCATCATGGCGCCGTTGGGGCTGTCGAAGGTGGGGATGCCCAGCGCCCTGGCCGCCTCGATCATGGCGAGCGCCACCGGCTGCGGGTGATACGGCGTCTCCACGTGCACGGGACCGTCGATGCCGCGTCGGCGGGCATCCGGCGCACCGCGCCAGTCTTCGATCCGACGGTAGATCTCCAGCACCGACGCGTAGCTCCAGCCGTCGTCGCCGGCTTCGCGGGCGAAATGATCCCAGTCGCTCCGGTGACCGCGTGCCCACACCATGACGTTGATGCTGGAACTGCCCCCCAGCACCTTGCCCATGTTGAGCGGTATCGCGCGGCCGTTGAGATGCGGATTCGGCTCGGCCACGAAGGCCCAGTCCCGATCCGACCCCAGGTTGAGGGGCCACTGCGCCGGCTCCAGCACCTCGGGCATCTCATCGGATCCGCCGGCTTCGATCAGGAGTACGCGAACGCCGGGATTCTCGGCCAGGCGGCCGGCCAGCGCGCATCCTGCAGGGCCGGCACCGCAGACGATGAAGTCGTAGCGATCCCGATGTCGGGGATCATTGCCGTGCGAAGGAGGGAGGAAAGAAATCGTCATGGCGGGGGAACTCCGGGGCGAAGGAAGAGCGTCAGGCAGCCGCGCGCGGCCACCCATCGAGGGGAGGGTGCGTATAGGGAGAGGAAGGCCGGACGCGACCGGGGTGTCGGCGTCCGGCTCACGGTGGCGCTGCGTTACCGGGTCGAGCGACCCGCTTCGTGGGCCGCCTGGTCGATCGTGTCGGCGACCACCTTGGGCTGCGTCATGAAGACCGCGTGGCTGGCGGACACCCTGGTGATGCGCGCGTTGATGCGCTCGGCCATGTGGATGAGCATGGCCTGGTCGAAAGCCTTGTCTTCGGTGGCGATGACGGCCCAGCTGGGCTTCGTGCGCCAGGCAGCCTGCGTCAGCTTCGTGCCGAACACCGACATGTTGATGGGTACCTGCGAATCGCGCAGGAACGCCGCATCGGCGTCGCGGGCGTCGTGGGCGAAGCCCGCCTTGAATTTCGCCGCGCTGATGAACCCGTAGCCATCGCTGCCCGTCTCGATGACGAACTCGGGGGTGGGTGCGAAGCCTTCGTACTGCTGCGCCGTGGTTTCGCCCGCGTCGGGTGCGAGCGCCGACACGTAGACCAGGCCGGCCACCTTGTCATGCACGCCGGCTTCGGTGATGACGGTGCCGCCCCACGAGTGCCCGACCAGGATGGCTGGACCGTCCTGGCGGTCGAGCACGCGCTGCGTCGCCTTCACGTCATCGGCAAGCGAGGTCAGCGGGTTCTGCACGATCGAGACGCGATAGCCGCGCGCGGTGAGGTCGTCGTACACCGGGCGCCAGCCGGCGCCGTCTGCGAAGGCGCCGTGCACCAGCACGACGTTCTTCACCTGTGCACGCGGATGGCCGGGGGTGGCATCGTCGGCCTGGGCGGAAGGAGAAATGCCCGCCGCCAGTGCGGCCGCGAGCAGGGCAGGGATCAGCTTGAACATGGTCTTGTCCTCGGGCGGGGGTGGTGTGCGGCGTGTTGGCCGGCAGGGCTACTTTGCCGCGCACGACGGGACTATCGGTTGCTTGACGTCCTGAAAACTTGATCGATCGTGCTGTTGATTCACCGCACCGACCGATGGGCGTGATCACGCGGTAGGCACGGTTCCACCGTCGATCGTGTGTTCCGATCCCGAGATGGAGGCGGCCCGGGGCGAGACCAGGAACGCGATGAGGTCGGCCACCTCCGACGGCTTGGCCGGACGGCCCAGCGGAATGCCCCCCAATCCCTGCATGACCAGCTGCCTGGCACCTTCTTCGTCCGTGCCGGCATTGGCCGCGATCCTGCCGAGGAAGTCGATGGAGGCTTCGGTCTCGACCCAGCCCGGCGAGACACGGACCACGCGCACGCCCTGCGGCGTGACTTCCTTCGACAACGCCTTGCTGTACGTCGACAACGCGGCCTTCGCGGCGGCATAGGCAATCGTCGAGTCATGCAACGGCAGCAGGCGCTGGATCGACGTCACGTGCAGGATGACGCCGGACCCCTGCGCGATCATCGCAGGCAACAAGGCGCGATCCATCCGCACCGCCGACATCAGGTTCAGATCGAGCGCCTTGGCCCACTCGTCATCATCCAGCCGGGCAAAGCCACCCGCGGGTGCCGATGATCCCCCCACGACGTTGATCAGAACGTCGATTCCACCGAGCTGTTGCCGGGCCGCCTCCACCACCTCGCGCACCCCTTCCGCCGTGGCGAGGTTGGCCGCCACATAGTGGACATCCGCGACAGGGTTCTTCGGGTTCGAGAGTGCGGTCGCTACGATGCGTGCACCAAGCCCGGCCAACCGTTCGACCACGGCGCCGCCGACGCCGCGCGTGCCGCCGGTGACCAGGACGCGCTTGCCCGCCAGTTGGAGGTCGAAGCTCATGGCGCGATCTCCAGCGAGGCGATCTTGCCGCGCTCCAGGGTGAAGCGATAACGCAGGTCCAGCGGGCTGCCGGGGAAGTTGCCCGACACCTGGCCGGTCACGAGGTAGCTGCGCCCCTGCGTCTCCAGCGTGTGGGGTTTGACGGTGTACGTGTACTGGGACGTCGAGGCGATCTTCCAGGCTTCGATCGCGGCGAGGCCGGAATGGGTGTGGCCCTCGTCCAGGACCATGCCGTCCCTGGTGAAGCAGCGGGCGACGGCCTGGGCATCCTGGCGATCGGCTTCGAAGTAGGCTGCGATGGGCTCGGGCAGGTTCAACGCTTTCATGGCAATGCTCCGTTGGGTGTGCGGAGCTAGCGTGAGGCGTCTACAGAGGTAAGAGAATCCCCTATTATCTGATCAGGCTATGTAGGAATCAGGACACAATGCGCGGCTCCGAGTTTGCCGAACTCAAGGCCTTCGTGGCCGTCGTCGACCGGGCCAGCTTCGCCCGTGCCGCCGATCACCTGGGGCTGTCGCGCTCCGCGCTCAGCCAGACCATCCGCCAGTTGGAATCGCGGCTGGGCGTCCGGCTGCTGAACCGCACCACCCGCAGCGTGTCGCCGACCGAACCGGGCCGCCGGCTGCATGAACGCATGGCGCCGATGCTGCGCGACATGGATGAGGCGGTGGCGCAGGCGGTGGGCACGAGTGCACGCGCGGCGGGAACGCTGCGCATCAACACGCTGAGCATGGCAGCCAAGCGCGTGCTCGCGCCGCGGTTGGGACGTTTCGCGAAGGCGAACCCCGACGTCGTGCTCGACATCGTGATCGATGACGCGCTGAGCGACATCGCCGGCGAAGGCTTCGATGCCGGTATCCGCGTCGGCGGCCGGCTGCAGAAGGACATGGTGGCGGTACGACTGACGCCCGACATCGAACTGCACGCCGTGGCATCGCCCGATTACCTCGCCCGGCATGGCGAACCCAAGACGCCTGCCGACCTGAGCCGTCATGCCTGCATCAACTGGCGCTTCCCCGGCAGCGGCAAGATCGCAGGCTGGCCGTTCACGAAGAAAGGAAAAGCGGTCGAGTTCTTCGGTGAGGGAAGCGTGATCTCGAACCATCAGGACATCATCGTGCCCGCCGCGCTGCAAGGCCTCGGCATCCTGTATGCCTACAACGACGACGACATCGCCGACGCATTGCGGGACGGGCGCCTGAAGCGCGTACTGGCAGACTGGTCACCGACGGTCCCCGGCCTCTACCTCTATTACTCGAGCCGTCGATACATGCTGCCCGCGCTTCGCGCCTTCATCGATTGCCTGCTTGATCGCGATATCGGCAGCGAGTTCAACCCGGGGCCGGAAACGGCGCCTTGATCGATCCGATGGGGTCAGGGGTTCTCCGGCTTCTTTCTTCCAGCCGGAGCGGGCATCGCTTTCAGCCTTCCCCACGCGATGACAGCCAACTCGCATCCCTCTCGTTGCGCTCAGGTCAAGCGCGTCGTGCCTGCAGCGCTCTCCCCGGCATGGGCGCCGCCCAGTGACGCGGCCACGCTATCGACAAGCGCAGTCAATCGCCGACTCGGCGCGCCGCCCGGATACACGGCGTAGAGATCTACAGGACCAAAAAGGAAATCGTCCAGAACAGTCTCCAGGCGCCTGGCGTTGAGGTCATCGGCAATGTCCCAGCTGCACTTGAGGACCACGCCGTGCCCTTCCATCGCCCAGGTACGAATGATGTCCCCATCGCTCGCCATGCGGTCACCCCCGACCTTGATGTTGAAGAGCTTGTCAGCCTCCCGGAACGGCCAGAGCGACAGGGGCGCACCTGGCCGATCCAACACGATGCAGTTGTGGGCTTCCAGATCCCTGGGGTGAGCGGGGCGCCCGGCGCGGTCCCAATAGGCCGGTGATGCACAGACGTGGCGATAGCCCCTGACCAGGAGCCTTGCGCGCAGGCTCGAGTCCGGCAGCGGGCCACTCCGGAAAGCCAGATCAATCTTCTTGTCGATCAGGTTGACCGCTTCATCGCTCAACAGCAGCGTGACCTGCACCCCCGGATGCTTGGCCTGGAATGCATCCAGGAGAGGCCGGATCGTGCTCCTTCCGAAATCGTTGGTGGCGGTTACCCGCAACGGTCCGGAGAGTGGCCCGTCCTCACGCAGCCCGGTTATCGAGCTATCCCAATCCGCCACGATCCGGCGGGCATTCTCGAGGAACAGGGCGCCCTCGTGTGTCAGGGTGAGTCTGCGGGTCGACCTGGCCAACAGCTGCCCGCCGAGCATCTCCTCAAGCTGGCTGACGGCCAGGGCGACCGTCGACGTCGCAATGGCGCGTCGCCTTGCGACACCCGAGAAGCTCCCCGTGTCGACGACATCGATGAAAATCCTGAGCGCATCGATTCTGTCCACGTCGTGCAACCCCCAAGGGTGAATGGCGAGCTTTTCCATGATCCGGGCGCGGCGACCACGGCGCCAGCGTCGGCGGGCAGGACAATTCGAACACAGTGACCTTTCGGGGAAGTCGGAAGGTCTTTCCGGCTCAGACCTGATGGTTGCGGCGCAGCGACACGTCAGTATCCATCAAGGATGGCGGTATCCAGCCGCTTCTGGCAATAGCGGCAGCAGGGCCATCGGACGACTTCCAGGCCTGATGCAGGGCCGCGCACCAAAGCAGGCACGCCGGCATGCGTATCGGGCGCGTGGGCGGAGCTTGAGTCCACCTTGAATTCCCGACACGAGGTCACCCGTGCCCCACGTCATCGTCAAGCTCTATCCCGGCCGGCCGGACCGCGAGAAGAAGGCCATGGCCGACAACATCGCCCAGCTGTTGAGCGACACGATGTCCTATCGACTGGAAAACATCTCGGTCGCAGTGCATGAGGTGCCGCCAGACCGGTGGATGGAGGATGTCTACGAGCCCGAGATGAATCAACGTCAAGCCGATCTGTTCCGCTGGCCGGGTTACGGCTCGCTGGCGAAACATCAGGATTGAGCACGCGACGTCCTCGCTGCCATTCGAGCGGAGAGGCAAGTCCACGGAAGGCGCTGCATGCCGGTAGCGCCCGGCCTTTCCATCTTCATTGATCCGCCGCCACGGGAAGTCGCCCGATCTTCCGTGCCAGGACCGTGCCGGCATGTAGCTCACGTCTGCCGGCCTGTCAGCCCAGTGTCCGGACCGTCCCGCTGCATCTGGCGAACAACTTTTCGGCAGCACGCTCCTGATGATGAGAAGGGAAGCGACCGGCACGTTGCCCGTCAGGTTCGCTGTCATCGCGACGGACTGTTCCATCGCCACATCCCCGCGTCTTATGGGATCCCGCCCCTCGGCGGCGCCACCAGCAGGGGTTGAAAACGCGGGCGCACCCGTTCGCGCAGAGCCCTCCGCGGCGTTGCCGGTCGATCTTTCGAACTGCATGAAAGGTCTTGCCGCGCACGACCGGCTTATCGCCCGCGCGATATGCGCAAAGCTTCACGCCGATCAGGAGCAGACAACCATGCACATCAATCTGGAAGGAAAGAAGGTTCTGATAACCGGATCCACGGCGGGTATCGGGTTTGCCACTGCGCAGGGATTCCTGCGGGCAGGGGCCAGCGTCGTGGTCAACGGCCGCAGCAATACCGGTGTGGATGGCGCGTTGGCGCGCCTGCGATCGGAGTCGCCGCTGGTGGAAGGATTCGCAGGCGATCTGCGGAGCGCTGACGAGTGCACGCGGCTGGCGGCCGCTCATCCAGACATCGATGTCCTGGTCAACAACCTCGGCGTCTTCGGCCCCCAGGACTACTTCGACACTCCCGATGCCGAGTGGCAGCGCTTCTTCGACATCAATGTCATGTCGGGCGTACGGCTTTCCCGGGCGTACGCCCCCGCGATGGTGCGCAAGGGCTGGGGTCGCATCGTCTTCGTGTCATCGGAGTCGGCGCTCAACGTCCCCGCCGACATGATCCACTACGGGTTCACCAAGACAGCCCAGCTGGCCCTGTCGCGAGGGTTGGCCAAGCGGCTCGCCGGCAGCGGTGTCACCGTCAATGCGGTTCTGCCTGGGCCCACGCTGTCAGACGGTGTCGCCGCCATGCTCCAGGCGGAGAGTCACCCTTCAGGCCATGCGCTCGAGCAATTGGCGGCTGACTTCGTGCTTGCACACCGGGGGACGTCGATCATCCGGAGAGCTGCCACCGTCGATGAAGTGGCCAACATGATCCTGTACATCAGTTCCCATCAGGCCTCTGCCACCACCGGCGCCGCACTTCGTGTCGACGGCGGTGTGGTGGACAGCATCGTCTAGGTGCGCCTCCTGCAGGCGTCGCCTGGATCCTCCCCCACCCGCAGCACGCGTATTCCATCAAGGACCCCATGAACGACATCCTCATACAGGCCATCCAGGCCCGCCACACCATCAATCTGTTCGACCCATCCCATACGCTTAGCGACGATGACATCACGTCGCTGGTGAAGTTGGCCACCACGGCGCCGAGCTCCTTCAACCTGCAGAACTGGCGATTCATCGCAGTGCGGAATCCGGAATCAAAGGCAAGGCTGCGACGCATCGCGTGGGACCAAGCCAAGATCACGGAGGCGGCGGTCACCTTCATTGTCTGCGGGCAGCTGGCGGACTATCGGACGCTGGCGGAGCGACTGCAGCCCGTGGTGGACGCAGGCATCATGCCGCCCACGATGGTTCCCGGCTGGGTGGGTGCGGCCAAGTCGCTCTACGACGGCAAGCCCCGGCAGCAGCGCGATGAAGCAGTGAGAACGGCGACGTTCGGTGCATCGACGCTTATCCAGGCGGCGCACGCGTTCGGCCTGGGCGCAGGGCCGATGATCGGTTTCGATGCGGATGCCGTGTCCCAGGAGTTCGGGCTGCGTCCGGACGAGGTACCGGTGATGCTTCTGGCCGTCGGCAAGGCCCTGCCGGACAACTGGCCCCAGAAACCACGCCGGCCGATCAATGACGTGCTCACCCTGGCATGAAACGTCGTCACAGGATGTCCAACCACCCAGATCCCGAGGAAGCACGATGAAGTCGGTACCGGTCTTTCATGTTCCATTGATTCGAGTCGCCCTCCTGGGGCTTGCCCTTGGCACGGCGGGTACGGCAACGGCAACCCCTCCGCCGGGCTATGCGAAAGAAAGTCGCGAGATCGTCACCAAGGACAACGCCGTCGTCATTCTGGTCGACCACCAGCCACAGACCCTTTTCGGCATCGCTTCCCACGACCGCCAGACGATCGTCAACAACACGGAGGCACTGGCGAAGACGGCGAAGGCCTTCAATCTTCCCGTGATCCTGACCACCGTTTCAGCGGACACGTTCACAGGCCCGATCATTCCGGAGATCCGTCGTGTCTTTCCGGACCATGAAGTGATCGACCGCAGCTCACTGAACGCGTGGGCCGATCCGAGGATCGTGGATGCCGTCAGGAAGACTGGCCGCAAGAAGCTGATCTTCGCCGGCACCTGGACCGAGCTCTGCCTTGCGCTGCCGGTGCTGTCCGCGATCGAGGCCGGATACGAGGTCTACATCGTGTCCGATGCTTCAGGGGGATCCAGCATGGAGGCGCATGATCTGGCCATACAGAGAATGGTCCAGGCCGGCGCCAGGCCGCTCACGTGGATCGGCCTTCTCTCCGAGTTGCAGTACGACTGGGCACGTACGGAAACCTATCCGGCCGTGATGGATATCGTCACCAGGCACGGCGGCGCGTGGGGTGTCGGGATCAACTACTCGCGCTCGGTCAGAGAAGCAGCAAAGGACAAGTGATCCAGCCGCCCCGGGCAAGGCCCGCGTCAGCGGGCCCTGTCGTTCCATGGGGTGAAAGACCTGCACCGCGCCGATGGTGCAGCCGATATTGAAGTCCGCATCCCAGCCACGGAAGCGGGCGGGGTTGAGGGCGCCGGTCACCACGATGGTCTTGTCCGGCATCAAGGCCAGCACGTGGCCCGTCTGCATCATGCTATCGGTGCCGTGCGTGACGCTACGCGTCGGGTCGGCTGCGCCGGGATTCAGCTGGGGAGAGGTATTCTGCCTACCGCTCCCGGCCTGTCTTCCCTCCGCCCAGGCCGCGACACGGCCCGGCTCGACTCGGGTGTTCGGCCATCGCACCCAAGTAGACCCTCATTGAAAGCAACCCCTCTCCAATGGAAAACAGACTGGCGCTTCGAAGAGAGCCAGCAGCGGCGGCACTATGTCATCGAGCCATGGCTCGATGGTCGCCGGGTAGGTCGTGCTCATGGCTGGTTCGAGCCCGGAGAGAGCTTCGTGCTGGAGAAGATCGAGATTGATTCAAGGCAGCGCTCACGTGGCTATGGGAGTACGGTGATCGAGCAGCTGCGGCAGAAGGCGCGCGACAAGGGCTGCCGTGAGCTTGTGATCAACAATGTGCGTTCGAGCAACCACAGGGCTATCTCGCTGTATGAGGCCATGGGTGCAAAAGCCGTCGAGCTGTCGGCAAGCAGCTATGCATTCGTCATCTCTCCGCCGTAGGCCTGACGCTTCGAAACAACGGTCGGAGTGGGTTTTCCCGTTGGGTTGCAAGGGTCGGAGAACACTTCCCTCTTTCGTAAAAAAACAAGGCCCGCATCAGCGGGCCTTGTTGTCAGTGAAGCATCCACGCGTCTGTCGGTATCAGACCGCCTCGAACCGGTTCGCCGCCACGTTCTTCCTGACCTTCGCCGGATCCCAGATGCGTCCGTTCATCGCGATGTAGACGCCCGTCGGCAGCGACTGCACCGCGCCGATGGCGCATCCGATGTTGAATTCCGCATCCGAGCCGCGGAAGCGGGCGGGGCTGAGGGCGCCGGTCATCACGATGGTCTTGTCCGCGATGGTGGCCAGCACTTGGCCCGTCTGCACCATGCTGTCGGTGCCGTGCGTCACCAGCACATGCTTCATCGGCTGCGCGGCGATGGTCGCGCGGATCAGTTCGCGGTCCTCGTCGGTGATGTGCAGCGAATCCTTGCGCAGGATCGGGATGACCGTGAAGCGGAACGTCACGCCCAGCTCGCGCAGGATCATGCCGATCTGCGGGTCGCCGATCTGGTAGTCCGACTTGTCGTCGAAGTAGATCTTGTCGATCGTGCCACCGGTGGTGACGATCAGCAGCTCTTCCATCTCAATGCTCCTGCCGGCGCTCATGGCGCGCCTGGCGTTGTGTCCGGGGGTGTCAGGTGGTAGGGCTCGCCGTAGTGCTCGCAGATCCGTTCCAGCGCAGGCGACGGCGGTGCCACCACCTGCCGATTATCGCCGTTCGGCCGCAGGAACGTGCACTGCACCGAGGTGACGTTGCCGGCCTCGTCGCCGCCGGCGTCCACCTGCGCCAGCAGGTCCATGTTGTCGTAGGTCAGCGGCGGGGTGGCGGTGTCGAGCTTCCAGCCATGGAACTCCCACGCGCAACAGCTGGAGCGACCGGCTTCCACCAGCCAGCCGTCCAGCACCTGCAGCTCGGCGTAGCCGCCACTGAAGAAATGGATGAACTTCCGCGTGCGCGGATCGATGCGGTACACATCGCCTTCGCAGTTGGGGCCGGCGCCGCACATGCCGCGCACTTCCACCTCGTGCATGCCGTCGCCGTCGATGTCCACCAGCGCGGCATGGCCCATCGGAGTCTCGGCCACCTCCTGTCCGACTTCCAGGCGATCGCACCGGCGAGCATCCGCGCAGGCGAACTCGACCACATACCTGCGCGTGTCCGCTGAAGGGCACTCGGTGCGCAACGCCAGCGTGCTGCCGTCGCGGTTTGCCATGCGCGCGCCGGCGTCGGCCTGGCACACGTCGTCCTGCGCCAGCGCCAGGCCCGGGAGGGCGAGCAACGCCAGCGCGGCCGCAAAGCGATGCATCACGCCTGCTTCCGGAACCGCTTGCGGAACGCCGGCCAGCTGGTCGCCAGCACGATGCCCACCGACAGCACGATGCCGCCCCACGCGTATCCCGCCTCCGGCGGGCGCGAATACGCCACCATCACCGCATGCGCGAACCAGAACAGCGCGAACACGCCCGCCCAGAACGCCGCGCTCGGCCGCCGCGCCATCACGCCGATCATCAGCAACAGCGGCGGCAGGCAGAACACGAGCAGCACGGCGACGTAATGGCGGTCACCGTAGAACCAGACCGCGTACAGCACGGCCAGCAGCTGCAGCAGGGCGGCCAGCACCAGGCGCGAGCGGTCCATCACGGCTGCCCCAGCCGGCGGGCGATGTCGGCCACGCGCCGGCCCAGCGCACGTGCCAGCGCGGCTTCGTCCTCGCTGGGTTGCGGGTCATTCTCGCCACCGGCGACATGGCTGGCGCCGTAGGGCGTGCCGCCCGTGCGCGTGCTGCTGAGCTGCGGCTCGGTGAACGGAATGCCGACGATCACGCAGCCATGGTGCAGCAGCGGGACCTGCATCGACAGCAGGGTGGATTCCTGCCCGCCGTGCTGGGTGGCGGTGGACGTGAACACCCCGGCCGGCTTGCCGACCAGCGTGCCGCTGGCCCACTCGGCGCCCAGGCCATCGATGAAATGCTTGACCGGCGCGGCCATGTTGCCGAAGCGGGTGGGGCTGCCCAGCACCAGCCCGGCGCACTCCGCCAGGTCCTGCCGGTCCACGTAGGGCGCACCGTCTTCGGGCACCGGCGGTGCGGCCTGCTGCGTCACCGCGGCGACCGACGGCACGCTGCGCAGCCGCGCCGACATGCCTTGCACCTCGCCCACGCCGCGCGCGATCTGTCGCGCGAGCCGCGCCACGGAACCGCCGCGGCTGTAGTAAAGCACCAGGATCTCGGGCATCAGGGCAGGTCTTGAGGGGCGGGAACGTGCCTAGTATCGGCGATGTCGCCCCCACGGCGCATCGGTTACCCTTCCGCCCATGGAGCCACTGGACTCATTGAACCGCTGGAGCGACCGCATGCGCGACCGCGCGCGCGCGGGCACGTTCTTCCGTTTCCTCGCCAAGCGCTTCCTCGACGACCGGCTGTTCCAGGCCGCCGGCTCGCTGGCGTACACGACATTGTTCGCGCTGGTGCCGCTGGCGATGGTGGTGTTCGGTGTGCTGTCGGCGTTCCCGGTGTTCCAGGAGTGGAGCGCGCAGCTGCGCGACTACATCTTCGCCAACTTCCTGCCCGGCGCGGCCAACAGCCTGAAGACCACGCTGGATGGTTTCCTGGCCAATACCGGCAAGCTGACCGCGGTGGGCGTGATCGCGCTGGTGGCGTCGCTGCTGATCACGCTCAACAGCATCGAGGCCACCTTCAACCGCATCTGGCGCGTCACCAGTGCGCGGCCCAAGCTCTCGCGGTTCCTCGTCTACTGGACGGTGCTGACGCTGGGTGCGTTGATGGCGGCGGCGTCGCTGGCGCTCTCGGCGCGCTTCTATGCGCTGCCGCTGTTCGCCACCAGTGGCGGGCGCTGGGTGCAGGGCCTGTCGCTGAGCATCGCGCCGGTGCTGATCGAGTGCGCCGCCATCGTGGTCATCTACCGCGTGGTGCCGCACCGGACCATCAAGTGGCGCTATGCGGTCGCGGGTGCGTTGCTGGCCACGGTGCTGCTTGAACTGGCCAAGTGGGGCCTGGGCCTGTACCTGGGAAGTTTCAACGCGTACCAGAAGATCTATGGCGCGGTGGCGGCCGCGCCCATCCTGCTGCTGTGGATCTACCTGTGCTGGATCGCCGTGCTGCTGGGTGCGTCGCTGGCATCGGGCATGGCCGCGTTCCGCTACCAGCCGGTGGCCATGCGCCTGCCGCTGGGTTACGAGCTCTACGGCCTGCTGCGCATGCTGGGCCGCTTCGCGCAGGCGCGCGAACACGGCCGCGGCCTGCACAGCGACCAGATCCTGGCGATGGAGCCGATGCTGACCGACGCGCTGATCCAGCAGATGCTGGGACAGCTGTCGGACATCAACCTGCTGCGGCGCGACGAGGAAGGCGAATGGCTGCTGGCGCGCGACCTGGATGACCTGACCCTGTGCGACCTGTACGAAGCCTGCCAGCTGCGCATCCCCGTGGCCGAAGCCCACCTGCCGTTCCGTGACGACGCGCTTGGCCGCGCTGCGCGCGGTGCGCTGGACGACCTGCGCATTCCCCTGCGCGAACTGTTGAAGCAACGGGTCAGCGATCTGTTCGCCGAACCCATCAAGGAGCCTGCATGACATCCCGCCTGTCCCCCCTGCTTGCGATTCCGCTGCTGCTGAGCGCCTGCAATTCCGAATCCGCGCCGCAGGAAGCCGCGCAGCCCGCCATCGAGGCGCAGGTGCAGGCGGTGGAGCCGGCGGCCGGCAAGGCGGGGGACCATACCGCGGAGCTGCCTACGCTGAAGGTGCAGACGCTGGAAGGCGCGGCCTACGACCTGGCTTCGCACCGCGGCAAGTGGGTGGTGGTGAACTTCTGGGCGACCTGGTGCGCGCCGTGCCTGAAGGAAATGCCGGACCTGTCCGAACTGGACAAGGCCAACGACCACATCGAGGTCATCGGGCTGGCCTACGAGGAAATCGAAGCGGACGAGCTGAAGGCATTCCTGGCCAAGCGGCCGGTGGTGTATCCCATCGCCATCCTCGACGTGTACAACCCGCCGTCCGACTTCGCCACGCCGCGCGGGTTGCCGCTGACGTATCTGATCGCCCCCGACGGACGCGTGGCCAAGCAGTTCCTGGGCCCGGTGACCGGCAAGGAGATCGAAGCGGTGATCGCGGAAACCGATGGACCCAAAGCAGGCGCGTGATGGCGGCGGTGCGTTTCCTGGTGAGCGGCAAGGTGCAGGGCGTGTTCTTCCGCGCTTCCACCCGCGAACGCGCACTGGACCTGCGGCTGTCCGGGCGCGCCACCAATCTGCCCGATGGGCGCGTTGAAGTGATTGCCGCCGGGCCTGTCGACGCACTCGATACGCTGGAAGCCTGGTTGCGGCATGGGCCGCCCTCGGCGCGCGTGGACAGCGTGGAGCGCGGCGACTGGCAGGGTGCGGTCAACGAAGGGTTCGTCACCGGCTGACGCGGATTCTGTGGGAGCGACGTGGGTCGCGACGGCGAGCCATCGCGGCACGTTGTGCGGTCTCCCATGCGCGGTCTCCCATGCGCGGCGCGCTGCCGTGCGTTCATGCCCGTGCAGCGTGAGTGGCGATATCGGGAGGGCGCAGTCGCGACCCACCCTTCCCGCACGAAAGAAGGAAGCGGCCATGCGGCCGCTTCCTTCCCGACACGTATTTACTCCAGTCCCGCACTCATCGTCTTGGCCAGCGTGCCCTGCGCATCGTCGCCGCTGAGCTCCCAGAAGAACGCGCCGCCCAGGCCCTGCACCTTGGTGTAGTTCATCTTCTCGGTGATGATGGCCGGGTTGTCGAACGACCAGAACGTGGTGCCGTTGTAGATCCAGTGCGCGCGCGCGACCGGATCGATGAAGCTGGGCCACGCCAGGTTCTTCAGCACGCGGTAGTCCTCGTTGCCCGCCTCGTACGTGCCCGCGGCGGCGCTGCCGCTCTGGTACAGGCCGTTGTTGACGTTGGGCACGTTGGTCCAGCCACGGCCGTAGAAGCCGATGCCCAGGTTCAACTTGGAGGCCGGCACGCCACGCTGCAGGAAGGCCTCGACCGCGTCATTGCTGTTGTAGAAGCGGATATCGCCCGTGGAAGGATCGTTGGGCGAATCGAACAGCGCCGAATGGTGGTTGGTGCGTGGTTCCCACGTGCCGTGGAAGTCGTAGCTCATGATGTTGATGAAATCCAGGTGCTGCGCGTACTGGCCCGGATCGGTGGCGGCGATCTTGTCGACGCCGGCACCCACCGCCACGGTCAGCAACAGGCCCGGCCGCACCGCGTTGAGCTGGCTGCGGAATTCGGCCAGCAGTGCGGTGAAGTTGGCGCGGTCTTCCGCCGTGCCGCAGCTGAGGCCGCAGGCGTTGGGGTATTCCCAGTCCAGGTCAATGCCGTCGAACACGCCAAGCGCCGCACCGGTGCCGCCAGCGCCGTCGGTGACGGGCAGGTTGCCGCGGATGTAGGCGTCGATGCACGAGGCCACGAATGCCTGCCGGTTGGCGGGCCTGGCGGCCTCGGCAAAGCCACGCGACCACGTCCAGCCGCCCAGCGAGATCAGCACTTTCAGGCCGGGATGCTTGGCCTTCAGTTCCTTCAGCTGGTTCCAGTTGCCGCGCAGCGGCTGGTCCCAGGTATCGGCGACGCCGTCGACGCTTTCGGCCGCACTGAAGGCCTTGGTGTAGTCGGCGAACGCGTCGCCGCCTGCGCCGGTGGCCTCGTTGGTGGGCTGGGTGACGCCGACCTCGCACCGGTTGTTGCGGACATTGCCGAACGCGTAGTTGATATGGGTGAGCTTGGCGGCGGTGCCGCTGGTGTCGATGTTCTTCACCCGGTAGTTGCGTGCGTAGATGCCCCACTGCACGAAATAACCCAGCAGCCGCTTGTTGCCGCCCCCACCGCCGGACGTGGTGCTGCCGGTGATGGCCGTGCTCTGAGCGGACGCGTTGCCCGCCACGTCGCGCGCGCGCACCGTGAAGCTGTAGCTGGTGGCCGCGGCCAGTCCGGTGACGGTGTAGGTGTTGCCAGCCGGGGAGCCGGCGAGCACGCCATTGCGGTAGACGTCATAGCCGGCCACGCCACTGCCGCCGCTGTTGTCGGTGGAGGCGTTCCACGCCAGCGAGATGTTGCTGCTCGTCTGGCCGACCACGGCCAGACTGGTGGGGACCGACGGGGCGACGGTATCGCTGGCCGCCGAGGTGGTCACGCTGATGGCGCCGCTCTGCGCGGACGCATTGCCGGCATTGTCGCGCGCACGGACGGTGAAGCTGTAGGCGGTGTTGGCCGACAGTCCCGTGCTGGTGAAACTGGTGCCGGTGGCCGAGCCCGCAAGCGAGCCATTCCGGTAGACGTCATAACCGGCCACGCCGCTGCCGCCACTGTTGTCGGTGGAGGCGGCCCACGCCAGCGACACGCTGGACGCGGTTTTCGATGGCGAATTCAACCCGGCCGGCACGCTGGGCGCGATGGTGTCCGACGGGGTACCCACGGTGATCGTGGCGGTGGCCGACTGGGCCGTCGCGCCGCCGTTGTCGGTGGCGACCGCGCGGAAGGCATGGCTGCCGGCCGTCGCGTTGCTCCAGGTGACCGTGTAGGGCGATGCGGTATCCACCCCGAGTGATGTCGTGCCGCGGAAGAACTCCACGCGCGCGATGGTGCCATCGCTGTCGCTGGCATTGGCGCTGACCGTCACCGTGCTGCCGGTGGTGACGGACGCGCCATTGGCGGGTGCCGTCAGCGTGACGCTGGGCGGCTGGTTGCTGCCGGTGCCGCATGCGCCCAGGTCCTGGTACCAGCCGCAGCTCGTGCAGTGCGTGGGTGGCGCATTCCAGATCTGGATCTTCGCCTCGTACAGCCGGTTTTGGTACACCAGCTTGTCGCCGGGGTTGTAGATGGTGGACGACGTCCACGCGGGTACGCCGCTGCAGCTGACGGTCTGCGCGTAGGCGCTGCCGCTGGCGGCCATCGCCAGCGCCCCGATCAGCCAGTAAGTCCTGCCCAAACTCCTCAACATGATCACTCTCCCATAGCCTTGCGTAAGGTGGAGGTCGCGGACTGCAAGGCAGTCCCCGCCGTGCCGGGTAGTGCGGTGTGGGGGGGTGGACGGTCCTGTATCGGATCGGCCGGGTGCCGGTATGCCGCATGCACACATGAACGGATGTGATGCAGTTGGGCTATCGCAATTGTTGGCGCCACCGTGTCTTTCCCACGCTGGTAAGCAGACGGAAGCTGCAGGCGCGTGACACGCCACGCGTCATCCGCGAAGACGCATGCGCGCTGCACGTGTCACCGTGCATGCCGACCCACGCGCAAGGCACGGACAAGCCGTGACCGCTTCCTGTCCCGTGAGGACTTGCCGAGGGCATGCCGGATGCAGGCTCGGTCGCGTCGGGCAGGCGATGGAGTCCTGCGAGCCCCGGTCAGGGGCGTTGGCTACTTGCGTGCTAGCCGCGCGGCGCCTTGGCGCGGAAGGAGGGGATGGGCTTCACCACGGTGTACTTCTCTTTGGCCAGCTTGCCCTTCAGGGGCGGCAGGCCCAGCAGCTCGAGAGGCACTTCGGTATCCGGCAGCCGATCCAGCAGGTGGCGGATCAGGGTGAGCCGGCCCAGGCGCTGGTCGTTGAAGTCGACCAGCGTCCACGGGGCATGGGCGGTATGCGTGGCTTTCAGCATGGCTTCGCGCGCAGCGGTGTAGTCGCCGTACTTTTCCCGCGCCTTGAGGTCGATGGGCGACAGCTTCCAGCTCTTCAACGGCTCTTCGGCGCGTTCGGCGAAACGCTCCTCCTGCAGCGCCTGGTCCACGCACAGCCAGTACTTGAACAGCAGGATGCCGTCGTCGGTGATGCCGCGCTCGAACACCGGCGCCTGCTGCAGGAACTGGCGGTACTGCGTTTCGCTGCAGTAGCCCATCACCTTCTCCACGCCGGCGCGGTTGTACCAGCTGCGGTCGAACAGGACGATCTCGCCGGCCGCCGGCAGGTGCGTGATGTAGCGCTGGAAGTACCACTGCGTCGCTTCGCGTTCGCTGGGCTTGGGCAGCGCGACCACCCGGCACTGGCGCGGGTTGAGGTGCTGGGTGATCGCGGTGATCGCGCCGCCCTTCCCGGCCGTGTCGCGGCCTTCCATCACCACGACGATGCGCGCGCCGCTGTGCGAGGCCCAGCGCGCCATCGCCGCGAGTTCCAGCTGGAGCGGTGTCAGCAGGGCTTCGTATTCTTTTCGCTTGAGCGTCTTCATGGCGTTCCTTGCGGTGGCGGAAACAGGGGCGGCGAAGCGAGTGCGGCGGACCGCGTGCGGCGATCAGGGCATCAGCGCTTGCGGCGCGCCTGTCCCGCCATGCCGCGCGCGACTTCCAGCAGGGCGCCCTGCTGCCGCGTGTTGAGGGCGCGGTAGGCAGCCAGCAGGTCGTGTTCGCCGCGCGTGCGGGCCGGGTCCAGCGTGGTGGCCAGCTCCGACAGCAGCGCGCCGGCCGGCACGCCCAGTGCGCGCGCCAGGGCGTTCAACTGGTCACGGCCGGGCAGTTTGTCGCCGGCCATCCAGGATTTGACGGTGGCCACGCCGGCGCGCGGAATGGCGGCGGCAAGATCCGCCGGGGTCATGCCGCTGGCCTTGGCCAGCAGGCGAAGGGTAGTGTCCAGTGACATCGACGGCTCCTTGCTCATTCCTTCAGGCGGGGACGCAACGTGGCCAGGTTGCAGGGTTTCGTGCGCGCATCGAGCTGCGCGCGGATGATCTTTTCCCAGCCCGTGCGGCAGGCGGAGGTGGAGCCGGGCAGGCAGAACACGAACGTCTGGTTGGCCAGGCCCGCGAATGCGCGCGACTGCAGCGACGACGTACCGATCTCGTCGAAGCTGATCTGCCGGAACAGTTCGCCGAAGCCGGGCATCTCCTTGTCCAGCAGCGGCAGCAGCGCCTCAGGCGTCGAATCGCGACCGGTGAAGCCGGTGCCACCGGTCACCAGGATGCCGTCCACCGCCGGATCGGCGATCCAGTGCGACACGAGGGCCCGCAGGCGGTAACGGTCGTCCGGCAGCAGTGCGCGTGCGTGCACCTGGTGGCCCGCCTCCGTGAGTGCGGCGACCAGATAGTCGCCGGAGCGATCTTCCTGCAGGGTGCGGCTGTCCGAAACGGTCAGCACGCAAAGGTTCAAGGGGATCAGTTCGTCGGCATGGCTCATGCCGCGCAGCGTAGCGCAAACGCGTGTCAGTCGAGTGAGATGGGTGGCAGGCCCTGCCGCCTTCGCTGATCCATCCGTCGTGCCAGCTGCAGGAAGCCGGTGGCGAACCGCGCCATGTCGAACAGGCCAGCGTGCTCGCGTGCCAGCTTCAGTCGCGTGCGCAGCACATCGCGGGCGCCCGCGTCCCGGCCGAGCGTCACCGCAAGACGCACGTAGTCGGCGTCGCTGGCGGTGTTCAGATCATCCAGCCCGAGGTGATGGTTGAGGCTGCCTGCCACGCGCGACGCGAAGGTTTCGCCGGGTCGCGTCAGCACCGGGCAGCCGGCCCACAGCGCATCCGACGCCGTGGTATGGGCGTTGTACGGGTTGCAGTCCAGGAACAGGTCGGCGTGCCGGTAGCGCGCCAGGTAGTCCGCATGCGGCAGCTTGCGCATGAACACCAATCGACCTGCGTCCACGCCTTGCGCGCGCGCCGCGGCGCGCAGGCGCTCGTCGGCCAGACCGGGGCCGGACAGCAACCAAAGCACGCTGCCCTCCACCTGTTTCAGGATGTCCAGCATCCGCGTGAAGCTGCCCGGATTGAGCTTGTAGCTGTTGTTGAAGCACGCATAGACCACGCCCGAGAGGGGCAGGCCGCAGTCTTCCCGGTCCGGGGGCGTGCCGATTCCGCGTCGTGTATCGGAAGGCTGGAAAGCGCCGGGAAGCCAGGCGACCTGTTCGCTATAACCGGGCACTAGCGCGGGCGGCAGCGCGAAGCGATCCGCCAGCACGTAGTCCATCCATGGCGCGCCGGACGTGCCGGGATAGGCCAGCCAGTTGACCTGCAGGGGCGCCGGCCGCCTCGCCAGCACCTCCGGCGTGCCACCGCCCCCCCAGCCACGCAAGTCATAGAGGATGTCGATCTGCTGCTCACGGATGCGTTGCGCCACCTCGCCATGCGACAGCCCGGCGACGTCATGCAGCGTGGTGGCTTCCTCCAGCCGCTGGCGGATCGGGCTGCGGTCGTCGGCATTGAGCGCGAACAGATGCACGCTGGCCTCCGCGTGCGCGCGCATCGCTTCGAAGAACGCCACGGTCAGCAGCCCGGTCGGGTGCGCACCGAAACCGTTGGACAGGAAGCCGAAGCGAAGCGTGCCGTCGCCGGTTTCCTGCGCAGGCGCGGGCAGCGGCGCGATGCTCCGTGCGATCACCTGAGCGCGTGCGCGGGCGCAGGCGAGTTGTTCGTCGGCGCGCGTGTCCTCGCTGAGGAAGGCGAACGGCTCCACCACGCCCCCGCCATCGCGCACGGCGGCGCGGACCTGGGCAGAAAGCCGTTCGAGGTCGCGCCAGTCGCACAGCTTGCGGCGCCAGTTCAGCAGGTGCGCGGCGAAGAGCGGCTCGTCCGGCAGCAGGCGATACGCATGCTCGTAGGCCTGCGCGGCGGCTTCGGCTTCACCGGCGTCTTCCAGCGCGTGGCCCAGCCAGAGCGCGATGCCGGGATGCTGCGGTGCCTGCGTGGCCGCCTGCCGCAGCGCGTCGGTGGCCTGTGCATGTCGGCCCTGCATCCAGTGACCGCGACCAAGCCGGGCCAGGGCCTCAGGATGGCCGGCTCTCAACGCCAATGCCTGCGCGGCAGCGCGCAATCCGGCTTCCGCGTCGCCGTGATCAAGCTCCGCATCCGCCAGCATCACCCAGGCGATGAAATCCAGGGGAGCGTGCTGCACGCGCTGACGCAGTTGCGCACGCGCACTGCGCGGATCGTCAGTGGCCACGTTCGCGGCCGGGGCAGGAGGTGGGCGCGTGGCGACACGCGGCGAGACGCGAGGCAGTGATCATGGCGGGCAGCCTAGCGGCTGGGCGCGACGGGATACAAGCCGCGGTCCACGACGGTGACGTCCGGGCGATCTTGGGAGCGACGTGAGCCGCGACGGCGCGCCGACAGCAGGTCATCGCGCACCCTCCCGGGCGCACCGCGATGCATCGGAATGACGAATCATCATTCGCCGGCAAAGGCCTCGGCCGCGTTCGCGACTCAGCGGTGCTGTCTGCCCGCACCACGCCCTCATGGAATCATGCGCGCTTGAAGCGTTACAGCCCCAGCCGGAACCGCAGCGTGCCGTCGAACGGTTCCCATCCCATCGCGCGGTAAAGCGCCTGCGCATGATGGTTGTCGTGGTCGGTTTCCAGTTCCAGCCGCAATGCGCCGTCGGTGCGCGCGAATTCGGCGGCGGCGGCAAGCAGGGCACGCGCCAGGCCATGGCGGCGCGCATGCGGGTGCACGAACAGGTCGTTGAGTACCCAGGTGCGTCCTGCGGAAACGGAGGAAAACGACGGGAACAACTGGGTGAATCCCGCCAGCTCGCCATCGTGCCTGGCCACCAGGATCACCGATTCCCCGCGGGCCAGCCGCTCGCCGATGAAGGCGCGGGCGCGTGCCAGGTCGGCAGGCTGTCCGTAGAAGCGACGGTACAGGTCGAACAACGGGGCGATGGCATCCGCGTCATCGCTTGTCGCGCGGGTGATGGGGGTCTTCATTCGCGCTCCTGGCGTCACGGCGTTGGGTGCACTACACCATATCGGTGCTTCAACATGCAGTGATGCCGTCAGCTCGCCGCAAGCCGGGGACCAGGGTCTTCATGCTTCCCCGACCCTGTTGAACCGAGCCCAGTCACTGGGTCCCGGCGTGCGCCGGGATGTTGCGGAGGACAGCTCAGAGGGTCAGCCGGACAGATCGGACAGTCGCGTGGAGGATCATGGGGTGGACTCGCGGCTCAGGCCGCTTCGGTCAGTCGTGCCAGTTCGTCGGCCAGGTATTCGCGGCTCAGGCGATCGACCAGTTCGTCCAGATTCCCCTGCAGCACGTTGGGCAGGTCGTACAGGGTGAGGCCTTCGACGCGGTGGTCGGTGATGCGCCCCTGCGGGAAGTTGTAGGTGCGTATGCGCTGGCTGCGGTCGCCGCTGCCGACCTGCAGCTTGCGCGATTCCGCCTGCGCGGCCTGCTGCTTGCTGCGCTCGGCATCCAGCAACTGGGCCTTGAGCCGCTTCATCGCCTTGTCGCGGTTGGCGTGCTGGCTGCGCTCGGTCTGGCATTCGACCACGGTGCCGGTGGGCACGTGGGTGATGCGGATGGCCGAGTCGGTCTTGTTGACGTGCTGGCCGCCGGCACCGGACGACCGGAACGTATCCACGCGCAGGTCCGCGGGATTGATGACGACCTCCTCGACCTCTTCCACGTCGGGAATGATCGCGACGGTGGCGGCGGACGTGTGGATGCGGCCCTGCGATTCGGTTTCGGGGACGCGCTGCACGCGATGGGTGCCGGACTCGAACTTCAGCCGTGAATAGGCGCCGCGGCCGACGATGCGCGCCACGACCTCCTTGTAGCCGCCGTGCTCGCCCGGGCTGTCGGATTCCACCTCGACTTTCCAGCCCTGCCGTTCCGCATAGCGCGCGTACATGCGGAACAGGTCGCCGGCGAAGATCGCGGCTTCGTCGCCGCCGGTGCCCGCGCGCACCTCCAGGAAGAGGTTGCCTTCGTCGCGGCTGTCCTTGGGCAGCAGCAGCAGCATCAGCTCGTCGTCCAGCTGCGCCAGCCGTGCCCGCGCCGCGCCGATCTCTTCTTCCGCCAGCTCGGCCAGTTCCGGGTCATCGCGCATCGCCTGCGCGGCGGACAGGTCGTCGCGCGCCTTCTTTTCTTCCGCCATCGCGGTCGCCAGCGGTTCCAGCTGCGAGAACTCGCGCGAGTAGTTGCGGAAGCGGTCGTTGTCGGCCAGCACGCCAGGGTCGGAGAGCAGGCGTTCGAGTTCTTCGCGGCGTTCGGCCAGCGCTTCGAGCTTACGGCGCAGCGTCGGCGTCATCGTCTTTCTTCATGTGGGAGTAGGGCGCCTGCGCGGGGAACAGGCGGTCGGCGGCACGCGACAGTTCCGCGTCACCGCTGAGCGCGGCTTCGCGCAATGCGGCGGTCGGCGGGTGCAGCAGGCGGTTGGTCAGTGTGTGCGCCAGGAATTCCAGCACCTGCTCGGCGTCCCGCCCGTTGGCCAGTTGCTGGCGTGCCTTGGCCAGCACGTCCTCGCGGGTGGATTCGCCCAGGGCGCGCAGGCGCTTGAGGGGTTCCTGCCGCGTGCTGGCGTGCAGGCCTTCCATGAAGCGCCCCACCTGCACGTCGATGATGGCTTCGGCGGCATCGGCTGCCTCGCGCCGGCCGCGGCGGTTGTCTTCCACCGCCCGTTCCAGGTCGTCGACGGTGTAGAGGTAGGCGTCGGCCAGGTCCGCCACGCCAGATTCGATGTCGCGCGGGACGGCAAGATCAAACAGCAGCATCGGCTTGTGCTTGCGCCGGGACAGCGCGCTGGCGACCTGTGCGCGGGTCACCACGGGTTCGCGTGCCGCGGTGGCGGAGAACACCACGTCGGCTTCGGCAAGGTGGCGTTCCAGTTCGCCCAGGGGCAGCGCATAGCCACCATGGCGGCTGGCCAGCTCCTGCGCGTGGGCCAGTGTGCGGTTGGCGATCAGCAGCCGGCGTACGCGTCCTTCGCTCAGGTGCTTGGCGGCCAGTTCGATCGTTTCGCCGGCCCCGACCAGCAGCACGGTGGATTCGCTGAGGCGGGCGAAGGAGTTCTGCGCCAGCCGCACGGCGGTGGACGCGACGGAAACCGGGTTCGCGCCCACGCGCGTGTCGGTGCGCGCACGCTTGGCGACGGCGAAGGTCTGCTGGAACAGCCGGTCGAGGCGGCTGCCGAGCGCACCGTGCTCGCGTGCGCTGGCCCAGGCGTCCTTCACTTGGCCCAGGATCTGTGGCTCACCCAGCACCATCGAGTCCAGGCCGGTCGCGACGCGGAACAGGTGACGGACCGCGTCGGCATCCTGGTGGCGGTAGAGATAGGTGTCCAGGCCTTCGGCATGGGTGGCCAACCAGCGCGCCAGGGCCTCGCCGTCTTCGGCAACGGCATAGAGCTCGGTGCGGTTGCAGGTGGACAGCAGTGCGGCTTCCGCCACCTGGGGCAACGCGCGCAGCGAAGCCAGCGCGGCAGGCAGTGTCTGCGGGCCAAACGCCACCCGTTCGCGCAGGTCGACCGGCGCGGTCTGGTGGTTCAGTCCTAGGACCCACAACGTCATTGTTCAGGTGCTTGCAGTAAGCTGCTGGCTGGTAAGGGCCGCCATTTTAAAGCCCACGTGACCTTCATGCCCGAAATGATCCGTACCACCCTGGCTGCCGTGTTGCTGTGGGCGCTCGTACAGCCCGCCATCGCGGCACCGAAGCCCGCGAAAGAGCACCCCGACCCGCTGGCGGCGGTGATGGCGGGGGAATTCGCCCTGCAGGCGGGCCAACTGCCGGAAGCCACCCGCTGGTACCTGGAGGCGGCACGGCAGGATGACGACCCGGGCCTGGCCGAGCGTGCCACCCGCATTGCCCTGCTGGCCAAGGACGACGCGCGCGCTGCCGAAGCCCTCAAGCTGTGGCGCGCGCGGTCCCCGCGCACGTTGGCCCTGCGCGGCGCCGAAGCCACCCTGGCGCTTCGACAGGACAATGCGCGGGTCGCGCGCCGTGAACTGGCGGCGTTGATGAAGGACGCCGACGACCTCGGCTGGCGCTATGCGCTGACCGCGCTCGCCAGCGGGGGCAAGGATCCGGACCTGGCCGCACGGCTGCTGGACGAGCTGGTCGACGACCGCGCCATTCCCGACAAACTGCAGGCTTGGCTGGCGTTCGCAGGCCTGGCGCAGCAACTGGAACAGCGCGATCTCGCCGAGCGGATGGTCGCCGACGTGGTGAAGCGTTTCCCTGGCGAACCGCAGGTGGCGCTGCTGCATGCGCGCCAGCTGCGCCAGGCCGACCGCAAGCCACAGGCCCGTGCGGTGCTGGATGACCTGCTGCCCAAGGCGGCGGCCGACAGCGCGCTGCGGCTGGAGGTGGCGGAGGAGTACGACCGGTTGGGCGACCCGGCGGCGGCCTCGCGCGCGCTGGGTCAGGGTCCCCAGGACAGCCTGACCTATGGCCTGCGCGCGTCCCTGCTGGCCAAGGCCGATGACACCACCGCCCTGACCGCGCTCTACGACGAATTGCGCAAGGCGTCCGATGCGGGGCAGGCCGCCCAGTACAACCCGGACCGCCGGCTGCTGTTGGGCCAGATTGCCGAGTTCCTCAAGCGGCGCGAGGAAGCCCTGGAGTGGTACCGCAGCGTGCCGGCCGGCGAGCAGCGGGCCGAGGCCAGGCTGCGTTCCATCAATACCCTCTACGAGCTGGGGCGGAAGGAAGAAGCGTTCGCCGATGCGCGCCGCCTGCAGGGCGATGCCAGCGTGGGGGATGGCACCCGCCGCGATGCCTATCTGATGGAGGCCGAACTCCGCCAGAAGGACAAGCAGGATGCCGGCGAGCTTGAAGTGTTCGCGCGCGGGCTGGCGGCCTATCCCGATGACCTGGCGTTGCTGTATTCGCGCGGCCTGGCCTGGGAGCGGCGGGACAACATCGGGCGTGCCGAGGCCGACCTGCGGCGCATCCTGGTGATCGACCCGGAAAACGTCGCCGCCCTCAATGCGCTGGGCTATACCCTGGCCGACAGGACCACGCGCTACCAGGAAGCGCTTGAGCTGATCGATCGTGCGCGCACCGCGGCGCCGGAAGACGCCGCCATCATCGACAGCTATGGGTGGGTGCTTTACCGGCTGGGCCGCAACGCCGAGGCGCTGGTCGAACTTCGGCGCGCGTTTACCCTGCAGAAAGACCCCGAAATCGCAGCCCACGTTGCCGAAGTGCTGTGGGTGATGGGGCAGAAGGACGAGGCGCGGCGGTATTTCGATGAGGCGCGCAAGCTGGACCCCAACAACCGTTCGCTGCTGCGGGCGCTGGAGAAAACGGGCGCATGAACATCCGTGGCGTGACGATGGCAGGGCTGGTGGCCCTGTCGATGCTGGGCTGTGCCAGTCGTGGTCCTACGGCGTCGACGGCGCCGGTCATGACCGATCCGGAGGCGATTGCCGCTGCCCAGGCGACGCAGGCCACACGGGAAGCCTGGCTGGCGAGCCGCGAGGACTGGTCGTTCGAGGGGCGCGTGGCGGTCAATGCGCAGGGCAAGGGCGGCAGCGGCCGCATCGACTGGCAACAGCGCGGTGATGCCTACCAGGTGGCACTGAGTGCGCCGGTCACGCGGCAAAGCTGGCGCCTGATGGGCGACCTGCATTCCGATGCCGGCCGCATTGAGGGCCTGGAAGGCGGTCCGCGCGAAGGCGAGGACGCCGAAGTGCTGCTGAGGGAGGCCACCGGCTGGGACATTCCGCTGCAGGCGCTGGTCCGCTGGACGCGTGGCCTGGCGGACGCGGAGTTCCGCAGCGACGGGCCCGGCGAGCAGGCCTACTCCCTTGAGGGAAACCTGCGCAGCCTGCGCCAGCAGGGCTGGCGGGTGGAGTTCACCGACTGGTTCCCGCCGCAAGGCGAGCGCCCGGCCATGCCGCGACGCATCGATGCCACGCGGGACGGGGCGTCGGTACGGTTGGTCGTTGACCAGTGGAACTTCGAGACGCCGTGAGTACGTTCAACGCGGCGGACGGCTGGTCGGCCTGGCCGGCCCCCGCGAAACTGAACCTCTTCCTGCAGATCACCGGACGCCGCGCGGACGGCTACCACCTGCTGCAGACCGTGTTCCGGCTGCTGGAATGGGGCGATACCGTTCATGTCCGGATGCGCGAGGATGGCGAAGTGCGTCGCGTGGGCGTCTCGGTTCCCGGCGTGGACGAAGCCGATGACCTGCTGGTGCGCGCGGCCAACATCCTCAAAAAAGAGGCAAATGTCGCACAAGGTGTCGACATCGGTGTCGAAAAGCGCATTCCTGCCGGCGGAGGTTTCGGCGGCGGATCATCGGATGCCGCCACAGTCCTGGTGGCACTGAACCAGCTGTGGGGCACGGATCTGCCGGGGAGTCGACTGGAAGCCCTGGGCCTTGCCCTGGGGGCGGATGTGCCGGTTTTCGTCCGTGGCCACAACGCCTGGGCCGAAGGGGTAGGGGAGGAACTGGCGCCGGTGACGCTGCCGCCGGCCTGGTACCTGCTGGTCGATCCGGGCGTCCACGTGCCCACCGCGGCACTTTTCCGTGATCCGGATTTGACGCGTGATGCCGCACCCGCGAAAATATCGGACTTCCTTTCGGGATCACTGCTCGGCAATGCGTTCGAGCCGGTGTTGCGCTGCCGGGAACCTGCCATCGAGGCGGTGTTCCAGGCCCTTGCGCACGTCGGCACGCCGCGGCTGACCGGTTCCGGCAGCGGTTGCTTCGTGGAGTTCGCCGACCTAGCGTCGGCCGAAGCGGCGCAGGCGGACCTGCCTGCGGGCGTCCGTGCCTGGCTGGCGCAGGGCGCTGCACTGTCGCCGCTGTTGCGGCGGCTCGGGCGTGGTGCCGGAAAGGAAGAAAACGCCTAGGGGCGTCGCCAAGTGGTTAAGGCACCGGGTTTTGATCCCGGCATTCGTAGGTTCGAATCCTTCCGCCCCTGCCAATTCATCCGATTTCTCCCGTACCTGCCGAGACGACCATGCAAGACGAACGCAACCTGCTTGTCTTCTCCGGCAATGCCAACAAGCCGTTGGCCAACAGCATCTGCCGCGAGCTGGGCGTGCGTCCCGGCAAGGCGCTGGTGTCGCGCTTCTCCGACGGCGAAGTGCAGGTGGAAATCCAGGAGAACGTGCGCCGGCAGGAAGTGTTCGTCGTGCAGCCGACCTGCGCGCCCAGCGCGGAGAACCTGGTGGAGCTGCTGGTGCTGATCGACGCGCTGAAGCGCGCATCGGCCAGCAGCGTGACCGCGGTGGTGCCGTACTTCGGCTACGCCCGCCAGGATCGCCGCATGCGCTCCTCGCGCGTGCCGATCACGGCCAAGGTGGCGGCCAAGATGTTCAGCGCGGTCAGTGCCGACCGCGTGCTGACGGTGGACCTGCACGCGGACCAGATCCAGGGCTTCTTCGACATCCCGGTGGACAACGTGTATGCGTCCCCGCTGCTGCTGGCCGACATCTGGCGCGCCTACGGCACGGAGAACCTGCTGGTCGTGTCGCCCGACGTCGGTGGCGTGGTGCGCGCCCGCGCGGTCGCCAAGCGCCTTGACGACGCCGACCTGGCGATCATCGACAAGCGCCGTCCGCGCGCCAATGTCGCCACGGTGATGAACATCATCGGCGACGTGGAGGGCAAGGACTGCGTGCTGGTGGACGACATCGTCGACACCGCCGGCACCCTCTGCGCCGCGGCGGCGGCGCTGAAGCAGCATGGCGCCAAGAAGGTGGCTGCCTACTGCACCCATCCCGTGCTCTCCGGCCCGGCGGTGGACAACCTGAACAACTCGGTCCTCGACGAGCTCGTCGTGACCGATACCATCCCGCTCTCGCCGCAGGCGCAGGGCTGCAGCAAGATCCGCCAGCTGAGCGTGGCGGAACTGCTGGCGGAAACGATCCGCCGCATCGCCTTCGGCGAATCGGTCAGCTCGTTGTACGTGGATTAAAAGCCGTGACGGTGATCCGGGCTCGGTGATTCGATGGAAGCAGTCGCTTCTCCGCCAATCACGAGTCACTGAATCACGAATCACGGCTCCAAAGACTCTTCTGGTCGCGGGAGAGTCATCAAAACCGTCGCGAGGCGGTTCATCCAACTGAAAGGTAGTAGCAAAAATGGCAACCACGCATGAAATGAAAGTGCAGCGCCGCGAAGACGAGGGTAAGGGTGCGAGCCGCCGCCTCCGTCGCGCCGGTACTGTGCCGGCCATCGTTTACGGTGGCGAACTGACCCCGGTCAGCATCCAGCTGAACCACAACGACGTCTGGCTGGCCAGCCAGCACGACTGGTTCTACTCGTCCATCCTGGACCTGAGCCTCAACGGCGACATCCAGAAGGTGCTGCTGCGTGACATGCAGCGCCACCCGTTCAAGCAGCAGATCATGCACCTGGACTTCCAGCGCGTGAACGAGAACGAGAAGCTGCGCACGGGCGTGCCGCTGCACTTCCTGAACGAAGACAAGTCGCCGGCCGGCAAGTCGGCGGAAGTCGTCGTCACGCACGAGCTGAACGAAGTCGTCGTCGAGTGCCTGCCGAAGGACCTGCCGGAGTTCATCGAACTCGACCTTTCCGACCTGGCTGTCGGTGCGGTGATCCACCTGTCCGACATCAAGCTGCCGTCGGGCGTCGAGATCCCGGAACTCAAGCTGGGCAAGGAACACGACGTTGCCGTCGTGATCGCCAAGCACGGCAAGGAAGAAGCCGAAGCCGCGCCGGCCGAATCGGCCGAAGTTCCGGCTGCCAAGGTCGCCAAGAAGGACGACAAGTAATCGCGCCACGGTGTGCCCGCTCCGGCGGGCACACCGGCGTGATGCACTGCGATGGCAGGTTTGCGTCTCATCGTCGGACTGGGCAATCCCGGTGCCGAACATGCCCGAACCCGGCACAACGCCGGGTTCCATTTTGTCGATGCCCTGGCGGAACGGCAGGGTAAGCGCTTCGGGCTGGAAAGCAAGCTGTTCGGCGAGACCGCCAAGGTCGTCATCGCCGGCCAGCCGGTGTGGCTGCTGAAGCCGGCTACGTACATGAATCTCAGCGGCAAGTCGGTCGCCGCGGCGTTGCGCTACTGGAAGATCGCACCGGAAGAGGCCCTGCTGGCGCACGACGAGCTGGATCTGGCGCCAGGTACGGCGCGCCTGAAGTTCGACGGCGGTCATGGCGGACAGAACGGCCTGCGCGACACCATCCAGCACCTCGGGCATGGCAAGTTCCACCGGCTGCGGATCGGCATCGGCCACCCCGGCCACAAGGATCGCGTGACGGGTTGGGTGCTGGGCAAGCCGGGCAAGGATGACGAAGCGATGATCGCGCGGGCGATCGACGACGCGCTGGACGTGCTGCCGTTGGCGGTGGCGGGCAACTTCATGGATGCGATGACCCGGCTGCACACGCAGAAGCCGTGATTGGTGATTGGTGATTTGCAGGGCATGGATCGGCCCCCGAATCACCAATCACGAATCACGAATCACGGATGTAGACATGGGTATCAAATGCGGCATCGTCGGCCTCCCCAACGTGGGCAAGTCGACCCTGTTCAACGCGCTGACCAAGGCGGGCATCGCCGCGGCCAACTTCCCGTTCTGCACCATCGAGCCCAATGTGGGCGTGGTGCCGGTACCGGACCCGCGCCTCAACCAGCTGGCCGAGATCGTCAAGCCGCAGAAGCTGATCCCGACGGCGGTCGAGTTCGTCGACATCGCCGGCCTGGTGGCGGGTGCGGCCAGCGGCGAAGGATTGGGCAACAAGTTCCTGGCCCACATCCGCGAAGTCGATGCCATCACCCATGTGGTGCGCTGCTTCGAGCACGGAGACATCGTTCACGTTGCCGGCAAGGTCGACCCGCTGTCGGACATCGACACCATCGATACCGAGCTGGCGCTGGCCGACCTCGATAGTGTCGAAAAGGCACTGAACCGCGCCGAACGTTCAGCCAAAGCCGGCGAAAAGGATGCCATCGCCCGCAAGCCCGTGCTGCAGAAGCTGCATGCCGGCCTCAGCGACGGCAAGCCGGGCCGCGCGCTGGGGCTGGACGACGAGGAGAAGGCGCTGGTGCGCGACCTGTTCCTGCTTACCCTGAAGCCGGTCATGTACGTCGCCAACGTCCTCGAGGACGGCTTCGAGAACAATCCCCACCTGGACGTGGTGCGCGCGCGCGCCGCGGCCGAGGGCGCCGAGGTGGTGCCGGTGTCGGCGGCCATCGAGGAGGAGCTGTCCCAACTGGACGATGCCGACCGCGACACCTTCCTGGCCGACCTGGGCCTGGACGAGCCCGGCCTGAACCGTGTGATCCGCGCCGCCTACAAGCTGCTCGGACTGCAGACGTATTTCACGGCGGGCGTGAAGGAAGTGCGTGCCTGGACCGTGAAGGCCGGCTCCACGGCGCCGCAGGCCGCAGCGGTGATCCATACCGATTTCGAGAAGGGCTTCATCCGCGCCGAGACCATCGCGTTCGATGATTTCATCAAGTACAAGGGCGAATCCGGTGCGCGCGATGCCGGCCGCCTGCGCCTGGAAGGCAAGGAATACCGGGTGCAGGAGGGCGACGTCCTCCACTTCCGGTTCAATGTCTGACAAAAAAATGTCGCTGGCGCGTTGACAGGCGCGCCGCTTCACGCCAAAATCTCGGGCTGTTTCACCCTGGTTTGATTTGGCCGCCCGGCCTGGTCAGTCCGGTGACTCCGGAGGGATACCCAAGCGGCCAACGGGGGCAGACTGTAAATCTGCTGGCTTACGCCTTCGGTGGTTCGAATCCACCTCCCTCCACCAGAATTTCGTTGTTGTTTTGAGTTGTAGTGGTCTCCCGGTGCGGGAGTAGTTCAATGGTAGAACTGTAGCCTTCCAAGCTACTAGTGCGGGTTCGATTCCCGTCTCCCGCTCCACTGAACGCTAGCGCAGGGTCTGCGTCATATCAGGCAACAGAAAACGTTTCACGCTCACGTAGCTCAGTCGGTAGAGCACCTCCTTGGTAAGGAGGAGGTCGAAGGTTCGATTCCTTTCGTGAGCACCACATACCATTCCTTTACGATCCACTCGAGAACTAGCAGCCATGGCAAAGGGTAAATTCGAACGCACCAAGCCGCACGTGAACGTGGGCACGATTGGCCACGTTGACCACGGCAAGACGACGCTGACGGCGGCGCTGACGAAGGTGGGCGCAGAGCGTTTCGGTGGTGAATTCAAGGCATACGACGCGATCGACGCGGCGCCGGAAGAGAAGGCGCGCGGCATCACGATCTCGACGGCCCACGTGGAATACGAATCTGCCGCGCGCCACTACGCGCACGTGGATTGCCCGGGCCACGCCGACTACGTGAAGAACATGATCACCGGTGCGGCGCAGATGGACGGTGCGATCCTGGTGTGCTCGGCCGCTGACGGCCCGATGCCGCAGACGCGCGAGCACATCCTGCTGTCGCGCCAGGTGGGCGTGCCGTACATCGTCGTGTTCCTGAACAAGGCCGACATGGTGGACGACGCCGAGCTGCTGGAGCTGGTGGAGATGGAGGTCCGCGAACTGCTGAGCAAGTACGAGTTCCCGGGCGACGACACCCCGATCATCCACGGTTCGGCCCGTCTGGCGCTGGAAGGCGACCAGAGCGAGATCGGCGTGCCGGCGATCCTGAAGCTGGTGGACGCGCTGGACTCGTTCATCCCGACCCCGGAGCGTGACGTCGACAAGCCGTTCCTGATGCCGGTGGAAGACGTGTTCTCGATCTCGGGTCGCGGCACCGTGGTGACCGGCCGTATCGAGCGCGGCGTGATCAAGGTGGGCGAGGAAATCGAGATCGTCGGTATCCGTCCGACCCAGAAGACCACGGTCACGGGCGTGGAAATGTTCCGCAAGCTGCTGGACCAGGGTCAGGCGGGCGACAACGCCGGTCTGCTGCTGCGCGGCACCAAGCGTGACGACGTGGAGCGTGGCCAGGTGCTGGCCAAGCCGGGTTCGATCACCCCGCACACCGAGTTCGAAGCCGAGGTGTACGTGCTGTCCAAGGACGAAGGCGGCCGTCACACGCCGTTCTTCAAGGGCTACCGTCCGCAGTTCTACTTCCGCACGACGGACATCACGGGCGCCGTGACCCTGCCGGAAGGCGTGGAGATGGTGATGCCGGGCGACAACATCAAGATGGTGGTGACGCTGATCAACCCGGTGGCGATGGACGAAGGCCTGCGTTTCGCGATCCGCGAAGGCGGCCGTACCGTCGGCGCCGGCGTGGTGGCCAAGATCATCAAGTAAGCCCCTGCGGCCCCGGCGACGGGTTCGCCGGAAAGCGCGAAGGGCGGGCCGGAACCTCGGTCCGCCTTCGCCGTCTAAGGGAAGCCTTTAGCAAGTTCCGATACGCCAGTAGCTCAATTGGCAGAGCAGCGGTCTCCAAAACCGCAGGTTGGGGGTTCGAGTCCCTCCTGGCGTGCCACTTCCTGCAGGCCCTGGTCGTTCCGACAGGCCGAAGGCATCCCCTCCGCACCAGGCCTGGCCGCATGGCAGGGCTTGAAGAAACAAGAGCGACAGTGACTTGAACAGCAAGGTCGAACAATCCAAAGCCGCCGTTTCCGCAGGCGACATCGCCAAGTACGTCCTGGCGCTGGCGCTGGTCGTGGGTGGCCTGGTCGCGTGGTGGTGGTTCAATGGCCAGTGGGCCACGCCGCTGCGTTCGCTGGCGGTGGTCTCCGGCCTGGTGCTGGGCACGGTGGTGTTCCTGACGACCGCCAAGGGTCGCGATACCCGCGACTTCCTGGCCGAGTCCCGTTTCGAGCTGCGCAAGGTCGTATGGCCGACCCGCGAAGAAGCCATGCGCACCACCTGGGTGGTGATCGCGGTCGTGATCTTCCTCAGCCTGGTATTGGCTGGTTTCGATTTCACCATCCAGTGGTTGATCGAGAAGTTCCTGAATTTTGGTCGTTGAGGAGAGTGCTGCCGTGAAGCGTTGGTATGTCGTCCATGCCTATTCGGGCTTCGAGAAGTCCGTGGCGCAGGCGTTGCGCGACCGTATCGTCCGCGACGGCATGCAGGATCGCTTCGGCGACGTGCTGGTCCCGACCGAAGAAGTCATCGAGATGCGTTCCGGCCAGAAGCGCCGTTCCGAGCGCAAGTTCTTCCCCGGCTACGTGCTGGTGCAGATCGAGACCCATGACGAGGGTGGCATCCCGCGCATGGACAACGAAAGCTGGCACCTGGTGAAGGACACGTCCAAGGTGCTGGGTTTCATCGGCGGCACCGCCGATCGCCCCCTGCCGATCCGCGACGAAGAGGCCGCTGCCATCCTCGATCGCGTGCAGGAAGGCGTCGAGAAGCCCAAGCCCAAGGTGCTGTTCGAGCCGGGCGAGATGGTCCGCGTCACCGACGGCCCCTTCAACGACTTCAACGGTGTGGTCGAGGAAGTCAATTACGAGAAGAGCCGCCTGCGCGTGGCGGTACTGATCTTCGGCCGCTCCACTCCGGTGGAGCTGGAATTCGGGCAGGTCGAGAAGGCCTGACCCGGGCGGTCCGGCCCGTTTGGCCGGCCCCGCGAAACCCTGTTATACTGCGCGGCTCCCTGATGGCGACGCCGGCAGGGACCATGGCCGCCGTCGGGTGGCCATTGGTGCGTCCAAGAAAACGCGATGCCGGGACGCGTGATTTTCCCGGTCCGATGGGGAGCCTTCACAGGCGCTAGCACCCGGAGAGTACTCACATGGCAAAGAAAGTTGTCGGTTACATCAAGCTGCAGGTGAAGGCCGGCCAGGCCAACCCCTCGCCGCCGGTCGGTCCTGCGCTGGGTCAGCGCGGCCTGAACATCATGGAATTCTGCAAGGCGTTCAATGCCGCCACGCAGAAGCTGGAGCCGGGCCTGCCGATTCCGGTGGTCATCACGGCCTATTCCGACCGTACCTTCACCTTCATCACCAAGACGCCCCCGGCGTCCATCCTGCTGAAGAAGGCCGTCGGCATCACGTCCGGCTCCAAGCGCCCGAACACCGAGAAGGTGGGCAAGGTCACCCGCAAGCAGCTCGAGGACATCGCCAAGGCGAAGGAACCCGACCTGACCGCGGCCGACCTGGACGCTGCGGTGCGTACGATCGCGGGTTCCGCCCGCTCCATGGGCCTGACGGTAGAGGGTTAAGAGATGGCACAGACCAAGCGACAGAAATCCATCCTCGCCGCGGTGACCCCGGGCAAGGCCTACGCCATCGACGAGGCGTTGAAGATCGTCAAGTCCGCCACCAAGGCCAAGTTCGTCGAGTCCGTCGACGTCGCCGTGCGCCTGGGCGTGGACGCCAAGAAGTCCGACCAGCAGGTGCGCGGTTCCACCGTGCTGCCGGCCGGTACCGGCAAGTCGGTGCGCGTGGCGGTGTTCGCCCCCGCCGGCGCCAAGGCTGACGAAGCCGCCGCCGCCGGTGCAGAAGCCGTCGGCATGGACGACCTGGCCGAGAAGATGCTGGCCGGCGACATCAACTACGACGTGGTCATCGCCACGCCGGACGCGATGCGCGTGGTCGGCAAGCTGGGCACGGTGCTGGGCCCGCGCGGCCTGATGCCGAACCCCAAGGTCGGCACCGTGTCCGCCAACCCGGCCGAAGCCGTCAAGAATGCCAAGTCGGGTCAGGTGCGTTACCGCACCGACAAGGCCGGCATCATCCACTGCACCATCGGCAAGGCCAGCTTCGATGACGAAGCGCTGAAGTCCAACCTGCAGGCCCTGCTGGCCGACCTGGTGAAGGCCAAGCCTTCCACCGCGAAGGGCCAGTACCTGCAGAAGATCTCGGTCAGCTCGACCATGGGTCCCGGCGTCACCGTGGACCAGTCCTCGCTGTCCCTGAAGTAATTCGCATCACCCCTCCCTCGCGTGCGGGGGAGGGTGCAACCCATTTTGAGGGCAGTCGCCCAGGCCGGTCCGCCGGCGCAAGCGACAGTCATCAAAGACCGCAGGTGCGGTCAGCGCGCAACGACGACGGGCACGGATGCTCGAACCGGCAGGGAATCGCCGTCGCTGCTAGCGGGATCGCTTAATCCGTCCCCGCAAGGGAACGCGCCTGCGTAGATGGTGCCGCCTTCTGGAAGTTTTCTGGTGCAGGCCCGCAAGGGCAAGCCAGTCAGACAGGCCACCACCGGGACGCTACCCGCGTCCCCGGCCCCCACGGAAGGGTGCCGTCCAGGACCGCAAGCGGCAGGAGCCGTGAGCGGAGTCAATTAGTGAGGAGTGTATGGCTCTCAATCTGTCCCAGAAGCAAGAAGTTGTCGCCGAACTGGCAGACGTCGCCGCCAAGGCGCACTCCCTGGTCGCCGCCGAATACGCAGGCACCTCGGTCACCCAGATGACCGCGATGCGCAAGAAGGCCCGCGAATCCGGCGTGTACTTGAAAGTTGTCAAGAACACGCTGGCGTCGCGCGCCGTCGAAGGTACCGAATACGAGTGCGTCAAGGACAAGCTCGTCGGTCCGCTGCTGTATGCGTTTTCGACGGAAGAACCCGGCGCTGCCGGTCGTCTGATCAAGGAATTCGCCAAGGGCAACGACAAGCTGCAGGCCAAGGTCGTCTCCGTGGGTGGCCAGCTGTACCCGGCCAGCCATGTCGACGTGCTGGCTTCGCTGCCGACCCGCGACCAGGCGCTGGCCATGTTGGCCCGCGTGCTCGCCGAGCCCGCCAGCATGTTCGCCCGCGCCGTCAAGGCCGTGGCCGACAAGCAGGGCGGCGGTGAAGTCGCTGCCGAAGCTGCCGCAGAAGAAACTGCCTAAGTTCGACGTCTCGTCGTTTCGTCCAGAAGCGACTCCATTTCAGAAAATTTTCCAAAGGTAATCATCATGTCCCTTTCCAACGAACAGATCGTCGACGCCATTGCCGGCAAGACCCTGATGGAAGTGATGGAGCTGGTCAAGGCCATCGAAGAGAAGTTCGGCGTCTCCGCCGCCGCCCCGGTCGTCGCCGCTGCCGGCCCGGTCGCTGCTGCCCCGGTCGAAGAGCAGACCGAATTCACCGTCATCCTGAAGGCTGCCGGCGAGAAGAAGGTCGAAGTCATCAAGGCCGTCCGCGCCATCACCGGCCTGGGCCTGAAGGAAGCGAAGGACCTGGTCGAAGGCGCCCCGCAGACCGTCAAGGAAGCCGTGTCGAAGGAAGACTCCGACAAGTTCAAGAAGGACCTCGAAGCCGCCGGTGCGACTGTCGAAATCAAGTAAGTCCTATCCGTCGCCGGGTTCCATTGGCGACAACCCGAGGCCGGGGGCGAAAGCCCCTGGCCTTCGGTCGTTTCAAGACGCAGTGATGTAAATCCGAGTTTGTAGTTGGAAGTAGCGGCAGAAGGCGTGCTGGTGCCGGCAATACCAGCGACTTCCAACTGGAAATTCCCCCGTTCGAAAGAATGTCCCCCGTGGGGTCGCGGACGCGCGACACACGCTGCCAAAGGCACAGTCAAATGACGACATACTCGTTCACCGAAAAGAAGCGCATCCGCAAGGACTTCGGCAAGCAGCGCTCGATCCTGGAAGTCCCGTTCCTGCTCGCGATCCAGGTCGACTCGTACCGTGAGTTCCTGCAGGAGCACACCGACAGCGCCAAGCGCGACGACAAGGGCCTGCACGCCGCCCTGAAGTCGGTGTTCCCGATCGTCAGCTACAGCGGCAATGCCGCGCTGGAATACGTCGGCTACAAGCTGGGCGAGCCGGTGTTCGACGAGCGCGAGTGCCGCAACCGTGGCCTGAGCTACGGCGCCCCGCTGCGCGTCACCGTGCGCCTGGTGATCTACGACCGCGAGTCGTCCACCAAGGCCATCAAGTACGTGAAGGAGCAGGAGGTCTATCTGGGCGAGATCCCGCTCATGACCGACAACGGCACCTTCATCGTGAACGGCACCGAGCGCGTCATCGTGTCGCAGCTGCACCGTTCGCCGGGCGTGTTCTTCGACCACGACCGCGGCAAGACCCACAGCTCGGGCAAGCTGCTGTACAGCGCCCGCATCATTCCTTACCGCGGCTCCTGGCTGGACTTCGAGTTCGACCCGAAGGACGCGCTCTTCACGCGTATCGACCGCCGCCGCAAGCTGCCGGTCTCGATCCTGCTGCGCGCGCTGGGCTACTCCAACGAGGAGATGCTCAACGAGTTCTTCGACGTCAACACCTTCCACATCCTGCCGGAAGGCGTGCAGCTGGAATTGGTGGCCGAGCGCCTGCGCGGCGAAACGCTGAACTTCGACCTGGCCGATGGCGACAAGGTCATCGTGGAAGCCGGCAAGCGCATCACCGCGCGCCACGTGAAGCAGCTGGAGCAGTCCGGCATCGCCGCGCTGGCCGTGCCGGATGAATACCTGGTGGGCCGCATCCTGTCGCACGACGTGATCGACGCCAACACCGGCGAGCTGCTGGCGACGGCCAATGACGAAATCACCGAAGACCAGCTGACCAAGTTCCGCAAGGCCGGTGTCGACGCCGTGGGCACGCTGTGGGTCAACGACCTGGATCGCGGCCCGTACCTGTCCAACACCCTGCGCATCGACCCGACCAAGACCCAGCTGGAAGCGCTGGTCGAGATCTATCGCATGATGCGTCCCGGCGAGCCGCCGACCAAGGATGCCGCGCAGAACCTGTTCCACAACCTGTTCTTCACCTTCGAGCGCTACGACCTGTCCACGGTCGGCCGCATGAAGTTCAACCGTCGCGTGGGCCGCAAGGAAACCACCGGCGAAGCCGTGCTGTACGACAAGAAGTACTACGGCGCGCGCAACGACGAAGAAGCCAAGCGCCTGGTCGCCACGCTCGGCGAGACCTCGGACATCCTGGAAGTCATCAAGGTACTCACCGAGATCCGCAACGGCCGCGGCACCGTCGATGACATCGACCACCTGGGCAACCGTCGCGTGCGTTCGGTCGGCGAAATGGCCGAGAACGTGTTCCGCGTGGGCCTGGTCCGCGTCGAGCGCGCGGTGAAGGAGCGCCTGTCGATGGCCGAGTCCGAGGGCCTGACGCCGCAGGAACTGATCAACGCCAAGCCGGTGGCCGCCGCGATCAAGGAGTTCTTCGGCTCCTCGCAGCTCTCGCAGTTCATGGACCAGAACAACCCGCTGTCGGAAGTGACGCACAAGCGCCGCGTCTCGGCCCTGGGCCCGGGCGGTCTGACCCGCGAGCGCGCCGGCTTCGAAGTGCGCGACGTGCACCCGACCCATTACGGCCGCGTCTGCACCATCGAGACGCCGGAAGGCCCGAACATCGGCCTGATCAACTCGCTGGCCGTGTACGCCCGCACCAACGGTTACGGCTTCCTCGAAACCCCGTACCGCAAGGTCGTGGAAGGCGTGATCACCGACGAGATCGAGTACCTGTCGGCGATCGAAGAGAACGAGTACGTCATCGCGCAGGCCAACGCGCTGCATGACGCCAAGAGCCGCCTGACCGAGCAGTTCGTGCCGTGCCGTTACCAGGGCGAATCGCTGCTGAAGCCGCCCAGCGAAGTCGACTACATGGACGTCTCGCCGATGCAGACCGTGTCGGTCGCTGCGGCGCTGGTGCCGTTCCTGGAGCACGATGACGCCAACCGCGCACTGATGGGCGCCAACATGCAGCGCCAGGCCGTGCCGACGCTGCGTGCCCAGAAACCGCTGGTCGGTACCGGCATCGAGCGCGCCGTGGCGCGCGACTCCGGCGTGACCGTCAACGCCCGCCGTGGCGGCGTGGTCGAGCAGATCGACGCCGGCCGCATCGTGGTGAAGGCCAACGAGAACGAGATTTCCGGGGAAACCGATGCCGGCGTCGACATCTACAGCCTGATCAAGTACACCCGCTCCAACCAGAACACCTGCATCAACCAGCGCCCGCTGGTGAACGTGGGTGACGTGGTGGCGCGTGGCGACGTGCTGGCCGACGGTCCGTCCACCGATATCGGCGAACTGGCCCTGGGCCAGAACATGCTGATCGCGTTCATGCCGTGGAACGGCTACAACTTCGAAGACTCCATCCTGCTCTCCGAGCGCGTGGTGGAAGAGGATCGCTACACCACGATCCACATCGAAGAGCTGACCTGCGTGGCGCGCGACACCAAGCTGGGGCCGGAGGAAATCTCCGCCGACATCCCGAACGTGTCCGAGCAGGCGCTGAACCGCCTGGACGAGAGCGGCGTGGTGTACATCGGCGCCGAAGTGCGCGCCGGCGACATCATGGTCGGCAAGGTCACGCCGAAGGGCGAAAGCCAGCTGACCCCGGAAGAGAAGCTGCTGCGCGCGATCTTCGGCGAGAAGGCGTCCGACGTGAAGGACAGCTCGCTGCGCGTGCCGCCGGGCATGGACGGCACCGTCATCGACGTGCAGGTCTTCACCCGCGACGGCATCGAGAAGGACAAGCGTGCGCGCCAGATCGAGGAAAGCGAGATCAAGCGCGTAAAGAAGGACTTCGACGACCAGTTCCGCATCCTGGAAGGCGCCATCTACGCCCGTCTGCGCACGCAGCTGGTGGGCAAGGTGGTCAACGGTGGTCCGAACCTGAAGAAGGGCGACGCCATCAGTGACGCCTACCTCGACGGCCTGAAGAAGTCCGAGTGGTTCACCCTGCGCATGAAGGACGATGACGCGTCCGATGCCATCGAGCGCGCCCAGAAGCAGATCCAGGCGCACGAGAAGGAATTCGAGCGTCGCTTCGCCGACAAGCGCGGCAAGATCACCGCCGGCGACGACCTCGCCCCGGGCGTGCTGAAGATGGTCAAGGTGTACCTGGCCGTGAAGCGCCGCATCCAGCCGGGCGACAAGATGGCCGGCCGCCACGGCAACAAGGGTGTCGTGTCGACGATCGTGCCGGTCGAGGACATGCCGTACATGGCCACCGGCGAGACCGTGGACATCGTGCTGAACCCGCTGGGCGTGCCGTCGCGCATGAACATCGGCCAGGTGCTGGAAGTCCACCTGGGCTGGGCCGCGAAGGGCCTGGGTCGGAAGATCCAGAACATGCTGGAAGCGCAGGCCAAGGTGGCCGATCTGCGCAAGTTCCTGGACCAGATCTACAACCACGACGAGAAGCTTGGCGAAGAGCGCGTGGACCTGGGCCAGTTCAGCGACGAAGAGCTGGTGGCGCTGGCGAAGAACCTGACCGACGGCGTGCCGATGGCCACCCCGGTGTTCGACGGCGCGGCCGAAGCCGAGATCAAGCACATGCTTGATCTGGCGGACCTGCCGATCAGCGGCCAGACCCAGCTGTACGACGGCCGCACCGGCGAGGCGTTCGACCGCCACACCACCGTCGGCTACATGCACATGCTGAAGCTGAACCACCTGGTGGACGACAAGATGCACGCGCGTTCGACCGGTCCGTACTCGCTCGTCACCCAGCAGCCGCTGGGCGGCAAGGCGCAGTTCGGTGGCCAGCGCTTCGGTGAAATGGAAGTCTGGGCGCTGGAAGCCTACGGCGCGGCGCACACCCTGCAGGAAATGCTGACGGTCAAGTCGGACGACGTGCAGGGCCGCAACCAGATGTACAAGAACATCGTCGACGGTGCCCACGAGATGGTCGCGGGCATGCCGGAATCCTTCAACGTGCTGGTGAAGGAAATCCGCTCGCTCGCCATCAACATGGAACTGGAAGAGTAAGGGCAGGGAAGGGGAGTCGGGCCAGGTGAATCGCGTACGCCAACGCTGATCGCGATCCACCCGCCACCCGGTTCCCCGCTTCCGACCATTCCCCTGTCCCCTGTTCCCGATTCCCGTCTCCAACGGAGAAAGACAATGAAAGACCTGCTCAACCTCTTCAACCAGCAGCGCCAGACGCTGGACTTCGACGCGATCAAGATCGCGCTGGCTTCGCCCGACCTGATCCGTTCGTGGTCCTTCGGCGAAGTGAAGAAGCCGGAAACCATCAACTACCGCACCTTCAAGCCGGAGCGCGACGGCCTGTTCTGCTCGGCCATCTTCGGCCCGATCAAGGACTACGAGTGCCTGTGCGGCAAGTACAAGCGCATGAAGCACCGCGGCGTGGTCTGCGAGAAGTGCGGCACGGAAGTGACGCTGGCCAAGGTGCGCCGCGAGCGCATGGGCCACATCGACCTGGCCAGCCCGGTCGCGCACATCTGGTTCCTCAAGTCGCTGCCGTCGCGCATCGGCCTGATGCTGGACATGACCCTGCGCGACATCGAGCGCGTGCTGTACTTCGAAGCCTACGTCGTCACCGAGCCGGGCCTGACCACGCTCGAGCGCCGCCAGCTGCTGACCGAAGAACAGTTCATGCAGGCGCGCCAGGAGCATGGCGATGACTTCGACGCCGCCATGGGCGCCGAGGCCGTCTACGACCTGCTGCGCACCATCGACCTGCAGGCCGAGATGGTCAACCTGCGCGAAGAGATCGCCAGCACCAACTCCGAGACCAAGCTCAAGCGCCTCACCAAGCGCATCAAGCTGATCGAGGCGTTCCTGGAGTCCGGCAACCGTCCGGAGTGGATGGTCATGACCGTGCTGCCGGTGCTGCCGCCGGACCTGCGCCCGCTGGTGCCGCTGGATGGTGGCCGCTTCGCGACCTCCGACCTCAACGACCTGTACCGCCGCGTCATCAACCGCAACAACCGCCTGCGCCGCCTGCTGGAGCTCAACGCGCCCGACATCATCGTGCGCAACGAGAAGCGCATGCTGCAGGAATCGGTTGACGCCCTGATGGACAACGGTCGTCGCGGCCGCGCCATCACCGGCACCAACAAGCGCCCGCTCAAGTCGCTGGCCGACATGATCAAGGGCAAGCAGGGTCGCTTCCGCCAGAACCTGCTGGGCAAGCGCGTCGACTACTCCGGCCGTTCGGTCATCGTGGTCGGCCCGACCCTGCGCCTGCACGAGTGCGGCCTGCCGAAGAAGATGGCGCTGGAGCTGTTCAAGCCGTTCGTGTTCGCCAAGCTGCAGCGTCGCGGCCTGGCCACCACCATCAAGGCCGCCAAGAAGCTGGTCGAGCGCGAAGAAGCGGAAGTCTGGGACATCCTGGAAGAAGTCATCCGCGAACACCCCGTGCTGCTGAACCGTGCGCCCACGCTTCACCGCCTGGGCATCCAGGCGTTCGAGCCGGTGCTGATCGAAGGCAAGGCCATCCAGCTGCACCCGCTGGTCTGCACCGCGTTCAACGCCGACTTCGACGGTGACCAGATGGCCGTGCACGTGCCGCTCTCGCTGGAAGCCCAGCTGGAAGCGCGCGCGCTGATGATGTCCTCCAACAACATCCTGTCGCCGGCCAACGGCGAGCCGATCATCGTGCCGTCGCAGGACGTCGTGCTGGGCCTGTACTACATGACCCGCGCGCTGGAGAACAAGAAGGGCGAGGGCATGGCGTTCGCCAACATCGCCGAAGTCAAGCGCGCCTACGACAACCGCGCCGTCGAGCTGCATGCCAAGGTCAAGGTCCGCATCAGCGGCACCGTGATCGACGAGGACGGTGGCCGCAGCAAGCAGAGCAGCATCGTGGACACCACGATCGGCCGCGCACTGCTGGCCGAGATCCTGCCGGAAGGCCTGCCGTTCGCCTTGGTCAACACCGAGCTGAACAAGAAGGCCATCAGCCGCCTGATCAACTCCAGCTACCGCATGCTGGGCCTGAAGGACACGGTCGTGTTCGCCGACAAGCTGATGTACACCGGCTTCGCGTACGCCACGCGCGCCGGCGTTTCCATCGGCATCGACGACATGCTGATCCCGGCCGAGAAGAAGGGCATCCTGGGCGAAGCCGAACAGGAAGTGCTGGAAATCCAGGAGCAGTACCAGAGCGGCCTGGTCACCGCCGGCGAGCGCTACAACAAGGTGGTCGACATCTGGTCGCGCACCAATGAGCGCATCGCCAAGGCGATGATGGACACCATCGGTACCGACAAGGTGCAGAACGCCAAGGGCGAGACCATCAACGAGAAGTCGATGAACTCGCTGTACATCATGGCCGACTCCGGCGCCCGTGGTAGCCAGGCGCAGATCCGCCAGCTGGCCGGCATGCGCGGCCTGATGGCCCGTCCCGACGGTTCGATCATCGAGACGCCCATCAAGGCGAACTTCCGCGAAGGCCTGAACGTGCAGGAGTACTTCAACTCCACCCACGGTGCCCGAAAGGGCCTGGCCGATACCGCGCTGAAGACCGCGAACTCCGGTTACCTGACCCGTCGCCTGGTCGACGTGGCGCAGGACGTGGTGATCACCGAGGTCGACTGCGGTACGTCGGAAGGCCTGATGATGACCCCGATCGTGGAAGGTGGCGACGTGGTCGAGCCGCTGCGCGAGCGCGTGCTGGGCCGCATCGTGGCCGAGGACGTGTTCCTGCCGGGCAACGACGAGGATCCCATCGTCACCCGCAACACGCTGCTGGACGAAGCCTGGGTGCAGAAGCTGGAAGACGCCGGCGTGCAGCTGTTGAAGGTGCGTTCCACCATCACCTGCGAATCCACCTTCGGCGTGTGCTCGCACTGCTACGGTCGCGACCTGGCCCGTGGCCACATCGTCAACATCGGCGAAGCGGTCGGCGTCATCGCCGCGCAGTCGATCGGCGAGCCCGGCACGCAGCTGACCATGCGTACGTTCCACATCGGTGGTGCGGCATCGCGTGCGGCGGCCGTGGACAACATCACGGTCAAGACCACCGGTTCCATCAAGTTCAACAACCTCAAGTTCGTCGAGCACGCCAACGGCCACCTGGTCGCGGTGTCGCGCTCCGGCGAACTGTCGGTGCTGGACGGCCATGGTCGCGAGCGCGAGCGCTACAAGCTGCCTTACGGCGCGACCATCAACGTCAAGGACGGCGACCAGATCACGGCCGGCCAGGCCGTGGCCAACTGGGATCCGCATAACCACCCGATCGTGTCGGAAGTGGCCGGTTTCGTGCGCTTCGTGGACTTCGTCGACGGCGTCACCGTCATCGAGAAGACCGACGACCTGACCGGCCTCGCCTCGCGCGAGATCACCGATCCCAAGCGTCGTGGTTCGCAGGGCAAGGACCTGCGTCCGATCGTGCGCATCGTCAACAAGGACGGCAAGGACCTGAACATCCCGGGTACGGACCTGCCGGCCCAGTACCTGCTGCCGCCGCGCTCCATCGTCAACCTGCAGGACGGCGCGCCCGTCGGCGTGGGCGACGTGGTGACCAAGGTGCCGCAGGAAGCGTCCAAGACCCGTGACATCACCGGTGGTCTGCCGCGCGTGGCCGACCTGTTCGAAGCCCGCAAGCCGAAGGACCCGGCCATCCTCGCCGAGCGCTCCGGCGTCATCAGCTTCGGCAAGGACACCAAGGGCAAGCAGCGCCTGATCATCAAGGACACCGACGGTTCCGAGCACGAAGAGCTGATCCCGAAGTTCCGCCAGATCATCGTGTTCGAAGGCGAGCACGTGGCCAAGGGCGAAACCATCGTGGACGGCGAACCCAGCCCGCAGGACATCCTGCGCCTGCTGGGCGTGGAGCCGCTGGCGGCCTACCTGGTCAAGGAAATCCAGGACGTCTACCGCCTGCAGGGCGTGAAGATCAACGACAAGCACATCGAGGTGATCACCCGCCAGATGCTGCGCAAAGTCGAGATCACCGACGCCGGCAACACGAAGTTCCTGGCCGGCGAGCAGGTCGAGAAGCAGCGCATGATCGAGGAGAACGCCAAGGTCGTCGCCCGCAACGAGCTGCCGTCCAAGTACGACCCGGTCCTGCTGGGCATCACCAAGGCGTCGCTGGCAACCGAATCGTTCATCTCCGCGGCCTCCTTCCAGGAGACCACCCGCGTGCTGACCGAAGCGGCGGTCCGTGGCACCAAGGACAACCTGCGCGGCCTGAAGGAAAACGTCATCGTCGGTCGCCTGATCCCGGCCGGTACCGGCCTGGCGTACCACAATCAGCGCCGCCGCAACGCATCGGGCCTGACTGAGGCGGAAGTGGATGCACTGTCCGGCGGCAGCAGCAGCGAAGCCGCCCCGGTGGCCACCGAAGATGCGGGCGAGGAGTCCAGCGCCAGCTAAACCCTGTAATGCCGGCGGCCCCAGGCCGCCCCAGACCACGAAATGAGGCGCAGGAGGCGCCTCGTTTTCGGCCCAGGAAGGGCGGGATCGCAGTCAGTGAGCAGGCATCGGCCCCCGTCGCGTTGACGGTGCGGCCGTTTGCCCGCTATACTTTTCCGTCTAGGTGGGCCGTTCTCGGCCTGCCTTCGTTTTCACGCAAACAAGGCTCCGGCCTTCACACGAAGAAACCACTATGGCAACCGTCAACCAGCTGGTCCGCAAGCCGCGGCAGGCCCCCACGTACAAGAGCCAGTCGCCCGCGCTGGACAAGTGCCCGCAGCGCCGCGGCGTCTGCACGCGCGTCTACACGACCACCCCGAAGAAGCCGAACTCGGCCCTTCGCAAGGTGGCCAAGGTGCGCCTGACCAACCAGGAAGAAATCATCAGCTACATCGGTGGTGAAGGCCACAACCTGCAGGAGCACTCCGTGGTGCTGGTGCGCGGCGGCCGCGTGAAGGACCTTCCGGGCGTCCGTTACCACACCGTCCGCGGCTCGCTTGACGCCTCCGGCGTCGCCAAGCGCCGCCAGGGTCGCTCCAAGTACGGCGCCAAGCGCCCGAAGGCTTGAGGAACTAGAACATGTCGCGTAAAGGCTCAACCCCCCAGCGTGAAATCCTGCCGGACCCCAAGCACGGCAGCCAGACGATCGCGCGTTTCATCAACATGGTCATGCTCAGCGGCAAGAAGTCCGTCGCCGAGAAGATCGTCTACGGTGCCATGGACGTCATCGGCGAGAAGAACCCCAATGCCCTCGAGCTGGTCGAGAAGGCGCTGGACAACGTGTCGCCGGCCGTGGAAGTGAAGTCCCGCCGCGTCGGTGGTGCCACCTACCAGGTGCCCGTCGAAGTGCGCGCCTCCCGTCGCATGGCGCTGGCGATGCGCTGGCTGATCGAGTCCGCCCGCAAGCGTGGCGAGAACTCCATGCCGCGCAAGCTGGCCGCCGAACTGCTGGATGCCTCGGAAAACCGTGGCGGCGCCATCAAGAAGCGTGAAGAAACCCACCGCATGGCGGAAGCGAACAAGGCGTTCGCGCACTACCGCTGGTAACGGCCTGGGGGCCCTTGTAAACAAGGGCCTTTGGCACCATCTGTGTGCCCTTGGCGGCTCAGTTCGCCGCACGAAGACCCCGAAGGCCGCCGCAAGGCGGCATTCGGCCATCTAGAATCGCCCTCCACGGAAAGCCTTCGGCCATGCGCTGCCGGTGATCCAACAAGAAAAGAGAGACTGTCGTGGCTCGCACCACTCCCATCGAGCGTTACCGCAATTTCGGCATCATGGCGCACATCGACGCCGGCAAGACCACCACGTCCGAGCGCATCCTGTTCTACACCGGCGTCAGCCACAAGATCGGTGAAGTGCACGATGGTGCTGCGACCATGGACTGGATGGAGCAGGAGCAGGAGCGCGGCATCACCATCACGTCCGCCGCCACCACGGCGTTCTGGACGGGCATGGACAAGTCCCTGCCGCAGCACCGCTTCAACATCATCGACACCCCCGGCCACGTCGACTTCACCATCGAAGTCGAGCGTTCGCTGCGCGTGCTCGACGGCGCGGTGTTCGTGCTGTGCGCCGTCGGTGGCGTGCAGCCGCAGTCCGAGACCGTGTGGCGCCAGGCCAACAAGTACGCGGTGCCGCGTCTGGCCTTCGTCAACAAGATGGACCGTACCGGTGCCAACTTCGACAAGGTCGTCGAGCAGCTGAAGTCGCGCCTGGGTGCCTACCCGGTGCCGATGCAGGTGCCGGTCGGCGCCGAAGACGGCTTCGAGGGCGTCATCGACCTGCTGAAGATGAAGTACATCCATTGGGATGTGGCTTCCCAGGGCACCAAGTTCGAATACCGCGAGATCCCGGCCGAGTTGGCTGAGAAGGCGGCGTCGGACCGTGCGTTTATGGTCGAGGCCGCGGCCGAAGCCAGCGAAGCGTTGATGGACAAGTACCTCAACGAGGGCGACCTGACGGAAGCCGAGATCATCGCGGGCCTTCGCGAGCGCACCCTGAAGGTGGAAGTGATTCCGGTCTACTGTGGCAGCGCGTTCAAGAACAAGGGCGTGCAGGCCATGCTCGACGGCGTGATCCAGCTGCTGCCGTCGCCGACCGATCGTCCGCCGGTGCAGGGCGTGGACGAGAACGAGAAGGAAGACAGCCGCAAGGCCGGCGACAACGAGCCGTTCTCCGCGCTGGCGTTCAAGATCATGACCGACCCGTTCGTGGGCTCGCTGACGTTCTTCCGCGTCTACTCGGGCGTGCTGAACTCGGGCGACGCGGTTTACAACCCGGTCAAGTCGAAGAAGGAGCGCGTGGGCCGCATCCTGCAGATGCACTCCAACCAGCGTGACGAAATCAAGGAAGTCCGCGCGGGCGACATCGCCGCAGCGGTCGGCCTGAAGGACGTCACCACGGGCGACACGCTGTGCTCGCAGGATCACATCATCACGCTGGAGCGCATGGTGTTTCCGGAGCCCGTCATCTCGATGGCGGTGGAGCCGAAGACCAAGTCGGACCAGGAAAAGATGGGTATCGCCCTGGGCCGCCTGGCGCAGGAAGATCCCTCGTTCCGCGTCAAGACCGACGAAGAATCCGGCCAGACCATCATCTCGGGCATGGGCGAGCTGCACCTGGAAATCCTTGTGGACCGCATGAAGCGCGAGTTCAACGTGGAAGCCAACGTCGGCAAGCCGCAGGTGGCCTACCGCGAGACGATCCGCAAGGCCGTCAAGCAGGAAGGCAAGTTCGTGCGCCAGTCGGGCGGTCGCGGCCAGTACGGCCACATCGTCATCGAAATGTCGCCGGTCGAGCGCGGTACGGGTTTCTCGTACGAAAGCGCCATCGTCGGTGGCGTGGTGCCGAAGGAATACGTCACTGCCGCGGGCAAGGGCATCGAAGACGCCATGAAGAGCGGCCCGCTGGCCGGCTTCCCGGTGGTCGACGTGGCCATCAAGGCGGTGGACGGCTCGTTCCATGACGTCGACTCCAACGAAATGGCGTTCAAGGTCGCCGGTTCGATGGCCTTCAAGGAAGCGTTCGGCAAGGCCAGCCCGGTCCTGCTGGAGCCGATGATGAAGGTCGAGATCGTCACGCCTGAAGATTATCTGGGTGACGTGATGGGCGACGTGAGCCGTCGTCGCGGCATCCTGCAGGGCCAGGACGACAGTCCGTCCGGCAAGGTGATCGCCGCGATGGTGCCGCTGGGCGAAATGTTCGGCTACGCCACCACGTTGCGTTCGATGTCGCAGGGTCGTGCCACGTTCTCGATGGAGTTCGACCATTACGCGGAAGCGCCGGCCAACATCGCCGACGCGGTCGTCAAGAAGAACTAAGAGTTGGGGCAGGGCATCGCTAGCGCGAGGCCCTGCATTCCCGTCACGAATCACGCATAACGAAGGTAGAAGACAATGGCAAAGGGTAAATTCGAACGCACCAAGCCGCACGTGAACGTGGGCACGATTGGCCACGTTGACCACGGCAAGACGACGCTGACGGCGGCGCTGACGAAGGTGGGCGCAGAGCGTTTCGGTGGTGAATTCAAGGCATACGACGCGATCGACGCGGCGCCGGAAGAGAAGGCGCGCGGCATCACGATCTCGACGGCCCACGTGGAATACGAATCTGCCGCGCGCCACTACGCGCACGTGGATTGCCCGGGCCACGCCGACTACGTGAAGAACATGATCACCGGTGCGGCGCAGATGGACGGTGCGATCCTGGTGTGCTCGGCCGCTGACGGCCCGATGCCGCAGACGCGCGAGCACATCCTGCTGTCGCGCCAGGTGGGCGTGCCGTACATCGTCGTGTTCCTGAACAAGGCCGACATGGTGGACGACGCCGAGCTGCTGGAGCTGGTGGAGATGGAAGTCCGCGAACTGCTGAGCAAGTACGAGTTCCCGGGCGACGACACCCCGATCATCCACGGTTCGGCCCGTCTGGCGCTGGAAGGCGACCAGAGCGAGATCGGCGTGCCGGCGATCCTGAAGCTGGTGGACGCGCTGGACTCGTTCATCCCGACCCCGGAGCGTGACGTCGACAAGCCGTTCCTGATGCCGGTGGAAGACGTGTTCTCGATCTCGGGCCGCGGCACCGTGGTGACCGGCCGTATCGAGCGTGGCGTGATCAAGGTGGGCGAGGAAATCGAGATCGTCGGTATCCGTCCGACCCAGAAGACCACGGTCACGGGCGTGGAAATGTTCCGCAAGCTGCTGGATCAGGGCCAGGCGGGCGACAACGCCGGTCTGCTGCTGCGCGGCACCAAGCGTGACGACGTGGAGCGTGGCCAGGTGCTGGCCAAGCCGGGTTCGATCACCCCGCACACCGAGTTCGAAGCCGAAGTGTACGTGCTGTCCAAGGACGAGGGTGGCCGTCACACGCCGTTCTTCAAGGGCTACCGTCCGCAGTTCTACTTCCGCACGACGGACATCACGGGCGCCGTGACCCTGCCGGAAGGCGTGGAGATGGTGATGCCGGGCGACAACATCAAGATGGTGGTGACGCTGATCAACCCGGTGGCAATGGACGAAGGCCTGCGTTTCGCGATCCGCGAAGGCGGCCGTACCGTCGGCGCCGGCGTGGTGGCCAAGATCATCAAGTAAGCAGTCCACGAAACCCGGGCACACGCAGGTGTGCCCGGGTTTTTGCTGGCCTATCGCCGGCCTTTTTCCGGAATCCGCACCTGAATGCGTGGATTTGCTGGAAAATTCCGGCAAACAGGGTTATGATTCGCGCCCCTCGAATGGCCTGATGGCCTTCCGGCGGGAACGCATTGCTGCCGACGCCCCCTGGGAGGCCGTCGGTCATACCGCGAAAAGAGGCGCAGGAAGTGCCTCGTGTTCGCCAGACACGGAGTGTCGCGTGCCAGACCTGCCGGCCCAGCCGGGCAGGGCGCCCCGCTATTGACGGGGTTTGTCACGCGTCCTATACTTTCATGTCTGGGCGGGCCGGTTTACCGGCCTGCCTAGTTTTTCAGGAAGAATCCCCAGCCGTTTCAGGCAACAGGCAGGTCGTGGAATCCACGCGCCCTGCGGGGACCGAAACAGTCTGGACCAATCAGGGGCAAGGCATCCCAGAGGCCGCGCCCGTCGCTCTTTTAACGAAGGAATATCCGTCATGGCGGACCAAAAGATCCGAATCCGGCTCAAGGCGTACGATCATCGCTTGATCGACCGCTCGGCCAGCGAGATCGTTGAAACGGCAAAGCGGACCGGCGCGCAAGTGCGCGGCCCGATCCCCCTGCCCACCAAGATCGAGCGCTTCACCATCCTCGTTTCGCCGCACGTCGACAAGGACGCGCGTGACCAGTACGAGACCCGCACGCACAAGCGCGTGCTCGACATCGTCGACCCCAACGACAAGACCGTGGACGCGCTGATGAAGCTCGAACTGGCTGCCGGCGTCGACGTCCAGATCAAGCTGACCTGAGGCACCGACCATGACCGCGAAGAAATATTCGTTGGGTCTCGTTGGCCGCAAGGCCGGCATGACCCGGGTGTTCACCGAAGATGGCAAGTCCATTCCGGTGACGCTGATTGAAGCCACCCCGAACCGCATCACCCAGATCAAGACCCCGGAAACCGACGGCTACAGCGCCGTGCAGGTGGTCGTGGGCACCCGTCGCGCCTCGCTGATCACCAAGCCTGTCGCCGGTCACCTGGCCAAGGCCAAGGTCGAAGCCGGTCGCGGCCTGTGGGAGCTGCGCGTCGAAGCCGACAAGCTGGGCGACTTCACCGTCGGCGGCGAGATCAAGGCTGACATCTTCGAAGTCGGCCAGATCGTCGACGTCCAGGGCGTCACCAAGGGCAAGGGCTTCCAGGGCACCATCAAGCGCTGGAACTTCCGCATGGGCGACGCCACCCACGGTAACTCGCTGTCGCATCGCGCGCCGGGTTCGCTGGGTCAGCGCCAGACGCCGGGCCGCGTGTTCCCGGGCAAGAAGATGTCCGGTCACATGGGTGCCGTGCAGCAGAGCACGCAGAACCTGGAAATCGTCCGCGTGGACGCCGAGCGCGGCCTGATCGCCGTTCGCGGCGCCGTGCCGGGTGCGCCGGGTGGCGACGTGATCGTGCGTCCGGCCAGCAAGGGTTGAGGAGAACGACAATGGAACTAGCCATCACAGGTAGCGCCAACAAGCTGTCGGTTTCCGACGACGTGTTTGGCCGTGAATTCAGCGAAGACCTGGTCCACCAGGTGGTCGTTGCCTACCGCAACGCCGGCCGTGCCGGCACCAAGGCGCAGAAGACCCGCTCCGAGGTCAACGGCACCACCAAGAAGTCGAAGAAGCAGAAGGGTGGCGGTGCACGTCACGGCGCCCTGACCGCTCCGATCTTCGTCGGTGGCGGCGTGACCTTCGCGGCGAAGCCGCGCAGCTTCGCGCAGAAGGTCAACCGCAAGATGTACCGCGCCGCGATGAAGGCCATCCTGTCGGAGCTCAACCGCCAGGGCCGCCTGCTCGTCGTCGACGCGTTCGATGTCGATTCCGCCAAGACCTCGGGCCTGATCTCCAAGCTCAAGGGCCTGGAAGTGGGCAAGCGTCCGCTGATCGTCACCGAAGAAGCCTCCGAGCACCTGTACCTGTCGGCCCGCAACCTTCCCTACGTGGAAGTGCGCGACGTGCAGGGCCTGGATCCGGCCGCGCTGGTCGGTGCCGACTCGGTGGTGATCACCGCTGATGCCGTCAAGAAGGTCGAGGAGTGGCTGGCATGATGAGCAACGAGAAGATTTTCGCCGTCCTGCGTGCCCCGCGTGTGTCCGAAAAGACCGTGCGTCTGCAGGAACTCTCCAATCAATACGTCTTCGAAGTCTCGAACGATGCCACCAAGGCCGATGTCAAGGCCGCGGTCGAGCAGCTGTTCGACGTCAAGGTCGAGACGGTCAACGTGGTCAACGTGAAGGGCAAGAACAAAGCCTTCCGTAACCGCGCCGGCCGCCGCGGCGACTGGCGCAAGGCGTACGTGCGTCTGGCCGATGGCCAGGCGATCGACGTGTCGGCCAAGGCCTGAGGTAGAACCACATGCCATTGATGAAATTCAAACCCACCTCTCCCGGTCGCCGTTCGGCGGTCCGCGTGGTGACGCCTGACCTGCATAAGGGTGCCCCGCATGCTGCGCTGCTGGAAAAGCAGAGCAAGTCCGGCGGTCGCAACCACCACGGTCGCATCACCACCCGTCATATCGGCGGTGGCCACAAGCAGCACTACCGCATCATCGACTTCAAGCGCGACAAGGAAGGCATCCCGGCGCGCGTGGAGCGGATCGAATACGATCCCAACCGCACCGCGCACATCGCGCTGCTGTGCTATGTCGATGGCGAGCGCCGGTACATCATCGCCCCGAAGGGCCTGAAGGCCGGTGACCAGGTCATCGCCGGCAGCGACGCGCCGATCAAGGCCGGCAACACGCTGCCGCTGCGCAACATCCCGGTCGGTACCACTGTCCACGGCATCGAGCTGAAGCCCGGCAAGGGCGCGCAGATCGCCCGTGCCGCCGGCGCCGCCGTGCAACTGGTCGCTCGTGAGCAGGGTTTCGCCACGCTGCGTCTTCGCTCCGGCGAAATGCGCAAGGTGCAGGTCGAGTGCCGCGCCACCGTCGGTGAAGTCGGCAACGACGAGCACAGCCTGGAAAAGCTGGGCAAGGCCGGTGCCAAGCGCTGGCGCGGTATCAAGCCGACCGTCCGCGGTGCGGCGATGAACCCGGTTGACCATCCGCACGGTGGTGGTGAGGCCAAGGCCGGCCAGGGTAATCCGCATCCGGTCACCCCGTGGGGCGTGCCGACTAAGGGTTACAAGACGCGCAAGAACAAGCGCACCCAGCAATTCATCGTCCGCGATCGTAGGGGCTAATCGACCATGGCACGTTCACTCAAGAAGGGCCCGTTCGTCGATCACCACCTCGTCAAGAAGGTGGAGGCCGCGGGCGGCAGCAAGAAGCCGATCAAGACCTGGTCGCGCCGTTCGATGATCCTGCCGGAAATGGTGGGCTTCACGATCGCTATCCACAATGGCAAGAACCACGTTCCGGTGCTGGTCAACGAGAACATGGTCGGCCACAAGCTCGGCGAATTTGCCGTCACCCGGACCTTCAAGGGTCACGGTGGCGACAAGAAAGCCGGCGGCAAGAAGTAAGGAGAGATGACCATGGAAGCGAAAGCCATCCTGCGCACCGCGCGCATCTCCCCGCAGAAGGCCCGCCTGGTCGCTGACCAGGTGCGCGGTCTGCCCGCCGAACGCGCCGTCAACCTGCTGAAGTTCTCGGACAAGAAGGCTGCCCACATGATCAAGAAGGTCGTGGAGTCCGCCATCGCCAACGCCGAGAACAACCAGGGCGCCGACGTCGACGCGCTGAAGGTCACGACCATCATGGTCGACGAAGGTCCGATGCTGAAGCGTTTCATGGCCCGTGCCAAGGGCCGCGGTACTCGTATCCTCAAGCGCACCAGCCACATCACCGTGGTGGTGGGCGAAGCCACCGGCAAGGGCAAATAAGACTATGGGTCATAAAGTTCATCCGACCGGAATCCGCCTCGGCATCGCCAAGGACTGGAATTCCAAGTGGTTCGCCAACAAGCGTGACTACGCCCAGTACCTGGCGGCCGACCTCAAGGTGCGCGACATGCTGCGCAAGAAGCTGGCGCAGGCCGGCATCTCGAAGATCCTCATCGAGCGTCCCGCAAAGACGGCCCGCGTGACGATCCACACCGCCCGCCCGGGCGTGGTGATCGGCAAGCGTGGTGAGGACATCGAGAAGCTGCGCAAGGAAGTGAGCGATCTGATGGGCGTCCCGGCGCACATCAACGTCACCGAAGTGCGCAAGCCCGAGCTGGACGCCCAGCTGGTGGCCGAGTCGATCGCGCAGCAGCTGGAACGCCGCATCATGTTCCGCCGCGCGATGAAGCGTGCCGTCGGCAACGCGATGCGCCTGGGTGCCCTGGGCATCAAGGTCAACGTCGCTGGCCGCTTGAATGGTGCGGAAATCGCCCGTTCGGAGTGGTACCGCGAAGGCCGCGTGCCGCTGCATACGCTGCGTGCCGACATCGATTACGGTTTTGCCGAGGCGAAGACCACCTACGGCATCATCGGCATCAAGGTGTGGGTCTACAAGGGCGAAGTCTTCGACTTCAGCCAGGTGGGTCAGGAGAAGCAGGACGACGCGCGCCCCGAGCGCAGCGAACGTCCGTCGCGCCCGTCCCGTGACCGCGACGCGAGGTAATCAGTCATGTTGCAACCCAAGCGAACCAAATACCGCAAGATGCACAAGGGCCGTAACGAAGGCCTGAGCTGGAGCGGCAACCTCGTCAGCTTTGGCGAGTACGGCCTGAAGGCCACGGCGCACGGTCAGCTGACCGCGCGCCAGATCGAGGCAGCGCGTCGTTCCATCAGCCGTTACGTGAAGCGTGGCGGCAAGATGTGGATCCGTGTGTTCCCCGACAAGCCCATCACCAAGAAGCCCATCGAAGTCCGCATGGGTTCCGGTAAGGGTAACGTCGAGTACTGGGTCGCCCAGATCCAGCCGGGCCGCATGATCTATGAAATCGAAGGCGTCAGCGAGGACATCGCGCGCGAGGCGTTCCGCCTGGCCGCGGCCAAGCTGTCCGTCACCACCACATTCGTGACCCGGACGGTGCGCTAATGGAACTCAAGCAACTTCGCGAAAAGTCGGCTGACGAACTGAAGGCCCACCTGACCGATCTGCGCAAGGAGCAGTTCTCCCTGCGCATGCAGAAGGTCACTGGCCAGCTGCCGAAGACCCACGAAACCCGCCGGGTTCGCCGCGAGATCGCTCGCGTCAAGACCCTGCTCGGCAGCCAGAAGTAAGGAGCGCCCAAGATGAGCGATAACAAAGACAAAGCGCAACGCACCATCGAAGGTCGTGTCGTCAGCAACAAGATGGACAAGACGGTCACCGTGCTGGTGGAGCGTCAGGTCAAGCACGCCCTGTACGGCAAGTACATCCGTCGTTCGACCAAGCTGCACGCGCACGACGCGGAAAACAGCTGCAAGGAAGGCGACGTGGTACGCGTGACCGAAATCGCCCCGATGTCCAAGACCAAGAACTGGCGTGTGGTGGAAATCGTCACCCGCGCGGCTGAATAAGAGGAGTCTGAATCATGATCCAGATGCAGAGCTACCTTGACGCGGCCGACAACTCCGGCGCCAAGGAACTGATGTGCATCAAGGTGCTGGGCGGCTCGAAGCGCCGTTACGCCGGCATCGGTGACATCATCAAGGTGACCGTCAAGGACGCCATCCCGCGTGGCAAGGTCAAGAAGGGCGAAGTCTACGACGCCGTGGTCGTGCGCACCCGCAAGGGCGTTCGCCGCCCCGACGGTTCGCTGATCCGCTTCGATGGCAATGCCGCCGTGCTGCTCAACAACAAGCAGGAGCCGATCGGTACCCGCATCTTCGGGCCTGTGACCCGTGAGCTGCGTTCCGAGAAGTTCATGAAGATCGTTTCGCTCGCGCCTGAAGTGCTCTGAGCGGAGGACATAGAAATGGCAAACCGTATCAAGAAAGGCGACCAGGTCGTCGTCACCGCTGGCAAGGACAAGGGCAAGAAGGGCGACGTGGTGCGCGTGGATGGTGACCGTGTGGTCGTCTCCAACGTCAACGTCGTCAAGCGCCATACCAAGCCGAACCCCCAGGCCGGCGTGGCTGGTGGCGTGGTCGAGCGCGAAGCCTCGATCCACATTTCCAATGTCGCGCTGTTCAACCCGGCAACGGGCAAGGGCGAGCGTATCGGTTTCAAGGTGCTGGAGGATGGACGCAAATTGCGTGTGTTCCGCTCCAGCGGTGAGGCGCTCGACGCCTGAGGAATGAGGTTATGACCACCCGTCTCGAAAAAATCTACAAGGAAGAAGTGGCGCCGGCTCTGATGAAGAAGTTCGGCTACACCAATCCCATGGAAGTGCCGAAGATCACCAAGATCACCATCAACATGGGTGTGGGTGAAGCGGCGACCAACAAGAAGATCCTGGAAAACGCCGTGGCCGACCTGGCCAAGATCACCGGCCAGAAGCCGATCACGACCAAGTCCCGCGTGTCGGTGGCTTCGTTCAAGATCCGCGATGGCTGGCCGATCGGCTGCAAGGTCACCCTGCGTCGCGCCAAGATGTACGAATTCCTGGATCGCCTGATCAGCATCTCGCTGCCGCGCGTCCGCGACTTCCGTGGCGTGTCCGGCCGTTCGTTCGACGGTCGCGGCAACTACAACATGGGCGTGAAGGAACAGATCATCTTCCCGGAAATCGACTTCGACGCCGTCGACGCGATCCGCGGCATGGATATCGCCATCACCACCACCGCCAAGAACGACGCCGAAGCCAAGGCGCTGCTCGAAGCGTTCAAGTTCCCGTTCCGTAACTGATTCGCTAGGACACCTGACATGGCAAAGACCTCGATGGTCAACCGCGACATCAAGCGGGAAAAGCTGGCCAAGCAGTACGCCGCCAAGCGCGATGCACTGAAGAAGACCATTTCCAGCACCACTGCTTCCTACGAAGAGAAGCTGGAAGCCGTGACCAAGCTGCAGAAGCTGCCGCGCGACTCGTCGCCCAGCCGCCAGCGCAACCGTTGCGAGCTGTCCGGTCGTTCGCGTGGCGTGTACCGCAAGTTCGGCCTGGGCCGCAACATGCTGCGCAAGGCCACCATGAACGGCGACGTGCCCGGCCTGCGCAAGGCCAGCTGGTAATCACCCGGTTGCCCGGCTCGCCGGGCAGCACGTGGCAGGAAAGACAAGTCCGGCACTTGCCGGGCTTGTTGTTGTACAATGTTCGGCTCCCACGGCCAGGCCGGGGGAGGGCGGGGTACAACCGCCACCCGCCTGGGGGTTTCCAGGGACAACACAAGATTTTCGCGAAAGCGGATATCGGTGCTACTCATAAGGCAGACTCTAATGAGCATGACTGATCCCATCGCCGACATGCTGGTGCGCATTCGCAATGCCGCCGCTGTGGGCAAGCCGACGGTGAAGATGCCGTCCTCCAAGATCAAGGCTTCGATCGCCAACGTCCTGAAGTCGGAAGGCTACATCGGCGACGTCCGCGTGACGAAGACCGAGAACAACAAGGCCGAGCTCGAAATCGTCCTGAAGTACTTCGAAGGCAAGCCCGTCATCGAGAAGCTGAGCCGCGTGTCCCGTTCGGGCCTGCGCCAGTACCGTGGCAAGGCTGAACTGCCCAAGGTCCTCGGTGGCCTCGGCGTCGCCATCATCTCCACCTCCAAGGGCATCATGACCGATGCGCAGGCGCGCCAGCAGGGCGTCGGCGGTGAAGTCCTGTGCTTTGTGGCCTAAGGGAGTAACCGTATGTCCCGCGTAGCCAAGAAGCCGATCAACCTGCCCAAGGGCGTTGAGCTGAACGTCCAGTCGGACAACCTGAGCGTCAAGGGCCCGAAGGGCACCCTGTCGATCGCCAAGCCCGCCGGCGTCGAGGTCAATCTCGAGAACGGCGTTGCCAACCTCTCGCCGGTCACGCCGGCAGACGATGCCATCACCGGCACCATCCGCGCGATCCTGGCCAACATGGTCAAGGGCGTGTCGGAAGGCTTCGAGCGCAAGCTCGAACTGGTCGGCGTGGGTTATCGTGCCGCGATGCAGGGCAAGGACCTCAGCCTGTCGCTGGGCTTCTCCCACCCGGTGCTCTTCCAGACCCCGGAAGGCATCACCATCGCCACCCCCACCCAGACCGAGATCCTGGTGCAGGGCGCCGACAAGCAGCGCGTGGGTGAAGTTGCCGCCAAGATCCGCGGCTTCCGTCCGCCGGAACCCTACAAGGGCAAGGGCGTGAAGTACTCCGACGAAATCATCATCCGCAAGGAAGCGAAGAAGGCCTAACCGGGCTTTCGGCTTCGAGGAACCAGATCATGAGCATCAAGAACACCGCCCGCCTGCGCCGCGCCAAGTCCACCCGCGCGCACATCCGCGAACTCGGCGTGCCGCGCCTGTCGGTGCTGCGTACCGGCCAGCACATCTACGCCCAGCTGTTCACCGCCGATGGCGCCAAGGTCATCGCGTCGGCCAACACGCTGCAGTCCGATGTCAAGGACGGCCTGAAGAACGGCAAGAACAGCGATGCCGCCGCACGCGTCGGCAAGCTGATCGCCGAGCGCGCCAAGGCCGCGGGCATCGAGAAGGTCGCGTTCGACCGTTCGGGCTACCGCTACCATGGCCGCATCAAGGCCCTGGCTGACGCGGCCCGCGAAGGCGGCCTGCAGTTCTAACCTTGAAAGGCATGGGGGCAACCCCACGCCTTGACCTGTCGGCGCGGGCTGCGCCGGGCGCGGTCGCTCTTCTGCAGCGACCGTTGCGTCACCGCTCCATACCACAACCATAAGCGGCCAAGCCGTACATACCCAATCAACCAAGGAATTCAAGCAATGGCAGAAGAACGTCAACCGCGGGGTCGTGATCGCGACCGCAACCGCGAAGAGAAAGTCGATGACGGCATGATCGAGAAGCTGGTCGCGGTCAACCGCGTCAGCAAGACGGTCAAGGGCGGTCGCCAGTTCACCTTCACCGCCCTGACGGTGGTGGGCGACGGCAACGGCAAGATCGGTTTCGGCTACGGCAAGGCGCGCGAAGTGCCGGTCGCCATCCAGAAGTCGATGGAATACGCCCGCAAGGGCATGCTGAACGTGGACCTGAACAACGGCACGTTGTGGCACCCGGTGAAGGCCGGCCACGGCGCGGCGCGCGTGTTCATGCAGCCGGCGTCGGAAGGTACGGGCGTGATCGCCGGCGGCGCCATGCGCGCCGTGCTGGAAGCGGTCGGCGTGAAGAACGTGCTGGCCAAGGCCGTCGGTTCGCGCAACCCGATCAACCTGGTCCGCGCCACGCTGAAGGGCCTGAGCGACATGCAGTCGCCGTCCCGCATCGCGGCCAAGCGCGGCAAGAAGGTGGAGGAACTCCTCAATGGCTAACGAGTCCAACAAGACCGTCAAGGTGCGCCTGGTGCGCGGCCTGCGTGGTTCCCGGGCCATCCACCGCCTGTCGGTGAAGGCACTGGGCCTGAACAAGTTGAACGATGTGCGTGAACTGAAGGACAGCCCGCAGGTACGCGGCCTGATCAACAAGGTTCACTACCTCGTCAAGGTCGAGGAGTAATTCAGATGCGTCTCAATACATTGAAGCCCGCCGACGGCGCCCGCACCGAACGCACCCGCGTTGGTCGTGGTATCGGTTCCGGCCTGGGCAAGACCGCGGGCCGCGGCCACAAGGGCTCGTTCGCGCGTTCGGGCAAGGGCAAGATCAAGGCGAAGTTCGAAGGCGGCCAGATGCCTTTGATCAAGCGCCTGCCCAAGGTCGGTTTCCGTTCCAAGCTGAAGCTGGACTGCGCCGAAGTGCTGTCCTACCAGCTGGACAAGCTGGAAGCCGGTGAGGTCGATTTCGCCGCACTGCGTGCCGCCAAGCTGGTGCCCAGCACCGCCAAGCGCGCCAAGATCGTCAAGAAGGGCGAACTGAGCAAGAAGTTCGTGCTGAAGGGCGTCGCCGTGACGGCGGGTGCCAAGGCCGCCATCGAGGCTGCCGGCGGCAGCGTGCAGGAGTAACGGACGCATGGCGCAGGGTAATGCCGCCGGTGCACTGGCAGGTGCGGGGAAGTTCACTGAACTTCGCCAGCGCCTGCTGTTCGTCCTGGGCGCGTTGATCGTCTACCGGATCGGTTGCTTCATCCCGGTGCCGGGCGTCAATCCCGATGCCATGCTGGCGATGATGCAGGCGCAGGGTGGCGGCATCGTGGACATGTTCAACATGTTCTCGGGCGGCGCCCTGCACCGTTTCAGCATCTTCGCGCTGAATGTCATGCCCTACATCTCGGCATCGATCGTGATGCAGCTGGGCGTGCATATCTTCCCGACGCTGAAGGCGTTGCAGAAGGAAGGCGAATCCGGCCGTCGCAAGATCACCCAGTACTCGCGCATCGGCGCCGTGCTGCTGGCGGTCGTGCAGGGCGGCAGCATCGCCACCGCGCTGCAGAACCAGGTCGCCCCGGGCGGTATGCCGGTCGTCTATGCGCCGGGCATGGGCTTCGTACTGACCGCCGTGGTCGCGCTGACCGCAGGCACCATCTTCCTGATGTGGCTGGGCGAGCAGGTGACGGAGCGCGGCATCGGCAACGGCGTCTCGCTGATCATCTTCGCGGGCATCGTGGCCGGCCTGCCGGGCGCGGTCATCCAGACGGTCGGTGCGTTCCGCGACGGCACGCTGAGCTTCATCTCGCTGCTGCTGATCGCCATCGTCGTGCTGGGCTTCACCTTCCTGGTGGTCTTCGTCGAACGCGGCCAGCGCCGCATCACGGTGAACTACGCGCGCCGCCAGGGCGGTCGCAACGCGTACATGAACCAGACATCGTTCCTGCCGCTGAAGCTCAACATGGCCGGTGTGATCCCGCCGATCTTCGCGTCCAGCATCCTGGCGTTCCCCGCCACGCTGGCGATGTGGTCCGGCCAGAACAGCGGCGCCACCACCTGGCTGCAGCGGATCTCCAATGCGCTGGCTCCGGGTGAGCCGCTGCACATGATCGTGTTCGCCGCGATGATCATCGGTTTCGCCTTCTTCTATACCGCGCTGGTGTTCAATTCGCAGGAAACCGCGGAGAACCTGAAGAAGTCGGGTGCGCTGATCCCCGGCATCCGTCCCGGCAAGGCCACCGCCGACTACGTCGATGGCGTGCTGACCCGGTTGACGGCCATCGGTTCGATGTACCTGGTTGCAGTCTGCCTGCTGCCCGAAGTGATGCGCACCCAGCTGGGTACCTCGTTCTACTTCGGTGGCACCTCGCTGCTGATCGTGGTGGTGGTGGTGATGGACTTCATTGCGCAGATCCAGGCGCACCTGATGTCCCACCAGTACGAGAGCCTGCTGAAGAAGGCCAACCTGAAAGGCGGCTCGCGCGGCGGTCTCGCGCGCGGCTGAGGTATACTGCGGGGCTTTCCCGCACCAGCCCGGTCTTCGACCGGACTGACTTAGATGGGCGGCCCCCGCATCGATTCCGGGCGGGGGTGCGAGCCAGCCAGTCCCTGCGCCAGAGTAGCGCGGGCGGGGCAGGGCAAAGGGGCAACCCGATGCCAGGTCCCAGGCAGGTTCCGGCGCCGGAGCATGGGCACACTCCCCATGCCGGGTTCATTCTGGCTCCCGCCGGCGTGGGCTTCCTTGTAACCCGGAATCTTGATAAAATTTCCAGTTCACTCCGCTCGTCTGCGAAAAATCCTTCCCGGGACGACCGCTCACGGGCCAATACTTACAGTTGGAGACCGCGTCATGGCGCGTATTGCAGGTGTCAACCTGCCTGCCCAGAAGCATGTCTGGGTCGGTTTGCAAAGCATTTACGGCATCGGCCGTACCCGTTCGAAGAAGGTCTGCGACGCCGCAGGCGTGGCCTCGAACACCAAGATCCGCGACCTGTCGGAGCCCGAAGTCGAGCGCCTGCGTGCCGAAGTCGGCAAGTATGTGGTCGAAGGCGACCTGCGCCGTGAAGTCGGCATCGCCATCAAGCGTCTGATGGACCTGGGCTGCTACCGCGGCCTGCGTCACCGTCGCGGCCTGCCGCTGCGTGGTCAGCGCACCCGCACCAATGCACGCACCCGCAAGGGTCCGCGCAAAGCCATCAAGAAGTAAGGGGCGCCCATCATGGCCAAGCCAGCTGCTGCCAAAGTCAAGAAGAAGATCAAGCGCGTCATCACTGACGGCGTCGCCCACGTCCACGCTTCTTTCAACAACACCATCGTCACCATCACCGACCGTCAGGGCAACGCATTGTCGTGGGCCACGTCGGGCGGCGCGGGTTTCCGTGGTTCGCGTAAATCCACCCCGTTCGCTGCACAGGTCGCCGCCGAAAAGGCCGGCCGGGCTGCGCTGGACTACGGTGTGAAGTCGTTGGAAGTCCGCATCAAGGGCCCCGGCCCGGGCCGTGAGTCGGCCGTGCGTTCGCTCAACAATGTTGGCTACAAGATCACCAACATCATCGACGTCACGCCGATCCCGCACAACGGTTGCCGTCCGCCCAAAAAGCGTCGCGTCTGAGGAGCTGAAGAGAAATGGCTCGTTATATTGGTCCCACCTGTAAGCTCGCGCGCCGCGAAGGCGCCGACCTGTCCCTCAAGAGCCCGGCCCGCGCGCTGGACTCCAAGTGCAAGCTGGAGCAGAAGCCCGGCCAGCACGGCGCCACTGCCCGCAAGGGCAAGCTGTCCGATTACGCCACCCAGCTGCGTGAAAAGCAGAAGGTCAAGCGTATCTACGGCCTGCTGGAGCGCCAGTTCCGCAATTACTACAAGAAGGCCTCGACCAAGAAGGGCAACACCGGCGAGAACCTGCTGCAGTTGCTGGAAACCCGTCTGGACAACGTCATCTACCGCATGGGTTTCGCGGTGACCCGTCCGGCCGCCCGCCAGCTGGTCTCGCACCGTGGCGTGCTGGTCAACGGCAAGTCCGTCAACCTGCCGTCCTACCAGGTCAAGGCCGGTGATGCGATCGAGCTGTCCGAACGCGCACAGAAGCAGCTGCGCGTGCAGGAATCCCTGACCGTCGCCGAGCAGCTCGACCTGAGCCCGTCGTGGGTCGAAGTCGACGCGAAGAAGTTCAGCGGCGTGTTCAAGTCTGTTCCGGTCCGTTCGGACCTGCCTGCCGACATCAACGAAGCGCTGATCGTCGAGTTGTACTCGAAGTAATTCATTCACGCACCCCCGGGAAAGCCGGGGGATCGCAGGAGACAAAGCAACATGACGGGTATTACTCAGCAAGTGCTGCGCCCCCGCGGCCCGCAGATCGAGCGCCTGACCGGCAACCGCGCGAAGGTGGTCATCGAACCGCTGGAGCGTGGCTATGGTCATACGCTCGGCAATGCGTTGCGCCGCGTGCTGCTGTCGTCCATCCCCGGCTTCGCAATCACCGAAGTCGAGATCGACGGCGTGCTGCACGAATACAGCACCATCGAAGGCATGCAGGAAGACGTGCTGGAAGTGCTGTTGAACCTGAAGGATGTGGCCATCCGCATCCACACCGGTGATTCCTCCACGCTGAGCCTGGCCAAGCAGGGCCCGGGCGTGGTGACCGCCGGCGACATCAAGACGGACCACAACGTCGAGATCCTCAACCCGGAACTGGTCATCTGCAACCTGACCAAGGACACGGCGCTGAACATGCGCCTGAAGATCGAGCGCGGTTTCGGCTACCAGCCGGCCGCCGCCCGTCGTCGTCCGGACGAGGAAACCCGTGCGATCGGCCGCCTGGTGCTGGACGCCTCGTTCTCGCCGGTCCGTCGCGTCGCGTACGCGGTGGAAGCCGCGCGCGTCGAGCAGCGTACCGACCTGGACAAGCTGGTCCTGGACATCGAAACCAACGGCACGATCGATGCCGAGGAAGCCGTGCGCACCGCTGCCGACATCCTCAGCGACCAGCTGTCGGTGTTCGGTGACTTCACCCACCGCGACCGTGGCGCGCCGAAGCAGGCTGCCAGCGGCGTGGATCCGGTGCTGCTGCGTCCGATCGACGACCTGGAACTGACCGTGCGTTCGGCCAACTGCCTCAAGGCCGAGAGCATCTACTACATCGGCGATCTGATCCAGAAGACCGAAGTGGAGCTGCTGAAGACCCCGAACCTCGGCAAGAAGTCGCTGACCGAGATCAAGGAAGTCCTCGCCCAGCGCGGCCTGTCGCTCGGCATGAAGCTGGAGAACTGGCCGCCGGCCGGCGTCGCCCAGCACGGCATGCTTGGCTGATGAAGTACCGGCAACTCCCGCGCCCGCGCGGGAGTTGTCTGCAACACCCTTGTCGACGGACCCGAAGGTCCGCGGCGCTTCCGGTCAAGGACGGCCGGTACGGACCACCCGCAGTCCACTGTTCCAGCGCCTGGATGGCGACAACGAAGTCCAACGTCCCACCATTCTTCAGGAATCCAACCCATGCGCCACCAGAAAGCCGGCCGCAAGTTCAGCCGCACCAGCGCCCATCGCGAAGCGATGTTCCGCAACATGGCTGCCTCGCTGATCAAGCACGGCCTGATCAAGACCACCCTGCCGAAGGCCAAGGAACTGCGCCGCGTCGCGGAGCCGCTCATCACCCTCGGCAAGATCGACGGCGTCGCCAACCGCCGCCTCGCCTTCTCGCGCCTGCGCGACAAGGAAGCCGTCGGCACGCTGTTCACCACGCTCGGCCCGCGCTACCAGTCGCGTCCGGGTGGCTACCTGCGCATCCTCAAGTGCGGTTTCCGCGCCGGCGACAATGCGCCGATGGCCTACGTGGAACTCGTTGACCGTCCGGAAGCCGCGACCGAGTAATTCCGGGCCGACGCTGCAGGACACCAGGAACCCCGGCCATCGCCGGGGTTTTTATTTTTGCGCCGCCACGGCAGCGGCTGATCCAGCCCGGGCAGGTGGATGGGACACGCCGTTCCGGCCCTGCACGCGGCGGGACTGACGCAGTTGCCAGCGCATGTGGATAATGCGGTCATTCCCCGCCTTCGTGATCCGGTGCCGATGAACCCTCTCCGCTGGTCGTTCCGTGCGCAATGCGTGCTCGGTTTCGTGGTCTGCCTGTCATTGCTGGCCTATGCGCTGTTCGTCCAGTTCGTGCAGAAGCTGGAGCCCTGTCCGTTCTGCATCTTCCAGCGGCTTGCGTTCGCGGCGACCGGCGTGATGTTCCTGCTGGGTGCGCTGCATGGCCCACGCCGCGCCGGTGGGCGCCGCCTTTACGGCCTGCTGGCGTTCATCGCGGCGGCGGTGGGTATCGGCATTGCCGGCCGTCATGTCTGGGTGCAGGTTTACCCACCCCTGATGCCGAGCTGCGGCCCCGGATGGGACTACATGATCGAGACCAACACCTGGCTCGGCGTAGTGCAGAAGGTCCTGTCCGCAAAAGGCGACTGCAGCACCATCGACTGGAGTTTCCTTGGCCTGACCATGCCGATGTGGAGCCTGGTGTGGTTCGTCCTGCTCGCGGCCTGGGCGCTGTGGATCGGCTTCCGCGCCCGCAAAACCTCCACCTTCCGTTGAATTGACGCGGCGCACCATTCTGTCACCATGGTGGGCCGCAAGGAGCCCCCCATGAATCCCACCGACCGCAATCTTCGTGCCGTTCAGTTGCCCGCCCAGTGGGCGCCGGACAGCTGGCGCGCGCGGCCGGCCGTGCAGCTGCCCACCTATCCCGATGCCGAAGCGCTGGAAGCGGCGGTCGGCGAACTGAGGCAGCTGCCGCCGCTGGTCACCTCGTGGGAGATCTTCGCGCTGAAGAAGCAACTGGCCGAAGCGCAGGAAGGCAAGCGCTTCCTGCTGCAGGGTGGCGACTGCGCCGAGAGCTTCAGTGACTGCGAGTCGGGACTGATCTCCAACCGCCTGAAAGTGCTGTTGCAGATGAGCCTGGTGCTGGTGCATGGGCTGCGCCTTCCGGTGGTGCGCGTGGGCCGGTTCGCCGGGCAATACGCCAAGCCGCGTTCGGCCGACCTGGAGACCCGCGACGGCGTCACCCTGCCCAGCTATCGCGGCGACCTGGTGAACCGGCCCGAGTTCACCGCCGAAGCCCGCGTGCCGGATCCGCGCCGCATGATCAAGGCGCATGCGCGCTCGGCGATGACGATGAACTTCGTGCGTGCGCTGATCGATGGGGGCTTCGCCGACCTGCACCATCCCGAATACTGGAACCTCAACTGGGTGGGCTACTCGCCGCTGGCCAACGAGTACCAGCAGATGGTGACGTCGATCGGCGACGCGGTGCGGTTCATGGAGACGCTGTCGGGCTCCGAAGTGCACAACCTCAACCGCATCGACTTCTACACGTCGCATGAAGCGCTGCTGCTGCCTTACGAGGAAGCGCTCACCCGGGAAGTCCCGCGCCAGTGGGGCTGGTTCAACCTGAGCACGCACTATCCCTGGATCGGCATGCGCACGGCCGCCGTGGACGGCGCCCACGTGGAATACCTGCGTGGCGTGCGCAATCCCATCGCCATCAAGGTGGGACCGTCGGTCACCCCGGACCAGTTGCTGCGCCTGATCGACGTGCTGAACCCGGAAGACGAGGCCGGCCGACTGACCTTCATCCACCGCATGGGCGCAGCGCAGATCGCGGACAAGCTGCCGCCGTTGCTGGAAGCCGTGCGTCGCGACGGGCGCCGCGTGCTGTGGGTGTGCGACCCGATGCATGGCAATACCGAAAGCACGAGCAATGGCTTCAAGACGCGCCGCTTCGACAACGTGCGCAGCGAAGTGGAACAGTCCTTCGACCTGCATGCGGCCGCCGGCACGCGTCTGGGTGGCGTGCACCTGGAGCTGACGGGCGAGGATGTCACCGAGTGCACGGGTGGCGCGCGCGAGCTGACGGACATCGATCTGGAGCGTGCGTATCGTTCCACCGTCGATCCGCGGCTGAATTACGAGCAGTCGCTGGAGATCGCGATGTCGATCGTGCGCAAGCAGAACCAGGTGGCGGCGCCGGCGCTGCGCTGAACGCGGCGGTGCCGGTCCCGGCTACGACCAGTGCACCTGGTTCGTCGCGGGGGGCGGGGCGATGGTCCAGGTCCTGTTGCGTGCATACATGCGCGCGAATTCGCTGGCGGGCACAGGCTTGCTGAAGAGGTTGCCCTGGAGCTCGTCGCAGCCGTTGGCGGCCAGCCAGCTGGCCTGCTCGTGCGTTTCCACGCCCTCGGCGATCGTGCGGCACTGCAGCTGGCCGGCGAGGCTGATGATGGCGCGGGTGATGGCGGCCTGGTTGGGGTCGGCGATCTCGCGGACGAAGGACTGGTCGATCTTCAGGACGTTGAAGCCGTAGTTCCCCAGGTAGCTGAGGCTCGAGAAGCCCGTGCCGAAGTCGTCGATGGCGATGCGTACACCCAGTGCCTTCAGGGCGCGCAGCGTGCGGTCGGTACGCTGCACGTCGCGCATCAGCGTGGTCTCGGTGACTTCCAGTTCCAGCAGTTCGGCGGCCATGCCACTTTCTTCCAGTGCCGACATCACGGTATCGACCAACTGGTCGGTGTCGAAGTTGGCTGCCGCGATGTTCACCGATACGCGGATGGGCGGAAGGCCGGCCTGCTGCCAGATGCGGTTCTGACGGCACGCGGCATGGATGGCCCACTGGTCGATGTCGACGATGAGGTTGGTCTCCTCGGCGATGGGCAGGAACTCGCCCGGCATCATCATCCGGTCGCCGCGCTGCCAGCGCGCGAGCCCTTCCACCCCGACGATGCGGCCGGTGCGGCGGTCGATCTGCGGCTGGTAGTGCAGGTAGAGGTCACCGTTGCGCAGGCTGCGCCGCAGGCTGTTCTCCAGTTCGATGCGGGCATCCACGCTGGAGGCCAGTTCGCGCGTGTAGAAGCGCGTGGCATTGCGGCCGTTGCGCTTGGCCAGGTACATGGCCGCGTCGGCACGCATCATCAGCGTGGCGGCATCGTAGCCGTCTTCGGGGAACAGGCTGATGCCGATGCTGAAGGCCTGGTGCAGTTCATGCGAGGCCACCGTGTACGGCGTGCCGCTGATGGCCAGCAGGCGGTCGGCGAGTTGCAGCACGCTCTCGCGGGTGATGACGTTGTGCAGCAGTACGACGAATTCGTCGCCGCCGGTGCGGTACACCGTGCCCAGGTTGCCGATGTTGCGCTGGATGCGGCGCGCGACCTGCTGCAGCAGTTCATCGCCGATGTGGTGCCCCAGTGCGTCGTTGACGTGCTTGAACAGGTCCAGGTCGATGAACAGCACGGCGATGCCATTGCCCCGATTGGTGGCCTGCGCGATCAGCTGGCCGAGCATCTCGTTGAGCTGCAGGCGGTTGGGCAGGCCCGTCAGCGCGTCGTGGTGTGCCAGGTAGGTCATGCGTGAGCTGAGTGCGCGCGCTTCGGTGATGTCGCGCAGCACCATCACCGAGCCCACGACGGCATCGTCGCGGTCGTGGATGGCGGACAGCGACCGTTCCACGAGGATGCGCGTACCGTCGCGGCGTATCAGTTCGATGTCGCCGGCCAAGGCGACCGAATCCGGATCTTCGTTTTCATCGGCGGGCATCACGCGGGTCAGCGGCACCACGCGATCCAGCGGGTGACCCAGTGCCTGGTCGAGGCTCCAGCCGCTCAGGGATTCGGCCGCCGGGTTCATGTAGGTGATCCTTGCCTGCACGTCCACGGTGATCACCGCCTCGCGGATCGATGTCAGCGTGACCTCGGCGAGTTCATTGGCGTTGTACAGCGCATGTTCCAGTCGCGTCTTCTCGCTGATGTCGATGGCCATGCCGAAGAAGCCACACACGTTGCCCGCATCGTCGATGTCGGGCGTGTAGATGCTGTGCATGCGGCGGATGCCGTCCGGCGTATGCAGGCTGAACTCGAAATCGCAGTCGCGGCCGGACATGACGGTGTCGATCAGCGGCTTGCGCCGTGCGTAGAAGTCCTCGCCGAAGACCTCCCGGATGTGCAGGCCCGGGTGCAGCGGCGTGTTCCAGGTGACCTGCTCGGCGCACGCGCGGTTGAAGAACACCAGCCTCTGCTGGGCATCGAACTGGGCGATGAGGGCGGGCAGCTTGTCGGTCACCCGCTTGAGGTGATCGCGCGCGAGCATCAGTTCACGATGTGTATGTTGCTGCTCGCTGATGTCGTTGGCCATCAGGTACCAGCCGGCGATGTGCTGGTCGCGCTCCACGTCCGGCACCAGGTAGACATGCACAGGCCTGCGCGGATCACCGAGTTCGGCATCCCACACGCTCCAGTGGTCGCGCGTGCAATCGCGCATCGCGCGTTGCAGCGAGAGCAGGAACACCGGGTCGTCCGCGTGCACGTCTTCGATCCGGCGCTCGCTCCAGCCTGCCTGGTTGGCGAACCAGTCGCGGCAGGCGCGGTTGGCGAACCCATAACGCCCACTGCTGTCGATGTAGGCGATCAGCGCGGGCAGGTGGTCGGCGACGGCATCGAGCAGCGCGCGGCTGCGTTGCTCCGCGCGTGCGAGGTTGCGCAGCAGCAGGAACAGCAATGCGCCCAGTCCGACCCCACCCAGCGACAGCAGCAGGATCGACAGCCATGCCGGCACGGCCTGCCGTGTCGGTGGCGACTGCAGCATCAGTTCCCAGCGTGCGCCCAGGAAGGACAATGTGCGCGCGTCGGTGAACGCGGGCGTCATGCTGGCGCCGTGACGTTCCCGCAGACGGGTGGTCGCGAACACGGTCTGCCCGTCTTGCTGCAGCACGCGCAGTTGCAGGTCGAAGGCATCCGTGTCCGTGTTGCCGATGGCTTCCTCCACCACCTTCGGCCAGCCGAAGCCCGCGGTGGCGAATCCCCGCAGGCGTTCGCGCCGCTGCGCGACGCTCGCGTTGGCGTCGAGCGGTTCCGCGTAGACAGGCACGTACAACAGGAAGCCCGGCATGCCGGTGTTGCCGCGGGAGGCATCACCCAGCGCCACCAGCGGGGCCGCGGCCAGCTCACCGGTATCGCGCGCCTGTTCCACCGCCCGCCGGCGTACCGGTTCGGCCATCACGTCCTTGCCCAGCAAGGGCCGCATGCCCGGGACGTCCGGGTAGAGCAGGTCCACGACCACATATTCAGCCCGGTTACCCGCGGGCTGGATGGCGAAGGTCCCGCCATAGCGCGCGCGTTGCGCAGCCAGATAGCTTTCGCGCTGCGCAGCTGGCACGTGGCGGGCAAACCCCAGGCCGTGCACACCCATCTGGCGTGCAGGCACCTGCAGTTTTTCCACGAAGGCGTGGAAACTGTCCTGGTCGATGTCCTGGCGGCCTTCCAGCACCGCGGCCGCGGCGCGTACCGTGTCTTCGTAGGCATGCATGTGCGTGGCCACGGCGGTGGCGACGGCGTCGGCCCGTGCCCTGAACTGCGACTCGGCATGTTCGCGCGCCTGCCGCCAGGCGGCGTAGCCGGCCCACCAGGACAGCAGGCAGGCGATCACCAGGACGCCCCAGGCCAGGGCATTGAGGTGGCGCAACCGCTGGCGGGCCGTGGACCGTGATCCGCTGAGTGCCCGTAATTCCGATGCCCGATCCGCGCCAGACTCCACGCGTGGTGCCCCTGCCTACCTGATGCCCGCTATCACGCCACGATTGGACACTGCCCGCAAGCGATTTGCCGCCGATGTGAGACGAACGGGAACGCTTCAGCGCGCGCGGCGATCCGTGACCGGCAGCGTGGGCCAGTACTCGGGGGGTTTGCGCGCGCGCGTGAGTTGCTCGTAGTCGTAGGCCAGTTCAAGCAGGCGGGCTTCACTCCACGCCGTGCCCATGAACACCATGCCCAGCGGCAATCCGTCGCTGCTGCCCATCGGCACGGTCAGGCTGGGATAGCCGGCCACGGCGGCGGCGCCGTAGCCCGCGCCCGGGAAATGATCCCCGGCGTTGTGGTCGGTCAGCCAGGCCGGGCCGGTCGTGGGCGCGATGAGCGCGTCCAGCTGTTGGCTTTTCAGCGCCACATCGATGCCTTCCGGTCCGGCGAGGCGGCGGGCACGCCCGCGGGCGGTGATGTAGTCCGGTTCTCCCAGCCCGCCCTTGGCATCGGCCAGTTCCAGCAGCTCCTGTCCGAAGTAGGGCATTTCTGAGACCTGGTATTGCTGGTTGTAGCCGATCACCTGCCTGAGCGTGGTGATGGGTGCCTTGCGCTCGGACAGGTAGCGCTCGACGCCGAACTTGAACTCGTACAGCATCAGTTCCAGCTCGTCGGCGCGCCACTCGCCGTCGGTCGGGATCTCTGCATCCACCAGGATCGCGCCCGCATCGCGCATCACCTTGATGGCGGCTTCCATCGCCGCGGCGGCATCGGGATGGATGTTGAACTTGCTGCGCAGTACGCCGATCCGTGCGCCCTTCAGCGCTCCGGGTTTCAGGCGGGCGGCGTAGTCGAGCGTGGTGTTCCAGGCGGCCTGGGTGGTGGCGGCGTCGGCCGGGTCCCGGCCCGCCAGCACGCCCAGCAAGACGGCGGCATCGGACACGCTGCGGGTGATGGGACCGGGGCTGTCCTGGCTGTGCGAGATCGGCACGATGCCGGTGCGGCTGACCAGGCCCACGGTGGGCTTCAGGCCGACGACGCCGTTCACCGCGGCCGGGCACAGGATGCTGCCATCGGTTTCGGTACCGACGGTCACCGCGGCCAGGTTGGCGGACGCGGCTACCGCGCTGCCGGAGCTGGAACCACAGGGATTGCGGTCCAGGGCGTAGGGGTTGCGGGTCTGGCCGCCGCGCGCGCTCCAGCCGGACGTGGAATGGGTCGAGCGGAAGTTGGCCCATTCGCTCAGGTTGGCCTTGCCCAGGATCACGGCGCCGGCCTCGCGCAGGCGACGCACCAGGGTGGCGTCCTGCGACGGTCGCAGATCCTTCAGCGCCAGCGAGCCGGCTGAAGTGACCATCGGGACGGCGTCTATGTTGTCCTTCAGCAGCACCGGGATGCCGTGCAGCGGGCCGCGTACCGCGTTGCCCTTGCGCTCCACGTCGCGCAGCGTGGCTTCCTTCAGCGCGTCGGGATTCAATTCGATCACCGCATTGAGTCGCGGCCCGGCCTTGTCGATGGCGGCGATGCGCGCCAGGTAAGCCTGCGTGAGGCGGCGGCTGTCCAGTTCGCCCGACTGCATGCGTGCCTGCAGGTCACTGATGTCGAGTTCGGCGTAGGCGAATTCCGTGGGCGCCTCCTGCGTGGCGGCCGCATCGGGCGACGCCTGCGGCTGGCAGGCGGCCAGCGCAAGGGTGGTGCCAAGCAGCAGGGCAGGTCGGCGCATGCGGGGAATTCCCATGGATGCGCGGCAGGCTACGCAGCGATGCCGGTGCGCGTCAAATCCGCCGGCGGCGGATGTCGCGCCACAGCACCAGCACGATGGCGATGTTCACCACCAGCAACGCCCAGGTGTGCCAGCCCGGGTGTCGATGGATCGCGTAGATGTCCAGCGGAAGATAGGCGGCCGAGCCGAGACAGCCCAGCCACGACGCCCAGGCGCGCGCACGCCAGAGGCCCCAGGCTTCCAGCAGGCGCATCAGCGCGTACAGGACGATGATGCCCACCGCCACGTGCACGGCGCCGGGATTGATGGTGTCGAGGATCTTGGTGATCGCGCCCGGTTCGGCGTTCGGCAGGCACCGGGTGATCAGCGCATGGATGGCGTCGCGCAGCCGGTCCGGCCCCAGCAGGGCCAGTCCGGCGGCGATGCCCAGCGCCAGCACGCCCTTCGCGCCCTCGAAGAGGGCGATCAGGTGTAGTCCCGGATGCGCGGCGGGATCCGGGTTGTAGCTGGCCTGGTCCACGGCAGCCCGCGGCGACAAGGCGTCAGGCGGCGCGGGAGGCGCGCTTGCGGTCGCTTTCGGTCAGGAACTTCTTGCGCAGGCGGATTTCCTTCGGGGTGACTTCCACCAGCTCGTCGTCTTCGATGAAATCCAGTGCCTGTTCCAGCGTGTACTTGATCGCCGGGCTCAGCTGGATGGCATCGTCCTTGCCGGAGGCGCGCATGTTGGTCAGCGGCTTGGGCTTGATGGCGTTGACCGTGAGGTCATTGTCCTTGGAGTGGATGCCGACCAGCTGCCCTTCGTACACGTTGTCGCCTTCGGCGGCGAACAGCTTGCCACGCTCCTGCAACGGCCCAAGCGAGTAGGCCGGGGTGGTGCCGGCGGCATTGGCGATCATCACGCCGTTGATGCGCTTGGCGATCGCACCGGTTTCCTTGGGGCCGTAATGGTCGAACACGTGGAACAGTAGGCCGGAACCCTGGGTCAGGGTGCGGAATTCGTTCTGGAAACCGATCAGGCCACGCGCCGGGATCATGTAATCCAGGCGCACGCGGCCCTTGCCGTCGGATTCCATGTTCTTCAGCTGGCCCTTGCGGGTGCCCAGCTTTTCCATCACGCCGCCCTGGTGCTGCTCTTCGATGTCGACGACCAGCTGCTCGACCGGCTCCATCTGCTTGCCGTCGATTTCCTTGATGATGACTTCCGGGCGCGACACGGCCAGCTCGAAGCCTTCGCGGCGCATCGTTTCGATGAGCACCGACAGGTGCAGCTCGCCGCGGCCGGAGACCAGGAACTTGTCCGGATCGGAGCCTTCCTCGACCTTCAGCGCCACGTTGTGCAGGGTCTCGCGTTCAAGCCGTTCACGCAGCTGGCGGCTGGTCAGGAACTTGCCGCCGCTCAGGTCCTTGTTGCCCGCGAACGGCGAGTTGTTGACCTGGAAGGTCATGCTGATGGTGGGTTCGTCCACGGTCAGCGCCGGCAGCGCTTCGGGGGTGTCCAGCGCACAGACGGTGTCGGAGATGCTCAGGTCCTGGATGCCCGCGATGGCGACGATGTCGCCGGCCTCGGCTTCCTCGGCTTCCACGCGCTCCAGGCCCATGAAGCCCAGCACCTGCATGACCTTGCCCTGGCGCTTCTTGCCGTGGCGGTCGATGACGCTGACCGGCATGTTCTTCTTCACCTTGCCGCGCTGGATGCGGCCGATGCCGATCAGGCCGACGAAGTTGTTGTAGTCCAGCTGGCTGATGCGCATCTGGAACGGGCCATCCGGATCCACCGCCGGCGGCGAGACGTGCTTCATGATCGCTTCGTACAGCGGGGTCATGTCGCCTTCGCGGGCGGCGTCGTCCAGGCTGGCATAGCCGTGCAGCGCCGAGGCGTAGACGATCGGGAAGTCGAGCTGCTCGTTGGTGGCGCCCAGCTTGTCGAAGAGGTCGAACACCTGGTCGATCACCCAGTCAGGACGCGCACCCGGGCGGTCGATCTTGTTGACCACCACGATCGGCTTGAAGCCCATCGCGAAGGCCTTCTGGGTGACGAAGCGCGTCTGCGGCATGGGGCCGTCCATCGCGTCCACCAGGATCAGCACCGAGTCCACCATCGACAGCACGCGTTCCACTTCGCCGCCGAAGTCGGCGTGTCCGGGGGTGTCGACGATGTTGATGCGGTTGCCCTGCCAGGTGATGGCGGTGTTCTTGGCCAGGATCGTGATGCCACGCTCCTTTTCCTGGTCATTGCTGTCCATCACGCGCTCGGCCAGCACCGTGCGTTCGGACAGGGTGCCCGACTGCTTGAGCAGGCAGTCGACGAGTGTGGTCTTGCCATGGTCGACGTGGGCGACGATGGCGATATTGCGAAGGTTTTGGATGGACATGCCGAAGGGGCGCGGACGAGCGCGCTGAAGGTGGGGAAAGGAAGGGGCGTATTATAGCTGGCTGGCGCGCGCTAAGCACCTGATTTGACGGATGTCCGGCTAATGACCCGTTTTCCCGCCTTCCCCTTGAAATCCTTGGCCGGCGCCGTGATCTGGCAGATGGCCTGGGTGTTCGTGCTCGGGTTCGGCCTTTTCCTGCACCACAACCCCGCGCATGCCCTTGCGGCGGGGGCCTGGCAAGGCCTTTCGGCGCCCATTCTCGTTCTGGCCGGCCTGATGCTGGGCGGGGGGAGCCTCTGGGTCGCCTGGCTGGCCTGGCGCATCACCCTATTCGTTATTTCACCCCGGAGAACCACCCCATGAGCCAACTGACCGCCACTTTCGACACCTCCCGCGGCCCGATCGTCATCGAGCTTTACCCCGACAAGGCCCCGCTGACGGTCGCCAATTTCGTCAACCTGGCCAAGCGGGGCTTCTACGACGGCCTGAACTTCCACCGCGTGATCGACGACTTCATGGTCCAGGGCGGCTGCCCCGAGGGTTCCGGCCGCGGTGGCCCGGGCTACCGCTTCGAGGACGAGACCACCAATGGCGTGCGCCATGACCGCGGCGTGCTGTCCATGGCCAACGCCGGTCCCAATACCAATGGCAGCCAGTTCTTCATCACCCACGTGCCCACCCCGTGGCTGGACGGCAAGCACACCGTGTTCGGCAAGGTGACCGAAGGGCTGGACGTGGTGGACGCCGTGCGCCAGGGCGACCTGATCACCAAGATCACCATCGATGGCGACACCGATGCCGTGCTGGCCGCCAAGGCCGACCGCGTGGCCGAGTGGAACCGCCTGCTGAGCGCCTGATCGCCCGCCGGTAACACCAGGGCGGCCCCGCCGCGGGCCGCCTTGGACCTTTGGCGCATCCGGTCGGCCGGAAGGTCCGTGATACCATTTTGCGCCGCAAAAAAACGGCGCGAACCCCGTCTTCCGTCCCGTTGTGAGGTTGTGCAATGCCCACGCTTGCCCGGCGCATCGGTCGCGCCAAGCCGAGTGCGATCATGCTGGTCGCCGAGAAGGCGAAGAAGCTGAAGGCCGAAGGCCGCGACATCATCAGTTTCTCGATCGGCGTTCCCAATTTCCTGCCCGGCGAGCACGTTTACCAGGCCGCACGTGACGCGTTGTCCCGGGATTCTGGCCAGTACGGCAGCAACCGGGGCAGCGATGCGCTGCTGGATGCGTTCCTGGCGCACATCGAGGCGCTGGGCCTGACCGGCTTCACGCGCGCCAACCTTTCCACCGGCATCGGCGCCAAGCACCTGCTGTACAACCTGGCCGAAGCGCTGCTGGACGAGGGCGACACCATCGTCTATCCGTCGCCGTACTGGACCACCTACGCCGACATCGCCGACATCGTCAACGCGAAAGCGGTGCCGCTGCCGTGCCCCGCCAGCCAGGACTACAAGCTGACCCCGGCGCAGCTCGATGCCGCGCTGGCCACGCACAAGCCCAAGGTGTTCCTGTTCAACAATCCGTCCAACCCGACGGGCATGGTCTACACCGCCGACGAGATCGCCGCGCTGGCCGACGTGCTGGTGAAGCATCCGGATACCTGGATCGTCACCGACGACATCTACAACCGCATGCTGTTCGACGGCATCGCGTACGCGAACTTCATCCAGGCCAGGCCCGAGCTGCGCGAGCGCACCGTGTTCGTGGATTCGCTGTCCAAGACCTATGGCATGCCGGGCTGGCGCGTGGGATTCATGGCGGGGCCGGAGGCCATTGCCAAGGCGGTCACCACGCTCAACTCCAACCACATCACCAACCTCCCGGAAGTGACCACGGCCGCCGCCATCGCCGCGCTCACCGGTCCGCAGGACGTGCCGATCGCCAAGAATGCCGAGTTCCAGGCCAAGCGCGACCAGGTGGTCGCCGCGATGGACGCCATACCGGGTGTCATCTGTCCCAGGCCGCAGGGCGCGTTCTACGTCTTCCCCGACATCAGCTGCGCGTTCGGCAAGTCGCACAACGGGGTGAAGATCGAAAACGATGTCGACTTCTGCAATGCGCTGCTCGATGCCAAGGGCGTGGCCTGCGTGCCGGGCTCGGCGTTCGGCGAGCCGCGCGCGCTGCGCATCAGCTACACCTGCCCGACGCCGCAGCTGGCGCCGGGCCTGCAACGCTTCCAGGAATTCTTTGCCGAGTTGAAGTAATCGCACTGTGGGCCAAGGCCCACGTTGTTCCCACGCGGTGGGCCAGGGCCCACCCTACGAAACCCCGAGGATCCGTCCCATGAAAACCCCCATCCGTGTTGCCGTTACCGGCGCTGCTGGCCAGATCGGTTACGCGTTGCTGTTCCGCATCGCCTCCGGCGAAATGCTCGGCAAGGACCAGCCGGTCATCCTGCAGCTGCTCGAACTGCCGATGGAAAAAGCCCAGGCCGCGCTGAAGGGCGTGATGATGGAGCTGGAAGACTGCGCGTTCCCGCTGCTGGCCGGCATGGTGGGCACGGATGATCCGGAAGTGGCCTTCAAGGATGCCGACGTGGCCCTGCTGGTCGGCGCGCGTCCGCGCGGCCCCGGCATGGAGCGCAAGGACCTGCTGCTGGAGAACGCCAAGATCTTCACCGCCCAGGGCGCCGCGCTGAACAAGGTCGCCAGCCGCAACGTGAAGGTGCTGGTGGTCGGCAACCCGGCCAACACCAACGCCTACATCGCGATGAAGTCCGCGCCCGACCTGCCGGCGAAGAACTTCACCGCCATGCTGCGCCTAGACCACAACCGCGCGCTGAGCCAGCTCGCCGCCAAGGCCGGTGTGGCCGTGGCCGACATCGAGAAGCTGATCGTGTGGGGCAACCACAGCCCGACCATGTACCCCGACTACCGCTTCGCCACCGTCAATGGCGCGTCGCTGAAGGACAAGATCAACGACGCCGACTGGAACGCCAACACGTTCATCCCGCAGGTCGGCAAGCGCGGCGCCGCGATCATCGAGGCGCGTGGCCTGTCGTCCGCCGCCTCGGCCGCCAATGCCGCCATCGACCACATCCGTGACTGGGTGCTGGGCAGCAACGGCAAGTGGGTGACGATGGGCGTGCCGTCCGACGGCAGCTACGGCATTCCGGAAGGCGTCATGTACGGCGTGCCGGTCACCACCGCCAATGGTGAATACACGCGGGTCGAAGGCCTGGAAGTGGATGCGTTCAGCCGCGCCGCCATGGACAAGACGCTGGCGGAGCTGGAGGAAGAGCGCGCCGGCGTGGCGCACCTGCTCGGCTGATCGAGGTCGCAATCTGATCAAGCGCAACGCCGGGCCTGTCCCGGCGTTGTCGTTTTCGAGACGCGATTTTCGCGGAAGATCGGGCTAAGACTATCGTCGGAAGGCCGCACGCCGCCGACGGGACTATGCTCGCCATGTCGCATGCATTGCGGGAGAGCCGACATGGGCTACGAGGAAACCTACCGCCGCTCCATCGAACAGCCCGAGGCGTTCTGGGCGGAGGAGGCGAAGGCCATCCACTGGCATGTGCCCCCGCAGCAGATCCTGGATTACGCGCGACCACCGTTCCGTCGCTGGTTCGCCGGCGGGGAAACCAACCTCTGCTACAACGCCGTGGACCGGCATCTGGAAACGCGCGGCGATCAGTTGGCGCTCGTTGCCGTCTCCACCGAAACGGACGTCACCCGCGAGATCACCTATCGCGAGCTGCATCGCGAAGTGAATGCGTTCGCCGCCATCCTGCTGCGCCTCGGCGTGGGCAAGGGCGACCGCGTGGTCATCTACATGCCCAACATGGCCGAGGCGGTGTTCGCCATGCTCGCCTGCGCGCGCATCGGCGCCATCCACTCGGTGGTGTTCGGTGGTTTCGCCGCGCACAACCTGGCGCTGCGCATCGATGACGCGCAACCCAAGCTGCTGATCGCGGCCGATGCCGGCATGCGCGGAGGCAAGGTCATTCCCTACAAGCCGCTCGTCGATGAAGCCTGCGCGGAAGCGGCGTCGCCGCCGCCCAAGGTGCTGGTCGTGTCGCGCGGACTGGATGCGGCCATGCTGAAGGTCGCGGGGCGGGACGAGGACTACGCCGCGCTGCGCGCGCAGGTGGGCGACGCCGAGGTGCCGGTCACCTGGCTGGAGTCGAACGCGCCCAGCTACCTGCTTTACACCTCCGGCACGACCGGCAAGCCGAAAGGCGTGCAGCGCGACGTCGGTGGCTATGCAGTGGCGCTGGCGTTGTCGATGCGCACGGTGTTCGACGTGGGCGCGGGGCAGGTGATGTTCTCCACCTCGGATGTCGGCTGGGCGGTGGGGCATTCGTACAACGTGTACGGGCCGCTGATCGTCGGCGCGACATCGGTGCTGTACGAGGGCCTTCCACTCCATCCCGATGCCGGCATCTGGTGGGCGCTGTGCGAGCAGTACCAGGTGCGCACGATGTTCTCGTCGCCGACCGCCATCCGCGTGCTGAAGAAGCACGACGTGGATTTCATCAAGCGCCATGACCTGTCCGAGCTGCGCTATCTCTTCCTGGCGGGCGAGCCGCTGGACGAACCCACCGCTCACTGGATCACCGATGCGCTGGGCAAGCCGGTGATCGACAACTACTGGCAGACCGAGACCGGCTGGCCGGCGTTGACGCTGCTGCCGGGGCTGGACATGAAACCGGTGAAATTCGGCTCGCCGGGATTTCCCAATCTCGGCTACCGCATGAAGATCATCGATGAAACCACCGGCGAGGACGTCGGTGCCAACCGGAAAGGCGTGCTGGTCATGCAGCCACCGCTGCCGCCGGGCTGCATGACCACCATCTGGAACGACGACGAACGTTTCCTGTCCAGCTACTTCAGCCATTTCAGCGAACTGCTTTACAGCTCGCTGGACTGGGCCGTCCGCGACGACGAGGGATACACCTTCATCCTCGGCCGCACCGACGATGTCATCAACGTGGCCGGCCATCGCCTGGGCACCCGCGAGATCGAGGAATCGGTGTCCGGCTATCCGGCGGTGGCGGAAGTGGCGGTGATCGGCATGGCGGACGAACTGAAAGGCCAGGTGCCGGTGGTGTTCGCCACGCTGCGGCAGGCCACCACGGAGCCGCACGAGCGAGTGGCGGCCGCGGACGGCATGCGTCGCTCGGTCGAACAGAGCCTGGGCGCGGTGGCGCGTCCGGCGCGCGTGTACATCGTCAGCGCATTGCCGAAGACGCGGTCGGGCAAGCTGCTGCGGCGCTCCCTGCAGGCGCTGGCGCAGGGCGCCGATCCGGGCGACCTGTCCACGCTGGATGACCCCAACGCGCTGGAAGAAGTGAAGAAGGCCCTGCTGCGCGGTCCCGACGTCGGCAGCTGAGCCCCGTGCCTTACGGGTGCTCCGCAGGCGCGGCACCGGCGTAGCGCGCCCGCGGCCGGATCAGCCGTCCCTGCGCCTGCTGCTCGAGCGCATGCGCAAGCCAGCCGGCCAACCGGCCGGCGGCGAACATCACCAGCGCGGGCGTCGCCGGCAGGCCGTTCGCATGGCAGATCGCGGCGAGCATGAGGTCGATGTTGGGTCGCTGTCCGCTGATGTCTTCGGTGGCGCCGATGACCGCCTCGAGCGACGCCAGCGCGGCCGAGCCGGCATGCCGCACGCGCATGCGCGCCAGCAGCTCCGCCGCGCGCGGATCGCCATCCGGATACAGCGCATGACCGAAGCCGGGCAGGTCGTCGCCGCGCTGCCAGCGCATCGCGATGAAGTCGCGCGGGGACGCGGATGCCGTGGCGTCGGCGATCAGCGCGAAAGCGCGCGCGGTCGCGCCGCCATGGCGCGGGCCGGAGAGCGCGGCCAGGCCGCTGCAGACGGTGGCATGCAGGTGCGCGCCGGTGGAGGCAACCACGCGGGCGGCAAAGGCAGAGACATTCAGTTCGTGGTCGGCACACACCACCAGCGCCGCACGCACCAGGTCCGCGAAGCCGTCGTCACCGGGTTTCCAGCGCTCGGCCAGCAGGCGATGCACCGGGCCGGCGGACGGCGCCTGCGCGACCAGCAGCGCTGCGTTGTGGCGGAGCAGGGTGGCGGCAATGTCGTGCCGCACGCGCGGCGCCGAACTGAACGAATGCCGCACGTCCAGTGCCAGCAGGGGAATGGCCGCCATCGCGCGTTCCAGCGGCGGCAGCCGGCCATCAAGCGCCACGCCGGCCACGGTCGCGGGCCAGGCGGTGTCCAGGGGGAGGGCGAAGGGATCGTGATCGCCGCAGTCCCAGAGCAGGCGGGCGATGTCCTCCAGCGTCGCCCCCGCCTGCACCGCCTCGATCGCGGAGCGGCCGCGGTAGTAGGGGCCGTCCGGGCGGATCAGCGAGATCTGGGTCTCCAGTACCGGCAGGCCCCGGTCCAGGCTCTGCGCGGCCCCGCGCGCCGCGCCACGGCCCACGCGATTGCGCTGTGCCAGTCGCTCGACGTCCTGGCGAAGGTACAGGCGGCTGCGATGGTCCGCACCGGGGCGGGATTCCAGCAGGCCGCGGCTGACGTAGGCATAGAGCGTGGCCTGGCTGATGCCGAGCAGCTGGCAGGTTTCGCGGGCGGAGAGCAGGTCGGTGTCCATATCGATAGATTGATTCATTTGATCAAGATTGATCAATGGGTGTGATGCTGCCAGATTGGCGGCCACCGAGGGGCGTACCATTCGCGCACCTCTGCCACCCGGCCTGCCGGCCGTGGCCACCATGCCGATGAAGAGGAGTTCCACCGCATGAACAACACTTCCGCGGGTGCGCGTTTCCGCACCGCGCTCGCCGCCGAATCGCCGCTGCAGGTGATCGGGGCGATCAACGCCAACCACGCCCTGCTGGCCAAGCGCGCCGGCTACCGCGCGATCTACCTGTCGGGCGGTGGCGTCGCCGCGGGATCGCTGGGCCTGCCCGACCTGGGCATCAACACGCTGGAAGACGTGCTGATCGACGTGCGCCGCATCACCGACGTCTGCGACCTGCCGCTGATGGTCGACATCGACACCGGCTTCGGCCCCAGCGCGTTCAACATCGAGCGCACCGTGAAGTCGCTGATCAAGGCCGGCGCCGCCGCGTGCCACATCGAGGACCAGGTCGGCGCCAAGCGCTGCGGCCACCGCCCCGGCAAGGAGATCGTGTCGGCTGGTGAAATGACCGATCGCGTAAAGGCCGCCGCCGATGCGAAGACCGACGCTGACTTCTTCCTGATCGCGCGCACCGATGCCATCCAGGTCGAGGGCGTGGACGCCGCCATCGAGCGCGCCATCGCCTGCGTGGAAGCGGGCGCGGACGGCATCTTCGCCGAAGCCGCCTACGACCTGCCGACCTACCGGCGTTTCGTCGATGCCGTGAAGGTGCCGGTGCTGGCCAACATCACCGAGTTCGGCAAGACCCCGCTGTTCACCCGCGACGAACTCGCTTCGGTCGGCGTCGCCATCCAGCTGTACCCGCTGTCGGCGTTCCGCGCGATGAACAAGGCCGCCGAGAACGTGTACGAAGCGATCCGCCGCGACGGCCACCAGAAGAACGTGGTCGATACGATGCAGACGCGCGAGGAACTGTACGACCGCATCGGTTACCACGCGTTCGAGCAGAAGCTCGACGCCCTGTTTTCAGCCAAGAAGTGAAGAAGTGGAGCAAGCCATGAGCGAAGCCGCCGTCCCGTTCAAACCCAAGAAATCCGTCGCGCTTTCAGGCACCGCCGCCGGCAACACCGCGCTGTGCACCGTCGGCCGCACCGGCAACGACCTGCATTACCGGGGTTACGACATCCTCGACCTGGCCACCACCAGCGAGTTCGAAGAGGTCGCCTACCTGCTGGTGCATGGCAAGCTGCCCAATCGCGCCGAACTGGCCGGCTACAAGGCCAAGCTGAAGTCGTTGCGCGGCATTCCCGCCGCCGTGAAAGCCGCGCTGGAAGAACTGCCGCCGTCAGCCCACCCGATGGACGTGATGCGTACCGGCGTGTCCGTGCTGGGCTGCGTGTCGCCGGAGAAGGACGACCACAACCATCCGGGCGCGCGCGACATCGCCGACAAGCTGATGGCTTCGCTGGGCTCGATGCTGCTGTACTGGTACCACTGGAGCCACAACGGCCGTGCCATCGATGTCGAGACCGACGACGACTCCATCGGCGGCCACTTCCTGCACCTGCTGCATGGCGAAAAGCCCAGGGACAGCTGGGTGCGGGCGATGCATACCTCGCTGATCCTGTATGCCGAGCATGAGTTCAACGCGTCCACCTTCACCTGCCGCGTCATCGCCGGCACCGGCAGCGACATGCATTCGTGCATCGCCGGCGGCATCGGTGCGCTGCGAGGCCCGAAGCACGGCGGCGCCAACGAAGTCGCCTTCGAAGTGCAGAAGCGCTACGAGACGCCGGACGAAGCGGAAGCCGACATCAAGGCGCGCGTGGAGCGCAAGGAAGTCGTGATCGGCTTCGGTCACCCGGTCTACACCGTCGGCGACCCGCGCAACGGCGTGATCAAGCAGGTCGCGAAGGACCTGTCGGCCGAGCAGTCGAACATGAAGATGTACGACATCGCCGAGCGCCTGGAGTCGGTGATGTGGGACATCAAGAAGATGTTCCCCAACCTGGACTGGTTCAGCGCCGTCAGCTACCACATGATGGGCGTGCCGACGGCGATGTTCACCCCGCTGTTCGTCATCGCCCGCACCAGCGGCTGGAGCGCGCACGTCATCGAGCAGCGCATCGACGGCAAGATCATCCGCCCCAGCGCCAATTACACGGGGCCTGAGGATCTGGAATTCGTTCCGCTGGACCGGCGCTGATCGAAGTCGAACCCGCATGACACCCACGTCCCCTCTCCCGCTTGCGGTTGAGGGCAAAGGGCGAGGGTGTTTTGACACCGGCCCGGAAGACCCGCTTTCCGTTAGTGTGATCGGGGTGGTTGCCTGGCGGGCCGGCGACCGGTACACCTATAGCCTGGGGCAGGCGCTGTGGACGACGGGGAGGGGCCCGGTCGCACGGTGCGGGGGATGCCATGCACGCGAACATGTGGTCAAAGACGGAAGCCGGCCGGCAGGAAATACAGCAGCGCACGCGCAAGCTGTCCACCGGGTTGCGCTCGATCCTGCTGCTGGTGGATGGTCAGCGCACCGAGGACGAGCTGCGGTCGCTGATGAGCGGGCTGCACGCGCCCGAGGATGCGCTGGGCCAGCTCGAGGCGGAGGGACTGATCGAACGACGATCCGGCGCCGCCCTGATGATGGCGGCGGTCGCTGCGCCGCCGCCCGCTGCCGCCGGCATTCCGGCGGCGGCCACCGAGATGACCCCGGCGGACCGCTACAATCTGCTGTACACGCGCATCACCGACGACATCCGCACGCATGTCGGGCTGAAGGGCTACTTCCTGCAGCTGAAGGTGGAGCGTTGCGCGGACGCGGACGAACTGGTCGCCCTGTTGCCCGACATCGCCACGGCGCTGACCAAGGCACGCGACCACACCTTCGCCACGCGCTGGCTGGAAGGCGTGCGCGCATCCTTGGTCTGATGCGCGCACGGCGCGAGTAATCAGGCCAAGCCTTCCGTCGTCAAGGCGGCACGTACGCCAGCATCGCTTTCCATGCGCGCCTTGAATGCGGCGATGTTCGGCAACCCGGACAGATCCACGCCGGTGCGGTCCGCCCAGCGCAGCGTGATGTAGAAGTAAGGGTCGGCGAAACTGCGGAAGCCCGCCAGCCAGTCGCGGCCCTGCAGCTGTTTCTCCGCGGTTTCGTACAGCCCACGCAGTCGCTTGCGTGCGGTTTCCCTGACCACATCGAACTGCGTTTCGTCGCCGATGAAGCGCGCCGGCCCGAACAGCGGGTGGAATGCCGGGTGCAGGTCGGAGTTGACGAACGCCAGCCAGCGTGCGGCCTGCGCGCGCTGCTGCGGCGAGCCGTCGCCGGCCAGTTGCGCCTGCGGATACGTGTCGGCGATGTAGCCCATGATCGCCGCGTTCTGCGTCAGCACGAACTCGCCATCGACGATGGCAGGCACGGCGCCGGTCGGGTTGATCCGCAGGTACTCCGGCGTTTTCATGTCCTCCGCCGTCATCACCTGCAGGTCGAACGGCTGACCCGTCCACTGCAGGGCGATGTGGTCGGCGGTCGAACAGGCGCCAGGCTTGCTGTACAGCTTCATGCGGATCTCCGGAGGCAGAAAAAAGGGCCCGCGATTATCGCGGACCCGTTCGTCATCGTGCCGTCCCGTACATGCAACGGACCGTCATGCCGGTCCGCGCCGCGCGTGGCTCAGGAGCGAGGCTTGAGTTTCTGCACGCGCAGGAAGGTGTGGTCGCCGATGGTGGCCACGTGGTACGCGTTGCGCCAGCTCGGGCTGGCGATCTGGTGCGCCATGAAGTGGCTGGCGCCGGGCACGATCTCCTTGCGCTCCCCGGGCGGCAGCGCCCAGTTGCGTTCGGCGTTCAGGGCCACGGTGACCGACTTGGCCCAGGCATCCGGGTTCTTCAGCCGGGTGTTGGGGCCGACGATGGTCGGGGCGAACTGCTTGCGGGCGGTGACCACCTCGCACATCGAGTCCCCCCACAGGCCGCTGTCGCGGCGGCGCAGGGCGACCTCGGCGACGGCTTGCTGGCCGCGCAGGGTCTGGTCGCGGGCTTCCAGGTATACGGTGGTGCTGAGGCACAACGAATCAGCGGCCGGCTGCGGCAACATCTGCGACAGCCATAAGATCCAGGCCAGTTTCATGGGAACTCCTTGCTCCGTCTTTCCCGTGCCCCTGTCCCTCCCGAGTAACGCGGGAAGGCACGATGAGTGGACACGGCAGGGCGTCATGGGGAGGCAGCCTTCACACGGGCTGCCCGGGGACCGGCAAGACCGAACGGGAATTGTTCGGGCGCCGGGTCAGCCTGCCTGAACTGGGCGGCGGGCTGGAAAGTGGGCGCAAGGTAAGGGCGAAAAGCGGAACCCGGCCTGAACAGCGCGGGTTGACAGCGCGACTAAGTGTTTGATTGGAAAATGAAATGTGTTGCCGCTGCGTGAAGGCGTGGTGCTTGGCTCGCGCGAATCACAAGCGGCAACCAAGCGCCGCGACGCGGTGGGCGCGGGGCTTCCTGACTGCGACGGGGTTCTCGTATTCGCCTTGATTCCAGCGGTGTGGCGCGGCTCTACAGCGCCGCCGCCAGTCGGCTGCCCTGGGCGATCGCGCGCTTGGCATCGAGTTCCGCGGCCACGTCCGCGCCGCCGATGAGGTGCGGATTCCGGCCCGCCGCAACCAGCGCGGCCTGCAGGTCGCGCCGCGGTTCCTGTCCGGCGCAGACGACCACATGGTCAACCGGCAACAGCTGCTCGGCGCCGTCCACGCGGATGCGCAGGCCGGCCTCGTCCACGCCCAGGTACTCCACGCCGCCCAGCATCTTCACCTGCTTGGCCTTCAGGGTGGCCCGGTGCACCCAGCCACTGGTCTTGCCCAGGCGGGCGCCGGGCTTGCCGGGGCTGCGCTGCAGCAGCCAGACCTCGCGTGCCGGCGGTTCCGGCTGCGGCCGGGCCAGGCTGCCGCGCGATTCGAAGGTGGTGTCCACGCCCCATTCGGCCATCCAGCGCTGCGGATCCAGGGTGGGGGAGACGCCTTCATGCACCAGGTATTCGGCCACATCGAAGCCGATGCCGCCGGCGCCGATGAGCGCTGCGCGCTGGCCCACGGTCACCCGGCCGGACAGCACGTCCACATAGCTGACCACCTTGGCGTGGTCGGCACCGGGCAGGGCGACCTTGCGCGGGGTGATGCCGGTGGCCAGCACCACCTCGTCGAAACCCTGCAGGTCCGTCGCGCTGACCGGCGTGGACAGTTTCACGTCCACCCGGGTTTCTTCCAGCCGGTGGCGGAAATAGCGCAGCGTCTCGTGGAACTCTTCCTTGCCGGGAATCCTCTTGGCGTAGTTGAACTGCCCGCCGATCTCATCCGCCGCATCGAACAGCGTCACCCGATGCCCGCGTTCGGCCGCGACGGTGGCGCAGGCCAGGCCGGCCGGACCGGCGCCGACCACCGCGATGGTCTTCGGCGTGAAGGTCCTGGCGTAGTTGAGTTCGGTCTCGGCGCAGGCGCGCGGGTTGACCAGGCAGCTGGCCAGCTTGTTCTCGAACACATGGTCCAGGCAGGCCTGGTTGCAGGCGATGCAGGTGTTGATGGCCTGCGGCGTTCCGGCCCGCGCCTTGTTCGCCCACTGCGGATCGGCCAGCAGCGGACGCGCCAGCGACACCATGTCCGCCTTGCCGGCGGCCAGGATGCCTTCGGCTATCTCCGGCATGTTGATGCGGTTGGTGGCCACCAGCGGGACGCGCACGTGCGGCTTGAGCTTGGCGGTCACGTCCACGAAGGCCGCGCGCGGCACCGACGTGACGATAGTGGGGATGCGTGCCTCGTGCCAGCCGATGCCCGAATTGATGAGGGTGGCGCCGGCGGCTTCCACGGCCTTGGCCTGCGCGACGATCTCGTCCCACTGGTTGCCGTCCTCGACCAGGTCCAGCAGCGACAGGCGGTAGATGATGATGAAGTCCGGGCCGACCGCCTCGCGCACGCGGCGCACGATCTCCACCGCGAAGCGCATGCGCTTCTCCGGCGTGCCGCCCCAGGCATCGTTGCGCTTGTTGGTGCGCGGCGCGGTGAATTCATTGATGAAGTAGCCTTCCGAACCCATGATCTCCACGCCGTCGTAGCCGGCGTCGCGCGCCAGCTTCGCCGCGTTGGCGTAGGCGGAGATCTGCCGTTCGATGCCGCGGGCGGACAGCGCGCGCGGCGTGAACGGATTGATCGGCGCCTTCACCTTCGACGGCGCCACCGTCAGCGGGTGGTAACCGTAGCGGCCGGCGTGCAGCAACTGGGCGCAGATCTTCGCGCCGTGTTCGTGCACCGCGGCGGTGACGAACTTGTGCGGGCGGGCTTCCCACGGCCAAGACAGCTTGCCGCCGAACGGTTTCAACCAGCCGACCAGGTTGGGCGAGAAACCACCGGTGACGATCAGGCCCACGCCGCCGGCGGCGCGCTCGGCGAAGTACGCCGCCAGTTTCGGGAAATCGCGCGCGCGGTCTTCCAGTCCGGTATGCATCGACCCCATCAGCACCCGGTTGCGCACCGTGGTGAAGCCCAGGTCCAGCGGGCTGAACAGGTGGGGGTAGGTGGCCTGGGGCGCGTCGGCGGTGGTCGAGGTCATGCTGGCGGTGGATACGCTTGCGTATGGAAGGGGCACGATGCCGTGACCCGGCGCGGAGTGCAAGCCTGCCACCCGGGTCCGCCGGCCTTGGATCGACGCTGCGAAGCAGGGCACAGACGGGGGCGTGTTTCAAGAGTTGTCTCGCCCGGCGGCCTCGCGGACCATAGGGGACCAAGGCTTTCTGGACGTCATGGACGCCCCCGCACCCCCGCTGCACGACTACCTGCGCGACGGCATCGCCGCCGCCGACCTGCCGGACCTCCATCCGCTGCTGGCGGCCCGCGATCTGTTGCGGGCCTTCTCGACGCTGTTCCATGGCGGCGAGGAAAGCGTGATGGTGCGGCTGCTGGTACTGCGCACCATCGGCGAGCGCGGGCAGGCCCCCGACTGGACCCCGCAGGAGCTGCGCGAGCAGTTCGCCTATCTGGATGCGGTCAAGTTCGACACCGTGCTGGCGCGCCTGCGCGAGAACGGCCTGCTGCTGTGGGAAGGCCAGAGCCAGCGTTACCGCATCAGCCCGGTCGGCCGGCAGGCGCTGGCGTCCATCGGCCTGCTGCTGCAGTTCACCCGCGAAGGCGACGAGCTGGCCTACGTCACCGCCCAGCTGGCCGCCGGCCAGGCGGTCGGCCGGGTCAAGGCCGACGACCTGCAACACCTGCTGTCGCGGTTGAACGAACTGCGCGAAGACTTCGACCAGGCCGTGTTGAGCGGCTCGGAACACCGCATCCAGCGCGCGGCCGACACCCTGCAGTCGGTGTGGCAGTGGGTGGAGAAGGGCACCGCCGTCATCCACGACATCGCCGCCGAGCCGGAACTGGATGCCGCCACGCATCGTGTCGCCCAGCAGATCGGCCGTGCGCAGAGCGCGTTGCTGCGGCAGGCGTCGGTGTTCCAGCGGGCACTGAACCAGCTGGACCGCCATCGCGTGCACCTCGGCGCGAGCGGACTGTCCTCGTCGGACGTCAACCGCTTCCTGCGCGGGCTGGACAGCGATGCGCTGGCGGCGCTGGCCGACGACGTGCTGGCGCGCACGCCCATCGCGGCATTCGTGCTGGGCCCCATCGCGCTGGACGTCGCCGAGTACGAACTGGTCGACCGCGAGCGCGAGGCTCAGGAAGACGCCACGCTGCCGCCCGCCCGGCAGGCACCGACGGATGCGCAGCCCCCCGCCGCCCGGAACGACTACGCACATGCCGAGGCCTGGCTGGACCAGCTGGCGGCCTTGCAGGACGCCGCCCCACTGTCCGACTGGGTGCCGCAGGACAGCTTCGCGGTGAGTGCTTACCGGCTGTCGCTGCTAGGCCTGATCGGCGACGCCGGTGCGGAGAACCGCAGTGGTGTCAGTGCTTCGCTCGCGCAGCTGCCGATGCAGTGGCAGGTGGAACCTGATGTCGAGACGGTGCAGCGCGCCGGCGTGGCCTACATGAGTCGTGGTCGCCTGCTGCCCCGCAGCGATGCCATCACCCCTGACGCGACATCGCGTCCCCGCAACACACGGAAAGCCAAGACCGCATGACCGACCCCATCGCTTCCCTGATCGCGCGGCTGCTGGCCGAACGCTGGCTGCCGCGCGACGACCGCGCCGTGCGCCAGGTGCTGGTCGATGCCGAACTGCGCGACGACCTGGATCGCAGGCTAGCCGCCGCCGGCCTGCGGCTGCTGGAGCATCCCTACGCGGCCCACGTCGCCGTGGGGGTCGCGCGCGCGCAGGAGAACGAGGTGTTCGGCAATGCGGATGCCTGGGCGGCCAGCAACCTCTCGCTGGGTCGCGACGCGATGGCCTTGCTGGTCGTGCTGTGGGCGTTGCTGGTGCTGCCGAAGCGCCAGCGGCAGATTTCCCGCCAGGAGAGCGAGCGCCAGCAGGAGCAGGAGCAGATGTTCGCCGAACTCAAGCCGGTGCCGGTGGGCGCCGAGATGGTCGAGCCCATCAACGAGCGCACCCTGCTCGCCGATTTCGGCGACAAGCTGGGTGGCAAGGGCCGCATCCAGATGAACCTGGGTGCGTTGCAGCGGCAGGGCTTCATCGTCCGCCGCAAGGAGCGCATCCATGAAGGCCCGCTGCTCGACCTGGCGTTCGACTACGAACGCATCGCCAGCCGCGTGATGGACGGTGCGTTGTCGTTCGTGATCGAACAGGCGCGCCAGTCGCAGGCATTGGCCGTCGCGGACGGCGAGGGTGATGACGCCGTGGAAGACGATGCACGGCAGGAGGCCCAGGCCGATGTTTGAGTTCCGCAGCCTGGAGGTCGTCCACTGGGATTACTGGCAGCGCTACCAGCTGCCGCTGGATGCATCCATCATCACCGTGGTCGGCCCCAACGGGTCCGGCAAGACCACGCTGCTCGACGCGCTGCGCACCTTGCTGGCGATCGACGACCGCGACATGGCGCGCGACTACAAGACCTACCTGCGCCACAACGGCAAGCCGTATGCCTGGCTGCGCGCGGTGGTCAGCAATCCGGTGGACCGTCGTGGCAAGCGCGCGTTCTTCCCCTGCATGGATGAGCAGGTGACCATCGCCTGCCGCATCCGCAAGCGCGGCGGCGACTGGTCGCGCGACTACCAGATCGTCCCCGGTGACGTGCCGGTGGAGACGCTCGACCAGGGCGGTGACTGGCTGGGCGTGCGCGACTACCGCGTGCGCATGGCCGGTGCAGGCCTGAGCCGCGCGATCTGCCGCGTGCTGACGCTGGAGCAGGGTGCGACGGACAAGCTGTGCCAGCTGTCGCCGCGCGAACTGCTCCAGTTGGTCTTCGACGTGTTCGAGGACAAGGCCGTGCTGGACGATTACCAGCGTGCCCGCAACGAGCAGTTCGACGTGGAGAAGGAGATCGGCCAGCTGCAACAGGGCCTGGCGGAGCTGCACCTGCGGCTGGAGTCGTCGCGGGCCGACGTGCGTTCCTTCGAGGAAGGCCTGGCGCTCCGCAGCCAGCGCAACCGACTGCAGACCGAAGTCGCGCCGAAGGTGGAACTGGCGGAACAGCGCGCGGCCATCGACGGTGCGCGGCCGCGCCTGACAGGGCTGCGTCGCGCTCTGCGCGAGCGCGTCCACGCACATGCCCACCTGCAGTCGCAGGAAGCCGGCGCCGTCTTGCGCCGCAGCGAACTGCAGGCCGAACTGACACAGGCCAAGGCGCAGTTGCGCGAGGCCGAAGCCGTGTTCACCCATGCGCGCGACCATGCGCGCGACGCCGAGATGCTGGTCAAGCGCCGCGACGACCTGGCACGGCTGCAGGCGCAACGGGGTGACGCCGACGTGGAAGCCCTGAGCCGTCGCGTGGAGGAAGGCCGTCGCCGCCAGGCCGAACTGAAACTGGACGCCGAACGCGATCGCCAGCGTGGCAGTGAAATCGCCGCGCAGCTGGCCGCCCTCAGTGGTGGCGGGCGCCTGGTCGAGCCGTTCGAGCGCGATTTCCGCGCGGCACTCGACGGGGCGGGCATCGGTCATCGCGTGCTGACCGAACTGGTCGAGATCGCCGACCCGGCGTGGTCGGTGGCCCTGGAGGCGGTGCTGGCGCCGTATCGTCATCTGGTCGTGCTGGACGCGCCGAAGGATGCGCGCGCGGCGTGGCAGCTCGGGGAACAGATGCACTACCGCCACTTCGTGGTGGCGGAGCGTGCGCCGGTGGAAAAAGCCACCAAGGGCTCGCTGCTTGAGGTCGTGCGCTTCTCCGCGGATCCGCCTGCGTGGTTGCCGCGCCAGCTGGACCGCATCCAGCGCGTCGCCGACATCGACGCCGGACATCGCCTGCCCAAGGGGCAGGACTGGATCACCGCCCAGGGCTACCTGCGCGAGCATCGTGGCGGGCGCCACATCGGTGGTGGCCAGGCGCACTTCGGTGCCGGCGCACGCCAGGCGCGCCTCGCCGCGTTGCGCGACGAACAGGCCGCGATCCAGCAACGCGCGCAGGCGCGCGAATCGGAGCTTTCCGGACTGGGCAAGCGCGTGGACGGCGACCAGAGCCGCCTGTTGGGCCTGGATGCGGGTCAGGAACTGGTCACCCGCGCTTCGGAATTCGCCGATGCGGCCGAACGCCTCGCCGGCTTGGCGGAAGCCGCGCAGCAGGCGGCGTCGGCGCTGGCGCAGGCACGCAGCCAGCTGGATGCTGTCGAGGCGCTGGACAAGGCCGAAAGCATCGCGGCCGCCACCCGCGCAGGCGAACTGCGTTCGCTGGCGGGCGAACTGCACGAGCGTGGCCTGCAGATCGCACAGGAGCGACAGTCACTGGTGCAGCGCATCGTCGAGTTCCGCCGTCGTCGTGCGCAGATGCCGCGCGAGTGGAGAAGCGTGGAAACCCTGCGCGCCGCACGGGAGGAGTACGAGAGCGCGGCCGCCGTGCGGCGGGAACTCGAGCGCATCGACGAACGGTTGTCGCGTGGCGCGTTCGTCGAGGACGACGGCTGCGTGTCGTTGCGCGACAAGTTCGCCGCCGACCACGACGGGCTTGAAGCGGCCATCGGCAAGCGCGAGGCACACCTGCACCGCGCCAAGCGCATCACCGAGGAAGCGCGTGGCGCGTACATCAATGTGCTGCGCGCCACCGTGCGCCGCTACCGCAAGAACCTGTCCTCGCTGGGTGATCTGGCGGGCATCGGCGTGGACGTCGAGATGCCGGAACTGGTGAACGAGGACACGGCGCTGGCGCAGGCGGGTCTGACCGTGCGCTTCGATTTCGACCGCAAGGGCTGGATCGGGCTGGACGACGGCGAGGCATCGGGCGGTCAGCAGGTGATGAAGTCGTTGTTGCTGCTTGTCGCGCTGCTGCGCGACGAGGACCAGCCGGGCGGCTTCGTGTTCATCGACGAACCGTTCGCCCACCTGGACGTGGCCAACATCGAAAAGGTCGGCCGCTTCCTGCGTTCCACCGATGCGCAGTACATCCTGACCACGCCGATCACGCACAACCTCAATGTGTTCGAACCGTCCGACCTGGTGCTGGCGACGAGCAAGCGCCGCGCCGCCAGCACGTGGGCCGAGCCGGTGGCCGTGCTGAAGCGCGACCGCAGCGGGGAGGCTGCAGCCGCGTAGAGAAGAATCCTGCGGTGGGAGCGACGTGAGTCGCGACGGGAAAGTGGAGATGCCTGCATCTCCTGACTCCATCGCGACTCACGTCGCTCCCACGGCGATCCTCTTCTTACCAGCCGGCGAGCACCAGCTTGCCGATGGTCGTACCCGATTCCAGCCGGCGATGCGCCTCGCGCAGGTTGACGGCGTTGATGGGCGACAGCGTTCCGGTCAGCGTGCCGCGCAAGGTGCCGGCGTCGATCAGGTCAGCCACGCGATCCAGCAATGCCCCCTGTTCGCCCATGTCGGCAGTGCGGAACCGCGGCCGGGCGAACATCATTTCCCAGTGGATGCCGATGCTCTTGGACTTGTAGGGGTCGCCGATGCGCAGCTCGCCGCGCGGTTCGACGATCAGGCCCACATGGCCCAGCGGTGCCAGCAGCTCGCCGAGTTCGGTCCAGTAACGGTCGGTGTCGGCCAGGTTCAGTGCCGCATCGACGGTGTCGAAACCCAGCGCCTTCAACTGCGGCGCCAGCGGTTCACGATGGGTGATGACGTGGTCGGCGCCCATCGCGCGCGACCAGTCGATGCTGTCCTGGCGGGAGGCCGTCGCGATGACGGTGAAGCCCGCCCGCTTCGCCAACTGGATGGCGATCGAGCCCACGCCGCCCGCGCCGGCGATCACCAGCAGCGACTTGCCCGCGCCACCGCCATCGAACGCGTAGGGCATGCGGTGGAACAGCAGTTCCCATGCGGTGATCGTGGTCAGCGGCAGGGCGGCAGCCTGGGCGAAATCAAGCGACGCCGGCTTGTGGCCGACGATGCGTTCGTCCACCAGCTGGAACTGCGCATTGCTGCCGGGGCGCGTGATGTCGCCCGCGTAATAGACGGCATCGCCGGGCTTGAAGCGCGTCACTGCTTCGCCGACCGCTTCAACCACACCGGCGGCGTCGTAGCCCAGCACCCTCGGCTGCGCTTCCACCTGCGGCTTCGGCGATCGCACCTTGGTGTCGACCGGATTCACGGATACGGCTTCCACGCGCACCAGCAGGTCGTGACCCGTGGGTGTGGGCGTGGCCAATTCCACATCGGAAAGCGATTGTGGATCGTCGATGGGCAGGTAACGGGTAAGGGCGACAGCTTTCACGGCGTGGCTCCGGCGTGTGGGGGAAAGGCTTGGACGGGCAGCGGACTGCGTTCGGAGAAGTGTCCGCGCCAGTATGGATAGTAGGGGTACGGCGCCTCGACGGCGCTGGCGGCATCCAGGCGCGCGATCTGCTCGGGCGACAGTTGCCAGCCGATGGCGCCGAGGTTCTGGAGCAGCTGTTCTTCGGTACGCGCTCCGATCAGCACGGTCGACACGGTGGGACGTTGCAACAGCCAGTTGATCGCGATCTGCGGTATCGACTTGCCGGTTTCCTCGCCGACGACATCCAGCGCATCGATGATGCGGAACAGGCGCGCCTGTTCCACCGGCGGCCCGATGTCGGCGGTCTCGTGCAGGCGGCTGGTGGCCGGCAACGGCTGCCCGCGCCGCAGTTTGCCGGTCAACCGGCCCCAACCCAGCGGACTCCACACCACCGCGCCTATCCCTTGGTCGATGGCCAGTGGCATCAGTTCCCATTCGTAGTCGCGGCCGACGAGCGAATAGTAGGTCTGGTTGGCGACATAACGTGTGTAGCCGTCGCGGTCGGCGATGCCCAGCGACTTCATCAGTTGCCACCCGGCGTAGTTGGAGACGCCCAGGTAGCGCACCTTGCCAGCGCGGACCAGCCCATCAAGCGTGGACAATGTTTCCTCGACCGGCGTCAACGCATCGAAGGCGTGCAGTTGCAGCAGATCGAGGTAGTCAGTGCCGAGCCGTTGCAGCGATGCATCCACCGCTTTGAGCAGGCGGAAGCGAGACGCGCCCGCATCGTTGGGGCCTTCTCCCAGGCGCAGGCCGGTCTTGCTGGACAGGATGACCTGATCGCGCCGGCCTTGCAGGGCCGCGCCCAGGATCGATTCGGACGCCCCGTCGGAATAGACATCGGCGGTGTCGAAGAAGGTGAGGCCTGCGTCCAGACTGATGTCGATCATGCGGCGCGCCTGCGCGGTATCGGTGTTGCCCCAGGCGCCGAAGAGCGGCCCCTTGCCGCCGAACGTGCCGGCGCCGAAGCCCAGTGCCGAGACCTTCAGGCCGGAGCGGCCGAGAAAACGGGTTTCCATGTGCGAGTCCTGAGAGGGGGAAGGAGCGGATCAGGTGCCGGCGGCATCGCCGACGAGTACGAGACGCTGGCGGCGGCGTTCCAACTCAAGCGCCCACAGCGCAACGACGAAGGCGGTTGTCGGCACCAACGCGGCCACCCAGGGCAGCGCGGCCAGGCCGAGCCCCTGCGAGATCACCACGCCACCCAACCAGGCACCCAATGCATTGCCGAGGTTGAATGCGCCGATGTTGAGGCTGGACGCCAGGCTCTGCGCGCCGTCGGCCTTCTGCAATACCCAGAGCTGCAGGGGCGAGACGGTCGCGAAGGCGGCGGCGCCCAGCAGCCCCACGAAGGCGACCATCAGCCACGGACTCTGCAGCGCGAACGTCATCGCGCCCATCACCGCGGCCAGCGCGGCCAGCGTCCCCAGCAGGGCACCGGACAGGCGCCTGTCAGCGAAGCGGCCCCCCAGCAGGTTGCCGATGATCATGCCCACGCCGAACACCAGCAGGATCGGGGAGACCGCCGCGTCGGCAAAACCGGTGACCTGCGTCAGCAACGGCTGGATGTATGTGTACACGGTGAACATGCCACCGAAGCCCAGCACCGTCATCAGCAGGCCCAGCAGCACCTGCGGGCGCGCGATGGCCTTCAGCTCCTCGCGGAACGCGACGGGTGCCTCGCGTCGGGTGTCGCTGGGCACCAGCGTGGCGATCACGACGGTGGCGATGACGCCGATCGCGGCCACCGCCCAGAACGTCGCCCGCCAGCCGTAGTGCAGCCCCAGCCATGCGCCGGCGGGCACGCCCAGCAAGGTGGCCACGGTCAGGCCGGTAAACATGATGGAAATCGCCGAGGCCTTGCGGTCCTCGCTGACCAGTCCGGTGGCCACCACCGCACCGACACCGAAGAACGTGCCGTGCGCCAGCGAGGTCAGCACGCGCGCAATCATCAGCACGGTGTAGTTGGGTGCCAGGGCGCACGCCAGGTTGCCCAGCGTGAACACCACCATCAAGGCGACCAGCACCGCCTTGCGCGGCAGCCGGCTGGTCGCGGCGGTAAGCAGCGGCGCGCCCGCGAACACGCCCAGGGCGTAGCCGGAAATCAGCAGGCCGGCTGCGGCGATGGTGACTTTCAGGTCCGTGGCAACCTGCATCAGCAGGCCCATGATCACGAATTCGGTGGTGCCGATGCCGAACGCGCCGGCGGTCAACGCGTACAGCGCCACCGGCATGCGGCGGGAGGAGGGAGCGGTGGCCATGGAGTAGGGGACCCGTGGGGAGGCGCGCAGCTTGCCCCTTCCCGTCACTGCGAGAAACGGCGAATATGGCGAATCACTATCAACGAATTATTGATAATGGACCGGGTTGGCGATCTTGCCCTCTTCCTGCGCGTGCTCGACCAAGGCTCGATCACGGCGGCCGCGCACAGCCTGGACCTGTCCGTCGCAGTGGCCAGCCAACGGCTGAAGCGGCTGGAGAAGGACCTGGGCGTGCGCCTGCTGCACCGGACCACCCGGCGCCTGCATCCCACGCCGGAAGGCGCGGCACTCGCGCAGCAGGGGCGCGTGCTGGTGGAGGAACTGGAATCGCTGGGAAGCGGCCTGCGGGAAGCGGCCAGCGAGATCGCCGGCACCCTGCGATTCACGATGTCGGCCTCGTTCGGCCGCCAGTACGTCTCGCCACTGCTGCCGGCGTTCCTGGCGCGCCACCCCAAGCTGCGCCTCAGCGTGCACCTCAGCGATCATGTTGTGGATCTGGTCAGCGAAGGCTTCGACCTGGCCATCCGCATCGGTGCGCTGGAGGATTCGCGCCTGGTCGCACGCGGCATCGCGCCCAACCGGCGCGTGCTGTGCGCGTCACCCGACTACCTGCGCCGGCGCGGCATGCCCGGGGTCCCGCAGGATCTGGTCCGCCACGACTGCCTGCTGCTGTTCGGCAGCAATGGCCGCCAGGACGTGTGGCGACTGGGCACGCCGGAAGGGGGTGAGGTGGCCGTGCGCGTGCAGGGGCGTTTCGAGAGCAACTTCGGCGAAGTGCTGAGGGACGCGTCGCTGGCGGGCGAAGGCATCGTCGTCCATTCGCTGTGGCACATCGCCGACGACCTGCGGGCGGGGCGCCTGCGCGTCGTGTTGCCTGATTACCCCTTGCCCACCACCGCCATCAGCGCGGTGATGCCGCAGCGAAGCCTGGTCCCGCCGCGCGTGCGGGCGTTCACCGATTTCCTGGTCGATCAGTTCGGGGAAAACCCGCCTTGGGAGCGCGGCTTGCCGATGTGAGTCAGGTGTTGTTGTCGAACGCGAACGCATCCAGCGCCAGCCCGCCCATCTCCATGTCCCTGTGCAGCAGCCGGGCGCGTGCGCCCACGCCACCTGCGCCCAAGGCCACGTACAACGGGTAAAGATGTTCGGGGGTGGGATGGTTGCGCTGTGCCTCCGGCAGCGACTGCCAGTCCAGCGCACCTTCGATGTCGCCAACGAGCAACCGCTCGCGCAGGGCATGCGTGAACGTATCCACCCACGGAAAGGCGGGCGCGTCGCCGTGCTGCCAGTCAAGGGCGCGCAGATTGTGGGAAAAGCCGCCCGACCCAATGACCAGCACGCCTTGTGCGCGCAGCGGTGCCAGCGCAAGCCCCAGCCGGTAATGCCAGTCGGCGCCGCGCGCGGGATTCACCGACAACGCGACCACTGGCAGGTCGGCCGCCGGATACATGCGGTGCAGTGGCACCCAGACGCCATGGTCCAGCCCGTGCCGGTCATCGAGGCGGGCATCGAATCCTGCGGCCGTGAGCCGTGCTGCCACGTCCGTGGCCAGCGCGGGCGCTCCCGTCGCGGGGTAGCGGATGTCGTAGAGCGCCGGCGGGAAGCCGCCGAAGTCATGGATCGTGCCGGGCGAAGGCGTCGCCGTCACCGTGGGCCGTGCATGGATGAAATGGGCCGACGCCACCACGATCGCGCTGGGCCGCGGCAGAAGGCCGCTGAGGCGGTCGAGGAAGCGGCCCGTGGGCGAGTCTTCCACGGCCAGCATCGGTGAGCCGTGGGAGAGGAAGAGGGAAGGCAATGCGGTGGTGTTGTCCATGAGACGAGCATCGGGCCAAGGTCCACGTTGACCAAGGGCGCGCGCCGCATCAGTCTGTTGCCCGCGTGCAACGTTGCCGACAGACGGCAGGCATGCCAGCGTTCGACCCACTAGGCTGCCTTCACCTCACAATGTCCGCACGCCTGCAGCAATGCTTGCCGTCCGCGCTTCGAGTTAATAGTGTTACGTTCGTCGGACTTGTTATGGTACCGTTAACACAGTCTTCACGTACTGCCGCATAATCTGTTCAGGATGGCGTCGCGGTAGTCGCCTTCGGATAACCACAAGAAAACTGGAATGCAAGCAAGCGAAGTACTTCGGTTTCTCTACAACTGAACTTTTACAAGGAGCTGCAAATGAACAAGAAACTTCTCTGCGCCGCGCTGCTGGGCGGCCTGAGCCTCGCCAACCAGGCGATGGCCCAGGAGTTTGACGACCGTTGGTACCTGACCGGTTCGGCCGGCTTCAACATGCAGGACAATGATCGCACCACCCGCAACGCCCCGTTCGTTGGTCTGGGTCTGGGCAAGTTCATCAGCCCGAACTGGTCGCTCGACGGCGAGTTGAACTACCAGAACCCGAAGTTCGACGACAACCAGGACCTGAACTGGAGCCAGTACGGCATCTCGCTGGACCTGCGTCGCCACTTCATCTCCGAAGGCCGCGGCTGGAACCCGTACATCCTGGCCGGCCTGGGTTACCAGCGCGCCGAGGAAGAGTACGACGCGTTCCCGAACCCGGATTCCCCGGGTAGCCGTGAAGACGGCAACCTGGCCGCCAAGGTCGGCGTCGGCATCCAGACCACGCTCGAGAAGCGCGTCGGCGTGCGTGCCGAAATCGCCTACCGCGCCGACTTCGACGACCAGAGCTTCGCTGCTCCGGACGAAAGCTGGTTCGGCGACGTGCTGGCTTCGGTCGGCGTCGTGATCCCGCTGGGCCCGGCCCCGACCGCCGCTGTTGCTCCGCCGCCGCCGGTCGCCCCGACCTGCGCCGATGGTGACGACGACGGTGACGGCGTCAACAACTGCGACGACAAGTGCCCCGGTTCGCAGGCTGGCCAGACCATCGGTCCGGACGGCTGCCCGGTGCCGGTCTCGATCGACCTGAAGGGCGTCAACTTCGATTTCGACAAGGCCACCCTGCGTCCGGATGCTGTGACGATCCTGAGCGAAGCCACCGAAATCCTGAAGCGCTACCCCGACCTGAAGGTTGAAGTCGCCGGCCACACCGACTCCGTCGGTACCGACGCCTACAACCAGGGCCTGTCCGAGCGCCGTGCAAAGACGGTGTACGACTACCTGACCAGCAACGGCGTGGACGCTTCGCGTCTGGTGGGCCCGGTGGGTTACGGCGAAAGCCGTCCGCTGGACACCAACGACACGGCTGAAGGCCGCGCTCGCAACCGTCGTACGGAACTGAACGTCCAGAACTGATCGGACGCTCTTCCCGCAACACCCGAAGCCCGGCCTCGTGCCGGGCTTCGTCTTTTTGCGGTTCCGCGCACGCTGCATTCCGTGACGACGTTTCCGCCTTGCCGCATGCGCGGCCCCATGTCCCCGCGATTCCTTGATATGCCTGGCCGTGCTGCCTACACTCGCTGCACGTTCTATTGCAGGAGTCGTCCCGATGCGCCGTCATGTCCTCGCCAGCCTGTTCTGCATCGCTGCGATTCCCGCCGCCCACGCCGCCCCCGATTGCGCGGGCAGCCCGGTGCCGCCGCCGCTGCCAGCCCGTGCGACGGTTATCGCGCCGGTCGCTCCCGAATTCACGCCCACGGCCACGCAGCTCGGCGCGCCCTCCGGCGTGCTGGCGTCGCATGCGTTCGATGAAGCACAGTCGGTGGACCGCGTGCTGCTGCGCCTTCGCATCGAGGGCTGCCGCAACGTGGCCAAGGCACTGCCTGCTGCCGCGGCCCCCGCCGCCGCGGTGGCCAACAGTCCTGCGGCCTACAAGCCGAAGACCGAGTTCGACAACACGCCGTGGCGCTTCGACATGAACCAGAACGGCAAGCGCATGACCGCCGAGGAATTCGACGCCTGGATGAAGTCGCGTGGCGTGCGCGTGGCGAAGGGCGCCGCACCCGCCGCAACGCCGGCCGTGCAGCCAGCGCCTGCCGCGCCGGCGAAAAAGGACTGATCCACGACGGCCGGTAGACCCGGCCGTTCTCGCACCGCCTGATGCCCGCTTCCCGCCCGCCGCGAACGCCCCGGGTGACGCGCGCTGCGCGGGTCACCGCCGGTGCGCCGCCGCGGCATGGTTTGGCCCGCGTGTTGTCCAAGCAGGGGCTGTGTTCGCGCACCGAGGCTGCCCGCTGGATCGGCGAGGGGCGCGTCACGGTGGATGGGCGAGTGATGCGCGATCCGGAATTCCCGGTCGTGCAGGGGCGGCACCGGATCGTGGTGGATGGGCAGCCCCTGGCGGACAGCCCGCGCCATTACCTGATGCTCAACAAACCCCGCGGCCTGGTCACCACGGCCCAGGACGAGCGCGGACGCGATACGGTGTACCGCTGCTTCGATGGCGGGGGCCTGCCATGGATCGCGCCGGTCGGCCGCCTGGACAAGGCCAGCGAGGGCCTGTTGCTGTTCACCAACGATCCAGCATGGGCGGCGCGGATCACCGATCCGGCGCAGGGACCGGACAAGACCTATCACGTGCAGGTCGACCGGCTGCCCGACGAGGGGCTGCTGCGCGCGCTGGTGCAGGGCGTCGTCCACGAGGGCGAGCACCTGTCGGCCGCCACGGCGCGCGTGCTGCGCAGCGGCGAGCGCAACGCCTGGCTCGAGATCGTGCTGGCCGAAGGCCGCAACCGGCAGATCCGGCGCCTGCTGGCGGCGTTCGACATCGACGTGCTGCGCCTCGTGCGCGTGGCGATCGGGCCACTGCCGCTGGGCGAACTGCCGAAAGGGCAGTGGCGTCCCCTGACGCGCGAAGAGCTCCTGTCGCTGGCGGAGCCCGCGCGCTGAGCGACGTGGGTGGCATGCGCAGCGCGAGGGCGCGCACAGTTCGCGCATCGCACCGGCACCGATGTCGGGGAGTGTGCAGAAGCGCACCTTTTGACGCCTGCTAAACAAATCGACGCATGCCTACACTCGCGCCACATCCTGGGGAGGAGTCGTCATGCGCCACTGTCTGGTCGCGGTTTCACTGATGTGGGTGATGGGTACGGCATCGGCGCAGGAGATCGCGTCCTGCGGCAAGGCAGCCGGAAAGCGTGCCGAAGTGGCTGCGCAGACGAGCCCGCTGCAGCACGCGCTGCAGGCGGCGCGCGTCGGCGACGAGGCATTGGGTCTTCCCGTATCCGGCGAATGCGAGCTGCTGGCGGATGGCCGCAAGGCATCGCGCAGCAGCCGGCGCACGACGGCGGCTGCCTCCGCGGCCAAGCGCGATCCGGACTACTACCGCTTCGACATGAGCCAGCACGGCAAGAAGATGTCGGCGGAGGATTTCGACCGCTGGATGAAGGCGCGCGGCATCCGCGTGGCGAAGGGCCCGCAACCCAAGCCGGCAGTGGCGCGGGCGGAGCGCAAGCGCCGGCGTTGACCGGCGCCTGCGTCGCCGGGGCGCTCAGCCCTTGATGACGCCCAGCTCGTGGCCAATGCGGGTGAACGCGTCGATGGCGCGGTCCAGGTGCTCGCGCGTGTGCGCCGCGCTCATCTGCGTGCGGATACGCGCCTGGCCTTTGGCGACCACCGGGAAGAAGAAGCCGATGGCATAGATGCCTTCCTCAAGCAGGCGCTCGGCGAATTTCTGCGCCAGCGGCGCGTCGTACAGCATCACCGGGCAGATCGGATGCACGCCCGGCTTGATGTCGAAACCGGCGGCCGTCATCTTCTCGCGGAAGTAGCGCGTGTTCTCCTGCAATTGCCGGCGCAGGTCGCCCGCCGAAGAGAGCATGTCGAAGGCGGTGATGCCGGCTGCCACCACGTGCGGCGGCAGGGAGTTCGAGAACAGGTAGGGGCGCGAGCGCTGGCGCAGTAGTTCGATCACTTCCTTCTTCGCCGTGGTGAAGCCGCCCAGCGCGCCGCCCATGGCCTTGCCCAGCGTGCCGGTGATGATGTCGATCTTCTCCAGCACGCCCTTCACTTCCGCCGAGCCACGCCCGTTGTCGCCGAGGAAGCCGGTGGCATGGCATTCGTCGATGTGCACCAGGGCGTTGTATTTCTTCGCCAGCGTGGTGATCTGGTCCAGCGGGGCGATGAAGCCGTCCATCGAGAACACACCGTCGGTGGTGATCAGCTTGGTCTTGCAGCCGGCTGCATCGGCCGCCTGCAGCTGCGCTTCAAGGTCGGCCATGTCGCAGTTGGCGTAGCGGAACCGCTTGGCCTTGCACAGGCGCACGCCGTCGATGATCGACGCGTGGTTCAGGGCATCGGAGATCACCGCGTCGTTCTCGCCCAGCAGTGGTTCGAACAGGCCACCATTGGCATCGAAGCACGCGGCGTAGAGGATGGTGTCCTCAGTGCCGAAAAAGTCGGCGATCCTCTTCTCCAGCTGCTTGTGCAGGTCCTGGGTTCCGCAGATGAAGCGCACCGAGGCCATGCCGAAGCCGTGGGTATCCAGCGCGGCCTTCGCCGAGGCGATGATCTGCGGGTGATCGGCCAGGCCCAGGTAGTTGTTGGCGCAGAAATTGAGCACCGCGCGGCCATCGGCGAGCGTGATTTCGGCCGACTGCGGGCTGGTGATGATGCGTTCGGATTTGAACAGGCCCTGGGCGCGGATGGCTTCCAGCTCGACGGCGTAGTGCCCGGTGAGAGCCGGGGAGGTCAACGGGTTGGGCATGGCGCGATCACGAGGATGAACAAGCGGCCATTCTACCCGGCGGGCCCTCATTCCCGTCGGCGCGGTGTACATACATGACCGCAGGGCATAAGCAATCGCGGTTTCGTCATTTCCTGTGGCCGATGTGCGCCCGCAGCATCCCTTTTCCGGCCGACGACGGCCAACAACGGGGAACGGGCAATGCGGACACCATCGGGCAGTGGCAGGCGGCAAGGCAGGGGCGCGGCATTGATCGGCGCGTTGGCCTGTTCGCTGGCGCTCCCGGCTGTCGCGCAGAGCCAGCCCAGCGTGGAGCAGTTGCTGCAGCGTCTGGAAGCGTTGGAGCGCCGCGTGGGCGATGCGCCGGCACCGGTGGCCTCGGTGGAGGGGGATGTGCGTGCAGGCGGGACACTGGGTGACCTGGATCAGCGGCTGCGCATCCTCGAGCGCCGCCTCGAACTGCAGCAGGAAGAGCAGGCGGCCAAGGCGAAGGAAGCACCGGTGGTGGCGGTCAACGACAAGGGCGCTTCGCTGAAGTCGGCCAATGGCGACTACGAGTTCAAGCTGCGCGGACTGGTACAGGGCGATGCGCGGTTCTTCTTCGATGATGACGCGGTGCCACAGAACGATACCTTCCTGTTCCGGCGCATCCGGCCGACCATCGAGGGCTCGCTCGGCAAGCTGGTGTCGTTCCGCCTGACCCCTGAATTCGCCGGCGACAGCGCCACCATCGTGGACGCCTATGTCGACGTGAAGCTGGACCCGGCCTTCACGCTGCGCGCGGGCAAGGTGAAGGGGCCGATCGGACTGGAGCGGTTGCAGTCGGGCAGCGCCATCGCGCTGGTCGAGCGCAGCTTCCCGACCGAACTGGCACCCAACCGCGACCTGGGCGTGCAGGCGCAGGGCGAGTTCGCCGAAGGGCGCGTCAGTTACGTCGCGGGCGTGTACAACGGTGCCCCCGATGGACGCGATGCGGCCACGACCAATCCGGACGACGAGTTCGAATACGCGGGCCGCATCTTCTTCGAACCATTCAAAAACACCAGCAGCAGCTGGTCGGGCCTGGGCTTCGGCATTGCCGGCAGCATCGGCGACAAGGCGGGGGTGGGCAACAACTTCCTGCCGCGCTACCGCACCCAGGGCCAGGCGCAGTTCTTCAACTACCGTGCGGCGGTCGCCGCCGATGGCGAGCATCGCCGTTTCTCCCCGCAGGGTTACCTGTATCGCGGCCGGTTCGGCCTGCTGGCCGAATACATCGCGTCGGAGCAGGAGCTGCTGGTCACCACCGGCGCAGCGGCAGGGACGCGTGCGGATCTTGAGAACACCGCCTGGCAGGCCACGGCCAGCTTCGTGCTGACTGGCGAGGATGCGAGCTACCGGGGTGTGGTGAAGCCGTCCAGCCCCTTCAGTGCGGGCGGTGGCTGGGGTGCGTTCGAACTGGTCGGACGTTACGGCGTGCTGGAAATCGACGATGCGGCGTTCCCGCTGTTCGCCGATTCCGCGGTGTCCGCACGCAAGGCCACCGCGTGGACGCTGGGCCTGAACTGGTACCTGACCAGCAACCTGAAACTGGTGGTCAATTACCTCGATACGCAGTTCGAAGGTGGCGCGGTGGCGGGTACCGACCGCGAAGACGAAAAAGCCGTGTTCTCGCGACTGCAGGTCGCGTTCTGATTCCCCTGGAGAAGACCATGACGACCCCTACCGTCCGACACCATGTGCGCAACGCGCTTCTCGCCTTCGGCCTGACCGTGGCGGCTGCCGCTGGCGCCAAGGACATCAAGCTGCTCAACGTGTCGTACGACCCGACGCGCGAGTTCTACCGCGAGTTCAATGCCGCGTTCGCGGCCGACTGGCAGAAGAACAAGGGCCAGAAGGTTGCCATCGAAACCTCGCACGGCGGCTCCGGCAAGCAGGCGCGCTCGGTGATCGACGGCCTTGAGGCCGACGTGGTGACGCTGGCGCTCGCCTACGACGTCGAGTCGATCTCGCAGCGCGCCAAACTATTTCCGGCGAACTGGCAGAAGCGCTTGCCGGAGAACAGCGCGCCCTACACATCGACGATCGTTTTCCTGGTGCGCAAGGGCAACCCCAAGCGCATCAAGGACTGGGTGGATCTGGTGAAGCCGGGCGTCTCGGTCATCACCCCCAACCCCAAGACGTCCGGTGGCGCACGCTGGAACTACCTGGCGGCGTGGGCCTACGGCCTGAAGATCTTCAAGGGCGATGAAGCCAAGACGCGCAACTTCGTGCGTGCCCTGTTCCGCAACGTGCCGGTGCTGGATACCGGCGCTCGCGGATCGACCACGACGTTCGTGCAGCGCGGCATCGGCGACGTGCTGCTGGCCTGGGAAAACGAGGCCTTCCTGTCCATCGAGGAACTGGGCCCTGACAAGTTCGACATCGTGGTGCCGTCGCTGTCGATCCTGGCCGAGCCGCCGGTGGCGCTGGTGGACCGCAATGTCGACAAGCACGGTACGCGTGAAGCGGCGCAGGCCTACCTGCAGTACCTCTACTCGCCGGTGGGGCAGCGGCTGGCCGCCAAGCACTACTACCGTCCGCGTTATCCGCAGCACGCGGACCCGAAGGACGTGGCGCGCTTCCCCAAGCTTGAGCTGGTGACCATCGACGGTACCTTCGGCTCGTGGGCCAAGGCACAGGCCACGCACTTCGCCGACGGTGGGGTGTTCGACCAGATCCAGGCGAAATGACCACCGCGACGGTCGCGCCACTGCCGGTGCCGGGGAGACGCAGGCGCGTCATTCCCGGCTTCGGCATCAGCCTGGGCTACACCTTGGCGTGGCTCGGGCTGATCGTGCTTATCCCGCTGGTGGGCGTGTTCGTCAAGGCCAGCGGTCTGGGGTTTGCCGGCCTGTGGGCGGTGTGGACGGAACCCCGCGTGCTGGCGGCCTTGCGGATCAGCTTCGGCACGGCGCTGGCGGCGGCCGCGTTCAACGCGGTGATGGGGACGCTGGTGGCCTGGGTGTTCGTGCGCTACCGCTTTCCGGGCAAGCGCCTGTTCGACGCCATGATCGACCTTCCGTTCGCCTTGCCCACCGCGGTGGCGGGCATCGCCCTGACGGCGTTGTACGGGCCGACGGGCTGGCTGGGGCAATGGCTGGAAGCGGCGGGCATCAAGGTCGCCTACACGCCCCTGGGCATCACGGTGGCACTGGTCTTCATCGGCCTGCCTTTCGTGGTGCGCGTGGTGCAGCCGGTGCTGGCCGAAGTGGAACACGAGTTGGAAGAAGCCGCCGCCACGCTGGGTGCGAGCCGCTGGCAGACGGTCACGCGGGTGGTGCTGCCGGCGTTGTGGCCGGCGGTGGTGGCCGGGTTCGCACTGGCGTTCGCACGCGGCGTGGGCGAGTACGGGTCGGTGATCTTCATCGCCGGCAACCTGCCTGGCGTGTCGGAGATCGCGCCATTGCTGATCACTATCAAGCTGGAGGAATTCGACTACGAGGGCGCCACCGCCATCGCCGCGGCGATGCTGTTGCTGTCGTTCGTGCTGCTGCTGGTCATCAACACGCTGCAGTCGCGCCTGCAGCGCGCGGAAAAGCAGGCAGGGGGTTAGCATGAGCGAGGCCACCACCGCCGTCATCGCCCTTCCCCCGGAGTCGCTTGTCGTGGAGCCGCTTGTCGTCGAGCATCGCGTGCCTGCACGGATCCGTGCGCGTTCCGCCGTCACCGAGCCGGTGTGGGTGCAGGTGCTGCTCGTCCTGGGCGCGCTGGGATTCCTGCTGTCGTTCCTGTTGCTGCCGCTGTTGCTGGTGTTCGTGGAAGCGCTGCGCGGAGGCTGGCTCGCCTTCGTCACCGCGATCTCCGAGCCGGATGCGCTGGCGGCGGTGAAGCTGACGCTGGCGGTGACCGCCATCGTGGTGCCGCTTAACCTGCTGTTCGGCGTGGCCGCCGCGTGGGCGGTCAGCAAGCATGACTTCCCGGGCAAGCGCTGGCTGGTCACGCTGATCGACCTGCCGTTCGCGGTCTCGCCCGTGGTGGCGGGGCTGATCTTCGTCTTGATCTTCGGTGCCCAGGGCTGGGCATGGGCGCTGATCGACGAGGGCTGGCGCGTGTCGCTGCCCCTGCTGGGCGAGATCACGCTGCAGTTGCCGAAGATCATCTTCGCCCTGCCGGGCATCGTGCTGGCGACGATCTTCGTGACCTTCCCGTTCATCGCCCGGGAACTGATGCCGTTGATGGAGCAGCAGGGGGTCGACGAAGAGCTGGCCGCGCTCACCCTGGGCGCGAGCGGCTGGCAGACCTTCTGGCGGGTGACATTGCCCAACATCCGCTGGGCACTGCTGTACGGGGTGCTGCTGTGCAGTGCGCGTGCCCTGGGCGAGTTCGGCGCGGTATCGGTGGTGTCGGGGCACATCCGCGGCCGCACCAATACGCTGCCGCTGCATGTGGAGATCCTCTACAACGAGTATGCGTACAGCGCCGCGTTCGCCGCGGCATCGCTGCTGGCGTTGACTGCCCTGGTCACGCTGGTGTTGAAGTCCTACCTGGAATGGCGGCACGGCGAATCGCTGGCGGCCAACCACCGCCACTGAGAACCGCGCCATGGGCATCAAGATCGAACACCTCAGCAAGCGTTTCGGCGCGTTCGCCGCGCTGGACGACGTCAGCCTGGAGGTGCGCAAGGGCGAGCTGCTGGCGCTGCTGGGCCCTTCGGGGTCCGGCAAGACCACCCTGCTGCGCGTGATCGCCGGACTGGAACAGGCCGATGCTGGCAATGTCTGGTTCGACGGTGACGACGCCTCGCGGCTCAGCGTGCAGGCGCGGCGCGCGGGATTCGTGTTCCAGCACTACGCGCTGTTCCGCCACCTGACCGTGCAGGAGAACGTGGCGTTCGGCCTGCGCGTGCGACGCGGGCCGGGCAAGCTGCCGGATGCGCGCATCCGCGAGCGCGTGGCCGAGCTGCTGTCGCTGGTGCAGCTGGAAGGGTTGGCGTCGCGCTATCCGTCGCAGCTTTCCGGTGGCCAGCGCCAGCGCGTGGCGCTGGCCCGCGCGCTGGCCATCGAGCCGCGCGTACTGCTGCTGGACGAGCCGTTCGGTGCGCTGGATGCGCAGGTGCGCCGCGATCTGCGCCGCTGGTTGCGGGAACTGCACGACCGCACCGGCCTGACCACGATCTTCGTCACCCACGACCAGGAGGAAGCGCTCGAGCTTGCCGACCGCGTGGCCATCCTCAATCGTGGCCGCATCGAACAGCTGGGCAGTCCGGCCGAAGCGTATGACGTGCCCGCATCGCCGTTCGTCTATTCCTTCGTCGGCGCGGTCAATCGCCTGCCCGCGCAATGGAAGGGAAGCCGGCTGCAGGTCGCGGGACTGGCGCTGGGCGATGCGCATCCCCCGCAGGCGGATGGCGACGCGGATGTCTACGTGCGACCGGAGGACCTGCACGTAGCCAGCGATGACGAACAGGCAGGTTGGCCAGCCACCATCCTGGCCGCCCAGCGCAACGGCCCGCGCCTGAGGCTTCGCACACGCCTGCAGCAGGGTGGGGCGGAGCTGGAAGTGGAGCTGCCCGCGGAACAGGAGGGGCCGCACAACCAGCCGGGCCAACCGGTGCGGCTGGTGCCCAAGCGGTACGGATGGTTTCCCCGGGATGGTGCTTCCCAGGCACGCTGAAGGTGCAAGAACAGGCATGTTTCGCGCAGGAAACCCGGGATGCAACCGGGGTGTCGGCAGGTACTTGACGGCAGGGATTGTTGCGTCGCAATATCGAGTCGGTTAAAAAACCGTGAAGTTGTGATTACGGTTTCGCTACCGGCATCGCAACCTGCCATGCAGGCACTCCCCACACTGCCATACCGCCACAGGAGAACCCGGATGAAGCCCGTCAAGCTCTGCACCGCCCTTGCCACCGCCCTGCTGCTGGCCCTTCCCATGTCCGCGTTCGCGCAGGAAGCCGAGGAAGAGGAATCTTCGTTCCCGCTCAGCGCGACGTTCGCCGTCACCACGGATTACGTGTTCCGCGGCGTGTCGCAGACGGACAACGAACCGGCGTTCCAGGCGGGCCTGACGTACTCCGCACCCTTCGGGCTGTATGCGGGTGCATGGGGCTCGAATGTGGACTTCGGCGAAGGCGGCCCGAACTTCGAATTCGACTACTTCGTGGGCTGGAACACGGACCTCAACGATTCCTGGAACCTCGACCTCGGCGTGACGCGCTACACCTACGAGGGCTCGTCCGACGGTTACGGCGACATCGACTACAACGAATACATTGCCAAGGTGACCTGGAGCGGTCCGCTGACCGTGGCCGGCACGCTGGCCTACGCGGACGACTACAGCAACAGCGGTGCCGAGGAAACCTATGCGGGTCTGTCCGCCAGCTACGATCTCGGCGACTCGGGCTTCTCGCTGGGCGCGACGACGGGCTATACCTCGATCGATGCCGGTGGCGATGCGGGCCGCGCGGACTTTTTCGATGGCTCGGTGAGCGTGTCGAAGGGCTTCGGCCCGGCCACCGCCACGCTGGGCTACTACGATACGTTCGGGTCCGACGCGGAAGAACTGCGCCGTGGCTCCGACATCTACAAGCCGGGCCTGGTGTTCACGGTGTCCGTCGCCGTTCCCTGATCGGCGATGCACGAAAGAAAAAGGGCGCCGCAAGGCGCCCTTTTTCATGCCTGCCGTTCACCGGCGATCACGTCCAGCTGAGCACCACCTTGCCTGCCTTGCCGGCTTCCATCAGGTCGAAGCCCTTCTGGAAATCATCGACCGGCAACTGGTGCGTCAGCACCTTGCCCAGCGGGAAGCCACCCAGCACCAGCTGCGTCATCTTGTACCAGGTCTCGTACATCCGGCGGCCGTAGATGCCCTGCACGGTGAGGCCCTTGAAGATGATCTTGTCCCAGTCGCAGCCCGCACCCTTGGGCATGATGCCGAGCATGGCGATCTTGCCGCCGTGGTACATGCAGTCCAGCATGTCGTTGAAGGCGCGCGGATTGCCGCTCATCTCGAGGCCGACGTCGAAGCCTTCCATGTGCAGGTCGGCCATCACGTCTTTCAACGAGGTGTTCGACACATTGACCACGCGGGTGGCGCCCATGTCGGCCGCCAGCTTCAGGCGGAAGTCGTTGACGTCGGTCACCACCACGTTGCGCGCGCCGATGTGCTTGCAGATGCCGGCGGCGATGATGCCGATGGGGCCGGCGCCGGTGATCAGCACGTCTTCGCCGACCACGTCGAACTCCAGCGCGCAGTGCGCCGCATTGCCGTAAGGGTCGAAGAACGCGGCCAGCTCGCTGGGGATCTGGTCCGGGATCGGCCACAGGTTGCTGGCCGGCATCACCATGTACTCGGCGAACGCGCCGTTGCGGTTCACGCCGATGCCGACGGTGTTCGGGCACAGGTGCTGGCGGCCGCCGCGGCAGTTGCGGCAATGGCCGCAGACGATGTGGCCTTCGGCCGACACGCGCTGGCCGACGTCGTAACCGGTGACGGCGGACCCGAGCTGCGCGATGCGACCCACGAATTCATGACCGATGGTCAGGCCGGGCTTGATGGTGCGCTGGCTCCACTCGTCCCACAGGTAGATGTGCAGGTCGGTGCCGCAGATGGCGGTCTTCTCCAGCTTGATCAGCACCTCGTTGGGGCCGGGCTGCGGTACCGGCAGCTCTTCCATCCAGATGCCCTTGCCGGCCTCGCGCTTGACGAGGGCCTTCATTGTTTGCGCCATTGGGGTGCCGATCCACGAAAAAGTAGGCGCGGATTATATGCCCCCGGCCGCGAGCGCCATGTTGCACCGCCGGTTGACGGCCCGGAATCCGTTCACGGGGCGCCGTCGCATAGCCCATAAGTCATGGGCGGGCGGGCATGACAGCTTCGTTACAATCTAACGCTCATTACCGTCAGGGGATTTCCATGCGTCTCAACCTGCTTGCCGTTTCGCTTGCCGCCGCCTGCCTGGTGCCGGCGGGTCTTGTCCATGCCGGTGAAGGCATGTGGGTGCCGCAGCAATTGCCGGAGATCGCCGGTCCGTTGAAGAAAGCCGGCCTGAAGCTGTCGCCGCAGCAGCTGTCCAACCTGACCGGCGACCCGATGGGGGCGGTGGTCGCGCTGGGCGGCTGCACCGCCAGCTTCGTGTCGCCCAACGGCCTGGTGGTCACCAACCACCACTGCGCGTACGGCGCCATCCAGCTGAATTCCACCCCGGAGAACAACCTGATCAGGAATGGCTTCAACGCGCCGACCACGGCCGATGAAGTCAGTGCCGGGCCCAATGCGCGCGTGTTCGTGCTGGACGACATCCAGGACGTCACCACGGAAGCGAAAGCCGTCATCGCCGGTGCCGGCGACAATCCACTGGCCCGGACCAAGGCGCTGGAAGCGTTCGAGAAGAAGCTGATCGCCGACTGCGAAGCCGATGCCGGTTTCCGCTGCCGCCTCTACAGCTTCTCCGGCGGCAACACCTACCGCCTGTTCAAGAACCTGGAGATCAAGGACGTGCGCCTGGCGTATGGGCCCCCCGGCAGCGTGGGCAAGTACGGCGGTGACATCGACAACTGGATGTGGCCACGCCACACCGGCGACTTCGCGTTCTACCGCGCCTACGTCGGCAAGGACGGCAAGCCGGCCGCATTCTCGAAGGACAACGTGCCGTACCAGCCCAAGCACTGGCTGACATTCGCCGACAAGCCGCTGGGCGTGGGCGATTTCGTGATGGTGGCGGGCTACCCGGGTTCCACCAACCGCTACGCGCTGGCCGCCGAGTTCGACAACACCGCCGCGTGGACCTACCCGACCATCGGCCGCCACTACAAGAACCTGATCGCGCTGGTCGGCGACGCGGGCAAGAAGAACCCGGACATCCAGGTGAAGTACGCCAGCACGATGGCCGGGTGGAACAACACCAGCAAGAACTACGACGGCCAGCTGGAAGGCTTCAAGCGCATTGATGCCGCCGGCCAGAAACAGGCCGAGGAAGCCGCGGTGCTGGCGTGGCTGAAGGGGCAGGGCGCGAAGGGGCAGGCGGCGCTGGACGCGCATGCCACGCTCATCGCGTTGCTTGAGCAGGGCAAGGCCACCCGCGACCGCGACATCACCCTGGGCCAGTTCCACAACACGGGCACCGTCGGCGTCGCCGCGCAGCTGTACCGGTTGTCGATCGAGCGCGAGAAGCCCAATGCCGAGCGCGAATCCGGTTACCAGGAACGCGACCTGCCCGCCATCGAAGGCGGCCTGAAGCAGCTCGAGCGCCGTTACGTACCCGCCATGGACCGCCAGTTGCAGGAATACTGGTTGAACGAATACCTGAAGCTGCCCGCGGCGCAACGCGTGGCGGCGGTGGACGCGTGGCTGGGCGGCAATGATGCGACGGCGGTGAAGCGCGCGCTGGACCGCCTGGCCGCGACGAAGCTGGGCAGCACCGAGGAACGCCTGAAGTGGTTCGCGGCCGACCGCAAGGCCTTCGAGGCCAGCAGCGACCCGGCCATCCAGTACGCCGTCGCCGTGAGCAGCGGCCAGTACGCCGTCGCCGTGATGCCCACGCTGCTGACGCTGGAACAGGAGCGCAAGACGCGCGCCGGCGAGAACCTGGCCGCGCGCCCGGTCTATCTGCAGGCGTTGGCGGACTACAAGAAGAGCCAGGGCGAGTTCGTCTATCCCGACGCCAACCTGTCCCTGCGCATCACCTTCGGCAACGTGATGGGTTACGCGCCGAAGGACGGCGTGGAATACACGCCGTTCACCACGCTGGAAGGCGTGGTGGCGAAGGAGACCGGGCAGGATCCGTTCGACTCGCCGAAAGCGCTGCTCGACGCCGTGGCGGCCAAGCGCTATGGCGGGCTCGAAGACAAGCGCCTCGGTTCGGTGCCGGTGAACTACCTGTCCGACCTGGACATCACCGGCGGCAACTCCGGCTCGCCGGTGCTGGATGCGCACGGCAAGCTGATCGGCCTGGCCTTCGACGGCAACTGGGAATCGGTCAGCTCCAACTGGGTGTTCGACCCCAAGATGACCCGCATGATCGCCGTGGATGGCCGCTACCTGCGCTGGATCATGCAGGAGGTCTACCCGGCGCCGCAGTTGCTGAAGGAAATGGGCGTGGGCAAGTAAGCGGTCGCACATTGGTCTGATCGCCGCCACGCCATCGGCGGACACGGGACGGGAGCGGTTATCATCCGCTCCCGTCTTCGTTTCCGGCCTCCGGAAGCGGGCCGCTTCCCTCGAATGGACAGACTGACGCATGCGCATCCTGCTTGCCCGTCACGGCGAAACGCCGTGGAACGCCGAAGGCCGTTACCAGGGCCAGATCGACATCCCGTTGTCGCCTGTCGGCGAAGGCCAGGCAACCGCGCTGGGCCAGCGGCTGAAGGACGTGCGGATCGATCGCGCGGTGGCCTCGCCGCTGTCCCGTGCGCAGCTCACCGCGCGGCTGGCGCTGGGTGATGCGCGTGCCGACATGCTGCAGACGGATGCGGACCTGCAGGAGATCGCACACGGTGAATGGGAAGGCCTGCTGGCCAGCGAGATCCAGGACAAGGATCCCGCCCGCCTGCTGGCGTGGCGCGAAGAGCCGGACACCGTGCTGATGCCGGGCGGCGAATCGTTGCGCCAGGTGCTGGACCGTTCGTGGCGTGGCCTCGCGCGTGCGTCGGAGGGACTGGGCGATGACGACACGCTGCTGATCGTCGCGCACGACGCCGTCAACCGCGTCCTGCTGTGCCGCATCCTGGGCCTGCCGATCGCCAAGCTGTGGAGCTTCCGCCAGGCGCCGACCACGCTCAACCTGCTGGAAGGGCCGGACGTGGACCGGCTGGAAGTGGTACGCCTGAACGACTGCGCCCACCACACGCCCTTCTTCGGCGAGGCGAAGCATCGGGCGTTATGAGGTCACGGCAACGCACGCCGCCGCGTGGTGGCATGCGAGGCCATTGCCATCAGGGGGAATGAGGATGAAGCACCTGCTTGCCGGATTGCTGCTCATGGCCGCGACCTTCGCCGCGCATGCGGAGACGAAGGACCCGCCGGATGCCGATGCGAAAGTGATCGAAAGCGCGCCACCCCGCTATCCCCCGGAAGCGGCTCGCGCCGGCGTCGAAGGCACCACCGTGCTGGTGCTGACGATCGGTGAGACGGGCAAGGTGGAGGACGTGCTGGTCGAGGTGACGTCGAAGAGTCAGCTGCTCGATACGGCCGCCGTCGAGGCTGCCCGCCAGTGGAAGTTTTCCCCCGCACGCGAGAAGGGCAGGCCTGTGCCCGGACGCGTCCGCATGCCGGTCGATTTCAGCATGGGCGAGCCGCCCTACAACCCCTTCCTGGCCAGGCTCGGCCCGGAAGACCGGGTATCGCCGGTGACGGTGGATGAAGACGGCACCGTGGATGGCTACATCCAGGACCCGCTGCCGATCCCGGGCGACACCGTTGAAGAAGCGCTGGCGTTGCTGGCAAAGCGCGGGACGCGGCATACCCCCGAAGGCCTGCCGCCCGGCCTGTTGTTCTACACGGTGATGGAAGGCAAGGAATACAGTCAATGGCAGGTGTACCAGGAGGGCTTTTCGCATGCCCCCGCACTGATACGCAGCCGCCTGGCCAGTGATGGCAAGCATGGCTTCTTCGTGACGCGGACCTTGTGCGATTCCACCCAGGCGGGCGCATGCGTGGCCTTCCAGTGGCATACGCAGAACATCCGGCGGCAGAAGGCGATCGCGCTGCCACCGCCTGCCACCGCATCGGCCACCGGGGACGCGAAAACCCCACCCCCCCTGCAGCAGAAGTAAGCGTCAATGCGCAGTCTCGGCGATTGGCTCGCCTACATTGAGCGGCAACACCCCCGGTCCATCGAGATGGGGCTGGAGCGCGTGCGCGAGGTCGCTGCGCGGCTCTCGCTGGACGCGCCCGGCGCCCAGGTCATCGTCGTGGGCGGCACCAATGGAAAAGGGTCGACCGTCGCCTTCATCGAGGCCATCGCGCGAGCGGCCGGCTGGAAGGTGGGCGCCTACACGTCGCCCCACCTGCTGCGCTACAACGAACGCGTGCGCATCGATGGCGAAGACGCCAGCGACGCACGGCTGGTCGCCGCATTCGAGGCCGTCGAAGCGGCGCGCGGTGACACGCCGTTGACCTATTTCGAGTTCGGCACGCTGGCCGCGCTTTGGCTGTTCCAGCACGCATCGCTGGATCTGGCCGTGCTGGAAGTGGGCCTGGGCGGGCGGCTGGACGCGGTGAACCTGGTCGATGGCGACGTGTCAGTCATCACCACCGTCGATATCGACCACACCGACTGGCTCGGCGAGGATCGCGAGGCGATCGGCCATGAGAAGGCCGGCATCGCACGCCCGTGGAAGCCGCTGGTGCTGGGCGAGGTCGATTCGCCATCCAGCGTGCTGCGGCATGCATACGCCATCGGCGCCAACGCACTGCGGCTGGGCAGCGACTTCTTCCACGAACCCATCGACACCGACCGCTGGCGCTGGCGCGAGGTGGGTACGGAATTCGAACTGCCACAACCCCGGTTGTCTGCGCCCGCGCAGCGCGCCAATGCGGCTACCGCCATCGCGGCGCTGCGCGCGCTGCCGAGGGGGGAGATCACCGAAGACGCCATCGCGCACGGCGTCGCGCACGCCAACGTCCCCGGGAGGCTGCAGCGTCAGTTCCTGGCGGGCGTGGAGGTCGTGGTCGACGTGGGCCACAACCCGCAGGCCGCACGTGAATTGGCGGCGTGGCTGCAGGCGAATCCGGTCGCCGGCGCAACGCGCGTGGTGTTCGCCGCACTCGCGGACAAGGACGTGGTGGGCGTGGTCGATGCGTTCGCCGCGCTTCCGCTGGCATGGCATCTGGCAGGCCTCGACGCAGGCGCGCGCGCGCAGACTGCCGAAAAGTTGTCCAGCCGCCTTGCTGCGACGACCGCTGCCGGTGGTGCGACGCATGCCACCGTCGCCGATGCGCTGGTCGCGGCTCGCGCGATGTCGCGGGCGGGCGACCGGGTACTGGTGTTCGGTTCTTTCCACACCGTGGCGGACGCACTGGTCGCACTGCATTCAGGTCCATGAGCCGTCGGCGCGGATGCGCGCCGTATAATCGCAGCGGCATTCCTGCCGCCCTGTACCGTGGATCTGGATGGATACTGCTCTGAAACAGCGCCTCATCGGCGCGATCGTGCTGGTGGCGCTGGCCGTCATCTTCCTCCCCATGCTGATCAAGGGGCCTGCCCCCGACAGTGGCGTCTCCGACGTCCCGCTCGACGTCCCGGCCTCGCCGGAAGGCGAATACGAAACACGCGAACTGCCGCTGGTGACGCCGGGCAATGCGCCCGCCGGTGGTGCGTTGGGTCTCGAAGGCCAGGGCGCTGCGCCCGCCTCGGGCAGCGTGGCGCCAGGGACCGGGACGGCGGCCCCGGGCATGCAGCCGGCCCCGACCGCGGCGGGCGACTTCGCTGTCAGCTTCGGCGCCTATGCGACGCAATCCGATGCCGATGCGGTGCTGGCAAGGTTGAAGCAGGCGCAGCTTCCGGGCTTCGTCGAGCCGGCGACGATCAATGGCAAATCCGCGTTCCGCGTGCGTGTCGGGCCCTACCTGGATCGCGCGGCCGCCGAAGCAGGCCGCCTGCAGGCAGTGCAGGTCCGCAATGACGTCAACGCGCAGGTGGTGACGCTGGATGCCGCGGCAGCGCCGGCGTCCGTGCCGCCCGCGCCTGCCGCCACACCTTCCGCCTCCGTACCGGTCGCGACAGCCCCGGCGCCCGCGGTCAGCACCCAGGCCTTGCCTCCCGAGCCCGCCAAACCGGCTCCCAAGCCCCCCACACCCGTGGCGGCGGCGCCCAAGCCTGCGGAAACCAAGCCGGTCGAGCCCAAGCCGGCGCCCACCGTCGCCGCGACCAAGCCGGTCGAAGCGCCGAAGCCTGCCGCTTCGAGCGTCGGTTTCGCGGTGCAGCTGGGCGCGTTCTCCAATGCGGCCGATGCCAACGCGCTGCGCGACCGCGTGCGCGGTGCCGGCTTCAGTGCATTCGTCGAACAGGTGCGCACCGACAAGGGCACGCTGAGCCGCGTCCGGGTTGGTCCGGTGGCGAACCGGGCCGATGCCGACCGTCTGAAATCCCAGGTGGCGGCGAAGGTGGGCATCGACGGCATGGTCCGTCCGCATCCTTGAGCGGGCTCGCGACGGCCTCCGCCATGACCCTTGAACGGGCGGGCGCATGAGCCTGCTGGATCTGTCGCTGCTCGCCATCATCGGCGTGTCGGCGCTTTTCGGCGCGATGCGCGGCTTTGTCGGGGTGCTGGCGTCGCTGGCCGCCTGGCTGCTGGCCGGCTGGGCGGCGTTCCACTTCGGTGCGGAGACCGCCCGATGGATGTCCAGCGACGGCCCGCCGACCGCCACCGAACTGCTGGGCGGCTACGCGCTGAGTTTCGTGGCGGTGATGCTGTTCGTGGGTATCGTCGGCTGGGTGGTCAGGCAGTTCATCAAGACGGTGGGCCTGTCCGGCCTGGATCGCGCGCTGGGACTCGTGCTGGGCCTGGTGCGCGGCGCCGTGGTGGCCTGCGTGCTGCTGGTGCTGGTCGGCTTCACGCCGCTGCCGCGCGAGCCTGAATGGCAGGAATCGCCGGTCATCCCCGTGCTCCTGCCCGGTGCGCGGTGGCTCAGCATGTGGTTGCCGGAATGGACTGTGCAGGAACTGGACTTTGGCAATGATGCCCCGGCGGGGGATAATGCGCGCCTGCCATCCTTGCCCCGCCCACTGGACGACAGTGGCGCCGCGCAGGATTCCGTCTCCCCGTCCGCGTCGCCCCAGTCGAAACCGGAGTAGGTCAACCATGTGCGGTATCGTCGGTATCGTCGGCAACCAGAATGTTGCCGGCCAGCTCTATGACGGGCTGACCGTCCTCCAACACCGCGGCCAGGACGCTGCCGGCATCGCCACCGCCGATGGCACGCGCCTGCGCGTGCACAAGGACAACGGCCTGGTGCGGGACGTGTTCAATGCCAAGGCCATGAGCGTGCTGGAAGGCCGCGTGGGCATCGCCCATTGCCGCTACCCCACCGCCGGCTCCGAAGGCATGGACGAGGCGCAGCCGTTCTACGTGAATTCGCCCTATGGCATCGCGCTGGCGCACAACGGCAACCTGATCAATACCGAGGCGCTGCGCCAGGACGTGTTCGCGCAGGACCGCCGCAACATCAACACCGACTCGGACAGCGAAGTCCTGCTGAACGTGTTCGCGCACGAACTGGACCTGCAGCGCACCCTCAGCCCCGAAGCGGCGATCCGTGCGGTGGCCGGCGTCCATCGTCGCGTGAAGGGCGGCTACGCGGTCGTCAGCGTCGTGCTGGGCTTGGGCCTGGTGGCGTTCCGCGACCCGCACGGCATCCGTCCGCTGGTGCTGGGCAAGCGCGAGCACAACGAAGGCGCCGAGTACATCATCGCCTCCGAGTCCGCCACGCTCGACATCCTGGGTTTCGCGCGCGTGCGCGACGTGCAGCCGGGCGAGGCCATCGTGATCACCGCGCGCGGCGAACTGTTCAGCGAGATCGTCGCCGAACCGCTGAACCGCACGAGCATGCACCGTGCATCTTCGAATACGTGTATTTCGCGCGTCCCGATTCGATGATCGACAACGTGTCGGTGCACAAGGCGCGCATGCGCATGGGCGTGAAGCTGGGCGAGAAGATCCTGCGCCTGCGTCCCGACCACGACATCGACACCATCATCCCGATCCCCGACACCTCGCGCGACGCCGCGCTGGAGATCTCCAACGTGCTGGGCGTGAAATACCGCGAGGGGTTCATCAAGAACCGCTACGTCGGCCGCACGTTCATCATGCCGGGGCAGGGCGAACGGGTGAAATCGGTGCGCCGCAAGCTGAACCCGATCAACCTGGAGTTCCGCAATCGCGTGGTGCTGCTGGTGGACGATTCCATCGTGCGCGGCACCACCAGCCAGCAGATCGTGCAGATGGCGCGCGATGCCGGCGCGCGCAAGGTCTATCTGGCCAGCGCCGCACCGCCGGTGCGGTTCCCCAACATCTATGGCATCGACATGCCGTCGGCCGACGAACTGATCGCGCACGGCCGCAGTGTCGAGGAGATCGAGAAGCAGCTCGGCTGCGACTGGCTGATCTACCAAGACTTGGAAGACCTGGAAGCCGCGGTGCGCGAAGGCAATCCGCAGCTGCCGCGCTTCGATTCCTCGTGCTTTGACGGCAAGTACGTCACCGGCATCGAGCCGGGCTACTTCGAGCGCATCGAGCAGATGCGTTCCGACGAAGCCAAGCGCAAGCGCCGCGTTTCCGGCTGACTTCCGCGCGGTCGGTCGTGACCACGCTTTTCGAGGCCGCGCGCGCCTGCCTGGATGCGACGTCGGTCGATGACAAGGTCGCGCTGACGCAGCGCTATGCGGCGATGTTCGCCCGCGGCGAGCTGCCCGTGCCCGAGCAGGCGCCACCACCCGCGCCGATCCGCATGCCCGGCCGGCCCCCCAGGCCTACGCTCGTGCATCCGCGCGAGCTGCCGCGCCGCGGGCTGGGCAGCGCGCAGGGCAGGGCGGCCTTCATCCACGCCATCGCCCACATCGAACTCAATGCCATCGACCTGGCATGGGATGCGGCGTACCGCTTCCGCGGGTTGCCGCTGGCGTTCCATGCCGACTGGGTAGGCGTGGCGAATGACGAGTCGCGCCATTTCGTCCTGTTGCGCGCGCGCCTGCGTGAGCTGGGCCACGACTACGGCGATTTCGACGCGCACAACGGCCTGTGGGAAATGACCGAGAAGACCGCGCACGACGGCCTCGCCCGCATGGCACTGGTGCCGCGCGTGCTGGAGGCGCGTGGCTTGGACGTGACGCCGGGCATGATCCTCAAACTGCGGGAGCTGGGCGACCACGCCACCGTCGCGATCCTGGAGCTGATCCTGCGCGAGGAAGTGGCGCATGTGGCGGCGGGTTCGCGCTGGTACCGGTGGTACTGCGCCCAGCGGGGCATCGAGCCGCGCGCGCGTTTCCGTGAACTGCTCAGGGAGCACGCCGGTGGTTACCTGCATGGCCCCTTCAACATCGAAGCGCGCCTGCTGGCGGGTTTCGACGAGGACGAGCTGGCTGCGCTGCAAGCCCGTAGTTGAGCATGTGGGAGCGACGCAAGTCGCGATGACGGCACCACGGCAGTTCATCGCGACTTGCGTCGCTCCCACGACTGCAAGAACCAGTCGGCATCGCTTTTCAGAGCGAATCCAGCGCCATCCGGTCGGGCTCCACCCGCAACACCGACCCCTGCTCGTACCAGTCCCCCAGCACGATGCGCTGGCAGCTGCGGTCGTTGACGACGAGATCATGGATCGCCGGCCGATGGGTGTGGCCGTGGATCATCGTATCGATGCCGAACTGGGCGAAGGTGGCGGCGACGGTGGCGGGCGCCACGTCGGTCAATGTCTCGAACGTGGCCTTGTCGTCCTGCTTCATGCCGCCCTGGTGCGCCTGGCTGGCGGCGCGCGCCTGCGCGGCGAAAGCCAGGCGCGCGGCCAGCGGTTGCGCCAGGAACTGCGCCTGCCAGGCCGGGTTGCGCGTCTGCGCGCGGAAAGCCTGGTAGGCGGTATCGCCGGTGCACAGCAGGTCGCCATGCAGGACCAGTGTCGGCTTCCCGTACAGCATGATGACCGCGGGATCCGGGAGGATGCGCATGCCGGCGCGGCGGGCGAACGTTTCGCCGAGCAGGAAATCGCGGTTGCCGCGGATGAAGAACACCGGCACGCCCGCATCGGCCACTTCGCGGATGCGCGCGCCCACATAGGCCCCCGTGTCGGACGGGTCGTCATCGCCCACCCAGGCCTCGAACAGATCGCCCAGCAGGTAGAGCGCATCGGCATCACGGGTTTCCCGCTGCATGAAGGCGCCGAAGAGATCCGTGATGGCCGGCCGGCTGGCGTCCAGGTGCAGGTCGGAGATGAAGAGCGTGGTCATGGCGGGATTCTAATACCTCCCCGCCAGGCTTCCTTCATCGACGGGCGCGGCCCGCCGGCGCCCCGCTGCATCGACGCGCTGCGGCGCATCCGGCCCGTCGAGCGCGGCAGAAGGGCCACGGCGCGGTAAAATCATGCGATTCCGTTCCTTGAGCATCCCATGGCCTGCCGTACCCGCTTTGCCCCCAGTCCCACCGGCTACCTGCACATCGGCGGCGCCCGCACGGCGCTGTACTGCTGGCTGGAGGCACGCCACCGCGGCGGTGATTTCATCCTGCGCATCGAGGACACCGACCGCGAGCGCAGCACCCAGGCCGCCATCGACGCCATCCTGCAGGCGATGGAGTGGCTGGGGCTGGACTATGACGAAGGCCCCATCTACCAGACCGACCGCCTGGAGCGGTACCGCGAGGTCGCCGAACAGCTGGTCGCGGCCGGCAAGGCCTACTACGCCTACGAGACCCGGGAAGAGCTCGACGCGATGCGCGAGGCGGCGATGGCGAAGCAGGAAAAGCCGCGCTACGACGGGCGCGCGCGTGATCTCGGCCTGCCCCGCCGCGACGACCCGAACCGGGTGATCCGCTTCAAGAATCCGGTCGAAGGCAGCGTGGTGTTCGAGGACCGCATCAAGGGCCGCATCGAGATCAGCAACAGCGAGCTCGACGACATGGTGATCTTCCGTCCGGACGGCTACCCCACCTACAACTTCGCGGTGGTGGTGGACGACTGGGACATGGGCATCACCGACGTCATCCGCGGCGACGACCACATCAACAACACGCCGCGCCAGATCAACATCTACCAGGCGCTCGGCGCTCCCGTGCCGCTGTTCTCGCACATGCCGATGATCCTCGACCCGGAAGGCGCCAAGCTGTCCAAGCGCACCGGCGCCGCCGACGTGATGCAGTACAGGCAGGCCGGTTACCTGCCGCATGCGCTGATCAACTACCTGGCGCGACTGGGCTGGTCGCACGGCGATCAGGAGATCTTCAGCCGGCAGGAACTGGTCGACCTGTTCTCGGTGGAGGACGTGAATTCCAAGGCCGCGCGGCTGGACATGGACAAGCTGGGCTGGGTGAACCAGCACTACCTGAAGAACGACGACCCGGCGAGCATCGCACCGCAGCTGGAATACCAGCTGCAGCAGCTCGGCATCGACCTGTCGAAAGGACCGGCGGCCGCCGACGTGGTCGTCGCCCTGCGCGACCGTGTGCAGACGCTGAAGGAGATGGCCGAGCGTTCCGTGGTCTGGTACCAGCCGCTGGAGACCTACGACGAAGCCGCCGTGGCGAAACACCTGGTGCCGGCCGCGGAGGCACCGCTCGCCAAGGCGCGCGAGCTGCTGGCACTCGCATCCGCGTGGACGTTGGAATCCGTTTCCGCCGCCCTCCATGAAGCAGCTGCCTCGCTGGGCATCGGCATGGGCAAGGTGGCGCAACCCCTGCGCGTGGCCATCACCGGCACCCAGGTCAGCCCCGACATCTCGCAGACGGTCTATCTGGCCGGGCGCGAGGAGGCCTTGAAACGCATCGATGCAGCGCTTATCAAGACAGGCAAGGCCGCCTGATCCCGGAGTGCCCATGTCGCCGTCCCACGCCTGCACCGATCCCAAGCACCACGTCCACGACGCCCAGGCGTTCGTGGTGGCGGTGGAGCGTGCCTGCCACGAGCGCGGCCTGCGGCTGACGCCGATCCGCGCCCGCGTGCTGGAACTGATCGCGGAAGCGGGCAAGCCGGTGAAGGCCTATGACCTGCTGGAGTGGGTGCGGGCGAAGAAAGGCGTCGGCGCGGATGCGCCGCCGACGGTCTACCGCGCACTCGACTTCCTCATGGCCAACGGCTTCGTGCATAAGCTGGAGTCGGTCAACGCATTCGTCGCCTGCCATCACCCGAACAGCGCGCAGCATTCGGTGCCGTTCCTGATCTGCGACCGCTGCCATAGCGCGGTGGAACTGGAGGACCGGGAAGTGGTCACCCAGTTGGAACAGCGTGCCAAGGCACTCGGCTTCCAGCCACAGGCCCAGACGCTGGAAGTGCACGGGTTGTGCGCGCGCTGCGCCGAGGCCTGACGCATCACCCGTTGTAGGAGCGACGTAAGTCGCGACCGCAGACTTCGAGCGAGCTGACTCCTTGTCTCGCGCGATTTCTGCGCCGACAGCGCGTGATGCCGTTGGAAGTTCCTGGCAAGCGATGCCGTACGGTCGCGACTCACGTCGCTCCTACAGTCAAGCCGGTTACGCCGCTGCCGGTGCTGCCTTCGGTGACTTCTCCCTTATCGGCAGGTTGGCCGCCGCCGCGATCAATGCCAGCACCATGTCGCCGTACCACATCCACGTGTAGTCGCCGGAGTGTTCCAGCGCCACGCCGCCCAGCCAGGCGCCGAAGAAGCCGCCCAACTGGTGCGACAGCAGCGTCAGGCCGAACAGCGTGCCCAGGTAGCGGGGACCGAACAGCTTGCCGACCAGGCCCGCCGTGGGCGGTACGGTTGCCAGCCAGGTGAAGCCCAAGGCAGCGGCGAACACATAGAACGTCAAGGCCGTGGGCGGCGCCAGCAGGTAGAGCGCGATCATCACCGCACGGCTGGCGTACATCACCGCAAGGATCGTCTTCATCCGATAGCGCTGGCCGAGCGCGCCGGCGGCCAGGCTGCCCGCCACGTTGAACAGCCCGATCAAGGCGATCGAGATCGCCGACACGCTGCCTGGCAGTCCGCACAGGGCGATTTCGCCCGGCAGGTGCGTCACCAGAAACGCGATGTGCACGCCGCAGGTGAAGAAACCGATGTGCAGCATCCAGTAACTGCGGTCGCGTAGGGCGATGGCGATCTGCTGGCGCAGCGTGATCTCGCCGACCGCGGTGGCCACGCTGCCGCCACCGGTGGCCACCGCCTTGCGCCGCAACGGCCACGCCAGCGGGATCGCCAGCAACGAGGCCACGGCAAGCGTGTACATCGCCGATCCCCATCCTGCGGCGGTGATGACGAACTGCACGATGGGCGCGAACACGAACTGCCCAAGCGAGCCACCCGCGTTGATGAAGCCCGCGGCGAACGATCGCTTCTCCGGCGCCAGCTGCTGCGCGGTCGCGCCGATCAGGATCGAGAAACTGCCTGCGCCAGCGCCGGCGGCGGTCAGCACGCCCAGCGTGAACATGAGCCCCCATTGCGAAGGCATCAGGGGTGTCAGTGCCAGCCCGAGCGACAGCAGTACGCCGCCGAAGACCAGCACGCCCGTGGAGCCGCGCTTGTCCGCGATGGCGCCGAAGACCGGCTGCACCGCGCCCCAGGTGAACTGTCCGATGGCCAGCGCGAAGCTGATCGCGGCGATGCCGATGCCGGTGCTCTGGTGGATCGGCGTGACGAACAGGCCCGTCGTCTGCCGCGCGCCCATGGTGATCATCAGCATGCCCGCGGCGGCAAGCAGCAGGCCCCAGTGCATGCGGGGTGCGGACGATTCCGTTGCGGTGTTCATGCGGCCTCCCCGAGGTGCTGACGCAGCAGGCCGTCCAGGCGGTCCAGTTCGCCATGCAGGCGCTGGACGGCGTCGTCGCCCATGAGTCCGTCGATGACCGCCTGCGCGCGCTGCCAGCGCGGTTTCGCACGGGTGAGCCGCGTGCGGCCCTCGGTCGTCAGTGCCACCAGGCGCTGGCGGGCGTCTTCGCCACGGAAGGTTTCCAGCAGTCCGGCATCGACCAGCGGCGCCAGATTGCGCGTCAGGGTAGTGCGGTCCATGCCGAGTTCCTCGGCCAGTCCGCCGAGCGCGCGGGGCTCGCGTTCGGTCCGGCGGAGGATCGAGTACTGGTTCAGGCTGAGGCCGACCCCGGCCAGTTCGTGGTCGTACACCTGTGTCACGCGCCGGCTGGCGCGCCGGAGGCGGAAACAGGTGCACACGCTGGGCGTGGGGGAAGACGACATGGGGGTGACTCGCGTGGCGATGCGCTATTATGTGTATATGCACGTAATTGCTGTCAAGAAGGGCGGCTGCCAAACCGGCCAGCCGCCCGGGGGAGGAACGTCAATGCGGCATCAGAAGTACGCGCGCAGGCCGAAGGCGACCCCACGGCCCGGCAGCGGCGCATAGTCGCGCAGCAGCGAGGTGTGCGGGCGGGCTTCCTCGTCCGTCAGGTTGCTGCCATCCAGGAAGACCTCCCAGCTGGACGCGGTGCGCTCCCAGCGGTACGCCACGTGCGCATCCACCAGGGTGTAACCGTCGCTGGCTTCCTCGTTCTGCGCCACATCGTCCTGCTTGCCGTAGCGCACGGCACCCACGGAAGCGCGCCATCCCCCCAGCGACCAGCCCAGGTCGGCGCCGACACGCATCGGCGCGATGCGGGGCAGGTAACCGCCCTGCGCGATCTGCACTTCGTAGTCGTGGGTGTGGTCGCCATGCGGCACTTCGAACGCGGCCGTGCGCGTGCCGCTGCCATCCAGCTCGGCGCGCACGTAGTCGCCGAACAGGCGCAGGTCCCATGCACCGCTGGCGGTGTCGGCCAGCTGAATCTTCGCTTCCGCTTCGGCGCCGGTGAACGTGGCGTCGTCCTGCGTCCACAGGCGCACCGGGTAGCCTTCCTCTTCCACGCCGGTGTCGGTGAGGTAGATGAAGTCGGTGAACTTGGTCTGGTACAGCGCCAGCTTCAGGTCCACGCGGTCGGTATGCCAGTGCGCGCCGATTTCCGCGCGCACGCCCTTCTCGGTGTCGAGGGCTTCATCGCCGATCTCGATCGACTGCGTGGCCACGTGGGTGCCGCCGGCGAACAGCTCCTCGTTGGTCGGTGCGCGTTCGGAGCGGTCCAGGCCGAAGCGAAGATCGAAACCATCGGTCAGGCGCCAGATGGCGGCGGCCGACAGGTTGACCGCATCGAAGTCACGCGCGGCGCGATCTTCCGGCTTCAGCTCCACGTGGTCGTAGCGAACGCCCAGTTCCAGCTTCCAGGGGCCGAAATCCTTCTCCTGCACGATGAAGGCACCGACGTTGTCGGTGGTGGTGGAGGGCACGAAGGCCTCCTCGCCGACGGCGCCGAAATCGGTGCTGCCGAACTGCAGGCCGAACGCGCCACGCCAACCGTTCCAGTCCTTCTGCACGGCTTCGAGTCGCGCGTCGTAGCCTTCGTTGGTGAATCGGGTGGCGGGCAGGCCGCCTTCCAGTTCGACGTGTTCGTAGTCGTTCCAGGCGGCTCGCAGGTTGACGCTCTGCAGGAACGACACCGGGTTGTAGATGCCGGTCTTCAGGTCCACGCGGTTCTGCACCATGTCGATGCGCACCGCGCCTTCCTCATGGGCTTCCTCGTCGCGGTCGGCTTCGCCATCGTGGTCATGGTCGTGGTCTTCCACGCCGTGCACGTGGGCGCCGGCGGGAATGCCGTAGTTGCTGCGGTAGGTGCTGCCGGCCAGGCCGAAATAACCCCCTTCGCCCAGCCAGGTGGCGCCGATCGCGCCGGCGCGGGTCTTCACCGAGCTGTTGAGAAGCGTGCCCTCGGGCTGCGGCTCTTCCTCGTGCTCTTCTCCTTCCTCATGGTCATGCAGGATGGCCACGCCGGGGATGTCGTAGTCGTCGGTGTCGCGCACCAGGCCATCGACGTGCAGCACCCAGTTCCCGTTGACGCCATCCAGGCGGAACATGCCCGTGCGCTCATCGTTCACGGTGTTGCCGCGGATCTCGGCGCGGCCGCTCAGGGGTTCGTCCGGGATCGTGTCGGCCAGGCGGCCGTCCACCACGTTGACGGCGCCGCCGATGGCGCCGCTGCCGAACAGCAGTGTCGCGGGGCCTTTGAGCACTTCGATCTGGTCGGCCAGGAACGGTTCGATGCTCACCGCATGGTCGGCGCTGACCGTGGACGCATCCATCGAACCGATGCCGCCGGACAGCACCTGCACGCGCGGGCCTTCCTGACCACGGATGATCGGGCGGCCCACGCCGGTGCCGAAGTAGGTGGTCTGCACGCCGGGCAGCTTCGCCACCGTCTCGCCCAGCGTTCCGGACTTGGCCTTGTCCAGGTCTTCCCCGTACAGCACTTCCACCGGAGTGGCCACGGACTCGGCATTGCCCTTCAGCGGGGACGCGGTCACCACCACCGCGTCCAGGTCGGTGGCCTGGCCCGTGCCGCCGGCATCGTTGGCGAAGGCGGCGGACGGCAGCACGGCGAGGGCCAGGGCGCTGGCCAGCAGGTGGGGGGAAGGCAGGGAGCGGCGCTTCGATTCCATGGGGTTCCGGGTTCACTCGGTGGGGTTGGGATTGATGTTATAATATACCAATAGTGACAATATAACCCCCCCGGAAGTCATACTTGTCTCCCATGAAGTCCACGTTCCGCGCCCTGATCGATCGTTTTGCCGCTGCCGGCTCGATGATCTGTGCCCTCCATTGCGCCATCACGCCCTTGCTGCTGGCCGTCATTCCGTCCTTGGGCCTGTCGGTCTGGCTGGGGGACGGCTTCGAGCGCGGCTTTGTCGTGTTCGTCACCGTGCTGGGGTTGTTCAGTCTGGTGTGGGGCTACCGCCGCCATCGCGCGTTCCGTGCGCTGGGCATGCTGCTGTTCGGCCTGGCGGCCCTGTGGGCGGGCGTGTTGTACGCGCCGCTGCATGAGGCCGTGGTGCCGCATGCCATCGTCATGACGGTGGGCGGCATGCTGGTGGGGCTGGCCCACCTGCTGAACCTCCGGCTGAACCACTGGCACGTCCACGACGCCAGCTGCGCCCACTGAAACCCTATTTCCGCCCGCGCCGGACCCGGCAAAACCACGCCCGGACAGGGCTTTGAGGGTCCTGCTGTGGTAGGCTTTGCGCCTTCGCGCAGGGCGCAGAGGCAGGCGAACGCCTTCGCAACGGCCCATATCCCTGGGCGGTCTTTTCAATGAATTAGGAGAACTACGATGGGCAAGGGTGATCGCAAGACGGCCAAGGGCAAGCGCTACGTGTCGAGCTATGGCAACGCGCGCAAGCACGCTGTCGCCAAGGCTGGCGTGGCTGCCACCGCCACGGCCAAGAAGTCGGTCGTGAAGGCGCCGGCCAAGAAGGCCGTGGCCAAGAAGACTGTCGCCAAGGCGTAAGTCATTCCACGCGCCGGCTCCGCCGGCAGCGTACGCAAGACCCCGGCCCGTGCCGGGGTTTTTGTTTTCTAAGAGTGGTGGAGCGGACGCGCGTGCACGACGCGTCCGCCCACATGCACGGCGGAGACCAGATCGCCGCCCAGCCAGTACGCCAGTTGCGCCGGCTGGCCGATCCGCCAGCGCACGAAGTCCGCGCGCATCCCCGCCTGCAGTCGACCGCGATCCCGCAGGCCCAGGGCGCGCGCTGCGTATACGCTCGCCCCGCGCAACGCCTCTTCTGGCGTCAGTCGGAAATGCGTGCAGGCCAGCGACATCGCCAAACGCAGTGACTGCAGTGGTGATGTCCCCGGATTGCAGTCGGTGGCCACCGCCATCGGCACACCATGGGCGCGGAAGGCGTCCAGCGGCGGCAGTTTCGTTTCGCGCAGCACGTGAAAGGCACCCGGCAGCAGCACCGCGACGGTGCCTGCGCCTGACATGGCCGCCACGCCGGCAGGTGAGGTGTACTCCACATGGTCGGCCGACAGGCCGCCGAATTCCGCCACCAGCGCAGCGCCTTCACCATCACTCAGCTGGTCGGCATGCAGTTTCACGGGCAAGCCCAGTGCGCGCGCGGCTTCGAACACCCGACGCGTCTGGGCATGGGTGAAACCGATCCGCTCGCAGAAGGCATCCACCGCATCCACCAGGCCTTCGCGATGCAGCGCCGGCAGCCAGTCGCATACGGCCGCGATGTAGTCGTCGGCGCGGCCCGCGTATTCCGGCGGCAACGCATGCGCGCCGAGGAACGTCGTGCGCACGGTAATCCCCAGCGCTTCGCCGATACGTCGTGCCACCCGCAGCATCTTGCGCTCGTTGTCGAAATCCAGGCCGTAGCCCGACTTGATTTCCAGCGTGGTCACGCCGTCGTCGCGCAGGGCGCGGGCACGTGGCAGCGATTGCGCAAGCAGGTCTTCCTCGCTGGCGTCGCGGGTCGCGCGTACCGTGGACACGATGCCGCCGCCCTGGCGCGCGATATCTTCGTAACTGGCGCCCTGCAGGCGCTGTTCGAACTCGCCCGCCCGGTCGCCGGCGAACACCGTGTGGGTGTGGCAGTCGATCAATCCGGGGGTCACCCAGTCGCCACCGGCATCGATCACGTCGGTCGCCCCTGTCCGCGCATCGGCCGGCAGGGCCGCTGCAGGTCCCACGTAGTGAAGCACACCCTCGCGCCACGCCAGTGCGCCGTCCTCGATCACGCCATAGCCGGTATCGTCGGCCAGCGTGACCAGCCGCGCGTTGAGCAGCAGCCCGTCCCGACCCGTCGGATTCGCCGCATCAGTCACCGCCACCTCCATCACCGCCGCCATCGCTGCCGCCGTTGCCCGGGGCATCACCGGTACGTGGATCCTCGAAGAAAGCGCCCGGCGACGTGTCGCCGTCCGTCCCGGGCTTGCGGGACGATGCGCGCAGGACCGCGAAAACCGCGAACAACGAGGCAAACACCGCCAGCAGGGCGATCACGACAGCGGTCATGGGCGTGTCTTGGAAGGGGCGACGCGGTAGCCTAGCGCACCCATGCCTTCGGCCGTAAGCACCATGCCCGCCTCCGATTCCGCCATGCCCACGCCGCTGGTCCATGCACATGGCGCGGGATGGCGCGTGCCTGGCATCGCCAACCTGCATTCGCACGCATTCCAGCGCGCCATGGCGGGGCTGGCCGAACGGCAGAGCCATCCCGAAGACAGCTTCTGGACCTGGCGCGAAATCATGTACCGCTTCGCCGCGCGCATGACGCCGGACAGCATGCATGCCGTCGCGAGCCAGTTGTATGCGGAGATGCTGGAAGCCGGCTACACCACCGTGTGCGAATTCCATTATGTCCACCACCAGCCCGACGGCAGGCCGTACGCCGATCCCGGGGCGATGTCGAAGGCGCTGGTGGCCGCCGCGCAGGAGACCGGTATCCGCTTGACGCTGCTGCCGGTGCTGTACATGACCGGCGGCTTCGACGGCCGCGTGCTGTCGGCGCGGCAACGACGTTTCGGACATGACGTGGAGGGCTTCCTGCGCCTGTTAGAGGCGCTGGCGCCGCTGCGCGACGACCGGCTGCGCATCGGTTGCGCGTTCCACAGCCTGCGCGCGGTGCCGGAGGCGGCGATGCGCGAGGTGCTGGCTGCGCTGCCGGCGGACGCGCCGCTGCACATCCACATCGCCGAACAGGTGGGCGAAGTGCAGGACTGCCTGGCGCTGCGCAATGCGCGGCCGGTGGAATGGCTGCTGGGTGAGTTTCCCGTCGACCGTCGCTGGACCCTCGTGCATGCCACCCACCTGACGCCGCAGGAAACGCGTGGCATTGCCGACAGCGGCGCCACGGTGGCCATCTGCCCGACGACGGAAGCCAACCTGGGCGATGGCCTGTTCCCGTTGCAGGACTACCTGCGTGCCGATGGCCGCTGGGGGATCGGGTCGGATTCGCATGTCTCGGTCTCGCCGGTGGAAGAACTGCGCTGGCTGGAGTACGGCCAGCGCCTGGTCACGCGCCATCGCAACATCGCGGTCACGCCGGATTCGCCGAGTGTCGGCGAAACCCTGCTGCGCGGCGTGCTGGCGAGCGCGGCGGATGCCAGCGGCTTCGCGGACACGCGCGGCGATGTCGTCGTGCTGGACGGGCGCGCACCTGCGCTGGCCGGTGCCACGGACGGTGACGTCATCGACCGCTGGATCTTCGCCGGCAACCGGCCCTTGGTGGATGAAGTGCAGGTCGCGGGCAGGCGCGTGGTGGCGGAGGGCAGGCACATCGACCGCGATGCCATCGCCACGCGTTACCGCACCACGCTGGAACATCTGCTGGCCGACGGTTGAGCCGCGCCCCGCCAGCGATTCACTCTGCGAGGCGTCGAGCGCGTCGCAGCGTGCGCGGATGAGGAACGACCAGTCCGTGCGGATGGATCCGATCCACTGTCGCGACTGACGTCGCTCCCACCCGAGACCCGGTCGCGATCAGCCGAACAGGTCGTCACGGCGTGGCAGTGCGCCTTCCAGTTCCAGCAGGAACTGTTTGGCCGGCAACCCACCGCCAAAGCCCGTCAGTGAGCCGTCCGCGCCGATCACGCGATGGCAGGGCAGCACGATGGGCAGCGGATTGCGTCCGTTCGCCGCGCCGACCGCGCGCATCGCCGTCGGCTTGCCGATGCGCTGGGCCAGCTGTGCATAGCTGATCGTTTCGCCATAGCCGATGCCGGCGAGCGTCAGCCACACGCCGCGCTGGAATGCCGTGCCGCGCGGTGCCAACGGCAGATCGAAGACGCGCCGCTTGGCCGAGAAATACTCGTCCAGCTGCTTGGCCGTCAGATCAAGAAGCGGATGCTGGCCTTCCCTCCATCCATCGCGGTCGGTGGGATGGCGGTTGCGCGGGAACTCGACCGCATGCAGTCCGTCATCGGTCGCGGCGAGGGTGAGCGTGCCCACGGGACTGTCGAGATGGCGGAACAGGATCATGGCGTGGGCAGCATACGGGAGCTCTGATGTAGGAGCGACGTGAGTCGCGACCGCATAAATGAAGATGCTTTGTTGTCGGAAGGATCCCGGTCGCGACTTACGTCGCTCCTACAACACCGGGCACTTTCGGCGCTGCCATACTGCCCTTCCACACGTGGATCACGGCGTAAGCCCGCCAGGGTCGCCACGCCTCTGCGCGCGCGGTCAACGCTTTTGCCGTCATCCGGGTGCCGTCGGTCGGCACAGCCTTCTGCAACACCAGGTCATCCGCCGGAAATGCATCCGGGTGTCCGGTCGCACGCAGCGCGATGTAGTGCGCGGTCCACGGGCCGATGCCCGGCAGGGCGACCCAGCGCGCGGTGAAATCGTCCAGCGTGCGCTCGGGCCGGAAATCGACGCGTCCGTCCAGCAATGCGCGCGAAAGACCGCGGATCGTGTCGGCGCGTGCGCGCGTCAGGCCGATCCTGGTCAGGTCGACATCGACGAGGGCTTGCGGCGTGGGAAACAGGTGCGTCAGCCCGGCCATGTCCATCGCCAGCGGAACGCCGTGCCGCTCGGCCAGGCGCGCCGTCAGCGTGCGCGCCGCCGCGACGCTGACCTGCTGGCCGATCACCGCGCGTACCGCGATCTCGAAACCGTCCCATCCGCTGGGCAGCCGCAGGCCGGGGCGCGCCGCCAGCAGCGGGCGCAGGCGTGGATCGCCGCCCAGTGCATCGGCGATGGCGGAAGGATCGGCATCCAGGTCGAACATGCGGCGCAGGCGGTTGACGATCTGCAGCAGGTCGGCCGGCGCGCCGCCGTGCAGTTCGAGCTTCAGCGCGTGCGTGGTGGCATCCCAGGCGCTGACCCGCAGCCACCCCGGCGCGTCCGGCGTGCCGACCACGCGCAGGTAACTGTGCTCGTCGACGACTTCCACCCCCGGCAACGCACGACCACGCAGGAAGTCGAGCATCGCGGTGAAGTCGTACGGCGGGCGGTAGCCGAGTCGCAGGGTCATCACGTCGTGCGTCGACGGCATCTCGCGCTTGCGCAGTTCGCGCGGCGCCATCCGGTATTCCTCGCGGAAGGTGGTGTTGAAGCGCGTCAGGCTGCCGAACCCTGCCGCCAGCGCCACCTGGGTGATCGGCAGTGTGGTTTCCGTCAGCAATTGCTTGGCGAACAACAGGCGGCGCGTGCCGTGCACTTCCACGGGCGTGGCGCCCAACCGGTCGGAGAAGAGGCGGCGAAGCTGGCGCTCACCCAGACCCACGTTGCCGGCCAGCGTCGCCAGCGGCGCCTCCACCAGCGCCCCTTGGTCGATCAGTTTCAGCGCACGCGCCACCACTTCATCGCCACGTCGCCAGCTGCCGTCGCCGGGTGCCAGTTCCGGCCGGCAGCGCAGGCAGGGGCGGAAGCCCGCCGCCTCGGCCGCGGCGGCGTGGCGGTAATAGACGATGTTCTTCGGCTTTGGCGCCGGCGCCGGGCAGGTCGGACGGCAATAGATGCGGGTGCTGGTGACGGCCGTGAAGAACAGGCCATCGAAGCGCGCATCGCGGCTGAGGCGTGCCTGTTCGCAGATCTGCGGGTCGGGCAGGGCGGCGGTGTCGGGGGAGGCCATGGGCGAAGGCTAGCACCGGGCGCCAGCCCCGACTCCCCGTTTCCGGACATCAATGCGGTGGCGGTGTCACCGTCTGCAGGACGGGCACGAACGTCTGCAGCGTGCCGTCGTTCGGTGCGGGGGGGATGCGAAGCAGATGCGCGAGCAACGGATACACGTCCACGTTGTCGAAGGCCGGCAGCGTGGTGCCGCCGCGAAACGAGGGACCCGCCGCCAGGAACACCGCCCGCATCGAGGGCAATGCGGGATCGTAGCCATGCGAGCCACGATTCCGTTCTTCCTTTGGACCCTTGCGCAACTGCTCCGCGGGCAATGCGTTCCAGCCTTCGTCCATCTGGCAGACGATCGCGGGCACCCGGGGGTGCGTGCCGTAGTGCCAGCGCGCAGGCAGCGCCTGCTTGGGCCAGCAGGTGTAATGCGGGTGCCGGCCCAGCAGGCGCTGGCGTGCGATGGCCTCGAAACCGGGGCGTGGATTGAAGCCGATCACCTGGCCCGTGCTCACCGCTTCGGCCTGCTCGAATGCCACCATGTCCTCCAGCGCGATGTACTGGTGGGGCTGCACGTCGGCCATGCCATGGTCGGACACCACCACCACGTCGGTGGTGGCGCGCAGTCCGTGTGCGTCCAGCGCCTGCAGGATGCGGCCGACGGCGGCGTCGACGTCGCGCACCATGGCCACGGTCGCCGGCGCATCGATGCCCTGGTCGTGGCCGGTGGTGTCCACGTTCTCGAAATAGAGCGCTGCCAGACGCGGCCGCGTGGCGACGGGTCCCGTCAACCAGCCGGCGACTTCATCCGCACGCGCCGCGGGACTCACATGCGGCGAATACGGCACGCGACGGCTGGGCTGCAGCCCGGCGATGGGTGCCATGTTGCCGGGCCACGCCCAGATCGCCGTGCGCAGGCCGGCCTTTTCAGCGGTGTTCCAGATCGGTTCGCCCTGCCACCAGCGCGCATCCATCCCGGCTTCCAGATCGGCTACGCGGAATCGGCCCAGGTCGGCGTCGTGCATGGAGTTGTGGATCATGCCGTGGTGGTCCGGGCGCAGGCCGGTGACCAGGGTGAAGTGGTTGGGGAAGGTCAGGACCGGGTAGGAGGGATTCATCCACGCGGCGCGCACGCCCTGCGCCGCGATCTGGTCCAGGTGCGGCGTATTGCCCCTGCCCAGCGTGCTGGCGGGCAGACCATCGATGGAGATCAGCAGGACGCGCGTGGCGGGGGAGGGCGCCGGCGGTGGTGCGGTAGGCGCGCTGGAGCAGGCCGCCAAGAACAGCAGGGCGGCCAGCCACGGCACCCTGACAAATGGCAGGTGCATGGGCAACGGAATCGCAGTCGAATGGCGCAAGCTTGGCAGACTCCGGCGTAATCCGCATGACATCACGCATGGTTCAATCATCCCTGCTTTCGCTGGCCCTGCTGGCCGTTAGCGTGCAGGCAGCGCCGCCCGATCCCCGCCAGCAGGCCGAATGCGCCGTCTGGCAGCGCGAGCTGAGCTTCGCCCAGTCGGTTGCCGACCACGATGCGCGCGCCTTTGCCGAACACCTGCATGCCGACGCCGCCTTCGGGGTCAGTCGCAAGGCCACCGTGGGCCGCGACGCCATCACCGCCGAATGGGCCGGCCTGATCGACGGCACTGCCCTCAAGCTCCGCTGGTACCCGGCGGTGGTCACCCTGGGCGGAGATGGCCGCACGGCGTATTCCAGCGGGCCGGCGTTGTACGAGGACCCCAAGACCGGCGAAGCACGGCTGGGACGTTTCGGCTCGGTCTGGCAAAGGGGCGACGACGGCGTCTGGCGGGTGCTGTTCGACGACGGCATTCCGCCGCAGAAGGCGGATGCCGCCGCCGTGCAACGGTTCCACGAGGGTCGCAGGCCGCAGTGCCCGACCACCTGACAGGTGACTGAACGCCCCGCGCCCGGGCGCCGGAACGGATGTCACTACGGGCGTATAAAGGACTGTCACATCCCGTCGGAACGGAGTCGATCATGAAGCAGATCGTTGTATTTGCCCTTGCCGCCTGCCTGGCCTCGGCCGCCCACGCGCAGTCGCCGGAATCGGCGAAAGAATCCCCCGCACCCGCTGCCGTCACGGTGGATGCCGCCGCCACGGTGAAGCTGCAGGAAGACGTCGCGGCCGACCGCAAGGCGGTGGACGATTCGCGCTGCCTGCGCCAGACCGGTTCGCGCATCACGTCCCGCGACAGCAAGGGACGTTGCGCCATGCAGTCCGGCCGTGCCTACAGCAAGGAAGACATCGACCGCACCGGCCGCACCGACCTGGGCGACGCGCTGCGCACCCTGGATCCGTCGATCAACTGATCGCGGTTTCCCTGCACCTTCCCCCCATGCCGGGCGGGAAGGTGCGACGAAGGCGGCGCTTCAACAGTCGTCCGATTTCCCGGCCGCGTAGCGCACCCCGCGGCGCAGCTGTGTCAGGAAGTCATCCATCGCGTAGACGCGCGCATCGTGGCCCAGCCCGGTGTACCAGCTGCGTCCGCCATCGAACGCATGGCACCACGCGATGGGATGATCTGCGCCCATCGTGCCACCTTCGTATTCGCGTTCGTCCACCGTCGCGATCACGCGCACGCGTGGGCGAGGATTGGCGCGGTAGTTGTAAAGCTCGTCGGTGATCGCCCATCGCGTGCCCCCCGGCCTGCCATCGTGTTCGGGTTGCACGTGGGTGGGCTGCAGGCCCGGGGGATGGTTCCGGAAATACGCGCCCACCAGTTGCCCGTACCACGGCCAGTCGTATTCGGTATCCGCAGCGGCATGCACGCCCACGAATCCGCCGCCGTCGCGGATGAATCCTTCCAGCGCCTGTTGCTGTGCCTCGTCAAGCACGTCGCCCGTGGTGCTGGCGAACACCACCACGCGATAGCGCGCCAGGTTGGCGGCAGTGAAGGCGTCGGCATCCTCGCTGTGGTCAGCCAACAGGCCTTCCTGCGCGGCGACCCGTTGCAGCGCAGCAACGGCAACCGGAATGGCGTCATGACGGAACTTCGCGGTCTTGCTGAAGACCAGCATGCGGTCAGCGGTGGGTTGGGCGTGGGCAACGGCCGCGCACAGCAGCCCGAACAGCAACAGGAAGGCTTGGGCAGGCAGGCGGAGGGTCATGGCCGGATTCTGCCACGCCCGCGGGGTGGCCCTGCGATAATGAGCCATCTCCTTCCACCGGCCGTGCCATGTCCAACCGCACCGATCCCACCCGCGTCATCCGTGCCCCGCGTGGCACCCAGTTGAGCTGCAAGTCGTGGCTCAGCGAGGCGCCGTACCGCATGCTGCAGAACAACCTGGACGCGGAAGTCGCCGAAGACCCCACTTCGCTGGTGGTGTACGGCGGCATCGGCCGCGCCGCGCGCGACTGGGACTGCTACGACGCCATCCTGAAGTCGCTGCGCGAACTGGACGACAACGAAACGCTGCTGGTGCAGTCCGGCAAGCCTGTCGGCATCTTCCCCACCCACGTCGATGCCCCGCGCGTACTGATCGCCAATTCCAACCTGGTGCCGCACTGGGCCACGTGGGAGCACTTCAACGAACTCGACAGGAAGGGCCTGGCGATGTACGGCCAGATGACAGCCGGTTCGTGGATCTACATCGGCAGCCAGGGCATCGTGCAGGGCACGTACGAAACCTTCGTGGAAATGGGTCGCCAGCACTACGGCGGCAGCCTGTCCGGCAAGTGGATCCTCACCGCCGGCTTGGGCGGCATGGGCGGCGCACAGCCGCTGGCCGCGGCGCTGGCCGGTGCAAGTTCGCTCAACATCGAGTGCCGGCAGTCCAGCATCGACATGCGCCTGCGCACGCGCTACGTGGACGAGCAGGCCACCGACCTCGACGACGCCCTCGCGCGCATCGCGAAGTACACGGCGACAGGCGAAGCGAAGTCCATCGCGCTGCTCGGCAACGCCGCGGAAATCCTCCCGGAGCTGGTGAAGCGCGGCGTGCGCCCCGATGCCGTCACCGACCAGACCAGCGCGCATGACCCCGTGCACGGCTACCTGCCGATCGGCTGGACGCTGGAACAGTGGCTGGCCGAGCAGAAGGTGGAGCCCGAGCGCGTGCGCGATGCCGCCAAGCAGTCCATGCGCGTGCACGTGGAAGCGATGCTGGCCTTCCAGAAGATGGGCGTGCCGACGTTCGACTATGGCAACAACATCCGCCAGATGGCGTTCGACCAGGGGCTGAAGAACGCGTTCGACTTCCCCGGCTTCGTGCCCGCCTATGTGCGCCCGCTGTTCTGCCGCGGCGTGGGGCCGTTCCGCTGGGTCGCGCTGAGCGGTGATCCGGAGGACATCTACAAGACCGACGCCAAGGTGAAGGAACTGATCCCCGATGATGCGCACCTGCATCGCTGGCTGGACATGGCGCGCGAGCGCATCAGCTTCCAGGGCCTGCCGGCACGCATCTGCTGGGTCGGCCTGGGCCTGCGCCACAAGCTGGGCCTGGCCTTCAACGAGATGGTCCGCAACGGCGAACTGAAGGCGCCGGTGGTGATCGGCCGCGATCATCTGGACAGCGGCAGCGTGGCCTCGCCCAACCGCGAAACCGAGGCGATGAAGGACGGCAGCGACGCGGTTTCCGACTGGCCGCTGCTCAACGCCATGCTCAACGTCGCCGGCGGCGCCACCTGGGTCTCGCTGCACCACGGTGGCGGCGTGGGCATGGGCTATAGCCAGCACAGCGGCGTGGTCATCGTCTGCGACGGCAGCGTGGCCGCGGACAAGCGCATCGCCCGCGTGTTGTGGAACGACCCCGGCACCGGCGTGATGCGCCATGCGGACGCCGGCTACGAGATCGCCGTGCAGTGCGCGAAGGAGCAGGGATTGAAGTTGCCGATGGTGTAGGCCACCGGCAGGGTCGATCACCTGCCCGGCCCTCCGGGCGGTCTGCTGCCGGCGGCTGCCTGCTCGGCGCGTCATCCGACGGGTCCGGACTGGGCCGTGCGCAGCCTTCCGGGGCGGAAATCCGGTCGTCCGTCCGAAAAGTACCGGTAGCGCCGACAGACGGTCGGCGTTTCGCCGGCAATCACGCTGCCCGGGTCGCCATGCGCGTATGGTCGAACGATGATGTACCACTTCCTCATCGACAACCGTGCCGAGCTCATCGCCCGCTGCCGGACCAAGGTCGCGCAGCGATCGTCCTCCAGCACGCCAAGTGCCGAGTTGGACCATGGGATAACGGTGTTCCTCGACCAGTTGATCAGGACGCTGCAACTGGAAGCCACCTCCGACCCCATGCGCAGCCGGAAGGTATCAGGGCCGAGCGGGGGCGTGCCCGCGCTGTCCGAAATCGGTGAGTCGGCCGGCATGCACGGACGCGAACTGCTGCGGCACGGCTTCACCGTCGACGAGGTGGTGCACGACTACGGCGACCTGTGCCAGGCGATCTCGGACCTGGCCGTGGAGCGCGGCGAGATGATCGCCGTGGATGAATTCCGCACGCTCAACCGCTGCCTGGACAACGCCATCGCCAACGCGGTCACCGAGTTCGGCTACCAGCATGATGCCGGGCTTGCCGAAGCCCAGGCCATCGCCCTGAACGAGCGACTGGGATTCCTTGCCCATGAGCTGAGGAACCAGTTGTGCACCGCCACGCTCGCGCTGTCGCTGATAAAGCAGGGCAGCGTCGGGTTGTCGGGTGCCACGGGCGGCATCCTCGACCGGGCGCTGGTGGCGCTGGGAAGCCTGATCGACCGCTCGCTGGCGGAAGTGCGCATGACGGTGGGCATGCCGCTGCAGGACCAGATGTATTCGCTGTCGGATTACGTCGGCGAGATCACGCAGTCCGCCTCGCTGGATGCGCACGTCAGGGAGTGCGTGCTGAGCGTGTCCGCGGTCGATCCGCTGCTTGCCATCAAGGTGGACCGGGACCTGCTGCTGTCGGCTGCCGGCAACCTGCTGCAGAACGCGTTCAAGTTCTCGCCTGCACACAGCGAGATCACGCTGGATGCCTATGCGGTGGCCGACCGCATCTTCATCGATGTGGAAGACCGCTGTGGCGGCCTGTCGGCGGCACACATGGACACCATCTTCCAGCCCTTCGTGCAGGCGGGGGAGGACAGGAGCGGCCTGGGACTGGGGCTCTCCATCTCCCGCCGCAGCGTCGAAGCCAACCATGGCGAGCTCAGCGTGCGCAGCATCGCCGGTTCGGGCTGCGTGTTTACGATCGCATTGCCGCGCTACCAGGTAGGCCATTCACCGGGACCTATCACCGACACTCTGTAGCGTGTCGGGAAACCGTTGAGTTGCCCCAGCTCCTGCAGACGGTGTTTCGACACGCCTGTCAGTGATCCTGCACTCCGCTACCGACTGCAAGCCACCGCATGCATGGCTCCATTCTGCAAGGCGCTCGTACGCGGCCTGATGATGGCCTGGTGCCGCCAGCCTGACGCGGTCAGGCGGTCGCCTGCCGCGCATTCCGGCGCAGCACCTGGGGCGGTTGTCCGAAGGCGCGCAGGAACGCGCGGCGCATCCGTTCGGGATCCGAGAAACCTGTTTCCATCGCGATCTCGTCGATCGTGTGCCGGCTCTGCTCCACCATCAGTCGCGCCGCCTCCACGCGCAGGTGTTCCACCGCACGCGCAGGTGACTGACCGGTTTCGGCACGGAACGCGCGGCTGAACTGCCGGGGGCTCAGGTGTGCGGCGGCGGCCAGTTCTTCCACCGTCAATGCGTCGCGCAGGTTGCGGCGCGCGTGTTCCAGGGCACCCTGGATGCGGTCGGACTTCGCATCCAGTTCGAGCAGCGCCGAGTGCTGCGATTGTCCGCCCGCGCGGCGGTGGTGGACGACCAGCTTCTGCGCCACCGAGCGCGCAAGCTCGCCACCGAAATCCTTCTCGATCATGCCCAGCGCCAGATCGATGCCGGCGCTCATGCCGGCCGATGTCCAGACCGAATCGTCGATGATGAAGATGCGGTCTTCCTCGACCCGCGCTTTCGGGAACTGCTTCTGCAGGTCGCGGGCATGGAACCAGTGCGTGGTGACGCGCCGCCCGTCCAGCAGGCCGGCCTCGCCCAGCAGGAACGCGCCCGTGCACACCGACGCGGTACGACGGCTGGAAGCGGACGCCTGGCGCAGGCGCTTGATCAGGGTGGCGCTGGACGGCTGCGGGTACAGCAGGCCGCTCACGATCAGGGTGTCGACCTTCTGCCGTGCGAGGGCGTGCGTTTCGACCGCGGCGCCCAACGAGTTGGTCACCGGGCCGCCCTGTTCCGACAACAGCCGGATTTCGTAGAGGCGCTGCTTTGCGCTGACATTCGCCAGTTCGAAGGCCGACGCGGCCGCCAGCCCCATGATCTGGAAGCCTTCGGGCAGCACGAAACCGATGGTGAGCATGGCCTTGATCCTTGATGTCCTGAAATGAGGTATATACGACATTTACGCCATCGGCAACCCGGCGCATAGTCTGCGCCACACCGGGATGTCCCCGGGCCAGGAGTCCTCCATGAACACGAACATCCACAAGGGCACGGCGCTGATCACCGGCGCATCGTCCGGCATCGGCGCCCTGTATGCCGACCGCCTGGCCCGTGCCGGCCATGACCTGATCCTTGTCGCGCGCCGCGCCGGGAATCTCCAGACGCTGGCCCGGCAGCTGACCGATCAGACCGGGCGCTCGGTGGAGATCCTCACCGCCGACCTCACCCGCGCCGATGACCTGGCCCGTGTCGAGGCCGTGCTGAAGACCGATGCCAGCATCACCGTGCTGGTCAACAACGCCGGTGTCGGCGCCACCGCACCGCTGCTGCAATCCGATGTCGAGGACATGGAGCGGATGATCGTGCTCAACGCCAACGTTCCCATGCGCCTGGCCTATGCCGCCGCCCCGGGCTTCGTCGCCCGCGGCGCCGGCACCATCATCAACATCGCCTCGATCGTCGCCGTGGCCCCCGAACTGCTGAACGGCGTGTATGCCGGCAGCAAGGCGTTCCTGCTGGCGCTCTCCCAGTCCCTGCACCACGAACTGGCGGACAAGGGCGTCCGCATCCAGGCGGTGTTGCCGGGCGCCACGGCGACGGATTTCTGGGACGTTGCCGGCACGCCCGTCGCGCACCTGCCGGCCGGCATCGTCATGCCCGCGCAGGCGATGGTGGATGCAGCCCTGGCCGGCCTGGCCCAAGGCGAACAGGTCACCATCCCGTCGCTTCCCGACATCGCCGACTGGAACGCGTTCGAGCAGGCCCGCAAGGCATTGGCGCCAGGGCTGTCGCGGTCCGCGCCCGCGTCGCGCTATGGCGTCGCCGCGCACTGAGCACAAAGCCATGACCATCGAACTGAAACGGAAGATCGCCTTCGCGCTGTCGATGGGCGTCATCACCACCGGCATCATTTCCTTCGTCCTGATTGCGCTCAACCGGGGCCTGGCCGACGGCTTCGTCCTCGCATGGCTGCGCTCGTGGGGCGCCGCCTATCTGATCGTGATCCCCGCGATCCTGCTGATCGGTCCGCGCCTGCAGGCGCGGATCGATCGGCTTCTCCGCTGACACCCTCCAACGAGAATCCCATGATCACCTGCCCCGGGGGCCATGGCTGCCCCAGGAGATGAACGCACGTCGCCCTGCGGCCGTGTGCGAACTGTGAGGGTGAGCATCGCGGCTTTCAGTAATTCGTGTGCTCCGTAGTCACGCGCAACGTGTCCACGTGGCGATGAGGCCACTTGCTGCGTACATGATGGTGAGCATTGTTTGATCTCTGGAAATGCCGGGTAAACGTTGCGCATGCGTGAGCGGAGAATGCGCTGATTTTCACGGGCACGCACAGCGGCTGCGCCCACAGTCACTCCACTGGCGCCAACGGCATCAGTTTTCCCCAATCGGTTCATGACGCTGGAGTGACATGCAATGAGCGAGATCAAGAAAGACCACAGCATTGGTGCAGGTACGGGTGCCGTAGGCGGCGCCATCGCGGGTGCGGTGGCCGGCACCGCTGTAGGCGGCCCCGTCGGCACCGTCGTTGGTGCGGTGGCCGGTGGTGTACTGGGGGCGAAGGCCGGCGACTCGATCGCAGAGGTGGTGAACCCGACGGAATACATCGCCAATTTCGAAGGCCAGTATCGCCAGGCGCCTTACTACACCGAGGGCCGCGAGTGGGATGACTACCGCCCCGCATACAAGTATGGCTACGACACCTATGGCGACTACCGTGGCCAGAAGTTCGAAGACGTCGAAGGCGAACTGGAGCGCAAGTGGGCGACCACCCGCGACAGCTCCCGCCTGGACTGGCCGCAGGCGAAGGGTGCCGTGCGTGATGGCTGGCACTACATCGAGCGCAAGCTCCCGGGTGACTTCGATCGCGACGGCCGCTGATTTCGACTGCGGATTCCACGCGACGCTACGCAGGTCGCACACCACGCACTTCATCGCATGGAGTGCGTTCTTTTGAATGTGGCAAACGCCACTGAGGATTTCCCATGACGACTCCGCGCGAACAGCAAGGCCATCGGCAACCGCAACCCGGGCAGAAGCCGGACAAGCCGCAGAGGGAGCCCAATCGCAAGGACAGCGAACCCGGCGAAGAAGAAGAGTGAAACCAGGCCCCCGCAACGCGGGGGCTTTTTCATTGCGTGTTGTCTTCCCCGTTAAGAGATCCGGATAAGCCCGGCACGAAGGCACTCGGCAGATTCTTCAATGGAGTGGAGGCCGCAACCGATAATCCGATAGCGGACGGTTCATCCACCCGGTGAAGCAAGCAGCGGATAGGGGTTGATGGCGGTGCCTTCCCACCAGCGGCGTTCGGCGCCCAGCAGGAAAACCGCGAAGTGCAGATGCGGGGCATCGGGGCTCGCATTGCCGGTGCTGCCGACATATCCGATCACCTGGCCGCGCTTGAGCGACTGCTTTTCCGCCAGGCCGGGCGCGTAGCCTTGCAGGTGGGCGTAGTAGTAGGCGTACTTTCCCTGCGGCTCGAACTGATAGATCGTCAGGCCGCCGCGTTCGCTGTGGAACAGCTTTTCCACGTGGCCGTCCGCCACGGCGAGCACGGGCGTACCGGCGCTGGCCATGATGTCGATGGCGTCGTGCGAACGTCCCTCGCTGCGCGCATCGGTGAACGTGTCGGCGAGATCGGACGCCGTCTTGCCCTGCACCGGGATGAGCAATGCGGGTGAGCGCTGCCCGGGCACAGGGGACGGTGCGGTGGCCATGGGCAAGGCCGGGGGAGGCGTCATCGCGGCGACCGCGCGAGGTGATTCCGATGATTCCGACGATTCCGAAATGGCCGGCGGTGAGTAGGTGTCAGGCGGTGACGCCTGAGGCTGCGGTGCGGTCGTCGCTGCTGCGGCAGGGGTGCGTGAAATGTCGATGCCGCGGTAGAGCACCACGCCCAGGATCACCGCCGCGATCAGCGCCAGCAGGTACTTCATGCCTCACTCCTGCATGACGACGACGACGGCGGGTCCCACCGCCGCCGCCACACGCTCGACATCCCAGTTGGTGAGGCGCACGCAGCCATGGGACTGGGTCTTGCCGATGCTGGCAGGCTCCGCCGTGCCATGCAGGCCGTAGTGCGGCTTGGACAGATCGATCCAGCGCGTACCCACCGGATTGTTGGGGCCCGCGGCGAGCGTCGCCTTGGCATGCGCGGGATCCGAATCCCAGAACAGCGCGGGGTTGTAGTGGAAGGTCGGGTTGACCGCCGTGGCCACGATCTTCCACTCGCCAAGTGGCAGTGGGTCGTGTTCGCTGCCGGAAGACACCGGGTACTGCGCGAATGCCTTGCCCTCGGCATCCACCAGGGAAAGGGTGGAGTCGGACTTGTCCACCACTACCCGGGCCGCCTTGGCGGGCGCTGCGGTCGCCAGGACGTTGGGCACCTGCAGCACCGTGCCCGCGCGGGTGAAATCCGCCGTGGGATTCAAGGTGCGGAGCAGGGCAGGGCTGGCGTGGAAGCGTTCACCCAGCGCTTCCTCGATCGATTCGAAACCCAGCGACTTCAGCTTGCCCTGCTCCATCATGTCGTCAGGCAATGCCGCATAGACCTGGCCCACGTCTTCAACCGTGAGGGTGTATGCCACCAGCACGGGCGCGGCGTCCGCGTTGAGTGCGGCCCAGGTGGCGGCATCCAGGTTGCCGGTGACCGGCAGCGCCTTGGCCCGCTGGTAACCGCGCACGGCGCGACGCTGGTTGGAGCCTGCAAGGCCATCGATCTCCCCGGGCGAAAACCCCGCGCGATCCAGCAGCACCTGTGCACGCAACCGGCCGGCCAGCCCCGTGGTCGTGTCGACCTGGTTGGCTGCCGGGGCGAGCGGACTTTCCGCTGCGTGCGCGGTCGATAGGCACAGCAGGGTCAGGCTCAGCAGAAGCGAAGGGCAGCGGCGAACGCGGGTCATGGAGGATCCTGCTGATGAGAGAGAGGCGACAAGCGTGCGCAGGCCACGTGTTCGCGCCGTGAAGACGCGATGCGGATAGCGCGCATGGCACTGCAGCAACCTGTGCGGATGTTTCAGCGCGGCACCTTGTCGCGTGCCCCCGGATAGTCGCGCTCCGGGTCCGGCTTCGGGCTGTCCGTGTCCTCGGGCTGGTCATGGTCTTTCCAGCGGGCGTTGTCATTGCGGTGCTTGTCGGGCGTGTCGGCCTTCGCGCTGTCGCTGTGGGCGTTGTCCTGGTGCTTGAGTGTCCGATTCATCTTGAACCTCCGGGGTTGCAACCCGGAACGGGCGCATGCGCATTGGGCCAGCGCGGGTGGTTATCGCGCCGTGATCGCGCGACGTATCCGTTCACGACGAGCTCACCGGCTTCTTCATCACAATCCGTAACAGCATGATCGAGGTTCGCATGAGCAGTGAGACAGAATCGACCCCGCAGACCGGCCGGCTGGCACGACGCGCCACCATCCTGCGGTTCCTGTTCCGCTACCGGAAATCCGGGGTCTTCAACGGACTGGCGTTGGACGCGAGCCTTGAAGAGGACGACGTGGCCGAGGAAGGCAGTCCGGAGCGTTTCGCAGACGAGCTGGAGGCGATGGGGCCTACCTTCGTGAAGCTGGGCCAGATGCTCTCCACGCGGCCCGACCTGGTGCCGCCTGCGTACGCCGCCGCGCTGGAGAGGATGCAGGAAAACGTCGCGCCCATCCCTTACGACCGGGTGCGTGAACAGGTCGAGGATGCGCTGGGCGTGCGGATCAGCAAGGCGTTCGCGTCCTTCGATGAAACTCCGCTGGGATGCGCCTCGCTCGCACAGGTGCACCGCGCGACCCTGCGCGATGGACGCGAGGTGGCGGTCAAAGTGCAGCGGCCCGGCGTGGCGCAGCAGCTGCTGAGCGACCTGGAACTGCTGCGGGGCGTCACCGACGCCGCGGACCGCATGACCGAGCTGGGCCGGCATGTGCGCTTCTCGGAATGGTTGGCGGAATTCTCGCGTTCGCTGATGGCGGAACTGGACTACGTGGCCGAAGCGGAGAACTTGGAGCGCTTCCGCCAGCACCTGCTGCCATTCAACCGTCTGTGGGTGCCCGCGCCGATCTGGGACTACACCAGCAAGCGCGTCTTGACCATGGAGCTGGCGCAGGGCACGCGGGTCGACCAGATCACCGGGCTGCGCCGCACCGAGGAGTCGATGACGCCGCTGGCCGAGGAACTGCTGCGCGGCTACCTGGACCAGATCTTCGTGCACGGCGAGATCCATGCCGATCCCCATCCCGGCAACCTGCGCGTCACCGATGACGGACGCCTGGCGATCTTCGACCTGGGCATGGTGGCCAATGTCCCGCCCCGCCAGCGCGACCGCCTGCTCAAGCTGCTGTTCGCCGCGGTGGACGGCAGGGGCGAGCAGGTCGCCGAAGAAAGCATCGCGCTGGGCGTCCGCCTCGAGGATTACGACGAGCCGCGCTACCTGCGCGAAGTCGGGCAGCTGATCTCCCGGTACAGCGCGCACCAGGCCTCGATGTCGGAGGGCCGCGTGGTGCTGGAACTGGTCCGCATCGCGACACAGTGCGGCCTGCGCACCGCGCCGGAACTGAGCCTGCTCGGCAAGACGCTGCTCAACCTGGATACGGTATGCCATGCACTGGCGCCCACGCTCGATACGCAACGCCTGGTGGAAGACCAGCTGCAGCACGTGATGCGTGCGCGCCTGCGCAAGTCCCTGTCCTCGCCAAACCTGGCCAGCGAGATGATGGAGGTGCAGGCACTGCTGCGCGACGGACCGCGCAAGCTCTCTGACATCCTGTCGCTGGTCGCGGAGAACCGCCTGCAGATGCGCGTCACCGGACTGGAAGAGTCCCGGTTGATGGAAAACCTGCAGAAGATCGCCAACCGCATCTCGGTGGGCGTCATCACCGCCGCGCTGATCATGGCGTCCTCGTTGATGATGCGCATCTCCACGCCGCATACGGTGTGGGGATATCCGGTGGTGGCGTTGCTGCTGTTCCTGGTGGGCGTGATGCTGGGGTGCGGGATCGTGGTCAGTTCCCTGCTGAGCGACCACCGTGCGCGCAAGCGCGAAGAGGCCGGGCCGCGCTAGCGGCGCCGTCATGGCGGTCGACGTGCAAGACCTCATCGTCCTGCGCCGCGAAGGCATGTACTGCCCGGCGGGCGACTTCTACATCGATCCCTGGCGTCCCGTGCCGACGGCGGTGATCACCCACGGCCACGGCGACCACGCGCGCGCGGGAATGGGCGTGTATCACGCGACGGCGGCCTCCATTCCCATCCTGCAGTGGCGCCTGGGTGAGCAGGTGCTGCATGCGCACGATTACGGTGAAGCCTTCCAGTTGGGGCAGGCACGCGTGTCGTTGCATTCGGCGGGCCACGTGCTCGGTTCCGCACAGGTGCGGATAGAGGTCGGTGGACGGGTCTGGGTGGCGTCGGGCGACTACAAGCGGCAGCACGACCCTACCTGCGCGCCTTTCGAAGTGGTGCCCTGCGACGTGTTCATCACCGAAGCGACCTTCGGCCTGCCGGTCTACCAGTGGCCCGACACGCCGCGGGTGATCGGACAGATCGCGGACTGGCGCCGCGCGTGCGCGGAGCGCGGGCGTGCGGCGATCCTGTATTGCTACGCCCTGGGCAAGGCGCAACGCATCCTGGCGGAACTGGCCCGGCAGGGCGAGCCTGCGGTGGCCCTGCATGGCGCCATCCAGGCCGGCGTGGAGGTCTATCGCCAGGCGGGCATCGACATGGTGGAGACGACGCCGGTGTCCGAGCAGCCCAAGGGCACCGACTACGCGGGTAGGCTGGTCATGGCACCGCCGTCGGCGGCAGGCTCGCCCTGGATACGCCGGTTCCGCGACGCCGAACACGGGTTTGCGTCCGGCTGGATGCGGCTGCGCGGCAATCGCCGGCGCCGCAACTACGATCGCGGCTTCGTGATCTCCGATCACGCGGACTGGCCGGCGCTGCTGGCCACCGTCGCGCAGACCGGCGCGCGCCGCATCATCGCGACCCATGGCAATACCGATGCGCTCATCCGCGTCCTGCAGGAGCAGGGCTACGAAGCGCAGGCGTTCGCCACCGACTTCGGGGCAGAGGAATGAGGGCGTTCGCCGCGCTCTACCAGCGGCTGGAACACAGCACCGGCACGCTGGACAAGCGCGCCGCCATTGCCGATTACGTGCGGCAGGCCCCACCTGCGGATGCGGTGTGGGCGCTCTGGCTCCTCTCCGGCGGGAAACTGGCGCGGATCGCCAGCAGCGGTGAACTGCGGCAGTGGGCCAGCGAGGTCAGTGGCCAGCCGTTGTGGCTGGTCGAGGACTGCTACGACCATGTCGGCGACCTGGCGGAGACGCTCGCGCTGCTGGTCGGTGAGCCTGATGCCGGCGTAGTGGCGGATATCCCCCTGCATCGGTGGATCACGCAGCACCTGCTGCCCGTGGCGGGTACCGACGTGGAAGCGCGCCGCGAAGTGGTGGTGACCGCCTGGCGCACCCTGTCCGATGGCGAGCGGCTGGTGTTCAACAAGCTGTTGACCGGCGCATTGCGCGTGGGCGTGTCGCTGCGCGTGGTCCAGCAGGCGTTGGCGGACCTGTCGGGTGTCCCCGTGGCCGTACTGGCGCAGCGCATGCTGGGGAACTGGTCGCCCACGCCGGAATTCCTCGCCGACCTGATGTCGACCGAGGCGCTGGAAAGCGATCGCGAGCAGCCGTATCCCTTTTTCCTGGCCTCGCCGCTGGAGACGTCGGTCGAGTCGCTGGGCGCGGTGGAGGATTGGCTGCTGGAATGGAAGTGGGATGGCATCCGCCTGCAGATCATCCGGCGGCGTGGCGAGGTGGCGCTCTGGTCGCGCGGCGAGGAACGGCTGGATGGCCGCTTTCCGGAAATCGAAGCGGCCGCGACGGCGTTGCCGGTGGATGCCGTGCTCGACGGCGAACTGCTTGCCTGGGAGTCCGGCGATGCACCGCTGCCGTTCTCGGCACTGCAGACCCGCATCCAGCGACGGCGTCCCGGCCCCCGGCATCTGCAGGCCGCGCCTGCCCGCGTGCTGGTCTACGACCTGCTGGAACTCGAAGGCACCGACCTGCGCGAACAGCCACTCGAATGGCGGCGCGAGCGCCTCGAGGATCTGCTGGCCACCGCTGCGCAACCGCGCCTGGTCGTTTCGCCGCGCGTGCAGGCCGCCTCCTGGCAGCAGGCAGCGGAACTGCGCGATGCCTCACGCGAGCGTGGTGTGGAAGGGCTGATGCTCAAGCGGGCCGGTTCGCCTTACCGCAGTGGCCGGCGCCGCGGCGACTGGTGGAAATGGAAGGTGGATCCGCTGACGGTGGATGCGGTGCTTCTGTACGCGCAGGCCGGTCATGGGCGGCGCAGCACGCTGTATACCGATTACACCTTCGGCGTCTGGAACGAGGCGGGGGAACTCGTGCCGATCGCCAAGGCCTACTCGGGGCTCGACGACCAGGAAATCCTCAAGCTCGACCAGTGGATCCGCACGCATACGCGGGAGCGCTTCGGTCCCGTCAGGTCGGTGACCGCGCAACATGTGTTCGAGCTGGGCTTCGAAGGCGTCAACCTCAGTCCGCGGCACAAGTCCGGCGTGGCGGTGCGCTTCCCGCGCATCCTGCGCTGGCGACACGACAAGACCCCGGCGGACGCCGACCATCTGCATGCGCTCAAGGCGTTGGCACGGTGACCCGATCGGCCACGCCCAGGGAAAGCGCGACGCCCCGGCAGCGGCTTGCGGGATGGTTCACGTCGCGCGGCTGGAAGCCGCTGCCGTTCCAGCGTGAAGCATGGAAGCACTACCTCGCGGGCGAGTCGGGCCTCATCCATACGCCTACCGGCAGCGGCAAGACGCTCGCCGCCGTGGGGGGCGTGCTGATCGAGGCCATGGCTGACGCGGGCGTTCCCGTTCCCGGCAAACGCACCCGCCAACCCGTGCGTCCGCTGCGCGTGCTGTGGATCACGCCCTTGCGCGCACTGGCGGCCGACACCACGCGTGCGCTGGCGGAGGTGGCCGAGCATCTTGGCGTGCCGTGGAATGTCGCGCAGCGCACCGGCGACGCCAGTGCACGCGACAAGCGCATGGCGCGGGAGGGAAAGCTGGACGCACTGGTGACCACGCCGGAATCGCTGTCGCTGCTGCTGTCCTATCCCGACACGGCGCCGATGTTCTCCGGGTTGCGCTGCATCGTGGTGGACGAGTGGCATGAACTGCTCGGCAGCAAGCGCGGCGTGCAGGTGCAGCTGGCGCTGGCGCGCATGCGCGTGCTGTCGCCGGAGGTCCGTACCTGGGGATTGTCCGCAACGCTCGGGAATCTGGAAGAAGCCGGACGCGCCCTGTTGCCGCCCGGGGTGCGTCCGCATGTGATCGCCGCGGCCAGAGCGCGCCCGATGACACTCGAGACGGTGCTGCCGCCGGCGCGCACGCGCTTTCCGTGGGGCGGGCACCTCGGCCTGAGCCAGTTGTCGAACGTGCTGGAGCGCGTCCTTGCAGCGCGTACCAGCCTGGTGTTCGCCAATACACGGGCGCAGGCGGAACTCTGGCACCAGGCACTGGCCGCGGTCTGGCCCGAGGACCCGGCAACGCTGGCCCTGCATCACGGGTCGCTGGCGGTGGAGGTCCGTGCCAGGGCGGAAGCAGGCCTGCGGGATGCCACGCTGCGCTGCGTGGTGGCCACGTCCAGCCTGGACCTGGGCGTGGATTTCCCGTCGGTGGATCAGGTCATCCAGATCGGCAGCCCGAAGGGGGTCGCGCGCCTGCTGCAGCGGGCGGGGCGCGCGAGGCACCGTCCCGGCGAGTCGGGCCATGTGGTGTGCGTACCCACGCACGCGCTGGAACTGGCGGAGTTCGCCGCCGCGCGGCTCGCCATCGCCGCAGGTGATGTCGAAAGCCGCCATCCCCCGCGCATGCCGCTGGACGTGCTCGCCCAGCATTGCGTGACGCTGGCGCTGGGTGGCGGATTCGACGCGGCTTCCCTGTTGGCGGAGGTGCGTCGTACCGATGCCTTCGCGACACTCGACGATGCCTCCTGGCGGCGCGTGCTCGACTTCGTCGTGCGTGGCGGCGATGCGCTGGAACACTATCCCGAATACCGCCGCGTGGTGCTGGACGAAGACGGTATGCATCGCATGCACGATCGCCGTGCCGCACTCCGGCATCGCCTCAGCATCGGCACCATCGCCAGCGACGGCGCCATCGCCGTCAAGGTCCTGCGCGGCAGCAGCTTGGGCTCGGTCGAGGAGGGGTTCATCACGCGCCTTCGCCCTGGCGACCGTTTCCGTTTCGCCGGCAGGCTGCTCGAGCTCGTGCGCCTGCACGACATGACGGCGTACGTGCGCACCGCGAAACGCGGCGACGGCGTGGTGCCGCGCTGGATGGGCGGGCGCCTGCCGCTGTCGTCGCGCCTGACGCGGCAGATGGAGCAGGTGATCGCCCACGACCGCACGTCGGTGGAGATGCGCGCGCTGGCGCCGCTGCTGTCGCTGCAGGCGCGGCTGAGCCGCCTGCCGGCGCCGGGAACGCTGGTGGTGGAAGTCGTGCAGCGGCGCGAGGGGCAGCATGTGTTCCTGTTCGCCTTTGCCAGCCGACCGGCGCATGAAGGGCTCGCCGCACTACTTGCGTGGCGGCTGGGCCGGCAGCAGCCCAACACGTTCTCGCTGGCGGCCAACGACCATGGCCTGATGCTGTCGCCGCAACTGCCCATCCAGCTGGATGCGCCGTCCGTGCGTGCGTTGCTGGATCCCCACGGGGTGCTGTCGGACCTGGGCCAGGGGGCCAACCTGGCCGAACTGGCGCGGCGCCAGTTCCGCGGCATCGCGCGCGTGGCCGGCCTGCTGCCGCCTTCGCTGCCGGGACGCGCGCCGCGCAGCCTGCGCCAGGTGCAGGCGTCCAGCGGGCTGTTGTTCGACGTCCTGCAACAGCACGACCCTGATCATCTGCTCCTGTCGCTGGCGCAGCGTGAAGCCCTTGAAGACGACCTGCAGCTGGATCGCATCCTGGCGGCGCTGGCGGACCTGTCGCAACGGGAGATCGTGGTCTGTCATCCGGGAACACTCACCCCGTTCTCGTTCCCGCTGTGGGCGGACGGGATGCGCGGGCACCTGAGCACCGAGGACTGGCAGACGCGCGTACGCCGCGCCGCCGAACAGCTCGAGCGACGCCATGGAGGCTAGCCTGGCCGTCGACCTGCGAGGCGAGCGCTGCCTGTTGCTGGCGGAGCGTGCACTGTTCTGGCCGCGGGCTGGATGCCTGCTGATCGCCGACCTGCACCTGGGCAAGGGCGATGCGTTCCGTCGCCATGGCATCAGCATTCCCCGCGGTGGCACCTCGCATGACCTGCAGCGCCTCAGCCGGCTGCTGGCGCAGACGCAGGCGCGCGAACTCTGCGTGCTGGGCGATTTCGTACATGGTCCCATCCATGCCGCCTCGTGGCAGGCGGAGTGGCTGGCCTGGCGCGCACGGCACCACGGCATCGTCGTGACCGTCGTCGGCGGCAACCATGACCGGCGTCTTCCCGCGCATGCCGCCGCGCTGGGCGTGGCCGTCGTGAAGGATGCGCGGACCCTCCCGCCCTTCCGGCTCACCCACGTGCCGGAGCCGCATGACGATCACGTCATCGCCGGCCATCTGCATCCGCGCGTGAGGATGCCCGGGCTGCGGGGTCGCTGGCCGGCGTTCTGGCTGCAGCCGCACATGACCGTATTGCCTGCGTTCTCCGCCTTCACCGGTGGTGTCGAGCCTGTACCGAATCCGGGCGATACGCTGGTGCTCTGCATGGACGGCATGCTGGCGCTCGCGCAGGCGGGGGCACGCAGCCCGGCAGCGCCTTGAGACCGCGTGCGCATCGGCGTCGCCCGCGCGGGTAGCCGTGCCGCCCCGCTTCACATGGTCTTGCCTGCGCACGCTTGAAGATCAAGACCTCAGCCGTCGTACCCCAAGGTGTCGCCATGCCACGTCCCATCTGGACCGGAACCCTGTCTTTCGGTCTGTTGAACATCCCGGTGTCGTTGATGTCGGGCGAACGGAAGGTGGACATCAGTTTCCGCATGCTGGACTCGCGCGACAGGAAGCCCATCCGCTTCGAGCGGGTGAATGCGGAGACCGGCGAAGAGGTGCCCTGGAAGGACATCGTCAAGGCCTTCGAGTACGACAAGGGCAGCTACGTGGTCGTCGAGAAGGAGGACATCCAGTCCGCGGCCCCGGAGACGCACGAGTCCGTGGACGTGGAGGCCTTCGTCGATGCCGACAGCATCGGCATCCGTTTCTACGAGAAGCCCTACATCCTGGTTCCCGGCAAGAAGGCCGAGAAGGGCTACGTGCTGTTGCGGGAAACCCTGAAGAGCACAAAGAAGATCGGCGTGGCCCGCGTCGTCATCCGCACGCGCGAATACCTGTGCGCGGTCATCCCCGAAGGCGACGCGCTGGTGCTGATGATGCTGCGCTACCCGCAGGAGCTGGTGGATCCGGAAGAGTACAAGCTGCCCTCCGGCAAGGCCGCCGATTACCGCATCACGGCCAAGGAAGTGGACATGGCGAAGAGCCTCATCCAGTCCATGGAGGCCACGTGGGCGCCGGAGTCCTACCAGGACGAATTCCGCAAGCGCCTGGAGGCGATCATCAAGAAGCGCATCAAGGCGAAGGGCGCGACCACGAAGTTCGTCGATGCGCAGGTGGAGCACGAAGACGCGGCGACCAACGTCGTGGACTTCATGGCGCTGCTGCAGAAGAGCCTGGACAGCAAGAGCAGGACGCCGGCGAAGAAGGCCGCCACGCGCAAGGCGCCGGCCAGCAAGCCCGCGAAGAAGAAAGCCCCCGCCAAGCGTGCGACAAAGCGCGCCGCGGCGAAGTAGGGGCGGGCGATGTTCGCAGGCCTCGAATCCGAGAGCGTGGTCCTGGCGAAGATGGCGTACGCCATGGTGCTGGGCGGGGCCATCGGGCTGGAGCGCGAGATCAAGGACCGGCCCGCGGGCTTCCGCACGCACATGCTGGTGGCCGCCGCCGCGGCCATGCTCACCGGCTTGGGCGACATGGCGCTTGCACTCAACGAGCACCAGGCGGACCGGCGCGTCAACATCGACCCCTTCCGGCTGGTGGAGGCCGTCATCGCCGGGGTCGCCTTCATCGGGGCGGGCACCATCTTCGCCCACCGCGGTACGCCGGTTGTCGTGGGCATCACCACCGCGGCATCGTTGTTGATGGTCGCGGTGATCGGGGTCGCCGCGGGTTTCGGGTACTACTGGCTGGCCGGGCTGGCGACCGCGTTGACGCTGGCGATCCTGACCGTGTTGTCGCGCGTCGACAGATGGTCGGGGAAGAACGCGACGGGTGAAACAAGGAACGGCCCGCATGAAGGTGCGTGATGCCATGAACCCGGACGCCTGCGTGGTGTCCCCGGACGATACCGCGCAGCAGGCGGCCATGCTGATGGCCGAGAACGACATCGCCAGCCTGCCCGTGGTCGACCAGGGCCGGCTTGCCGGCATGGTCAGCGATCGGGACATCGCCGTGCATGTCGTCGCAGAGGGGCGCGGTGCCTCTACCTGCGTAAAGGACGTCATGTCCCCCAGGGCGGACTACTGCATCGACGACGAAGAAGTCGAAGACGTTCTGCAGCGCATGGCGGCGCTGGCATCGAACCGGCTTCCCGTGGTGGACCACGGCGGAAAGCTGGTCGGCATCCTCATCCGCCGCTGACGCCGCGTCATGGCCGGACGCACGATCGTCCCATTGGATGGCGTGGGCACGGGGGCGTCGGGCGGTGCGTTCCTCTATGTGTTCCCGTGCGCCTACGAGGACTACGCCAAGCTCGGCATCTCGAAGGAGCCGTTCGCCCGGCTGTCCGCCTTCGCACCCCGCTACTTCGAGTTCTTCGACCTGGAGCGTGGCTGGCTGGTGCGGGCGGACGCCGTACGCGAGGCGCGACAATGGGAAACCCGATTGCACCGGCACCTGCGCACGCACGCCGCACCCCCGCCGCTGCTCGTGCCACGTCGCGCGGCAGGCCATACCGAATGGCTGCGTGGGGCGCAGGCCGCGCTGGAAGCAGCGCGCGACGACTTCATCCGCCAAGGGTTCACCGTGCATGCAAGCCTGCGCACCTGGGCCCGGGAGCGTCTGTGCGCCGAGCGGTGGCGACTGGCGACGATGGAGCAGGCGGCGGTGGCGAGATGGGGCGCGATCGAATTCTGGCCCTGGCAGGTGGAGCACACGCCACTGGCGGCCGTCCGCGACAGCCTTGATGCCTGTCGTGCGCTGGAGGTCGAGTTTTCCGATGTCGTATCCGCTGCGTTGCGCGAATGGCACCGGCGCAGCAGCCTGCTGCCTCCCTGAGCGGGAGGACGGCACAGCCACGCGCATGCACATCGCGTTGACGACCCGCGTCGCATAAAGGGGGACGTTGAAGGAGGCGGTGATGAGCCTGGTGGAATATCGGCGCAAGCGCCGTTTTGACAGCACGCCCGAGCCTGCGCCGGGCAGCCGCCTGCCGCGCGGGCGCCGCCCCATCTTCGTCGTGCAGCTGCATCACGCCAGCCATCGTCATTACGATTTCCGGCTGCAGTTCGGGGACACACTGAAGAGCTGGGCGGTCCCCAAGGGCCCCAGCCTGGATCCGACGGTCAAGCGCCTGGCGGCGGAAGTGGAAGACCACCCTGTCGACTATGCCGATTTCCAGGGCGAAATACCGAAGGGCGAGTATGGCGGTGGTCATGTGGCGACATTCGACAAGGGCCTCTGGACCACCGAGGGAAATCCGGAGGAACAGCTTGCCAAGGGCCATCTGCGTTTCGAGATGTTCGGCGACAAGCTGAAAGGCGGCTGGCATCTCGTGCGGACGCAGAAGCCTGCACGCACGCCGCAATGGCTCCTCTTCAAGGAGCGTGACCGCTACGCCAGCAAGCAGGAGGCCGACGACCTGCTGGAGGATGTCGCCCGCGCGCCGGCGGAACCTGCGCGGACCAAGGCGGGAAAAGCGGCAAAGGCGGCAAAGGTGGCAAAGACAGCAAAGGCGTCTTCGTCTTCGCGCGGGTCGCCGAAACGCGCCGACCCCTGGGGCGCACGCGCCGCCAAGCTGCAGGGTGCCAGGGCAACGGACGATCCGCCGTCATTCCGTTCGCCGCAGCTCGCCAAGCTGAGCGCCACCGTGCCCGCGGGCGACGAGTGGCTGCATGAGGCGAAATGGGATGGCTATCGCCTCATCGCGCAGATCAACCGCGGAAAGGTGCGCCTGTGGTCGCGCAACGAACTCGAGTGGACGAAGAAGGTGCCGGAGATTGTCGGCGCGCTGGAGGCGCTGGGGCTGCAGGACGCCGTGCTTGATGGCGAACTGGTGGCGGGGGCAGGGCGCCAGGAAGACTTCGGCCTGCTGCAGGCCGTGCTGTCCGGCGAGCGCAATGCCGTGCTGTCCTATCTGCTGTTCGACGTACTGCAGATCGACGGCGTGGATCTCTCGCGCAGTCCCCAGTACCAGCGCAAGGCGCTGCTGGCGGAAATCCTGAAGAAGCCGCCGCCGCACCTGATCTACAGCTCGCACATCATCGGCCGTGGCGAGCAGGCCCTGGCCATGGCCATCGAACGCGGCCTGGAAGGCATCATCTCCAAGCGCGCGGATGCGTCCTACCACGGCGGGCGTGGTGATGCCTGGCGCAAGATCAAGCAGCGCAACGCGGAGGAGTTCGCCATCGTCGGCTTCACCCCGCCCAAGGGAAGCCGCGCGGGCCTGGGCGCCCTGTTGCTTGCCACACCGGATCCCGACCATGGATGGCGCTACGTGGGTCGCGTGGGCACGGGCTTCAATGCGCAGCTGCTGGCCGACCTGCCGACCAGACTCGGCCGGGATGCGCGCGCCAAGCCCATGGTGCACGTCGCGGTGGATGATCCCGAACTGCGCCACGCCCGATGGGTGCGGCCGCGCCACGTGGCAGAAGTTTTCTTCCATGGCTGGGGCAGCCAGGGGCTGTTGCGGCAGTCGTCGCTCAAAGCGATCCGCGCGGACAAGACGGCAGACGATCTGCAGGAGGCTGGAATGCGCACCCCGACGGAAAAGCCGCAGCCCTCACCAACGGGAAAAAAGAAGAAGCACTCGGCTTCCGCGGTGACCTTGAGCAGTCCTGGTCGGGTGGTGTTCGCGGAAGGTGGCATCACCAAGGCGCAGGTGTTCGATTACTACCAGGCGATGCTGCCCTGGCTGCTGCCCGAGCTGGCGGGGCGGCCACTGTCGGTGGTGCGGTGCCCCCAGGGCGCGGACCGGCCGTGCTTCTTCCAGAAGCACCACACGGCCGGCATGGAGCACGTGGGCGCCGTCAGCATCGAGGAAGACAGCGGCGAGCGCGCGGACTACCTGGTGGTGGAAGAGGGAACCGGATTGCTCGAGATGGTCCAGTTCAATGCGCTGGAATTCCATCCGTGGGGTGCCACGGCGGCCTCGCCCGACAAGGCGGACTACATGGTCTTCGACCTGGACCCCGGCCCGGGTGTCGCATGGCCGCAGGTGGTGGACGCCGCGCGCCAGGTGCGCGGGCGGCTGGAAGCGATGGGACTGGATTCGTTCGTGCGGACGTCAGGCGGCAAGGGCCTGCATGTGGTGGTGCCGCTGAAACCGGCGTGCCCATGGACGCAGGTGAAGCCGTTCGCCCATGCCTTCGCCGAATCCATGGCCACATCGGAACCGCTGGCATACGTTGCGACGGCCAGCAAGAAATTCCGCAAGGGCCGCATCTTCATCGACTACCTGCGCAACGGCCGCGGTGCCACCAGCGTCGCCTCGTTCTCGTTGCGTGCCCGGCCGGGAGCGCCCGTGGCCATGCCGTTGCGCTGGAACGAACTGGGGCGGGTGAAGGCAGGCGATGCCTATGACCTGGTGTCGGCGCGTCGCCGCATGGAACGCATGAAGGCCCATCCGTGGGGTGCATGGACCAGGGTCAAGCAGGACCTGGACGGCGCAATGCGCGCGATCGAAACGACGACCTCCAAGGCAAAAGGCACGAAGCGCAAGCCGCGTTGACGTGCCTGCACGTCACGCGGCCTTGGTCGCGCAGGCCGGGCATCGGTTGCCAACCCGGTGCCACGGCCCGTGCGCCAGGGGGAGGAACCCGCCGCTTACCCGTCGCCGGGGACAGGCGCCTGCCTGTCGATCAGGCCCGCCTCGCGCAGCTCGCGCCAGAAGTCCGTCGGCACGGTTTCGCGCAGCGCGGCACGATCCTCGGCGATGCGCTCCGGCCGGCTGGCGCCGGGAATGACCGCGGCGACGGCGGGATTCGCCAGCACGAACTGTAGGCCGGCGGCTTTCATGCTGATGCCATGACGGTCGGCCAGCGTCTTGATGCGCGCCACCTTGTCGAGGATCGCCGGCGTGGCCGGGGCGTATTCGAAGTTCGGCCCGCCGACCAGCGCGCCCGAGCTGTACGGTCCACCGACCACGATGCCCAGGCCACGTTCGGCGACCTTCGGCATCACCCGCTGCAGGGCCCGGCTGTGGTCCAGCAGCGTGTAGCGGCCCGCCAGCAGGAAGCCGTCCGGGCGCAGGCCTTCCAGGTCCAGCAGCAGCTCGATCGGCTCCACCCGGTTCACGCCCAGGCCCCAGGCCTTGATGACGCCCTCATCGCGGAGGCGGTCCAACGCGCGGAAAGCGCCGGTACGCGCGCTTTCGAACATCGCCAGCCATTCGTCGCCATAGAAATCCTGCGCGACGTCATGCACCCAGGCGATCTCGATGCGGTCGGTCTTCAGGCGCGCCAGGCTGTCGTCGATCGAACGCAGCGTGGCGTCGTAGGAATAGTCGTTGACGATCCTGTTCGGGCGGCCATACTTGAAAACCTCGCCCTTCTCTCCGAGGTCGCGCGCACTGACATCCTCGACTTCGTCCAGGACCAGTCGCCCGACTTTGGTGCTGATGACGTAGGCATCGCGCGGCTTGTCGGCCAGCGCGTCGCCCATGCGGATTTCCGCCAGGCCGGCGCCATAGAACGGGGCGTTGTCGAAGTAGCGGATGCCGTCGTTCCAGGCGGCATCTACGGTCGCGCGCGCTTCCGCCTCCGGGATGTCGCGGAACATGTTGCCGAGCGGGGCGGTGCCGAAGCCGAGCTTGCCGGGGAGCAGGTCGTGGAGGGACATGGTGGACTCCTGGGTGCGGGAACGGGGTGGGAAGGGAGAAGCGCGGGTCGCGTTCAGGCCGCGTTCGCCTCGGGCAAGGTGAACCGCGTATAGCCTTCGGCGCCACCGCCGAAGTAGGCCGACAAGGGTGCATCGAACAGCGGCGCATTCGTGCGCAGGCGGTCGACCAGGTCTGGGTTTCCGATGAAAGGCTTGCCGAAGGCGATCATGTCGGCATGGCCGCCGGCCGTGGCGTCCAGGGCGCGTTGCCGGTCGTAGCCGTTGTTGGCGATATAGGCGCCGCCGAAGGCCTCGCGCAATGCCTGCACGTCGAAGGCGTCGGCGCCGTTGCCTGCATGCAGCTGGCCTTCGACCACGTGCAGGTAGGCCAGCCCCATGTCACCCAGCCTGCGCGCGACGTACAGGTGCGTGTCCATCGTGTGGCTGTCCAGCGGCGTGTCGCCGACGGCAGTGGACAGCGGCGACAACCGCAGGCCCACACGGTCAGCGCCCCAGACCCCGGCGACGGCGGCGGTCACTTCAAGCAGCAGGCGCGCGCGGTTTTCCACCGAGCCCCCGTAGCGGTCGTCGCGATGGTTGGTGCTGTCGCGCAGGAACTGTTCCAGCAGGTAGCCGTTGGCGGCGTGTACTTCCACGCCGTCGAACCCCGCGTCCTTCGCGCGGATCGCCGCCTGGCGGTAGTCCTCGACGATGCCGGCGATCTCGTAGGTGGCGAGCGCGCGCGGCATCGATGGCGGCACGTGGCCGGCCTCGGTGAACACGCTGCCGCCGGCCTGGATCGCGGAGGGCGCCACCGGCGCCGCACCGTCTTCCTGCAGGCTGGTGTGCGACATGCGGCCCACGTGCCAGAGCTGCACGACGATGCGACCGCCTTCGGCATGCACGGCGTCGGTCACCGGCTTCCATGCCGCGACGTGCGCATCGCTGTAGAGGCCGGGCGTGTAGGCGTAGCCGCGGCCTTGGCGGGAGATGTTGGTGGCTTCGGTGACGATCAGGCCGGCCGAGGCGCGCTGGCGGTAGTACTCGATGGCCAGCGGGGTCTGTACGCCATCCATGTCGGCGCGCGAACGGGTCAGCGGCGCCATCGCGATGCGGTTGCGGACCTCGATGGCACCCAGGCGGGTAGGGGAGAACAAGGCAGGGGCGGATGACATGGCGGCATTCCAGGAGAGGTGGCGGAAGGAGGGGCGCCTTCACTTGCGGGACCGGCGCCCCGCCGGTTGGAAGGCAGCATGCGCCGCGCCTAGCCATTCATCCAATTTATTGGTTGAATTCCAGATATATACGAATCAGTATGACTGGGTGCGCTACGACCTCAATCTGCTGCCGGTGTTCCTCGCGCTGATGGAAGAGCGCAACGTGACCCGCGCGGCCGAGCGGCTGGGCATCACCCAGCCGGCGCTGTCGAACGCATTGGCACGGCTGCGCGACACGCTGCAGGATCCGTTGTTCATCCGCGAACGCTACGGCATGCAGCCCACGCAGAAAGCGCTCGAACTGGCGCCGGGCATCGCCGCGGCCGTGTCGCAACTTGACGGGCTGGTGCTGGGACAGCAGCAGTTCGATCCGGCCAAGGCCGAGCGGCTGTTCACCCTGGCACCCAACAGCTATGTCGAATTCGTGCTGGTCCCCGCCATCGTGGCGCGCCTGCAGGCACGTGCGCCGGGCATCCGGCTGCGGCTGACGCCCTACGGCACGGACCTGGCCGAGACCGGCGCCATCTCGGGTGAGACCGCGATGGTGCTCGGGCGCATCGTGGAGCCGCCCGACAACATGGTGGTGCAGCACCTGATGGACGACGGACTGGCATGCGTGGTGCGCGCCGATCATCCGGTGGTCAACAAGCGGTTGTCGAAAGCGCAGTACGAGCAGCTCAAGCACGTCAACGTGCTGCCGCCCGGCAAGCTGCGCGCCGGCCTGTTCCAGGCGCTGCAGCGGCAGGGCCTGCGGCGCGAGGTGGTGGTGTCGGTGACCCACTTCCTGTCCATTCCCGAACTGGTCGCGGCCACGGATTACTGCGCGACGTTGCCCATCCTGATATGCCGCCATCTGGCACGCGATCCGCGATTGAAGGTGCTGCCTGCGCCGGCGGATCTGGGGACGTTCCCGCTGGAAATGGGCTGGCATGTGCGCTACCGCGACGATCCGGCACACCAGTGGCTGCGTGCCCTGGTCACCGGGGTGGCGAAAGAGATCGCCACCTCGCAGGCAGGTTGAAGCACGCATCCAGGCGATTTCGTTGGTGTGCCCGCGCGCTTCCCCCTCCGCGGGCGCGGATACGTGCCCGCCTTAAAGTCCTCTTAAATATCGCGGCCTAACGTGGCGTGCAATGTGGAAGTCAGCGTGTCCGGGATGCCGATGAAACGGCAGCGCCCGACTGAAGATTTCCGCACGGCGTTTTCTTTTCCGCTATCGGCATCCTCCGCCTGACACCGCGCAAGCGTCGGACGCAAGGAATGCCGGCATGCATGCAGCTGCAGGAACGTGTCCGTCGTTCGCGGAGCGCGACCTGTGCAATGCGGACGCCGCATCACCCCGTGCGACGGCTCCATCACGTTGACCCCCACCGAATCACCAGAAGAGGCAATCATCATGGCCAATTGGACAGCGTCCGACATTCCGCCCCAGACAGGCCGCACCGCGGTCGTCACCGGGACCGGCGGCATTGGATTCCAGACCGCACTGGCGCTGGCGCGTGCAGGCGCCAGTGTCATCGTCGCGGGCCGCAATGCGGCGAAGGGCGCCGTCGCGGTCGAGCAGATCCGCCGGGAAGTCCCGGCAGCCAACGTGCGTTTCGGTGCGGTGGATCTTGCCAGCCTGGAATCCATTGAAACCTTCGCGGATACCCTGCGCCGCTCGCATGGCGGCCTGGATCTGCTGGTCAACAACGCGGCGGTGATGGCGCCCCCGCGCCGGCTGGAAACATCCAACGGATTCGAACTGCAGTTCGGTACCAACCATCTTGGACATTTCGCCCTGACGGGCCACCTGCTGCCGCTGCTGTGCAAGGGCAATCGTCCGCGCGTGGTAAGTCTGTCGAGCGTGGCGGCCAGGAGTGGTGCGCTGGATTTCCACGACCTGCAGTCTGAGCGCGACTACAAGCCCATGGTCGCCTATGGCCAGTCGAAACTGGCGTGCCTGATGTTCGCGTTCGAACTGCAGCGGCGGAGCGTGGCGGGAGGCTGGGGAATCCAGAGCATCGCCGCGCATCCGGGCATTTCCCGCACCGATCTGCTGATCAATGGCGCGGGTGCAGGGAGTGGCCCGGGCATGGCGCGCCGCTATCTGTGGTTCCTCTTCCAGCCCGCCGAACAGGGCGCGTTGCCATCGTTGTTTGCCGCGACTGCACCCCAGGCCGAAGGCGGCGCGTACTACGGCCCCGACCGGCTGGGCGAGACGCGTGGCTTCCCGCGCCCGGCCAGCGTGCCGATGCAGGCGAAGGACCTGGAGGCTGCCGCAAGACTGTGGCGCGAGTCGGAAAGACTGACCGATACGGTGTTCGTGACCGACAGGAAGCACTCGTCCGCGTCCTCCCTGTTCGCGGTTTAGCCTGGTTGCAGATCCGCAGTGTCATCCGGCATCCCGTCACGCGTATCGCGTCGTCGCGTGGCGCTGCGCCTCGCCTCATTTTCGTTGCGCATATCCCAGCATCGTCGTGGTCCCGTCGAGTGCGCGGTTAAAGCATTTTTAAACGCTGAGGAACATCCTCGTATCAGGCCGACGAAGAAGTGCGGATATCACGTCTCCCGCTCGCTCTACGCCTTGCATCACCCGTGGAGCGGAATCGAAGCAGTACGCGACGCGTCGTCGCACACCGCAGTGGATCGTCGCGGCCATCGACCCACGCTGACCGTCGCTCGCAGGCCGATCGTGCAACCCGAAGAACAACAAGCGTCCCCGCAGCAAACCCTTCCCCCTCCATCCCGTGAGTGACGAAACGATGAGCAATGATCTTTCCCTGGAACGCACCCCTCCGACCCGGACCCACTGGCGACGCCGCGTCGCGGCCATCGGGCTGATGCTGGGTGCCATCGCCGGTTCGGGTACCGCCATGGCCCAGACGACGCCGAAACCCGACTGGAGCCTGGCGGACATGCCTTCGCAGGCCGGCCGCTTCTTCCTGGTGACAGGCGGAACCAGCGGCATGGGATATGAAGATGCCAAAGCGCTGGCCGCCGCGGGTGCGCACGTGGTGATCGCCGCGCGCAACGCCGAGCGTGGACGCGAGGCGATGGACAAGATCAGGCAGGAGACACCGGATGCCAAGCTCCAGTTCGAAGTGGTCGACCTGGCCAACCTGGACTCGGTACGCGCCTTGGGTAGGCGTCTCGGCACCACGCTGCCGCGACTGGATGGGCTGATCAACAACGCGGCCGTCATGGCGCTTCCGCAACGTGGCGTATCCGCCGATGGCTTCGAGATGCAGTTCGCCACCAATTATCTGGGGCACTTCGCGCTGACCGCGGAACTGCTGCCGCTGCTGCGCAAGAGTGCGTCTCCCCGCGTCGTCACCCTGTCCAGCGTCGCCATCCATCGTGGCGGTCTGGATCTCGACAACCTGCAGTCCGACAAGGCATACGACCCGTACGCAGCCTACGCGCAGTCGAAGATCGCGTGCCTGATGTTCGCCTTCGAGCTGCAGCGCCGCAGTGACGCGGCGGGATGGGGAATCCAGAGCATGGCCGCGCATCCGGGCATCGCGGTGACCGAACTGGTCGCCCGCGGTCCGGGCCTCGACAGCGAGCAGGGGCGCCGATGGGCTGCGGGGAAAGACCAGCTGCATTCGGCGGCACAGGGCGCCATCCCCACGCTGTTTGCCGCGACGGCGCCCGGCGCCGTGGGCGGTGCCTACTACGGGCCGACGGGCACGAACGAAATGCGCGGTCCGCTTGGTCTGGCCACGGTGCCGACGGTGGCACAGGACGCCACGACGGCCGCCCGGCTCTGGGACGCATCGGAAGCGCTGACGGGCGCGCGCTTCCGCTGACATGAGGACGCCGCTTCCAGGATATCCCCATGACTAGCTCCGATGCGCGTGCCGCCGGCCCGCACTCGCCCCTTCGCAGGTGGCAGGCCATGTTCAACCTGCGTCGCGGGGAAGCCGTCCCCGTCCTGATCGCGGCGTGCTTTTTCTTCTTCGTCCTCACCGCGCTGATGCTGCTGCGGCCTGCACGCGATGCGTTGGGCATGGAGCGCGGCATCGACAGCATCCGTTGGCTTTTCATCGGCACCGCGCTGGTGACGTTGGCCGTCAATCCTGCCTTTGGCTGGCTCGTCAGCCGCCTGCGCCGGCTGCACTTCATCGCCGCGACGTATGGCTTCTTTATCGTGGGGCTGGTGGGTTTCTGGGCGCTGCTGACGTTCGCGCCGGAGGCGGTGGGGCAGCGCAGCGGCCAGGTGTTCTACGTGTGGTTCAGCGTGTTCAACCTGTTCGCCACCATGGTGTTCTGGGCGTTGATGTCCGACCGTTTCACCAGCGACCAGGGCGCACGTTTCTTCGCACTGGTCTCCATCGGCGGAACGCTGGGCGCGATCGTCGGGCCCTGGCTGACCTCGCGGCTGGCCGAACCGTTGGGAACCCCCAGCCTTCTGCTGGTCTCGGCGGGATTCCTGTCGCTCGGCCTGCTGACCGCATGGTTGCTGGTTAGGGTGGCACCGGAGCGCACGGGAACGAGTGGCGTCCACGCACCCGCGTTTCCTGACGAAGCAGAACGCATCGGCGGCAGCATGTGGGCCGGTGTGCGTTCGGTGGTCCGGTCGCCCTTCCTGAGCGGGATCGCCGGCTATGTGCTGCTGATGGCGGTAATGGCGACGCTGGTGTACTTCACGCGCATGCAGATGGTGGCCGACGTGGCCGAGGGCACGGATGCGCGCGCCGCGCTGCTGGGCAGCATCGACATGTGGACGCAGATCGCGGTGCTGGTGCTGCAGCTCACCCTGACCGGACGTTTCATCAAGCGTTTCGGCCTGGGCGTTGCGCTGGCGATCCTGCCGCTGGCGACAGCGCTGGGATTCCTCGGCCTGGCGATCTACGGGTCGTTCGTCCTGCTGGTGCTGCTGGAAGCCGCCAATCGCGCGGTGCAGCGTGGCATTACCCGCCCCGTGCGCGAAGTGCTGTTCACCGTGGTCGCTCGCGAGGACAAGTACAAGGCGAAGGCGTTCATCGATACCTTCGTCTATCGCGCCGGCGACGTGGTCGGTGCGCAGGCGGAAGGCGCCCTCGGCCGGATTGGCCTGGCGCTGGGCGGACTGGTCAGCGTGGTGGTGCCGTTGGCGTTGTTCTGGGCCGCGCTGGCGCTCTGGCTGGGGCGCGCGCATGCACGCCGTGTTTCGCAGGCGTCGCAACGCCCCATCGGCGAGCACGGGCGGGAGAGCGTCGCGCACGATGAGGCCCGGGAGGCATCACCCTCGATGCCGGCATCCCCCGCCCGGTCCGCCGTCATCGGGCCTGCCCAGGGATGATGTCCGGGCCGCGCGCGCATGCATCACGGATCGACGCTTCCATCGTCGCCGTCAAGCACCTGTTTCCCCATCGAGGAAAACCAGCATGGCACTTCGGCAATCGAAGCTGGCGTGCCTGATGTTCGCGCTTGATCTGCAGCGGCGCAGGGACGCGGGCGGCTGGGTGCGCTGCCGACTCTCTTCCCGGCAGCGTCGCCGGACGCACAGCCTGGCGGTTATCACGGGACAAACAGGCTCAGCGAGATTTGTGGCTGTCGAGTCGGAACGGCTGCCGGGGTGGTGTATCCGGCGGGCAGGAGCGCCGCTTCGATGTCGCCCTCATCCCGGCATCGAGCGGCAGTTCGTGGGCGCTGGACACCGGCGCCCCGTCATGGCGCATCGACGGCATGCAGCGCGATGCGAGCGCGTCATCCAGCGGCCGCCTGGCCTTCCGCCAGGCGCAGGCGGTTCGCGTCCCGTGCCGGTGACAGGCCGAAACGTCGCGAGTAGTCGCGACTGAATTGCGATGGACTCTCATAGCCCACGGCGAATCCGGCGCTCGCCGCATCCAGGCCGTCGCTCACCATCAACCGGCGCGCTTCCTGGAGGCGCAACTGGGTCCTGAACTCGAGCGGCGTCATCGCGGTGACCGCCCTGAAGTGCTCGTGGAAAGCCGAGCGGCTCATCCCCGCGATCTTCGCCACGTCCTCGACACGACAGCCCTCGCGGAAGTGCGTCCTGATCCAGAGGATCGCACGCGCGATCTGGCCATGGCGGCTGTCGGCGCGCGCCATCGATTCGATGATCGGTCCACTGGGTCCCATGAGCAGCCGGTAGAGGATCTCGCGTATCGCCAGCGGCGCCAGCGCCTCGATTTCCCGGGGCGCATCGAGCAGCAGGATGAGCCGGGTGGCGGCGTCGAGCAGCTCGGGCGTCATCTGGTTGAGCGTCAGTCCGGCAGGAACGCCATCGCCTGCCGGCGCTGATGCCTGGGGGTAGCGAAGCATCAACTCTCCCAGTTCGCGTGCATCCAGGTCCAGCTGGAGGCTCAGGTACGGGCTGGCATCGCTGGCCTCGATCACCGATCCCATCACCGGAAGGCCGACGGAGGCGACCAGATAGCTGGTCGGGTCGTAATGGAAGACGCGGCTGCCCAAGGCGGCGCGCTTGCGTCCCTGTGCCACGAAGCACGCGGTGGGCTCGTAGATGACCGGCATCGGCATCGTGGGCGACGACCACCGGATCAGCTTCACGCCCGGAATGGCGCAGGAGAACGTCCCGTCTTCCGGCGCATGCCGTGCGATGGCGTCCCTGAAAAGCTCACGCTTGGACATGGGCACTGTCGTGTCGTTTGGATGCCAAGGGAAATCATCTGCCACGGTCGGACGATCAGGCAAGCATTGCGTACACGGCGTCTACCGCAGTCGCGGCGCCGAGCGGAAGAATGCGCGCAGCTGGAACGCATTCCTACCCGTTCAAGACAGAGGGAAGACAATGGTCATCGAAACGCGGCCAGGCCGCCGCCAGGTGCATGAAGTAAGCCGCGTCCGCATGGTGCAGGGGCGGTCGTGTGCAGCCACGGGCTCGTCCGCCGTGTCCTTGCTGTTCGTGGCGCGCAGCGGACGACCGCTGTTCGCCATGGGCCGCGCATGGGCGATGGCCGCATGCGTCATCGCGTGCCTTGCGGCCGCTCCCACGACATCGCTGGCCCGGGTGTCGGCGACCACGACGCAGGATCCGGTGGCCGCCGCGCACAACAGGCAACAGGTCGACGACGCCTTCGCACGATGGGCCGCCGGCGGGTCGGACTTCTTCGCGGAGGTGCTCTCGCCCGACGTCGTCTGGACGATCGAGGGCTCGGGCCCCACGGCGGGAACGTATCGCGGGCTCGCCGATTTCAACGCGCGTGCCGTGCGCCCTTTCGTCAGTCGCCTGCGCACCCCCGTGCGCCCGGTCTCCCGGCGCCTGTGGGCGGATGGCGACCACGTCATCATCAACTGGGTGGGTGAAGCCGTGGCCATGGATGGCAGGCCTTACAGGAACCACTATGCATGGATCTTCCGCATGGAGCGCGGCAAGGCGGTGGAGGTGACGGCCTTTCTCGATCTTGCCCCCTACGAGGATGTGATCCGTCGCATACCGGCGCCGGGTGGCGAGGGTGTGCCGTGATGAAGGACTTCCTGCCTGGCGTCCAGCGCATGCCGATGGTCGCGCTTGCCCTGGCGATCACCGCCGCCCTTCACCAGGGTGCACATGCGATGACGCCGGCTTCCCACCCGACGTCCCCGGACAACCCCACACAAGGAAACCCGATGTCCACGCACCCCTATATCGGCATGTGGGTCACGGCGGATGGTCGCATCCGTCAGGAACTCCTGCCGAACGGCCGTTACGACGAAGCACGCGGCACCCGCAAAAGCGCATACCAGGGGCGCTACGAAGTGCGGGGAACGCATATCGACTACTGGGACGACACCGGATTCACGGCGGACGGTACCTTCGTCAGCCTGGATGAACTCCACCACGGAGGAATGATCTTCCACCGCGAGAAACCGTAGAGGGATCCCGGTCAGCAACCGAGTGTGCAGACACCCGCGCTGTCCAAGCCTCATCCCGGGAATCGTGGCCATCGCGCGCTGGCCACGATGCCGAAGTTGGTGGCGTCACGTCCGGGTTGCGTAGCGGCTGGGCGGTTCGCCCACATGCCGGCTGAAGGCCACGCTGAACGTGCTGGTGGAGCCATAGCCGACGCGCTCGGCCACCTGGGTCACGCGGAGGCCATCGCGCCTCAACAATGCCTTCGCGACTTCCATCCGCCAGGCCAGTACGTATTCCATCGGCGCCACGCCGACGGTGCGGGTGAACCGGTCGAAGAACGTCGAGCGTGAAAGCGCGGCGATGTTCGCCAGCTCACCCACGGTCCATGGGTGCGCGATGCGTGCATGCACCTGCTTGAGCGCCATCGCCAGCCGCTCGTCGCCCAGTGCGCGCAGCAGGCCGGGCGGCGCATTCCCCGTTGTCGTCGAACGCATCGCTTCCACCAGCAGCATCTCGACCAGCCGGGACAGCATGTAGTCAGTGCCCGGCTGCTGCGTTGCGTATTCCTCGCCGACCATCTGCACCAGTTGCATGAGCCGTTGCGAACCCTGCACGTGCACGACCGCGGGCAGCAGCGATACCAGCAGCGCGGCGTCCTGGGTGTCGAACCGGAAGGCGCCACCCAGCGAGCGCATGTCCGGGGGGCCGTCCGGATCGCCATGGCGCAGTTCGCCCTGTCCTCCAGGTACCACGCGGGGATCGATGAAGACCGGTGGCGCCGGCAAGAAGCCTGAAAGCGTGAACGCCGGCGTGGTTGGCAGCAGCACGAAGTCGCCTGCGCTGATGGTGAGGGGGGCGTGCCCCTCCACGGCCAGTCTCGCGCTGCCTTCCAGCACGATGCAGAAGCCGGGCTGGCCGTAGTCGTCGTACCGCACCGCCCAGTTGCCCTTGCCGCTGATCACGTTGGCAAAGACCGCCTGGGGGTGGAGCAGCTGGACGACGTCGGAGAGTGGGTCACCCATTCCGGACGCTGGCTAAAACAAACAGGACGATGCGTTATCGATCATCCGGGAAGGCTGGCCTATCGTTCCCGCCGAGTCAACTCACCCCGGAGAACGCAATGAAGACCGTCCTGATCACCGGCTGCTCGTCCGGCTACGGCCTGGAAACCGCGCGCCACTTCCTCGCGCAGGGCTGGCGCGTCATCGCCACCCAGCGGGATCCGCGCGAAGACCTGCTGCCGCCGTCGCCACGCCTGCGCCTGCTCGCGCTGGATGTCACCCGCCCCGAAAGCATCGCCCACGCGGTCGACGCCGCCGGTCCCATCGACGTGCTCGTCAACAACGCCGGCATCGGCCTGTTCGGTGCATTCGAAGCCACGCCCATGGCCACTGTGCGCGCGGTCTTCGAGACCAACACCTTCGGACTGATGGCCATGTGCCACGCCGTCATCCCGCAGTTCCGCCAGCGCAGGGCAGGCATCATCGTGAACGTCACCTCCAGCACGACGCTGGCACCGTTCCCGCTGGTGGCCGCGTACACCGCCAGCAAGACCGCCGTCGAAGGCTTCAGCGCATCGCTGGCACACGAACTCGGGGCCTTCGATGTGCGGGTCAAGCTGGTACAGCCCGGCTATGGTCCTTCCACCCGGTTCACCGCCAACGGCCAGCAGCGCATGCAGGGCCTGATTCCAGAGGCCTACGAACCCTTCGCCCAACGCGTGTTTGCCGGGTTGGGCAGCCTGACGGCGGTGACCACCGGGGCCGACGTCGCCGCGGGCGTGTGGCGTGCCGCGAACGACACCACGGGGCAACTGCATTTCCCGGCGGGGGCGGATGCGGTGGCCTTGGCCGCCACGCGCTGACACCGATGCGCGCGCCGGGCCAAACTGCGCCCGTCACCGCGGCGGGCGGCCGGATGTGTCATGCTCGGGATGGTCGCAACGACCCTGGGAGTGCATGAAATGGCCAAAGGCCTGGACAAGAAGAAAGAGCAGAAGAAGAAGCCTGCGAAGACGATGAAGGAAAAGCGCGCGGAAAAGAGCGAGAAGAAGGCGACCCGCGGCTTTGCGCCGGTCTGATCCCTCGGCAAGGTCCGTGCCGGGCATGCAGCCCGGCCGTTCGCGGGCACCGCGCCTGGGGTGGCGCCGCGTCGTGTAACCTTCCCGGTTTTTACGGGAAGCCCCATGGTCAGGATGTTCGCCGCGGCCCTCGCCGTGCTGGCGCTGCCGGCATCGGCGCAGGCGGTCTACAAGTGCAAGGATGCCAAGCTCGGCACGGTCTACCAGTCCATCCCGTGCCCCGACGGCCCGGAAGAAAAGCGCTGGAATGCATCGACCAACCCGTCGCGCGACAACTACGCGCGGCGCGTGGCCGAACAACGGGTCGACCAGGACCGCCAGTACATGCGTGCCAGGAACGCACAGGATTCCACGCTGGGCGCCACGCTGATCAGTTCGGTGCGTGCGCCCGGTCCGGAGGCCTGCGAGCGGGCGCGGCACGTGCGGGACAGCGCCCGCCAGGACCCCAGCATGAACCGCGACTACGACTTCATGCAGGCCGTCGAGAAATCCGTGTCCGAGGCGTGCAGGTAGGCATCGTCCCCCATGCGCTGGGCCGTACCCACCGGATGCGTGCCTGCTATTTCGCTGCCGCGTCCACGCGGATATCGGCTTCCACCTGGATGCGCAGGGTGACGTTCATGTCGAAGCCGTAGTCCTTGCCCGCGTCCAGGCCGAACTGGCTGCGGTCGAACACCGCGTGTGCATCGGCGCCGCACCAGTCGCGCTTGTGCAGCGGATGCGGCTGGCACTTGAAGCGGTCGATGGTCAGGGCCAGGGGACGGGTGACGCCATGCAGGGTGAGTTCGCCTTCCACCTTCGTCGGGGCACCCTCGCGGAATTCGACCAGCGTGCCGCGATAGGTGGCTTCCGGGTATTTCGCGGTATCGAAGAACTGCTCGCCCACCGCCCATTCGTTCAGCGCATCCAGCCCGAAATCCACGCTGCGGGCGTCGATGGTCACCTCCACCTGGCCGGTGCCGCGTTCGCGGTCGATCCGCACCTCGCCGCGGCTGCGGTTGAACTTGCCGCGCCACGTGGACATGCCCATGTGGTCCGCCTCGAAACTGGGGAAGGTGTGGCCGGGTTCCAGCACATAGACCTGTTCGGCGGCACTGGCGGCAGCCGTGGCGAAAGCGAGGGCGAGCACGACGGGCAGGCGGAAGCGGGTCATGGCGGTTTCTCCAGTCGGTATGGGCAGGCGTTGTCATGACGACGAACCACGGTGCCATGGATCGACACGGTGATCCATCCGCGCGGATACCACCGCACCGGGTGGGCACGCGGCATCACGATGCTGAACATCGCGGGGTGCACGCCGTCTCACATCGGGAGATGTGGCTGGCTAGAATGGCCGCATGCAACTCAAGGAAAAGCTGGCGATCCTGGCCGATGCGGCGAAGTACGACGCATCGTGTGCGTCCAGCGGCGCAGGCAAGCGGAATTCGCTGGGCAAGGGCGGCATCGGCAGCACCGAAGGCATGGGCATCTGCCACTCGTACACGCCGGACGGGCGCTGCGTGTCGCTGCTGAAGATCCTGCTGACAAATTTCTGCATCTACGACTGCGCCTACTGCGTCAACCGCGTTTCCAGCAACGTGCCGCGCGCGCGCTTTGCCACCGCCGAGGTGGTGCGGCTGACGCTGGAGTTCTACAAGCGCAACTACATCGAGGGTCTGTTCCTCTCCAGCGGCATCATCCGCAACGGCGACTACACCATGGAGCAGTTGGTGGAGGTCGCGCGCAGCCTGCGCGAGGATCACCGTTTCGCCGGCTACATCCACCTGAAGACCATTCCGGAGGCCTCGCCGGAGCTGCTCGCCGCCGCCGGCCGTTATGCGGACCGGCTAAGCATCAACGTGGAGCTGCCGACGGAAGAGGGGCTGAAGCAGCTGGCGCCGCAGAAGCAGGCCCAGGGCATCCGCGATGCGATGGGCGAGTTGCACACGCGCATCCTGGCGGCGAAGCCCTCCCGTCAGGAGGCGCAGCCCAAGCGCAAGCGTCCGCCGAAGTTCGCGCCAGCCGGGCAGAGCACGCAGATGATCGTGGGCGCCGACGCCGCGGATGACCGCGCGATCCTGGTCGCCAGCGATGCGCTGTACAGCCGGTTCCGCATGCGTCGCGTGTACTACTCCGCCTTCAGCCCCATTCCCGACGCGTCCACGCAGCTCCCGCTGCGGGCGCCCCCGCTGCTGCGCGAGCATCGCCTGTACCAGGCGGACTGGCTGCTGCGGTTCTACGGTTTCGACGTGCAGGAGATTGTCGGCGATAGCGGCCCGCAGGGCGGCGGCATGCTGGACCTGGACATCGACCCCAAGCTTGCCTGGGCGCTGCGGCATCCGGACCGGTTCCCGGTCGATCTCAACACCGCGCCACGCGAGATGCTGCTGCGCGTGCCCGGCCTGGGTGCACGCAACGTGCAGCGCATCGTCGACTCGCGCCGGCAGGGCCGGCTGCGCGTCGCCGACCTGGCCCGGTTGCGCGCGCCGCTGCAGAAGGTGCTGCCGTTCGTGGTGCTGCTGGACCACCACCCGCGCCAGCGCCTCGACGATCCGGCGCGCCTGCGCCGCGAACTGGCGCCGGCGCCGCGCCAGGCTGATCTGTTCGGCTGACGCATGTCGATGTTCCGCGCGACGGTGACGCCGGCCTGGGACCTGGATGCCTGGCGCACGCAGGCGCGCCACGCCTGGGAGGCGCAGCTTCCGCCGGAGTCGGTGGAATGGCAGGCCGATGCGCAGGGCGAACTGCTGGGGGGCGCCTCCGTGATCGACCAGCCGGTGCAGCGGACGGGCCTGTCGGTGCCGGTGGACTTCATGGCGTTCGCCGCGTCGGTGCTGTGCCATCGCGATGCCGGCCGGCACGCGCTGCTCTATCGCCTGCTCTGGCGCATCGGCAACGGCGAGCGCGCACTGCTGGACCGTGCCACCGACGCCGACGTGCATCGTGCGAACCGCTGGGCGCAGGCGGTCCGGCGCGATACGCACAAGATGAAGGCGTTCGTGCGCTTCCGGCAGGTGGATGGCGAGGACGACACTTACCTGGCCTGGTTCGAGCCGGACCACTTCATCGTCGATCGCGTTGCGCCGTTCTTCATGCGCCGCTTCGCCGGCATGCGGTGGGCCATCCTCACGCCTTATCGCAGCGTGCAGTGGGACGGTGCGCAGCTGTGGGCAGGCGAGGGCGCGCAACGCGCCGATGCACCCACCGATGATGCCGAGGACGCGCTGTGGCGCACGTACTACGCCAATATCTTCAATCCCGCACGCCTCAACACGCGGATGATGCGGCAGGAAATGCCGCAGAAGTACTGGAAGCACCTGCCTGAAACGCACCTGTTGCCGGACCTCATCCGCGAGGCCGGCCGGCGCGTGCGCGAGATGGACGAGCGGGAGGCGCAGGCACCGCGCCGGAAGATTCCACAACGTCTGCGGCGGGTCGAGGACTGAGCGGCCTCCGTTGAAACATGCTCAAGGCAGGGTTGCGGAATGCTCACTACATGCCGCCTCGTCCGGACCTTAGGGTCGCACCTGATCCAGGGAGGTCCACCGTGTCGATACGTCTGCTGTCGCTGCTTCCATGCGTGTTGCTCGCGGCCACGTCCCGCGCGGCGTCCGTGCCGGATAGCGAAGGACCCGCGGCCCCCGTGCGCTGGACGCCCCCGGCGCTGTCCACCGACCAGTATGAGTCCTCGCCGGTGTTTTCTCCCGACGGTCGTGAGCTGGCCTTCTTCCGTGCACCGCCCGCGTTCGATCGTTACCGGCTGCTGATCTCACGCTGCGACGGCGCGCAGTGGGGTAGCCCACGCGAGCCCGCGTTCGCGGGCCCGGCGAACGCACTGGAGACCGATCCCGCGTACAGCCCGGACGGCGCCTGGCTCTACTACGCGAGTGACCGCACGACCTCGGGTGACCTGGATATCTGGCGCGTCGCGCGCAGGGCGGACGGAGGTTGGGGTGAACCGGAGCGACTTCCCGCACCCGTCAACACGCCTCAGACGGAGCTGCTGCCGCGTCCGCAGGCGGACGGACGCCTGCTGTTCGGTTCGCACCGTCCGGGTGGCCTGGGAGGCCGCGATCTCTACTTCGCCACGCCCCGCGACGGCGGAGAATGGGACGTGGCTCCGTTGCCGGCGCCCGTCAATACCCCCGGCGACGAGTACGAAGCCGACCTCGCACGCGATGGGCGCGTGCTGGTGGTGGTGGCCAACCGTGGCGAGCGCTCGCACCTTTACGTGTACGACCGCGACGGTGACGCGTGGCGCGAACGCGGTCGCGTACCTGCGCGCGATGACGTCTTCCAGGTGGGCCCCCTGTTGTCGCCCGACGGAAACCGACTGCTCTTCGCCCAGGCCCACGACGCCGCGTCGGGCGAGTTCTTCCTCGTTGACCTGGCGCCGGGAGCCGATGCTGCGTGGCCCCCGGCGTGCAAGGATCCGCCGCGCCAGGACGCCACGGGGGCAGAAAGGCGCTAGCCCGTCGGCGAGACGCCGGGCCAGCTGGGAGATTCCTTCTTCTGAGCGCGACGTAGTGGACGCAGCAGGCGCTGGTTCACGTCGCAATCCATGCGAGCCGCCTCGTGTATGGTTCGACCATCGTGACCAACCGGGAGTGATGATGTCCAGCCTGCGTGTAGTGTCGTCCAGTCTTGCGCTTGCGCTGTCGTGCGCGACCGCGCTGTCTGCCCATGCCGCTGATTCGCCGCGGCCCCTGTACGACTGGTCCACGACGGAACGCTTCGATGCCTCCCGCGTACCCGCCTACGCGGGCAGGCACGATGCGGTGTACGCCCGCATCGACGCGGACATGGATGCGCATATCGCGAACCTGCAGCGCTGGGTGAGGCAGCGTTCCATCAGCGCGCAGGACGACGGCATCGACGCGATGGCGAACCTGGTCGCCGACGACCTGCGCGCGCTGGGCTTCGCCGAAGTGCGGCTGGTGAAAACGCCCGGGCATCCGGGCGTGCTGGGCTATTACGACGCGGGTGCCGAGAAGACGCTCGTGGTCTACATGATGTACGACGTGCAGCCGGTGGAGGACAACTGGCAGATCGATGACCCGTTCGCCGGATCCCTGGTCAAGCACGAGCGCGGCACGGTGCTGATGGCGCGTGGCGCGACCAACCAGAAGGGCCCGCAACGCGCGTTCCTCAATGCGCTGGACGCGATGATCAAGACCAACGGCACGCTGCCGGTGAACCTGTACGTGGTCGCCGAGGGCGAGGAAGAACTGGGTTCGCCCAACTTCGGCAAGGTCATCGAGCCGTGGGTCGAGCGGTTGCGCAAGGCCGATGGCGCGTTCTTCCCGATGAACATCCAGCGGCCCGATGGCTCGGCATCGCTCAACCTGGGCGTGAAGGGCATCGTCTACTTCGAACTGGAATCGAAGGGTGGCGCGTGGGGCGGTCCCGCCAAGGCGGAGGTCCACGGATCGTTGAAGTCGCTGGTGGATTCGCCCACGCTGCGGCTGGTGCAGGCCATCGCCTCGATGACCACGCCCGATGGCAACACCATCACCATTCCCGGTTACTACGCACCGGTGAAGGCGCCGGCGGCGGAACAGCAGCGGCTGATCAACACGCTGGCGGCCGAGGCCGACGACAGCACCATGCAGCGCAGCCTCGGCGTGTCGCACTGGATCGACGGACTGAGTGGCCGCGAAGCGATCGTGCGCAACCTGTACGACCCGACCCTCAACATCAACGGCCTCTGGAGCGGTTACACAGGCGAAGGCACCAAGACCATCCTGCCGCACATCGCCACCGCCAAGATCGATTCCCGGTTGCCGCCAGGCCTGGAGCCTGACGACGCTTACCGGATGATCCGTGCGCACCTGGATGCGAACGGGTTCAAGGACGTCGTCGTGCGGCCGATGTCCGGCTATCCCGCGGCATCGACCTCGGTCGAAGCGCCACTCGTGCAGGCGATGCTGGGCGTAATGAACAAGTACGGGGCGAAGACGCGCGTATCGCCATGGCTGGCGGGCAGCGCGCCGTTCCACCAGTTCACGCGCACGCTGGGCCTGCCGTTCGTGTTCGGTGGACTGGGTTACGGGACGGGCGCGCACGCACCCGACGAATTCATGCTGCTGCATCCCGCGGAGGGCGTGAAGGCGGCGGGGCTGGCCGACATCGAGAAGTCCTACGTGGACATCCTGCACGCGCTGTCGGAAGCGCCGTGAAGCGGTGATGCGATGCGCACGGCCCGCCACGACGGCGGGCCATGCCATCGCAGCGCGGCCTACTTCTGCAGGGCCACCACGGGCGCGAATCCTCCGAACACCATGCGCGGGCCGTCGAACGGCATCGGCGGGTTGTCGGGATTGGAGGGATCCATGCGGGGGTCTTCCATCATCTTCTTCATGCCGGCATCGCGGGTGGCCTTGTCAGGCCATTCCACCCACGAAAACGCGACCGTCTCGTCTTCCTTCGCCTGCACGGCCTTGCGGAAGTCGGTGACCTTGCCTTCGGGCACATCGTCGCCCCAGCCCTCGATGATGCGTGTCGCGCCATAGCCCATGAAGATGGCGTCGAAGGTGTTCGCGTAGTCGGTGAAGGCCTGCTTGCCCGCCGTGGGCGCGGGCAGGATGAAGCCGTCCACGTAGCTGGTGGGCGCGGACGGGCTGCCGAGTTCCACGGTCGGGGCGAAGCCGCCATAGATCAGGCGCGTGCCGTCGAAAGGCATGGGATTGGTGCCCGGGCTCAACCGCGGGTCCTTCATCGCCGCGGCCATGCCGTTGTCGCGGCTGGCCTTGTCGGGCCACTCGATCCACGAGAACACCACCGTCTCGTCGTCCTTGGCCTGCACGGCACGATGGAAGTCGGTGACCTTGCCATGCGGCACGTCGTCACCCCAGCACTCCAGCACGCGCGTGGCGCCATGGTCGATGAACACTGCATCGCCAGCGTTGGCGTGGTCGATGAATTTCTGCTTGTTGGCCGTCGGCACGGCGGCCACGAATCCGTCGATGTAAGGCATGGAACTCTCCGGGTTGTCGGCGCCGGGAATGACGCCTTCCTGAACGCGACGAACGACGGTGGCGGAATTCGACAGGCGGCTGGCCGGTACCGGACGACGCGGGCGTTCAACCTGCCACGATTCCGAATAAGGTGGCGTGATGGCGGTAACGATGAATGGGGCCGCGGCAAGGCGGCCCGGCCTGTGGGGCGTAGGCAGCGTGGTGTGGATATGGGCGCTGGTGGCGCTGGTGCTGGCGGGCTTCTGGAAGACGTATTTCAGCCGCTTGGGGCTGGCCGACCTGGTCACCCACCTGCATGCGGCGTTCATGGGCGCGTGGATGGTGATGCTGATTGTGCAGCCGTGGCTGGTGCGGACGCGCCGCATGGCGCTGCACCGGCAGGTGGGACAGATCTCGTACGGATTGATGCCTGGCGTGCTGCTCTCCGCGCTGTGGCTGTCGCAGCTGCGCATGGCCGCCGCGCCACCGCAGATGTTCGGCCTGCAGTCGATGCTGCTGTACCTGGGCATGGCGGCCACGGTGATGATGGCGGTGTTCTGGGGCTTGGCCATCCGCCACCGCCGCGATCCCGCGCTGCATGCGCGCTACATGGTGGGCACCGCGCTGGTGCTGATCGATCCCGCCATGGCCCGCCTGATGCTGGCCCTGTTGCCGGAAGGCGCACGCTTCAATCCTTCGTGGGGCGGCTACGGCCTGACCTTCGCCATCCTCGCGCTGCTGATGTGGTCCGAGCGCAACGCGACGCATGGCCGGGGTGTGTTCCGTTTCATCACGGCGGTGTTGGCGGTGAATTTCGTGCTGATGCACGTGGTGCCGGGAACACAGCCGTGGCAGGAGTTCGCGCGCTGGTGGGGCGCACTGGCGGCGTGACGCCCGGCGTCAGCGCTGCATGCAGTGGCGGTAGCGTTCGTCCACGCGGGTCGCGAACCAGGCGGTGGTGAGCTCGCGGGTGATCTTGGGGCTCTCCAGCCGGATGCCGGGGATCATCGCGCGTGGCAGCGGCTTGCCGGCGCGCGCTTCGGCCAGCGCATACACGCGCGCGTACAGCGGCGTATCGTCGAACGCCAGGTGCGTGCCACGTTCAAGGGCCTGGCGGATGTCGCGGTCGTCCATCCGCAGGTCGCCGGCCAGCGTGCGCACGGCGCGTTCGGTCTGGCCCGGCTTGTCCATCGGTGCGCCGGGGGTGAGCAGGTCGCCGTCCAGCGCCAGTGGAATGCCGGTGGCGGTGGTGACCGCGTTCTGGAACGCGGCATTGCGGCTGGCGTACCAGCCCGCGTTGAAATCGGCGAAGCGATGCACCTTGCGCGTGTAGGGCGTCTGGTAGCCCAGCAGGTGGGCGATGCCGAAATACATGCCGCCGCGACGGGTGAACACTTCGTCGCGGATGCTGCCGTCCACCGGATACGGATAGCCGGCGGCTTTCGATTCCGCGAATGGAATGCCCACCTGCATCGGGCCGCCGGTCTGCACCGGGTTGAAGTCGGCGAACAGGCGCTTGCCCAGCGGCACGCTGCCGATCAGGTCCTGGTAGATGTCACTGAGTTCGCGTTCGGTGCGCACGCGCTGCAGGCGCTCGTTGTAGCTGCGGCCGTCGGGCGAGCGGATCGCCAGCGCCGCGCTGACCATGAAGGCGGGCACATGCAGCGCGGCGGCACGGCGGTCGATCTCGCCCCGCGCGATCTTCGGCAGGTTGGCGACTTCAGGATTGGCCACATAGCCCGATTCCTGCTCGGTGACTGCCAGCACGGCGCAGATGTTCTCGCTGTTCGGCTCGATGCGCTGCGCGGCGAACGCCGCCTGGATGTCCGCGGCCCAGCCCTGGCGGTCGACGACTTTCGCCGGCATGCGCCGGACGATTTCGCTGCGCACATCGGTGGGTGGGCGCGTGGGCGGCGGCAATGGCGCGGTGGCGCAACCGGCCAGCAGCAGGCAGCAGAACCATGCAACCGGCAAGCGGCGGCGGAAGGCGATAGGCGATACGGATGGCATGCGTGCAGCATACGGAGTGGCCGGCCGGGATGCACCCGCTGGCGGCGGAGTGTGATCCGAGCGCGATGCCGTGGATAATCGAGCGGCCAGCACGCGAGCGACATGATGATGGATGCAGGACTCGACAACCCGTTCTGGTCTGCGCTGCAGACGATCCACCGCGATCTCGCCGAGACGCGCGGGCCGGTGGCGCGTTATCCGGCGGAGTACGCACCCTTCGCCGGCGTCGCCTCGCCCGACGGGGATTGCGGCGACGCGCTCGAAGCGCTGACAGGCGAGGGCGAGACCGTTTATCTCCTCGGCATCGCCCCGCGTGCGGTACCGGCGGGCTGGCAGTTGCAGGCCTTCCGGCCACTGGCGCAGATGGTGTGCGATGCGCCGCTGGTGGTGACCGAAGGGCCGGAGATCATTCCGTTGACGGAGACACATAGACGCGATGTGCTCGCCCTGACCGCAAAGGTGTATCCGCACTACTTCCGCACGCGCACGATGTCGCTGGGCCGTTATTTCGGCATCTACCAGGACGGGCAGCTGGCGGCGATGATCGGGGAGCGCCTGGGCACCGATGCCAGCCGCGAGATGAGCGCCATCTGCACGCATCCGGATTTCAATGGACGCGGCTACGCGCGCCGGCTGACGGCCTGGCTGACCAACGACACGCTTGCGCGCGGTGTGCAGCCCTTCCTGCACGTGAGCCATGAGAATCCGCGCGCGAAGATCCTCTACGAACAGATGGGCTACCGCGTCCGACGCGACATCGGCTTCTGGTCGCTGCAGCGGGGCTGATGCGTCGCCCGCTCAGGCGCGTGCGGCAGGCGCGCGGTGCGCGCGCTTGAGGAAACGGATCGCCGCCTGCTCCCATTGCCGGGGACCCTTCGCGTGGCGGGCGGCGGCGTGCAGGCTGCCATCCTCCCAGCCGCGGAACACCGCCGGATCCACGTAGCTCTTTTCGCAGATGCGCACGGTGTTGCCGAGGATGGCGGCGGTGTCCTTCAGTACGTCCAGGCGGACGCGGGTGCGTGCGGCGGCATCCTGCCCGTCGTCCGGGGCGGGGATCGCCGCCAGTGCGCGGAAGGCGAACAGGGTGGCGCCCCACGTACGGAAATCCTTGGCAGTGTAGGGCCCGCCCAGCCGTGCCTGCAGGTAGTCGTTGACGTCACCGGAACTGATGCCGTGCAGCTGCTCCCCCTCGCGGTACTGGAAGAGCGCCTGCCCGGGCAGTTGCTGGCAGCGTCGCAGCAGGCGAACCAGCCGGTCGTCACTCACCGTGGATTCCAGCGCCCGTCCGCCCTTTCCGCGGAAGGCGAAACGGACCTGGCCCGAGGCGATGAAGCGCGCGTGCTCGTTGCGCAGCGTGGTGATGCCGTAGGAGCGGTTCTGCTTCAGGTAGCTGGCATTGCCGACGCGCAGCAACGTCTGGCCAATCAGCGCGACCACCAGCGCGATGACCTTGTCGCGCGGAAAGCCCGACAGGGCCAGATGCTGGTTGATCTGCCTGCGCAGACCCGGCATCGCCTCGGCGAACGCGATGATCCGTTCGAACTTGCTGTCGCCGCGTTGCGCGTGCCATGCCGGGTGGTAGCGGTACTGCTTGCGCCCGCGTGCATCGCGTCCCGTCGCCTGCAGGTGGCCATGGGCATCCCGACAGATCCACACATCGGTGTAGGCCGGCGGGATGGCCAGGCGGCGGATGCGGTCCAGCGTGGCCTCGCCGGTGACGCGCCGTCCGCGCGCATCCAGGTAGGCGAAGCCGTTGCCGGTGCGCCGCCGGCGCAGGCCGGGCATGGTGTCGGAAGTGTAGACCAGCGATGCACCCACGTGGCGGTCCCTGTCAGAATTCGTCCACGTACTCCAGCACCAGGCCGTGCTGGTGCGCCACCTGCTCGGCCATCTGCCTGAGGTCGTCGTGGCGCGCCGTGGCCGCCTCGATTTCCAGCGCGTGCAGTGCGCCGCCGGTGTCGTCGGGCAATCCGGCCGAACTGGAATCGTCGTCGTCCATGTGCGGCATCAGGTCCGCGATCTCTTCGACGTGTTCGACACCGTCGATACCGTGAAGGGCGCTGACCAGGGCATCGAAACCCGTTTCGGTACCGGTGACACGCAGGCGGAAGAAAGCCATGGGGAATCCTGTAGGGGCGTCGCGCCGCGTGCTCGACCGGCGTGGTGACGGGGACCTCAGGCTAGGACGCGCGCCTGACAGGACGCGTGAAAGCGGCGGACGCGCGCGGGCGGCGTTGTCCCGCCGTTAAGGCGAAGGATTCCGTTGCGACGTTTGCGTGACGTCCTGCAGCATCCGGCGCATGCCACCGAATCGGCGCCGGTACTGCGCCGGCGACAGGCCCACCTTGCGCTTGAACAGGCGGCTGAAGTACGCCGCGTCCTCGTAGCCGACGGATTGCGCGATCGCTTCCACGGGCGCGTCGGCGGATTCCAGTTGCTGCTTGGCTTCTTCCAGCCGCAGCGTGTGCACGTACTCGATCGGCGACAGGCCCGTCGCCTGCTGGAAGCGGCGGGTGAAGGTGCGTTCGGCCAGGCCGCTGGCCTGCAGCATGCCGGCCACGGGTGCGGGCGTGTCGTAGTGCTCCGCGATCCACACCTGGCATTGCGAGATCACCGCGTCCGACGACGTGCGCGAGCGGGCAAGGCTGGCGAAGGGCTGCTGGCCGTTCTGGTGCCAGTCGATCAGGAACACCCGCGCGGTCTGCATCGCGCATTCGATGCCGGCCACGCGCGCGATGAGGTACAGCGCCAGGTCCTGCCAGCTGGAACCGCCGCCGCCCATCACCAGCCGCTGGTCCTGTCCCGCGGTGACCACCACGCGCTGGGGATGGACCTTGACCCGCGGATGGCGCGCGGCCATCGCCTCGCAATAGGCCCAGTGCGTGGTGGCATCGTTGCCATCCAGCAGGCCCGTATCCGCCAGCAGCAGCGCACCGGTGCAGGCGGCGGCGATGACCGAGCCCCGCGCATGGCAAGCGCGCAGCCAGGCGGCCTCTTCGTCGTGGTTGCGCAACGCGATGTCGCTGGGATACACCGCCAGGTCGGGGATGCAGATGAAGTCGGGCGAGGGCAGGTCGCGCATCGCGACTTCCGGGGTCACCACGATGCCGTTGATCACCGGCAGCGGCGCGGTGTCGCGTGCCACCACGACGGGACGGAACACCGATGTGCCGGGTGGCTGGCCGATCATCGCAGGCCAGTCGCGGCCGGCGGAATTGAACAGGTCGTACATGCCGTAGAGCACCGATGCGGCGGCACCGTGCGTGGCCAGCAGGGCGATGGTGGGCGGGTCGCGGCGCGTCATGACCGAAATGTCAGGTTGTCGGCGGAAATGGCTGCGGGACGGAACGGGCGGCGCCCGTATCGTGCGGCCTCCCCCGTAGTAGACCAGAGCCCCTGCCGTCATGCCATCGCCCATCGAACTGCTGCTGCACCCCGTCTCGTTGATCTTCTTCGCCATGTACGCCGCGCTGATGCTGTGGGAGGCCGTCGCGCCTGCCCGCCCGCTGCCGCGCGTGGCCCGCTGGCGCACGCGCGGACTGCTGGCCGCGGTGTTCTATTTCCTGCTGTCCTCCTACCTGCCGCTGCTGTGGACCGGCTACCTGCTGCCGTTGCAGCTGTTCGACCTGAGCCACCTGTCGTGGCCGGTGGGTGGGCTGGTGGGCCTGCTGGTCTACCAGGCCTGCGCCTATGCCTGGCACCGCGCGCTGCATGGCGTCGATCTCATGTGGCGCTTCGGCCACCAGATGCACCACAGTGCCGAACGGCTGGATACCTTCAGTGCGTTCTGGTTCAGTCCGCTGGATACGGTGGGCTGGACGGCCGTCGGCAGCCTGGCGCTGACCGTCATCGTCGGCCTGAGTGCGGAAGCCGCCACGGCCGCCTTGCTGACGGCGTCGCTGCTGGCCATGGTCACGCATACCAACGTGCGCACGCCGCGCTGGCTGGGCTGGTTCATCGAGCGCCCCGAGATGCATTCCTGGCATCACGCGCGCGGCCTGCACCGCCAGAACTATTCCGAACTGCCGGTGTTCGACATGCTGTTCGGCACGTACCACAACCCGCGCGACTTCGCCCGCGAGACCGGCTTCCATGACGGCGCATCCTCGCGCGTCATCGAGATGGTGATGGGGCAGGATGTCACCACGCAGGCGCGTGGTTGAGCGTGTCGTGCTGATGGTGGCGATGGCAGGCAGCGCCTGCCGTCGCCATCAAGGGAAGACCGCGCCCGCGACGATGGCCATGCTCATGCCGAGGCCCACGAAGGCCAGGCGTGGCAGCCAGGAGAAAGTGGGGGCATGGGCGGACTTCATGGCTCGTATCTCAACGCGTGGCACGCGAACGTGCCGTGAAGATTCCCCTGTCCCTCTGGAAACGCCCGTGCGGGCGCCAACCGGCCAGCCGGAACGGCGGATTCAGACCGACGGTACGGCGCAGCCGTCGGCCGTGCACGCGGTTGCCGCCGCGGCTGAACGGTCTTCGCTTTCCGCGCTGACCAGGGCCTGCGCCTCATGTACCAGCGACGCGATCTGCGCGCCCAGCACCAGGTCGCTGACCTGGCCGAAGTGCTGGTGGCGGATGCGTCCCTGCGCGTCGATGAGGGTGAGCGTGGGCGTGCCGCGCATCGCATAGGCCTGCATGGTCCGGGGGATCGGCCCGTGCGTACCGGGGCGGTCCACGCCGACCGGGAAACCGATGCGGTACTCGTGCAGGAAGGCCTGCAGCGACACCGGCGTCATCGCGTCATGGTGCTCGAACACGGTGTGCAGTCCGATCACGGCGACCTGGTCGTCGGGAAACGTGGCATGCACGCGCGCGGCCTGCGGCAGGCCGTGCGACACGCAGCCGGGGCAGAGCATCTGGAAGGCTTCCAGCACGATGACCTTGCCGCGCAGCGACTCCAGGCTGATGGCTTCGGATGTGTTGAACCAGCGGTCCACCTGCCAGGGTGGCGCCGGTCGGGTTTGCGTTGTCATGGGGGTGATCTCGTGATGCGCGGCGGCGAACGGTCCGGGAGGCGGACCGTCACCGCTGGCGCGTACAGCGGTTTACTGGTTGGGTTTGCCGGGCAGGCTCAGGTTGCCGGAAGCGACCTTGAACACGTCCACCACGCACAGCAGCGGCGCATGCACGCTGGCATTGACGCGCAGGCCGGCGGTGACGCCGTCGAAGCTGCCCGCGGTGACCACGCCGATGTCGTCGAACGGCACCTTCACTTCCACCGTCTCGGCGTTGAGCGTGGGGCTCCAGCCCGGGCTGTCGAGCAGGATCGGGAAACCCGGCCACGTCTTCGGCAGGCGCGGCTTGCTGCCTTCGGGAATGTCGACCACGGCGAGCGCGCCGGGGCCGCAGGCCTCGTTCGGCTTCAGCACGACCCAGTGGCTGTGCCAGAGGTTGCCGTCGTTGTCGAGCTTGCCGTCGCCGTTCTCGTCGTACAGCGGCGTGTCGTCGAAATCCGGATGCGCGGTGACCGCCATCGCCAGGATGCCGGCGCCCTTCTCGAAGCCGACTTCGTACGGATCGATCGTGGTCGGCCACACGTAGGAGAACACGTCGCTGCCGGCCAGCTTGCCGGTGGCGGCGGGCGTGCTCTTGCCGGCCTTGCCGGACACGGCCATGTGGAAGGTGGCAATGTTCTTCTCGGTGGTGATCTTGGTGTGCACGATGTCGAAATCGGCGACCACGGCCTTGTCGGCGGCGGGCTTGATGCCGCCGGTGTGCGGCTTGCCGTCATGGGCCTGCAGGCCGCCGACGACCAGCGCCAGCGCGGCCGCCAGTGCGAAGCGTGTCGTGGATGTTTTTTTGCGGGATGTGTTCTGGCGCATAATCGAATTCCTCTTGCTTGCTCTTGCAGGGTGGGTGGGAGGTACCGGGCGGCGTCCGATGGCAGTCGGGCGCCGCCCATCTTCATTCCGCCTGGAGCGGAGTCGGTTGGCGGAAGCGGTCGGCGCTTCCAAGCCGTCGTACGTCATCGGCGGGTTGCTGTTCCGCGCAGTCCATGCGCAGCTCGGCGTCACCGAACGGCACGCCGAGGAACGCGCACACATGCGGCTTGCCCGGTGTTTCCGATGCGAACGGACGGAAGAACGTGCAACCCAGGCAGGTGCGCAGGCCGGTGGCCAGGCCTTGCTCCTGCGCCTGGTGGACCAGCAGCTGGGTGACGCGCAGCAGTGCGCCCAGGTCCGCTTCGTCAAGCGCTTCGACCAGCGAGCCCAACCCCTGGTCCGGGCGCTGCAACTGCGTGGCCACGCGCGAGCCGGCCGGCGTGAGGCGCACGAAGGATGCACGCCTGTCGTCGGGGTCCGGGACCCGGAGGATCCAGTGCTTGGCCTCCAGCGCTTTCAGCGAGTCGCTGAGACTGGCCGCCGACACGCCCAGCCGCTCGGCGATCTGGCGGGCGCGCAGTCCGTCGCCCAGGCCCTGCAGCATGCGCAGCACCGCCGCCTGGGTGGGCGGCAGCGAAGGCGTGCCGTCCTGGCGCCAGGACTGCGCGCGCGCCAGGGTGGCCAGCTGCTCAAGGCCGAGTGCGGCTTGCCTGCGACGGTAGGGAGCATTGATCATGGACGATAAGTTAGGAGTCCTAACTATTATTGTCAATGACCGTTCGTCGGGGTGCGTCGGCAGCACCGGCGTCATTCGTGGAGTGGCGCGGTGACTCACCACCGCATCATGGGCAGCGGGGCCCACGGATGATGGCGCAGCCGGTGCAGGCCGAGTGCCAGCAGGCGGCGATGGAACCCCGCGTCGGGGAAGCGTGCCTGCACGTCGCGGATGAACGCACGTGGCACCCCATACCGCAGCATGCCGCCGGAAACATCGATCCAGTCGGCGCGACGGAAGGCTTCCACCCGGGGTGAGACGGATGCGCGCGTGAGCTTGTGGTGCAGGTCGATCATGGCGGTGATCTCGCCACGCCAGTGCGTCCGGTCGTGCGCGTGCAGATACGCATCCGCCAGGATGATCGAGGGCGGCAGGTAGTCGAACGTGCCCGCCGTCCAGATGCCCAGGTCGTGGAATGCCACGGCGATGCAAAGCTTCTCCAGTTCATCGTCACTGCCCGGATGCAGGTACCAGCAGAAGTTCGCCACGCGGTACGCATGGTGGCGGTAGCCGGTCGCATCCGGGCCGATGGCGGCCGCGTGGAGCTGCAGGATGGCGTCGAGCGTCGGCAACGTGGTCAGCACGGCCGCCATCCCCGCTGACCTACCTGTTGCTGGCCAGCGGCGAGTGGATGGCCGATGTCCTGCCGCGACGGATCGCCCGGACCTGCAGTGCCATCACCACCAGGAAGACCAGGTACGCCCCGCCCACCAGCTTCTGCAGCAACGGGTCCTGCGGGCCGGACACCAGGGGCGCGCCGATCGGCACGCGCGTCAGCGTTTCGGTGAAGCCGGGGATGAAATGGAAGTACACGGTCAGCGTGAACGCCAGCGACGAGAAGACGTGCCGCCATGAGCCGGCGATGGCGTTGCGCCCGAGCAGCCACGCGCCGGCCAGCACGATCAGCGTCAGCACGGTCAGCCCGTGTGCTTCGCTCAACTTGCCCGTGCGCATCAGGAAGAAACTGGTGATGCAAGTCGCCACGGTGAACCACGTGTAGGTCTTGCCGAGCGGGGTGGCATAGCGGATGTCGTGGTAACGCAGCAGCCCGTACAGGCCGCCGAACAACGAGACCAGGCTGATGGCGGTATGGAACCAGCCGAACGGGGTGATGTTGAGCATGGGATGTTCCTCAGTGGGCAGGCGGAGGCGGATCGGGAAGATCGAACTGCATGAGGTTCCAGCGGGTGACGTCCTCTTCCCACTCGTCGCCGGTCGCGGCGCTGAGCGGCAGGGCCAGGTTGGCCACGATCATGCGACGGCCCTGCACGGCACTCGCCGCCGGAAACAGCAGGGCACGCGGTGCGCCCTGAGCGTCCACGCCGAGGAAATCGCCCGCGCGATGACGGGCGCGACCGCGCTCGTCGATGGCGACAAGGGTGTCGATCTGGTTGGCCGACACCCACAGCAGCCCCGCATGGAACAGCAGCCCATCCGCACCATAGACACCATCGGCGAGTATCTCGAACGGGCCGTCCGGCATCCGCTTGCGCAGCACGCGGCCGTCGCCGGCGTTGTTGACGTAGAGGATGGACTCGTCGGCGTTGAACGCCATGCCGTTGGCGCCGAACGGCAACGCGCCGGTGGTGCCGAGCAGCGGGTCACGCGCGAACACCTCCACCGTGCACGGACGGCAGGCGGCCGCGTTCGCGATGCGGTAGATCGCACCCTGGAACGAATCGGACACGTACAGCGTGCCGGCACGGTCGAACACCATGCCGTTGATGGCCGGAAAACCCTGCGACCCGAACGTGATGGTGTCCTGGCTGCCATCGGGATTGTCGATGCGCCGTGACGGCGGTGCCGCCGGCGACAGGGCCGCGAAGGTGGCGACCTCCTCGATGGGGCTGTCCGCGTCGAAACGCGCCGGCAGGCGCTGCAGTTTCGATGCGCCGAAGTTCAGCACATAGACGTGGCCTTCGTGGAAGGCCACCCCGGTGAGCGGTGTCGGCCCGAAGCGACGCTGCGCCAGCAGGCGACCGTCGGCGGCGAAGCGCAGCAGCTGGTTGTCGCGCGTGGATTCCGGTGTGCGTGCGTCGAAGGTGCCGACGTAGACCTCGCCGGTCGCCGGATCGACGTCCAGGCTTTCCGGATGACGCGCATCCGACGGCAGCGTGGCGAATGGCGTCACCGCCAGGCGACCGGCATCCGCCGCGATGGAAGACGACGCGATCAACAGGAGGGCGATGCCGAGGGCGAACAGGACGCGACGACGCATGGCGGGCTCCCATTAGGCGTAGCGCTCAGGCTGTCATGGCATTCCCGTTGCGGCTTGTACCGGCGTGCGGGCAAGCTGCGGAAATGCAGAACGCCGGCATGTGCCGGCGTTCGGGTGATGCATGGAGCGGTCGCGCTTCAGCGGTTGTCGATGCTCCAACCGCCGGCACCGCGGGCCGCCAGCGTGATGAAGCCGCCGGCCAGGGCGAAGTTCTTCAGGAACATGATCTGCTGGATCTGGTCACCCAGGTTGCTGTGGAAGAGGACCGCGCTGGCGATCGAGAACACGGCCAGCAGGCTGGCGACGATGCGGGTCCTGTAGCCGGCGACGATGGCCAGGCCGCCCAGCACTTCCAGCGCGATGACCAGTGGCAGCAGCGCGCCGGGGACGCCGACGGAGGCCATGTAGCCGGCGGTGCCGGCGTAGGCGGCCAGCTTGCCGAGGCCGGAGATGATGAAGAGCGACGCGAGCAGGCTGCGGCCGACGAGGTCGGCGGCGCCATGCAGGGCGGGAACGCGGGTGGTGGTGACGGTAACGGTGGACATGGTGGACTCCGGGAAATGGGGTGGTGGGGGGTGCAGCGGGTACGGAGCGCAGGTTAGGCCGTGGCGATGCATCCCGGAAGCCTATATATTTCGATGATATCCATCGTTTGGAGCGATACATGCTCGATGCCGTCACGCTCGACCAGCTCCGTACCTTCATCGCCGCCGCCGAACAGGGCAGCTTTTCCGCCGCGGGCCGCAAGCTGCGACGTGCGCAGTCGGTGGTCAGCCAGACGCTGGCCAACCTCGAACTGCAACTTGGCGTCACCCTGTTCGACCGCAGCAGCCGCTACCCGCAGCTGACCGAAGCCGGCCGCCTGCTGCTGCTCGAAGCGCGTGCGGTCGCCGAACACATGGACACCTTCAAGGCGCGCGCCCGCAGCGTGGCCGAAGGACTGGAGCCCGAACTCTCGGTGGCCGTCGACGTGATGTTCCCGATGGATGCGTTGACGCGTGCCGCCGCGCACAGTGGCAACGCATTCCCGCACACGCCGCTGCGCCTGTACGTGGAAGTGCTGGGTGGCGTGATCCAGCCGGTGCTGGACGGCACCTGCCGGATCGGCGTGGTGGGGTCGCTGCCGGAGCTGCCTGACGACGTGGTGGCGGAACCGCTGCTGTCGGTGCCCTTCGTCACCGTCGCCGCACCCGCGCACGCGATGGCCGGCGTGCGCGGCACCGTGCCGGTGAAGACCGCGGCCAAGCACGTGCAGCTGGTGCTTACCGATCGCACGCCGCTGACGTCAGGCCGCGATTTCGCGGTGCAGTCACCGTTGACCTGGCGGCTGGCCGATCTCGGTGCCAAGCATGCCTTCCTGCGCGCGGGCCTGGGCTGGGGCCACATGCCGCTGCACATCGTCGAAGAGGACCTTGCCGCAGGCCGCCTGAAGCGCCTGCGCATTGCCGACGCCGATCCGCGCTACGCCCAGATGCCGATGCGCGCGGTGTGGCGCAAGGACACCCCGCCCGGTCCCGCCGGGCGCGCGTTCATGGCGCAACTGCGCGCGGGCTGACGCGTCCGCGCGTGCTTCAGGCCATCGCCTGCCGCAGCTCGCCGCGGGCGAGGGCGGTGGCCTCGTCGACTTCCATCGGACGGCCGAAGAAGTAGCCCTGCATCTCGTCGCATCCCATCTGCTGCAGCGCATCCATCTGCTGCTGGGTCTCCACGCCCTCGGCGATCACGCGCAGGCCCATTTCGCGTGCCAGCACGACGATGGTGCGCGCGATGGCACGGTCGGTACTTTCGGTGGCGATGCCGTCCACGAAGCTGCGGTCGATCTTCAGGATGTCCAGTGGCAGGCGTTGCAGGTACGACATGCTGGAATAGCCGGTGCCGAAGTCGTCCAGCGCCAGGCGCACGCCCAGGGCATGCAGCGCCTGCAGCATGTGCTGGGCCGCCCCCATGTCTTCCACCAGCACGCTTTCGGTCAGTTCCAGCGTCAGCGCGTCGGCCGGCAACGCGTGGCGACGCAGGCAGTCGGCGATCCACGGCGCCAGCGTCGGTTGCCCGAACTGGCTGGGCGACAGGTTGACCGCCATGGTCAGCTCACGCAGCCCCATCGCACGCCATTGCGCCAGTTGCTGGCAGGCCTGCTCCAGCACGAAATGGCCGATGTCCTCCATCAGGCCAGCGCTTTCCGCCAGCGGGATGAACACCGAGGGCGGCACTTCGCCCCAGCCGGGATGGCGCCAGCGCGCCAGCGCCTCGAAGCCGGTCAACTGCAGCGTGTCGCCGGCGACAACGGGCTGGAACGCCAATCGCAACTGACCCCGGGCGACCGCCTCGCGCAGGTTGGTGACGCGGCTGAGGCGATCGCTGGCCTGTTGCTGCTGGCCGGGCGAGGGCAGTCGCACCTGGTTGCGGCCGGCGCGCTTGGCAAGATGGCGCGCGTCGTCGGCACTGCGCAACAGGCTCTGCATGTCGTTGCCGTGCTCGGGCGCATGCGCCAGCCCGATGCTGGCGGTGACGGTGAACGTGGGATGGGTGGAATACAGCGCGATCGGCTGGCCCACGGCGCGGCGCACTTCCTCCGCCAGGCGGGTGAGCTGGTCGATGTCGGTGTCGGGGTAATGGATCAGGAAGCCTTCCCCGCCGTAGCGGTAGACCTGCGCATCTTCCATGCACGCGCCGATGATGCGCTGGCCCATGCGGCGCAGCACTTCATCGCCGCCGTCATGGCCGAAGGAATCGTTGACCATGCCGAAGCCATCCAGGTCCACGATGGCCAGGCCGTGTCCGCGCTGGCCGGGCGAGCCGATGCGTTCGGCGATGGCGGTGGATTGCGCGGAAAAGCGCGGCAGTCCGGTGGCGCTGTCCATGGCGGCGGCATCGGTCAGGCGACGCTGCGCATCCAGCCGGCGCTCGGTTTCCAGCAGCAGCGACTGCGCCGATTCCGCCGCCTCGCGCGAACGCCGCCGCGAGATGTCGAACAGGAACAGCACGAACGAGATCAACAGGCCGCTACTCAATCCGCCGACGACCAGTGCGCGCGGCAGCGCGAACGATGTCACCGACGGCGGCGCCCACACGTCCAGGTGCACGTCGTGGCCCGCCAGTGGCAGGTCCAGCGTCGTCAGTGGGTCGCCCGTCGGCTGGCCCTGTTCGACGACCCGCATGCCGGGCGAGGTCGCGCGCACCGGCCGGTCGGACAGCACCGCCTTGTTGAGCGTGCTGATGAAGTCTTCCAGCGCGATGAATCCCTGCGTGCGCCGGCCCGCATTGTCGACCGTCAGCCACCAGCCGCCGGGCACGTCCTGCAGATGGCCGTCGCGCGCCACGGGCATGGCCGGCGAGGGCGCCACGGGGGCGCTGAAGCCCGGCAGCACCCAGCGGAACTCGGCATCGGGGCCGCTGCTGCGCACCACCCGGAAGCCGCCGTAGGTGCGCACCATGTCATCGACGTGCTGATGGAACAGCATTTCGGCGCGTTCGGGATGCGCGCTTGCCAAGGACGCGGACAACTGGCGCATCGCGCCGCGACGCAGTTCGATGCCGCGCTCGAAGGTGGCGGCGGCGCTGGCCATCTGGGTTTCCATCACGCGGCGTGCCATGGCGTCGCGGTCGGCGGTCGCGGCGACCCAGTACATGCCGCCCAGCAGCAGCGCGGCCGCCATTGGCAGCACGCCGAACAGGCGGTCGCGCAGCGAACTCTCCCCGGCCACGGCCAGCGCCAGCCCCAGCGTGACCAGCTGCAGCGCCGCGGTCAGGGAGATCTGGTAGATCGACATGCCTTCGCGGTGGTAAGGCAGCTGCATCAGCAGGCCCAGCGCGGCCATGCCCGCGACCGAGGCCATCGCGATGCCCAGGCCACGCACCAGGCCCCAGCGCAGCGCACCCCCGCGCTGCCCGTCCAGGGGCACCAGCATCACGCCCAGCCAGGCGGTGAGCACGCCATAGTCGGTATAGCCGCCGATCAGCGGCGTGGTCGCACGCGGCAGCCACCCCCACTGGAACAGCCAGGTGTTCAACGGCGTCGTGATGCCGCCGCGCGTCTGCAGCAGCGTCAGCAACAGGGGCGCCGCCACCAGCGCCAGCAGCCAGCCGGCCGCCACGGTGCGGCCGTGCTGCCGGCACAGCAGGGCGATGCCCAGCAACGCGACGCTCAAGGTGGAAATGGGCCGCATGGGTGGGTAGTCCACGCCCATCTTGCCGATCAGGCTGCCTTCGGCATGCCAGCCCACCAGCGCCAGCACCGCGAAGGCCAGCACGATGGCCACCAGTTCGGTAGACAGGGGCAATGTGCGGCCGGCACGCAGCGCGGGCGTGTTGACCAGCAGGAACAGGGCCAGCGCCGACAGCGCCACCGACCAGCCGATCTCGTTGTCGGGGCCGCCGGCCTGCAGCACGCCCAGCACCGGCTGCACCGCCAGCAGCAACAGCAGGGCGGCGAACACGCGCAGGAGGAATTCAGTGAAGGCATGGTCGCGCAGGCGCACCCACAGGATGCCCGCGGCGGCGAACAGCACGCAGTTGCCGGCCAGGGAACCGTTCTGCACCGCGTGGATCAGCAGCAGCGCCGTCATCGCGACGGCCATCAGCAGGCGCACGCGCTTGTCTTCGGTACGCCAGGTACCGATGACCATCAGCACGCCCACCAGCGGCACGCTCTCGTCCAGCAGGCTGCCACGACCCGTGCCCAGCGCGGTGAAGCCGGCCGCCAACAGCCAGGCCAGGCCGGCCGAGAAGCGCTGTGCCCACTGGACGGGCCGGCGGAGGTCCTGGTGTATCGCCAATGCATTCCCCTGGAGGGCCGACAGCCCCTGCACTGTGATACCCAAATCGTCGTCGCACCGCAACTGCCGGGTTGCGGATGCGCGAACGCATTGCCCACTTCCGCGGCGCGCCGCTAAAGCCGCGCGGCATCCTTCCGATAACGGCAGCAAGAGGCCCCTATTCCCGCCCCGGGAACGAAGACGCCCCGCCCGGTCTCTCTCCCGGGCGGGGCGTCGGTGGTGGTCAGGCCTTGACGAACGCCAGCATGTCGGCGTTGAGCTTGTCCTTGTGCGTGTCGGTGATGCCGTGCGGTGCACCGGCATAGACGATCAGCTGGCTGTTCTTGACCAGCTTGGCCGAGGCGCGCGCGGCCGCGTCGATGGGCACGATCTGATCGTCGTCCCCGTGGATGATGACGGTCGGCACGTCGAACTTCTTCAGGTCCTCGGTGAAGTCCGTCTCGGAGAACGCCTTGATGGAGTCGTACGTGTTCTTGTGCCCGCCCTGCATGCCCTGCATCCACCAGGCATCGATCACGCCCTGCGAAGGCTTGGCGCCGGGACGGTTGTAGCCGAAGAACGGTCCGCTGGGGATGTCCTTGAACAGCTGCGAACGGTTGGCCAGCAGGCCGGCGCGGATGCCGTCGAAGACATCGATCGGCAGGCCGCCCGGGTTGGCGTCGGTCTTGACCATCAGCGGCGGCACGGCGGAGACCAGCCCGGCTTTCTTCACCCGCTTCGTGCCATGGCGGCCGATGTAGCGGGCGACTTCGCCACCGCCGGTGGAGAAGCCGAACATGGTGATGTCCTTGACATCCAGATGGTCGAGCAGCTGCGCCAGGTCATCGGCGTAGTGGTCCATGTCGTTGCCGTCCCAAGGCTGGCTGGAGCGGCCATGGCCACGCCGGTCGTGCGCGATCACGCGGCAGCCGTTGGCGGCCAGGTGGTACATCTGCGATTCCCAGCTGTCCGACGACAGCGGCCAGCCGTGGCTCAGCGTCACGACCGGCCCGTCCTTCGGGCCCCAGTCCTTGAAGTACAACTCCACGTTTTCTTTGGTGGTGAACAGACCCATGGTTTTTCTCTCGACGTTGGGGGGAAGGGAAGGCGTTGCGACGGGGGCATCCGGCGTGCCGGAGGGCGAACATGCGGCCAGCGGCAGCATCGCGCCCGCCGCCAGCACCGCACCGGCCACCATCAGCTGGCGGCGCGTGTCGTCGATGGTGTCGGAAGGGGGGAGGACGGGCATGTGAAGTTCCGGAGGGGAGGGTCGTTGGCAACCGGCGCGCAAGCCGCCGCGCGGCGCACCCGGACACGATTCCATCGTCGGCACCGGCGCTGATTGCACCGGCGTGCGCAGTTGCATGGCGCGCGTGCTGCAGCGCTTTGCGGCGCATGGCGGCGGGGCGTATGCTCGCCCGCATCCCAGGGCCACCGGAACGGCGCATGGTGAAGATCGTCGTGGCACCTGCGCTGGCACGCTGGCTGCCGGCATCGGCCGGGCCGCAAGGGCACGGGTTCTCGCTGGACGTGGCGGCCACGCGCGTGGATGAAGCGCTGCAGGCCCTGTTCGAGCACCATCCGGGCCTGCGCGGCTACGTGCTGGATGAACACGGCGCCGTGCGCCACCACGTGGCGGTGATCGTGGATGGCGAGGCCATCACCGACAAGCACCGGCCCGTGCAACCGCTGCGCGATGGCAGCGAGGTGTACATCATGCAGGCACTCTCGGGAGGCTAGGCCATGTCGCAGGCGTTGCTGGTATCCACGCGCAAGGGGCTGTTCGTGCTGCGGCCCACCGCCGCCACATGGCGGATCGAGCGCGAGTGCTTCCTGGGCGACAACGTGTCGATGGCGTTGGCGGATCCGCGTGACGGCAGCTGGTATGCCGCGCTGGACCTGGGCCACTTCGGCGCCAAGCTGCACCGCTCGCTCGACGCGGGGCAGAGCTGGCAGGAGATCGCCGTGCCGGCGTACGCCGCCGGCGACGAGGTCGTCACCGGCGACGGCAAGCCCGCGCAGCCGGCGGCACTGCGGCTGGTGTGGTCGCTGGAAGCGGGCGGCGCTGCGCAACCGGGAAGGCTGTGGGCGGGAACGATCCCCGGCGGCCTGTTCCGCTCCGACGACCATGGCGGAAGCTGGCAGCTGATGCGCGGCCTGTGGGACCGCCCGGAGCGGCGCCAGTGGTTCGGCGGCGGTTACGACCATCCCGGCATCCATTCGATCTGCGTGGATCCACGGGACGCGCGCTGCGTCCGTGTCGCCATTTCCAGCGGCGGTGTCTGGTGCACGCGGGACGATGGCGACAGCTGGGTGCAGACGGCCGACGGCATGTTCGCGGCCTACTGGCCCGGCGATCAGGCACACGACCCCAACATCCAGGACGTGCACCGCATGGTGCAGTGCCGTGACGCGCCGGAGGCCTTCTGGGCGCAGCACCACAACGCCGCCTATCGCAGCACGCAGGGCGGTGCGCACTGGCAGGACCTTCCCAACGTGGTGCCGTCGGTCTTCGGTTTTGCCGTGGCGGTGCATCCGCGCGAGCCCGACCGCGCCTGGTTCGTACCGGCGGTGAAGGACGAGCGCAGGTTCCCGGTGGATGCGCGGCTGGTGGTGGCGCGCACGATGGATGGCGGCCGCAGTTTCCAGGTGTTGCGGTCGGGGCTGCCCGACATGCCGTCGTACGACCTGGTCTACCGGCATGGGCTGGCGATCGACGGCAGCGGAGAGGTGCTGGCGATGGGGTCCACGACCGGTGGCGTCTGGACCAGCGTGGACCAGGGTGAACACTGGCACGCACTGGCCGCACGACTGCCGCCCGTCCACGCGATGACGTTCGCAGACCGTTCCGCCTGAGGACACCGTCGCGCGCCGCCGCGGTTCGTGAAGTCGATGCGTACGTTTCCATCACGCCATCTGACTGGACCGGCGCCTACGATCTCCGACCATGCCGGGGCGCCGCGCACCGCGGCCATGGAGACACGCCGGTGAGCCGCATCTTCCTGCCACGCCGGGCAGCGGGATGCCGGCCCGCCGGCGTCATGTGCAGGCGCACGCCCCGGCGCCCGTCGTCCGCGAGGCGGCTTGCCCGCCGCCGCTTCCCGCTACGCGATCAGTACGCGCACGCGCCGGCGTCCAGCCGCTTCAGGCGCTCGGGTGCGGTGGCTTTCAGCAGGGTCCGCCAGGCTTTCCACGCGTCGCTGCCCTGGCGTTGCAGTTTGCGGTCCAGCGGCTTGCCGTCTTCGGGAAGTTTCGTGACACGCGTGTAGTGCAGGCCGTGGTAGCCGATCGCCGTGCCGCGCAATGCGGATTGCATGTCGGTGATATTGCCCTCGCCATCGTCCACCAGCACCACCCGCTGGTAGCGCTGCATCAGGTCCAGTCGCTCCAGCAGGTCGAGCAGCATCACGCCTTTGTCCTGTCCCGCGACCATGAAGAGTCCGTCGTGGTAGCTGACGGTGACGCCCGGCGACGAAATATCCGGCCGCCACTCGTGGATCATGCCCACCGCCTTGCCGTCCAGCGGGTCCGGCATGCGGTAGCCCGCATGTTCGAGTTCGCGCACCGTGGCGGCGCGGGCGCCGGGGCTGCGCGCGGTGAGGATCAGCTTGTCGATGCCGATGCCGTTGACGAGCGAAGGCGCATCGTCCTGCGTGGCGCGCTGGGTGCCGGCTTCGTGCGCCAGCGCCAGCACATCCCAGAGGCAGGGCACGCGCTGTTTATCGTCGCTGGCGAGGCCGCGCTGCCAGCTTACCCAGCTGTCGCTGCCGAAAAAGGTGGTCGACGTCAGCAGGGTGTCGTCGATGTCGAAGACCAGCAGGGTGCTGCGTTCGCCATTGTCCGCGAGCACGTCGCGCAGGGCCTGCAGGTCGTCCGAAACCCCGACGGTCGATTCCGCCGGTACGACGACGGCGGGAGGAACTTCGGCGGTACTGACGCAGGCCGTCAGTGCGAGGACGAGCAGGGCAGGCATGAAGGCGCGCATGGCGTGGCTCCCGGAGGAAAGGGAAGGCCGCACGCGACGCCACGTTCAAGGTGGCGACGCCGGTTCGCGCGCAGGCAATCCCCCCAACGCGTCGCCCCGCATGAGGCGGACAGCATGCCGACGGGCGGCGTACCGTGTCGCCGTCGGTCGGTTTCGCGTGTCCGCGAGGAACAATGGTGCGCTAGGGCGTACAGGTGCGCAGTGCGGGCAGGTCGCTGCGCAGGCGTGGCTGCGCGAAGCCGACGTCCGCGAACACCGCATCCACCTGTGCCTGGAGCCGTTGCCGCGAAGGCTGCGGCGCGCGATCGCGACTTGCACGCAGGCGACCGTCCGCGCCGATGACCCGTACCTGCAGGCGCTGCGGGCCCTGGTCCACTTCCACCCGTTCGCCTGCCTGGATCCGCAGGGTGATGGGCGCGTGGCGCGGAAAGTCCAGGGTCACTTCCGCCGCCAGCGCATCGAACGCATAGGCATGGCGCTGCAGCCCGTCCGCATCGCGCTGGAAGCGGCCACGCAGTTTGCCCTGCATGACGCGTGCGCCGTAGGTGACGGTATCCAGCTCCGCCGGCATGCGTGGTGCCAGCACCAGCCGGCCCTGCGCCGCGTCGGGCCGGATGCCGAGGAAGTGCTGGTACCACACCCGCTGGTACTCGGCGTTCGACCATGCCTGCAGGAAGGCTCCGGACAATGCGGGTTGCGCATGTCCCGGACGTGGCAGTGCATCGGTGTTCTCGGACAGGCTGCCCACCGCGCCCTCGTGCAGCGCCTGCGCGGTCATGTGCTTGAACAGCGCGTACGCAGGTTCCACCTGTCCGGCTTCCAGCATGCGCTGCATCGCGATGCCGTTGTTCCACAGCCACACGGTGCCGTTGTGGTACGCCGCGTCGAACGGATAGCAGGCGTCGGCGTGATGCCAGGGATGGAAGCCATCGTCGTCCTGCGACAACGAGGCCACACCCCATGGGTACACCAGGGATTCCCACACGTGCCGCGTCAGCGCTGCGCGTGCCAGCGGGTCGTCCACCAGGTCCAGCGCGAACAACTGGTTGGGGCGCAGGGTGAAGTCGGCACGATCATCGGCCGTCAGCCTGTCCGCCATCCGGGCTTTACCGCTGGTATCCACGTAGTCGTCCGCGAAGTGCCGCGCCACCCGCGCGGCGACCGCGCGCCAGCGCAGCGCGTCTTCGCCCCGGCCGAGCAGGTCCGCGAACGCCGCGCCGGCCAGCAGCTGCGCATGCCACAGCGCCTGGATGTCGTTCGCACGCGTGCCGCGCGGGGACCAGGGCACCTCGTCGAGCTTCGCATCCATCCAGGTGTCCGCATCCTCGTGGCGCAGGTAGCCGCGCGCGTCCATCCAGCGCTGCATGGGGCCGTCGATGGCGCGCTGCACCGCGGGATAGAGTTCCTCCACCAGCGCACGATCGCCGCTGTACCGAAGGTAGTCGTGCAGCGCTATCACGAAGCGCGGCGTGCCGTCGGTGGTGTTGTAGATGACGTCGTCCGGGCGCAGCCGGTTGGGAACGCGGCCGAAGTAAGGCGAGTCGGCATCGGTGTTCTGGTAGCGTGCGAACGAACGCAGGATGTCGCGCGCGGTTTCGAACTCGCCGTTCACCAGCGTGGCGCCGGGCAGCGAGATGAACATGTCGCGCCCCCAGTAATCGTTGAACCACGGCAGGCCAGCGTAGATGCCGCTTCCCGTCTGCTGCATCACCAGCTGGTCCAGCGTCAGCCGCGTCCAGGCCAGTGCCTGCGCGAGCGGCACGTCGTCGCTGCCGAACGCGCGTGCACCTTCCAGCTGTGCCTGCATCCGCTGGCCGCGTTGCGCCGCCCAGGCCGCTGCGTCGCGGCGCGCCTCGTCCACCAGGGCGCGCGCGGCCTCGCGCGTGTCGGCCAGCACGATCAGGAACCCGCGCGTGGAGGTCGTCTGCAGCACGTCGCCGCGGCGCGCCAGCCGTGCGGCCGGTTCGCGCGTGGCAATGGCCAGGACCTTGCCGGGCGCTTCGCGCGACGTCTGGAACGCGATGCCATCCTGCAGCCGCGCGCGGGAGAGCTGGGCGCCATGCAGCGAGATGCCGCTATTGGCTGCATGCAGGTCGTCCAGTTCGATCGCCAGCACCCGGTGTCCGTCGAACAGGCGCAGCGTTTCCCGCGCATCGCCGAACCGCCGCTGCAGCCGGTCCGGGTAGACGGTGACCTGTGCCTGCCCGCGCGACAGCGGCTGGTCGTCGCGCCACACGGTGTAGTCATGGAAGACGCGCCGCGTGCCGATGTTCCAGCCCGCGAAGTGGTCGTCGAAGCGGTCCTGGTGGGTGCGGCCGTGGAAATAGCCGTCGCGCTTGTCGGTGTAGGAGAAGATGCGGTTCTGCTGCGCGGTCACCGGCACGCCCAGGCGGTCCAGCGGCGTGGGCATGGCGACGGTCTGTTCCTGTGCCGACAGCCGCAACGGCAGCGAAAGGACCAGCAGCAGGGTGGCGAGGCATCGCCACGGAGGGAGGAGTCGCATCGTGCAGTGGTTCGCGGGTGGGCAGCCGGCATGGTAAACGCCGCCCTCCGGCATGTCCGCCACGTACGTGGCGGATCCGGGCGGTGCCGGATGCTAGAGTCGGCGCCATCCTTCGACCCGTGGAGTCCGTGATGCCGATCGAACTGAAGATGCTGGCCTGGTCCGTGGCGTTGGGCCTGGTGCATGTGCTGCTGGGCGCGGCACTGACGACCCGGCAGCGCGGGCTGAAGTGGAACGTGGGCGCGCGCGATGCCGCGCTGCCACCGGTGGAAGGCGTGGCGGCCCGCGTGGACCGCGCGCTGCGCAATTTCCTGGAGACCTTTGCGTTCTTCGCGGCGGCGGCGATCTCGGTGGTCGTGCTGGAGCGCGGCGACGGCGCCACCGCGCTCGGCGCGCAGGCGTATTTCTGGGCGCGCCTGGTCTACGTGCCGTTGTATGCGGCCGGTATCCCCTACCTGCGCACCGTGGTGTGGGCGGTCTCGCTGTGGGGCATCCTGCAGCTCCTGTGGGCCTTGCTGTAGACCCCGGGGCCGGGGTTCATGCCGGGGTGGGGTAGCGGCCGTGGTTTGACACTAGACTAGTCGCCACCCCCTACGCGACGGCCCTCCTGGCCGTGGCGGCGCCTTCCCCATGCAGCGGATGTTGTTCCGGTACCTCACCACATCACGAGTTCCCAGGTTGTTGGCCGTCGCACTGCTGCTGTGCGGCTGCCAGCCGTCGTTGCCGGACGACAGTGCCCCCGATGCGCAGGCGCAGGCGCAGGCGCCCGAGCCTGCGCCGTCGACCCCCGCGACGCGCGCGCCGCGGGGCGCCGAAACCTCCATCGATGGCGCGATCTCGACCAATCCGCTGCCCGCTCCGGCGCCCGCGGACAACCACCTGCCCACGGATTGGCCGGAAGCCAGGGTCAGCTCCGGTACCGCGAGGATCAGCTGCCAGGCCGAATACAACGACGAAGGCGGCGATGGCGTGCCGCTGGAGTCGCTGGCCTTCTTCAGCGTGGTGGATGCGCTTTCGCCCTGCCAGAAGGGCGGTGTGCTGCGGCTGCGCTATGAAGGCAAGATCGCGGCCGATTTCACCGACCTGATCGTGCGCGTGGCCGACGTCGCCACGCGGATGGGCATCGACAAGCGGATCCTGGATCTCGATTCGGCCGGCGGCCAGGTCGAGGACGCCATCAGGGCCGGTGATGCGATCGGTGCGACGCGCTGGACCGTCTGGGTACGCGAGGGATCGATCTGCCACAGCGCCTGCGTGTTCGTCCTGGGCGCGGGCGACAACCGCATGATCTCCGGCAGGGTGGGCGTGCACCGCATCATCCGCATGAGTTCCACCGCCACCACGCGCAGCGAGTTGAACGAGGAACTGCGTGGCGTCTACACCCGGGTGAAGGACTATCTGGAACGCAACGGCGTGGCCGTGGCCGTGGCCGACCTGATGATGACCGTGCCCAACCGTCGCCTGCGGCTGCTGAGCAAGGACGAACTGCAGGAATACGGACTGGACGGCACCAACGCCGCGCAGGACGACCTGGACCGGCTGCAGCTGATGCGTCGCTGCGGCGAGGATTTCGTGCAGCGGCGGGATGCCTTCATGCGCAGTTTCGACAGCGACTGCAAGGCGCCCGGCAGCGACCTGGAGGCCATGCAGGCCTGCGGCCTGAAGCTGCGCGAGCGGTTCCAGTTCCCCGACGCGAAATGCCCGGCGGACAGCCCGCTGTCCGAATTCGACCGGCTGGCGGATGTGGAAGCCGCGCCGGATGCGCCGGATGACACAAGCGCTCCAGCGCCTCCCGAGGCCGGGACCGGGCCCTGAGCCCCTCGCGCGTGCACGGTACGCGCGCCTGGCGAGCAGCCCCTTGTGTGAACAGAGCGAGTGTTCGACGGGGAGAACGGGATGCCGGTGGGCGGTGAGGGCGGGTCAGGCCTCGACGCCCAGCACCCGGATCTCGGCATCGCCGATGCGGACGACCTGGCCGGCGCGGATCTTGGCGGTCTTGCGCAGTTCCACCTCGCCATCCACCGTCACCTCGCCGCTGGCGACGATGGCCTTGCCCTGGCCGCCGCTGTCGGCGATGCCGACCAGCTTGAGCAGCTGGTTGAGCTCCACGTGGTCGCGGTCGAGTTCGAAATCGAGAGTCTGCATGCGGCCAGTGTAAGTCAGGCGGCGCTCATTCCCGCTCGAACCGGGCGATCTCGTCCAGCAACCGGCGGCCACGGCGGATGCCCGGGCTTTCGTCCAGGGTTTCGCGCTGGCCGCTGGCGGCGCGGCGGCGGTACTGCCAGCGCATCACGCCCATCGTGGCCACCCACCCGACCACGCCCAGCGCCAGGCTGGCGCTGATCCACAGCGGCGTTCCGGCGGTGGGATCGACCTTGCCGAGCCCGGCGACGCCCACCACGACCAGCACCCACATGATCCACCAGGGCAGTCCGCAGACATTGGCGTTGATGGCATAGAAGCGTCGCAGCAGGCCGAATTTCTTCTGGATCTTCAGTACCGGTGCGGCATAGTCGACGGAGGCGATCAGGCTCATCGTGATGCCGGCCATCACGACGGTCAATACGCCGAAGACGTGCAGCACGATGCCGGTGGCGAACAGGCCCGGTACGGCGGTGTTGCGCGTCCAGCAGGCCACGCCCAGCAGCAGGACGCACAGGCCCAGCGCGGCCTGCAGGGCCTGGCCCCAGAACAGCGGGCGCAGGCTGCTGCGTACCTTGTCCAGCTTGCGGTCGCGCAGCAGTTGCCACTGGATCTCTTCCTGCCGTTCCAGTCGTTGTCCAAGCGCCTGCCAGGCCGCCTTCAGATCGTCCGGTTCCATGATGCTCTCCTGTCGTAGGGGTTTCAGAGTTCGTCGCGGATGCGTTGCTTGAGGCGACTGATCTTGGTCGCGACGTTGGTTTCGCTGATGCCCAGCACCTCGGCGATGTCGCGGTAGGCGTGGTCTTCCAGATGAAGCAGCAGCAGGGCGCGGTCCAGCGCCGGTTGCTGGTGGATGAAGCGGTACAGCCTGTCCACCTGCTGCCGCGCTTCCGGGTCGTGTGCGCGCGGGTCGGCGGTGTCGTGGCGGGCGTCGTCCCAGGATTCGGTCTGCAGCGGCCCGCGCGACTGTTGGCGGACATGCGAGATCGCCACGTTCAGTGCGATCCGGTACATCCATGTACCAAACGGCCGCGCCGGGTCATACGCGGGAAACGAACGCCACAGCTGCGCGGCGATCTCCTGCGCCAGGTCATCGCGGTCCGCGGCCTGCCACGCATAGCTGCCGGCCACCTTCAGTACGATGCCGCGATGCTGCAGCAGCAAGGCCTCGAAGCGCACGTGCGCCTGCGTCTCGGTGTCCTTGTCCGTGTTCATCTGGGTGATGAGGGATGCCATCCGGTTGCCTTTGCCGATTGTGCGGGTCTGGACAGTGATTCGCCGGCATGCAGAAAAAATCACGCGCATCACATAAAAGTGCATGCCGGGTAAAGGAGCGCCGCCGTACGCTAGCGGACGTCATCGATAGGGCTCACAATCGGGCGGACCTTCGGAGATTCCCTTTGAGCGCTGCCACCACGCTGTCCAACCCCGCGGCCCAGTTGCGCACCCTATGTGCACCCTTCGCCAAGCCGAAAGTCGGCCGCGCGGTCTGGCAACTGCTGAACACCCTGCCGCCGTTGCTGGCGCTGTGGGCGCTGATGGCCTGGAGCGTGGTCGATGGCTGGGGTTACGGCTGGACGCTGCTGATGGCGATCCCCGCGGCCGGCCTGTATGTGCGCCTTTTCATCATCCAGCACGACTGCGGCCACGGCTCGTTCTTCGCCAGCCGTCGTGCCAACGACATCGTCGGCGCCTGCCTGGGCGTGATCACGCTGTTCCCCTATGGTTACTGGAAGAAGACCCACGCCATCCACCACGGCACCTCGGGCAACCTTGACCGCCGCGAGATCGGCGACATCAACACGCTGACCGTGGCCGAATACGAAGCGCTGCCGTGGATCAAGCGCCTGGGCTACCGCCTGTACCGCAGCACGCCGGTGCTGCTGGGCATCGGCCCGCTGTACCAGTTCGTCATCAAGCACCGTTTCCCGTTCGACCTGCCCTTCAGCTGGAAGAAGGAATGGGCCAGCGTGATGACCAACAACCTGGTGCTGGCCCTCACCGTGCTGGCGCTGGGCTTCCTGATCGGCTGGCACACCGTCTTCATGGTGCACCTGCCCATCGTGCTGATTGCCGGCGCGGTGGGCGTGTGGCTGTTCTACGTGCAGCACACCTTCGAGGAAGCCTACTGGAGCCGCCGCGAGGACTGGGACGCCGGCCAGGCCGCGATGGTGGGCAGTTCCTACCTGGACCTGCCGCAGGTGCTGCACTGGTTCACGGGCAATATCGGCTACCACCACATCCATCATCTGGCCTCGCGCATCCCCAATTACCGGCTGCGTGAAGCCTTCGAATCCAGCGAACTGCTGCGCATGGCGCCCCGCCTGACCCTGTGGAGCAGCCTGAAATGCGCCCGCCTGAAGCTGTGGGACGAGCAGAAGCGCCGTATGGTGGGTTTCGGCCGCCGGGCGCGCCAGACGGCCGGATGACCGCCTGATACCGGCATCGGGGCGGCGGAAAACCGCCCCTGACGGCCGCCCAGCGGGCCGTGAAGACCGGTGCGGGGCGACAGGGCAGGGCCCAAGGGCGCACAATATGCGGCTGGCGTGCGACTCCGCGACGCCCCCGGAGTTGCCCCATGTCTACCGAATCCCCCGCTTCCCCCCTGCTGTTCGCAGACCTGGGCCTGCCCGCCCCGGTCATGGCGGCTGTTGCCGAGGTGGGTTACGAAACCCCGTCGCCCATCCAGGCGGCCACCATCCCCGCCATGCTGGCCGGTCGCGACGTGCTGGGCACGGCCCAGACCGGTACCGGCAAGACGGCCGCATTCGCGCTGCCCGTGCTGGCCAACATCGACATGCAGGCCGGCAGGCCGCAGGCGCTGGTGCTGGCGCCGACGCGCGAACTGGCCATCCAGGTGGCCGAAGCCTTCCAGAAATACGCCGGCAAGATCCCCGGCTTCCACGTGCTGCCGATCTACGGCGGCCAGAGCTACCAGCCGCAGCTGCATGCGCTGAAGCGCGGCGTGCACGTCGTCGTGGGCACGCCCGGCCGCGTCATCGACCATCTGGAACGCGGCTCGCTGGACCTGTCCGGCCTGACCACGCTGGTGCTGGACGAAGCCGATGAAATGCTGCGCATGGGCTTCATCGACGACGTCGAGACGGTGTTGAAGAAGACCCCGGAAACGCGCCAGGTGGCGCTGTTCTCGGCGACCATGCCGCCGGCCATCCGCCGCATCGCGCAGACCTACCTGAAGGATCCGGTGGAGGTGAACATCGCCTCCAAGACCACCACGTCGGCGAACATCCGCCAGCGCTACTGGTGGGTCAGCGGCATGCACAAGCTGGATGCGCTGACCCGCATCCTGGAAGTGGAAACGTTCGACGGCATGATCATCTTCGCCCGCACCAAGGCGGCGACCGAAGAACTGGCCGACAAGCTGCAGGCCAGGGGGCTGGCCGCGGCCGCCATCAACGGCGACATGCAGCAGGCCGCGCGCGAGAAGACCATCCAGCAGTTGAAGGACGGCAAGCTGGACGTGCTGGTCGCCACCGACGTGGCCGCCCGCGGGCTCGACGTGGAACGCATCAGCCACGTGCTGAACTACGACATTCCGTACGACACCGAAAGCTACGTGCACCGCATCGGCCGCACCGGTCGCGCGGGCCGCAGCGGCGAGGCGATCCTGTTCGTCACGCCGCGCGAGAAGGGCATGCTGCGCGCCATCGAGCGCGCCACCCGCCAGCCGATCGAGGAAATGCAGCTGCCCAGCGTGGAAGCGGTGAACGACCGGCGCGTGGAGAAGTTCCTCTCGCGCATCACCGACACCCTGGCGGCCGGCAAGTCCGGCGAGTTCCGCGCGCTGATCGAGCGCTACGAGCGCGAGCAGAACGTGCCGGCGGTGGACATCGCCGCGGCGCTGGCGCAGCTGGCGCAGGGCGACACGCCGCTGCTGCTGTCGCAGGACCGCGCGCCGCGCGAGCGCAGCGACAACAACACCGCCTACGGCAAGTCCGCGCGCCACGAACGTCCTCAGCGCGACGAGCGCCCGCAACGCGACGAGCGTCCGCGCCATCGCGAGGACGGTGCCGCCTTCGAGCGCCCCGCGCGAAGCTTCGACAAGCCTGAGCGCGCGCGCATCGAGCGCCCCGACTTCGACCGCCCGCGTGCCGACAAGCCGCCGCGCAGCGCACCGGACGTGGGCATGGAGAGCTACCGGATCGAAGTGGGCCACGCCCACGGCGTGAAGCCTGCCAACATCGTCGGCGCCATTGCCAACGAGGCCGGGCTGGAAAGCCGTTACATCGGCCGCATCGACATCCACGACGACTACACCGTGCTGGACCTGCCCGAGGGCATGCCGCGTGAAGTGCTGACCCACCTGAAGAAGGTCTGGGTGTCCGGGCAGCAGCTCCGCATCCACAAGGCGGGCGAAGAGGCGGGCGACGCGCCGCCGCGCCGCTTCGGCAAGCCCGGCATGGGCAAGCCCGGGGGCGGCAAGCCGCCGAGTGGAAAGCCAGGCTTCAAGCCGCACGCCGGCAAGCCGCACCGCAAGGGTCCGCCCCGGTCGCACGAATAGGTGCCGGGAACGGGCCTGCCGCGTGACGGCAGGCAATGGGGTGGCACGAACATTGCTTCCTCCTTCACAGGACTGCGTTCCCCTTGCGGGCGGCAGGTTGGCATCGGGGTGGTCGTGAAGGGGATGGTTTCCAAACCGGGGGTGTTCGCATGGCTGCTGCTGGCGCTGTGCGCCGCATCATGTGCCGCGACGGCAACCCCGCAGCCCGGTCGCGACTATCTGGTCACGGGCGCCGCGGCGACCCAGGGGGCGCCGGTCCGCGCCTGTGATCCGGCGGTGCTGGCCACCCTGCAGGAACAGATCGAGATCCCGGCGCCGCCAGGCGGCTGGCCGGGCGCGCCGCAGGCCGTGAACGTGTTCAACGTGTTCGCCGGCGAGGTGATGGTGCGCCATGGCGACCGCGAGGTCTGCGGACGCATGCACGATGCCCGCACGCGCGACTCCCGTTTCCGTGCCGGCGTGGGCATGGTGGTGGTGCCGCCTGCCGGCGACCGCGAGCCGATCCGGGTGGCGTGGGCCACGCCGCTGAAGGCAGGCTGGATTCCCACCGTGCGCATCGGTGCGCCCAGTCCCGTGCAGCAGATCGACACCGCGCGCCTGCTGGTGCGCACGGCCTGCCTGGCCATCGCCATCGCGCTGGCCTTCACCGCCCTAATGGGGTTCCTGAGCGCCCGCGACCGCGCGTTCCTGGGCTATGCCTTGCTGTGCGTGCTGTCGGTGCTGTGGCAGGCCACGTTGAGCGGCCTGAGCGGCTATCCGGAGCCGTGGTTGCCGGTCGGCACGGACGAATCCCGCTGGCTGGTGGCGTTTTCGTGTTTCGGCCTGCCGATGCTGGTGTACGTGATGTGGTGGCTGGTGGGCGGCATGCGGCGCTGGCCGGCATCGCGGCAGCCATTGCGCTATGCGGTGGCGGCCGTCTGCAGCCTGGGCGTGCTGGCGGCATGGCTTCCCCTGCCGTGGCTGGCGAGCATCGCGACCGCCCTGGACCAGGTGTTCGCCATCGCCTGCGCCGCGATCCTGGTGGTGGGGTGGCTGGGCCTGTGGCAACGGCGCGCCGACACCGTGGCCGTCGCGGGCATCGCCGCGGTGCTGCCGTTCCTGGTGATGGCGGCGATGGACCTGCTGGGCCAGCCGTGGCTGGTGGAACACCGCGTCGAAGCCCTCCAGTTGTCGATCACCTGGTTCCTGATAGTCAGCGCGTACGCGTTGAACCTGCGGCTGGGCCGGTTGCGCCAGCAGCGCGACGAGATGCAGGCGCTGGCGGATACCGATGCCCTGACCGGCCTGCCCAATCGGCGTGCCGGCCTGCGGCGCCTGGACGAACTCGTGCAGATGGCCCGGGCGTCGGGGGTGCCGTTGACGGTGGGCTTCCTGGACATCGACCTGTTCAAGCGGATCAACGACGTCCATGGCCATGCGGTGGGCGACCGCGTGCTGGTGGCGGTGGCGCACACGCTGACCACCGCGGTGCGCGACCCGGCCGACGTGGTGCGGATGGGCGGGGAGGAATTCCTGGTGCTGCTGCCGGGCGTGGAAGCCGCTACGGCGCGCCAGCGTTTCGAAGCCATGCGCCGGCAGGTGGCCAGGGCTGGGACCGACATCGGCACGTCCGGGCTGTCGGTGACGGCCAGCATCGGCCAGGCGTCGTTGTGCGATGCCGACGATGACGGCGCCAACCTGCTGCGGCGGGCCGACGAAGCCATGTACGGCGCCAAGCGTGCGGGCCGCGACCGGGTGGTCGAAGCCGGCACGTTCGCGCTGGACGGCAACAATTGACGCCCTGCGGCCACGCGGGGCGCCCACCGCGCTCAAGCCCGCGGGTTCGCGGCCGATGACCCGGGGGTGGAAGGTGGCGGTCGCACCGCGCCAGCCGCCTGACACGAAGGGAGCGGCACGTGGACATTGAAGGAACACATCCCGCAGGCGCACGCACGGCAGACGGCACCGCCGGAGAAGCGAATCAACGCGGCCTGCAGCGACTCCCCATCCGGGTCGCCGCCCTCATCGTCCTGTCCGCATTCGGCGCGCTGCTGACGGCGGCCATCCTGGAAACCCAGGCCGGTGCCACCGCCTACATCATCGGCGAGAGCCATTGGTCCAAGGCCCAGCAGCGGGCGGTGCACAGCCTGTACCGGTACGCCGGCCACGCCGATCCGTCCGACCTTGCCGACGCCCGCGAAGCGCTGGATGTCCCCCTCGGCGACCGCGATGGCAGGCTGGCGCTGGAGCGCAGCCCGGTGGATCTGGCCGCCGCGCGTGCCGGGTTCCTGCGCGGCAACAATGCCCCGGATGACATCGACCGCCTGATCCGGATGTACCGCGTATTGTCCGGCGCCCCCTATTTCAAACAGTCGGTGCACTACTGGCGCCAAGCCGAAACCGAAATCCTGCAACTGGTGCAGCTGGCGGACGAACTGGAGCAGCGGTCGCGGCGCGGTCCGCTCGACGCGGCCAGCGTGCACCACTACCAGGAGCGCCTGCGCGTGATCGATGCGCGCGTGCGGCCGGTCGAGCTGGCGTTCTCGCGCTCGCTCGCCGACGGCGCGAACTTCATGCGGCATGTGCTGCTGGTGCTGAGCGGCATCGCCTTCGTGCTGCTGGCCGGCTATGCGCTCCACGTGATGCGCCGCACGCTGCGCCACGTACGCGAAACCGAGAGCGAGTTCCGCCTGGCATTCCACCAGTCGGCGGTAGGCATGCTGAAGATGGACCGCGACGGGCGCTTCACCCAGTCCAACGAAGCCCTGGCCCAGATCCTCGATATGCCGTTGCCGTCGCTGCGCCTGCGGACGCTGGCGGACGTGCTGCACCCGGAGGATCTGCCGCTGTCCGCGGGCGGCGGCATCGACTGGACGCGCATGGTGCAACCGGGCGAGCGCCGCCTGCTGCGCGCCGACGGCAGCATCCGCTGGGTGCGCTGGACGGCCTCGGTCATCGCAGGCCCGCAGCCCGCCGCCGACCAGATGTTCGCGCTGGTGGAAGACGTCTCCGAAGCGCACGAACTCGCCTGCGAGATCGCTTACCAGGCCAGCCACGACGAACTCACCGGGCTGATCAACCGGCGCGAAATCGGTCGCCGCCTGGGCCACGCGCTCGCGCATGCACGCAACCACGCCTCGCCGCACGCGCTGTGCTATGTCGACCTGGACCAGTTCAAGCTGATCAACGACACCTGCGGCCATGCGGCGGGCGACCGTTATCTCTGCCATTTCGCGCACGTGTTGTCGGCGCAGCTGCGACGTGGCGACTGGCTGGGCCGGCTGGGTGGCGATGAATTCGCGGTACTGCTGCATGACACGTCACTGGAAGCGGCGGAGGCCGCGATGGGGCGGGTGCAGACGGCGCTTGCGCGCGCCGCGTTCGCCTGTGACGGGCGTACGTTCGGCCTCAACTGCAGCATCGGCGTGGCCGAACTCAATGGCGAGGCGCCCGATGTCGACTGGCTGCTGCGCGCGGCGGATGCGGCGTGCTATGTCGCCAAGGAGGAAGGTCGCAACCGCATCCGCTGCTACCGCGAGTCCGACCAGAGCCTGTCGCGCCGGCGCCGCGAACTGGAATGGGTGGCGAACACCCAGCTGGCCATCGCCGAACATCGCCTGCTGCTGCATGCGCAGCTGATCGTCGCGGTCGACGACCCGGGCCGCCTGCAGTACGAGGTGCTGGTGCGCCTGCTCGACCGCGAGGGCCAGCTGCACGCGCCGGGCACCTTCCTTCCGGCGATGGAGCGGCATGGTCAGGCGATGGCGCTGGACCGCTACGTCGTGGATGCGGTGGTCGCGCAGCTCTCGGCCGACCCCGCCCACTTGGCCGAACTCGACCTGTGCCACGTGAACGTGTCGGCGCAGTCGGTGGCCGACCCTGTATTCCTCGCACACGTCGCATCGCAGCTGGACCGGCATCCCGGCGTGGCCCGCAAGCTGTGCTTCGAGATCACCGAGACGGCCGTGATCGGCAACCTGCCCGATGCGTGCCGCTTCATCGAAGCGATGCGCGCGCGCGGGGGGCGCATCGCGCTGGATGATTTCGGCAGCGGCCTGTCGTCGTTCGCCTACCTGAAGCGGTTGCCGGTGGACATCCTGAAGATCGACGGCGCCTTCATCCGCGACCTGGCCAACGGCGAAGCCGACCTGGCCCTGGTGCGCTCGATGAGCCAGATGGGGCAGGCGCTGGGCAAGGTGACCATCGCCGAATGGGTGGAGTCGGACGACGTCGTGCAGCAGCTGGCGGCGCTGGGCATCCGCTACGTGCAGGGTTACGCCGTACATGTGCCTTGCCCCTTGAGCGAGCTGATCCGCCACGGCGCGACCCGCCCCCAACTGGTCCCCGCCTGACGGCGCGCGGGGCGGGGCAGCCACCTGGCCGCGCGGATCGCCGATAATGCCGGGATGAGCGAACGCCTGAACAAACACATCGCCGAAACCGGCTTCTGTTCCCGCCGCGAGGCCGACCGGCTGATCGCCGAGCGCCGGGTCACCGTGAATGGCATCGCCGCCGGCGTGGGCGCGGTGGTCGGCCCGGACGACCAGGTGCTGGTCGACGGCCAGCCGTTGAAGGCGCGTGCCGCCAAGGCCGGCAAGCGCAAGCACGTCTACATCGTGCTGAACAAACCCGTCGGCATCACCTGTACGACCGAGTCGTCGGTGAAGGACAACATCGTCGAGTTCATCGGCCACGAGCAGCGCATCTTTCCGATCGGACGGCTGGACAAGGACTCCGAAGGCCTGATCCTGCTGACCAGCAACGGCGACATCGTCAACAAGATCCTGCGCGCCGAGAACCACCACGAAAAGGAATACCTGGTCGCCGTCAACAAGCCGGTGACCGACGAATTCCTGCGCAGCATGGCACGCGGCGTGCGCGTGCACGGGCAGATGACCCTGCCGTGCCGGGCCAGCCGCATCGCCAAGTTCGGCTTCCGCATCACGCTGACCCAGGGCCTCAACCGGCAGATCCGCCTGATGGCGGCCGCGTTCGACTACCGCGTCACCCAGCTGCGCCGCGTGCGCATCGACAACATCAAGCTGGGCGACCTAAAGCCGGGCCGCTGGCGCAATCTGACCGACCAGGAACTGCGCGGATTGCTGCCGCAGCAGGAGAGCTGGTGAGCGACGACGTGACGTCCGTCGCGTCCCGGTGCGACAACACCCGGCGGAAACTCGGCATACTGGCCTGCAACTTTTCACCCAAGACAATGGCATGAGCGCACCGCGCAAGCCCGACAACGAGGAAGAGCGGCTGGCCGCATTGCGCAGCTTCGACATCCTCGACAGCGAGCCGGAGCGGGCGTTCGATGACCTGGTGCAGATCGCCGCCGCCATCTGCGGGGTCCCCATGGCGGCGGTCACGCTGATCGACCGCGACCGGCAATGGTTCAAGGCACAGGTCGGCATGGAACAGCCGGACCCGTCGCTGGACACCTCGTTCTGCGCGCATACCATCCTCAGCCCCGACACGATGACGGTGGTGGCGGATGCCACCCGCGACGCACGCTTTGCCGACAACCCGCTGGTGACTGCCGAGAACGGCATCCGCTTCTACGCAGGTGCGCCGCTGGTGACCGCCGATGGTTTCGCGTTGGGCGCGCTGTGCCTGGTGGACGATCAGCCGCGCCACCTGGATGCATTCCAACTGTCCGCACTCGACGCTCTGTCGCGGCAGGTCACGCACTTGCTGGAGCTGCGCCAGGTGAGCCGCCAGCTGAGCCTGCAGCTGCGCGAGCGCGAGTGGTACGAACAGCAGCTGCACCATTACCATCATGAGCTGGAAACGCAGAATGCCGAGCTTTCCGAACAGACCCGTACCGACCCGCTGACAGGGCTGCCCAACCGTCGTGCGTTCGGTGCGGCGTTGGCCGCTGCGCAGGAGAAATCGCGCGAGACGGGTGAGCGCCTGGCCATCGCGGTGCTGGACGTGGACCACTTCAAGATGGTCAACGACCTGCATGGCCATGACGAAGGCGACCGCGTGCTGGTTGCGCTGGCCGACATGCTGAAAGCGCAGGTGGCGGGCAAGGGACTGGCGGCGCGCTACGGCGGCGAGGAGTTCGTGGTGCTGATGCCGGGTGCTTCGCTGGAAGAGGCGCGCCTGCAATGCGAGTTCGTCCGCCAGAGCGTGTCGCTGCTGCCCATCGGCCTGCCCATCTCGGTCAGCATCGGCCTGACCGCGATGGTGCGCGGCGACGACGCCGAGGCGATGTTCAAGCGTGCCGATACCGCGCTGTACGAGGCCAAGCGCAGCGGCCGCGACCGCGTGGTGGCGCTCTCCAACCAGGCGGCTTGATCCGGATCAATGCGGCCGCGCCCCGTCGGGCGCATGCTGTGGGACAGGGCAGGGCAACAGGGCGCTGCCTGTCACCGGAGAACATCCATGAAGATCCTGTTGGCCGTGGACGGCAGCGATATCGGCCTGGCCGCCGTGCGTCACGTCGTGCAACTGTCCAAGGCGTTGGCGGAACTCCCTGCCGTGACGCTGCTGTATGCCGATCCGCCGCTGCTGCGCTCGGTCGCGCTGGAGTTGGGGAGCGATGGGGTGCAGCGCTACCACGCAGAGAACGGCGCCTACGCCCTGAAGAAGGCGCGCACGGCGCTCAAGCGCGCACAACTCCCCTACACCGAGAAGGTGCTGGTGGGCGAACCCGCGGAAAGCATCGTCAAGCAGGCCAAGGCCGGCAAGGCCGACCTGATCGTCATGGGCACGCATGGGCGCGGTGCACTGAAGCAGCTGCTGGTAGGTTCGGTGGCCCTGAAGGTAATCGCGACCAGCCCGGTGCCGGTGGTCGTGGCACGCTGACATGCACGGCGGCGCCCGACCCGCGGGCGCCCGTTGTCAGTCCACCATGCCCTTGGCTTCGGACGTCCCCAGCACCTCGGGGTGGTGGATGTCTTCCTGCCGCGAACGGCGGCTACCGAGCAGCGGGTGCAGGAATACCGCGGCGAGGATGATCGCCACGCCCAGGTAGAACAGCGGCGTCAGTTCGCGTTGTTCGCCCAGCAGCACGATCGCCAGCACGATGGCGTAGACCGGCTCCAGGTTGGTCACCAGCTGCACACCGTAGGCGCTCAGGTGGCGCAGCGCGACCAGCGACAGCGCGAACGGCAGCAGCGTGCACAGCAGCGACAGCACCAGCAGCAGCAAGCCGTCATGCAGGCTGGGCAGGGTGAACAGGTCGCCGGCGAACGAAGGGAAGACCATCGGCATCAACGGCGCCAGCACCGTCAGCAGCAGCGTGCCCGCGCCGAGTTCCAGTCCGGTGATGGTCAGTGGTTCGCCGTGGTCGATCAGGCGCTTGTTCAGCGGGCCGAAGATGGCCACCAGCAGGGCCGAGATGGCCCCGACCAGCACGCCCAGGCGCATGCCGTCGGGAATGCCGCCGACCACCAGCGCCACGCCCGGCAACACGGCCAGCCCGAACAGCAGTTCGCGCACCGAGAACGGACGCCGCGTCAGCCAGGGTTCGATCACCGAGGTGAAGGCCGGCGCCAGCGCGATGCAGGTCACCGCCACCGAGGCATTGGACAGCTTGATGGCGCCGTAGAAGGTCAGCCAGTGCAGCGCGACCACCACGCCGATGCCGCAGTAGGCGAGGATCAGCCTGGCCGACATCGCACGCAGTCCGCGCCAGACGCGCGGCAGCAGGGCCAATGCCGCGACCACGATCAACATGCGCCACCACACCAGCGGCAGGGCGGACAGCGTGATCAGCTTGCCAAGGATGGGGGTGAAGCCCCAGAGCAGCACGCAGGAATGGATCTGCAACTGGGCCTTGGTGGTCGGGGGCATGGGCATGGCGGCATTGTCGCCGAATCCGCCTGCCGCTGGCGACGACAACGGCGAGGGCATCGTTGCCTTCGCCCCCATCCATGGCATCCTCTGCGCCACACACCAGGAGCCCGCGATGCCCGACGCGTCCCCTCTGTCCCCGGCCACGCGATGGAGCGCGGCATTGGTCTGCGCCGTCTCCCTCGCATCGCTGGTACTGCAGTACGTGCTCATCCTGCAGGCCACGCGTTCGAACATCGGGCCGTTGCTGGGCAGCGTGCGGTTCTTCAGCTACTTCACCATCCTGAGCAACATCGCGGTGGCGCTGGTGACCCTGCATGGGGTGCTGGCGCGCGACGGCTTCTTCGCGCGCGCGCGGGTGCGCGCGGCCGTGGCGCTTTACATCGGCGTCACCGGCCTGGTGTACACGTTCGTGCTGAGCAAGCTGTGGGAACCGCAGGGTGCGCAGTGGTGGGCGGACAGCGGGCTGCACTACGCCACGCCGCTGCTGTACGGAGTGTGGTGGCTGGGGCTGGTGCCGCATGGCACGCTGACGTTGCGCGACGTGGTGGGATGGCTGGTCTTCCCGGCGCTGTATACGGCGTGGGTGTTCCTGCGCGGGGCATGGGTGGACGAATACCCGTACCCGTTCCTGGATGTCGGCCAGCTAGGGTGGATGAAAACACTGCTGAACTCGACCGCCGTACTGCTGCTCTTCCTGCTGGTGGGTGTGCTGCTGGTGGCGCTGGATCGGGCATTGGCGAGGCGGAACGCCGCCCGACCCGAGTGACCTGCCCATGACGCACGACATGCGCGCATCCAGCGCCGGACGCCCTTTCAATCGCAGCGACGCCAGGACGCTGGCGCTGTCCGCCCTGGGTGGTGCGCTGGAGTTCTACGACTTCGTCGTGTTCGTGTTCTTCACCCGCGTACTCAGCGTGCTGTTCTTTCCCGAAGGCATGTCGCCGTGGCTGGCGCAGCTGCAGGTGTACGGCATCTTCGCCGCCGGCTACCTGGCCCGGCCGCTGGGTGGCATCGTGATGGCGCATTTCGGCGACCGCCTGGGTCGCAAGCGCATGTTCACGCTGAGCGTCTTCCTGATGTCGGTACCCACGCTGCTGATCGGCCTGCTGCCCACCTACGCGCAGATCGGCGTGATGGCACCGGTGTTGCTGCTGGTGCTGCGCGTCGTGCAGGGCATTGCGGTGGGTGGCGAAGTGCCCGGTGCGTGGGTGTTCGTGGCCGAGCACGTACCGCGGCGGCGCATGGGCTTTGCCTGCGCCACGCTGACGGCCGGACTGACGGCCGGGATCCTGATCGGTTCGCTGCTCGCCGCCTGGATCAACGGACACTATGCGCCGGAGCAGGTCGAGGCGTGGGTCTGGCGTGTCCCGTTCCTGCTGGGCGGCGTGTTCGGCTTCGTGGCGGTCTGGCTGCGTCGCTGGCTGCACGAAACGCCGGTCTTCGAAGAGATGCGTGCGCGCAAGCAGTTGTCCCGGCAATTGCCGGTGAAACAGGTGCTGGCCGGGCATCGCACGGCGGTGGTGCTGTCGATGCTGGCGTCGTGGCAGCTGACGGCGGCCATCGTGGTGGTGGTGCTGATGACGCCGACGCTGGTGCAGGGCGCGTTCGGCGTTCCGCCGGCGGTGGCGTTCCATGGCAACAGCGTGGCGACCGCCGCGCTGATCGTCGGATGCCTGTGCGCGGGGTGGGCGGTGGATCGGTTCGGCGTGGCGCGCGCGCTGCTGGCGGGTTCCCTTGCGCTGGCCGCGAGCGTATATGCGCTGTACCTGCACCTGGCGATAGGCGACGGATCGGGCTTCGTGGCGCTCTACGCACTGGCGGGTTTCTGCTGTGGTGTGGTGGGCGTGGTGCCGGCCCTGATGGTGGCGGCGTTTCCGCCGGTGGTACGCTTTTCGGGCCTGTCGTTCTCGTACAACGTGGCGTACGCGGTCTTCGGCGGCCTGACGCCGCCGCTGATCGGGCTGCTTTCCCGCAGCTGGGGCGGCCTGGCACCGGCGCATTACGTGGCACTGACCTGCGTGGTCGGCATCGCGGTGGCCACCTTCGTGGCCATGAAGCATCCGCTGCGCTACTGACGCGTGCGTCGGTGCCGGATCAGGCACCCAGCAGGCGGATCAACTCCATCGCGGCCGCCGGGTTGCGTTCCTTCGCGCTGCTGATGAAGAACACGAACACGTCACGCCGTGGCACGTCGCCACTGCCGCTCGCCACGTGCGGCAGCTCCGGCACGTCCTCGCCCGCGGCCCATGCCTTGGCGCGCGATGCCCACTGGGCCAGTTCGGCGGGCGGGTAGCCGGTGTCGATGGGCTGCGAACGCATCAGGCGCGCGTAGGCGAAGTCCGCCGTCAGGTCGGCGAAGGACGGGTGCTCGGTCGAATCGGTGAAAACGGTGGCCACGTTGTGTCGCCGTGCCAGCGCGATCAACGCCTCGTCGACCGCTGCCGGATCGCGGATCTCCAGCGCGTGCCGCAGGGGGCGTCCGTTCCATTCACGCGGCAGTGCGCCCAGGAAGGCATCCAGTTCGGCCTGCTCCACGCGTCGTCCTTTTTCGAACTGCCAGACCAGCGGTCCCAGCTTCGCGCCGAGTTCGCTGATGCCACCGATGAAGTCCTCCACCTGTGACTGCACCGACGCCAGCGAACGCGCCTGCATGATGCGCTTGGGGGCTTTCGCCGAGAACACGAAACCCTCCGGCGCTTCGTCGCGCCACTTGGCATACGTGGCCGGCTTCTGCGTGCCGTAGTACGTGCCGTTGATCTCGATGGCGGTCAGCTGCCGGCTGGCGAATTCCAGCTCGCGCCGCTGCGGCATGCCGGCCGGATAGAAATTGTTGCGCCAGGGCGCGAACGTCCATCCACCGATGCCGACGCGGATGCCGTCGACGGGTTCAGGGGAACGGCTGAAAAGATCATCCATGCGAAGTCGTCGGGTTCAGGCTTTCCACGGATCATAACTGCCGAACCACCACAGATGGCCCTCAATGTCGCGGCAGGCGTAACCGCGGCCGCCATAGTCCTGGTCGGCGAGGTCGATGACGATCTCGGCGCCGGCCGCCTTCGCCTTTGCATGGTGCGCGTCGGCATCGCGCACGATGACGCAGCAGCTCTGGGTGTTGCGCATGCCGGCTTCGTCGGGCTGGAGGGTCTGCCTGCCCCAGTCGCTCTGCACATCGGTGGAACCCACCATGACCATGCCATTGCCGAAGCTGAGCTGGGCATGGTGGACCACGTCGCCATCGGCGTAGACGGCGTGGCGCTGGAAACCGAAGGCGTCGCACAGCCAGTCGATGGCCTTCAGGGCGTGGCGGTAGCGCAGGCAGGGGATGACCGTCGCGATGGTGTCGGCGGCGTGCGGGGCGGGCATGTTCATGGGCGTCTCCGTTGGCGTGGTGTCCGCATTCTCGGGCGCTGCGTACCCCGAGTCTTGTAAATTTCCGCGCTCAGTCCACGGCCACGTGGCCGTCCCACGCGCCACGTCTTGCGAACTCACCCGGCGACATGCCGGAGAACGCGCGGAACTCATGCACCAGATGCGCCTGGTCGTAGAACCCGCAGGCTACCGCCATGTCCGCCCAGCCCTCGTCCACCGGTGGTCGTGCCGACCGCACGGCATGGTGGAAACGCTGCAGGCGCAGGTAACGCTTGGGGCTGAGGCCGATCCAGTGCTGGAAGCGCTCGCCCAGCCGGCGTGCCGAGATGCCCATGTCGCGCGCCAGCGGTACCAGCGCCGCGACTTCCGGCCTGGCATCCAGCGCACGCAGCGCGTGCGCCACGTCGACAGGCACGATGCCCGTGCGACCGCTGGTGCGCAGCCAGCCTTCCAGTGCCTGCAGGCGCGCATCTGGAGAAGTGGCGGCCAGCAGCGCATCGCGCAGCGCGGCATCGCGGGCGCCCACCAGATCCTGCAGATCCACGCAGCCATCGCGCAGCACGTCCATCCGCTCGCGGAAGAACACCGCCGCGCCGCCCGGCTGGAATTCGACGCCCATCACCGCGACCTGTTCGCGCGTGTCGATGATCTGGCTGCGGCTGCGCGGACCTTCCAGTGCGTGGGCAGCGTGTACCTGGCAGCGGCGCTGTTCGTCGTACAGCCGGGACTGGTCTTCGCCCAGGTTGAGGATCACGCTGACGCCCGCGCCCGCCGGCGGCAGCACGCGCTCCAGGCGGAACGGCAGTTCTTCGCCCTGCCAGTCCCACAGCCGTCGTACCAGGGCCGACAGCGGCGGTGCGGGGGTGCGCGACGCGAAGCGCATGGCGGTTTCGTCCACGGATGAACCGTGTGCAGCATAGCCCGCTCGCGGCAGGACCGCGTCAGGGCGGCTTGAAAAAGCAGGAGCCGGGCATTGCCCGGCTCCCGTCTGCTGCCTGGACGAAGGCGGCTTACTGGATCGGTTCGTCCAGGATCAGCTGGCGCACGAACCGCACCGGCGGGGCGCCGTAGGACAGCACCTTGTCGTGGTAGGCCTTCAGCGCGAACTGCGCGCCCTGGCGCGCCTCCACGGCCTTGCGCATGTCGAAGTGTTCCTGCGCACCGACGAAGTACGTGGGCAACTGCGCCGACGTCAGCTGCGCACGCGTCCACTTGCCGGCAGCCTCGCGCTCCTGCTGGAAAGTCTGGCGCACCATCAGGTCCATGGCCTGCTCGCGGGTCCAGTTGTCCACGTGCACGCCCTGGTCGAGGATCGCGTTGCCGATGGTGCGCAGGTAGAACTTCAGCTGCACCAGGCGGAACAGCGGGTCGTTGTCCAGGTAGCCGGCGTCGGCCATCATCCGTTCGGTGTAGACTGCCCAGCCTTCGGCGAACATGCCCGAGCGCAGCACGGCCCGCAGCGTGGACGGGAACTTGGCCGAGTGCCAGCCTTCCAGGTAGTGCCCCGGCGTGCCTTCGTGGATGCTCAGCAGGTGGATCATGCGGCTGTTGTACTCGCGCAGGAACGAGTCCACCTGCTTCTGGTCCCACTCGTCGGGGATCGGCGACACCGCGTAGAAGGTCTTCAGGCCCTTGTCGAGCGGGCCGGGCGAATCGCAGTACGCCACCGCCACGCCACGCTGGAATTCCGGCATCAGGATGATGTCGACCGGCGCATCGGCCAGCGTCACCAGGTCCTTGCTGCGCACGAACTCGGTGGCCTGCGCCAGCGCGGCCTCGGCATCGGCGACGACCTTGTCGCGGGCCGGGCGCTCGGCGTACGCCAGCTCCAGCGCCGCCTCGATCGCCTTCTGCTGCTCGTCGGCGCTCGGCGCGTCGGGCATGGCGGGGGCCCCGGCCTTGTCCTTGAGCACGGTGCGGGCGATGCCGTACATCTCCTCGCGCACGCGCTTGAGTTCGCTTTCGGCACGCTGCTTGATGTCCGCGCGCGACAGCGACGACAGCAGCGCGAACTGCAGCTTCTTGTCGTAGACCTCGGCACCGACGCGGAAGTCGCCCTTGGCGTTCGGCACCAGCGTCTTGTCCAGCCATGCCTGGTGTTCGGCGACGGCCTTCTTCAGTCCCTCGATGGCCGCCTCGGCCTGCTGGCGATCCGTGTCGGACAGTTCCTTCAGGTTCGGGGTGATGAACGTGTCGACGATGCTCAGGATGCCGGCATTCTGCTTGGCGACCGTTTCGGCGTGGACCTTGGGCACGCGGGCCGGATCCAGGTTCTCGCGCGCCTGCGCCAGGAGCGTAGGCAGCTTCTGCATGCGCGCGGTGGCGGACTTCAGGCGCTCGGGCAGCGGCGCGAATTCCCGCGCCATCAGGCCATACAGTGCGCTGCCGGCCAGGCCGCTGTAGACCTGCGGATCCCAGGCCCAGCTCTGCAGCGTTTCGGTGGTCCAGATGTCGTACTGCAACTGGTTGCGCAGGATCGCGGCATCCACCTGGTTCTCGCGCGACACCGCGGCGACATCCAGCGCATCCAGCTCGGCGAGGATCTTCTTGCTGGCCTCCAGCCCCTTCTGCCGGCCGGCGGCGCTCAGGTCATCCAGTTCGCCGTCGTAGGCGTGCTCGCCGATCTGGGTGGCGCTGACCGGCGACAGCTGCAGCCATCCGGCCAGGGCACGCTTGGACAGGTCGGCGAACACGGCATCGGCCTTGGCGGTATCGGTGGTGGTCACGGGGGCACCCGGGTCGGTGGGGGCGGTCGGGGCCTCGGACTTCTGGCACGCGGCCAGGGTCGTGATCAGGGCGGCGGCGAGCAGGGTAGGGCGCATGGGGATCCTGTTGCAGTGCGGCGGTGAAGGAAGTGCCCAAGCATAGGTGCAAGCGCGCCCCGGCACATCTGCCATTCGATTACCCTGTTCCGATCCATCGGGAGGACGGGCCATGAAGCACCAAGGCAGCTGCCATTGTGGTGGCATCGCGTTTGACGTGGAGGGGGACATCGCCGAGGCGACGGACTGCAACTGTTCGCTGTGCCGTCGGCGCGGCGGGCTGCTGTGGTTCGCGCCACGCGAGTCGCTGGTGCTGAAGACGCCGGAATCCGGCCTGTCCACCTATACCTTCAACAAGCACCATATCCAGCACCGGTTCTGCGCGCAGTGCGGCGTCGCGGTGTTCGGCGAAGCGGCGCATCCGGTCACCGGGGCGCAGATGGTCGCCGTCAACGTGCGCTGCCTGCCCGATGTGGACCTGGCCAGCCTGAAGATCACCCCGTTCGACGGAGCGCGCCTGTGAGCGTGTGGCGTGTCGCCACGTGGCTGGTGCTACTGGCAATCGGCGCGGGCATGTCGGCACCGGTCAAGGCCGCCTGTCCGCCCGAAGGCACCGACAGCAGCTCGCTGCAGTTGTTGCGCGAGCAGAAGTTCGCGGTGCCGGACGACACCCGCGCCGCCCTCGCGATGGGGTTGCTGGACTGCCTGGCCAGCCCGGATCCGACCCTGCGCGATGGCGTGGCCTACGAAGGCTTGTCCGCATGGCTGCGTGCCGGGCAGCTCGACGAGGAACAGCGGCGCGCAGTGCGTGATCGTCTCTACACCATGCTCGACGTGTCGGACGAAGGCGGTTTCGCATCGCCTTTCGCGGCGCTGGTGTTGTCGGAAGTGGCGCGCACCGACCGGCTGCAGCCCTGGATGTCGCCCGGCGAACGCGCGGACATGGTGAAGCGTGCCGTGGGGTATGTGGCGACCGTGCGCGACTACCGCGGTTTCGACAACGTGGAAGGATGGCGGCACGGCGTGGCCCATGGTGCGGACTGGCTGTTGCAGCTTGCGCTCAACGAGCAGGTGGATCGCAAGCAGCTGGACAGCATCCTCAGTGCGGTCGCCGTGCAGGCGGTGCCGGAAAGCGGGCATGCCTATGTCTTCGGCGAACCGGGCCGGCTGGCGCGCCCGGTGGTCTACACGGCCAAGCGCGGTCTGCTGACCGAGGTGGACTGGACGGTGTGGTTCTCGGCGCTGCCCTCGCGCCTGGGCGAGGCGAAGAACGCCTACGCGGACAGCGCTTGGCTGGCGCGTCGGCACGACCTGATGGCGTTCCTGATGAGCGTCTACCTGGAGGCCGACCAGTCCACCGATGCCAACATCCGCGCTTTGAAGCCCGCCGTGGTGAACGCGCTCAAGGCGGTACCGTGACGCGTCGGCGTGTGCCGGGTTTCAGCCCGACCTGCCGAGCAGCGCGTCGGGCAACGGTGGAAGCGGCGTGCGCTCGTCCTGCGCCTCGTGCTTCAGCCATTCGATGAAGGGGATGGCGGCCGGGTTCAATGGACGGTGGGCGGGATACACCACGTAGTACGCGAAGCGCGCCTTCAGCGCAGGGCCGGGAAGGCGGATGAGTTCGTACCGTTGCAGGTATGGTTGCGCCACCAGCTTGCGCGCGAGCGCCGCACCCACGCCATACACCGCGGCGCGCATCGCATCGGTGCTGTCGCTGAAGCTGTGCATCTCGGGCAGGCGCAGGCCGCGTACGCCCGCCGCGCGGAACCAGTCGCGCCAGCCCTGCAGCGCCAGATCGGTCACCAGCGGCAGGCGTGCGATGTCGCGGGGTTCGCCGATGTCGTCCACGCCTGCCAGCGCCGGTGATGCGACCGGAAACAGTTCATCGTCCATCAGGTGGTGGGCATTGAGGCCCGGCCAATGGCCGGGTCCATGGCGGATGCCGATGTCGGGCCCGGCCTCATCGAAGCGCGTCAGCGCGATGCCCGTGTCCAGGCTGATGCGGATGTTGGGGTGCAGCGCGCAGAAACGCGGCAGGCGCGGCAGCAGCCAGCAGTAGGCCATCGAGTGCAGCGTGGTGATGCGCAGGCGCACGCTGCCCGCCACTTGGTGCAGGTTGGCGGCCACCGCTTCCAGGTCGGTCAGCGCGGCGGTGGCGGCATCGGCCAGCTGCCGGCCTTCGGCGGTCAGCTTGACGCCACGCGCATGGCGCTGGAACAGCGTCACCTGCAGCAGCGACTCCAGCCGGCGCACATGGTGGCTGACCGCACTGGCGGTGAGATGCAGCTCTTCCGCGGCATGGGCGAAGTTCTGGTGCCGCGCCGCGGCGGCGAACACGCCCAGGGCGGGCAACAGGGCAGGGCGCAGATTCATGCTGTCGGCTCCGGAGACACAAGCCAAATTTGTGGCTCGGCCCGATTGTATGCGCTTGTGGCCGGCAGGTTTGCGGGCAGAATCACGACAGACGCAAACGGAGCGGTGGCATGACGGTGCAGACTGGCAGCATGGTGGAACCCCTGCCGCAGGCAGCCCAACGCGACTGGCGCACGCCGCTGGAACTGCTGGCCCTGGGCGCGATCTGGGGGGGCTCGTTCCTGTTCATGCGGATCGCGGCCAATCCCTTCGGCCCCTTCGCGCTGGTCGAAGTGCGGCTTGCCCTCGGCGCTCTGGTCCTGCTGCCGTTCCTGTGGCGCGAGCGCGCGCATTTCCGCGCAGGCATGTGGCCGAAGCTGGCGATGATCGGCGCGATCAACTCGGCCATCCCGTTTTTGTTGTTCGCCTGGGCGGCGCAGCGTTCGCCGGCGGCCGTGGGCGCCATCTGCAATGCGATGACGGTGCTGTTCACCGCGCTGGTGGGGTTCCTGTTCTTCGGGCAGAAGATCGGACTGCGCCGTTCGCTGGCGCTGCTGGTGGGCTTCGTCGGCGTCGTGGTGCTCGCCACCAGCAAGGCCGGTGGCCTGAGCGTGGGCGGTGCGGTGGTGGCCGGATCGACGGCGGCACTGCTTTACGGCTTCGGCATCAACCTGGTGCGCAAGCATCTGGCGGGTATTCCTCCCGCCGCGGCCGCGGCCGCCACCCTGAGCTGCGCGGCGTTGCTGGTGCTGCCGTTCGCCGCCACGCATTGGCCAACCACTAACATCGCTGCAGGCGCTTGGGCCAGCGCGATCGCCATCGGCGTGCTCTGCACGGGCTATGCGTTCCTGCTGTATTACCGCCTGATCCAGCGCATCGGCCCGGCACGTGCGGCTACCGTGACCTATCTGGTGCCGCTGTTCGGCGCCGGCTTCGCCTGGCTGTTCCTGGGCGAGCCGGTCACGCCTGCGATGCTGGCGGCCGGTGCCTTGATCCTGGGCAGCGTGGCGGCGAGCCAGCGCGCATGAACCAGAAACGTGTGGTGTTCGACTTCGAGATCGACTTCAGCAACGGCGGTGGCCTTCAAGGCCAGGATTTCCGCCTGGACATCGACGGCGACAGCATCGCCGACGACGCGTTGGCGGATTACATCGTCCGTGACCTGCGCCTGCTGATGGTGGGCAGCGTGCGCATCCGCAACAAGCGCATCATCGAGGAAGCGCACAAGCGCACGGCCTAGGCGAAGACGCCCTGTGCCAGCGCCGACGGTGCGTGCTGGCGCATCACATGGTCCACGGCCATCCGCAGCATCGCCGGCGAGATGTAGCGGTGATGGACGCCGTCGATCACCGCCATGTAGAACCGGCCGAAGGCATTGCGGCATTGCACGCGCGTGCCCAGCGTGATGTCCACGCCGTCCTCGTTGATCTGCACGCCGACGCAGGAACGGAATACCAGGTGGCGGTCGTCCGCGCCCAGCAACACCTGCGCACGCTTGCCGTCCGCGGCGACCTGCTGGCCCAGCACCGGGTAGCGGCCTGCGAACAGATGTTCGCGCGATGGCGAGAGCAACGAGGACACGGGGCAGCCCAGCGGCGACGTGCGCAGGCGCAGCGGCCGTACCAGCGCATTGCGCAGGCGCATCAGCTGGGTCACGCCGGTGGGGCGCTGGGTGAGGAATCCTTCCAGCACGTCGGCGAGCAGTGCGCCGGCCTGCGCATGCTTGCCGATGTCGCCGGGCAGCCGCAGGCGGAACGTGTCCTCATGGTGGTGTCGTGGCAGGTGCTCACGCAGCAACGATCCGGCGGGCGGCGTGGACAGGGCTTCCACCGGTGGGCGATGACGCACCACGAATCCCAGGTTGCCGCACCACGTCGACAGCACGGCGCGGACGCGACCCGCGTGGCCACGCAGCGTGGCACACAGCCGCTGCTGCCAGCTGCCCGGCGGTGCGTGCAGCGACAGGCGCGTGGTCGGGATGGACGCGGCATCCAGCGGATGCCGGGACAGCCAGGCCTGCACGGTGTCGGGCAGGGTCTCGGTCAGCGTGGCGAGCGTGGCGTTGCCGGCCAGCACGTCGTCCCGCAGGGGCGCCTTCTCCAGGCCGCCGAGCTCATCGGTATGGCACGACAGCGCGAACAGCACCGGATGCCGGTTGCCCTCCGGCAGTGGCGCGAACTGATGCCACGTGCCGCCGCCGAAGCGCACCGTGAACAGGCAATCCGCCGGAAGATCCACGTGGTGCAGGGCGGCGATGAAGTGCGCGGGGTCCTGCGCGAGCTGCGCGTCCGACGCGGTGGAGAAACGCAGCCGTGCCCCCGCACTGCCGGTGACGGCGGTGAAGACGCGATGGCCGGCGTGCCGATGGAACGGGTGGCCGCCACTGCCCACCGCGAAGGTGTAGAGCGCGGAGCGTTCACCCTGTTCGAAGGCGGGCGACGCCACGCGTGCGGAGGGCTCGTCCAGTTCGTCCACGAAGCCCGGGTGCGCACGCTGCCGCAGGCTGGCCTCGGCGTGCAGGTGGTCGCCTGCGCCATGGCCAAGTTGCGACAACAGGATCACTTCGACGGGAAGACCGCCGCAATAGGAAGGAATGCGGGCGGTGGGAAATCCGGGGACGGCATCGGCGGGGTGGCTCATCGTGCGTTCCTGGCAGAGAGGCGGAAGTCAGCGGGGTTTGGCGGGGGCGGGCTTGCGCGCAGTGACGGCCTGCTTGGCGCGCTGACGCGATTCGCGTTTCAGCGGTCCCGCCGTGGGGCATACCTCGAAGGCAAAGCCGGTCAGCGTGTTGACCAGGTTGTCGGGCGTAAGCCGGTAATAGATGAACTGTCCGCGGCGTTCGCTGGCCACCAGGCCCGCGGCTTCGAGCACCGAGAGATGGCGGGAGATGGCCGGCGCGCTCATCGCGAAGCGCGCGCCGATCTCGCCGGCCGTCAGCTCCTGCGCGGACAGGTACGCCAGGATTTCACGACGCGGGCGCGAGGCGAGGGCGTCGAAGATGCGGTCGGTGGCCATAGGTACTTAGATAATTAACGTATTTGCTAAATATCAAGCCATCAGGCCGCGCTGTCAAGCATCGCCGCCGTGCGGCGATGCCGGTGTTCCCGTGGGTTCGCGTATCAGGGCGCGGGCGGCGTCCTGACGGGCAGGGGCACGTTGCACAGGTCGATATGCCCGGCGGGGCGGAGATACCAGCCATCCCGCCGGTTGCGGCGCGCTTCGGTGGCGGCGGCGAACGTCTTCGAATCCGTACGCAATACCTGCAGCGGCGTGCGCTCGGCGGCGGGCACATCGCTGGCCAGCCGGATCGTGGTGATGGGCGTGCGCAGTTCCGGCTTCTCGTAGAAGCCCATCGGCTCGGGCCCGCGCGGAATCGCACTGAGCAGTTCCATGCCTTTCACCACGCGGCCCACCAGCGTGATGTTGCGGTCCAGCTGGCGAGGCGACTGCCCGGTGACGACATAGAGCTCGCTGCCGTTGCTGCTGTCCGGCGGACCACCGCGGCCGGCACCGAGTGCGCCATAGCAGTGCGCCAGCCATGCTTCGCCCGCTTTCGGATCACGCGCGGCGGGGAAACCGTCGACGAAGCCGACTTCCGGCGCCCATCCGTCCACATCGGGCAGGCGGGTGAAGTCCAGCCCGGCCGCCTTGCGGGCGAATTCCGCCGGCAGCGCCGTCTTCGCCGACCCCAGCGGCCTGGCCTTTGCCTTGTCTTCCGCATCGGCATCGCCGAACTGCACCACGAAGTTGTCCTGCGAACGGTAGATGCCCAGCCCGTTCCAGAAGCCCTCGCGCGCCAGCGTGCGGATGTTCGCCACGTGCGCCGGCGCGAAACCCGGCGCCAGTTCGATCACCACGCGCCCCGCGGGCAGGTCCATGTACAGCGTGTTGGCCGGGTCCAGCGTGCGCCAGTCGGCGGCCGGGGAAGCGTCCAGGATCTCCTTCGCGCTCAGGTACTTCGGCGGTTCCGCGGCATGGGCATGGGTCAGGGCGAAGGTGCAGGCGAGCAGCAGGGGCGTCAGGCGCATGGTGGTTCCGGGACGGGAGATGGCCCGATTGTAGGGATGGCGAGGGTGGGAGTGACTACTGGCACATTCGCTATATCAAACTTCGACATAGCATCGTCTCCAACCTAGCGGTCGTCCCGCACAAGGGGGAGCCATGAACGATTCCGATGCACAACTGAAGAAGTTCCAGAAGGAGCTCAGTGCCGGCACGGTCTCGCTGGCGTTGCTGGCGGTATTGGCGCGTGCGGGGGAGCCGCTCTACGGCTACCTGATCGCCAAGCAGCTGGAGCGCGTGGGCGAGGGCGTGCTGAGCGGCAAGCAGAGCGCGCTGTACCCGGTGCTGCGCAACCTGGAGGGCGGCGGACTGCTGGACAGTTTCGTCGAACCCTCGGTGGCGGGACCGCCGCGACGCTACTACCGCATTACCGACGTGGGCCGGCAGACGCTGCAGTCCTGGATCGCCGCCTGGCGCGCCACCCGCGATTCCGTTGATTCCGTCCTCGAGGGGGTACCCGCATGAACACCACCACATCCACTGCCGGGCGACTGCCCACCACCATCCCCGAGTACCTGGACCAGCTGCGTGCGGCGCTCGCAGGGGCCGACAAGGCGATGGTCCAGGACGCGGTCTACGACGCGGAGGAATACCTGCGTTCGGAGCTTGCGGAGAATCCGGGCAAGTCCGAAGCCGAGGTGATCGCGTCCGTCGCCGGCAGCTATGGTGCGCCGGAGGAAGTGGCCGAGATCTACCGCGAGACCGAGGTCACCGTGACGCGCGCCCTGCGGCCGCCGGTGCCCCCCAAGCGCAAGTCGCTGCTCGGCCGGTTCTTCGGCGTCGCCGCCGATCCGCGTACCTACGGTGCGTTGTTCTACATGCTGCTGTCGCTGGCCACCGGTACGTTCTACTTCACCTGGGTCGTGACCGGCGCCAGCCTGTCGGTGGGTCTGCTGATCCTGATCATCGGCATTCCGTTGCTGCTGCTGTTCCTGATGTCGGTACGGCTGCTGTCGCTGGTCGAGGGGCGGGTGGTTGAAGTGCTGCTGGGTGAACGCATGCCGCGCCGTCCGCTCTACACCCAGCGCGACAAGCCGTGGATGACGCGATTGAAGGAACTGTTCACCGACGGCCGCACCTGGACGGCGATGCTGTACCTGCTGCTGATGCACCCGCTGGGCATCCTGTACTTCTCGGTGGCCATCACGTTGCTGGCCTTGTCGCTGGCATTGATCGCAGCGCCCGTGGCGTACTTCCTGCCGTTCGACTATGTCCTGAACTTCGGCGGCTGGAGCCTGGTCAACGAGGCACCCTGGCTGTTGCCGCTGGCATCGGTGGCCGGCATCCTGCTGCTGTTCGCCACGCTGCACCTGGCGCGCCTGACCGGCCTTTTCCACGGCTGGCTGGCCAAGCACCTGCTGGTACGCAGCCCGGTGGTGTGATGCCGGATCGTGGGTGGTGCCGGCATGTCGGCACCCGCCGGTCGCAAACGAAAAGGCCGCCTGTGAAGGCGGCCTTTTTCACGACATCAAGCAGATAGGTATCCGTTTCAGCTTGGAGACTTACCGGTGCCGACAAGCCGACACCCTCCCGCAACACTGATTCAGCCGGCGTACTTCGCGATGAAATCGCGCACCTGCGGATACACCTTCTCGCGCCAGCGGCGGCCGCTGAAGATGCCGTAATGGCCGGCGCCTTCCACGGTGATGTGCTGGTGGTGTGCCTTCGGGATGCCCGTGCACAGGTCATGCGCGGCCGCGGTCTGGCCCAGCCCCGAGATGTCGTCCAGTTCGCCCTCGATGGACAGCAGCGCCGTTTTCTTGATGGCCGCCGGCTTCACCAGTTCGCCGTTGACCGTCCACTTGCCACGCGGCAGCAGGAACTCCTGGAAGACGGTGCGGATGGTGTCCAGGTAGTACTCCGCCGGCATGTCGAGCACGGCGTTGTACTCGTCGTAGAACTTGCGGTGCGACTCGGCGTCCTGCAGGTCGCCCTTCACCAGGTCGGCATAGAAGTCCCAGTGCGACATGAAGTGGCGGCTGGGGTTCATCGCGATGAAACCGGCATGCTGAAGGAAGCCCGGGTACACGCGGCGGCCTTCGCCCGGATACGGCTGCGGCACGGTGTGGATGACGTTGTTCTCGAACCACGACAGCGGATTGCGCGTGGCCAGGCTGTTCACTTCGGTCGGGCTGCGGCGCGCGTCGATCGGGCCGCCCATCATCACCAGCGAGCGGGGCGTCGCTTCGCCACGGGCCGCCATCAGCGACACCGCCGCCAGCACCGGCACCGTGGGCTGGCAGACGCTGATGACGTGGAGCTTTTCCGCGCCGATATGGCGGATGAACTCCTCCACGTACGCAATGTAGTCGTCCAGGCTGAAAGCGCCTTCCGAGGCCGGCACCATGCGGGCGTCCACCCAGTCGGTGACATAGACCTTGTGGTCGACCAGCAACGTGCGCACGGTGTCGCGAAGCAGGGTGGCATGGTGGCCGGAAAGCGGCGCCACCACCAGCACGGACGGATCGTCCTTGAGCGCCGCGATGCTGTCCGCATCGTCGGTGTAGCGCTTGAAGCGCAGCAGGCGACAGAACGGCTTCTTGATGATTTCCTGTTCCACCACCGGCACGCTGCGGCCGTTGGTCTGTACCTCGTGGATCTCCCACGCGGGTTTTTCGTAATCCTTGCCGATGCGGTGGATCAGTTCGTTGCCCGCGGCGATGCGCTCGGCACCCGGCACATTCGACAGCCAGCTTGTCGGCGTGGAAAACATCCGTGCGTTGGCTTCGGCCATGTAGGCCAGCGGCGCCATCCAAGCGCGTCCGAGTTCGTGCAGTTGGTACAAGGTCATGACCGGGCTGATCCCACTTTTGGTGCAGAGTGCTGCGCCGCAGCATACCGCAAAGGCACGTTGCCCGCGTGAGGCCTGTTCAGGTTGTCCGGGCCGTCCTCCGGGATCAGTCGAATGACTCCAGGGCGGCCGTATCCCCTGCCAGGGCAGGCCCCAGCCAGCAATGGTTGCCTATCGCCTGCAAGCCGTGTGCCCGCCACTGGCGTCGGTACCATGCCGACGGACGCGACTGGAAACCGGCGTGGTCTCCTTCGAATTCGTCCTCGCGGGCGAAGGTTTCCAGGAAGGCCACGCCCCCGCAGAGCTCCGCCAGCCCGGGCAATCCCCGGCGCAGTTCGCGGGTGGTGAGGTAATGCATGACGTCCGAGCAGACCAGCAGATCGACCGGCGCGCACGGGCGCAGGTACTGGAAATCCTCGAAACGCGCGAAGTGCAGGTTGCGCGTGCGGCCGAAGCGCCGGATCGCGTACTCGCTGCTGTCGAATCCCAGGTACTGCAGCTTCGGTCGAAGTTTCAGCAGCGGTGCGCGCCAGGCGCCTTCGCCGCAACCGATGTCCAGCACCGTGCGCACGGGGCGCTCCAGGTGGTATTCGGCGACGGATACGGCCAAGGCCACCTTGCGGGCCAATCGTGCTGCGCCACCGATGTCGCCGCGGCGATACCAGCGTTGGAAATAATCGGCGTCGTACTGTTTGGTCATTGGCGTGCTGGCGAAGGAGGGAAGGCGGGATGTGCTCGGGTCATGCAACGTCTCGTTCTCCACAAACAGAGCGAGGTGCACGCGCATCCGTTGCGGCCATGATACGGGGCGGGTGAGTGGCGCGCCGGCGACGGGTATCCTGTACGCATTCTTCCCCGCCGGAATGCCAGCATGGACAAAGCCAGCCTTTACCCCTGGGTCAAGACCTTCCATCTCGTCTTCGTCATCGCGTGGATGGCAACGGTCTTCTACCTGCCGCGCATCCTGGTGAACCTGGCCGAGACGAAGGGTCAGGCGGACGTGCAACTGCGGCTGCTGTTGATGGGACGCAAGCTCTATCGCTTCGGCCACAACATGTTCGGCATCGCGATGATCCTGGGCGTGGTGCTGTGGCTGTACTTCGGCATCGCCGGCGGCTGGCTGCATGCCAAGCTGACGCTGGTGGTGCTGATGCTGGTGCACTTCATCATCGCGGGGCGCTGGCTGAAGGGGGTGGAGCAAGGCCGGTCGCTGCCGACATCGTTCCGCCTGCGCCTGTTCAACGAGGCGCCGGTATTCCTGCTGATCGCGGTGGTGTGGCTGGTGCTGGCGAAGCCGTTCTGATTGTTTTTAGGCTAGGCGAACCCGCTCACTTCTTCTCGAAATCCACCGGCTTCGGCAACTCGACCGGTACGCCATTGGCGTCGCAGGTGCCCGCGCGGCACAGGCGTGCACGCAGTTTTGGCGTGGCCTGCACGATGACGTGGTAGAGGACGTTCTGCTCCAGTGTGCCGCGCAGGGCGTCGCTGCCGGGGCCGGTGGCCCAGATGCCGACATCTTCGCCGCCGTGGGATTCCGACTTCAGCGGCACCAGGGCTTCCTGCAGGTAGTCCGGGTGTTCGGTGTCGACCTGGCCCAGGTCGGGGCGGCCTTCCGACGGTTCGACGCTGCTGGGGGAGTGCAGGAAGTGCTTCGGGCCGGCCGGCTGGCGGTTGCTGGCGCCGGTGTAGCCGGGACCATTGGCATAGGTCAGCGTGGTGAACGTCAGCCCGGTCTGGTCGCGGGCGAGGTCGCCAGGCGTGTCGTCTTCGCCACCCTGGCCGCGCACCTTGCCCAGGATGGGATTGCCGCGCACGGGATAGCCGACGAAGTTGAGCGTGTGCGAGTGGTCGGCGGTCACCAGGATCAGGGTGTCGTCGCGCGAGGTGGATTCCGTCGCGGCACGCACCGCGTCCGACATCGCGACGGTTTCATCGAGCGCGCGGTAGGCGTTTCCGTAATGGTTGGCGTGGTCGATGCGCGCGCCTTCCACCAACAGCACGAAGCCCTCCGGGTTGCGCGACAACCGGTCGATCGCCGCGCGGGTGAGGTCGGCCAGGGAAGGTTCACCGGCGTCGTCCTTGCGGCGATCGTGTTCGAACTGCATGTGGTCGTATTCGAACAGGCCCAGCAGCTGTGACGCATCGGCGGCCGCTTTCAGCTGTCGCGTGTTCGTGACGTAGGCGCCTTGGGGGTGCGCCTGCTGCCATTCGGCTACCAGGTTGCGGCCGTCGAGGCGCTGGCCGACCTTGTCGTCTTCCTCCGGATCGCGCACGTCCACGGGCAGGAACTCGCCGCGACCGCCTCCCAGCGCCACCGTCGGGCCGTGCCCGAAGCGCGCGGATGCCAGCAGTTGCTGCGCGATGTCCCTGCAGCCGGCTTCGATGGCCTCGGCGGACAGATCATTGTCGTTTTCCCAGTCGCGGTGCGACACGTGCGCATAGGTGGCCGCGGGCGTCGCATGCGTCAGGCGTGCGGTGGTGACGATGCCGGTGGCCAGGCCCGCACTGTCGGCCAGCATCAGCCAGCTGAGCAGGTCCTTGCTGCCGTCGGGCGTGCATTCGCCCTTGTGTCCCGCGGACACACCGATGGCGCCCATGTGGGTCTTCACGCCGGTGGCGATGGCGGTCATGGTGCCGGCCGAATCCGGTGTCTGCGAATCGGTGTTGTAGGTCTTGCTGAAGGCGGTGTGCGGGAACTCTTCCCAGGACAGCAGGTTTTCTTCGCCGGGGTTGCCCTTGCGCTGGCCTTCGAGGATGCGTGCGGCGGCGACGGTGGTCAGGCTCATGCCATCGCCGAGGAACACGATGACGTTCTTCGCGCGTCCCTGCATGGCGCCGTTGCCCGCGGCCTTGGCGGCACCGCTGCGGTACCACCACTGCGGCGTTTCGCCTTGGGGATGGTCCACCGCCGGCACATCGACGACGGTGCCTGTCGCGGCGGAAGAGGTGTGCGGGCTGCTGGCGCAACCGGCCAGGGCAGTAATCAGGGTCAGGATGGCGGCGGGCAGGGCGGCGGAACGCAGGGACATGGGCGACGGATTCATTGCAGGCCCGTCATTATGCCGCCCGTGCAGTGTCCTGCTTATGACACCCGGCATTCCAGTCGCGCGGTCGCCTTGCCCGGCGCCTTGGGCTAAGGTGCCGGGTCCCCTGTTTGGCCTTTCCGCAGATGAAGCTGGTGTCCGCCTGGTTGAAGATCCCGTTCTGGCAGCGCGTCGTCGCGGGCTTCGTGCTGGGCGCGTTGGCGGGCTGGGTGCTGGGGCCGGCAGCGGGAACCTGGCTGAAGCCGCTCGGTGACCTGTATGTCACGCTGATCAAGATGATCGCGGTGCCGCTGGTGTTCTTCGCCATCATCAATGCGGTGTCCAGCCTGCATGGGCAGAAATCCGTGGCGGCGCTGGGCGGGCGCACCTTCCTGTGGTTCGCGATCACCGCAACCCTGGCCGTCTGCGTGGGCCTGGCGGTAGGCTGGGTGCTGCAGCCCGGGAAGGGCTTGACGGGTTTGATGATGGCGCCGGACTACCAGGTTCGCGAGGTGCCCAAACCGGTGCAGGTGCTGCTGGACATCGTGCCGGCCAATCCGTTCAAGGCGCTGACGGAGGGGAAGATCCTGCAGGTGATCTTCTTCGCGGGACTGCTTGGCTTCGCCCTGGTCAAGCTGGGCGAGCGCAGTGCCGGCCTGCGAAGGCTGGCGACCGAAGCCAGCGACACCATGGTGCAGGTCACGCGGTTCGTGCTCGAGATGACGCCGCTGGGCACGTTCGGATTGATCGGCGCGCTGGTGGGCACCTATGGCTTCGAGAAGCTGTTGCCGCTGGGCAGCTTCGTGGGTGCGCTCTACCTCGCCTGCGCGCTGCACATCGTGGTTGTCTACGGCAGCCTGCTGCTGGCGCATGGGCTTAACCCGTGGAAGTTCTTCCGTGGTGCCGCACCGGGCATGCAGATCGCGTTCGTCAGTTCGTCCAGCTTCGCCTCGATGCCGGCATCGATCCGCAGCGTCACGCACAACCTGGGCGTGGACAAGGACTACGCCGCGTTCGCGGTGCCGCTGGGTGCCAGCATCAAGATGGATGGTTGCGGCGCGATCTACCCCGCACTGACGTCGGTCTTCGTGGCGCAGTATTTCGGGCTGGACCTGTCGGTGAACCAGTACTTTGTCATCCTGCTGGCGTCGGTGCTGGGCAGCTTCGGCACCGCCGGCGTGCCGGGTACGGCGACGGTGATGGTGACGCTGGTGCTCAGCGCCGCCGGCCTGCCGCTGGAAGGCATCGGCCTGCTGGTGGCCATCGACCGCATCCTCGACATGATGCGCACGATGACCAATGTCACCGGCCAGATGCTGGTGCCGGTGCTGGTGGCGAAGGAAACCGGTCTTCTCGATCGGGCGGTGTACGAGGCCGCATCCACCAACGTGGGGCTGGACGAGAGCGAGCCCCGCGCCGGCTGAGTCGGGTGTCTCCCGTGGGAGCGACCTCAGTCGCGATCGACGCCGCTTGGTCTTCCCATCGCGGGTGACGTCGCTCCCACCGGTCAGATGGTGTTCGCGGCTTTATCGCGCGATACCCGCCACGCGAACACCGCGGCGGTGACGAACATCAGCAGGCTGTAGACCGCGGCAGGTACCGCGACGGTGGAATTCTTCAGCACGTTGAGCGCGATGAAGATCGCCAGCGTGCCGTTGTGGATGCCGATCTCCATGGCGATGGCGATGGCCTGCTTCTTCGGCAGCCGCAATGCCAGCGGCGCCACATAGCCCGCGCCCATGCTGATCAGATTGAAAAGCAGGCAGGCGATGCCGACGATCGCGAAATAGGTGGTCAGCGTCTTCCATTCCTGCGCCACGGCCGCGACCACCAGCAGCGCCAGCACCAGGACGGAGAGCAGGCGGATGGGTTTTTCGGCGCGTGCCGCGAAACCGGGGGCCTTGGCGCGCAGCAGCATGCCCAGCGCGACCGGCAGCAGGATGATCACCGCCACCTCGACGACCTTCTTCGTCGGCGGCGGCACGTACTGGCCGGCGCCAAGGAAGTACTCCAGCGACAGGTTGAGGATCACCGGCAGCGTCAGCAGGCAGAGCAGGCTGTTGATCGCGGTCAGAGTGATGTTCAACGCGACGTCGCCGCGCGCCAGGTGGCTGTAGATGTTGGCGGTGGCCCCTCCGGGCGAGGCGGCCAGCAGCATCAGGCCGACGGCCAGCTCGGCGGGCAGGCCGAAGCCCAGCGCCAGGCCGAAGGCGACCCATGGCAGCAGCAGGGTCTGCAGCGCCAGCCCGATCAGCACTGCGCGCGGATACCGCGCCACGCGGCGGAAGTCGTCCAGCGTCAGTCCCAGTCCCAGCCCCAGCATGATGATGCCCAGGGCCAGGGGCAGCAGAAGATTGGTCAACATGGATGCCTGCATCGCGTACGACTCCCCTTTCGGCGCGAACACATGAAAGGCGGCCGCCAGCGGCCGCGTTGCGGAGCATGGCCGCATCCCCGCACGCGCGCAAGCTGGCGTACCCTGTCGCCCATCATCCCCGGAGGAGAGCTCCATGAGCGGCGAGCAACGCGAACTGACCTTCCGTTTCCTGGCCGAGCCCACCGACGTCAACTACGGCGGCAAGGTGCACGGCGGCGTCGTCATGAAGTGGATCGACCAGGTGGGATACGCCGCCGCGGTCGGCTGGAGCGGCTACTACAGCGTCACCGTGGCGGTCGGCGGCATCCGTTTCGTATCGCCCATCCGCATCAGCGACCTGGTCACGGTATCGACGAAGCTGGTCTACACCGGTACCAGCAGCATGCATTTCGCCGTGGGCGTGCGCGCGCGCGACCCGATGGGGGGCGAGGAGCGCCTGTGCACGCATTGCATCATCGTGTTCGTCGCCATGGATGCCACCACGGGCAAGCCCATCGCCGTGCCGGCCTGGCAGCCGGAGTCGGAAGAGGACCACCACCTGGCCGAGTACGCATTGAAGGTGATGGCCCTCAGCAAGGGCATCGAGGAAACCATCAAGCACTACCGCGAGGCGGATGCGACGAAGGCCGCTGGATAGCGGCCTTCGGGAGCGGAACGTCTTGCCTGGCGAACCCCTTACATCGGGATGCGGCGCGCCTGCAGGTAACGATTGGCCCAGTAGCCGGTGATCAGGCTGTCCACGCGCACGTCCTTGCCGCTGCTGGGTGAGTGCAGGAAGCGCCCTTCGCCCACGTAGATGCCGACATGGTTGACGCGCCCCTTCAGGCCGAAGAACACCAGGTCGCCCTGGCGCAGTTCGTCGCGGCTGCGGACCAGTTCGGCATCGGCCTTGGCGGCCATGTCGCGCGAGACGCGCGGCAGTTCGATGCCCAGCGTGGTGCGGAACACGTAGCCGACCAGCCCGCTGCAATCGAAACCGCTGTCCGGCGAGGTGCCGCCCCAGCGGTACGGCGTGCCCATCAGGGCCAGGGCGCGCTGCAGTACGGACTGCACCTTGCCACCCTGTTGTTCCTGCGCCACGACGCCGCTCTTGCTCAGGTCGTAGGCGGCCAACAAGCGGCTGATATCGCCGGCGACCATCGCGGAGCGGTCCACCAGCGGCAGGCTGTCGCTGGCGGCCAGGCGTGGAAGCAGGGCGGAAAGCGTGGCGGTGGCGGCTTCCGCCGCCTTGTCCTTGACGCTGCTGACGACGGATCGGCTGGCAGGGGCGGGCGTGGCGACCACGTCGGCCGACGCTGCGGCCGGTGCCTCTGCCGGCGGCTCGACCGGGGCGCTCTGGGCCCAGCAGGTCGCGCTCGCAAACCCGAGCGTCAGGCTGAGAAGAAGTGTGTTCAACCCCCGCAGTGGGCGGTGGGTGGCGGCTGGCAGGCCTGTTGGCAGGTCGTTGTCGGTCGTCACGCGCGGGAGGGGTCAACGGTTGGAAGGTCGATAATGCCCGCCGAAGCCAACCATTTGGTTCATAAATCGTTATTTATTCGTTAAATGTGAACGCCCGCCGTCACAGAGTTGACCGATTCCTAACGAAGGACGCGTTTGGCGCCCGTGTAGTGGTCCCGCCAGTAGGCCCCGTCCAGATGATCCAGGCGCACCGTGCCGCCGGTGCTGGGGGCGTGAACGAACCGCCCTTCGCCCACATAGATGCCCACGTGGGTGACGTTGCCCTTGCTGCCGAAGAACACCAGGTCGGCCGGGGCCAGCCGCCGCGGGTCGATCCGTGGGCCCTGCACCTGCGACAGTTCCCGCGAGGTGCGGGGCAGGCGCAGGTCGAGCATCTCGCGGTACACATACGTCACCAGCCCGCTGCAGTCGAACCCGGACTCGGGGGTATTGCCCCCGTAGCGGTAGGGCGTGCCCACCAGGCCGATGGCCCGCATCAGCACGGCGTTGGCGGCCACCGGGTCGGCGGCGTCCACGCGCGCCCATTCCCGGCCCTGCGCCGACGGGGCGGCGGGCTTGCGGACGTGGTCGCCACCCCCGCAGGCGGAGAGCAGCAGTGCAGCAGCGAGCAGCACGGCGCGCGGTGGCATTGGGATGGTCAAGCCGGGATAATGTCGGGCCTTCATTGCGGCGCATCTTCGCCGCATTCCCCGGCGGCCGACAAGCCGCTCCAACCTGCCCACCGGCAGGCCCCGCCTAGAGTCCCGCATGAAAATCGCAAAAGACAGCGTCGTCCGTTTCCATTACACCGTCTCCGAAGCGGGCCAGGAGCCCATCGAGACCTCGAAGGATCGTGAACCCCTGGCCATCCTGATCGGCCACGGCAACATCATCCCGGGGCTGGAGACCGCCATGCAGGATCGCGAAGCCGGGGACAGCTTCGGCGTGGACGTGGCGGCGGCGGATGCCTACGGCGAGCGTCGTGATGGCCTCAGCCAGCGCGTGCCCAAGAAGCACTTCGGCAACCAGCGCCTGGTGCCGGGCCAGCAGGTGGTGCTGCAGACCAACTTCGGTCCGCGCGCGGTCACCATCGAGAAGATCGGCATGAGCGTGGTCGACGTCGACCTCAACCATCCGATGGCCGGCAAGGACCTGCACTTCGACGTGGAGATCGTGGAAGTGCGCGAAGCCAGCGCCGAGGAACTCGAGCACGGCCACGTGCACGGCGACGGTGGCCACCACCACTGATCGTCGCGACACCGCGGATCATCATCGCGCATCAGGACGGCCCGCTTCGGCGGGCCGTTTCTTTTTGCGGGGACCCATGTCCATGGTCTAATCCCGGCGACACCACAGGGGAATCGAATGAGCACAGCGACCACGCTGCACCTGGCGCCCGTCGCGCCCGGCGACCGCATCCAGGCCATGGACGTACTGCGTGGTTTCGCACTGCTCGGCATCCTGCTGATGAACATCGAGGGCTTCGTCGGCCCACTGATGGCGTCGACGTCCGGCGTGAACCCGGCGCTGTCGGGCGCCGACCGCATCGCCGACCTGCTGGTCTACGTGCTGGTGCAGGGCAAGTTCTACACGCTGTTCTCGCTGCTCTTCGGCATGGGTTTCGCGGTGATGTCGCAGCGCGCCGAACAGGCCGGGCGTCCGTTCGCGGGTGTCTACTGGCGCCGGGGCCTGGTGCTGCTGGGCATCGGCCTGGTGCACGCCATCTTCATCTGGGCCGGCGACGTGCTGGTGATGTACGCGTTGTGCTCGTTCCTGCTGCTGGCGTTCCGCCCGCTGCCGCACCGCTGGTTCGTGGGCCTGGGGCTGGGTGCCTACGTGGTGCCGGTGGGTTTCATGTTCATGATGGGCGCGCTGGGCTCCCTGCTGGCCGGCACGGAAGGCTGGGACAAGACGATGGGGGAGATGGCCAGGCACATGCAGGCCCTGATCGAGGCCGAGCGCGTCGCCTACGGCAGTGGCACGTACGCGGAGGCCACCGTGCAGCGCCTGAAAGACACGGCGCTGGCGCTCAGCAACATCACCATGTTCGGCTTCATCGTGTTCGGCATGTTCCTGCTGGGCGCCTGGTTCGTGCGCAGCGGTGCCATCGCGCGTCCCGCCGAATTCCCGCGCCTCTATCGCGGGCTGCGTTGGGTGGCGCTGCCGGTGGGCCTCTTGGCCATGCTGGGCTCGGTGGCGCTGGCGCCGACCATGGACATGGCGACCTTCAACCTGCGCCTGTCGAGTGCCTTCGCGCTGCAACTGCTCGCCAACCTGCTGATGTGCCTGGGTTACGTGGCATGGGTGATGCGCGCGCTGCAGTCGCCGTTCTGGCAGCGTCCGCTGTCCTGGTTCGCGTCTGCGGGGCGGATGGCGTTGACCAACTACCTGCTGCAATCCCTGGTCTGCACGTGGGTGTTCTACGGTTACGGCCTGGGCTATTTCGAGCAGCTGCCGCGCGCCTGGCAGCTGCCTTTCGTGTTCGTGGTCTTTCTGCTGCAGGTCGTCGTCAGCCATGCCTGGCTGTCGCGCTTCCGCTTCGGCCCGATGGAGTGGCTGTGGCGCTCGCTGACTTATCTGAAACCCCAGCCCATGCGGCGGCAGTCCGCGTGATTGCGACTAGACTGTCGATGTGAATCCCCCACACGACGACGTCCTGATCATCGGCGGCGGTGCCATCGGCCTGGCAACCGCGCTGGCGCTGCTGGAAAGCGGCCGCGGCGTGCGCGTGCTGGAAAGCGCGACCGTCGGCAGCGGTGCTTCGCATGGCAACTGCGGCACCATCACGCCCAGCCATGCGCCCCCGCTGGCCGCACCCGGCGTGGTGGCGCAGGCATTGCGCTGGATGTTCACCCCCGACGCGCCGCTCTACCTGAAACCCCGCGTGGATCCGGCCCTGTGGCGCTGGCTGCTGCATTTCGCCGCGCGCTGCAACGTGCGCGACTGGCGGCAGAGCACCGCTGCGCGCTCGGCGTTGCTGGTCGACGCGCGCGCGCGGCTGGCCGACTGGGTAGGGCGCCACGCATTGCAGTGCGAGTTCGCCGAGGAGGGACTCGACTACGTGTTTCGCGATCCGCGCCGGTTCGAGCACTACACGCGGGAGTGCGATGCGCTGCGCGCCTTCGGCATCGAGAGCCAGGTGTTCGACGGACACGCGTACGAGCGCGATGAGCCTGCGGTGCTGCCCGGCGTGGCGGGCGCCATCCGCTTCCCCGGCGACGCCCGCCTGCGGCCGGACCGTTATGTCGCGGAGCTGGCGCGCGTGGTGCGCGAGAAGGGTGGCGTGATCGAAGAGCAGTGCCGCGTGGACGGCCTGCATTCGCTGGCCGATGGCATCCGGCTGGACACCGCGAACGGCCCCCGCCATGGCCGCGATGCCGTGGTGGCACTGGGTGCATGGACGCCAGCCTTCGTGCGCAGGCTGGGACTGCGCGCGCCGATCCAGCCCGGCAAGGGTTATTCGATCACCTATTCGCGGCCGTCCCTGGTGCCGCGGCACGCGATGGTCCTGAAGGACCGGTCGGTCTGCGTGACGGTCTGGGACAGCGGGTTCCGGTTGGGCAGCACCATGGAATTCTCCGGCCACGACAGCACGCTCAACGCCACCCGGCTGGCGGCGCTGGAACGCGGTGCGCGCGAGTTCCTGCGCGAACCGGTGGGCCCGCACGTACAGGAGCGCTGGTACGGCTGGCGCCCGATGACCTGGGACGACCTGCCGTTGCTCGGACGTGCACCCGGCCATCGCCACGTCTGGCTGGCGGCCGGCCACGGCATGCTGGGCATCAGCATGAGCACGGCGACGGGCCAGCTGATGGCCGACCTGATGACCGGGCGCACGCCCGCGTTCGACCCCACGCCTTACCGACCGGAGCGGTTCGCATGAAAGCCCAGGAATTCGATCTGATCGTCATCGGCGGAGGTTCCGGCGGGCTGGCGGGCGCGTTCCGCGCCGCGTCGCATGGCGCGAAGGTCGCGCTGCTGGAACCGAAGGAACTGGGCGGCACCTGCGTCAATGTCGGCTGCGTGCCGAAGAAGGCGATGTGGCTGGCGGCGGAACTGTCGCAGAAGCTGGCGCTGTCCGCGCAGCTGGGTTTCAACAGCGTGCCGCCTGCACTGGACTGGCGCGAATTCGTCGTGCACCGCCAACGGTACATCGCCGGCATCCATGCCAGTTACATGCGCAGGCTGGATGAAAGCGGCGTGGTGCTGATGCCGTGCCACGGTCGGTTGCTGGACGCACATACCGTGGTCAATGCCGACGGCATCAGGTTGCAGGGGCGGCATATCCTGATCGCCACGGGTGGCCATCCGCACCGTCCCGATATCCCCGGTGCGGAACTGGGGCTGGTATCCGATGATTTCTTCAACCTGTGCTCGGCGCCCGCGCACGTGGCGATCGTCGGCGGTGGCTACATCGCCGTGGAACTGGCCGGCGTGCTGCAGGCGCTGGGCAGCCAGGTGGAACTGTACGTGCGCGGGCCGCGCCTGCTGGAAGGGTTCGACGCGCAGATCGCCGACGAGCTTGCCGATGGCATGCGCCAGCATGGCGTCCGCCTGCATTTCGGCCACTCGGTCGCAGCCCTCGAACGTGCGGCCGATGACGGCGTGGTCGTGCTGGCGGAAGACGGAACACGCAGTGATCGTTTCGATGCACTCATTTTCGCGACGGGCAGGCGGCCGAACACGGACCGTCTGGGGCTGGACGCTGCCGGCGTAGCGACGGATGAAAAGCGCTTCGTGCGCGTGGATGCCTACCAGGACACCGGCGTGCCGCACATCCATGCGGTCGGCGATGTCACCGGGCAGGCCGCGTTGACGCCGGTCGCCATCGCGGCCGCGCGTCGGCTGATGGATCGCGTGTTCGGCGCGTCGCCGGATGCGCGTCTGGATTACGAAGGCATCGCGACCGTGGTGTTCTCGCATCCGCCCGCCGGCAAGGTGGGCATGACCGAAGAAGAAGCCCGCCTACACCATGGTGATGCGGTCAGGGTGCTCACCACGCGCTTCAGGCCGATGCTGCACGCGCTGGCCGATTCGCCGCAGCGCAGCCTGTTCAAGCTGGTCTGCGCGGGCAGCGACGACCGCGTCGTCGGCCTCCATCTGCTGGGCGAAGGCGCGGACGAGATACTGCAGGGGTTCGCGGTGGCAATGAAGAAAGGCATCACCCTGGCCGACCTGCACGACACCGTGGCCATCCACCCGACCAGTGCCGAGGAAGTGGTGCTGATGCGGTAAGGAGGGCGGGATCACCCCGCGGCTCCGGCAGCCAGTGAGCGGTGGCGGAGATGCGGCACGCCGGTGCCCGCCCTACAATGCCCGCATGGAAACCTTCACCCTGCACCGCGGCACCGTGCCGCTGTTCGTCAGCCTGCCGCACAACGGCACGCGGCTGCCCGACGAACTCGGTGTACGGATGACACCCGATGCGCGGCGCGTGCCCGATACCGACTGGCATGTCGACCGGCTTTACGCGTTTGCGCGCGAGATGGGCGCCTCGATCATCGTACCCACGCATTCGCGTTACGTGGTGGACCTGAACCGCCCGGAAGACGATGTCTCGCTGTACCCGGGCCAGAACACCACCGGCCTGTGTCCCGTGGTGCAGTTCAGCGGACAGCCCGTGTACCTGCCAGGGCAGGAGCCCACGCCCGCGGAGATCACCGCGCGCGTCGATCGCTACTGGCGCCCTTACCATCGTGCGCTGCAGGACGAGGTCGCGCGCATCCACGCGGCGCACGGCCGCGTGGTGCTGTGGGAAGGCCATTCGATCCGCAGCGTGGTGCCATTCCTGTTCGAAGGCCGCCTGCCGGATTTCAACCTCGGTACCGCCGGCGGCGCGAGCTGCGGCCCGGCGCTGCAGCAGGCGCTGGGAGACGTGCTCGCCTCGCAGCGGGATTTCAGTTTCGTCGTGAACGGGCGCTTCCGGGGCGGGTACATCACGCGCCACTACAGCGACGTGCCGCGCGGCATCCAGACCGTGCAGCTGGAACTGGCCCAGCTGAACTACATGGACGAGGACAGCTTCGCCTACCTGCCAGAGCGTGCAGCGCCGACCCAGGCCTTGATCCGTCGCCTGCTGGAATGCGCGCTGCAATGATCCGCCAGCGATGACGGGCAACGACGCCGAGGACGAACTGGCGCAACCGCTGGACATCGCGCCGGCGGAAGCGCCGGAAAGCCCCGCCGCGCCTCCAGCGTTGAAAGCGGTTGCCCGTTCCGGGGTGCTGCTGGCGGCGCTGGGCGCCATCGCCTTCTCCGGCAAGGCCATCATCGTCAAGCTGGGTTATCGCTACGGCGCCGACGCGGTCACGCTGCTGGCGCTGCGCATGCTGGTGGCATTCCCGTTCTTCCTGCTGATGGGCCTGTGGGCCGCGCGCCGCGCCACGCCGCTGTCGCGGGCCGATCTCGGCAGGATCGGGTTGCTGGGTTTCCTGGGTTACTACCTGGCCAGTTTCCTGGACTTCGCCGGCCTGGCCTACATCACGGCCACGCTGGAACGATTGATCCTTTACCTGACGCCCACCCTGGTGGCACTGATCGGCTGGGTGGCCTTGGGCAAGCGCGTTTCGCGGCGACAGCTGGTCGCGCTGCTGGTGAGTTACGCCGGCGTGGCGCTGGCCTTCGGACACGACTTGACCTTGGGTGGCAGCAACATCGCGCTGGGCAGTGCGCTGGTGTTCGGCAGTGCGCTGGCCTATGCGCTGTATCTGCTGGGCAGTGGCGAACTGGTCAGTCGTGTCGGTGCCGTGCGTCTTACCGCCTACGCAAGCAGCGTCGCCAGCGTGCTCTGCCTGCTGCAGTTCATCCTGCTGCGACCGATGGAAGCACTGGTGCTGCCGTGGGAGGTGTACGCGCTTTCACTGGTGAACGGCACGCTCTGCACGGTGCTGCCGGTGTTGGCCGTGATGATGGCGGTGGCGCGCATCGGGTCGGCGCTGGCGGCGCAGGTCGGCATGGTGGGCCCGGTATCGACCATCCTGCTCAGCCTGCTGCTGCTTGATGAGCCGATGGGACCATGGCAGGTGGCGGGTACGGTGCTGGTGATGGCCGGCGTCTTCGTGGTGTCGCGCCCGGGCGCGAAGGTCTGATGCGCGTGCCGTCTCAGACCGGATGGCTGGCATCGACCAGCCACGCCACCACCTCTTGCAACGCTTCACCGCGCGAACTTCCCCGGCCACGCGCGGATTCATAGATGCGGCGCTGCCGGTGCGCGCTGCTGCCGTCCTCCAGGATCGTCCACAAATGCTGGATCTGCGCGTGGCAGCCCAGCGCCTGCACGTCCTCGTCCAGTCGCTCCATTATCTGCTGGAACAACGCGCGCACCGGCACCAGCGCGCCGCCATCGACATCCATCAGGCCGGCATCGAAACCGTAGCGCTGCGCGCGCCAGAGGTTCTCGTCGATCACCGCCTGGTCGCCGGCCGCCAGCGTCGCGTGGCGCCGCGGATGGCGTTCCAGGTGACGGACCAGGCAACGGAACAACTGCGCGATCGCCAGCGCATCGCGCATGTCGGTGCAGGCATCGGTGACGCGCAACTCCAGCGTCGGGAACGCCAGCGACGGCCGCAGTGCCCACCACAGGAAGCTGGCGTCCTTGATGGCGCCTGCGGAGGTGAGCCGCTGCACGTAGGCCTCGTATTCGTCCTGGCCCGAAAAGAGCGGCGGCAGTCCCGTGCGGGGAATCTCCCGATAGGCCGTGTGGCGGTACCCCATCAGTCCCGTGTCGTGGCAGAGCCAGAACGGCGACGACGTACTGAAGGCCAGCAGCAGGGGAAGGTAAGGCTGCAGCCGTCGCATCAGGTCGACGCGGTTGGCAGGATCGGCCTGCTGCACATGCACGTGCATGCCGCACACCATGTTGCGGTGGCCGAGCATCTGCAGCTCGTCCATCACGGCGTCGTAGTGGGGTTTTTCGGTGCTGCGCTGGCCACGCCACTGGGCAAGTGGATGCGTGCCGGCGGCGAGGATCGCCAGTCCGTGCTCGGTCGCGATGCGGGCCACGCCGTGCCGCATCGCTTCAAGATCGGCCTGCGCCTCCGCCGGATCGCCGTGCACGCCGGTCTGCACTTCCACCTGCGTCTGCAGCATTTCGCCGCCGAAGCGTTCGCCCAGCGTGCGCCGGCACGCGTCGAAGAAACGGCGCGGCATGTGCCGCAGCCGCCGTCCGTTGCGGCGTACCAGGAAGTATTCCTCCTCGATGCCGAACGTGTAGGGATGCCGTGTTTGTTCCATTCCCCGGTTATCGCATCGGGGCGGTGAACGTGGCGTTCAGTCGCGGCAGGTCGTGTGCGACGCTGCCGCTTTCGCTGTCCAGACGTGGAGGGCGGCCATCCCGCCGGCGCCGGGTAGGCGTTGCCGGTCAGACCTCGAGGGAAGCCATGTCGCCCTTCATCTCCAGCCATTGCTTCCGGTCGCCCGCGCGCTTCTTGGCCAACAGCATGTCCATCAACGAACGTGTCTGCAGTTCGTCGTCGACGGTCAGCTGTACCAGCCGGCGCGTGTCGGGGTGGATGGTGGATTCGCGCAGCTGGGACGGGTTCATTTCGCCCAAGCCCTTGAAGCGGGTGACGTTGATGGCGCCGCGGATCTTCTCGCGCTCGATCTTGTCCAGCAGCAGGCGCTTTTCTTCCTCATCCAGGGCATAGAAGACCTGCTTGCCCACGTCCACGCGGAACAGCGGCGGCATCGCGACGAACACATGGCCCGCCTGCACCAGCGCCGGGAAGTGGCGCAGGAACAGCGCGGTCAGCAGCGTGGCGATGTGCAGGCCGTCGGAGTCCGCGTCCGCCAGGATCACCACCTTGCCGTAACGCAGGCCGGAGATGTCGTCCTTGCCGGGATCGCAGCCGATGGCGATGGCCAGGTTGTGCACTTCGTCGGAGGCCAGCACGGACGTGCTGGCGACCTCCCAGGTGTTCAGGATCTTGCCGCGCAACGGCAGGATGGCCTGGAAATCCTTGTCGCGCGCCTGCTTGGCGCTGCCGCCCGCCGAATCGCCTTCCACCAGGAACAATTCGGTGCGCGAAAGATCCTGGCTGATGCAGTCGGCCAGCTTGCCGGGCAGTGCGGGGCCCTGGGTGACCTTCTTGCGGACGATCTGCTTTTCGGTCTTCAGGCGCGCGCTGGCACGCTCGATGGCGATCTGCGCGATACGTTCGCCCATGTCCACGTGCTGGTTCAGCCACAGGCTGAACGCATCGTGCGCGGCGCCTTCGATGAAACCGGCGGCCTGGCGCGAGGACAGGCGCTCTTTGGTCTGGCCGCTGAACTGCGGATCGGTCATCTTCAGCGACAGCACGAACGCGACGCGGTCCCACACGTCTTCCGGCGCCAGCTTCACGCCACGGGGCAGCAGGTTGCGGAAGTCGCAGAACTCGCGCAGCGCATCGGTCAGGCCGCTGCGCAGGCCGTTGACGTGCGTGCCATGTTGCGCGGTGGGGATCAGGTTGACGTAGCTCTCCTGCACCAGCTCGCCTTCGGGCACCCAGGCCACGGCCCAGTCGACGATCTCGCCGTCCTTCTTCAACTGGCCGACGAAGAGGTCCGGTGGCAGCAGTTCGCGCCCGGCCATCTCGCCCTTCAGGTAGTCCCGCAGGCCATCCTCGTAGTGCCAGTTGTCACGCTCGCCGCTGGCTTCGTCGAACAGGGTGACATTCAGCCCGGGGCAGAGCACCGCCTTGGCGCGCAGCAGGTGCTTGAGCGCGCGCACGTTGAACTTGGGCGTGTCGAAATACTTGGGGTCGGCCCAGAAGCGCACGCGGGTGCCGGTGTTCTTCTTGCCCACGCTGCCGACGACTTCCAGCGGCGTGGCGCGGTCGCCGTTGCGGAAGGTGATGCGGTGCTCGCTGCCGTCGCGCTTGATGTGCACTTCCACCAGGGTGGACAACGCATTGACCACGCTGACGCCGACGCCGTGCAGGCCGCCGGAGAAGGTGTAGTTCTTGTTGCTGAACTTGCCGCCTGCATGCAGGCGCGTGAGGATCAGCTCGACGCCCGGGATCTTTTCTTCGGGGTGGATGTCCACCGGCATGCCGCGGCCATCGTCGCTGACTTCGCAGCTGCCGTCCTTGAACAGGGTGACCTCGATGCTGCCGGCATGGCCGGCGAGCGCTTCGTCCACCGCGTTGTCGATGACTTCCTGCGCCAGATGGTTGGGGCGCGAGGTGTCGGTATACATGCCCGGACGGCGCTTGACCGGGTCAAGGCCGGAGAGGACTTCGATGTCGGCGGCGTTGTAGCGACTGCTCATGAGATGCGGGTGTCTTCCGGGAATGGGGTTACGGCTGCGGCGCGGACTTCAGGGGCGCGCCGGTGTAGGGACTGTAGAGGTAATCGCCGGGGAACACGTCGCCGTTCGCCGGGTCCTGCTGCGGCGCCAGCAGGCTGCCCAGCGGCAGGCGGAACGCATGGGTGTTCCGGTTGGTGATGACCTTCATCCACCCGCTGCCCAGCGGGTCGAAGAACGGCTTGCCTTTCGCGTCGCGATCCTTGAAGACGGCGAAGTGCATGTTGGTGCCCATCGGACCGATCATGTTGGCCAGGATCGGCTTCATCACCGCCAGCATGGTGCGGAGCTGTGCGGGAATCTGTTCGTCGCGCAGTGCCTTGTGCGCCTTGCCGCTGGTGTCCACCAGTTGCAGGCCGGCCAGCGCTTCCTCCGCGTCCAGGAAACGGTCCACCCCCACCAGCCCCATCTTGCCCTGCACCACGGCCACCATCACGTAGCCGTCGAAGGCCTTCAGGAACTCCGCCTTGCTGGACGCCGGCAGGCCGGAGGAGTTGGCCGCCGCGTCCCAGTACACCGACGGCAGCCACCACACCAGCTCCAGGCCATCGTCTTCCGAGGACATCCGCTGGGTGTCTTGCGCCAACGCTTCCAGCTTGATCTGGGCCGGTGTCAGCGGCTGCCGTTGTGCGAAGGCGGCGAAGGGCAGGGTGGTCGTCAGCAACAGCAACAGGCAGGCGAGGCGGCGATTCGGCATGGACGGACGGTTTCCGGTGCGGGGGGCGGGTCAGCCGCAGGAGTTTGCCGGGTGGGCGGGTTTTTTGCACGTTCAGCCCACACCCACTAGTGTGCGGGCGCCTGCTTGGATTCGGCCTCCGCCGCCTCCATATGGCCTGTGTCGCACCCCGGAGAAACCCTCATGAAACCGCGCCATCTTCTGCTGTTCACCGCCGCCGTCGCCCTGTCCGTGGCCGCCGTGGGCGCGCTTGCACAGTCGCGCGCCGGCAACGACGCCGACAAGCGCAGCCAGGACCAATCCCAGTCCACCGATCCGTCCGACCCCGATCGCAAGGCGCAACGCCGCGCCGCGAACGAGGCCGCCGCCAAGCGGGCCAAGGCCGAACAGGGCCAGGGCGGCAAGTCGGGCAAGGAAGACGAGGAAGAAGAGCGCAAGCCCTGATCCTTCGCATGCCTTGTCGCACAAGGCTTTCCGCCACTCGCGCAATGCGCCGGCGCCCCGCTTCCGCGGGGCGTCGCGCTTTTAGAACCCAGGCGTTGCCTGTAGACTATGGCTTTCCGGAGCCCCGCCCATGACTCCCCTGATTTTCGTTACCGGCGGCGTTGTGTCCTCGCTAGGCAAGGGCATCGCCGCCGCTTCGCTTGCGTCCATCCTTGAAGCGCGTGGCCTGACGGTCACGATGATGAAGCTGGACCCCTACATCAACGTCGACCCGGGCACCATGAGCCCGTTCCAGCACGGTGAGGTGTACGTCACCGACGACGGCGCCGAAACCGACCTGGACCTGGGCCATTACGAGCGCTTCGTGCGCACGCGCCTGAGCCGCAAGAATTCCATCACCACCGGCCGGATCTACGAGAACGTGATCCGCAAGGAGCGCCGCGGCGACTACCTGGGCGCCACGGTGCAGGTGATTCCGCACATCACCGACGAGATCCGCCGCTGCATCGACGAGGCCACCGAAGGCTTCGACGTGGCGCTGGTGGAGATCGGCGGCACCGTGGGCGACATCGAGTCGCTGCCGTTCCTGGAGGCGATCCGCCAGATCCGCACCGAGCGCGGTCCGGAGAAGGCGCTGTTCATGCACCTCACGCTGGTGCCTTACGTGGCCGCCGCCGGTGAGCTGAAGACCAAGCCCACCCAGCACTCGGTCAAGGAACTGCGTTCCATCGGCATCCAGCCGGATGTGCTGCTGTGCCGGTCGGAGCAGGTCATCCCCGATTCCGAGCGCCGCAAGATCTCGTTGTTCACCAACGTGCCCGAGCGCGCCGTCATCAGCGTTCCCGACGTGGACGTGCTGTACAAGATCCCGATGGGCCTGCATGCGCAGGGCCTGGACGAGATCGCCATGCGCCAGCTGCGCCTGGATAATGCCAAGCCGGCCGACCTGTCCGAGTGGGAGGCGGCGGTGGACGCCACCCTCAACCCGCTGGACGAAGTGACCATCGCCGTGGTCGGCAAGTACGTCGACCACCAGGACGCCTACAAGTCCGTGGGCGAGGCACTCAAGCACGGTGGCCTGCGCCAGCGCACCAAGGTCAACCTGAAGTGGATCGAAGCCCAGGAACTGGAGAACAGCGACATGTCGCTGCTCGGTGGCGTCGACGGCATCCTCGTGCCGGGTGGTTTCGGTGACCGGGGCTTCGAGGGCAAGGTGCTGACCTCGCATTACGCGCGCGACCACAAGGTGCCGTACTTCGGCATCTGCTACGGCATGCAGGCCGCGGTCGTGGATTACGCGCGCCATGTCGCCCAGCTGGAAGGCGCCAACAGCACCGAGAACGACAAGCAGTCGCCGCATCCGGTGATCGGCCTGATCACCGAATGGCGCACGGCCACCGGCGACGTGGAGAAGCGCGACGAGCGCTCCGACCTGGGCGGCACCATGCGCCTGGGCCTGCAGGAAGCCCGCCTCAAGCCCGGCACGCTGGCACGGGACCTGTATGGCAAGGACGTGGTCGCCGAGCGCCACCGGCACCGTTACGAGTTCAACAACCGCTACCGTACGCAGCTCGAGGACGCCGGCCTGGTGATTTCCGCCAAGTCGATGGACGACCTGCTGGTGGAGATGATCGAACTGCCGCGCACGGTGCATCCGTGGTTCCTGGCCTGCCAGGCGCATCCGGAATTCCTGTCCACGCCGCGCGACGGCCATCCGCTGTTCGTCGGCTTCATCCGCGCTGCGCGCGAGAAGAAGGCGGGCGGCAAGCTGTTGAAGGAAGCGCGGGCTTGAATGCTGTTTCCTTCTCCCTCCAGGGAGAAGGTGCCGGGGAGGGGCGGATGAGGGTAGGGCGGAGTCCACTGTGCTCCCGCCATCCGGATTCCGCCGTACCCTCACCCCAACCCTCTCCCGGGGGAGAGGGGCTCAAACGAGAGGTGTTTGAATGAAGCTTTGTGGATTCGACGTCGGCCTTGACCAGCCCTTGTTCCTGATCGCGGGCCCCTGCGTCATCGAGTCGATGCAGTTGCAGATCGACGTGGCCGGTCGCCTGAAGGAAATCACCGGCAAGCTGGGGATGAACTTCATCTTCAAGTCCAGCTTCGACAAGGCCAACCGTACCTCCGGCACCAGCTTCCGTGGTCCCGGCATGGAGGAAGGATTGAAGGTGCTGGACGCGGTGAAGAAGCAGGTAGGTGTGCCTGTACTGACCGATGTGCACGAATACACGCCGATGGACGAAGTCGCGGCGGTCGTCGATGTGCTGCAGACCCCGGCCTTCCTCGTGCGCCAGACCGACTTCATCAGGAAGGTCTGCTCGGCCGGCAGGCCGGTCAACATCAAGAAGGGGCAGTTCCTGTCGCCCTGGGACATGAAGCCCGTCGTCGAAAAGGCCAAGTCCACCGGCAACCAGGACATCATGGTCTGCGAGCGTGGCGCGTCCTTCGGCTACAACAACCTGGTCAGCGACATGCGCTCGCTGAGCGTGATGCGCGATACCGGCTGCCCGGTGGTGTTCGACGCCACCCACTCCGTGCAGCTGCCGGGCGGGCAGGGCACCAGCTCCGGCGGCCAGCGCGAGTTCGTGCCGGTGCTGGCGCGTGCGGCGGTTGCCGTGGGCGTGGCCGGCCTGTTCGCCGAAACGCACCCGGACCCGGCCAAGGCCCTGTCCGATGGGCCGAATGCCTGGCCGCTGGACAAGATGGAGGCGCTGCTTGAGACGCTGCTGGCGCTGGATGGCATCACCAAGAAGAACGGTTTCCTCGAATCCACTCTCTGAGCTGAGCACACGACACGATGACCCAGATCGCCAAGATCCACGCCCGCGAAATCCTCGATTCCCGCGGCAACCCCACCCTCGAAGCCGAGGTCACGCTGGAGGACGGTTCCTTTGGTCGCGCCATGGTGCCGTCCGGCGCCTCGACCGGCACCAAGGAAGCCGTCGAGCTGCGTGACGGCGACAAGACCCGTTACCTGGGCAAGGGCGTGCGCAAGGCGGTGGAGAACGTCAACACCGCCATCGCGACCGCGCTGAAAGGCTTCGATGCCGTCGACCAGGAAGGGCTGGACCGCCGCCTGATCGATCTGGACGGTACCGAGAACAAGGGTCGCCTGGGCGCCAACGCGCTGCTTGGCGTGTCGCTGGCCAACGCCCACGCCGTGGCGGCGTCGAAGAAGATCCCGCTGTGCCAGCACCTGGCCAACGGCGAAGTGACGCTGCCGGTGCCGATGATGAACATCATCAACGGCGGCGCGCACGCGGACAACAACGTGGACTTCCAGGAGTTCATGGTGCTGCCGGTCGGTTTCGATTCGTTCGCCGAATCGCTGCGTGCCGGTACCGAGATCTTCCACTCGCTGAAGTCGGTGCTGAAGGGCCATGGCCTGAGTACGGCGGTCGGTGACGAGGGCGGCTTCGCGCCCGACTTCCGCAGCAACGTGGAAGCGCTGGACACCATCCTCGAGGCAATCGGCAAGGCCGGTTACACCGCCGGCGAAGACGTGCAGCTGGGCCTGGACGTGGCTTCCAGCGAATTCTTCGACAACGGCAAGTACCACCTGGTGGGCGAAAACAAGCGCCTGACCAGCGAGCAGTTCGTCGATTTCCTGGCCGACTGGGCCGCGCAGTACCCGATCATCACCATCGAGGACGGCCTGGCCGAAGACGACTGGGCGGGCTGGAAGCTGCTGACCGACCGCATCGGCAAGAAAGTGCAGCTGGTCGGCGACGACCTGTTCGTCACCAACCCGAAGATCTTCAAGGAAGGCATCGAGTCCGGCACCGCCAACGCGATCCTGATCAAGGTCAACCAGATCGGCACGCTGACCGAAACGCTGGAAGCGATCTCGATGGCGCACCACGCCAACTATGCGGCGGTCGTGTCCCACCGCTCCGGCGAAACCGAGGACACCACCATCGCCGACATCGCGGTGGCGACCACGGCGACCCAGATCAAGACCGGCTCGCTTTGCCGCAGCGACCGCGTGGCCAAGTACAACCAGCTGCTGCGCATCGAAGAAGCGCTGGGCAGCAAGGCACGCTACGCCGGCCGCAACGCCTTCGTGTCGCTGAAGAAGTAATCCATGCGGAAGGCGCCCTGGCTGCTGCTGGTGCTTGTACTGCTGCTGGGATGGCTGCAGTACAAGTTCTGGTTCGGCGTGGGCAGTTCCGGCCAGGTCGTCGCGCTGGAGCGGCAGGTCGAAGCGCAGAAGCGCGAGAACGCGGGCCTGCAGGAGCGCAACGACGCGCTCGCCGCCGAAGTCGAGGACCTCAAGTCCGGTGAGTCGGCGGTGGAGGAGCGCGCGCGCAGCGAGCTGGGCATGATCAAGCCGGGCGAGAAGTTCTATCGCGTGGTGGAGCCCGTCGCGCCGGTGCCGGCTGCCGTCGACGAGGATGGCGGTGATGGCCAAGCCGCGGAGCCGGCCCCCTGATGGCACGCGTCTGGGCCGTGGTGCCCGCTGCCGGGCGTGGTACACGATTCGGTGGTGATCTGCCGAAGCAGTATCTCGTCGTCGACGGCGCTCCGCTGATCGCGCATGCGCTGACGGCACTGTTCGCCCACGATGCGGTGGAAGGTGCCGTGGTGCCGGTCTCCGAAAACGATCCCGACTGGCCGGGCTGGACGGAATTCGCCGGCAAGGCCGTGCAGTCCTGCATCGGCGGTGCCACCCGCGCCGCCTCGGTGCTCGCCGGCCTGCAGGCGCTCCCTGGCAGCGTGCGTGCGGACGATTTCGTCCTGGTGCACGACGCCGCGCGGCCCAACCTGTCGCTCACCGATCTCTCGCACCTGATGGAGCGGGGCCGCAACGATCCGGTGGGCGCGATCCTTGCCGCGCCGGTCCGCGACACGCTGAAGCGGGCGGGAGACGATGGCGGCATCGATGCCACCGAGCCGCGCGAGCGCCTGTGGCGCGCGTTCACGCCGCAGCTGTTCCGTCGCATGCAGCTGACCCGTGCGCTGGAAAGCGCACTGGCCGATGGCGTCGAGGTTACCGACGAGGCCATGGCCATGGAGCGACTGGGGCTGCGGCCGCTGCTGGTGGAAGGCTCGGAGAGCAATTTCAAGATCACCACGCCGGCGGATCTGGCGCGGTTCGCGTTCGAGCTGGCACAGCGCAGCCGCTGAGTGCCACAAGGGAAACACATGCAGACCTCCTTGAATATCCGCATCGGCCACGGTTTCGACGTGCATGCCTTCGGCGAAGGCGACCACGTGATGCTGGGGGGGGTTCGGGTGCCCCATGATCGCGGCGTGCTGGCACACAGCGATGGCGACGTGGTGCTGCACGCGCTGTGCGACGCCATGCTGGGCGCATTGGCGCTGGGCGACATCGGCAGGCATTTCCCGCCCTCCGATCCGCAATGGAAGGGCGCGGACAGCCGGGCGTTCCTCAGGCACTGCAATGCACTGATCGCAGCGCTGGGATGGCAGGTGGGCAACGCCGATGTCACCGTCATCTGCGAACGCCCGAAGGTGGGCCCGCATGCGGACGCAATGCGCGGGTGCGTTGCCACGGATCTGGGCATTCCACTCGATCGCATCAGCATCAAGGCCACCACCACCGAGAAGCTGGGCTTCACCGGTCGCGCGGAAGGCATCGCCGCGCAGGCCGTCGTGCTGCTGGTGAAGGCGTGAGCGACGGCCTTCCGCGTGCCTTCGGGGCGCCGGTGGTGTCGGCGCGCATCCGCAGCGCGCCGGAGGATTTCTTCGTCGAGGAAGTTGCGGGTTTCGAGCCGAGCGGCGAAGGCGAGCACCTGCTGCTGACCATCGAGAAGCGCGGCCTCAATACGTCTTTCGTCGCCAAGCGGCTTGCGGAGTGGGCCGGCATTGCGGAAATGGGCGTGGGTTATGCAGGCATGAAGGATCGCCATGCGGTCACCCGCCAGCGCTTCACCGTGCACCTGCCCAAGCGCGTGGCGCCCGCGCTGGACACGCTGCCATCGGATGGCCTGCGCGTGCTGGAATCGACCTGGCACAACCGCAAGCTGCCACGCGGCGCGCTGGCGGGCAACCGCTTCGTGCTGGTGCTGCGTGACGTGCAGGGCGACCTGGCTGCCATCGAAGCGCGCCTGCAGCAGGTCGCCGCACACGGATTGCCGAACTGGTTCGGCGAACAACGCTTCGGTCGCGATGGCGGCAACGTGGCGTCGGCACTTGCGATGTTCGCCGGCAGGCGCATGCGGCGCGAGCAGCGCTCGCTGCTGATTTCGGCGGCGCGCTCCGAGTTGTTCAATCGCGTGCTGGCGGCGCGCCTGGCCGATGCCAGCTGGAACCGTGGGCTGGAAGGCGAAGTGTGGATGCTGGCCGGCAGCCGCAGCGTGTTCGGCCCCGAGCCGTGGAGCGATGCGCTGGCGCAGCGACTGGCCGCGTTCGACATCCATCCCAGCGGACCGCTCTGGGGCGCGGGCGAGCTGCGCAGCCAGTCCCGGTCGGCGGAGGTCGAGGTGGCGGCGTTGCAGTCCGACGACGCACGGGCGCTTTGCGCGGGCCTGGAGAAGGAGGGCCTGCGGCAGGAGCGCCGTGCCCTGCGGCTTCGTCCGGAAGGCCTGTCGTGGCGATGGCTCCAGCCCGGTTGCCTGCAACTTGAATTCGCCCTGCCGCCCGGCAGCTACGCCACCGCCGTGCTGCACGAACTGGGTGATGTGGCGGATCGTCCGGCCCCGGAAGACCGTTCGTCGGAAAGCACCTGACGGCACTGGAAGGCCATGACGGCCGGCGTATAAGCGGAGGTGAGCGCCAGTGTTGGCCGGGAGAGGGCGGCACTGGCACGCAGGATTTCAACCCGACCACGCTGGAGGGCTCGCCATGAAAGTCCCGTTCCGCCTCACGCTTGTTGCATTCGCCGCGACGCTGCTGTGTGCCTGCGCCGGCACCCATGAACTGACCTCCACCCAGCCTGCCGTGCAGAAGGAAATGACGCCGGAACAGGAATACATGGCCTATGTCGAGCGCATCGCCCGGCGCCGGGGCATCGACGTGACCTGGGTGAATCCGCCGAACCTGCCGGCCAAGGCGTCCAAGTAAGTCGCGCGGGATCATCACGCACCGCAAGGCCCCCTTCCGTACTGGAAGTGGGGCCTTTGTTTTCTCGGGCTCAGCCACGTGGCCGTGCCAGCAGCACCAGCACCGCGCCGGTACCGCCCTGTGCCGGTGGCGCGGAGTGGAACGCCAGCACATCGCCGCGCTGTCGCAACAGCCGGTCCACCGTGTTCTTCAGGACCGGCGCATCGCGGTCCGAGCGCTGGCCCTTGCCATGGATGATGCGCACGCAGCCGTAGTCGTGGTCGTGGGCATCCGCCAGGAACTGGCGCAGCAGCCCTTCGGCCTGCAAGGCCGTGGCCCCGTGCAGGTCAAGCTCGTCCTGCACGGAAAACTGGCCGCGCTTCAACCGCTGGAAGATGCGTGGCGGCAGCGTGTCGCGGCGATGGCTGAGCGTGTCGCCGGCCGACAGCAGGGCGGTTTCGTCCAGGCCACGCTGGAATTCGCTGCGTGCATCCCGCTCATCGCGCTCGGCCATGCGCGCAGCGGGCTTGGGCGGTGCCTTGCGTGGCGGCAGTGGCGCGTCGTCGATCCGCCTGACATCGCCGATGGCCTCGCGGAACAGCGCGGCATCGTCATCATCCGGGGCGGCGGGGCGGGACATGCATCACAGCGTAGCGGCATTGCCGTGCGACGCAAGCACGGCAAGGCAAGGCGTGGATGGACCCTTGCGTTGGCGGGGCGTTGCGCGCTTCCGGTATCATGGGGCTGTTTTCGAGGAATCCCATGCGCGTACTGGTCAGCAACGACGACGGCGTTGACGCCCCCGGCATCCGAATCCTGGCGGAGGGCCTGCGGGCCGCCGGCCATGAGGTCTACGTGGTGGCGCCCGATCGCGATCGTTCCGGAGCCAGCAACTCGCTGACGCTGGACCTGCCCATCCGCCTCAAGCGCATCGACCACTACACGTGCAGCATCGCCGGCACGCCGACCGACTGCGTGCACCTGGCGCTGACCGGGATGCTGGATTTCGAACCGGACATCGTGGTGTCGGGCATCAACAACTCCGCCAACCTGGGCGATGACGTGATCTATTCCGGCACCGTCTCGGCGGCGATGGAAGGACGCTTCCTGGGCCTGCCCGCCGTGGCGATGTCGCTGGTCACGCACAACCATGAGCCGAAGCACTTCGAGACCGCCGCGCGCGCCGCGGTGGAGATCGTGGCGCGACTCAAGTCCGATCCGCTGCCCGCCGATACCATCCTCAATGTCAACGTGCCTGACCTGGCGTGGGCCGACGTGAAGGGATTCGAGGTCACCCGCCTCGGCAATCGCCACCGCTCCGAACCCTGTGTGCCGCAACCGGATCCGCGCGGGCGCACGGTGTACTGGATCGGTCCCGCGGGACGCGAACAGGATGCGGGGGCCGGCACCGACTTCCATGCCGTGCGCACGGGGAATATTTCCATCACGCCCATCCATGTCGACCTGACGCGCTACCAGGCGCTGGAAAAGGTCGCCAGCTGGGTCGGCGGCCTGACCGCGGCACTGGAGACGTCGGCGTGACGCCACGCCTGCGCCTGCAACCCGAAGCCGTCGGCATGGGCATGACCTCGCAGCGCGTGCGCGACCGCCTGGTCGAACGCCTGCGCGAGGGCACCGCCAACAGCGCGGGCATCGCTGACGAGCGCGTGCTGAACGCCATCCGCATGCTGCCGCGCCATCTGTTCGTCGATGAGGCGCTGGCGACGCGGGCTTACGAAGACACCGCGCTGCCCATCGGCCACAGCCAGACCATTTCGCAGCCGTGGGTCGTGGCCCGCATGACCGAGGTCCTGCTGGAGAATGCGCCGAAGAAGGTGCTGGAGATCGGCACCGGTTCCGGTTACCAGGCCGCGGTGCTTGCCGCGCTGGGCCTGGAGGTCTACACGGTGGAACGCATCGGTGACCTGCTGCGGCAGGCGCGCAAGCGCTTGCGCCAGTTGGGCATGAACGTGCGCAGCAAGCACGACGACGGCCGCATCGGCTGGGCGGAGCACGGCCCCTACGACGGCATCATCGTGACGGCCGCGGCGCCCGCGCTGGTGCAGGCGCTGATCGAACAACTCGCGGTGGGCGGCCAACTGGTTGCGCCGGTCGGCGGCAGCGGCTCGCAGTCGCTGGTGCGCCTGGTCAAGCGCGAGGATGGCGGGATTGATGAAACCACGCTGGCACCGGTGGTGTTCGTGCCGTTGCTTGCCGGCACGCTGGACTGAGCCGGATGACGTCTGCACACAGCGAAACAACCGGCAACGGCACGTCACTGGGCGAGCAGCTGGCCGACATCATCGACCGCCTGCCGGAAGACCATCTGAGCCTGGGCGAACTGCTGGACGTTTTCAGCGATGAAGGCCTGTTGCTGCTCACCATCCTGCTGACGCTGGTGTTCCTGATCCCGGTGTCGATTCCCGGGGTCAGCACGGTGTTCGGCGCCGCCATCCTGCTGGTGGGCATCAGCCGTCTGATCGGCCGTCCGCTGTGGTTGCCACAGCGCCTCAAGGCGCGCGCACTGCCGGCAGACCGCCTGCGTCCCGGTTTGAAGGCCGGCATGACGTGGGTGCGTCGCCTCGAAAGGATCAGCCGCCCGCATCGCTTGCGTGTCTTCGTCGACGGCCGTGCGCAGGATGTCTTCAACAATCTGGCCTTCATCCTGGCGGCGCTGCTGCTGATGGCGCCGTTTGGATTCGTGCCGTTCAGCAACACCCTGCCAGCCTTGGCGCTGCTGCTCTATGCGATCGGTTTCATCCAGCGCGATGGCGGCGCGGTGCTGCTGGGGCACCTGTCCAACATCGGTACGATGATCTACTTCGGTGTCCTCATCGGGGGCGGTGGGGTGGCGGCACATGAACTGTTCCAGCGCTTCACGAGTTGAACAACAGGAATAGGATGGATCTGGAAAACACGACGACGCGCCTGGCCACGACCCTTCGTTCTGGAACGAAGACATCGTTCCGCGTCCTTGTCATCGCCACGATCTGGCTGGCGCTGGCCGCCTGCTCGAGCACCGTCGTGCGCGAAACGTCCTCGACGCCCTCCCGGACCGCATCGCAGCCCAAGCCCGGGCAGACCGTGCGTGTGCAGCGCGGCGACACGCTGTACGGGATCGCATTCCGCAACGGTATCGACCAGCGCGACCTGGCCAGCTGGAACGGCATCGCAGCGCCGTACACCATCTATCCCGGCCAGATCTTGAAGCTGTATCCGGGAAGCGGGCGTGCGTCCACCAGCGGAACCACGACCCCCCGTCCGCCCGCCGCCACGACCACCCCGCGCCCGGTACCGCCGCCGGCCACAGTGACGCGGCCCCCCGTGATACAGAATCCGGCGAGCAGCGGCTTCGCCTGGCGCTGGCCTGCCGAAGGCCACATCATCGGGCGTTTCACGGCCGGCGATGCCACCAAGCAGGGCATCGATATCGCGGGCAGCAGCGGCCAGGCCGTGCGTGCGGCAGCCGATGGCGTGGTGGTGTATTCCGGCGCCGGGCTGGTCGGCTATGGCGAACTGGTCATCATCAAGCACAGCGAAGCCTGGCTTTCCGCCTACGGCCACAACCGCAAGCGGCTGGTCAACGAAGGCCAGAACGTGAAGGCCGGCCAGCAGATCGCGGAAATGGGCAGCAGTGGCGCGGCGCGAGAAATGCTGCACTTCGAGATCCGCTACAACGGCAAGCCGGTGGATCCGATGCTCTACCTGCCCAAGCGCTGAAGCGTCGGGGCCTGTATCTCATGAGGCTGCGCCTCTTGCCTGCCACCTGCGTCCTGTTGGCGGCGGCCATGCTCGTCGGTTGCGTACCATCGACGGCGAAGCGCGCAGCCCCCCCCGACACGCTGACGCTGGTCACGCTCAACCTGTGGCACGACAAGCAGGACTGGTCGCACCGGCAGGACCTTATCGTGGCGGAACTGGCCGCGTTGAAACCGGATGTCATCGTGCTGCAGGAAGTACTGCAGGATGTGGCGCTGCCGAACCAGGCCGGCGCGCTCGCGCAGCGACTGGGGTACGAATACCGCTTCTTCTCGGCCGATCCCCCGGCGCAGGCGCGTCGCTACGGCAACGCCATCCTGACGCGCACGCCGGTGGAGCAGACCCGCGAAACGAAACTGCAGCCACTTGACGACTATCGCAATGCGGGCTGGGTACGCACGACGATTGCGGGAAGGCCGGTGAATCTCTACGCGACGCACCTGCACTACACACCGGAAGGCGGCGCCATCCGCGCCCGACAGATCGCCAGCCTGCAGGCGTTCATGCGCTCGACGCAGGAGGACGTGCCCGTCGTCATCGCAGGCGATTTCAATACGGCGGCCACCACGCCGGAACTGGAACCCCTGCTGCTGCGCTTTGCCGATGCCTACGCCGACGCGCATCCGGGCGTGGACGTGGAAACGGCCGCCCACACCACGCTGAACACCCACCTCGGCCATCCGGCCACGCGCATCGACCACGTGCTGGTCCAGCGCGACGCATACCGCGTCGTCGACGCGCGGATCATCCTCGATCAGCGCGATGCGACGGGCGCCTGGCCCTCCGACCACTACGGCGTGTGGGTCAAGCTGGAACGTCAGCCCGACTGAGCGCGTGCCATGCACAGCGAGGTGCCACGACGGTGATCGCGGCCCCAGGTGCGGAATCCCGATGTGTCGATGTGGATGCGGGTGGGCGTGTAGAAACCCAGCCCCATGTCGAGCGACGGGCCTTGCGTGCGCCAGAAACGGCACAGCTGCACCACACGGTCCCCCTCCTCGGGCAGATCGAAATCGAGGGCGTTGTTGAGCACATGACGGCTGCGCGTGCTGCCGCCCGAACACTGGTTGAGCGCGTCGTCGCGGTAGCCCGACCTGGCCTGATCGGCCCGCACGATCCCCAACTGCTGCAGCCGGTCCACCACGCGCAGCGTCGATACGATCGCTGCCCGTCGGTGCGGCGGTGGCAGGCTGAATTCAGGCGCCGAGCAGGACCGCCACCGCCGGCTGGAGCGCAGCAGGACATGCAGCGGCATCACTTCGCCCACACCGTTTGCATCCAGCAGTCGTTGATAGGTCGCCGAGCCGGTGGCGTTGCCGCCGGTCCGCCATGCCTGGAAACGTTGCATCTCATCCGCGGGCGGCGGTTGGCAGCCCGGCAGCATGAGGCACGACAGCGCCAGCAGGCAGCCTGCCAGGCCGTGCCTCATGCAGGGGACAGCAGGAAGCCCGCCACCACGCGGCGGGCTTCGCCGGCGAGGATGTTGAAGGTGCGCGCGGCCGCGGCATTGGTCATCACTTCCAGTCCGACCCCTTGCCTGAGGCAGGCGGCCATCACTGCGGCGGGCGGGAAGACCTGGCGTTCGCCCGTGCCCAGCAGGATGACCTCAGGCTGCAAGGCCAGCAGGGCATCCATGTCGGCCGGCTCCAGCGCCGCGCTGTCCTGCACCGGCCAGCCTTCCTGCAGCTGCTGGGGTGAGAGGATGAAGCTGGTGGTCAGCACGCGGTCGTTCACGCGTGCCGTGTGGCCATCGGCGCCGCGAAGCGAGAAGGCGTAGTCGGGAAGTTCGTGGTTCAGCTGCATGGCGATCGGGTCAGGTGGGGCTGGCCGCCGACATCATCGGTGCCGGCTCAGCCGCGCGGCAGCACGATCTGCCTGCGTTCCTTGCTGGGGCGGTACAGCACGGCGGTATGGCCGATGCGCTGTACCAGGGTGGCATCCGTCTGGGTGGCCAGCTCGGTGATCATCGCATCGCGGGCGTCGCGGTCTTCCCCGGCCACCTTCACCTTGACCAGCTCGTGGTGCTCCAGCACCTCGTCCAGCTCGGCGACGAAGGCGGGCGTCACCCCTTTGCCGCCAATCTGCAGCAGGGCTTTCAGGTCGTGAGCCTGGCCGCGCAGGAAACGGGTCTGGGAAGGGGTCAGCGCGAGGGGCATGCGGTGCGGTACGGGTGGTAATGGGTGTTCAGGGTATCATGGCGGCCCCCCTGATCGGCTCCGGCGGCACGCGTCGCAGGCTGCCCGGAGACCTTTCCGCGCCCATGGCCACCCGCAGCAAAAGCAGCCAGCGCTGGCTGAAGGAACACTTCTCCGACCCCTACGTGAAGAAGGCGCAGGCCGAGGGCCTGCGTTCGCGGGCGGCCTACAAGCTGGAGGAACTGCTGGAACGCGACCGCCTGCTGAAGCCCGGCATGGTGGTCGTGGACCTGGGCGCCGCCCCGGGCGGCTGGTCCCAGTTCGTCCGCCAGGCGCTGGGCGACCATGGCCGGGTGGTGGCCATGGACATCCTGGAGATGCCCCCGCTGGCCGGGGTGGAATTCCTTCATGGGGATTTCAGGGAAGATGGCGTCCTATCGCAGCTGGAAGCCATGTTGAACGGCCAGCCCGTGGACCTTGTGCTGTCGGATATGGCCCCCAATAAGAGTGGTGTGGATGCGGTCGACCAGCCGCGCATGATGCATCTGGCCGAGCTGGCGATGGAGTTCGCCGACGCCCACCTGAAGCCGGGCGGGGCGTTCCTGATCAAGCTGTTCCAGGGCACCGGCTTCGACGACTACATCCGCGAGCTTCGCCGCCGATATGACAAGGTGGCGATCCGCAAACCGGACGCCTCGCGCAAGCGGTCGCCCGAGGTCTACGCGCTGGGCCAGGGCAAGCGCATCCAGATCAAGTAAGGTGTCGTAACGTGGTTAATGTGAAAGAGGAACGCTGGAGCCGATGAGGATGAACGACTTGACCAAGAATCTGTTGCTGTGGGTAGTCGTGGCCGTCGTGCTGATGGTCGTCTTCCAGAGCTTTTCCCCCAAGCTGGGCGCCGGTGCGGCGAGCGGCGAAACCACCTATTCCGAGTTCCTGAAGGAAGTCGACGCCGGCCGCGTGGCCTCGGTGCGCTTTACCAAGGACGGTACGCTGACCACCAACGTCATCGAGTACAAGCGGGGCGACGGCGCCACCGGCACGGTCTACGGTCCGCAGGACGAGCAGCTGGTCAACCAGCTGGTCGAGAAGAACGTCAGCATCACCCGCGACCCGCCGCCCAGCGGCATCTCGCTGGGCGTGATCCTGCTCAACTTCCTGCCCGTGCTGCTGATCATCGGTTTCTGGATCTTCATCATGCGCCAGATGCAGGGCGGCGGCGGTGGCGCGAAGGGTGCGATGTCCTTCGGCAAGTCGCGCGCCAAGCTGCAGGGCGAGGACCAGGTGAAGGTGACCTTCGCCGATGTCGCCGGCTGCGATGAAGCCAAGGAAGAAGTCGGCGAACTGGTCGAGTTCCTGCGCGACCCCGGCAAGTTCCAGAAGCTGGGTGGCAAGATTCCGCGCGGCGTGCTGATGGTCGGCCAGCCCGGTACCGGCAAGACGCTGCTGGCCAAGGCCATCGCGGGCGAGGCCAAGGTGCCGTTCTTCAGCATTTCCGGTTCCGATTTCGTCGAGATGTTCGTCGGCGTCGGCGCCAGCCGCGTGCGCGACATGTTCGAGCAGGCCAAGAAGCACGCCCCGTGCATCATCTTCATCGACGAAATCGACGCGGTCGGCCGTCATCGCGGCGCCGGCCTGGGCGGCGGACATGATGAGCGCGAGCAGACCCTGAACCAGCTGCTGGTCGAGATGGACGGCTTCGAGGGTGGCGAAGGCGTCATCGTCATCGCCGCGACCAACCGTCCCGACGTGCTGGACCCGGCGCTGTTGCGTCCGGGCCGCTTCGACCGCCAGGTGGTGGTGGGCCTGCCGGACGTGAAGGGGCGCGAACAGATCCTGCGCGTGCACATGCGCAAGCTGCCGCTGGCCGATGACGTCGAGCCGATGGTGATCGCCCGCGGTACCCCTGGCTTCAGCGGTGCCGACCTGGCCAACCTGGCCAACGAGGCGGCGCTGTTTGCCGCCCGCGAGAATGCGAAGGAAGTCCGCATGGACCACTTCGATCGTGCGCGCGACAAGATCCTGATGGGCGCCGAACGCCGTTCGATGGCGATGAGCGAGGACGAGAAGACGCTCACCGCCTACCACGAGGCCGGCCATGCCATCGTTGGCCGCCTGGTGCCGGAACACGACCCGGTCTACAAGGTCACCATCATCCCGCGCGGTCGCGCGCTGGGCGTGACCATGTACCTGCCGGAAGGCGACAAGTACAGCTACAACCGCACCGCCATCGAGTCTCAGCTGTGCTCGCTGTACGGTGGCCGCGTGGCCGAGGAGCTGATCTTCGGCGCCGACAAGGTCACCACCGGCGCCTCCAACGACATCGAACGCGCCACCAAGATGGCCCGCAACATGGTCACCAAGTGGGGCCTGAGCGACGAGATGGGCCCGATCGCCTATGGCGAGGAAGAAGACGAAGTCTTCCTGGGCCGTTCCGTCACCCAGCACAAGAACGTCTCCGACGAGACCGCGCGCAAGATCGACGAGGTCGTGCGCAGCATTCTCGACAAGGCCTACCAGCGTACCCGCAAGATCCTCACCGAGAACCTGGACAAGCTGCATACCATGTCGCAGCTGCTGCTGGAATACGAAACCATCGACGTGCCGCAGATCGACGCGGTGATGGAAGGTCGCCAGCCGCCGCCGCCGATGGGATGGAACAAGTCCGGCAAGGATGGCGACAAGGGCGATTCGCGCCCGCTGCCGCCGATCGGTGGCCCCGCCGCGCAGACCTGAGTCGCGTTGCCAGCCTGACGTCGAAAGGCCAGACTTGCGTCTGGCCTTTTTTTGGCCACGACGTTGCCGGAGGCGGGGTGCCGACGGGCGTCGCGTTGAGATAAGGGGATGTCATGAAGGGGAATGCGATGAAGGCGGTACGGAAGGGAGGCCTGCTGGTGGGGTTGTTGCTCGCGCTGCCGTTCGCGCACGCTGCGGATTTCACGGCGCAACGGACCGTGCCTTACGCTGAGGATTCGATCGTTGCCGGCAACATCAAGCGTGAGTGCGAGATCAGTACGCAGCTGCCGGCGGCGTTTGCTCGCTTCGCGGCCGAGTCAGGCCACCAGGTACACCTCCAGGACGCACCGGGTACCTCGTCGGGCCAGGTCGTGACGATGGAGATCCACGATGCCCAGAGCGCCGGCAATGCCTGGATGGGTCACCACAAGTCGGTCACCGTCAAAGGTTCGCTGTATCGCGACGGGCAGCAGGTGGCGAGGTTCGTGGCGCGCCGCAATTCGAGGGGTGGATTCGGCGGCGGTTTCAAGGGATCCTGCGCCGTGCTCGAGCGGACCGTCAATGCCATCGGCAAGGACGTGGCGGCATGGTTGAACAACCCCGTCGACGGCAGCGAGCTCGGCGATCTCCGCTGATCGTCGCATCAGGAAGACCGACATGTTCGACACCGTTCCCCAGCTCGACTGCGCAGGCCGCATCCTCAAGCTCGATCGTGCCCGGGTCATGGGCATCGTCAACGTCACCCCCGATTCCTTTTCGGATGGCGGCGCGCATGACACGCTGGAAGCCGCGGTCGCGCATGGCCTGAGGCTGGCCGAAGAGGGCGCGGACATCCTCGACATCGGCGGTGAATCGACGCGCCCAGGCGCCGAGGAGGTATCGCTGGAGGAAGAGTTGCGCCGGGTGATCCCGGTGATCGAACGCCTGGCGAAGGAAACCGCCCTGCCGATCAGCATCGATACCTCCAAGCCCGAGGTGATGCGTGCGGCCGTGCAGGCCGGTGCAGGCATGATCAACGATGTCTTCGCCCTGCGGCGCGACGGCGCGCTGGAGGCCGCTGCTTCGCTGGGCGTTCCCGTCGTGCTGATGCACATGCAGGGCGAACCGAGGTCGATGCAGGCCGCTCCGCAGTACGACGACGTGGTGGGCGAGGTGCACCGCTTCCTGGCCGAGCGCATCTTCGCTGCCGAGATGGCCGGGATCGCCAGGAAGCACATCGTCGTCGATCCCGGCTTCGGCTTCGGCAAGGACACTGCGCACAACCTGCAGCTGCTCGCGCAGCTGGACCGCTTTGTCGAACTCGGCGTGCCGGTGCTGGCGGGCCTGTCGCGGAAGCGCAGCATCGGCCAGCTGACGGGGCGTGACATCGCCAGCGAGCGCGTCTCCGGTTCGGTCGCCGCGCATCTCATCGCCGTGCAGCGTGGCGCCCGCCTGGTACGCGTGCACGACGTGGCCGCGACGGTGGATGCGTTGAAGGTATGGACGGCGGTCGCCGACGTGGTGCTGCCACGCAAGGCCGCCACGACGCCGACGCTGCGCTGGCCCGACGACGACTGACGTGGCCGGAGGCCGCGGCATGCCGCGTTGGAGCCATCAGGTCCGACGGGGAATGCGACATGCGTCATGCGCTGTGGATGGCCTGCCTGTTCCTTGCTGCGTGCGGACAATCACCGGCGCCGACGGTGCGCGTCGTTCCCGCAGCGGTGCAGGCGGCAGCAACGCCGGGTGATGCGGTCGAAGGCCTGCGCGTGGCCACCCGCGTGGGCTGCAATGGCTGCCACGGCGAAGGCGGGCGTGGTGACGTGTTCCAGGAGAACAAGGACATGGGCCGCATCGTCGCGCCCAACCTGACACAGCGTCGCGCGCTTTACGACGACGCGGCGCTCGCGCGACTGATCCGCGAAGGCAAGACCCATGACGGGCACGTGCCATGGGGCATGCCGATCAAGATGTTCCAGCACCTGAGTGATCGCGAAGTCCGCGACATCATCGCGTGGGTGCGCAGTACGCCTGCCATCGACAACCCTGGCCTGCCGGAGGGTCAATGGTCCGACGCCCTGATCAAGGCCACGCGCGACGGCACGCATCCCTGGCTGCCCGACATGCAGGCCGATGCGGGAAACGTGCCCCCCGCGGCACCGCCCACGGAAGCCTTGGCGCTGGGCAAACACCTGGCGATGACGTCCTGCACCGAATGCCACGGCTGGGACCTCAACGGCTGGGAAGGCGACCCCGCACCGTCGTTGGTCGTGGCCAAGGCCTACACGCTGGAACAGTTCACCCGGTTGATGCGCACGGGTGAAGTCGCGGCAGGCGGAAAATCGAAGACGGGGCTGATGAGCGGCGTGGCAGCCTACCGCTACCCGGTGCTGACCGATGCGGAGATCGGTGCGCTGAAGCAGTACCTGGATTCGCGCTGACCCCTCGCGACACCGGGAAGGTATCGCGAGGACCTGCGTTTCAGCGGACCTGCGCCTGGCTGCGCAACGTCGGCACGGTGTCGGCGCGCCGCGACGCACGGACGGTGGTCTGGATGACGTCGCTGGTCAGCGCGGACGTGGACGACGGCGAAGAGTTGGACGTCGGGGCCGCGACCGGCACGGGCTGCGACGACGACGGGGCATTGCGCACCGGCACCAGCGGCTGCGAGCTGTTGGCGCGGATGGGTCCACCGCCCGTGGACTGCTTCCAGTTGCGCAGCAGCGTGCGCAGCGCCTCCGGCTTGTTGGTGGATTCCAGCGCGCCGGCCTGGTTCTTGCTGTTCTCCCCATGGCAGCCCGCGCAGGTGCGGATCTCGCCCGGCTGCATCGTCACCCACACGCGTTCGCGCACGATGGCGGTGCCGGCCGCGTCGGTGGTCTGCCACGTCAGCGCACGGTTGGCCGGCACGAAGGCGGCGGTGGAACCATCGGCGGCGATCTTCACGCTGCCGGCCGGGCCACCGGGATTGGCCGGGTTGTGCGGGCTGGTGGTGGGCTGCGCGATCACGCGGCGCCCGGCGTTGTAGCCGTTGTACGCGCGGATCTGGTTGCCCTGCAGGATCTGGTAGTGGCTGATGTCGTAGACGCGGCCGCTGCCCTTGCTGGTCTTGATGCCGCCGGGGACCTGCAGGTTGAACGGCTGCTGGGTGTCGCCCTGGTCGCGGCTGGTCTGGTTGCGGGTGACGATCAGCGACAGGCCGTTGGTCTTCATCCAGTTGCGCAGCGCGGTTTCGTCGACCTGTTCTTCGGCCAGCACGGCGCTTTCAGGCGCCTCCAGCTTGAAGCTGCCACTGCTCGGGCGCGGGCGTGCCACCACTTCCACGGCTTCCAGTTCCCACAGCGTGCCGTTGTAGCTCTGCTGCACGTCCGGGGTCCACCACGATACCGACTTGTTGATGCCCGAGGTCAGCGGGCTGCCGGCAATGAGCATGCCGGAGGCATCGGTGCTGAGCTGGTGCAGGCGGAACTGCACGCCCGCCTGCACCGTGGCGCTCGGCGTGTACGTGGCGAGCATCTGCCCCGTGCTCATCGGCAGCGGGTTGCGGAAGCGGCCACCGGGCAGGCTGTTGTTGGTGGCGGCCGGCGAGGCGTCCACGACCGTCATCTGTTCGGCATTCAGCGTCGGCGCGCCGGTGAGGCGCACGATCTGGTCGCTGGTCATCGAACCGAACTCACGCGCATAGATCGCGTAGTACGTGCCCGGCGTGCGGGGATCCTCGCGCATCTGGAACAGGCCGCCGTCCATGCGCACGAACTTCTTGTTGGCGATGATGGCGGTGTTGCTGTAGTCCGACAGCGCGCTGTCACCCGCGAACGACTTGGTGATGTAGCCGAAGGACAGTTCCTGCCGCCCGATGTGGTTGAGCGTCAGCTCCTCGGTGCCGTCCTGGTTCATCTGCCACGGCGTGAACAGGTTGTAGTTGTACTTGTTGACCTGGCCGTAGGTGGTGCTCATGCCCAGGCGCGACTCGGGGAACACTTCCGGCTTCAGGCCCACGTTGGCGGCACCGGCCGCCTCGCTGGCCACGTCATAGGCGCCATAGGTCCCGGCGTCGGCCTGCTGGTCGCGCTGCAGATGGTCCCAACGGGTGAAGACCACGCGGCCATAGCTGTCGATGATGGGCGAGAACGCGCCGCTGGGTGCATGGTTGAGCATCTTCAACTCGCCCGAGGCCGGGTTGAGGCTGTAGATGCCGGTGACGGTCGGCGTGCTTTCGTACTCGTCCAGCTGCGGATACAGGTGCGCCTCGCCACCGCGGGGGCGGTCCGAGGTGAACAGGATGCGGTCATCGCTGGCATACAGCGGCGACACGTTGTTGTAAGCGGTCGGCTGGCCGGCCACCTTGGTGATGACCGCGGTCTGGCCCTGGGCCAGGTTGGTCACTTCGTAGATCTGCCACTTCACGTTGACGCCTGCGTACTGCTTGGCCGGCGCACCGACCAGCATGCTGAAGACGGCCTTGGTGCCACTCCAGTGCACGGTGGGCTCGCGCACCGCGATCGCATTGGCGGTCTGCAGGCCGTCCATGCCGTAGCCGGCTTCCCGGGTCAGGTTGCGCAGCGACCCGTTGGGGTAGCGGATCATCAGGTCGCCACCGCGGGGCACCGCGCCCATGTCGGTCAGGTGGTTGGCGAACGACGACAGGCGGCTGGCGAAGCGGTCGCCGCCGGGGACGGGCACCTGGGTGACAAACAGGATGGGCGTGCTCACGGCCGAGGTGACGACGGCCGCCGACGCGGTCGGCACGGCGGAAGCCGCCACGCGACTGCCCGACGCGGCCGCCGGTACCGCCTGCGCGGAGGCATCGGCAGGCGCGCTGACGTCGGCTTCGCCGCTGCAGGACGCAAGGAAAACGGACAGGCCCATGGCCAGCGTTGGCAGGAGCTTGGTGCGAAAGGCGCCGGAGGCAATGGGCATCAGGGTGCTCGTGATCGTTACGGGGTTTCGAAGGCACGCGCTGTCCCGTGCATGGGCAATGCCGTGCAACCGGCACCGTCTACGCAAGGCATGACGCGGAAGAAGCATCACCGGATCCGTCACGCACCCCGTTGAGAGGGCGCCCCCGTCGGCTCCGATATGGGCGGGTGAAGCAGTGGCGCTTCTACCCGACCATGGAATTGCGATGGAAGAATAACGGCCGCGCAGATAATCGCCAGCCCCAAAACGCAATACCGAGCACTGAAGCACAATATTGGCGATAAAAAATGAGTGACTTCAAAAATGGTCCCGCGATTGCGTGCGGGTCATCGCTGATTAAGGTTGTCCCATGGCATATCCGCGTCGGGCGTGGGGATTTCACGCGTCCTTAATCAGGGTCGCAGATGCCTCTTTTCAAGCGGTATTGGACAGGCTGCCGCTGTGTTGTCCCTTCCAGGTCCGGCCTCTGGTGTAACCGTGCTTCCTCATCGGGATCTGCGGGACGGAATGAGGTGGCGTCGTCGGAATAATGCTGATGGCGGTCGCAGGTCCGCGTGGATTAAGTCGCCCGATTATCAGGACGCCACGTCCCTGCAATATCCGTTCCGAATGAAACCGGCACGCCGGGCGTCACCTTCGCGCGGCCGTGCAGGTTCCGGCAGGCGCACCTGCTCGCCATCGTCCTGCCCCCCGCAGGCTAAGCTGTACGCCCTTCGCTGCGCTGCCACGCTCCCATGCCGGTCGATCCGCGCCCGCTCGCCCTGGCCATCATGGGGCCCACCGCTTCGGGCAAGACCGCGTTCGCGCTGGAGGTGGCCGAACGCTTCGATGGCGAGATCGTCAGCGTCGACTCGGCCCTGGTCTACCGTGGCCTCGACATCGGCGCGGCCAAGCCGACCGGGGAGGAACGTGCCCACGTGCCGCACCACCTGCTGGACGTCCGGGACCCCTGGCAGACCTATTCGGCGGCGGAATTCGCCCAGGAGGCGCGCCAGGCCATGGACGACATCGCGGCGCGCGGACGGTTGCCGGTGCTGGCGGGCGGCACCGGTCTGTACTTCCAGGCATTGCTGGAGGGGCTGGCGGCCATGCCCCCTGCGGACCCGGCGCTTCGCCAGCAGATCGCTGCCGAAGCGCAGGCCCGGGGCTGGCCGGCCCTGCATGCCGACCTGGCGCAGGTCGATCCGGCCGCTGCCGCCCGCATCCATGCCACCGACCCGCAGCGCATCCAGCGGGCGCTGGAGGTGTTCCGCCTGACCGGCACGCCGATCAGCCAGTGGCAGCGCGAAGCACGCGGCCAGCGCCTGCCGTACCGCGTGCTGAAGCTGGTGCTGGCACCGGCGGACCGCGATGTGCTGCACGAACGCATCGCCCGCCGCTTCGACCTGATGCTGGCGCAGGGCTTCCTGGACGAGGTCCGTGGCCTGCGCGCGCTGCCCGCCATGCAGGCCGTGCCGGTCCCGCTGGACCTGCCGGCGGTGCGGGCCGTGGGTTACCGGCAGGCCTGGGAGTGGCTGGACGGGCAGGGCAGCGCCGCCGACTTCCGCGAACGCGCCATTGCCGCCACCCGCCAGCTGGCCAAGCGGCAGCTGACCTGGCTGCGCGGCGAACTGGACGCCCGCTGGTTCGACCCGGCGCATCACCAGGAGCGCCTGCGTCAGGCACTTTCGCTGTTTCTGGGCAACCGGTAGCTGGTCAAGGCCCCGATGTTGTGTAACATCGGGGCTCCGGACGGCTGGGGAGCTGGTTTGCCGGTCCGGTCTGAAGCACCTCATACCAACTATAAGAACGCAAGGCGGGAGTACGACATGTCCAAGGGGCAATCCCTGCAGGATCCTTTCCTGAATGCACTGCGGCGCGAGCGCGTGCCGGTTTCGGTCTACCTGGTCAACGGCATCAAGCTGCAGGGCACCATCGAATCGTTCGACCAGTTCGTGGTCCTGCTGCGCAACACGGTCAGCCAGATGGTCTACAAGCACGCCATTTCCACCGTGGTGCCGGCGCGCAACGTGCGCGTGGGCCCGGGCGGCGGCTATGTCCAGCAGGGCGAGGACGGCGAAGAAGGCGGGGAAGACGAAACCGCGTGATAATGCATGCCTCGTTTGAAGAGGCATGACCCCATTGTTTGAAAGATCCCGCAAGGGCGAGCATGCGTTGCTGATCCAGCCGCATGCCGGCGGTCCGCCCGACGACGGCGCCACCGAGGAATTCGCCGACCTGGCCCGCTCCGCCGGTGCCACGGTCGCGGCGTTGCTGACCGCACGCATCGACAAGCCCAGCCCGTCCACGCTGATCGGCAGTGGCAAGCTGGAGGAAGTGAAGGCCGCGGCCGACGCCACCGGCGCCGACCTCATCCTGGTGAATTTCCCGCTGTCGCCCGGCCAGGAACGCAACCTGGAGAAACTCCTGCAGCGCCGCGTGCTGGACCGCACCGGACTGATCCTGGACATCTTCGCCCAGCGCGCCCGCAGCCACGAAGGCAAGCTGCAGGTCGAACTGGCGCAGTTGAAGCACATGGCCACGCGCCTGGTCCGAGGCTGGACCCACCTCGAGCGCCAGCGCGGCGGTTCCATCGGCCTGCGCGGCCCCGGCGAAACGCAGTTGGAAACCGACCGTCGCCTGCTGCAGAAGCGGGTAGAACAACTGCAGAAGCGGCTGGAAAAAGTGGAAGTGCAGCGCACCCAGATGCGCCGGGCGCGCGTGCGCAGCGAGCTGCCGCGCGTGGCGTTGGTGGGCTACACCAACGCCGGCAAGTCCACGCTGTTCAACGTGCTGACCGGTGCCGAGGCCTACGCGGCCGACCAGCTGTTCGCCACGCTGGACCCCACCGTGCGCCGGGTGGAACTGCCGGGCGGCGGCGTGGTGCTGGCCGATACCGTCGGTTTCGTCCGCGACCTGCCGCACGAACTGGTCGCGGCATTCCGCTCCACCCTGGCCGAAGCGCGCGAGGCCGACCTGCTGCTGCACATCATCGATGCCGCCGATCCGCTGCGTGAAGAACGCATCGCGCAGGTGGACGAAGTGCTGCAGGAAATCGGCGCGGGCGATCTGCCGCAGATGCTGGTGTTCAACAAGATCGACCGCATCGAAGGCGCCCAGCCGCGGCACGACCAGCCCGATCCGGGCGTGGCCGACGGGCAGGCACCCAGTGCGGGCATGGGCCGCGAGCGCGTGTGGATTTCCGCGCGCGACGGGCAGGGCATCGACCTGCTGCGTGGCGCGCTGGCGCAGCGGCTGGGGTTCCAGCGCGTGCGCGGTCGGCTGGACCTGCCGGCGAATTCGGCGCGCCTGCGTTCGCGCCTGCATTCGCTGGGCGCGGTGCTGTCCGAAGACCACGATGAGCATGGCTGGCATCTCACCGTCGACCTGGCGCTGGCCGATGCGCAACGCCTGGCCGCGCAGGCGGGCGGACATCCGCTGGAAACGCTGCTGCCCGCCACGGAGGCGGAGGACTGGCGGCAGTAGGACGGCGCTGGCTTGTTGTAGGAGCGACGTCAGTCGCGACCGCGGAAATTCCGTGACAGGGTTCTTGTCCCGGGCGATTCGTCCATGCGGTCGCGACTGACGTCGCTCCTACAGGGGATCCGGGTCCCATGACCTCCCGGCCTTGTCTGCGGGCCGGGTTGGCCCAATCTTGTAGAATCGGACACGCGCCGGTCCTCGGCCCGCGCGAACTTTTCACTTCGGAGTGGGCATGGCCTGGAACACCCCTGGAAGCGGCGGCTCTGGCAGCGGCGGATCTGGCAACAACGGAAACCGTAATCCCTGGAAACCCCGCGGCGGCGGCTCTGGCAGCGGCGGCGGCATCGGCGAAGTGATCGAGCGCCTGCGTGGCCTGTTCGGCGGCAACGGCGGTGGCGTCAATCCGCTGCGCTGGGTCGCCATCGGCCTGGGCATCCTGATCCTCTTCAGCAGCTTCCAGCTGATCGGCGAACAGCAGCGCGGCGTGGTGCTGCGCTTCGGCCAGTTCGCCCGCGTCATGGATCCGGGCCCCAACTTCAAGTGGCCGTGGCCCATCGAAAGCGTCACCAAGGTCAACGCCACCCAGGTGAACAACTTCAGCAACACCGTCTCGGTGCTGACGCGCGACGAGAACATCGTGCGCATCCAGTTCAACGTGCAGTACCGCGTCAGCGACCCGCGCCTGTACCTGTACGGCACGCGCGCTTCGGTGGCGGTGCTGGAACAGGCCGCGCAGAGCGCCGTGCGCGAGCAGGTCGGCCGTTCCGACTTCAATGCCGTCATCAACGAGCGCGGCCCGCTGGCCGAAGCCGCGAAGGTGCGGCTGCAGGCTTCGCTGGCGGCGTACAGGACCGGCCTGCTGGTCAGCACGCTGGAACTGCAGGACGCCCGCCCGCCGGAAGAAGTGCAGCCCGCGTTCGACGCCGTCAACGGCGCGCAGCAGGTGCGCGAAAGCCTGATCAACGAAGCCCAGGCCTACGCCGCCAAGGTCGTGCCGGAAGCCCGCGGTGAAGCCGCCCGCCGCCGTACCACCGCCGAAGGCTACAAGTCGTCCATCATCGCCAAGGCCGAGGGTGACGCCGCGCGCTTCAACCTGCTGCAGGCGCAGTACAAGGATGCCCCCGACGTCACCCGCAAGCGCCTGTGGCTGGACACCGTGCAGCAGGTGCTGTCCGAAAACCGCAAGGTCATCGGCGGTGACAGCCGCCAGCTGATCTACGTGCCCATGGCCGGCGCCGGTGCGCCGTCCGCGCAGGGCGCGGCCCAGGCCGCGCTGCCGTCCGAGGTGGTGATGCCGTCGGTGGAAAGCACGCCGTCGGGCAGTGCACGCAATGCGGTGCGCACACCGCGACCCGCAGGCCGTGAGGAGCCGCAGCGATGAAAACTTCCCTTCTTGTCGGCATCATCGTCGCTGTCCTGCTGGGCCTGATGGGCTCGGTGTACGTGGTGCGCGAAGGCGAGACCGCGATGGTCTTCAACCTGGGCCGCGTGGTGCGCGCCGGCATCAAGCCGGGCCTGCACTTCAAGGTGCCGCTGGTGGAAACCGCGCGCGTCTTCGATACCAAGCTGCAGGTGCTGGAGATGACGCCCGCGCGTTACTTCACCTCCGAGCAGAAGGACGTGCTGGTGGACTTCGTGGCCATCGGCTACATCCAGGACGTCAGCGCCTTCTATCGCGCCACCGGTGGCGTGGACAGCGTGGCCACCGATCGCCTGTCGCCCATCATCACCAGCTCGCTGCGCAACGAGATCAACTCGCGCACGCTGCGCCAACTGGTGTCCGGCGACCGCAACGAACTGATCGCCAAGCAGCTGGGTGCCATCAACGAAGACGCCAAGGCGCTGGGCATGCGCATCGTCGACATCCGCCTGAAGCAGGTCGACCTGCCCACCGACAACGACGTGCTGCAGAACGTGTACGAGCGCATGAGCGCCCAGCGCCGGCAGGAAGCCAGCCGCCTGCGCGCGGAAGGCGAGGAACAGGCCCGCACCATCCGTGCCCAGGCCGACCGCGACCAGACCGTGCTGGTGGCCGAAGCGGAACGCGACGCCCAGAAGCTGCGCGGCGAAGGCGACGCCACCGCCGCCCGCATCTACGCCGAAGCCGCCAACCGCGACCCCGCGTTCTACGCCTTCCAGCGCAGCCTGGAGGCTTACCGTGCCTCGTTCTCCGATGGCAACAGCGTGATCGTGCTGGACAAGGACGACCCGTTCCTGCAGTACCTGCGCAGCGACCGCTGAGCCGGTAACCCGTCGTCTTCTGACCCCCCCGTGCTTATGCACGCGGGCAGGGTGCGGCCGGCGCATGCGTCTTTGCGCGTTGACTGCTGCAAACGGCCCTGGGGATGCGCCAATCCCCCGCGCCGTCTGGAATCCCCCCTTCCGGCTCGCCCCCATGCCCGAACTCTGGTCCGCCCTCTGCCTTGTCATCATCGTCGAAGGCCTGGTGCTGTTCGCCGCCCCCGGTGGCTGGAAGCGCACGGCCATGCAGCTGCTGTACCTCAGCGACCGCGAACTGCGCACCGTCGGCGGCGTCATCCTGATCGGCGGCCTGCTGGCCCTGTGGTGCCTGCGGCATTGAAGTCGCCTGGCGTCGCTGCATCCGACGTCAGCTGACGCCACGGCCGGGCAGGCGACACGCCGCCGGAGAAATCCGTACTCAATCCTTCTCCCTGCCTGCAGGGAAAAGGTGCCCGCAATCCGGATGAGGGACAAGCGCGATGGCGATCGCCTCCAGCACGCTGTGCGTGTCCCCAAGTACCGTGTCATTCCAGAAACGAACAACGCGATACCCCCGTTGTTCGAGGAATTCCGTACGCATCTGGTCCTGCGCTGATTGCGCCAGATGCTGGCTGCCGTCCAGCTCCACGATCAACCCTGCATCGCAGCAGGCAAAATCGGCAAAGTAGGGTCCTACCCGGTGCTGGCGCCGGAACTTGAAACCGAGCAGGCGTCGACCGCGCAAGTGCTGCCATAGCACGGACTCAGCCTCCGTCTGCGCTTGCCGCAAGTGGCGCTCACGTCGGTGGTTCTGTCGGCCGCGCATGATGCTGGTCCCGTTGCTCCGTTTCTCCGAGCATTGCGCCGGCGTGGTTCCCTGCGCGTCGGGCGTGCACCTGTGCCGGGTAGGAAAAGCGCCCCTCATCCGCCCTCCGGGCACCTTCTCCCCGCTGCACGGGGAGAAGGAGAGGCAGGGCGTCGGCTGTTGGTTCAGTGGCAGCACCCGGTTGGGTGACCGTTCCGCTGCACTCCCTCTTGCGCAGGCGGAGAGGAAAGACAGGGGAATCGGTTGAGGCTTGAGTCCCAGCGCCCGTATTGGGGGTCGCTGCCTCCTTCTCCCTGCGCCAGCGGGGAGAGGGTGCCCGAAGGGCGGATGAGGGGCGAGCGGAGTCAGCCCGCCCGAGCCTCCACGGGCCAGCAAGGCGCAAATCCGCCCCCCACGGGGTAGCCCCCGCCCCCCAAAACCCGGATAATGCACAAAAGCCGGACGGGCGCTCTGAAGAGCCAACCCCGCCCGGCTTTTTCCATGTCTGGGGGTGACCCGCGGGGCGACAACGGTCGCGGCTGCGGCGCCCGGGTCTGCCGATCCGCGCGACTCACGTCGTCCCCACAATGAATCTCCTGGAGTCAGTGCAATGGGTCAGTCAGTCGTCGTTCTCGGTGCCCAGTGGGGCGATGAAGGCAAGGGCAAGATCGTCGATCTGCTCACCGAGGAAATCGGTGCGGTCGTCCGTTTCCAGGGCGGCCACAATGCCGGCCACACGCTGGTCATCGGCGGCAAGAAGACCGTCCTGCACCTGATCCCCTCCGGCATCCTGCGCCCCGACGCGCTGTGCCTGATCGGCAACGGCGTGGTGCTGTCGCCGGCCGCCCTGATGAAGGAAATCGGCGAGCTGGAAAGCGCCGGCGTCGAGGTGCGTTCGCGCCTGAAGATCTCCCCGGCCACGCCGCTGATCATGCCGTACCACATCGCCCTGGATCAGGCCCGCGAAAAGGCCGCCGGCGGCAAGGCCATCGGCACCACCGGCCGCGGCATCGGCCCGGCGTACGAAGACAAGGTGGCGCGCCGCGGCATCCGCGTGGCCGACCTGCATTACCCCGACCAGCTGGCCGAGAAGCTGCGCGCGGCACTGGATTACCACAACTTCGTGCTGACCCAGTACCTGGGCGTGGAAGCCGTCGACTTCCAGCAGACGCTGGACGAAGCGTTGGCCTTCGGCGAATACGTGCAGCCCATGAAATCCGACGTGGCCGGCGTGCTGCATGACCTGCGCAAGCAGGGCAAGCGCGTGCTGTTCGAGGGCGCGCAGGGTTCGCTGCTCGACATCGACCACGGCACGTACCCGTACGTCACCAGTTCCAACACCACGGTCGGCGGCGCACTGGCCGGCACCGGCGTGGGTGCGGACGCCATCGACTACGTGCTGGGCATCTGCAAGGCCTACGCCACGCGCGTGGGCGGCGGCCCGTTCCCCACCGAGCTGGACGACGAGATCGGCGAGGACATCCGCAAGAAGGGCCAGGAATTCGGCGCCACCACCGGCCGTCCGCGCCGTTGCGGCTGGATCGACATCGTCGCGCTGAAGCGTGCGGTGGCCATCAACGGCATCAGTGGCCTGTGCATCACCAAGCTGGACGTGCTGGACGGCATGAAGTCGCTGAAGATGTGCATCGCCTACGAATACCGTGGCAAGCGCACCGAATACGCACCGCTCGATGCCCAGGGCTGGGACGAATGCACCCCGGTCTACCTGGAGTTCCCGGGCTGGGACGAGAACACGCACGGCATCACCGAGTGGGACAAGCTGCCGCCCGCCGCCCGCGCCTACCTGCGCGCGCTGGAAGAACTGTCCGGCTGCCCGCTGGCCATCGTCTCCACCGGCCCGGACCGCGACCACACCATGGTGCTGCAGGACCCGTTCGCGTAATCCGCCCTGCTGGCGCAGGCCGGCACCGGCGTATCGAAGAAAGCCCCGCGCAAGCGGGGCTTTCTGGTTCATGGGGCCGGGAAAAATCCCCGGCGCGTCGCCAAGCGACATCGGTTGGAATGGATTCTCAGGGCGCGTTGGCGATCTTCGGCAGATAGAAGTACGCGAGCAGGAGGATCATGAGCTGTTAGATGCCATTGCCTCTGATCTCTGGCAGTCGCTTCCCAGCGAAACCCAGACAATGCCAGGCGATGCCCGCTACAAACAGCTGCAACACGCCCAGAGCCTTGAGCCATAGCAAGTTGTGCTGTTGCGATGACGAAAAGTAGATGATCACCCCATGCAGGTTATAAGCATGGATGTGCCCGCTCGATTCTTGTGGAACACGAGGGTTGCTGATGACGTAACTTTCGAGGACATGAGGCTCGATGTAGAACAGAACAAAAATCCCGGATACGACGGCGAGAGTGAAGATGCTCCAGACAGCGGCACGCCTTAATCCCGAATTATTGTTGTTGGGGTCAGTCATTTGAGTTCCCCGGTTCATCAGACACTAGAGCGCTGACCGTGCTCATCCTGCATAACGCGTCCCCCAACCCCCCTCACGCATCCAGCACATAGCGGCCCTGCGCCGGGTCCCAGCGCAGGTAGACGCGCTCGGCGTGGGGCAGGGGCTCTTCGTCGGCGGGGTCGCAGTCGCCGTTGCACAGACCCACCATGGTGTCGGCCTGGCACTCCCACTCGCCCGGCTTGGCGCTCGGCAACTGGCGGCAGGATGTCTTGCTGGCGTCGAACAGCTTGGCGCGGATCAGCAACGACTGCCCGGTGGCCGTCATCGTGGCGGGCATGCCGCCCGCCTTTTCGAGCCGCGCGTACTGGTCGAAGAGGGCGCGGCGTACTTCCGCGGCGGAGGGTTCCTCGGCGGGCACCGGCTCACCCGTGCCGGGGGTGGTCTCGGCCGCGACCACGATAGGGGTTGGGGCCGAGGCGGAATCCGTCGTCGCGAAACTCCGGCCGCCCAGCTGCTGCTGGATCGCCGACGCCCACTGCATCTCGAACCCGGGCGGCCCCTTGACCAGCAGCCAGCCTTCCGCGCTGCGGCCTTCGAACGTCAACCCGTAACGCGCGACCAGCGCGAGCGCTTCGTCGTCCTTGCCGTGTTCCGGCTGCACCACGACGCGGCCGGGCAGGTCCAGGCCGGGCGGGTCCAGCGTGGCCTCCCGTTGGTACGGGGTGCCTTCGACGACCAGCGTCGTGCCGTCGTAGTCGACGTAGGCGTTGCCTTCCGGTCCGCTACCGCCGCACCCGGCCAGCAGCGCAAGCCACAGCAACCCGCCCACTGCCCGCACGACACGGACGTTCCGCGTGATGGAGTGCATCGATCGATTTCCCCTCGGGCATCGTGGTGATGCCTTCCCCGGCGATAGCCTGCCACGCGGCACGGGGGGCGTGGCAAGACCCTCCGGCCAGGCGCCGGCGCGGGTTCCGGCACACGGCTTGCATCACTCCAGCTAACCCGGTGCGCTGATCGCCCGGGCATGTCCGGCCCCCACGGCCGCCTGCTGGAGTGTCATCGATGTCCCACCATCCATCCCGTTCGGCCGTGGTCACCGGCCCCTGGCAACCTGCCGCCGCCACGGCCGCCCCGCGCACGCCCGAGCGGCGCAAGCCCGCGCCCGACCCGGACGCCCTGCGTGCCGGGCTGACGCCGCCGCAGGCGGTCACGCTGGAAGCGCTGGAAATCTTCCAGTGGCGCCTGGTCTTCGTGCGTCGCCCGTTGTTCAAGGCGCCCGTCCCGGTGCTGTTCGACCGCGACAACACCCGCCACGTGGTGATCGAAGAAGACGGCACCCTCAACGAACACCCCACGCTCGTCCTGCGCGGCTGACCCGCGCCGGCGACCTGCCTGCATGGCGGTCGATCGCCCGCGCCGCCATCCCCTCGCCACGTGAACGGCCTTCCCACCGCACTAGCGTAGGATGACTCTGGCTTTACGCTGTTTCGTGCGTTTCGCCCGGCCGTTCCTGCGTCGCCGCTGCGCTCCCTTCCTGCGTTCGTCCGCCCGCTGCCGGGCCGCGACGTGCGCGACTCTCTTGGAGCGCCCATGCCGGGCTATACCACCCGCATGCTCACCGTCCGCCTGGGCGGCCGCAATTACCGTATCCGCGCGCTCAGCGACCTGCAGCAGTTCGCCGATCCCACCGGCCACGCGCAACGCGCGGGCATTTCGTCGTCGCTGTGGAGCCTGTTCGGCCAGGTGTGGCCCTCGGGCCGGGTGCTGGCCGAGGCCATGAGCAGTTTCGACGTGCAGGGCAAGCGCATCCTGGAACTGGGCTGCGGCCTGGGCCTGTCCAGCCTGGTGCTGGCCGACCGGGGTGCAAATGTGGTCGCCAGCGACCATCACCCGCTGGCCGAGCCGTTCCTGGCCTACAACGCGGGCTTGAACGATCTGCCGGCGGTGACCTACCGCGACCTGCCGTGGGCGGTGCCGGACGACACGCTGGGCAAGTTCGACCTGATCATCGGCAGCGACATCCTGTACGAACGCGACCACGCCACGCAGATCGCCGCCATGATGCAGCGCCACGCGCAGCCCGCCGCGGAACTGCTGATCACCGACCCCGGCCGCGGCAACAGCGGCCCCTTCACCCGCGCCATGGCGCTGCAGGGCTACGAAGTCACCGAGCAGCGCAGCCGCTTCGACGAGAAAGACACCGAACCGTTCCGTGGGCGGTTGTTGAGTTATCGGCGGGGGATGGGGAAGGGTGGGGAGGTTGTGGCGGGGTAGGTGGTTGTCGAGCATTTAAGGTTGACGCAGGCGGCCGAGGAAGCGTTCTCTACCATTTCTGGCTGTGCTGCGGGCCAGCCCCATTTTCAGGTCGTTTCCCGCCCAGCCACCCGCTAGACTTACCCCCGTCGCGCCGCGGTGCGTCGCGTTCTATTTACGGCGAAGGATCTGGGGGCTCTCGTGCAGGTTAGGGAAAGCAACATCGAGCAGGAGCTCATTGCCAAGCTGGGCGATCTCAAGTACGAGATCCGTCCGGATCTGCGCGACCGCGCCGCGCTTGAGCGGAATTTCCGCCAGCATTTCGAGGCGTTGAACAAGGTCAAGCTCACGGATGGTGAGTTCTCGCGTCTGCTGGGCGAGATCGTCACCGCGGACGTCTTCACCGCTGCGCATACGCTCAGAAACCGCAACGCATTCACGCGTGATGACGGTACGCCGCTGAACTACACGCTGGTCAACATCAATGACTGGTGTAAGAACACATTCGAGGTCGCCAACCAGTTTCGGATCAACACGGACTACAGCTACCACCAGTACGATGTGCTGCTGTTGATCAATGGTGTCCCCGCGGTGCAGATCGAGCTTAAGACGCTGGGCATCAATCCGCGCCGCGCCATCCAGCAGATCGTCGAATACAAGAACGACCCTGGCAATGGCTACACCCGTACGCTGTTGTGCTTCATCCAGCTATTCATCGTCAGCAACCGCGACGCGACGTATTACTTCGCCAACAACAACGCGCGCCATTTCGCCTTCAATGCGGATGAGCGCTTCCTCCCCATCTACCAGTACGCCGCGCCGGACAACAGCAAGATCAGTGGCCTGGATGCCTTCGCCGACGCTTTCCTGCCCAAGTGCACGCTGGGCCAGATGATCAGCAAGTACATGGTGCTGGTGGCCAGCGAGCAGAAGCTGTTGATGATGCGGCCGTACCAGATCTACGCGGTCAAGAACATCGTCGAGTGCATCGACAAGAACCTGGGCAATGGCTATGTCTGGCACACCACCGGCAGCGGCAAGACACTGACCAGCTTCAAGGCGTCGACCTTGCTAAAGGCCAATCCGGCCATCGAGAAGTGCCTGTTCGTGGTCGATCGCAAGGATCTGGATCGCCAGACCCGCGAGGAGTTCAACCGGTTTCAGGAAGGGTGCGTAGAGGAGAACACCAACACCGGCACGCTAGTGCGGCGCATGCTCTCCGACGCTGCCGCCGACAAGGTGATCGTCTGCACCATCCAGAAGCTGGGCCTGGCGCTGGATGGCGGCAGCACGCGTAACCAGAGCCGCGAGAAGCGCGGCCTGGCCACGCATGCCGAGCAGTTGGAAGCGCTGTGCGACAAGCGCATGGTCTTCATTTTCGACGAATGCCACCGCTCGCAGTTCGGCGACAACCACCAGGCCATCAGGGACTTCTTCCCCAAGGCCCAGTTGTTCGGGTTCACCGGGACGCCGATTTTCGAGCCGAACTCCAGGTACAAGCGCATCGAGGGCGACGAGCAGACGCTCAAGACCACCGAAGACCTGTTCCAGCAGTCCCTGCACGAATACACCATCACCCACGCCATCGAGGATCGGAACGTCCTGCGCTTCCACGTCGAGTACTACAAGCCCGACGGGAAGCAGGCGCCCAAGCCCGGCGAGACGCTGGCCAAGCGCGCCGTGGTCGATGCCATCCTGGCCAAGCACGATGCCGCCACCGGAGGGCGCCGCTTCAACGCCATCTTGGCGACGTCGTCTATCAACGATGCCATCGAGTACTACGAGTTGTTCAAGACTGCACAAGCCCATAAGCAGCAGGCCGAGCCGGGCTGGCAGTCACTCAACATCGCTGCGGTGTTCTCGCCGCCCAGCGACGTGAGTGCCGATGTTCGACAGTTGCAGGAAGACCTGCCGCAGGAGCAGGCCGACAACAAGAAGAATCCTGAAGAAAAGAAGGCGGCGCTGTCGGCGATCATTGCCGACTACAACGCGGCGTTCGGCAGCAACCACCGGATCGAAGAGTTTGACGGTTACTACCAAGACGTGCAGCAGCGCATCAAGGGCCAGCAGTTCCCCAATGCGGATCTGCCGAAGAAGGGCAGGGAGAAGCTGGACATTGTGATCGTGGTGGACATGCTGCTCACCGGCTTCGACAGCAAGTATCTCAATACGCTGTACGTGGACAAGAACCTGAAGCACCATGGCCTGATCCAGGCGTTCAGCCGCACCAACCGCGTACTCAACGACACCAAGCCTTACGGCAATATCCTCGATTTCAGGGGACAGAAGGACAGCGTGGATGCGGCTATCGCGCTGTTCTCTGGGGTCACCGTGGAGAAGGCCCGCACCATCTGGCTGGTGGACACCGCGCCGGTAGTGATCGAGAAGCTGAAGGAGGCGCGCGACCAGTTGGATCGCTTCATGGCCTCGCAGGGTGTAAGCGGCACGCCGGACGATATCGCGAACCTCAAGGGCGACGCCGCCCGCGCCGGCTTCGTCGAGCGCTTCAAGCAGGTTCAGAAGCTGGCCGTGCAGCTGGGTCAGTACACCGATCTCACGCTTGAGCAGGCACAGGAGATCGAGCAGGTGTTGCCGCGCGACGAGTTGAATGCGTTCCGGGGTGCATATCTGGAAACGGCGCAGCGCCTGCGTGCGCAGCAGGCGACGCCGAGCGGCAGGAAGGACGAAGTGGTCGACCAGCTCGATTTTGAGTTCGTGCTGTTTGCTTCTGCCACGATCGACTACGACTACATCATGAAGCTTGCGGCGGACATTTCGTTGCAGCCGGCCGGGAAGGCCAGCATGAGTCGCGAGCAGTTGATCGGCCTGATCGCCGGCGACGCCAAGTTCATCGACGAGCGCGAGGAAATCAGTGAGTACGTGCGCGGCCTCAAGGCCGGTGCCGGCCTGGATGAGGCTGCCATTCGCGCCGGATACGAGGCCTTCAAACAGGACAAGGCCGCCCGGGCGCTGGCTGTCGTGGCGGACACTTACGGCCTCCCGGTTGCCCGCATGCAGGCCTTCGTGGAAGCCGTGCTGGCACGCCGCATTCTCGATGGCGAGGCGTTGACTGAACTACTGGCGCCGCTGGAGCTGGGCTGGAAGGCGCGGGCACAGAAGGAGGAGACGCTGATGGGTGAGCTGATTCCGTTGCTGCGCAAGCGGGCGGGCGGGCGGGAGATCGCCGGGCTGAAGGCGTGGGAGGAGGAGCGGTGATGGCGAAGCAGCGCAAAGCAATGGTAAAGCCAAAGTTGCGATTTCCGGAGTTCAAGACAAGGTCGGGCTGGAAAAGTGAGGCGCTTGGGGACGTATCCACACCTGTGACCGAGCGAGTGGGGGAAAGGAATCTCACCCCTGTAAGTATTTCCGCTGGAGTTGGATTTATCCCTCAGGCTGAAAAATTTGGACGGGACATTTCCGGAAATCAATACAAAGTCTACACGCTGGTTCGCGATGGCGACTTTGTCTACAACAAGGGGAACTCTCTCAAGTTTCCTCAAGGGTGTGTTTATCAGCTTCGCGGATTAGGCGAAGTTGCCGCCCCGAATGTGTTCATTGCTTTCCGACTTGGAAAAGATCAAGTAGGAGAGTTCTTTCAGTTTGCATTTGAGAGGAACATCCACGGCGTTCAACTGAAGAATCACATCACTAGCGGCGCTAGAAGTAATGGATTGCTCAATGTCAGCAGAGAGCAATTTTTTGACGTCAGAATTCCATCGCCTTTGCGAGACGAACAGCAGAAGATCGCCGACTGCCTAGCGTCGCTTGACGAGGTGATTGTCACGCAGGGGCGCAAGATTGAAGCGCTGAAGGCGCACAAGAATGGGCTGATGCAGCAGCTTTTCCCCCGCGAAGACGAAGCGCGCCCCCGGCTCCGTTTCCCCGAATTTCGAAATGTTGGTGAGTGGCTGGTTGAGCCCGCCGCGAAGTTTTTCTTGAATCGTAAGGAGAAGGGCGAGCCGGGGCTGCCGATTTATTCAGTAACCATGAATGACGGAATGATTCCTCGCGCGTCTTTCGATCGCGACTTCTATGATATTGAGGATCCGAGTGGAAATAAGAAAGTGCATGCGGGGGATATCGTCTATAACACGATGCGGATGTGGCAAGGCGCTCAAGGCGTTGCGCTCGAAGATTGTATGGTGAGCCCTGCGTACGTCGTACTTACGCCTCGGACGGGGGTTTTCTCCAAGTTCTTTTTTTACTTGTTCAAGCTCCGACAGACGTTAGAGCTGCTGACTGCGTACTCTCGTGGTCTTACAGAAGACCGACTTCGTCTGTACTTTGAGGATTTTTCGCGAGTGCCCCTGCGAGTGCCAGGCCCTGAAGAACAAAAGCGCATTGCGGACTGCCTCTCCTCCCTAGATGCTCAGATTGCCGCCGAATTGAGTCGGCTCGCCGTCCTCAGGATCCACAAGAATGGGCTCTTGCAGCAACTTTTTCCGGCGATGAAAGGGCGTTGAGTCATGTCCTTTCCTGATCTTCCATCACTCGCGCAACACCTCCGCAACGAGCTGGAGATAAAGCGTTTCGTTCTGCTCTACGCTTACAACGGTGTGGGTAAGACTCGCCTTTCAGGTGCTTTCCGAGATCTTGGTCGGGTCCTCAATGAGTATGGCGAAACAACGCAGAGGGATACGCTGTATTTCAATGCTTACACTGAAGATCTGTTTTCGTGGGATAACGATCTCGCCTACGAGCGGAAGCGCGTGCTGGAGCTAAACTCGGAATCTAGATTTTTCTCGGGGCTGCGAGCTCTGGAAATGGAGGTCAAGATTGGAAGGCTACTTCAGCGTTACGCCAACTTTAATTTCTACATCGACTACGAGCGGCGCGAGCCACAGGATTCTTCTGGCGAGCCAGGACAGTCGCTGCCGCCTGCGGTGACGTTCTTCCGTGAGCGCGAAGAGAACGGTGATCCGATACCCATCAAGGTATCTCGCGGCGAAGAGAATATTTTCATCTGGTGCTTCTTCCTGGCTATCGTCGAACTGGCCATGGATCCTGAGATTGAGGCCTATCGTTGGGTGAAGTACGTCTATATCGATGACCCAATTTCATCGCTCGATGAACAGAATGCCATTTCCGTGGCAAATCACTTGGCGCAGCTAGTGACGAGCGTTGAGAATGGTCCGCGCATCGTCGTTTCTACGCATCACGTACTTTTCTTTAACGTGCTGTGTAATGAGCTGAGGAATAAGGCTAGCCGACATTTTCTGCGGAATGGCGCGGTGAGCGACAGCTTCGAGCTTCTGGATACGACGTCAAGGCCGTTTCTTCACCACCTCGCGACCCTCGTAGAGCTGTATGAAGCGCAGGAATCGGGCGCGTTGTATACGCACCACTTCAACATGCTGCGACGTGTTATGGAGCAAACCGCCAACTTCTTAGGGCTCGATGACTGGAAGACCTGTGTCAAGGTGGTCGGCGACGACCCTGGTCGAACGTTATATACGCGAATGATTGATCTCATGAGTCATGGCGACTACTCGGTCTACGAGCCGCGAGAAATGATGGCGGAGAACAAGGCGCACTTCCGCGCCATTCTTCGACAATTTCTTGCCGGCCATCCGTTTAATCCTGAGTTGTTTGCGCCAGCGCCTGCTATGGCCGGCGAGGCATGAACAACCTGTGCTATTGCGCTAACGAAAGAGTCGGGATTGATTCCGAAATGCGGCGGGCATTTGAAATCCGCCGGTGTCGCAGGATGCCCCTTGACAATACGACGAAAGATTCTTTGAAGACATGAACGACAAAGATCAGAAACAACTCGGCAAGACCCTTTGGGCGATCGCCGATCAGCTGCGTGGCGCGATGAACGCCGACGACTTTCGCGATTACATGCTGTCCTTCCTGTTCCTTCGCTATCTTTCGTGGAACTATGAGGAAGCCGCGAAGAAGGAGCTGGGCGCCGACTATCCGGATCCGGTCGCCATCGGTAACGGTGGGAGGACGCCACTGTCTGTATGGTATGCGGACAATGCGGCGGACGTGCCGGCGTTCGAGCAGCAGATGCGACGCAAAGCGCATTACGTCATTAAGCCAGAATACCTTTGGGGCCATGTCGTCCACTTAGCCAAGACCCAAAACGACGAGCTGCTGAACACCTTGCAGCGGGGCTTCAAGTACATCGAGGAGGAGTCGTTCCAGAGCCAGTTCCAAGGCTTGTTCTCTGAGATCAACCTGGCTTCGGACAAGCTGGGGCGCAAATACGCCGATCGCAACACCAAGTTATGCGCCATCATCAGTAAGATCGCCGAGGGTATTGCAGAGTTCTCGACTGATGTCGATGCGCTTGGTGATGCTTACGAATACCTGATAGGCCAGTTCGCTGCCGGATCGGGTAAGAAGGCGGGTGAGTTCTATACCCCGCAGCAGATTTCCAACATCCTCTCCGCCATAGTCACCCTAGACAGCCAAGAGCCGAAAGCCGGTCTGCGCAGCAAGCTGGACAGCGTCTTCGATTTCGCCTGCGGCTCTGGCTCGCTGCTGCTCAACGTGCGCCACCGCATGAAGGACGCCGGCGGCAGCATCGGCCGGATCTACGGCATGGAGAAGAACATCACCACCTACAACCTGGCGCGCATGAACATGCTGCTGCACGGGGTGAAGGACACCGAGTTCGAGATCTATCACGGCGACACCCTGACCAACGACTGGGACTTCCTGCGCGAGACGAATCCGGCGAAGAAGCCGCAGTTCGATGCCATCGTCGCCAACCCGCCTTTCAGCTACCGCTGGGAGCCGGGCGAGGCCATGGCCGAGGACATGCGCTTCAAGAACCACGGTGTCGCCCCCAAGAGCGCCGCCGACTTCGCCTTCCTGCTGCACGGCCTGCACTACCTGAAGGACGACGGCGTGATGGCCATCATCCTGCCGCACGGCGTGCTGTTTCGTGGGGGCAAGGAAGCGGACATCCGTACCAAGCTGCTCACCGACGGCCACATCGACACCGTGATCGGCCTGCCGCCCAATCTGTTCTATTCCACCGGCATCCCGGTCTGCATCCTGGTGCTGAAGAAGTGCAAGAAGCCGGACGACGTGCTGTTCATCAACGCCGCCGATCATTTCACCAAGGGCAAGCGGCAGAACCAGCTGGGTGACGATCACATCCAGTGCATCGTCGAGACGTACCGCGACCGCGCCGAGCACGAGCGTTACTCGCGCCGCGTCTCGATGAAGGAGATCGCCGACAACGACTTCAATCTCAATATCTCGCGCTATGTCAGCACGGCAGAGGCGGAGAGCGAGATTGATTTGGTGAAGACGCATCACGATCTGGTGGCGATCGAGAAGGAACTTCGAGCGGCGACGGCCAAGCACAATGCGTTCCTCAAGGAGTTGGGGCTGTCGTTGCTGCCGGTGGGGGGCGTCGAACTGGAAGAGTAGGGGGCAGATATGGGGCGGTAGCCGACTGCTACGCTGGAGGGCGTCTTTTTCACTCCGACGCTCTGTGTTGTTCTCTTTCCCGCGTCTCTTCTCACACTAAGGTCCAACGTTGGACCTTTTAGGTCCTCTCTCCTCACACTAAGGTCCAACGTTCCACCTTTTCGGGTCTCTCTTCTCTCACTAAGGTCCAACGTTGGATCTATTTGGTCCTCTCTTCTCTCATTCAGGCCCAACGTTCCACCTTTTTCGATCTCTCTTCTCACACTAAGGTCCAACGTTGCCCCTTTTTGGTCCAACGCTGGACCTTTTTCGGTGTCGCGCCACTCTTTTTTGCCCAATCGCCCTGTGGAGTGTGAGAACTACTCCATTAGCGGGGTTGCGCGTCGCAATGCGGGCGGGCGGCATTAGGCTGCCCATGCCGGCCGGACCCGGCCGGTACAACCTGAAAGGACGCAACCACATGACACAGAACCGCATTGCCATGACGTTCGAAGCCGACCGCCTGGAGCGCATCGACGGCTCCCTGACCGCCCTCGAAGCCGACCTCGACCTGCTGATCGCCCTCACCGTCGACGAACGCTCCGACCTGGTGAAGATGGGCACCAAGTCCCGCGCCTTCTGCGCCACCGCCTTGGCCGTCGCCCAGCAGCACGCCGGCCTGATGCCGCGCGACTTCGACTTCGACGCCTTCCGCCAGGACCACTTCGCCCTGGAAGCCCTGCGCCCGCGCGCCGCACGGTTGGCGCACCTCATGCAGCGCGTGTCCGATACCGAACTCGCCCTCGGCAGCGACCTGATGGCCGCCTCGCTGGAGGTTTACGGCGTCATCCGCGTGGCCGGCAAGGACAAGGGCGTGGACGACGCCCGCCGCGAACTGGCCGCCCGCTTCGTGCGGCGTTCCACCGCATCGGCGCCTGGCGGCAGCGGCGCTGGCAACGGCTGACCGGCTGGATTCCGTAGAACAAGAAGGCCCCGCACCGCGGGGCCTTTTTCATGCGCGCTATCTGAACAGCAGCCGTGCGGGCCGCCGCCTCCGTGCCAAGTTTCACGGGTAGCGCACGCCGACGAGCGGTAGTGTGAGGCATCGCCATCACCCCAGACACGCTTCCCATGGACAGCTCCCTGATGGCAGGCGGCGCGCACGCCCCCGCGGAGCAGCGCGTTCGCCTGTACGAAACCCTGCTGCAGACCACGCCCGACCTGGTCTACATGTGGGACCTGCAACATCGCTTCACCTACGCCAACGCGGCCCTGCTGGCCATGTGGGGCAAGACCTGGGACGAGGCCATCGGCAAGAACTGCCTGGAGCTGGGCTACGAACCGTGGCACGCCGCCATGCACGACCGCGAGATCGACCAGGTCATCGCCACCCGCCAGCCCGTGCGCGGCGACGTGCCGTTCAACGGCACCAACGGCCGCCGCATCTACGACTACCTGCTGACGCCCGTCATCGGCCCCAGCGGCGAGGTGGAAGCCGTCGCAGGCACCACCCGCGACGTCACCGAGCGCAAGCTGCACGAAGAAGCCCGCCGGCGCAGCGAAGAGCGCCTGGCCGCCATGGTCGACGCCACCTCCGACCTGGTCTACCGCACCAACCACGACTGGAGCGAAGTCGACGTGGTCGGCGGCAACCTGCTGTTCGGGCGTCCCGGTTCGCTGACGCCCGACTGGCTGGACGTGCTGGTCCACCCCGACGACCGCGACCAGGTGCGCGATGCCATCGCCCGTGCACGCGCCACCCAGACCCCCTTCAGCGCCGAACACCGCCTGCGCAGCGAAGACGGCAGCTGGGTGTGGGTGTCCTCGCGCGCCGTGCCCATCCGCCCCATCGGCGGCGACGTGACCGAATGGTTCGGCGCCGCCACCGACATCACCGCGCGCCGGCAGCACGAAGAACACCAGCGCCTGCTGCTCAACGAACTGAACCACCGCGTCAAGAACACCCTGGCCATCGTGCAGTCGCTCGCCCTGCAGACGCTGCGCGGCACCGACGACATGGGCCTGGCCTGCGACCGTTTCGAAGCGCGCCTGCACGCGCTGGCGCAGGCACACGACGTGCTCACCCGCCAGCAATGGGAACACGCCACGCTGCAGGACATCGTGCGCACCGCCATCGCCCCGTGCCTGGTCGACGACCCGGAGCGCTTCGACATCGAAGGCCCGGACATGCAGCTGGACCCGCAACGTGCGCTGGCGCTGTCGATGGCGCTGCACGAGCTGTGCAGCAATGCCACCAAGTACGGCGCGCTGTCGGCGCGGCCCGGACGCGTGCGTATCCGCTGGCGTGCCGAGGTCGTGCAGGGCCGTCGCAGCCTGGTGCTGTCGTGGGAGGAAGTAGGTGGCCCACCGGTCACCGCCCCCGCGCACCGCGGTTTCGGCTCGCGCCTGATCGAGCGCGGCCTGCGCCATGACCTGGGCGGCGAAGTGGCACTCGACTTCGGCACCGCCGGCGTGACCTGCCGGATCACCGCCCCCTTGCCCAACCTGGAAGTGGCCGCATGACAACGACCGACCACACACCGCGTGTCCTCATCGTGGAAGACGAATCCATGCTGGTGATGTTGCTGGAAGACCTGCTGCCCACGCTGGGTTACGAAGTGGCCGGCAGCGCCGGCTCGGTCGAGCAGGCCTTGGCCGCGCTCGACGAAGCACCGATCGACCTGGCCGTGGTGGACGTGAATCTGGCGGGTACGCCGTCGTTCCCCGTGGCCGATGCACTGCGCGAGCGCGGGGTGCCGTTCCTGTTCACCACCGGCTATGGGCACGAGGGGCTGCCAGAACGCTTCGTCGACGCGCCCGTGCTGGCCAAACCGTTCCGCCGCCACGACATGGAAAGCGTGCTGACGCGCCTGCGTCCACCCGCTTAACCGACACTGGCGATACACGGGCCCCGCGCCGTGCAAGCGCGCGCTTCGTTACGTCAGCGTGTGCATGCAATCAATGCGTTCAGCGCGCAGTCGTATTGCGGCCGCATCGTGACCGCCGGCTGAAAACCGCCACGCCACGCTCACGCGCCATCCATGTTGCGACCTCCACGCTGGACCCACGCAAGCGAGGAGCCCGCCATGGATCGCAAGACCCGGGACGCCACAGGTGTGTCGCCCAATCCCATCGAAAAGGAGCGTCGCCCCGACGGTGTCGTCGTGCCCGGCGAATCGCCCGGCAAGCGCACCAACGACGAACGCAATGATCCCGACGCCGAACCTGGCGCGCGGGAAGGGCAGCCAAGCCGCCATTCGCCGCAGACGGGCGCGCCTACGAAGAGCACGCTGATGAAGGACATGCCATGACGACGCCTCTCGACAAACCGCTTCGCCGCGAAGTGATGCTGGGCGAACAGGCTTACACGCTGACCATCGACCCCACCGGCCTGAAGCTGGTGGAGAAGGGTCGCCGCAACGGGGTGGACGTGCGCTGGGCCGATCTGGTGTCCGGTGACGCCGCCCTGGCCGCCGCCTTGCAGGCGTCGACCGCAGACCGATAGCCGCGCCGTGCTGGCGCTCAGGAGTTACCACGTGACCCACGCAACCCGCATCGCCGCACACGGCACGCCCCGACCGACCGAGCCGGGTACGCCGACACCGCCCGGCCAGCCCACGCCGCCCGGCACGCCTTCCCAACCCGGCAGGCACAGCCCGCCGGGTGTGCCGAGCGATCCGTATCGGCCGGAAGACCCGGGCAGGCCGCCGATGCCGCGCGATCCCGGCGATCCCGACGACGTGCCGGTGGGCCCGGACGCGCGAGCCGAGACACCGGCCCACATCGATGATCGGCGCGATCCGCGCAGCATCGCCAACTGAGTGCGCCGGATTGCACCGGAACAAGGGGACAAACATAAACGACGACATCACGCAGAACATGCAGAAGGAACGCCAAGGAGTGCCCATGCGACTTGCCGATTTCATTGAAGCCCATCCGCAACGGATCCTCGACGACGCCGTCGAGTTCGCCATCACGCAGGCGCCGGAAGGTGCGCAACTGAACCACAAGCGTCTGCGCAACGACATTCCCCTCATCCTGCGCGAAATCGTCGCCGACCTGCGCACGCCGCAGACGCCGGCACAGCAGCACGCGAAGGCGCAGGGGCGCGCACCGTCGTCCAGCGTTTCGGAATCGGCGGCGACCAGCCATGGCCGCAGCCGCGCCGACGACGGTTTCGGCGTCAACCAGATGATTGCCGAGTACCGCGCGCTGCGCGCATCGGTGCTGCGGCTGTGGGCGGTGGACGAGGCGCTGGGCGACGGGGCCATCGACGACATCATCCGCTTCAACGAAGCCATCGACCAGGCCGTGGCCGAATCGCTGGTGGAGTTCTCGCGCACGGTGGAGTCGTGGCGGAATGTCTTCCTCGGCGCACTGGGGCATGACCTGCGCGGCCCGCTGACGGCCGTGGTGGGCACGGCGGAGTTCCTGGTGGACAACGCCAAGGGCACGCCGCATGCGCGGCAGGCCGAACGCATCCTGAGCGGCGGCCTGCAGCTTAGCCGGCTGGTCGACGGCCTGCTGGATTACAGCAAGAGCGCGCTGGGCGCCGGCATGACGCTGCACCGCGCGCCCTGCGACCTGGGCGCGGCCATTGCCGAGGAAGTCGACCTGCTGCGTACCACGCTGCGCACTTCGCCCATCACGCTGCACCTGGCCTCCGACGCGTGTGGCGAGTTCGACGACGCCCGCCTGCGCGAAGCCGTGCACAACCTGGTGACGAATGCGGCAAAGTACGGCGACGCGGGCGGTGAAATCCGCGTCAGCGTGGAGGCCGATGAAGAACGCGCCTGCATCGCGGTAAGCAACGCGGGCGATCCGCTGTCCACCGAGGCACTGAACGCGCTGTTCGATCCGCTGCGCCGCGGCTCGCGGGCGGCCAACCAGGGCGAGCACACCAGCCTGGGCCTGGGCTTGTTCATCGTGCGCGAGATCGCCACCGCGCATGGCGGCGAGGTGACGGCCCGCGTGGAAGGCGGCCGCACGATCTTCGTCATCACGCTGCCGCGGGAAACGGCAGTGGCCGCGGACGCGGCGATGCCGGCACGGCTGCGGCAGGCGATGGGCGAGGAAACAGACGCCTGAGGCGACCCTCAGCGCGCGTACGTCGCCCGCTTCTCCTGCACCTTGCCCTTGCGTGTCATCACGATGCGGGGGCGCAGCCAGTCGGCGAAGTCGGCTTCGCCGAGCGAGCCTTCGGACAGGCCGATCATCATCGCGTACTTCTCTTCATCGCTTGCCACCACATCACCGCCATTGAGCCGGAGGAAGACCCGGTAACAGACGTGCGCCGTGCGCTTGTTGCCATCCACGAACGGGTGATTCCGCGCCAGCGCGTGGGCCAGGCTCTGGCGGCGAGTTCGGCCAGATCGGGCGGCGGATCGCCGTAGGCGTGCCGCTGCGGGGGCGGGCGAGCGCGGCTTCCAGCAAACCGGCATCGCGCAGACCGTTGCCGCCCCCGTGCTCGGCCAGCTGCCGGTCATGGATGGCCATGGCCAGCGTCGTACTGAGCCACACGATCATGCCGCGACGCATTGCGCCAAGCGCGCGAGTAGCGCGCGCCGCCGGCGCATCACGCGTTCGGCGATGGCGATCTGGCGTGCCAGCGCTCGCGGCGTGGGGCGGGACCCGGAGGATGTCTGCGTCATCGCCGTGCCCTCACTGCGCCAGCTTGTGCAGCACCTGGCGATCCTCGCGCATCACCTGTTCCGCCACCTCCATCTGCTCGGCCAGCGCCGGGTCGTACACGGTCAGGCGGATGCCGTCGGGCGTTTCCAGCGCGTGCAGCTCATCGCCTTTTTCCAGGCGCAGGCGGGCCAGCAGTTCCCTGGGCAGGATGACGCCGGCCGAGTTGCCGATGGTGGTGATCTTGAGCTTCATGTGTGCGGTCCGGTGTTATAACGGGCGCTATACGCCCGTTGCCGGCGCGCCGCAACGGCGTGGCCGCGTGACACGCTGCGCCCGGTGTGCGGTGGTGCAGAGACACAAACAAAAACGCCTGCGGCGTTACGGCCGCAGGCGTTCGCCTTGCACGTGTGGGAGACAGGCTTACGGGTACACCCGTTCGCAACGGCGCTCCACCACACGGTCACCCTTGTTCTCCTGGCTGTCGCCCTGCACCTTGCGGCCGACCGCACCGCCGGCCACGGCACCGCCCACGGTGGCGACCTTCTTGCCGCTGCCGCTTCCCACCTGGTTGCCCAGCAGGCCGCCGACCACCGCGCCGATGGCGGTCCCGGCCACGCGGTTGGGGTCCTTGCTGTTCTTCTGCACTTCGACGTTCTTGCAGACCACCTTGCTGCCGTCGTTGAAACGGCGACCCTCGTCTTCCGGGCCGTAGGTCTGGGCGCTGGCCACGCCGATGATCGACAGCAGGCCGAGCGAAAGCGCGATACGCGAAACCTTCATGACCATCTCCTTGCAACGGGAATACGCGGCAAGCGTGCGCGCGGTGATGGCAAGCGCAGGTGAAAGCGCAGCAGTGCGTTTACCCGCCAGTCTGGTTGGCGCACGGCCGCGTGACGACCGCGCGACAAAGCTGACGGCGCGCTGAGCCGTCACGGCGAATACGCCCCCGATTTACAACCCCGTGACGGCGCCGCGCTTACGGTCGGGGCATTCCCCACGGAGTTGGCCACATGCATACCCCCGAAGAACTGGAAAAGAAGCTCTGGAAGGCCCTCAAGTCCGACCGCACCCTGATGATCGGCCTGGAAGGCGCGGAAGACGGCCACACCCGTCCCATGACCGCACTGACCGAACACGAAGGCCGCGGCCCGATGTGGATCTTCACCGCCACCGACAACCTGCTGGCGCAGAGCACCGCGTCGCCGCAGCGCGCGGTGGCCACCTTCACCTCGATGGGCCATGACCTGTTCGCCAGCCTGCAGGGTTCGCTGGTGCGCGACGACAACCGCGCGGTGATCGACCGCCTGTGGAACCCCTTCGTCGCGGCCTGGTACGAAGGCGGCAAGGACGACCCGAAGCTCGCGCTGCTGCGCTTCGATGCCGAGCATGCCGAGATCTGGTTGAACGAGCAGAGCCTGCTGGCCGGCGTGAAGATGCTCTTGGGCGTGGACCCCAAGGAGGATTACCAGGACAAGGTGGCCGAAGTGAACCTGCGCGGCTGAGGCGCAGCGGCTTCCAATCCAAACCCTGCCTGACTCGCGATGCGCAGCAGCTGGCCGCTGCGCATCGCGTCGTGCGTGAAGGAAAACACAGCCGGCGCGAAGGACAGGGGCGACGCACGGCACTTTCCCATGCCAGACGTCATGCCCCTATGCTGCTTTATTCCGAATACCCGGCGCGCCATGCGCTGGACAGCCTTGAAACCGCCGATGCACGGCTCACCGGCCACCTGGAAGCGTTGACCGTCTGGGTCGCCGCGCTGGTGCAGACCCACCCCGATGGCGAACGCCTGCGTGCGGTGGCGCAGACGTTGTCGGCGCGCAATCCCTTCCGTGCGTTGTGCCAGCACGCCGAAGAAGTGGCCGCGTACGAGGCCACCTACTGCCAGTTGAAGTCGCTGTGCCCGCGCCCGGCGCTGCCGCTGCGCGCGCCGCTGCCGCCCAACGTGTAGGGGATGCGATCAGCGTGCCGGCGTACCGGCGATGCCGCGTTCGATGATGGTGGCGATTTCCGCCAAGCTGACACCGAAGGCACCGGCCTGCTGCGCATCGAAGGCCTGCTTCCATTGCGCATGGCCTTCGCGGAAACGGGCGTCCGCCCCCGGCGTGCCTTCCAGCGCGGTGACGCTGGTGTCCAGTGTGTGGCGGGTGACCGGCACGTGCGGCAGCGTGTCCAGCAGGCCGCCGGGCGACGCCGGCTGGTGGATGCGCAGGCCGTCGATGCTCACGTGATACACAAGCCCGCCCAGCGGATGGGTGTCGATCTGCTGGATCAGCAGCGTGGGGGTTTCGTCCGCGGTGCGGCCGGCGCAGCGCCAGGTCTGGCCGACGGCATAGAGCGTGGGAGAGGTCATGGGCAGGTCCGGCAGGGCGGGAACGGATCCGCATGATGCCGCCGGGCCGCGGTGGCGACCTTGCCGATCCTGCCGTCTGGCGGACTGCAGGCGACTGCTTGCATCGGGGAAGAAGGCACCGCGCCAGCGATCCGCGGAGGTTGACGCAACTATCAGCCAAGCTGGACGAAGCTGAGGCTTCGCACGACGGTGCCTTTGTGGTCGTCCGTGGCTTTGGACTGGATCCGGACAACGCCGCAGGGCGGCTCCGACCACGCCTGCAGTGTTGCGCGGCGGATGAGAAGAGCGCGTCAACGCCACGCGCCGTACGCGCTGAAACTGCCGACGACATCACATGATGGCGTGAACGGGTGCTGTCTTGCCACGAATCGCGCGCCGCATGCGCGGTACTCACAGGCGACACACGCTGCGCAGCCGGATGGCGGCGCGCGGCACGCCCTGCCGGTCGGCGGCCTGCTGGCGCAGGCGTGCGATGACTTCGTCGGCATCGTCGTGTGCGGCGCACGTCAGCACGGCCTGGCCCCACGCCACCGCATGGCCGTCCTCGTACGCTTCGTAGTCGGCGAAGTACGCGCGCGGCATGGCCGCGTCAGGTGCCCACGTGCACATCGCATTCGCACTCCGCCGCGCCCAGGTGGTCGAGCGCGATGTTCAGCGCCAGCGTGTAGCCGTGCAGGCCGTAACCGTTGACCACGGCCAGGCAGCGCCCGCCGCGCGTGGGCAGGGTGGGTTCGGGCGGGTGGCTGACGTCGTCGTGGACTTCGATGTAGGGATGGTCCAGGCCCTGCAGCGCGCGTTGCAGCAGCGGACTGTCCACCTGCGTGCCGGGGTCGAGCAGGGTGGCTTCCACGTGCCACTGGTTGGCCATCGACAGGGCATGCAGCATCTCGCGCGTGCTGCCGCAGCGGCGCACGGCCAGCGTCTTGCCGGCACACGCGGCGCGTCGCACCAGCCCTTGCACCAGATGGGCGGGAAGGGGACGGTTGGCGTCGTCGGCGTGTGGTTCCGGCCCGCGGATGATCAGGATGGACATGGGCGTGCGTGGCGCGTTCATGCGGGCACGCGCGCGGGGTGCAGCGGCGCAGGCGAGGCCAGGCGACGCAGGGCGATGGACAGCGCCAGCGCATAGGCGCGTTCCAGCTGGTGACGCAGCACGACGGTCACCAGCGGTGCGTGGCGCGGATGCAGGCGGGGTTCCAGCAGGTGCGCGGCGTCGTCCTGCACTTCGATGTACGGCATGGGCAGCGCTTCAATTGCCTGCCGCAGGGCAGTGCCGCGAAAGGCGGGATCGTCCGTGGCCAGATCGCCCGCATCCAGCAGCACCACCTGTACCTGTGCGCGCTGTACCTGTGCGCGTTGCAAGCGCTGCAGGCAGCCGGTGAGGCTGCGCGCGGTGCGGACGCGGCGCCACGCCAGCGGAACGCCGGCCGCGGTTGCCGCGGCATGCAAGGGGCGCGTGAAAGCGTTGCCCACGCGCGCGTTGGCGCCGCCGTGGGAACCCTGGATGACGAGAATGGACATGGTGTCGGCAGAGGCGCACCGGAGTGCAGTGCGGCCATGGTGGCGGCGCATCGCATAAAGAATCCATGCGCATCAAGGTGTTGCGCGTAAACGGCGCGTCATTTCGTTGCGCGGTGCCCTTCCGCATGCGGACGCCTTCCACGCCCCCTTTTAACAGGGATGGGCGCATACTGGCCCTTGACTACCGGCAAGGCAGGGCGATGGCGCATCACGTGAATTGGCTGATCCTGCGGGTGGGCCACCAGCAGAGCATTGGCCCGGATGCACTCCGTGCGCTGTGGGCAAGCGCCTGCCAGTCGCTGGATGTCAGCGTGGCGCGCCAGAAGCGTTTCCTGGATGGCATCCAGACCACCACCTATTCCCCTGAGTGCGCCCCCCACGCTGCGCGATCCGCGCGAAGTCGAACTTCGCATGCGGCGCCTGCTGGACGATGCGCACTATCTGTTCACGCTGAGCAACGTGCACCACTAGGTGCGTGCGTCGCCCGCGGCCATTGCGTCACCCCGTCAGGAGAAACCGTTGAACTATGATGTCGCCATAGGCAAATGCATTGCGATTTCCGGCACGTCCATCGATGTGCACGTGGACAGTTCCATCATCAGCCGCTTCATGCCCGACCGCCCCTGGCGCCGCGCCGGCCTCAGCGTGCTGCGCATTCCGTCGCGCGTGGTCAGCGCCAAGCGTCCGCCGGCCGTCGGCGATGAAGTCTTCCTGGACCACCACGCGCTCGCCAAGGGCGGCAATGCGCAGCTGGACCTGGAAGGCGACGGCCAGTTCGCCCAGGTCGACCTGAAGGCCATCGTGCAGGACATGGACCCCGCGTCCAGCGCACCGGCCGCCACCAAGTCCAAGCCCTGGCGTTGAGGCATCCCACGACCGGCGCGCCACGATGCGCGCCGGTTGCCGTATTGCCGCGTCATGCGGCATGCAGCTTCTCCAGCATGCGTGCGTAGTCGCGGCGGTACTGCCGGGCCAGCTGCGCCTTTTTCGTGGCACTGAGGATCCTGCCGGAGACCTGGAAGAACTTCTTTTCTTCCTCTCGCAGATGGTGGTGCACTTTCTCCGACAACGCGCGCGCCTTCTTCAGCCAGGCCGCGCGGCGCGGATCCAGCGACTGCAGGTCTTCGACCAGTTCGTCGATCTGGTGGTGCTCGTGCAGTGCATGGCGCGACGAGTTCAGCCCCATGTCGTCCATCAGGATGGGCACGTAAAGGAAGCGTTCCTCCGCCGCCGCATGCGCGGCCAGCACGATCCTCAGTTCACTGAACAACGCGATGCGCGCGGCCGTGCCGGGGCTGGAGCGCAGCATCCGCCGGCACAGCGAACGCTGCAGGTCGTGGCTTTCGCGCAGGGCGTCGTAGATCGTTTCGGACATGGGGGTTTCCCGGCGGAGGCCTCGGCGGCGGGCGCGTTCAGGGCAGGGTGCGGACCTGCGGCTCGCGCGCGTACTGGCGGGTGCGTGCGGCCTTGATGAAGGCAGCGGTGTCGCTCGCTTTCACCACGCCGGCGTCCTTGCCGATGCCCGCGGCCTTGATCACCGCGGCCGCGCCCTCGTCGTGCGCGATCGCTTTCAGGTGGCCGAAGGCATCACGCACCCAGTCCACCGCGGCGGCTTCGGACGCCAACGCCTTGCCCGCCGCGTCCGACAGCACCAGCGCCACCGCGTCGAACACCACCGACGGCGTGCCTGCCAGCTGCCCGTCTGCCGGCAGGCGCTTGCCGTTGCCCAGCTTCGCGCCGCCGATCTTCGGCGCCACGATCTTCACCTGCGCGCCATCGGCTTCCGCGGCCTTGCGCAAGGCGGCAATCGCAGCGGCATCCGAACCGTCATCGACCAGGATGCCGACGCAGCGGCCCTGCAGCGTGGGCTTCATCTTGCCGATGATCTGCAGCGCGGGCGACGGCGGCATGTCCTGCGGCTTGACGGAAGTGGGCGGGGCGGGCGGCAGCGCGTCCAGGCCCAGGCCGTCGGCGACGCGCCTGGCCAGGTCCGCGTCGATATGGCGCAGGTGGCCGACGATGGCTTCGCGCACATGCGGGGTTTCCACCTTCGACAGTTCGAACACCAGTGCCGCCGCCATGTGCGCCTGCTCCGGCGCGGTCTGGCTGCGGAAGAACAGCCGCGCCTGGCTGTAGTGGTCGGCGAAGCTCGCCGGACGCACGCGCCCCTTGTTGCCGTCGGCTTGCGTTGCATGGCTGCGGAAGCCGGCCGGCGTCTCGCGCGGCGTGTCGGCCTGCAGGCTGCTGGGCTCGTAGTTCACGCGTCCCTTCGGCACCTGCATCTGCATGTGGCCATCGCGCTGCAGGTTGGCGAAGGGGCACTTCGGCGCGTTGACGGGAATCTGGTGGAAGTTGGGCCCGCCCAGCCGCGAAAGCTGCGTGTCCAGGTAGGAGAACAGCCGGCCCTGCAGCAGCGGATCGTTGCTGAAATCGATGCCGGGCACGATGTTGGCGGGGCAGTAGGCGACCTGTTCGGTCTCGGCGAAGAAGTTGTCCGGCCAGCGGTCCAGCACCATGCGGCCGATCACCGTCAGCGGAACCAGTTCTTCGGGAATCAGCTTGGTGGGGTCCAGGTGATCGAACGGGAAGGCATCGGCCTGTTCCTCGGTGAACAGCTGCACGGCCAGCTCCCATTCCGGGAAGTCGCCCTTCTGGATGGCCTCGAACAGGTCACGACGATGGAAATCGTTGTCGGCGGCCTGCAGTTTCACCGCTTCATCCCAGACGGTGGACTGGATGCCCAACTTCGGCCGCCAGTGGAACTTGACGAAGGTGCTGTTGCCCTTGGCGTCGAGCAGCCGGAAGCTGTGCACGCCGAAGCCTTCGATCATGCGCAGCGAACGCGGAATGGTGCGGTCGCTCATCGCCCACATGATCATGTGGAAGGCTTCCGGCGTCAGCGAGATGAAATCCCAGAACGTGTCGTGCGCGCTGGCGGCCTGGGGGAAGGCGCGGTCGGGTTCCATCTTCACCGAGTGCACCAGGTCGGGGAACTTCATCGCGTCCTGGATGAAGAACACCGGGATGTTGTTGCCCACCAGGTCCCAGTTGCCTTCCTGCGTGTAGAACTTCACCGCGAAGCCGCGCACGTCCCGCGGCGTGTCCACCGAGCCCGCGCCGCCGGCGACGGTGGAGAAACGGCAGAACACCGGCGTGCGCACGCCGGTCTCGGTCAGCACGCGCGCGGTGGTGTACTTCTTCAGCGACTTCGTCAACTCGAAGTACCCGTGCGCGCCGGAACCGCGCGCATGCACGATGCGCTCGGGGATGCGCTCGTGGTCGAAGTGGGTGATCTTCTCGCGCAGGATGAAGTCTTCCAGCAGCGTCGGCCCGCGATCGTGCGCGCGCAGCGAGTTCTGGTTGTCGCTGACCGGGATGCCCTGGTTGGTGGTCAGCGGCGGATGCCTGCCGCCGGCGCTGAAATGCAGTTCGCCGCCGTTGCCTGGCGTCGCGGCGCTGTCCTTGCCGGTGGAGGGAGCGGACGTGGGGGATTTGCGCGTGGCCATCGTGGGGTCTCCTGGTCGGCACGGCCACCTAGGCTGGCGGCCTTCAGCCGGCGATGATCGAGCCGGAGATGTGCAGGCCGCGTCATGAGGCCGCACGTGCACTTCGCCACGGGGGCATCGGAACCTCGCGTTGACGCCGCGTTGACGAGGCCCTGACATCCGGTCGCGGACACTCGCTGACCGCATGCCATGCCATCACTGTCCGCTCTTCAACCGAGGATCGCACCATGGAAACCCAGGAACTGCATCGCGGTCGGCTGATCGACCACATCCAACTGGTCGTCCGCGACCTCGACGCCAGCCGCGCGTTCTACACGGCGGTGTTCGATGTACTGGGCGTGCCGATGGGCGGCACCGCCGACGATTATTTCTGGGCCGATGAGCTGTTCGTGTCCACTGCCGACAGCGAGGCGGCGGAAGGCAAGCTGACCGGTCGGCACCACCTGGCGTTCCAGGCACGGGACAGGGCGACGGTGGAGGCGTTCCACGAGGCCGCGCTGGCCAATGGTGGCACCGACAACGGCGCGCCGGGCGAGCGGCCCTACCATCCGGGGTACTACGCAGCGTTCGTGCTGGACCCGGACGGCAACAACATCGAAGCCGTGTACCACGGTGAGGCCAGGCGCAGCGCGCCGTCGGTGAAGGTCACCTTCTAGGCGACGTCAGGCTAGGCGACGTCAGGCCGGCTGGCTGCCTGATTGCGTTTGCGAGGCGCGGCGCTTCACCAGCGCACGGAAGAACGGGCCGGTCAGCAGCGTCGACAGCACGGCCAGCGTGACCAGTGCGGCGAAGGCGTGTTCGGACAACAGGCCTTTGTCGCGCAGGATGGTGGCGGCGACGATTTCCATCAGGCCCTTGCACTGCAGCAGCGCACCGACGGCCAGCGCGTCGCGGCGGGACAGGTGCGAGGCCGGCGGACAGGCCAGCACGGCGGCGAGCTTGGCGACCACCGCCAGCACCAGCAGCGCGAACGACGCCTGCAGCGACGCCCAGCCCAGCACGCTGCCGTCGATCTTCAGGCCGCTGTGGCCGAAGAACAGCGGTGCGAGCCCGATCAGCGCGAACTGGCCCAGCCGTTCCACCGGCAAGCGTCGGCCCCACGCCGGCGGCACCATCGCGCCGCCGAAGTACGCGCCCAGCAGGGCATGCAGGCCGAGCTGCGAACTGGCCCAGGCACCGGTGACCAGGAAGACCGGCAACGACACCCACACCAGCCAGGCCGGCGGCGGTGCGTGCAGCCGCTGCGCCAGCGTGCCGGCGGTGGCCAGCAGGATCACCACGCCCAGCGCGAGCAGGTGCAGGACGGAGGCGCCGGCCAGCAGTGAACCGCCCTCGGCGGCCAGCAGCAACAGCGCGAGGCCGATCCACAGCACGGCGTCGTCGATCACCGCGATGCGCAGCGCTAGCTGGGTCAGCGGGCGATGCAGCGGACCGAGTTCGCGCACGATGCCGATCAGCACCGGCAGCGCACTCACCGCAAGGCACAGGCCGATGGCCATCGAGCCCATCCACGCGCCGCCGCGCGGTGCGTCCCAGCCCGGCAGGCCGGTGAAGTAGTAATGCGCGGCCAGCGTGCCCAGTGCGAACGGCAGCAGCAGCGCCATGCCGGCGCTGGCCATGAAACGCAGCGCCTGCGTGCGCGGCAGCGGAGCGGCTTCGGCGGTGGTGGGCAGGTGCGCGGACTGGCGCGTTTCAAGGCCGGCGGTGAAGGCGAGCAGCAGCACGCCGACGAAACCCAGCTGGTCACCAAGCTTCGACGGCACGCCCCAGCCGGCGGGCAGCACGCCGGTGGCGGCCAGCACCAGCCCGATGATGATCGGGATGACGGCGACGGGGATCGAGCGCGCCACGGCCCGCCAGGCGGCCCAGGCCAGGACGATGAAGATCAGGACATCAAGGAAGAAGGCGAGGGTGCTGGCCATGGCGCGATCATAACGGCTCCATCATCGCCGGTCGCATCATCGCGCGCTGCGTCAGCGCCTTGGCTGCGCCAGCAGCTGCGCACGCCCGTAGGGGGCATCCGGCAGCGAGCCGGTAAGGATCCAGTCGGCCTGCATGCGCTGGTATCCGTCGGCGACGCGCGTGTACGTGCGGCTGTCATCGTCACCGGTCTCGAATTCGCGGATGCCATGGTCGGTGTCGGGGAATACCACCGTGGTGATCGGGTGGCCCGCTTCCGCCAACGCCACCAGGCGGCGACGGGTTTCCTCCGGCGGCGCTTCGCGGTCCGCGCCCGCCAGGATCCACAGCTGCGGGATGCGCAGGGCCCGCAGCACCGGCAGGGCGTCGTAATTCCACGTGGTGCCCTTGTCGTGCTGCGCGGCGGTGGCTTCGATCTGCTCCCGCGTGTGCTGCAGGAGCAGGCCACTGAACTCGCCCTTGATCGCGGGGTACCAGGGTTCGCCTGCATAGCGGCGGCGGACGGCCTCCAGGCGTTCCCAGTCGGCCTCGCGGCGCGAAGCCACGACGGCACCGGTGGCATCGGTGATCTCGCGCGCCGTCGCCAGCACGTCGTCGCCGTACCCGGCGCGGCGCAGGTCCAGCATCACCTGGTCGCGATCCTCGGCCAGCGGACTGTCCGCCATGCCGTAGCCGACCACGACGAAGGCGGCATCACCGGTCTTGCTGGCCGCCAGCGGTGCGATCCAGCCGGCCTGGCTGCCGCCCAGGAAGCCGGTGCGCGCCGCGCGCGGACCGGCCAGGCGACGTGCTTCAGCCAATGCCGCGACGGCGTCGTCGGACAGCAGATGGAAGTCCTGCGTGTACTTGCCGGTGGACTGCCCGGTGCCGCGCTTGTCGTAGACGAACACGCCCACGCCCTGCGCGGGGAACAGATGCTGTGCTGAATAGAAGTCGACGCCGGAGTAGTCCTCCGACCCGTGCACGATGACCGCGATCGGCACGGGACCATCACCCTGCGGCAGCACCAGCCGGCCACGCAACTGCTCGCCCTTGCCGGCGAAACGCGTTTCGGTGATGTCGAAGGCGATCTTCGAGCCGGCCTGCCCATCGAAGTCGATGCGGGCTTCCGCGCAGTCGCCGAAGCGCACGACCTTGCCGTCGGGGCGGCCGGTCCAGCCCGTGGTGCTGCGCCATGCATCGTCCGCGGGCGAGAGCAGGCCGGTGCTGCCATCCACGCGCCGCCAGCGCAGTTGTGCCGGTTCGCTGACGCGACCGATCTCCACCACGCTGCCATCAAGGAGGCGATAGGCGCCGGCATGGCAGGCGGGCGCATCGACGGCGCGGGCGTGACCGGCCGGCAGCAGCGCGGCGGCGACGAGCACGGCGCAGGAAAGAAGGACAAGGCGCATGACGCATCCCGGTGGAAGACAGGAACGTCAGGCTAGCCGGCGCGGCAAGCGGGACGACAGGGTCGCAAGTCACTTCGGCTGCCGCCAGAAGTCACTTCCGTGTGCTGCAGGCAGGGCGCAAACGCAGACGGCCCCGCGATGCGGGGCCGTCGTGCGGAACCGGGCGGTGAGGCTCAGGCCTCCACTTCATCGTCCTTGTACGCATCCACCGGGATGCAGGCGCACATGACGTTCTTGTCGCCGTAGACGTTGTCCACGCGCGCGACCGGCGGCCAGTACTTCTGCAGCTTCAGCGTGGCCAGCGGGAAGGCGGCCAGTTCGCGCGGGTAGGCGTGGGTCCACTCGCTGGCCATCACCATCGTGGCGGTGTGCGGCGCGTTCTTCAGCGGGTTGTCCTCCCGGTCCAGGCGGCCGTCTTCCACCGCGCGGATCTCGTCGCGGATCTCGATCATGGCGTCGATGAAGCGGTCCAGCTCGTGCAGCGATTCGCTCTCGGTCGGTTCCACCATCAGCGTGCCGGCGACCGGGAAGCTCAGCGTGGGCGCGTGGAAGCCGAAGTCGATCAGGCGCTTGGCGACGTCTTCGGCGCTGATGCCGGTGCTGTCCTTCAGCGGGCGCAGGTCGAGGATGCACTCGTGCGCCACCAGCCCGTTGCGGCCGGTGTAGAGCGTCTCGAAATGCGGTTCCAGCCGCTTGGCGATGTAGTTGGCGTTGAGCAGGGCGACCTGGGTGGCCTTGCGCAGGCCCTGCGCACCCATCAGCGTGACGTACATCCAGCTGATCGGCAGGATGCTGGCGCTGCCGAAGCTGGCCGCCGACACCATGCCCACGTCGCCTTCGCCGCCCAGCGTGCGCGGCAGGAACGGCGCCAGGTGCGACTTGACCGCGCACGGGCCAACGCCCGGGCCGCCGCCGCCGTGCGGGATGCAGAAGGTCTTGTGCAGGTTGAGGTGCGAGACGTCCGAACCCCACTTGCCGGGCTTGGCCACGCCGACCAGGGCATTCATGTTGGCGCCGTCGGTATACACCTGCCCACCATGCTGGTGGACGATCTGGCAGATCTCGACCACGTCCTCCTCGAACACGCCATGCGTGGACGGGTAGGTGATCATCAGCGCGGCCAGGCGGTCGCTGTACTTCTCGGCGGCACGACGGATGTCGTCGACGTCGACGTTGCCGTTGGCGTCGCACTTGGTGACCACCACGGTCATGCCGCACATCTGCGCGCTGGCCGGGTTGGTGCCGTGCGCGGACTCGGGGATCAGGCAGATGTCGCGGTGCGCTTCACCGCGCGAGCGATGGTAGGCGCGGATCGCCAGCAGGCCGGCGTATTCACCTTGCGCGCCGGAGTTGGGCTGCAGGCTGACCGCGTCGTAGCCGGTGCATTCGACCAGCATGGCTTCCAGTTCGTCGATCAGCTGCTTGTAGCCGGTGGCCTGTTCGGCCGGGGCCAGCGGGTGGATGGCACCGAACTCCGGCCAAGTCACCGGGATCATCTCGGCGGTGGCGTTGAGCTTCATGGTGCAGCTGCCCAGCGGGATCATGGTGCGATCCATCGCCAGGTCCTTGTCGGCCAGCGCGCGCATGTAGCGCAGCAGTTCGTGCTCGCTGTGGTGCGTATTGAACACCGGGTGCTGCAGGAACGCGCTGCTGCGCTTCAGGGCGGCGGGTAGGGCGTCGGCGGTGGTGGCATCGGCGGCGTCGATGTCGGTGATCGACGCGCCGAACAGGGCCGCCAGGTCCGCCACGTCCTTGCGGGTGGTGGTCTCGTCCAGGCTGATGCCCACGCTGTGCGCGTCGAGCGCACGCAGGTTGATGCCGGCGGCACGGCCCTTGGCATGCACGGCGGCGGCGTCGATGCCGCTGACATGCAGGGTGTCGAAGAAACCCTCGCCGACGCTGACGCCGGCGGCGCGCAGCGCATCGGCCAGGATGGCGGCCAGGCGGTGCGTGCGGTGGGCGATGCGGGTGAGGCCTTCCGGGCCGTGGTAGACGGCGTACATGCTGGCCATCACCGCCAGCAGCACCTGCGCGGTGCAGATGTTGGAGGTGGCCTTCTCGCGGCGGATGTGCTGCTCGCGCGTCTGCAGGGTCAGGCGGTAGGCGGGCTTGCCCTCGGCATCGATCGACACGCCGATCAGGCGGCCGGGCATGCTGCGCTTGAACGCGTCACGGCACGCCATGAAGGCGGCGTGCGGGCCGCCGAAGCCGAACGGCACGCCGAAGCGCTGCGTGTTGCCGACCACGATGTCCGCGCCCCATTCACCCGGCGCGGCGATCAGGGTGAGTGCCAGCAGGTCGGTGGCCACGGCGACCAGGCCGCCGCGTACATGCACGGCCTCGGCCAGCGCCCTGTGGTCGCCGATGCCGCCCAGCGTGTCGGGATACTGCAGCAGCACGCCGAAGCCGTCGGTGGCGAGCGCGTCTTCGGCGCTGCCGACGACCAGTTCGATGTCCAGCGGTTCGGCGCGCGTGCGCAGCACTTCCAGCGTCTGCGGGTGCACGCGGTCGTGCACGAAGAACACGTTCGACTTCGACTTGGCCGAACGCTTTGCCAGCGTCATCGCCTCGGCGGCGGCGGTGGCTTCGTCGAGCAGCGAGGCGTTGGCGATCTCCATGCCGGTCAGGTCGGCGACCATGGTCTGGAAATTGATCAGCGCTTCCATGCGGCCCTGCGAGATCTCGGCCTGGTACGGCGTATAGGCCGTGTACCACGCGGGGTTCTCCAGGATGTTGCGCAGGATGACCTTGGGCGTGTGCGTGCCGTAGTAGCCCTGGCCGATGTAGTTGCGGAACACCTGGTTGCGGTCGGCCACGGCACGGATCTTGGCCAGTGCCTCTTCCTCGGTGATCGGGTCGGGCAGCGCCAGCGGCGCGGTGGACTTGATGCCGGCGGGCACGATGGCGTCGGTCATCGCGTCGAGCGAGTCGTAACCGACGGTACGCAGCATGTGCGCGATCTCGGCGTCGTTGGGGCCGATGTGGCGCTCGAGGAATGCACCGTGGTGCTCGAGCTCGCGCAGGGAGGGGGTGTTGGACATGGCGGGCATCCGGGAAGGGGCAATAGGACCGGGCGCGCGGAAACCGCGCGTGGAGTGCCCCTCTGTCCTTCTGCCTGAGAGTTTGGAAGCGCGGCGGACGAGGTCGCGTGCTTCGTGCCCCTTCGGCGCCAGCGCTACCGGATGGCGGCTGGTCTCTCCAGAGTGTTTGTAGCGGTGATGGTATCGGGCCTGAGCGATTACGGGCGTTTGCGCCTTCGGCAGCACGTCGCGGGCGACGGGCTTCTCCCACCTGATCTTGCCCGGCGATTATAGCCCGGCGGGCGTCCGCGCGGCGTTTCGGCGTACCCTATGCAGCCCTCCGGCCCGGCCTGTTCATGAACGCGGCACCGGACCTGCCAGGAGTTCCCCCTGCGATGAGCGTCGCCAAACCCGTCTCCAGCCTTCGCCTGGCCCTGCTGCTGGGCGGACTGGCCATGTTCGGGCCGTTCTCCATCGACACCATTTTCCCGGCCTTTCCGGCCATGGGCGCGCAGCTGGGCGCCGACAAGGTGGCCATGCAGCAGACGATCAGCGTGTACCTGCTGACGTATGCGCTGATGAGCCTGGTGCACGGGCCGCTGTCGGATGCGTTCGGGCGGCGCAAGGTCATCCTGGGCGGCCTGTCCGTGTTCCTGCTGGCATCGGTGGGCTGCGCGCTGTCCACCGACATGGGCACCCTGCTGTTCTTCCGTGCGCTGCAGGGGCTGTCGGCCGGCGTGGGTTTCATCGTCGGCCGCGCGGTGGTCCGCGACGTGCACCACGGCGACGATGCGCAACGGTTGATGAGCCAGGTGTCGATGATCTTCGGCATCGCGCCGGCCATCGCCCCCATCGTGGGCGGCTGGATCCTGGGCTGGAGTGCGTGGCCGATGATCTTCTGGTTCCTGGCCGGCTTCTCGCTGCTGCTGATGCTGTCGGTGGGGGCGTGGCTGCCGGAAACGCACCCCAAGGAAGTGCGCCTCAAAGTGTCGCCACGCCACCTGCTGCGCGACTACTTCGCCATCCTCGGCAACCGTCGCTTCCTGCGACTGGCGGCGGCCGGTTCGCTGAGCTTCGGCGGCCTGTTCCTGTATATCGCATCGGCGCCGGCGTTCGTGATGGACCTGCTGCATCTGAACGAGCAGCAGTTCGCCTGGCTGTTCCTGCCTACGATCGGCGGCATGGTGCTGGGTGCCTTCCTGTCGGGCCGTTCCGCTGGCCGAGTGGAGGGTCGGCGGCTGGTGGCCATCGGCTTCGGCTGCATGGCGGTGGCGATGGTGGCCAACGTGGGCTACAACGCCTGGGCGGGCGATGCGATGCGGATTCCGTGGGCCGTGATGCCGATGACGCTGGCGGCGCTGGGCGTGGCGCTGGTGTTCCCCATCCTGACGTTGTCCATCCTGGACATGTACCCGCGCCAGCGCGGCGCCGCGTCGTCGCTGCAGGCTTTCAGCAACCTGGTGGTCAACGCGATCATCGCCGGGGTGCTGTCGCCACTGCTGAGCCACCACGGCCTGCACCTGGCGCTGGGCATGGCAGGCTTCACGCTGCTGGGCTGGCTGATGTGGCGCTGGGAAGCCAGCGTCAGCCGCGACATGCCATCCTGTCCCCGCGAGAGCGCGGCGCTGGAACCCACCGATCACCTCTGAACGACGAGAATTCCCCCATGTCCATCCAGTCCAAGGCGCGCCGCGAGGCGAAGAAGCGAAAGGCCGAGAAGCTCCGCAACCAGGCGCGTGCGAACGCCCCCGCCATCGAGCCGCATGCCGAGCTGCGCAATCCGCAGGGCGACCTGCTGGCGGGCATCGTGCGGCAGGCGGGGGTGTGGGTCTTCGGCTTGGACGGCCGCATCGCCGGCAGCTCCGACAGTGCCGCCGAAGTGCTGGCGATGATCAAGCAGGCGGCCGAGCTGCATGAGGCGCAAGGCAATGCGGTCAGGCTGGTGTATTCGGACGAACTGCGCGACACCGCGGTGATCGAAGCCGCCGCACAGGGCCTGACCCTGGAGCAGTTCGAAGCGCAGCTGGCCGAGCAGATGAAGGCCGGCAAGCCGGATCCCGCGCAGGAAGTGAACTGACGCATCGCTTCTTGTAGGAGCGACGTCAGTCGCGACCGCGGATTGAGACACACCAGCGCCAGCGCCCGCAGCCGCGATGCTTCCGGTGTCGCGTTCTCCACGTTTCTTCATGTCCCATCGACCAATCCGGCCGTGTGGTCGCGACTGACGTTGCTCCTACAGGGATTTCCTGCGGCGTCTCCAGAAGGCGAGGGCGGCCACGGTCAGCGCCGGCCACCACACGCAGCGCAGTTCGGACAGCATTACCTCCACGCCCCGCGCGCTGAAGAAGCGGTGGGCGAACGGCGAGACCTCGATCACGCGCCACGGCGCGAAATGCCGCGCATCTGACCATGGCCAGTACAGCGCCACGCCCAAGCCCCCGTCCGTCAGCATGTCCAGCAACGGGTGCGAGGCGGCGGCGAGGGCGATGAACAGGAAAGCCGTGCGCGCACTGGCGTGCAGCCAGCGCGATGCGCCGGCGCCCAGTATTCCGCATGCCAGCGCGAACAGCAGCGAATGGCTGGCACCGCGGTGCCCGAACGCATGCGCGTAGTCGATGCCGAACTTGAACATCGCCACGTCGGCATCCGGCAGGACGGCGGCGATCATTCCGGCCGCGACCAGACGGGGCGGAACGCGGGCGCTACCCAGTGCGACGCCGGCAGCGAGCGGGAGCAGGGCATGGGTGAAGAGGGTGGGCATCGGCGACCCGGTGCAATGGAAGGTGTGCTGATTCTTGTGGTGCCGTGTGGGGCGACGATGAAGTGGATGCATCCGGCGGAACAAAAAAAGGCCGGCATGTGCCGGCCTTGGTGCGGAATCGACTCGGTTGGGGCCGGTCAGCGGTCAAGCACGCCACTGCGTCCCCGCGATACACGACGGACGGACTGTCGCTCGCTCGGCGTCGACTGTACGGGCGCAGGCGTTGGCGCAGTCTGCGCGGTGCGTGTGCCTTGGCCTTGGGCGACCGCACCGGCGGTGCGCACCAGTGCGTGCGATCCGTTTTCACGCACCGGTTCCGAGGCCAGCCACTGCTTGATCTGCGGGAAGATCACGTCCAGTCGTGAGTAATGGTCGCGGTTGGCCGTGTTGGTGAGCGAGCCGGTATTGCTGCAGGACGCCTTCCCGCCATAAAGACCGCCGCGCAGCCGATATGTGCTGTCGGCGTAAAGGGCGAACAGGCCCGATCCGCTGCTGCCACCCTCAGTAGTGCCTTCCTGCCAACCCACCGTGAACTGTTGGGGATACGTGTCGCTAACATGCCGTCCCAGCGAAACCTTCTTCGCATCCCCCGAGGGATGATGGATGCCGATGATCTCCGCATTGGCTGCGAGCGGACTGGCATCCCAGCCGGCAAACGTCGCGCCTGCGGGTGCCGGATTGCGCAGGCGCAGCAGCAGCGCATCGGTAACGGCATCGGAGAAGAGCAGATCGGCACCGCCGGTCAACGGCGAGTGGCGTTGTGCATCCAGCGTGCCGCAAGCGGAATTCTCGTAGGCCCAGTACGTATTGAGCGTGCTGGCGACGGTCTGGTTGTCGATGCAATGCGCCGCGCTGTAGAAGTAAGGCACCTGGGTGGCTGCCACGGTGTCGTTGAGCAGCGTGCCGGTACAGATGTAGGACGCGCCGTTCTCCACGTACACCATATGCGCGACCGCATTCTTGGCCTGCACATAGGCGGGGCCCAGCTGGGCGACCTTGCACATCGCGTTGATGTTGCAGCTCCCGGATTCGCCGACCTTCTCGATCAGCTTGAAGTCGTTGCGGCTGTTGCTCACCAGATGCGAGAGCAATGGCGCCTGCACGCGCACCTGGCTCGCGGCGACATGCGCGGGGCGATAGAGCTCGATGATCTGGCCGGCGCCGTCGGTGGCGGGTGTCCAGTAGATGCCACTGCCGTCCGCGGAGCGCGCGGCGTCGGCCGCCGTCACCATGGCCACGACCTGCGAGGCGGCATCCTGCCCGGCGAAGCGCAGCTCGACATGCGGATGGAGCATCCTGACCTGCAGGCCCACCCGCAGTGCCAAGGCATCGGGAGACGATACCTGCAGGCGGGCCACGGCGCCGCCAGTCTTGAGGGGAATCCAGCGCAGCGCGGGCGTGGTGCGCTGCATTCCCTCACCCAAGAGGGTCCGGCCGATGCCGATCTGCGTTGCCTTGATGCGCTGGCTGGCATTCCGGTGCTGCAAGTCCAGAAGTCGCCTTACGGGCAGTTCGCGATAGCCGATCGACGTGGTGCTTGGTGCGGGAAATGCTGCGAGTTTCCAGGTGGGGGCGGTTTGCCGCGGGGTAAGGCTGGCTTCGCTGTCAGTCTGCAGGCGGGTGGCTTGTGCTGAAAGGGATGGTGCGAAGGCAATGAGACCCAGGACGAGGGCAGCGATCAGGCGAGGATTCATTAATACATCCATGTGGTAGCGGATAGAGAAGACGGGCCGTTGCCGGCCCGTCTTCGTCACCTCAGGACTTGGTGGCAGGCGCGGGCGCGGGCGCCTGTGCGGCAGCGGTGGGCTGCCAGCCGCAGGTCTGCCCTTCGTTCTGCTGCTTCAGCCACGCCTGCAACGGCGCGAAGTACTCCAGCACCGCGCTGGCATCCATCTTCTCGGTGCCGGTGAGCTCCTTCAGCGTGCCCTGCCACGGCTGGCTGGCGCCCTTCTCGAGCATCGCCCAGAACTTCTGGCCGGCGACCTTGTTGCCGTAGAAACTGCAGTTGTACAGCGGGCCCTTGTAGCCGGAGGCATCGCACAGGCCCTTGTAGAACTGGAACTGCAGCACGTGCGACAGGAAGTAGCGCGTGTACGGCGTGTTGCCAGGCACGTGGTACTTGGCGCCCGGATCGAAGAACTCCTCGCTGCGTGCGCCGACCGGGGCCACGCCCTGGTACTTGGCCTTCAGCTCCCACCACGCCTTGTTGTAGTCGGCCGGCTTGATGGTGCCGTCGAACACGCCCCAGCGCCAGCGGTCTATCATCAGGCCGAACGGCATGAACGACACCTTCGCCAGCGCCATGCGCATCTGCGCGTTGATCAGCGCTTCGTTGGTCTGCTGCTGCGCATCGACCATGCCGATCGACTTCAGGTAATCAGGCGTCATCGCCAGCACCATGGTGTCGCCGATGGCCTCGTGGAAGCCGTCGTGCGCGCCGGTCTGGAACAGCGGCGGCAGCTTGTTGTAGGCCAGGTAGTAATAGACGTGGCCCAGCTCGTGGTAGATGGTGGTGAAGTCTTCCTCGTTCGGCTTGATGCACATCTTGGTGCGCACGTCGCCGGCCATGTTCATGTCCCAGGCGCTGGCGTGGCAGACCACGTCGCGGTCCATCGGCTTGATGAACTGGGTCTTGGTCCAGTAGCTCTCCGGCAACTTGGGCATGCCCAGGCTGGTGTAGAAGTCCTGGGCGCGTTCGGTCATCTGCCTGGCCACCTGCAACTGCGCTTCACGCTCGGCCTGGAACAGCTTGTCGGTGCCCGGGCCGGGGCCGGCCTTGCCGAGCGCGGCCTGGTAGTCGGCCTGGTACTGCTTTTCCAGCGCGCCGGTGATGTCCAGGCTGCCGGCGCCCTTGTAGGGTTCCAGCACGTCCCAGAGGTTGCCCCAGTCCTGCTGCCACATGTTGCCCATCAGGTGCGCGGGCAGCAGGCCGTTGACCTGGCCCTTCTCCACGCCGTAGGTGGCCTGCAGCTTGGTGCGCGTGTAGCAATGCAGCTGTTCGTACAGCGGCTTGACCTGGCCCCACAGGCGGTCAGTCTCCGCGGCGATTTCCGCCGGCGTCATGTCGTAACCGCTGCGCCACATCTCGCCGGTGTCGGCGTAGCCCATTTCCTTGGCGCCCTCGTTGACCAGTTCGACGAAGCGCGTGTAGTCCTTGCGCATGGGTTGCGCCACGGTATGCCAACCCTGCCAGGCGTCCAGTTGCGCGTCGTAATCGCGGCTGCTGCGCAGCACGTCTTCCAGTTCGCCCAGCTGGCGGCACTTCTTCGCGTCGCCTTCGCCGGTGCAGTAGCTGCCCGACCCGTAGGTGCCTTCCATGCGCGTGGCGATCTGGGTCAGTTCCTCCAGCTTGGCCGGGTCCTTAGGCGCCGGCATCGCGGTGGCCAGCTTCAGCAGCTGGATGGCGCGCGCGGTCTCGGGCGACATCTTCTGGCCTTCGTACTTCTTGGCCTGTTCGATCCAGCTGTTGAGCTGGGTCAGGTAGCGTTCGTTGCCCTTGGCCGCCAGCAGCTGGCTGTCGTCGTTGATGTAGGTGCTGGACAGCCACTGTGCGGCCGTGAGTTCCGGGTACATCTTGCGGTACTCGTCGTTGACGCGCGCGATGAACTGGTCGGCACTCTCGCCCTGCGGCGTGGTGGCGGGCGCGGCGGCCTGTTCGGCGGCGGGCTCGTCCTTCTTGCAGGCGGCCAGGGTGGCGACACAGGCGCCAACGGCGATGGCGAGCAGGAGATGGCGTTGCTTCACGGGATGTCCTTCAGGTACGGCAGGCAGGAACCCGAAGGGTAGTGAGGCGGGGGGAGGGGGTGCAAGTGCGGCGGAGGCTTCCTTGTGGGGCCGGCGCCAGTTGCGGCCGGAACCGCCAGTGGAGTGGGGAAGCATTGGCGGCGAACCTGGCCTTGTCCGCGTTTCCTCTTGTGAGTTGAGGCGGGGTGTCCTGGTTGTCGGAGCGTGCGGTCGCGACTGACGTCGCTCCTACAAGGGCAGGCGCAGGCGCTTCAGGAAGGCACGGGCGTCTTCCGCGTCGTGTTCGAACCACGCCCACGGAAACGCGGGGCGCCGCAGGAAGTCTCGCGCCGCAGCGCGCCATGATGCAGCCGCCGGGTCAGCGGTGGGGCAGGCCCTGTTGCTTCAGGAAGGCACGGGCGTCTTCCGCGTCGTGTTCGAACCGCGCCCACGGAAACGCGGGGCGCCGCAGGAAGTCTCGCGCCGCAGCGCGCCATGATGCAGCCGCCGGGTCAGCGGTGGGGCAGGCCCTGTTGCCTCAGGAAGGCACGGGCATCTTCCGCGTCGTGTTCGAACCGCGCCCACGGAAACGCGGGGCGCCGCAGGAAGTCTCGCGCCGCAGCGCGCCATGATGCAGCCGCCGGATCAGCGGTGGGGCAGGCCCTGTTGCTTCAGGAAGGCACGGGCGTCTTCCGCGTCGTGTTCGAACCACGCAGCCGTCGACCCCAGCCGGAACGAATAGCCCCAGGCATCCATGTCCGCCATCAGCCGCGCGCGTCCCACACCGGGCAGCGCATCGGCCAGGATGATCTGCAGGCAGCAGGTGGCGTCTTCCTCCAGGTCCGAGTCGGTGGCGTCGGTATGTACCTGGGCACGGCGTTCCGGCGGCAGCACGATCAGGTGGCAGGCTTCATGCAGCAGGGAATGCACCGGCGTGTCGCCACGCACGTACACGTTGCTGGCAATGACGCCCGCTTCGGGTTCGCCCCAGAAGCTGCCGGGGATGGGTGCGCCATCTTCCACGCCATGCAGTCGCAGGTCGTGTTGCGCAAGCAGCGCTTCGAGCGTGGCGAACGGCAGGTCGCGGACGCAGAGCACGTCCGGTACGGCGGCATCGGCAGCAGCGACGGCAACGTTCATGGCGATGTCGCGAAGGGCGGAACGGGTTCCGCCTCAGAGAGGGGCGTTGCGGGCGGAGCCTGCTCCGCCCGGCGTGATCAGTTATTGCCTTCCGGCAGTGCGACCGAGATGTCCAGCACGTCGTGGTCGCCGTCCTTGATGAGGTCCACCTTGACCGCATCGACATCGACGTTGACGTACTTCTTGATGACTTCCAGCAACTCGCGGCGCAGCAGCGGCAGGTAGTCGGGGGCACCACGCGAATTGCGTTCCTGCGCGATGATGATCTGCAGGCGGTTCTTCGCGGTCTCGGCGGTGTTCTTCTTCGCCTTGAGGAAATCGAACAGGCCCATGTTCAACCTCCGAACAACTTGGTGAAGAAACCCTTCTTCTCAAGGGTGATGAAACGCATCGGGCGGTCTTCGCCCAGCAGGCGACCCACGGTGTCGTCGTAAGCCTGGCCGGCCGGCGACTCCAGGTCGAGGATGACCGGTTCGCCCTTGTTGGAGGCGTTGAGCACGTCGCCGGACTCGGGGATCACGCCCAGGGTCTTCAGGCCCAGCACGTCTTCCACGTCCTTGATGCTGAGCATCTCGCCACCTTCCACGCGCGCCGGGTTGTAGCGCGTCAGCAGCAGGTTGGCCTTCAGCGTCTCGCCGTTCTCGGCCTTGCGGGTCTTGGAGTCCAGCAGGCCGAGGATGCGATCGGAGTCGCGCACGGACGACACTTCCGGGTTCACAACCACGATGGCCTGGTCGGCGAAATACATCGCCAGGAACGCGCCCTTCTCGATGCCGGCCGGGGAGTCGCAAACGACGTAGTCGAAGCCGTCATCGGACAGGTCCTTCAGCACCTTCTCCACGCCTTCCTTGGTCAGTGCGTCCTTGTCGCGGGTCTGCGAGGCGGCCAGCACGTACAGCGTCTCGAAACGCTTGTCCTTGATGAGGGCCTGCTTCAGCGTGGCCTCGCCCTGGGTGACGTTGACGAAGTCGTACACGACGCGGCGTTCGCAGCCCATGATGAGGTCGAGGTTGCGCAGGCCGACGTCGAAGTCGATGACCGCGACCTTCTTGCCGCGACGCGCCAGGCCACAGGCGATGCTGGCGCTGGTGGTGGTCTTGCCCACGCCGCCCTTGCCGGAAGTGACTACGATGATTTCAGCCAACGGTGTTCTCCTTGGTCGTTCTTCTATTCGGGGTAACGCCGCGCATCATTCCTGCGCGGCGATCTTGAGTTGGTCCTGGTCCAGCCAGATCTGCACGGCTTTGCCGCGCAGTTCCTTGGGTACTTCCTCCATCACCTTGTAGTGGCCGGCAATGGCGACCAGTTCGGCGTGGAATTCGCGGCAGAAGATGCGCGCGTCGGCATTGCCGCGCGCACCGGCGAGGGCGCGACCGCGCAATGCGCCGTAGATGTGGATGGAACCGTCCGAGATCACTTCGGCACCGGCGCCGACGGTGCTGAGCACGGTCAGGTCGCGGTTTTCAGCATACAGCTGCTGGCCCGAGCGCACGGGTGTCTTCTGCACGAGGCCGGGCTTGCTGTCGGCGGCTTTGGCTGCGGGCGCCGGTGCCGGCTTCGCGGGAGCGGCCTCGGCGGCGGGCGCCCGGGCCGGTGCGGGAGCGGCGCCGGTCGGTTCGTACTGCGCGCGGAACTTGGCCAGCAGCGGCAGGCCAAGTTGTTCGGCCAGCACTTCGGTGTCGCGCGAGCCGTAGGCCAGCGCCACCGGCAGCACGCCGGCACTGCGCAGGCCGTCGAGCAGGGATTGGGCGGTGTCGACGTCGGGCATGCGCGCCAGGCCACCGAAATCGATGATGACGGCGGCACGACCGAACAGCTTGGGCGCGCGTTCGACGCGGTCGCGCATTTCACGCGTGAGCTGGGCGACGTCGAGGGTGCGGATGCGGAGGTTGGCGATGCCGACCTGGCCGATCTTCAGTTCGCCGGCCTGTTCGTAATCCATGTGGGCTTGCGTCACGCTCATGTTCCCGTCGGGCGCTGGGCGCCGGGATGGGCAAGGGTACGCGTCCGTGTCCACGGGACGTCGGGCAGGGCATCGCCGTAGGTCTCGCGCACCCACGGGTAGCTGCAGAGCTCCTTCATCAGCATGCTGGCGCGCACATTGGCTTCGCCCATCATGTGCTGGCCGACTTCGCGGAATCCGAAGCTGCCGTGGAAGAGCAGCGCCGGGTCGGCGCCGTGGTCGAGGAACACTTCGCAGGCCAGCTGCGGATGGCGCAGTTCGGCATAGCTCTGCACGTCGGCATAGAACGCGCGGCCGACACCGCCACCGCGGCGACGGCTGGCCACGACGATGCGGTCGATGTAGAAGAATTGGGGGTAGCGCTCGCGGAACCAGCCGAAGTTGCTGCTGTCGTGGTCCGCGCCGGAGCCAAACCCGACCAGGAAGCCGGCGAGGTTGCCGTCGCGCTCGGCGACGCGGAAGTACTCCGCCTGCTCGTAGAAGCGGCGCACCTTGGCCGAGTCCAGTGGCAGGATGGCCAGTCCGGCGTTGTTGTTGAGGGCTAGGACGGAATCCAGCTCGTGCTCGCGCACGTCGCGGATGACAATCGACATTACCTGACTCCGTACGGGTCTTGCGGGGCAGCGTGGGCGTGTCGCCGCGCACGGCCGACGGCGGATTATCGCATGGCCGTGCAGGGGCGGCGAGGCATCGGGTGAGCGGAGCATGAACCCGCCCGGCATGCGCCCGGCGCCCACATGACTTTAGTTGGGACGGCAGCGCCCCCGATTCAGCCTAAGATGACTGGATGTTGGGACGACTCAGCCATACCCGCCTGCTGCGCGCTGCCGGGCTCTACACGTGGGCCCTGGTGGGAATCCCCATCATCCTGAACGTGTGGGTATTGCCGCCGTCCAGCGCCACCGACGGCCGCGGCGTCAACCTGCCGCTGACCGCGCTGTGCTATTTCAGCTTCGGTGCCGGCTACTGGCTGGCGACGCGTGCACTGGATGGCCGCAAGTCCGGGCTCCCGCTGGCCTGGAATGTCCCGCTGGCCATGGTGCTTACCGCCGCCGCCATCGGGGTGGGCGCCTATACCGAGACTGGCCTCGGGGCCGTGCTGCTGCTGATCATGGCCGGCGTGCTGCCGTGGCTGCTGGAGCTGCGCTTCGCCGTGGCCTGGTTGCTCGCGGCGCACGTGCTGCTGGTGCCGTCGTTCATGGCCCGCGACGACTTCAACTTCTGGGAAGCCTTGTTCCAGTCCATGTTCTACGTGGGCTTTTCGGCCTTCGTGCTGATCACCACCTTCGTGGCGCGCCAGCAGGCGCAGGCCCGCGAGGACCAGCGCCGGTTGAACGCCGAACTGCGGGCGACCCGCGTGCTGCTGGCCGAGAGCGCCCGCGTCAACGAACGCACGCGCATTTCCCGCGAGCTGCACGACCTGCTGGGCCACCACCTGACCGCGCTCAGCCTGAACCTGGAAGTGGCCGGGCACATGACCGAAGGCCGCGCACAGGACCACGTGAAGCAGGCGCACACGCTGGCACGGCTGCTGCTGACGGACGTGCGCGAGGCGGTCAGCCAGCTGCGCGACAGCGGCGCCATCGACCTGGGGGCCGCGTTGTACCCGCTGGCCGAAAAGGTGCCGTCGCTGTCCATCCACATGGACATCGAGGAGCCGCTGACCCTGGAAGACCCGCACAGGGCGCACGTGCTGCTGCGCTGTACCCAGGAAATCATCACCAACGCGGTGCGCCACGCCGGCGCCCGCAACCTGTGGGTGCACTGCCGGCGCGACGGTTACCGCATCCTGATCGATGCGCGCGACGACGGTAACGGCGCCGACCAGGTGGTCTCCGGCAATGGCCTGACCGGCATGCGCGAACGCCTGGCCCAGTACGGTGGTGACCTGGTCATCGAAACCCGCCCCGGCAAGGGCTTCTGCCTGCACATCGCACTGCCCGTGAACGACGCCGGCAATGGCCTGACCGCCACGCCGAATCCCCTTTCCGAACCCACACCCGAGCTCAGCTCAGGAGGCAACCCATGATCCGTGTCTGTCTGGTCGACGACCAAACCCTGGTCCGCCAGGGCATCCGTTCCCTGCTGGCGCTGGACGACGGTATCGAGGTGGTGGCCGAGGCCGCCGATGGCCGACAGGCCGTGGAACTGGTGCCGCAGGTCAAGCCCGACGTGGTGCTGATGGACATGCGCATGCCGGTGATGTCGGGGCTCGAAGCCCTGCAGGCCCTGGCCCGCACGGGCGAACTGCCCCCCACCATCATCCTGACCACCTTCGACGACGACCAGCTGGTGCTGGCGGGGCTGAAGGCCGGGGCCAAGGGCTATCTGCTGAAGGATGTGTCGCTGGAACAACTGGTCGGCGCCATCCGCACGGTGGCCGACGGCGGCTCGCTGGTGCAACCGGCGGTGACCCAGCGCCTGCTGTCGGGGCTGGAGCACATGCGCAACGATTTCGTCAGCCTCGACCGCCCGGATCCCCTCACCGATCGCGAGACGGAGATCCTGCGGCTGATGGCCAGCGGCTTCTCCAACAAGGAAATTGCCAACTCGCTGGGCGTGGCCGAGGGCACCATCAAGAACCACGTGTCCAACATTCTTTCCAAGCTGGGCGTGCGTGACCGCACGCGGGCCGTCCTCAAGGCATTCGAGCTGCAACTGGTCTGAGCCGGGGCGCCGCAGGCGTACGCGGCCGTATGCCCGCGGCCGCGTCACCGGAAGGGCGGAAAGGCCCGTGGTGCGGTGCGCAACGGGGCGGCCTACCGGTGTCAGATGGGCTGCCCGAAGGCCGTCAACCCTGCTAGGATGCGCGGTGCATTTTTTTTGACGGCCGAGGCACCGGCCCCCGGAGACTCCTGAATGACCCGTTTGATCGAGTTCGTGATTGCGTTGGCGCTGGTTCTGGCGCTGTTTCTGGTGATCGGCCTGATCCTGCCGTCCAAGCGCCATCTTGAAGAAAGCGTCGAAACCAATCGCCGCATGACCATCGTGTTCGATACCCTGAACAACGTGCGTCGCCTGAAGGACTGGAACCCGCTGATTCCCAGCGCGGCCAACGAGCTGTCGTACTCCGGCGGCGGTGAAACCAATTCCGGCGTGGGCGCCAAGGTCGAGTACAACTCCACCAATGCCGCCTGGGGCCAGGGCAGCTGGGAAATCATCGAGAGCGAGCGCCCGGCGCCGACCGGTGGTCCCGGCAAGATCACCTATGCCATCGTCGACAAGCGCATGGGTGACGACAAGCGCAGCACGTTCAGCCTGGAACCCACCGGCAAGAACAACCGCAACGTGAAGATCACCCAGTCGTATGACGTCAGCTACGACTGGAACCTGCTGGGCCGCTATGCGGGCATGTACGTCAGCCGCCACGTCGGCGATGCCGTCAAGGCCGGCCTGTCCAAGCTGACCAACATGCTGGCCACTGTGCCGAACTTCGACTACCGCACCGAAGGCAGCCCGCTGACCGACCTGAAGATCGTCGAACTGCCCGCCGAAGACCTGCTGGTCGTCGTCGCCGGCAACATCGACCGCAACAATGACGCCATCAAGGCCTCGATCAAGTCCAACCAGGAATGGATCAAGCGCACGATGGAAGCCAACGGCCTGGAAGCCGCCGGTCCGGTCCGCATCATCACGACCGACTTCGGTGCCGAGAAGTACGCCTTCGACGTGGCCCAGCCCGTCCGCAAGGCCGGCGCCACCGGCAAGCTGACCGTCACCATCCCGGCCGGCGCCCCCGTGGAGTACGTCCGCGTCGAGCCGCGCAAGTCCGCCTTCGCCAGCTACACCGGCTACATGGCCGAGCTGGACAACCAGCGCAACGCCCTGCGTGCCTGGGCCGTCACCAGCGGCCACGAAGTGGTCGACCGTCCGTTCGAATCCTGGAAGTCCGGCGTCGATGGCGCGTTCCTGGAAGACGGCAAGTTCGACATCTACTGGGCCGTCAAGCAGTAACGCGGCGCGGACACCAGTCCGTGATGCCGAATGTGTCCCCAACGCGCCGCTTCATGCGGCGCGTTGCATTTCCGCTACTGCAAACCCGCTCCGCTCTTCTTCCGCCGCCTGGCAGGATGCCGGTCCTTCCCCGAGGCCTCCCGTGCTGATGAACTACGATCGCCGCCAACGCAAACCCTCCTTCCTCGCCCTGTGCGGCGGCGTGCTGGCCGCGATGGCGGTCGGGCTGTCCGCCTATGCCTCGCACGGCGCGGAAGGGCAGGCGCAGGCCAACCTGCAGACCGCGGCGATGTTCGCCTTCGGCCATGGTCTGGCATTGGCGGCGCTGACGGCCGGTACCGTGCGCCGCATGGGCAAGACGGGCCTGTATGCCTTGCTGCTGGGCACGCTGCTGTTCGCCGGCAGCCTGTCGCTCAAGGTGCTCGCGGGCATGTCGTCGTTGCTGGCGCCCGCGGGCGGCATCCTGCTGATGGCGGGGTGGGTGGTGTGGGCGATCGACGCGGTGCGGCGCTGACGCCATGCCACGCCACGCGCGCGGCTTCGATACCGAACAGGCCTGGGACCACCTGACCCGGCGCGATCGCAAGCTGGGCACCTGGATGAAGCGGATCGGCTACATCGAACCGCAACCCACCTGGAAGAAGACCTTCGACCCGGTGGACGCGCTGGCACGCGCCATCCTCTACCAGCAGCTCAGCGGCAAGGCCGCGGCCACCATCGTCGGGCGTGTCGAGGCCGCCATCGGCAGCACGCGGCTGCATTTCGATACCTTGGGCCGCATCGATGACGCGGCGCTGCGTGCCTGCGGCGTATCGGGCAACAAGTCGCTCGCCCTGCGCGACCTGGCGGCGCGCGAGCAGCGCGGCGAAATCCCCACGCTGCGGCAGATGTGCACGATGCACGAAGACGAGATCGTCGCGGCGCTGGTGCCCATCCGCGGCATCGGGCGCTGGACGGTGGAGATGATGCTGATGTTCCGGCTGGGGCGGCCCGATGTATTGCCCATCGATGACCTGGGCATCCGCAAGGGTGCGCAGTTCGTCGACAAGCAGGAGGTCATGCCGACACCGAAGGAGCTGCTGGCGCGCGGCGAGAAATGGGGTCCTTATCGCACCTACGCCAGCCAGTACCTGTGGCGCATCGCCGACTTCGGTACCGAGGCCAAGACGGCGACGAAGCGTTCGCAGGATTGAGTCAGCGCACCCGTGGACTGCCGGTCGGTGACGCTTGAGCTACGCGCTCAGGGCGCGTTGTTGTCAGTAGCTTTTGCAGCGAACAGCGGGTCCTCGCTCAGCGAGCGCCGGGGAGCAGGCGGGTTCCGGCGCCACTGCTTGACGAAAGCGTGGTAGCGGAAGGTCGCGGTCATCGCGCGGAAATAGAAGATGGTGAACACCAGGCCGAGCACCAGGCCAGACGGCATGCCGGTCTCCATCATCATCAGAATCTTGGAGAGCACGAAGTAGACCAGCATGAGGGTCGCTGCGGTGCGACTCCGCTTGTAGATGCCCAGGGCGAACAGGGCAATCAGCGCGACGTCCATGAGGTTCCAGGCGTCGACGTAGGAATTTTCCGTGCTGCTCTTCAGGGCGAGCAGGGTGACCAGCAGGGTCATGGTCGCGGAGACGCACGCAGCGATCCAGCCGTGCTTTATCGGTCGTGAGATTTCTTCCGGGATGTCGCGCTCGAGTGGCTGCCGTGCATCCAAGACGGCTACCGACGGACTTTCATATGGATTGGAGGAATTCATGGCCCGCTTCCTGGCGCGATGTGGACAAGGAGGGGCCATGCAGCCGTTTCGCGCCGACAGGCGTGAAAGGCGTTCTCAAGGGTCCCCGACGCCGAGCGTGGGCCAGGGCCGTCGTAGCGTCAAGAGGCGTTGTTACCCGCGTAATACCAGTGCCATGGCTCGTAGATGATGCCGAACGCATTGTCGCGCGGATAACTCATCACGAAACCGAAGTCCCCCGCGTGGCGCGTGAGCCACGCGAATGCCGGCGTCTGTTCGAACGATTCCTCGGCCGGCGGTTCGCCCGGGGTGCCGATGTCGAGTGCCTGGCCGCTGTGGTGTTCGCTGTAGCCGGGCGCCGCATTGACCGTCAGGATCTGGTCGACGGTCTGGCCGCGCGCCAGTTTCCGTTCGAAGATGCCCAGTTGGTAATCGTGGCTGCGGTAGCCGGAGATCGCCTCCAGCGTTATCCCGTCCTTCGTCGCGCTGCGTCGCATGGCGTTCCATGCACGTGCGCTGGCGAGGGTCAGCCAGAGCGGGCGGCGATAACGGTCGAAGCCGGCCAGCGCCAGCGCCGCGGGTTCCGCGACCAGGGACAGGCCGGTGCGGTCGCCATACGCTTCATCCAGTCCCAGCACGTCCAGTCGTTCCAGCAGGCTGTCCAGCGGCAGCTCGCCGGCGGCATCGATGTCGAAGCCGCGCGTGGTATCCAGTGCATCCATCGCATCCAGCGCGGCCTCGATGCCGGGCTCGTGCACAAGCCGCGGTTGCAGCGGCAGCACGCCCTGCGACATCACTGCCGCGAGGTAGCGGCCATCGCGCTTGCGGCGCAGTACCGTATGCGCCCGGCTCAGCGCGCGCGCGTCGGCATTGGTGCGTGCACTCAGCAGCTTGGCGGGCCAGAGTTCGATCCGTGCGGTATTGAGCAGGAAGGATTTCAGCGGAATGGCGTGCGAGTGCGGCATGCCGCCAGCTTAGCGACGGGGGGCCGGTACCGCCAGTTCACGCAGGCGCGCCAGCAGGTCCGCGGGCCGCGCGGGGCTCAGCAGGACAAGGCCCCCATCCCGCAGCGGCAATGCAAGCACGCGGCTGCGGTCGGTGATCAGGCAGAAGGCCTTGGTGAGGTTGCGCAGGCGGAAATGCCCGGCCTGGAACCCTGGCAGGCCGAAGCCATTGGTCTTCAGGCCCGGCTTGAGTTCGGTGTGCTCCTCCAGACTGACCACGCGGGCCTTGTCCAGGTCGATGGCCTCCAGCACCAGCGTCTTCGTATAGAAGGTCGCGCTGACCTGCAGTTCGCGGTTGTCCAGCACGATCCGGCGACGGCGCAGTGCGAACGTCAGCACGATGCCGACCAGCCCCACGAACGGAATGGCCAGCCATCCCGCCAGCGGCGGCGGCGTCCGCGATTCCATCGTCATCGCCACGATCACCGCGCCAGCCGCGAGCAGCATGGGCAGCCATAGCCACCACGACGTGTGGGGTGGGGGCGGCGCGACGGGGAATTCCTGCGGGTGCTGCATCGGGAGCTCCTTGCGTAAGGCGGTGTCAGGCGGGTTTCCTGAAGAACAGGCGCACGGCGACTTCATGTTCGATGTACAGGGTGCTCACCAGTTCCCATCCTTGGGCGCTCATCTTGTCCAGTTCCTGCTGGATCCGGTCGGTGAGTTTTCCGGCGAACATCTTGTAGGGGATCTCGATGACTTTATGGGTCCAGCGATGGCTCATGGCGATTCCTTTTCCTCGGTTCCCGGCGTGCCGCCCTTCGGCAGCCGCCCAGCCTTGCGCAGCGCATCGCGCAGTACGTATTCGATCTGCGCGTTGAGCGACCGCAGTTCGTCGTCCGACCACCGCTGCACCGCCGCCAGTACGTCGGCACTGATGCGCAGCGGATAGGCCTTCTTGTCCTGCTTCTCGCTCACCGGTTTTTCCTGTTGCGGTGGAGCTGCCACGCCATGGATGCGATCAGTGCATTCACCAGTACCACCATCGCGATCACGATGCCGCGTACCTGCCGACCATCCTCGCTGACGTAGATGCCCACGGCGCCGGCCTGCATGGCCAGCCCGATCATCACCCAGTGCAGCGCCATGCCGCGTGAGCGGACATTACCGGAACGGCCGACCCATGCACCGACGAGCAGGGCGGGAAGGCCGGAGGCGGCGAGAAGCAGGGGCGCGAGCGCATGCATGGCGCTTGCCGGCTCAGTAGATGGAACCGGTGTTGACGATGGGCTGCGTGCCGCGCTCGCCACACAGCACCACCAGCAGGTTGCTGACCATCTGCGCCTTGCGCTCCTCGTCCAGCTTGACCACGTCGTTCTTCTGCAACTCGGCCAAGGCCATCTCCACCATGCCGACCGCGCCGGCGACGATGCGGGTGCGTGCGGCGATCACCGCATTGGCCTGCTGGCGCTGCAGCATGGCCTGGGCGATTTCCGGCGCGTAGGCCAGGTGGCTGATGCGCGCTTCGATGACGTCCACGCCGGCACGGCCAAGACGTTCCGCGATCTGTTCCTGCAGGTGCTGCGAGATCTCCTGCGGATGGCTGCGCAGCGCGATCTGGCCTTCTTCATGCTGGTCGTAGGGATAGCTGGACGCCATCGCGCGCAGGGCCGACTCCGACTGGATGTGCACGAAGCTCTCGTAGTCGTCGACGTTGAAGACCGCTTCGGCCGAATCCACGACCTGCCACACGATCACCGCCGCGATCTCGATGGGACTGCCATCCAGCTCGTTGACCTTCAGGCGGCTGCTCTCGAAATTGCGGATGCGCAGGGAGATCTTCTTCTTGGTGAAGAAGACGTTGTTCCAGCGCAGGCCGTTGTCCTTCACCGTGCCCACGTACTTGCCGAACAGGCTGAGCACGGCGGACTGGTTGGGCTCCAGCTTGTACAGCCCGGCCATGATGAAGAGGGCGGTGGCGCCGAGCAGGACGCCCAGCACCAGGCCGGCCGGCTGCTTGTTGGCGGCGGACATGATGAAGATGGCAAGGGCCCCCAAGGCCAGCAGCAGCACCCCCAGCAGGACCGGAATTCCGGGCAGCGACGACTTCGCGTTCTCTCTCATGGCATATCCCCTTGGTTGAGATTGAAAGATATCAATTTGATATCAGATGTCAATGGCCTCTAGCCGCCGTCCGTCGGCAGGCCCGGTAAACTGGCGCCCCTCCTTCCCCGGAACACCGCGCATGACCACCCTGGGCACTCCGCTTTCTCCCCATGCCACCCGCGTCCTGCTGCTGGGGTCAGGCGAACTGGGCAAGGAAGTGGCCCTCGAGCTGCAGCGGCTTGGCGTGGAGGTCATCGCGGCCGACCGCTACGCCGACGCGCCCGCCATGCAGGTGGCGCACCGGTCGCACGTGCTGGACATGCTGGACCCCGCCGCGATCCGCGCGCTCATCGCGCAGGAGAAGCCGCACCTGGTCGTCCCGGAAATCGAAGCCATCCACACCGAAACCCTGGTGGCGCTGGAAGCCGAAGGCGCGGCACGCGTCATTCCCACCGCGCGCGCGGCGCGCTTGACGATGGACCGTGAAGGCATCCGCCGGTTGGCGGCCGAGACGCTGGGCCTGCCGACCTCGCCTTATCGCTTCGTCGACACCGCCGACCAGTACCGTGCCGCGGTGGCGGACATCGGCCTGCCCTGCGTGGTCAAGCCGGTGATGTCCTCGTCGGGCAAGGGCCAGAGCACGTTGCGCACGCAGGCCGACATCGACGCGGCGTGGGACTACGCCCAGACGGGTGGCCGTGCCGGCGCGGGCCGTTGCATCGTGGAAGGCTTTATCGACTTCGACTATGAGATCACGCTGCTGACCGTGCGCCATGCGGCCGGCACTTCGTTCTGCGACCCGATCGGCCATTGGCAGAAGGACGGCGACTACCGCGAAAGCTGGCAGCCGCAGCCCATGTCGGCGCGCGCGCTGGAGCGCGCGCAGCAGATCGCACGCGCGGTGACGGATGACCTGGGGGGATGGGGCCTGTTCGGCGTGGAGCTGTTCGTGAAGGGAGACGACGTGTGGTTCAGCGAGGTTTCGCCGCGCCCGCACGACACCGGCCTGGTGACGCTGGTGTCGCAGGACCTCAGCGAGTTCGCGCTGCACGCGCGTGCCATCCTCGGCCTGCCCATCCCGACCATCCGCCACAACGGTCCATCGGCATCGTGCGCGATGCTGGCGCATGGCCATGGCGTTCCCGTGTTCGGCAACGTGGAAGGCGCGCTGCAGGCACCCGACAGCGCATTGCGCCTGTTCGGCAAGCCGCGCGTGGAAGGCCATCGCCGCGTCGGCGTGACGCTGGCGCGCGCGGAAGACACCGACGCCGCGCGAGCGGTGGCACGCGATGCCGCCGCTGCCATCACCATCGAACTCCTCTAGGTCGTACCCCATGAATGGAAACACCGGCTATGCCGTGTTCTTCTTCCCGCAGGCACTGGAAGCACTGGGCGAGGCGATCAAGCCCTATCTGACCGGCCAGCCCGACGGCCCGCACATCTTCTGCAAGGAGATCGACACCGGTGGCGCGTTCACCGAGATGACGCTGGTGGGCAAGGACGCGGAAGGCCACGAGGTGCAGGTCGAACTGATGGTGCCCGGCAGCATGATCCGCATGATCGTGTCGGCGCAGAACGAAGCGGTGTTCGGTTTCGGGCCACGGATGGTGGCCGCGCCGACGGCGCCGGCTACAGCGTGATGTCCACCCACACCAAGTGATGGTCGCTGCCATCGGCGATGGCGGCGTCCGGGTGGTCCTTCTTCGGCCAGAACACGCCGCTGCCGGTCAGGCCGAAGCCGGTGGACGGCAGCACGTAGTCCAGCCGCATCGCGCCGTTGCGCGGGCCGAAATCGCCGGTGACATGGGCGGGTGAGCCGCGTCGCTGCAAACCCTTCGCCGCGTAGGCGAGCGCCGTCTCTTCGCCCCCTTCGCTGCGGGGCGTGGCCATGCGCATCACGCGCGGATGCTCCAGCAGTTCGATGATGGCCTCGTGGTGGCCATCGCCATCGACGGGATCGTTGTTGAGGTCGCCCGCGATCACGAAACGCGCCTCGCTTGGCAGGCCGCCGCAGCGCCCCTGGTCATCGCAGAGCCACGGCTTGTCGCCTGGCGACAGGTATTCGCGCCACAGGCGGATCTCGTCGGCGTTGCGCAGGCCGTTGCGGTCCTCGGGGCCGTCGAATACCGGCGGCGTGGGATGGGCGACGAGGAAGTGCACCACGCCCTGTGGCGTGCGCACCGGCACATCCCAGTGCGACTTGGATGACAGCCGCAGCTGCGGCCATGCCACGTCGGAATAGAAGTCGCGGCGTGAGGCGGGATCGACGGGATTGCGTGCGCCCGGGAACGTACTCCAGCGCAGCAGCTGGAACGTGCGCGCCTGCGCGGCATCGATCGGGTGGCGCGACAGCACCAGCATGCCGTACTGGCCGGGGTGCAGGCCATAACCCCAGGCGTCGTTGCCGCGCGTGCGGCCTTCGCCACCCGCGCTGCCGTTGTTGTCCAAGTCCAGCCCGCTGGGCACGCCGGTATTCACCGGCGCCAGGTAGCGGTAGCGATAGTGCAGGGGCTTGCCGCCGCCGGGCTGCGCCACTTCCAGATAGCGCTGCTGGAACAGGTCCGCCGCGCGGTGCGCGTCGTCGTAGTCGAATTCGTTCAACAACACCAGGTCGGGCTGCACCTTCTGCAGCACCGCGGCGATCTTGCGCGCGTGGGCGCTGTCGCCTTCCAGTTCGCGGATTAGGCCGCCATCCTCGTCGGAGTACAGCGAGGTGTTGTACGTGGCCACGCGCAGCGTGGGCCCCACGGTGCCGTGGCTGTCGCTGTGGGGAATGAAGCCGCTGCAGGCGAACAGGGCAAGGAGCATCGGGAGGGCGGCAATCAGTCGGCGCATGCCGGCATGATGCCATGCAGGCATGACGGTCGTATGCGCGTCAGGCGCCGTCGCGGCGCCACTGCCGGCCGTCGAACATCTCCAGCGGCTGGAACCGGTACTTGTAGTCCATCTTCCGGTGGCCTGCGATCCAGTAGCCCAGATAGAGATGGTGGAAGCCTTCGCGTCTTGCCCATTCCAGTTGTCGAAGGATGGCCAGCGTGCCCAGGCTGCGCGTTTCCCATTCCGGGTCGTAGAAGGTGTACACCGCGGACAGCGCGCCGGGAATCAGGTCCGTCACCGCGACGGCCAGCAGCCGGCCCTCTTCCCGCAGCTCGACGAACCGGCCGTGCGACCAGCTGCCGACCAGGAACTGATCGAACTCGACGGCACCGTGGTCGTCCATACCGCCCTGCGGGTGTCGTGCCGCCAGGTAACGGCGATAAAGGGCGAGGTGCTCGTCCGTGCGCAGCGCGGCAACGATGCGGGTCTCGACACGTGCGTTGCGCGCGGCGCAACGGCGCTGGCTGCGGTCAGGGCGGAAGTCGGCCACCGGGATGCGCACGGCTACGCACGCGCGGCACTGCCTGCAGTGCGGGCGATACACGATGTCGCCGGAGCGGCGGAATCCCCAGCCCAGTGCATTGGGATACAGCTGCGGCAGGCGCGGGTCGCGCGGATCGAGCACCAGGTCGCGCGCGACACGGTCCGGCCAGTAACCGCACGGATGGTCGCCCGTGTGGAAGAGGCGCAATTCGTCGATCGATGGCGGCGTGTTCTCGCCCACGTTCAACCCGTCCAGTGTGGTGCAATCGGCCAGAAGGCGACGCCGGCGAAGGCGCCGATGATCGCGCCGGCCACCAGGTCCAGCGGGGTGTGCCGTTGCAGGGCCAAGCGAGACCACGCCACGGCAGCGGCGAACGCCAGCGCACCCAACATCCACACCGTCCCGAGCTCACGCAGAAGCAACGCCGCGAAGATGGCGAACGCCAGGTGCAGCGACACCTTGCACCAGCGCGCCATCACCATGGCCACCAGGATCATCGCCGCCGACAACGCCAGTCCCAGCGCGAGCAGTGGCTGCGTGCCGGAGGCGCCCACCAGCAGTGCACTTACCGCCAGTGCCACCAGCAGGAACCGGTTGAGGCTGCTGCGCTCGTGCCGCGCGCTGGCATCCACGTGCGCCCAGCGGCCGCGTCGCACCTGCCACCACGAGAACGCCATCACCAGCGCCGCAAACAGGCCGAAGCCTATCGCCGCCTGCAGCGCAGCCTGGCGCTCCCCCTGTGCCAGCGCGGCCAGCACCGCCAACGGCAGCACCAGCATCGGGTGGCCGAAGATGGACAGGGCGCGGGCGAGGGGGGTGGTCATGCGGCCAGCATACTGCGACGCCCGGATCGCGTGGGCTGCGACCCGATCCCGGCTGAATGCAGAGGGCGGCGCGTCCACCCGCGCGTCAACGGCGGGCCGGCTGGCGCGTTTTCCCTGCCAGTGGCGCACGTGGCGCCGCGTTCCCAGGAGAACACGATGAACCGCAAGACCCTGCTTTTCGTGGCCGTGCTGGCCGCCCTTGGCGCCGGCAGTGCCGTGGCCGCCACCCAGGCCGGCGACGCGCAGAAGCCGGCGCGTGCAAGTCTCGACAAGAACAACGATGGCGCCATCGACAGGACCGAGGCTGCGGGCAATGCCCGCCTGGCCGAACACTTCGACCGTCTGGACAGGAGTGCCGATGGCAAGCTGAGTGCCGATGAGCGTCCGCAGCGCGGCATGCGCGACCACGGTCGCCATGGCGGAAAAGGCGGGCGGGGTGCGGCACATGCCTTCCAGAAGCTGGATGTCGATGGTGATGGCAAGGTCACTCGTGCCGAGGCCGCTGCAGAACCGCGTTTCGCGGAACGCTTCGACCGGATGGACGCGAACAGGGACGGTGCGGTGGATCGTGCCGACCGCGAACTGCAGGGCAAGCAGCGTCGCGACGAGTGGTTCGCCAAGGCCGATGCGGACAAGGACGGCAAGCTGACGCGTGCGGAGATCGATCGTGCCGACGTGCAGCGTCGCGCCGAGTTCCAGCAGCGCGCCGAGGCGCGCATGGCCGAACGCATCGGCAACATCGACACCAACAAGGACGGCCGGGTCTCGCGCGAGGAAGCGAAGGGCAGCCAGCGCCTGGCATCGCGCTTCGACACCCTGGACGCGAACAAGGATGGCGTCCTGACGAAGGAAGAACTGGGCGCCCGGCGCGGCCAGCGCTGAACCGCCGTCACGCGCGCGCGGCAGCCCCGCGGGCGCGTGACTTTTTTTCAGAGGGACAGGCGGCCGGACATCACCAGGCCGGCCAGCAATCCCAGTGACGCAAGTGCGACCCCTGCGCGCAGGCCCCATGTCTGCCATCGGCATTGGCGCCGCATGCGCTCCCGTGTGCCTTCGGGATCCTGCAGCAGGTCGCGTTGCCGTCGGCGCGCGAGGATGCGCGGCAGCCAGCGCGAGCTGGCCCAGCAGATGCCTGCCACGTACGCCGCGGTCAGCAGCGCATGGGGCAGCCACCCCGGCACGCCACTCAGCCAGCCGATGCCCGCGATGAAGGCGAGTATCAGGGTGGTGTTGAAGACGCCGTACGCCAGCAATGCGCGACGTTCGCGCCCGTCCAGCGGGTCGCGCAGCTGCGTGCGGATGCCGAACCACACCGCGCCGATGCCCAGCAGGGTCCCCGCCGCGGCGAACCCCGCGGACAGGCCGAACAGTTTCAGCAGCCCCTTGCCTGCCACCGCACCGCTCCCGCTGATGACCGCGGCGCCTGCCGCCGGGGGTGCGGCCACAGCCAGCATGCCCAGCACGGCGCTGGCGAAGGCGGCGGACGGGGCCGTGCCACGCGCGAATTCGCCGAAGCGCGCCATCAGTTCCTCACGCACGTACTGGCGCGCGCGCGAAAGGCGCTTGCGCACCGTCGCATCGGTCAGCCCCAGCAGCTGCGCGACCTGCGGCGTGCGCTGGCCTTCTCGGTAATAGAGAAGCAGCACCTCGCGACTGTCTTCGGGCAGCGCGGCGATCACGTCCAGCGCGGCGGCCTCCTGCTCGGTATGCAGCAGGCGCTCGGCCGGCGTGGGCGCCGTGTCCGCCGCCAGCAGGATGGCCAGGTCGGCCGCTTCGCCGGTCATCGGCTGGCGGCGCCGCGCGCGCAGGTGGTCGCGTGCCAGGTTGCGGGTGATCTCGCGCAGCCAGGGCAGGAAACTGTCCGGGTTCTTCAAGGTCGGCAGCTGGCGCCATCCTTTCAGAAAGGCCTCCTGCGCGATGTCCTCGCTGGCGTGCACGTCGCGCGTGATGGCCAGGGCGATGCCGGTGACCGCGTTCTGGCACAGCGCGATGATGCGACCGTAGGCAAGCCGGTCGCCGCGTGCGGCAGCAGGCAATTCCTCGCGCAGCGAAACATCGATCAGGCAGGCGTCCACGGGTACTCCCTTCATGCAGGTCCTGCAGGCAGGACGCACGAGGGGTCGGAGTGTGACCCGCCGGTGATGTTCAACGCGCCACGGACCTCAGAACCTTCCGTTCGAGTACAGCGCATACAGCACGCAAGCGGCTGCCAGCAGCGTGCTGATCACCACGGCGGGCTTGCCGACCGTGTAGGCGTAGGCACGGTGGCGGTGCCGGTTGGCCGGGTAGGCCAGGATCGGCTCCATGATGCGGCGCAGGGTGACCAGGTACTGGTAGTTCAGGATGGTCATGCCGATCACGAAAACCGCGGCGATGGCCTGCCAGCCGGGCGTCAACAACGTCGCGAGCATCAGGCAGAGCACCCAGAGCGACCCGGTCCCGGCGTTGAGCACCATGAAGCGGCCGACCTGCTGGCGCTCCTGTGCGGTCTGGCAGAAGCGCCTCAGGTACCACGCGGTGAAAGCATAGGCGGCCGAGCCGCCGAGCACGCCGCCGATCAGGCCGCCCAGTGCGGCGGGGTGCTGGGTGAGGTTCTCGACGATCATGCCGAACGACCCGCCGGCGACGCCGCCCGATACCCCGCCGGCGGTGATGCCGCTGGACCCCAGCTTGCCCAGCCCGGTGCCCAGCACGCCCGAACCGATCACCGTCGCCGCGCTCGCGGCCGGCATGGCACCGGCCAGTGCGCCCACCACCACCATCGCGAACGCCGCGCTGGGGGCGCTGCTGCGTGCGAAGTCGCCGAAGCGCGCCATCAACTCCTCGCGCACGCTGGCGCGGGCGCGCGACAGGCGCTTGCGGACGGCGGCATCGCTCAGCCCAAGCAAAGTGGCCACCTGCTGCGAACTCTGCCCCTCGCGATAGAACAGCAGCAGCGTCTCGCGGCTTTCCTCCGGCAGGGCGGAAATGATGTCCGATGCCACCCGTTCCTCTTCGGTCTGAAGCAGGTTCTCGGCCGGCGAGGGCGACGGGTCGGCGGCCATGCCGATGGCGATGTCGGCCGCTTCGCCCGACAGCGGCCGCCCGTGGTTCGTACGCAGGTAGTCGCGGGCCAGGTTGCGGGTGATCTGCCGCAGCCAGGGCAGGAAGCTGGCTGCGTTCTTCAACCGGTCGAGTTGCTGCCAGGCTTTCAGGAACGCCTCCTGCGCGATGTCCTCACTGGCCTGCACGTCGCGCGTGATCGCCAGCGCGATGGCGGTGACCGTGTTCTGGCAGGCCAGCACGATGCGGCCATAGGCCTCCTGGCTGCCGCGGGCGGCGGCCGGGAGCTCGGTCTGCAGCATCAGGTCCAGGGCGTGGGCGTTCATCGGGTCTCGCAGTGCAGGGGGCCTGCTGACCATGACGCGCGTTCGCGGCGGATGTGACCGGTCGCGGAAGGCGCACCCATGGGTCAGCCGGTGGCCGGCTGGATGCGGACGCGGTCGGTCTCTTCTTCCGCCGGGGTCGGGTCGGCCGCCGGCGAAGCAGGCTGTTCCTGCGGCGTTGCCGGCACCGCCGGCGGGGGCACGGGGCGGCGCATCCACATGACGGCGGCAGCCAGCGCGATCAGCGCCAGCAGTACCAGGCGCAGTCGCCACGCCCACGAGCGGCGCGGCGGCTCGTCGGGCGGCGGGGTGAAGGTCAGGCTGGGACCGTTGCCCGGCCGGGTGGTCTCCAGCAGGCCGCCGGCACGCAGGATCTCGCGGGCGCGTGGCTGGTCTTCGGCATGGCGTACCCACAACGCCGGCTGCAGCGCCTGTGGCGTCGGCTCGGTGTAGCTGAACTGGCTGCCGCGCTTGCTGTGGTACGAGCGGCCGTTGCTGATGTAGACCTCGATGCCGGCATCGGTCAGCAGCTTGGCCACGCCTTCGACGGTTTCGATCCGCTGGCTGGTGAATACCTGACGCATGGGTTCAATCCTTGGCGGGAACGGCGGACGCGGCTTCGGCGTCCGGCACCACGCGGATCAGGCCTTCCTGTGCCGAGCTAGCGATCAGCCGGCCCTGGCGGTCGAAGATCTGCCCGCGCGCCAGCCCGCGCGAACTGGTCGCGCTGGGGCTGTCGATGGAATACAGCAGCCAGTCGTCCGCACGGAACGGACGATGGAACCACAGCGCATGATCCAGCGACGCCATCTGCACGTTGGGCTGGTAGTAGCTGATGCCGTGCGGGTAGGTGGCGGTACCCAGCAGCTGGAAATCCGAAGCGTAGGCCAGCAAGGCGCGATGCAGTTCCGGCGAATCGCCGACCGGCTCGCTCAGGCGGAACCACACGTGCTGGAACGGCGGGCGCTTGGGCGGATTGAGTTCATCGCGCGGATACACGTGGCGGAATTCGAATGGCCCCCGCCGCGAAAGCCATCGCTGCACCTTCGGCGGCAACGAGGCCATGACCTCGGCCGGCACCGACGGCGCCGGGTCGATGTCTTCCGGCTGCGGCACTTCCGGCATCGACAGCTGGTGTTCGGCGCTTTCTTCCTCGGCCTGGAACGAGGCCGCGCAGAAGAAGATCACCCGGCCGTGCTGGATGGCCGTCACCCGGCGTACCGAGAAGCTCCCGCCATCGCGGGTGCGGTCCACTTCGTAGACGATCGGTGCCTCGATGTTGCCGGCGCGCAGGAAGTAGGCGTGCAGCGAGTGCGCGCGACGCGGCGCATCCACCGTCGCCTGCGCCGCCGACAGGGCCTGCCCCAGCACCTGGCCGCCGAACACGTACTTGGTGCCGATGTCGCGGCTCTGGCCGCGGAACAGGTTGTCCTCCAGCCGTTCCAGCGACAGCAGCTCGATCAGCTCGGAGACGACGGGCTCGGGAGTGGGGGACACAGGACCACGCTGGAAAACCGGGAGCGGCGATTATAGGGCAGGCCGATTGCGCCACCGGAGCAGGCAGCGCGAGCGGGAAGACGGTGCGCGGGCCGATGCGGGCCACTGGCGCCGCCGCCGGGTGTCCAGCCTGACCTCCAACGCGGCATCAATGGTGTGCGATCCGACGAATCGCCGACGCTTGCGTACACCGTGCCCCGGCCCGGGTCAGGGCTGCAGGCGCTCCAGGGCGGTGGCCTGCATCACCTGCGACCAGGGGAACAGCGGGCCCGGATCCATCTTGCGCGCGACCTGCACGCTGGCATCGTCGCTGGCGGGCTCGTGGGTGGTGTCGAGATCCTCATGGCCGGCGATGTACTTCAATTCAGGCAGCTCGCGCTGCAACGAAGCCAGCAGGGCGCCCAGCGTCGCGATCTGCTCCGGTGTGTAGGGCTCGTCCATCCGCTGGCTGTCGCGTGCCAGCCAGTGCGGGTAGCGGCCGGTGTTGACCAGTTCGATGCCCACCGCGCGCGGGTTGTAGCCACGCACATGGTGGGCGATGCGGTCCACGGGCACGTACGCCAGCACCCGACCATCGCGGTCGATGTAGTAATGGCCGCTGTTGCCCGTGCCCGAGGGATAAAGCACCCGTTCGCCGAACTGCCGCGCGTCGGCCAGCGTGGGCAGCTCCGTGCAGTGGATCACCACCAGGTCGATCTGCGACAGCGGGCGGAGCTCGAGCGCCGCCACGTAGGGCAGTGGATCGTCGATGAGGGTGAAGTCGGTCGGGAGTTCGGATGGCATGCCGGCGATGCTAGCAAAGCCCGTGCACGGGGCGGGGCAGGGGGCGCTCCGGTAAACTGACGGCCTTCGCAGGTGGTCGCCTGCCGCCGGACGCCCCTCATGCCGCTCAACCCCGATTCCCCGCTGGCCAAGCTGATGGCCACCTTGCCGCGCGCCGGGCGCGTCGAATGGATCGGCCTGCGTCCGGCCCGTGACGAAGCGATGACGGCCGTCGAACGCGTCCAGGCCACCACCGAGGGCGGGCTGGGCGGCGACCGCTACAAGGGTGGCAGCGGCAAGCGCGGCGTCACCCTGATCCAGGCCGAACACCTGCCGGTGATCGCCGCGCTGGCGCAACGCCCCGACCTGCAGGCGGCGCTGCTGCGGCGGAACGTGGTGGTTTCGGGCATTCCGCTGGTCGCGCTGAAGGGGCGCCGTTTCCGCGTCGGTGACGTGGTGCTTGAAGGCACCGAGGACTGCGACCCCTGCTCGCGGATGGAAGACGCGCTGGGTCCGGGCGGTTACAACGCGATGCGCGGCCATGGCGGGCTGTGCGCGCGCATCATCGAAGGTGGCAGCTTCGGCATCGGCGACGCGGTGGAGGCGCTCTGATGCGCGGCCACTGCATCCTGTCGCATGGTTTCGAGAGTGGGCCGGATGCGACCAAGGTCGCCGCGCTCGCCGAGGTCGCTGAGCGGTTCGGCTGGACGCATGAACGCCCGGACTACACCGACCTGGATGCTCGCCGCGACATCAGTTCGCTGGGCGACGTGCCGGCGCGGCTCGACCGCCTGCGCGCGCTGGCGAAGGCCGCGGCTGCGCGCGGTCCGCTGGTGCTGGCCGGTTCCAGCCTGGGCGCGTATATCTCCGGTGCCGTATCGCTCGAGGTTCCCACGCGCGGCCTGTTCCTGATGGCGCCGCCGATCACGATGGGGCCGCTGCCGGCGCTCGACGCCGCACCGGTGCCGGTGTCGGTGATCCATGGCTGGGACGACGAACTGATCCCCGCCCAGGCGGTGGCCGACTGGGCGTTCCCGCGCCGCGCCCGCCTGTTGCTGGTCAACGATTCGCACCGCCTGTCCGACCACGTGTCGGCGTCGGCGGACGCTTTCGCGCAGCTGCTGGCGGGTCTTTGAAATCCGTCGTCCCGGCGACGCCGATCGCCCGGATAAAGTCACCGGGCCCCGGCTTGCGCGGGGTCACGTCCACTCTTGAGGTTGCACCGTGAAATTCTTCGTCTCCTGCGCCAAAGGCCTGGAATACCTGCTCGCCGACGAGCTGTTGGCGCTGGGCGTACCCGTCGCGACCGCCACCATCGCCGGCGTCAATGCCGATGGCGAACTGGTCGATGCCCAGCGCGCCGTGCTGTGGTCGCGCCTGGCCAGCCGCGTGCTGTGGCCCATCGCCGAGTTCGAATGCCTCGACGAGCAGGCGCTGTACGACGGCGTGATGGCGATCGCGTGGGAACAGCACACGCGGCCGGAGTTGACGCTGGCGGTGGACGCCCATGTCTCCGGCGAGGCCATCACCCACGCGCGCTACGCCGCGCAGCGCGTGAAGGACGCCGTGGTCGACCGGTTGCGCCAGCAGGGCCTGGAGCGGCCGTCGGTGGACGTGGAACAGCCCGACCTGCGCATCAACCTGTCGCTACGCAAGAACCGCGCGACGATATCGATTGATCTGGGCGGTGGCCCGATGCATCGCCGCGGCTGGCGACAGGCGCAGAACGACGCGCCGTTGAAGGAAAACCTGGCGGCCGCGGTGCTGATGCGCGGTGGCTGGCCGGCGCTTTACCACGACGGCGGTGCGCTGCTGGACCCGATGTGCGGCAGCGGCACGCTGCTGATCGAAGGCGCGCTGATGGCGGCCGATGTCGCGCCGGGCCTGCAGCGGCATGGCAACGTGTTGCCGTCGCGCTGGCTCGGCTTCGATGCCGAGGCATGGCGTGCGCTGTTCGCCGAGGCGGTGCAGCGCGAGAGCGCGGGACGCACGGCGTTGCGGCCTGCGTTCTTCGGCAGCGACATCGACCTGGGTGCGATCCGCGCCGCGCGCGACAACGCGGTGCTCGCCGGCCTGGCCGGCCAGCTGCAGTTCGACGCGCGCGACATCGCGCAGCTGCCGGTACGCGAGGAGCCGCGTGGTCTGGTGGTCTGCAATCCGCCGTACGATGAGCGCCTGGCAGCCGATGCCGAGCTGTATCGCACGCTGGGCGACGCACTGCAGCGGGCGGTGCCGCAGTGGCGCGCAAGCCTGCTGTGCGGCAACGCGGAGCTGGGGTATGCCACCGGCCTGCGTGCCGGCAAGAAGTACCAGCTGTTCAACGGTGCCATCGAGTGCGCGCTGATCGTCTGCGATCCGGTCGCCGTGCCGGCCCGCGAGCCGCGCGAGGCGCGTCCGCTGTCCGAAGGCGCGCAGATGGTGGCCAACCGCCTGCGCAAGAATCTGAAGAAGTTCCGCAGCTGGCGCGAGCGCGAGGGCGTCACCTGCTATCGCGTCTACGACGCCGACCTGCCGGAATACGCCGCCGCGATCGACGTCTACGTCGAGGAGGGCGGGCAGGCGCGCACGTTCCTGCATGTGCAGGAGTACGCCGCCCCGGCGACCATTCCGGAACATGACGTGCGCCGCCGCTTCAGCGAACTGCTGGCCGCCACGCGCGAGGTCTTCGGCGTGCCGCAGGAACAGATCGCGATCAAGTCGCGCGAGCGCGGCAAAGGCGGTGCCAAGTACGGCCGCATGCAGCAGCGCGACGAATTCATCGTGGTGCGGGAATCCGGCGCGCTGTTGCGGGTGAACCTGTTCGACTACCTGGACACCGGGCTGTTCCTCGACCACCGTCCGTTGCGCCGCAGGATGGCGCAGGAGGCGCGCGGCAAGCGCTTCCTCAACCTGTTCTGCTACACTGGCGTGGCCAGCGTGCAGGCGGCTGTGGCGGGAGCGGCGGCCACCACCAGCGTGGACCTGTCGGGTACGTACCTGCAGTGGTGTGCCGACAACCTGGCCGAGAACGGCCTGGGCGGCGCCGTGCACCGCCTGGTGCAGGCCGATGCGGTCCGCTGGCTGGAAGCCGAGCGCGGCGAATACGACCTGATCTTCTGCGACCCGCCGACGTTCTCCAACTCGGCGCGTGCCGACGATTTCGACGTGCAGAAGGAACACGTGCGCCTGCTGCGTGCCGCGGTGGCGTGCCTGGCGCCGGGCGGCGTGCTGTACTTCAGCAACAATTTCCGTCGTTTCAACCTGGACGAGAACGCGGTGGCCGAGTTCGCGCGCTGCGAGGACATCAGCGCGAAGACGATCCCGCCGGATTTCGAGCGCAATGCGCGCATCCACCGCTGCTGGCGGTTGATGCGGGCCTGAGCAGGTGAAACGCCGCGCCCGCCGAGGGCGCGGACGCGGATCAGCCGACGATCAGTACGAATCCGCCGTGCTGCGTGTTCATCGACAGCGCCAGCGTGGTGCCGGTGGCGACCACGTCGGCGGCGCTCAGCGTGGTGGTGGGCGGATGCGCGCGGTAGCTGGCGTCGTCCGGCAGCGTGTCGCGCACCACGTAGCCCATCAGCACGTTGACCAGTTCACCCAATGCATCCACGGCCAGTTCGTCGTCGCATTGTTCCGGCGTGATCGACAACAGGGCACACGCCGTCGCCTGCAGGGTCGACCGGCTGCAGCCCAGGCCGATCAGGATCGGCTGCGCGGCGTCGATGCGCACGTGCGCGGTGACATCGCAGGCGGCCAGCGCCGCGGCGTCGGCAATGCCGGCGGCCTGGCACTGGCTGCCGAGCAGGCGCGGGAACAGCCGGTTGCAGACTCGGATGGCGCTGGTGACGGTTTCACCGAGCGGGTGGCCGGCGATGCCCAGTGCAAGCGCGTGATTGGCTTCATCCAGGTCCTGGCGATGCGCAGCGAGTTCGACTTCAAGCTGGTCGCGGGTCAGCGTGCCCTGTTCCACCAGGATCTCGCCGAACAGCTTGCGCGCGGATTTCTGCGCCGCCAGCAGCACGTCCAGCTGCGCGCCATCCAGCAGGCCCATGTCCTGCGCGATGTCGCCGAAACGGCGGTCTTCCGCACGCTGCCGTTCGTTGATGCGGCGCGCCTGCGCCTCGCTCAGCATGCCGTGGTGCACGGCCAGTTCGCCGAGCAGGGGATTGGAGGCGCGCTGCGCGTCGAGCGCGGCCAGGAGCTGCGGTGAGGTAATGGTGCCGCGTTCCAGCAGGAACTGGCCCAGGAATTTTGCTGCCATGGTGTAGCCTCGTGCAGATGACGGTATAGGGAGGAAATGCGTGCCGGTCAGGCAACCGCCTCGTGCAGCACGCGATCCATGACTTCCGGATCGATCGGCTTCTGCAGGTAGGACTTGGCGCCCAGCTTCAGGCATTCCTCGATGTCGCTCTGTGCGCCGAGGGAACTCAGGATCACCACGCGGGCGGACGGATCGTGGGCCAGGATCCGGCCCAGCGCCTGCTTGCCGTCGCACTCGGGCATCACCAGGTCCATCAGCACCACGTCGGGCTTCAGCGCCTGGTACTGGCTGAAGGCTTCGTTGCCGTTGCCGGCTTCACCGACCACCTCGAAGCCGCTGTCCGCAAGCTGGCGGGCGGCGAGCATGCGCAGTGCGCGCGAATCATCGCAAAGCAGAACGGTCGGGCGTGATGTCATCGTGATGGACCCTGGAAAGAGTGGAAGACGGTCGCGGCAGCCGTGGGCACGGAGCCGCCTGAGGGCTTTATCGGCACAGGAAGATGATTCTTGAGCAGAGCCCGGGTCGACCCGCGCCGGGCAGTCTGCAGACCGGTGCATCGCGTTACCGGGGCGCCGGGGCTGTTTGCCGCACTGCGTCAGGGAAGTGTCGACAGGGGTCATTGACCGGCGGCGAAGGGCGGGCGCAGTATGGCGTGCCGTTGTCGGAGACGGCCCCCTGACAGGTGGCACCCTTGAGTCGCAGCGCGCGAGTCAGTAGCCCCTCTTGGTCCATCACAACCCTGGTGGCCGTGGCCGCATGTGCGTCGTCCGGCTGCGCGCTGGGTCCCGACTACACGCGTCCTTCCGTCGACGTGCCGGACAGCTACCGCTTCGCCGCGACCGCGGCGCAGGACCGCCCGTCCACTTCGACACTCGCCGAGGTCCCCGCCTGGTGGCGGGCATTCGGTGATGCCGAACTCGATCGCCTGGTCAGCGAAGCCCTGGTCGCCAATCACGACCTGCGCATCGCCACGGCCCGCGTGGACGAATTTGCCGCCCGGGTCGCTTCCACCCATGCGCAGGCGCTCCCCGCGGTGGGCTACGGCGCCAGTGCGGGGCGCCAGCGTGCTCCGGGCACGCCGGCGGGCAGCACCTACTCGGCATTGCTGTCCGCCAGCTGGGAGCTGGATCTGTGGGGTCGCCTTCGCCGCGAGGACGAAGCGGCCCGCGCCAATCTGATGTCCACCGAACAGGCACGCCTGGGCGTTGCGCTGACGCTGGTGTCAGCCGTCGTCTCCGGTTACGTCACCCTGCTCGATCTCGATCGCCGGCTGGAGATCTCGCAGGCGACGCTGAAGGGCCGCCAGGAGAATGTCGATCTCTTCCAGCTGCGGCTGGACGGCGGTGCCGTGTCCGAGTTTGAAATGATGCAGGTGCAGGCGGAGTACGAATCCGCGGCCGCATCCATCCCGGAAATCCGGCAGGCCATCGCGCAGCAGGAACATGCGCTGTCGGTGCTCGTCGGGCGCAATCCCGGACCCATTGCGCGCGGCGGCACGCTGCAGGCGCTGCTGATGCCTGCAGTACCGGCCGGATTGCCATCGGACCTCGTCGCCCGGCGTCCCGACATCCTGCAGTCGGAACAGCAACTGGTCGCCGCCAATGCCCTGGTCGGCGCCGCACGCACGCTGTATTTCCCCAGCCTCACGCTGACCGGGTCGGGTGGTACGGCAAGCAATGACCTCGACAGCCTGTTCAGTGGTCCCTCGCGTGCATGGTCGTTTGCAGGACAACTGCTGGGCCCGATCTTCGCGGGCGGCGCCATCGATGCCGCCAACGAGCAGGCGCGTGCCCGGCACGAGCAGGCGCTGCTGGCCTACCAGAAGACCATCCAGAACGCCTTCCGCGACGTGGACGATGCGCTGGCCGCGATCGAGGCCAAGCGCGCGCTGATCGTCTCGCTGGAGCGCCGCGTGCAGGCATTGCGGCGTGCCGTGGGGCTTGCGCGCGAACGCTATGACAACGGCTACGCCGACTACCTGGACGTGCTGGATACCGAACGCAGCCTGTTCTCGGCGGAACTGTCGCTGAGCACCGCACGTGGCGATGGGTATCGCGCACATGTGGACCTGTACCGGGCGCTGGGCGGGGACTGGGTCGATCGCGTCGCGCCGTTGCCGGCGGCCTCCCACCGCTCACCGCAGGATTCCCGCAGGGCGCCGGCCGCGTTGGCCGACGCCGCCGATCCCTCCCCCTGACGCAAGCGACGAGAGTCCCGATGGCGAACGCACCGCAGGCAAGGAACGAAGCCAGCACATCCGGCGCGACGGTGGCCGCAGAGGGCGGGCCGGGATCGGCACCGGCCAGTGCGCCTGCAGCGGAGGCCAAGCCGGTCAGGAAGATCGTGCAGGTGGCGCTGGCGGCGTTGCTCGCGCTCTTCGTCTACCAGCTGATAGCTGACCGCTTCACGCCCTACACCTCGCAGGCCACGGTCGATACCTTCCTCGTGCAGGTGGCGCCGGAAATCAGCGGGCCGGTGGTGGCGGTGGGCATCAGCGACAACCAGGCGGTAAAGAAGGGCCAGATGCTCTTCCGGATGGATCCGGTGCCGTTCGAGATCGCGCTGCGGGCGGCGGAAGCCAATCTTGCGGTCACCTCGCAGGGCGTGGACGCTTCCGCCGCGGACGTGCGCGTGGCCGATGCGCAGCTGCAGCGCCAACGCGTGGACCTGGCCGCCAGCCAGCAGCTGGGCAAGATCGTGCTGGACCTGTCGGCCAAGCGGGCGCTGTCGGAGACCTCCGCGATCCGCGCCCGCGCGGACATCGCCAAGACGCGTGCCGAAATCACGCGCGCGCAGGCCGAAGCCGAACGCGCACGGATCCGCCTGGGCGGTGGACCCGAAAGCAATCCGCAGATCCTGCAGGCGATGATCAGCGTCGAGCAGGCCGCGCTGGACCTGCGCCGCACCACCGTGGCCGCACCGGCCGATGGCGCGGTCACCAACCTGCGGCTGGCCCCCGGCCAATTCGCCAGCCGTGGCCAGCCGGTGCTCAGCTTCATCGCCGACGGTCCGCGCTGGGTGACCGCGGCGATGCGCGAGAACCAGTTGGGCAACATCGCGCGCGGCAATCGTGCCTACGTGGTGTTCGACGACCATCCGGGCAGGGTCTTCCCGGCGCGCGTGGAGAGCGTGGGCTGGGGCATCGCGCAGGGCGGCGAATCGCCGAATGGGCAGTTGCCGCGGGTGGAGCCACCGAACGGCTGGTTGCGCGAGCCGCAGCGGTTTCCGGTGCGCATCGTGCTGGACACGCCCGCCGAGGCGGACGACAGACTGCCGCCGGGCCGCAGTGGCGCGCAGGCGAACGTGGTCATCCAGACCCGCGAGCGCTCCGTGCTGAATCCCCTCTCGCGCCTGTGGATCTGGCTGATCGCGCAGCTGAGTTACCTGCAATGAACGCCCTGGCCGGCAACGTGCACATGGACGAAGCGACGCGTGCATCGCGCCACGCCATCCTGCGCTTCGCCGTGGGCGTGACCGTTGCCTTCGTGCTGTGCGAATGGCTGCAGTGGACGCCCACTTTCCTGGCGCCCGTGCTGACGGCGGTGCTGCTCACGAACCTCCCGGTGCGTCCCCCGCTGAAGATGGCGCTGGGCCTGGTGGTCATCATGACGGTGGCGGCGTTGGTGCCGTTCGTGATGGCTTCGCTGCTGCGGGGCATGCCGCTGGTGTTGCTGGGATTGATAACGCTGTGCATGTTCGTGGCGTTCCACGCCATGCTGGCCGGGCGCCCGCGCGTGCCCGCCCTGCTGCTGTTGATCTGCCTGGCCGTAGTGCCAGTGGTGGTGATGGTGGCGCCGGCGATGGCGGGCAGCCTGCCGCTGGCGCTCGTGCGTGGCATCGCGCTGGCGCTGGTGCTGATCGCCGTCGTGCATGTGTTCTGGCCCGTGATGCCGAAGCGCGGACCGCCACCGGCAGGCGCGACACAGACTGGGAGTCCGCTTGCCCTCGCGCTGCTGTCGACGGCGGTGATGTTGCCGTTGCTGCTGGTCTACCTGCTGTTCGGCCTGGCCGATGCGCTGCCGGTGATCGTCACGACGGTCATGCTGGTGGTCAACTTCGACCCGCAGCGCAGCCGGACGCATGCGCTGGCCCTGATCCTGGGCAACTTCGCCGGGGGCATGCTGGGGTGGCTGATGCACGCCGTTCTGCTGACCACGCCCCACCTTCTTTTCCTGGCCCTGCTGTTGTTCGTGGTGTTGCTGGGTTTCGGCCAGGGCATCCTGCGCGGCGGGCCGGCAGGCGCGGTGGCGCTGGTGGGTTGCAATGCCATGCTGATCATCTTCAGTTCGGCCATTGCGTCAGGGCCGGGCTCGCTGTCGGTGTGGCTGGTCCGTCTGTTCCAGTTCGCGCTGGCGGGCGCCTTTGCGGTGGGCATGATGAGTCTGCTCTGGAGCCGTGCAGGCATTCCGCGTTCCGTTCCCCCGGCTGCTGCCCGCTGATCCGGCGGCGGCAGTCCGTTACAGAGGAGAGAGGTCATGCACCCCGCGGGTCGCCCCACCTTCCGATCCCGGTACAGACGTCGGCGAAAGGGCGGTTGTCGAAAAGGAGAATGCAGTCGGGCCCGCGCCGGCCGCATTGCATGCTCCCTGTCGTTGGTAGGTTGATGGTTGGCTGAAGCAGTCCGATGAATTCCCCCGGTACGGGTGGTTTGCGAGAGCGGGCCATGCCGATGACGCGAACATCGCTACTCCAAGGAGCTCCCATGAAACGCTATGCATTGATTGGCATCGCCGGTTCCCTCGCCCTGTGCAGCATGGCCCCCGCACATGCGGTCGAACCGCTCGACAGGTTCAGCGCGCGCATCGGGGGATACATCACCCGGTTCGATACCGACGTGAAGGCCGACGGCGAAACACAGGAAGGCACGGAAGTGGACCTGCACCGCGATCTGGGTCTGTCGGACGACGATGCCATCGCCTTCGTCGCGGTGACGTGGCGGCCCTGGGACAAGCATGAGTTCGGGCTGGCGTACTACGGCAACGACAGCAGCGCATCGCGCGAGCTGACGCGTGACATCGTGTTCGACGGTACCGTCTACGAGGCGTCGGCCACGGTGGACAGCGAGTTCGACCTGGACACCTACGAGCTGGATTACACGTGGTGGGCGGCCTCGCACGAGGACTGGGCGCTCGGTCCCCGTGTCGGGTTGATCTGGTACCAGATGGACCTGCGCCTGTCGGCCGAGGTCGAGGCCGATGGCGAGCAGGTGGGCGGTACCATCAGCGAAAGCGTCGATGCCGACCTGCCCGCGCCGGTGATCGGCGCAGACTGGCGTTGGACGCCCGGCGAGGACTGGCGCGTATCCGCCGAGCTGGGCTACTTCTCCGCCAAGTTGAACGACATCGACGCCGACATCACCTACGGTCGCGCGGGCGTGGAATGGTTTCCGTGGGAACGCGTGGGCTTCTCGCTGGACTACACCATCAACCACATCAAGGCCGACGCGGAGAAAGACCGTTTCGATGGCAGCCTGGACTTCGTCAACAGCGGCCTGCGCCTGGGCGCGGTCTACCGTTTCTAGCGGCGGTCAGCGGACGGGTGGCGGCAAGGGCGATGAAGTGGCGCGGCTGCGCGTCACTTCATGGTCGGCATGACGAACTCGGCCGCATGCGTTTCCGGCCAGCGGGCCGTGATGGTCTTCAGGCGCGTGTAGAACCGCACGCCGTCGGGGCCGTGCACGTGCAGCGGACCGAAGATGGAACGCTTCCAGCCACCGAAGCTGTGGAACGCCATGGGCACGGGAATGGGCACATTGATGCCGACCATGCCGGCCTGCACGCGGTGGGCGAACTCGCGCGCCGCGCCGCCGTCGCGGGTGAAGATGGCGGTGCCGTTGCCGTATTCGTGCTCGTTGACCCGTTGCAGCGCCGCGTCCAGATCGGGCACGCGCATGACGCATAGCACCGGGCCGAAGATTTCCTCGCGGTAGATCGTCATGTCCGCCGTCACCCGGTCGAACAGGCAGCCACCGAGGAAGAAACCGTCGGCGTGGCCATCCACCGAGTGTCCGCGCCCATCGACCACCAGTTGCGCACCCTCGGCTACGCCGGCGTCCACATAGCCGCGCACCTTGTCGCGGTGCGCGCCGGTGACCAGCGGGCCCATCTCGGGATCCTGGCAGCCGGGTCCGATCTTCAGCGCGGCGACCTTGGGCGCGAGTTTCGCCACCAGCGCATCCGCCGTGGCATCGCCGACGCAGACAGCGACCGAGATGGCCATGCAGCGTTCGCCGGCCGAACCATAGCCCGCACCGAGCAGGGCAGAGACGGCGCCGTCCAGGTCGGCGTCGGGCAGCACGACCATGTGGTTCTTCGCGCCGCCCAGCGCCTGCACGCGCTTGCCGTTGGCGCTGCCGCGCGCGTAGATGTATTCGGCGATCGATGTGGAACCCACGAAGCTCAGCGCCTGCACGCGCGGTTCGTCCAGCAGGGCATCCACTGCCACCTTGTCGCCATGCACGACGTTGAACACACCATCCGGCAACCCGGCCCGTTTCAGCAGGTCGGCCATGAACAGTGCGGCGGATGGGTCGCGCTCCGAAGGCTTCAGCACGAAGGTGTTGCCGCAGGCCAGCGCCACCGGGAACATCCACAGCGGCACCATCGCGGGAAAATTGAAGGGTGTGATGCCGGCGACCACGCCGAGCGGCGCGTACTCGCTCCACGAATCGACATCGCGGCCGACGTTCATCGAGTGCTCGCCCTTGAGCAGGTGCGGGATGCCGCAGGCAAACTCCACGACTTCCAGCCCGCGCGTCACTTCGCCGCGTGCGTCGGACAGCACCTTGCCGTGTTCGGATGTGATGATCTTCGCCAGGTCACCGGCGTGTGCCTCCAGCAGCTCCTTGAAACGGAACATCACGCGTGCGCGATTCAACGGCGTGGTCGAGGCCCATGCGGGGAAGGCGGTGGATGCGGCATCCACCGCCTGCTTCACGTCATCGCCCGATGCCAACGGTACGCGTGCGGTGATGGTGCCGGTGGCGGGGTCGAAGACGTCGCCAAAGCGGCCACTGCTGCCCTCCACCTGCTGTCCGTCGAAGAAATGATGCAGTGCTTCAGTCATGGCGGACTACCTGGTGGAATCCCTAGCCCCGCGTGCGGGGAAAGGGTGCCCGGAGGGCGGGTGAGGGGCGACGGAGCCCTTGTTCAATCGTGGCGCGGTGTTTCGAGTGTTGCTTTTCCAGTCGCTCGATAGGGTCGTCATCGCCGAGGCGGTGATGGCTCCTGCGTGCCCCTCATCCGCCTTCGGCACCTTCTCCCCGCAGTTGCGGGGAGAAGGAACAGCGGGTTACGCCAGCGCCTCGCGCGCCGGCGCGTAGGCGTAACCCAAGTCGTCGGCGACCGCCTTGTAGGTGATCTTGCCGGCGTGCACGTTCAGGCCGTTGAGCAGGTGCTCGTCGTCCAGCATGGCCTGCTTCGCGCCCTTGTTCGCCAGCTGCACGGCGAAGGGCAGGGTGGCGTTGGTCAGCGCGAAGGTGGACGTGCGCGCGACACCGCCGGGCATGTTGGCCACGCAGTAGTGGATGATGCCGTCCACTTCGTACGTCGGGTTCTGGTGGGTGGTGGCCTTCGAGGTCTCGAAGCAGCCGCCCTGGTCGATCGCCACGTCCACCAGCACCGAGCCCGGACGCATCAGCTTCAGCTGGTCGCGCGAGACGAGCTTGGGCGCGGCGGCGCCGGGGATCAACACGGCGCCGATCACCAGGTCGGTGTCGGGCAGGCGTTCCTCGATGGCATCGCGGGTGGAATAGATCGTGGTCAGCTGGTGGCCATACAGCTCGTCCAGGTACTTCAGGCGGTCGAGCGAGCGGTCCAGGATGGTGACGTGCGCGTTCATGCCCATCGCCATGCGCGCGGCGTTGATCCCGACCACGCCGCCGCCGATCACCAGCACTTCCGCCGGCTTCACGCCGGGCACGCCGCCCAGCAGCACGCCGGAACCGCCCTGCGCCTTCTCCAGCGCGTGCGCGCCGGCCTGGATCGACATGCGGCCGGCCACTTCCGACATCGGCGCGAGCAGCGGCAGGCCGCCCTTGCGGTCGGTGACGGTTTCGTAGGCGATGCAGGTGGCGCCGGAGGCGACCAGTGCCTTGGTCTGTTCCGGATCGGGCGCGAGGTGCAGGTAGGTGTAGAGCACCTGGCCGGGACGCAGCATGGCGCACTCGTTCGGCTGCGGCTCCTTGACCTTGATGATCATGTCGGCGCGGGCAAAGATTTCTTCTGCCGTGTCGACGATCTGCGCGCCCGCCTTGACGTACTGCTCGTCGGTCAGGCCGATGGCCTTGCCGCCGTCGCGCTGCACGATGACCTGGTGGCCATTGGAGACGAGTTCGCGTGCGCCGGCCGGGGTAAGGCCGATGCGGTATTCGTGGTTCTTTATTTCCTTGGGGACGCCAATCAGCATGTTTCTCTCCAGTAGCGGGATGGGGCTCGCGCGTGGGGAGCGCTGGTGCCGTTGGTCCGTAATTTTACGCGGTCGCGCGTATGGTGTCAGACAGGATCTGCACAATCCGGTCGATATGTTCCTTTTCCACGATCAGCGGCGGTGACAGGGCGATGACGTCGCCGGTCACCCGGATCAGCAGGTGGCCGTCGTGGAAGGCGCGGGTGAACACGTCATACGCGCGGGTACCGGGTGCGCCGGGCCGCGGGGCCAGCTCGATGGCGCCCACCAGGCCGAAGTTGCGGATGTCGACGATGTGGGGCAGGCCCTTCAGCGAGTGCAGGCCTTCCTGCCAGTAGTCGCCCAGTTCGAGCGCCTTGTCGAACAGGTTCTCCTCGGCATAGGTGTCCAGCGTGGCCAGTGCGGCGGCGCAGGCCAGCGGGTGGCCGGAGTAGGTATAGCCGTGGAACATGTCGATGACATGGTCCGGGCCGGTCATGAAGGCGTCGTAGATGCGGTCCGACGCGAACACCGCGCCCATCGGCACGCAGCCGTTGGTGATGCCCTTGGCGGCGGTGATCATGTCCGGGACCACGCCGAAGCGCTGCGCGCCGAACGCATGGCCGACGCGGCCGAAGCCGGTGATCACTTCGTCGAAGATCAGCAGGATGCCGTGCGTGTCGCAGATCTCGCGCAGCCGCTGCAGGTAGCCGTGCGGCGGGATGACCACGCCGGCCGAACCGGAGATCGGCTCGACGATGACCGCGGCGATGGTGGATGCGTCGTAAAGCGTGATCTGCCGTTCGAGGTCTTCGGCCAGTTCGATGCCATGCGGCGGCAGGCCCTTTGAGAACGCATTGCGCGGCACGTCCAGCGTGTGGCGGATGTGCGACACGGCCGGCAGCCCGGGGCCGAACCACTTGCGGTTGTTCGGCAGGCCGCCCACCGAGATGCCACCGAAGCCGACGCCGTGGTAACCCTTCTCGCGACCGATGAAGCGCGTGCGCTGTCCCTCGCCGCGGACGCGGTGATAGGCCAGCGCGATCTTGAGCGCACTGTCCACCGCCTCGGAACCCGAATTGCTGAAGAAGACACGATTGAGGTCGCCGGGAGTCAGTTCGGCCAGCCGTTCGGCCAGCTTGAACGGCAGCGGCGAACTCATGGAGAAATTGGGCGCGAAATCCAGCGTCTCGATCTGTTTCTTCACGGCCTCCACGATGCGCGGGCGCGCATGGCCGGCGTTGCAGCACCACAGGCCGGCCGTGGCATCCAGCACCTCGTTGCCGTCGATATCCTTGTAGTACATGCCGGCCGCGCTCGCGAGCAGGCGCGGTCTGGCCTTGAACTGCCTGTTGGCGGTGAACGGCATCCAGAAGTTGTCCAGCGAACCGGGCGCTTCCAGGTTCTGGCGCGCGTAGTGGTCGGCCAGGGCGGCGGAGGTGTCGTCGGCGCTCATCGCGGCTCCAGGGGAACGGGCGGATGGGTGCAGCTTAGCGCGTTGAAAAAACTTTACAACTGACGGGCGCCATGGTTTCGCTCCTGCGGGACGGCTTCCGCCCCGGGGCCTTGTCCATGAAGGCGTCTTGGCCGAAGTCCCTCCCGCAGCGGCGGCTCCGGGGCTTCCCCGACGGGCCTCGACGAGGTGTAAAGTATCCCGCAACACTTCCAGCGTCCGAAAGGGTGGTGATGGACATCGGTGCACGCCTGCAACTGGTCCGCAAATCCAAAGGCCTCAGCCAGCGCGAGCTTGCCAAGCGCGTGGGTGTCACCAACAGCACCATCTCGCTGATCGAGCAGAACAAGGTCAGCCCCTCGGTCAGTTCGCTGAAGAAGGTGCTGGACGGGATTCCCATCTCGCTGGCCGACTTCTTCACCCTCGACCTGGAAAAGGGGTTGCCCGACAGCCCGTTCTACGTCGCCGATGAACTTCCGGACGTGGGCAGCAACGGCATCCACTATTTCCTCGTCGGCCAGCACCGCCCGCAGCGCCAGATGTGCATCCTGCGCGAGGTCATGCCCCCCGGCACGGATACCGGCGACAGCATGCTGGCGCATGAGGGCGAAGAAGGCGGGGTCGTGGTCGCGGGTGAAGTCGAGGTCACCGTCGGCGAGCAGGTCCGCGTGCTGAAAGCCGGCGAGGGCTACTACTTCGAAAGCCGTACACCTCACCGCTTCCGCAATGTCGGCGAGGTCGATGCGGTGATCGTCAGCGCCAATACGCCGGCGACGTTCTAGATGATTCGAGCCCCTCTCCCGTCGGCGACCGAAGGAAGTCCCGTGGGAGAGAGGGGTTGGGGTGAGGGGCGATGGAGTCCAGTTGATTCGGACTCACGCGTCTCCGCCCGCCCCTCATCCGGCGCTTCGCGCCACCTTCTCCCGCTGGGAGAAGGGTAAAAACACAACCTGGAGTCCCCATGAGCAATCCCCGCACGCAACAGGACTGGCAGGCGATGGCCGATGCGCTGTCCATCCGCACGCAGGCGTTCATCGACGGCAGGTACGTGGATGCGGCCGCAGGCAAGACCTTCGACTGCATCAGTCCCATCGACGGGCGCGTGCTGGGGCAGGTGGCGGACGGGCAGGAAGAAGACATCAACCGTGCGGTGGCGGCGGCACGTCGCAGCTTCGAGGCGGGCGCCTGGTCCAGTGCACGCCCGACTCACCGCAAGAAGGTGCTGCTCAAGCTTACCCAGCTGATCGAGCAGCACGCGGACGAACTGGCGCTGCTGGAATCGCTGGACATGGGCAAGCCGGTCGGCGACGCGCGCAGCGTCGATCTCGCCGCGACCATCCGCTGCATGGGCTGGACCGCCGAGGCGCTGGACAAGGTGTATGGCGAGGTCGCCGCCACCGGCCCGGATGAGCTGGGCCTGGTGACGCGCGAACCGCTGGGCGTGATCGGCGCCATCGTGCCGTGGAATTTCCCGCTGCTGATGGCCACGTGGAAGCTGGCCCCGGCGCTGGCGATGGGCAACTCCATCGTGCTCAAACCGTCGGAGAAGTCGCCGCTCACCGCAATCCGCCTGGCCGAACTCGCGATCGAGGCCGGCATCCCGCCGGGCGTGCTCAACGTGGTGCCGGGCTTCGGCAAGGCCGCAGGCGAACCGCTGGCGCTGCACATGGACGTGGACGGACTGGTGTTCACCGGATCCACCGCGGTCGGCAAGCGCCTGCTGCAATGCGCCGGCCTGTCGAACATGAAACGTGCCTACATGGAGTGCGGCGGCAAGAGTCCCAACATCGTCTTCGCCGATGCGCACGATCTCGATGTGGCGGCGAAGGCCGCGGCCGGCGGCATCTTCTACAACCAGGGCGAAGTCTGCACCGCGGCCTCGCGCCTGCTGGTGGAGCGGTCCATCAAGGACGAGTTCGTCGCCCGCGTGGTCGAGGCCGGCAAGGGCATGCGTCCGCGTCACCCGCTGGACCCCGGCGCACCGATGGGCGCGATGGTGGATGAAGGGCAGACACGGCGCGTGCTGGACTACATCGACAAGGGCAAGGCCGAAGGAGGACGCCTGGTGCTGGGCGGCCAGCGGGCGGACGTGGTAGCGGGTGGTTGTTACCTGGAGCCGACCGTGTTCGACGACGTGGCCCACGAACACACCATCAGCCGCGAGGAGATCTTCGGGCCGGTGCTGTCGGTGATCGCGTTCGACAGCGAGGAACAAGCCCTGCGCATGGCCAACGACAGCGAGTACGGGCTCGCGGCCGGCGTGTGGACGCGCGACATCAGCCGTGCGCATCGCGTGGCACGCAGGCTGCGCGCGGGCAGCGTGTGGGTGAACTACTGGGACGGCGGCGACATGACGGCCCCGTTCGGCGGCTACAAGCAGTCCGGCAACGGCCGCGACAAGTCGCTGCACGCCTTCGACAAGTACACCGAGATCAAGGCGACCTGGATCAACCTGGGGAGCTGATCAAGCTTTGTGGGAGCGACGTAAGTCGCGATGACGATGTCCCGGATGCGGGACGGGGGTCGCGACTGACGTCGCTCCCACGGCTTCCCGATTGTTCTGCCAGAATCGCCCCGTCCCACCGACCGGCCCGTCCATGACCGCTACCGCCGCAGCCTCCACGACCACCAACTCCCCCGGCCGCGTGCTGTTCGCCAGCCTGATCGGCACCACCATCGAATTCTTCGATTTCTACATCTACGCCACGGCGGCGGTGCTGGTGTTCCCGCACCTGTTCTTCCCGCAGAGCGATCCGACGACGGCGACGCTGCAGTCGTTCGCCACCTTTGCGCTGGCGTTCATCGCGCGGCCGGTGGGCTCGGCGTTGTTCGGGCACTTCGGCGACCGCGTGGGGCGCAAGGCGACCCTGGTGGCGGCGCTGCTGACGATGGGCATCTCGACGGTGGTGATCGGCCTGCTGCCCACCTACGCGCAAGTCGGGGTCGTCGCGCCCGCGCTGCTCGCGCTGTGCCGGTTGGGGCAGGGCATCGGACTGGGCGGTGAGTGGGGCGGGGCCGTGCTGCTGGCCACCGAGAATGCGCCACCCGGCAAGCGCGCGTGGTACGGCATGTTTCCGCAGCTCGGGGCGCCGATCGGTTTCCTCTGCTCCACCGGCATCTTCCTGTTGCTGACCCAGGTGATGACGGATGCGCAGTTCCTGGCGTGGGGCTGGCGCATTCCCTTCCTGGCCAGCGCGGTGCTGGTGTTCGTCGGCTTGTGGGTGCGCCTGCGGATCACCGAAACGCCGGATTTCCAGAAGGCGCTGGACAAGGACGAACGGGTCAAGGTGCCGATGCTGACGGCGGTGCGCGAACATCCGTTCGCGCTGGTGACCGGCACGTTCGCGCTGGTGGCGACGTTCGTGCTGTTCTACCTGATGACGGTGTTCGCGCTGAGCTGGGGCACGTCCAAGCTCGGTTACTCGCGCGAGCATTTCCTGCTGTTGCAGATGGTGGGCGTGCTGTTCTTCGCGCTGACCATCCCGCTGTCTGCGCTGTATGCGGACCGCTATGGCCGGCGCAACGCGATGATCGTGGCGACGCTGTTGATCATCGCCTTCGGGTTCGTGTTCGCACCGCTGCTGGAATCCGGCAGCGACCTGGGCGTGCTCGCCTTCCTGGCGCTCGGGCTGGGTGCGATGGGGCTGACCTACGGCCCGTGCGGGACGATCCTGGCGGAAATGTTCCCCACCGCCGTGCGTTACACGGGCGCGTCGCTGGCGTTCAACCTGGCCGGCATCCTGGGCGCATCACCGGCGCCGTACATCGCCACGCGGTTGGGGGAAAGCTACGGGCTCGCCTCCGTGGGATGGTATCTGGCGGCCATGGCCGCGCTGACGCTGGTGGCGCTGCTGGCCATGCCACGTCGCGGGTAGCGCATCGCATGCGCGATCCCGCAAGTGCGGGGTGCGGCGGGTCCTGACGGCGCGCTTCAGCCGTTCGACACCACGCGGTTGCGTCCACCCGCCTTGGCCAGATACAAGCGGCGGTCTGCCTCGCTGAGCAGGTGGTTGAGCGTCTGCCCCGGGAACCGCGTGCGGAACACGCCGATGCTGACCGTCATGCGCAGCACCTGGCCGCCCACGTCCACCCGCAGCGCCTCGATCCGCTGGCGCAGGCTTTCGAAATACTCCACCGCTTCGCCTTCGCCCAGATAGGGCACCAGCGCGCAGAACTCCTCGCCGCCGAACCGCGCGACCAGGTCCTGCGCGCCGGCATGCTGGGCGATGGTATTCGCGACCGCCTTCAGGGCCAGGTCGCCGGCTTCGTGCCCGTAAGTGTCGTTGATGTGCTTGAAGTGGTCGATGTCGACGATGGCGGCGGTCACCGCCTGTTGCCGGCCCAGGGTATTCGGCAGCAACGCATGGCATTCGGACAGGAAGTGGCGGCGATTCGGCAGGCCGGTGAGGAAATCGCGCGTGGCCAGGTCCTGCAGCGTGCCGATCAGTTCCAGCTGGTCGATGTTCTGCGACACGCGGCAGAAGAATTCTTCCCGCGAGAAGGGCTTGTGCAGGAAGTCGTTGGCGCCACTCTTCAGGAAGCGCGGCACCAGCGAGGCGTCGCTGGTACCGGAAATGCCGATGATGGCCAGATGGTCGCGGGCATGGCGCGCGCGCAGGCGACGGGTGAACTCGTGCCCTTTCATGCCCGGCATTTCCTCGTCCACGATCGTCAGGCGGATGTCCGGATTGGCGTCCAGCATGGCCAGCCCCGCCTCGCCATCGGCCGCTTCCAGTACGCGGAACCCGTACATCGCCAGCAGCGCAGCGGCGTGCTGGCGCGCGGAGCGCGAGTCGTCGACGATCAGGGCCGCGATGCGCCGGTTTCGCTCGAGCCGCTGCACAAGCCACACCAGGTAGTCGATGCTGCCCGGCGTGTTCTTCAGCACGTAGTCGACCACCTGCCGGCGCAGGACCTGCTGGCGCATGGCGTCGTCATAGACCCCGCTGACCACCACCGTGGGCAGTTCGCGCGACAGGAAGAACTCCACGACGTCGTCGTGGCTGCCGTCGGCCAGCACCAGGCTGGTGACCACCATGAACCAGTCCTGCCGCTGCTCCAGCATCGTGCGGGCTTCGGCCAGGGTGGCGGCATACGCCACCGGCAGCGCCAGCTTCTGCTCGATGGCCTCGCCGATCAGGCGGGCGTGCGTGCGCGAGTTCTCCACCACCAGGACGCGTTGGGGCAGCGGATCATTGCCGGCGGTGGCGGGAGGAACGCGTAACGGAGTGGGCATGCGTGGTGGGCTGCGTGTTGGCGCAGCGCCGCAGAGGGACCATGACCGTTTATCGGCCGGCCCAGGGGCAACTTGAGAGTGCCGTCACGAAATATCCCCCGGCGTGCCGACCTACCAGAGGGCGTCGCGCAGCTTGTACCAGGCCATGGCGGCCACCAGCAGCGGGGTGCGCAAGGCGCGCCCGCCAGGGAAGGGGTGGTGCCCGATCTTCGCGAACAGGTCCAGGCGCTCGGACTGCCCGCGGATGGCCTCGGCGATCAGCTTGCCGGCCAGACCGGTCGCGATGACGCCGTGCCCCGAGAAACCCTGCGCGAAATACACCTGGGGGGTCAGCCGGCCCCAGTGCGGCGCGCGGTTCAGCGAGATGTCGATCATGCCGCCCCACAGGTATTCCACGCCCACGTCGCGCAGCTGCGGGAACACCCGGTGCATGCGGCGCGTCATCACCCCGCGCAGGTTGGGCGGCGGCAGGGTGGAATAACTGGCGCGCCCGCCGAACAGCAGGCGGTGGTCGCGGCTCAGGCGGTAGTAGTCCAGCGCCCAGTTGGTGTCGGCCACCGCCATGTCGTTGCGGATCAGTGCGCGCGCGCGCTGCTCGCCCAGCGGCGCGGTGGCGGCGATGTAGGTGCCCACCGGCATCATCCGCGACTCGAGTTCCGGCGCGATGCCGCGCAGCAGCGCGTTGCCCGCGATCACGGCAAAGTCGCTGCGCACTTCGCCCTGTGCCGTCTTCATCACCGGGTGCGGCCCGCGCAGCAGTCCGGTGACGCGCGAGTGCTCGAAGATGCGCACGCCGGCCGCCATCGCAGCGCGTGCCAGGCCAAGGACATATTCCAACGGGTGCAGATGCCCGCTGTTGGGGTCGTACAGAGCGCCGAGATAGCGGTCGCTGGCCAGTTGCGACCGCAGCTGTTCACGACTCCACCACTGCACGGGGTAGTCGTAGCGGGCGGCCAGATCGTCGACCGCGGCGCGCAGTTCGCGTTCCTGGCGGGGCTTGATGGGCACCTGCGCATGGCCGTCGCGCCAGTCGCAGGCGATGCCATGGCGATCGATGCGGTCGCGCAGCCACTGCAGGCCTTCGCGGGACAGGTCGAACATCCGGCGGGCATCGTCGAAACCCACCAGCGCCTCCAGCTTCGCTTCGCCACAGCTGAAGCCGGCGATGGCCTGGCCGCCATTGCGTCCCGATGCGCCCCAGCCGATGCGTTCGGCTTCCAGCACGACCACCTTGTAGCCGGCTTCGGCCAGTTCCAGCGCGGCCGACAAACCGGTGTAGCCGGCACCCAGGATGCAGACGTCGGCGTCGATGCGTCCCTGCAGCGGAGGCTGTTCCGGCAGGGGCGTGGCGCTGGCGGCGTACCAGCTGGGCGGGTAGGCCTCGCGGCCGGCTGGAGCGGTCATCGCAGATCCGCCTGCGCTGGCATGTGGATGAAGACAGCGCGCTTGCGTGCCATCACACCGCCCGCAGGTACCAGGCGTATTCCAGGTCGGTGACCTGGGTATAGAAGCTGTGCATCTCCTTGAGCTTCTGCTGGCCGTAGATGTGGCGGAAGGATTCACCGAACTGCGCCTGGATGAAGTCGCTGGCCATGAAGTCGCGGATGGCATCGCGCCAGAACGGCGTGCGGATCTCGGTCTGCTCGTAGGCGTTGCCGGTGATCGGCGGGCCGGGGTCGAACCCGTTCTCGATGCCGTGCAGCATGCCGGCCAGCACGGCGGCGGTGACCAGATAGACGTTGGCGTCGGCGCCGGCGATGCGGTGCTCGATGCGCGTGTTCGCCTCGTCGCTGTGCGGGATGCGCATGGCGACGGTGCGGTTGTTGTAGCCCCACACGTCGTTCAACGGCACGAACGCGTTGAGCACGAAGCGGCGGTAGCTGTTGGCGTGCGGGGCGAACAGCAGCAGGCAATCCTGGTCGCTGCGCTGCAGGCCGCCGATGGCGTGCTTCAGCGCATCGGCAGGCGCCTCGGGCGGCGAGGCGAAGATGTTGCGGCCGTCGCGGTCCAGCACGCTGGCATGGATGTGCAGGCCGCTGCCGGCCTGCTCGGCGAACGGCTTGGCCATGAAGCTCGCCTGCAGGCCCTGCTGCTGTGCGACGGCCTTGATGGCGCGCTTCAGGTAGACCGCATCGTCGCAGGCGAGCAGCGCGTCGTCGCGGTGCTTCAGGTTGATCTCGAACTGGCCGGGGGCATATTCCGCCACGGCAGTGTCGGCGGGAATGCGCTGTGCCCGGCAGGTCGCCGCCACCGCATCGGTGAAGCCGCGGTAGTCGTTCAGGTCTTCCATGTAGTAGACCTGCGTGCTGGTGTTGCGCCGCCCGGTCACCGGGTTGATCGAGGTGCGCGGGCGGCCGGCGTCATCCAGGCGCTGGTCGAACAGGTAGAACTCCAGCTCCACCGCCACCACCGGTTTCAGGCCGCGCGCGGCGTAGCGCGCCAGCACGCGCTTGAGTACTTCCCGCGGGTTGGCTTCGAACATGCCGCCCTGCGCGTCCTCCATGCCCAGCAGCAGCTGCGCGGCGGGGCGGGGCGACCACGGCACCGCGCGCAGCGAGCCCGGCACGGGGCGGCAGACGCGATCCTCGTCGCCGATGTCGTAACCCAGCCCGGTTTCTTCCACCGTGTTGCCGGTGATGTCGGTGGCGATGAGCGACATGGGCAGGCACACGCCGTCGCGGTAGACCTTTTCCAGGGCGTCGCGGGTGATGCGCTTGCCACGCAGCAGGCCGTTCATGTCCGGCAGCAGCAGATCGACCAGCTCGCAGTCGGGAATCGAGGCCAGCGTGGCGGCGTCGTCGGCAGGCAGGGAAGGCGCAGCGGAATCGGGGCGCATGGTGGCGTTCCTGGAGGCTGCGGGCAGCTTAGCAGAGGGTGGGAGGCGTCAAGAATACTCAACGCGGAAATTGCCGGAGGTCGACGAATTGCCCGAAATTGGTGCCGCGCCGCACCATATGAGCGCCAAAAACGCCTTCCTGGCGTCTCGTGTTGTAAAAATAAAACGGCCGGGTTAACTTGCCTGCAAGCCACTTCGGGCTTCCTGCATGACCCCGCTGCCGCGGGTCGGTCTACCGACCGACCACAAGCAAATCGGTGCACATCCCTTCCTCGCCGTCGGCGAGAAATACGTGCGCGCGGTGGTCGATGGGGCGGGCTGCCTGCCTCTGCTGGTGCCCACGCTGGATCCGGTGCTGCCGCTCGAGGATCTGCTGGAAGGACTGGATGGCCTTCTCCTGACCGGCGCGGTCAGCAACATCGAACCGCACCATTACAGCGACGAATCCAGTTACGAGGGCAACCTGCTGGATCCGCGCCGCGATGCCACCAACCTGCCGCTGATTCCGCTGGCCGTGCGGATGGGCGTGCCGGTGCTGGCGATCTGCCGCGGGTTCCAGGAGGTCAACGTGGCATTCGGCGGCAGCCTGTACCAGAAGGTGCACGAGCAGCCGGGCTTCATGGATCACCGCGAGGACAAGGACGCGCCACTCGACGTGCAGTACGGTCCCGCGCACGCCATCACGCTGGCCGCCGGCGGCGTGCTGGCCGCCGTCGCCGGTAGTGGAAGCGCCGTGGTGAACTCCCTGCACGGGCAGGGCGTGCGCCGCCTCGGCGACGGCCTGGTCGTTGAAGCCAGCGCGCCGGATGGCCTGATCGAGGCGTTCCGCCACGAAGGGCCGGCTTTCATGCTGGCGGTGCAGTGGCACCCGGAATGGAAAGTCACCGAAAACCCGTTCTACCTGGGCATCTTCAAGGCCTTTGGCGACGCCTGCCGCGCACGCGCGGCGCAACGACCAGCGACGTGAACAATGAGTCAACGACAGCCCCAACGAAAGAAGACCAGTGCCGCCGAACCCGCGGAAAGTTCGCTGCGGCGCTGGCTGAAGGAACGCAGCATCACCGAAGTCGAATGCCTGGTACCCGACATCACCGGCATTGCACGCGGCAAGATCATCCCCGCCGACAAGTTCAGCCATGACTACGGTACGCGCCTGCCCGAAGGCATCTTCGCCACCACCGTCACCGGCGACTACCCGGACGATTATTACGAACTGACGTCGCCGTCGGACTCGGACATGTTCCTGCGGCCAGACCCGGACACCGTGCGCATGGTGCCGTGGGCCACCGATCCCACCGCGCAGGTCATCCACGATTGCCACACCAAGGACGGCAAGCCGCATGATCTGGCGCCGCGCAACGTGCTGCGGCGCGTGCTGGCCGCGTACGAGAAGGAAGGGTTGCGCCCGGTGGTGGCACCGGAACTGGAATTCTTCCTGGTGCAGAAGAACACCGATCCCGATTTCCCGCTGCTGCCGCCCGCCGGCCGCTCGGGCCGTCCCGAAACCGCGCGGCAGTCGTACTCCATCGATGCGGTCAACGAGTTCGACCCCATCCTCGACCTGATGTACGACTACTGCGATGCGATGGAACTGGACGTGGACACGCTGATCCACGAATCCGGCGCCGCGCAGCTGGAAGTCAACTTCACCCATGACGATGCGCTGTCGCGCGCCGACCAGGTATTCCTGTTCAAGCGCACGATGCGCGAGGCGGCCATGCGCCATGGCGTGTACGCCACGTTCCTGGCCAAGCCGATGGAGAACGAACCCGGCAGCGCCATGCACATCCACCAGAGCCTGCTGGACATCAAGACGGGGCGCAATGTCTTCACCGGCAAGACCGAAGGCAAGGGCAGCAAGCTGTTCGGCCATTACCTGGGCGGCCTGCAGAAGTACGTGCCGATGGCGATGGCGTTCTTCGGGCCGAACGTCAACTCCTACCGCCGGCTGGCGCTGGGGCAGGTGGCGCCGATCAACGTGCAGTGGGGCTACGACAACCGTACCTGCGGCCTGCGCGTGCCGATGGACACGCCGGAGAACATGCGGGTTGAAAGCCGCTTCGCCGGGTCGGACGCCAATCCCTACCTCGCCATGGCCGGTACGCTGGCGTGCGGCCTGCTGGGCATCCGCGAACAGCTCAAGCCGACCGAACCGCTGGCGAGCAGCGCGCAGGACATCGGCTTCGAACTGCCGCGTTCGCTCGGCGAGGCGCTCGACGAGCTGGAAGGCTGCAAGCCGCTGCAGGACCTGATGGGCGCGCGCTTCGTGCGCGCTTACGTCTCGGTGAAGCGGAAGGAGTACGAGACCTTCTTCCGCGTGATCAGTTCGTGGGAGCGGGAATTCCTGTTGTTGAACGTCTGATCCGTAGCCTTCCCCAGATTCTTCCTGCGGGAGCGACGTCAGTCGCGATGAAGCTCTACCGGTAGCCCATCGCGACTGACGTCGCTCCCACAACCGATCCCGATGTGGAGTTTCACATGAACCAACTCGACACCCGCACCCTGCAGCAGCTCGATGCCGAGCACCACCTGCATCCGTTCAACGACAATGCCGCGCTGGCGAAGAAGGGTACCCGCATCCTCACCAAGGGTGAGGGCTGCTATGTGTGGGATGCGGAAGGCAACCAGTTGCTAGATGCGTTCGCCGGCCTGTGGTGCGTGAACATCGGCTACGGGCGTAAGGAACTGGGCGAGGCCGCGTCGAAGCAGATGACGCAGCTGGCGTACTACAACAGCTTCTTCCAGTGCACCACCGAGCCGACCATCCACCTGGCCGCCAAGCTCGCCGAGCTGTCGCCGGGCGATCTGAACCATGCGTTCTTCGTCAATTCCGGCTCGGAAGCCAACGACACCATCCTGCGACTGGTCCGCCACTTCTGGGCCGTGCAGGACAAGCCGCAGAAGAACATCTTCATCGGCCGCCACGACGGCTACCACGGCACCACCATGGCCGGCGCCAGCCTGGGTGGGATGAAGGGCATGCACAAGCAGGGCGGATTGCCGATCCCCGACATCCACCACATCGACCCCCCGTTCTGGTTTGCCGACGGCGGCGACATGGGCGAGGACGAATACGGACTGGCCGCCGCGCGCCGGCTGGAGCAGAAGATCCTGGAACTGGGGCCCGACCGCGTGGCCGCCTTCATCGGCGAACCCATCATGGGCGCCATCGGTGTCTATATCCCGCCGAAGACGTACTGGCCCGAGATCGAGCGCATCTGCCGCCAGTACGATGTGCTGCTGGTGGCCGACGAAGTCATCTGCGGTTTCGGCCGCACCGGCGAGTGGTTCGGTTCACAGTACTTCGGTTTCCAGCCGGACATCATGCCGGTGGCCAAGGGCATCACGTCCGGTTACATCCCGCTGGGCGCGGCGATGTTCAACGACCGCGTGGCCGGCGTGCTGAAGGAGCAGGGCGGCGAGCTGGCGCATGGCGCCACGTATTCCGGCCACCCCGTCTGCGCAGCGGTGGCGCTGGAGAACATCCGCATCCTGCAGGACGAGAAGATCGTGGAGCGCTGCAAGACCGACACCGCGCCCTACCTGGCGCAGCGCTGGGCGGAGCTGGGCGAGCATCGCCTCGTGGGCCAGGCCCGCATCGCCGGCATGGTCGGCGCGCTGGAACTGGTACCGGACAAGCGCAAGCGTGCGTTCTTCCCCGAGCGCGGCACGGTTGGTCCGCGGTGCCGCGACCATGCGCTGAAGAACGGGCTGATCCTGCGCGCGACCTGGGACGCCATGCTGCTGTCGCCGCCGCTCATCATCACGCGCGCCCAGATCGACGAACTGTTCGAGAAGGCATGGAAGGCCCTCAATGCAACGGCGGAGGACCTGGGCCTGTAACCGGAGGCAGCAACAGATGTGCGAGGTGACGGGCAGGCTTCCCGTGGCCGTACCCGGGCGTATGATGGTCCCATCCCTTCCCCCATGCTTCAGGAGAACGCGATGAAGCTGACATCCCTCTCTGTCGTGCTGGCCGCCTGCCTGCTGGCCGCCTGCGGCGGCAACGAGGACAAGGCGGCCGATGCGCCTTCGAAGACCCTCAACGTCTACAACTGGTCCGACTACATCGCCGAGGACACGTTGCCGGAATTCGAAAAAGCCACCGGCATCAAGGTCACCTACGATGTGTTCGACAGCGACGAGATGGTCGAGACCAAGCTGCTGGCCGGTTCCAGCGGCTACGACGTGGTGGTGCCGTCGCTGAGTTTCCTGGGCCGGCAGATCCAGGCGGGCGTGTTCCTGCCGCTGGACAAGTCGAAGATCCCCAACCTCAAGAACCTGGACCCGGAAATGCTCAAGCGCATCGCGCTGCAGGACCCGGGCAACCAGTACGCCGTGCCTTACCTGTGGGGCACCAGCGGCATCGGCTACAACGTGGACAAGGTGAAGGCGGTGTTCGGCAACACCGACGTGGTCAACAGCTGGGACGTGGTGTTCAAGCCGGAGAACGCGGCGAAGCTGAAGGATTGCGGCATCACCGTGCTGGACACGCCGTCGGAACTCATCCCCATCGCGCTGAACTACCTGGGCGAAGACCCGCACAGCTTCGATCCCAAGGTGATCGACAAGGCCGCCGCGCTGCTGAAGGGCGTGCGCCCCTACATCCGCAATTTCCACTCGTCCTCTTACATCAACGACCTGGCCAACGGCGACGTCTGCCTGGTGGTGGGCTGGTCGGGCGACATCATCCAGGCCCGCGACCGCGCCGCCGAAGCGGGCAACGGTGTCAACGTGGCGTATTCCATCCCGAAGGAAGGGGCGCCGCAATGGTTCGACATGCTGGCCATCCCGAAGGATGCCCGGAATGTCGACAACGCCTATGCCTTCATCAACTACCTGCTGGACCCGAAGGTGGCCGCGGCCAACACCAACTTCGTCACCTACCCGAACCCGGTGCCGGCATCGCGCCCGATGGTGGAGAAGTCGATCAGCGAGGACACCAGCATCTATCCGCCCGCCGAGGTGGACGCCAAGCTGTTCACCTTCGCGGTGCTGCCGCCGGAAGTGGACCGGCAGTACACGCGCATCTGGACCGAACTGAAGACGGGACGGTGAAGCAACGGGGGCGCGGTGGTGCATCCGCCGCGCCCGCAGTGAGGTGACGCAGCCCCGCACAGGCAGGCGGGGAGCGGTACGGGGGAGGGGAAGGGGAGCAACGCGGCAGGGACCACAGGCCATTGGATCGACAGCAATCCCGGGCGCATGCCACGGCAGCGTCAGGACCACATCAAGCAGCCCTTGCGGCCCGACAGGAGAGAGATTGATGAAACTGCGAGTTTTGGCGACCACCCTGGCCCTCTGTACCCTGGTGGCCTGTGGGAAATCGGGTGAGGAAGGCGGCGCGCCTGCGGCCGAGGGTGGCGGCAAGAGCGTCAACGTCTACAACTGGTCGGACTACATCGCCGACGACACCATCCCCAACTTCGAGAAATCCACCGGCATCAAGGTCACCTACGATGTCTTCGACAGCAACGAGGTCCTGGAGACCAAGCTGCTGGCCGGTTCCAGCGGCTACGACGTGGTGGTGCCGACGATGAACTTCCTCGGTCGCCAGATCCAGGCCGGCGTGTTCCTGCCGCTGGACAAGAGCAAGATCCCCAACTACGCCAATCTCGACCCGGCCATCATGAAGCGGCTGGAGAACCAGGACCCCGGCAACCAGCACGCCATTCCCTACATGTGGGGCACCACCGGCATCGGCTACAACGTCGACAAGGTGAAGGCGGCCTTCGGCAACACCGACATCGCCAACAGCCTGGACATCGTGTTCAAGCCCGAGAACATTTCAAAACTGAAGGATTGCGGCGTCACCCTGCTCGACACGCCGTCGGAAATCATCCCGATCGCACTGAACTATCTGGGCGAGGACCCCAACAGCCAGGATCCGGCCGTCATCGACAAGGCCGCCGCGCTGCTCAAGACCATCCGCCCGTACATCACCAATTTCCATTCCTCGCAGTACATCGATGCGATGGCCAATGGCGACACCTGCCTGGTGGTGGGCTGGTCCGGCGACATCATCCAGGCGCGCGACCGCGCCGCCGAGGCCAAGAACGGCGTCAACATCGCCTACGCCATTCCGAAGGAAGGCGCGCCGCAGTGGTTCGACATGCTGTCCATCCCGAAGGACGCCAAGAATGTCGATGCCGCATATGCCTTCATCAACTACCTGCTCGACCCGCAGGTGATGGCCAACAATTCCAACTTCATCAGCTACCCCAATGCCATTCCCAAGGCCAAGGCGTTGATGGACAAGGCGATCACCGACGACCCGACGATCTATCCCACGCCGGAAGTGGAGGCCAAGCTCTTCACCTTCGCCATCATTCCGCCGGAAGTCGATCGCCAGTACACGCGCATCTGGACCGAGCTGAAAACCGGCAAGTGATGTAGGCGACGAAAGGGGAAGTCGCGCCTGTGCCGACGGACGACGGCGCAGTCGCCGGCTTCCCCGTTGACGCCCGCGCCTGCGGGCGACCTCCCGCACCCGCAGCTGCCGTGCGGGCAACTCACCAACACGATGGGGATCGACATGGCGGCAGAGCAGGGCAATGGCGGCAGGGAGGCGGTGGCCAACGGCAAAGGGACTGCGGACGGCTACCTGCGCATCGTGGACGTGCGCAAGGAGTTCGACGGCTTCGTCGCCGTCGACGACACGAACCTGAGCATCCGCAAGGGCGAGATCTTCGCGTTGCTGGGTGGCTCGGGCAGCGGCAAGTCCACCCTGCTGCGCTGCCTGGCCGGTTTCGAGAAGCCCACCTCCGGCAAGATCTATCTCGACGGTGAGCTGCTCAACGACCTGCCGCCGTACGAGCGTCCGCTCAACATGATGTTCCAGTCCTATGCGCTGTTCCCGCACATGACGGTGGAACAGAACATCGCCTTCGGCCTGAAGCAGGATGGGCTGTCCAAGGAAGCCATCAGGAAGCGCGTGGAAGAGATGCTGGCGCTGGTGCAGCTGGGCAAGCTGGCCAAGCGCAAGCCACACCAGCTTTCCGGTGGCCAGCAGCAGCGCGTGGCACTGGCGCGATCGCTGGCGAAAGGCCCGAAGCTTCTGCTGCTGGACGAGCCGATGGGTGCGCTGGACAAGAAGCTGCGCTCGCAGATGCAGCTGGAACTGGTCAGCATCATCGAGAAATCGGGCGTGACCTGCGTGATGGTCACCCACGACCAGGAAGAGGCCATGACCATGGCCACGCGCATCGCGCTGATGGACCAGGGCTGGATACGGCAGGTCGGTACGCCCGACGAGATCTACGAACAGCCCACCAGCCGCTTCGCCGCCGAGTTCATCGGCTCGGTCAACCTGATCGAAGGCGTCGTCGAAGAGGACGAAGCGGACTACGTCACCATCCGTTCGCCGCAGCTGCCCGACCCGATCTATATCGGCCATGGCATTTCCGGTTTCGAAGGCCAGGAAGTCGGCTTCGCGGTGCGCCCGGAAAAGCTCGGCATCGGCAAGGAGGCCCCCGCGCAGCCGCACAACAAGGCCAAGGGCGTGATCGAGGACATCGCCTATTTCGGCAGCCATTCGGTCTACCACGTGCGCCTGCCCAGCGGTTACAAGTTCATGGCCAACTTCGCCAACGTGCAGCGCTGGGCCAGCGAAGCCCTGACCTGGAACGACGAAGTCTGGGTGTGGTGGGGCGACAACGACGGCGTGGTGCTGACCTCATGAACATCCTCCGCTCGCTGGCCAAGCGGTTGCCGGGCGCGCGCTGGGGCGTGATCTCGGTGCCCTACGTCTGGCTGCTGCTGTTCTTCGCGATCCCGTTCCTGATCGTGCTGAAGATATCGTTCTCGAAGCTCGCCATCGCCATGCCGCCGTACACGCCCATCATGGAGTACGTGGACAACGCGCTGACGATGAAGTTGAATCTCAGCAACTACGTCGCGCTGTTCACCGATTCGCAGTACGTGCAGGCGTACCTCAGCTCCATCAAGATCGCGGCCATCTCCACTTTCCTGGCGCTGCTGATCGGCTACCCCATCGCCTACGTCATCGCCAAACTGCCGCCTTCCTCGCGCAACATCGCGATGATGCTGGTGGTGTTGCCGTCATGGACCTCGTTCCTGATCCGCGTCTACGCCTGGATCGGCATCCTGAAGAACAACGGCATCATCAACAACGTGCTGATGAAGATCGGCCTGATCGACGAGCCGCTGCAGATCCTGTACACGCCGATGGCGGCGTACATCGGCATCGTCTACTGCTACCTGCCTTTCATGGTGCTGCCGCTGTACACCAACCTGGTGAAGCACGACAACCGCTTGCTGGAGGCTGCCTACGACCTGGGCGCCAAGCCGTGGAAAGCGTTCTTCACCATCACCCTGCCGCTGTCCAAGGCCGGCATCATCGCCGGCTGCATGCTGGTGATGATTCCGGCGGTGGGTGAATTCGTCATTCCCGAACTGCTGGGCGGACCGGACACGCTGATGATCGGCCGCGTGCTGTGGGGCGAGTTCTTCAACAACCGCGACTGGCCCGCGGCATCGGCGGTGGCCATTGTCATGCTGATCCTGCTGCTGATTCCCATCCTGATCTTCAACCGGGTGCAGCAGCGCGAGATGGAAGGGAGGCTGACATGAGCCGGATGCGCCAGCGTGCCACCACCTGGACGGTGCTGGGGTTGGGCTTCGCCTTCCTCTACATCCCGGTCATCATCCTGATGGTGTATTCGTTCAACGAGTCGCGCCTGGCCACGGTGTGGTCGGGCTTCTCGTTCAAGTGGTATGGCGAACTGTTCCGCGACAAGCAGATGCTGCAGGCGGCGTGGGTCAGCATCAAGGTGGCGTTCTGGACGGCCACGGCGGCGGTGGTGCTGGGCACCATGGCGGCACTGGTGATGACGCGCATGCGCCGGTTCCCCGGCAAGACCCTGTTCGGCGCCCTGATCACCGCGCCGCTGGTGATGCCGGAAGTGATCATCGGCTTGTCGATCCTGCTGATGTTCGTCTCGCTGGGGCAACTGGTCGGCCTGCAGCCTCGGGGCATCCTGTCCATCTGGATCGCGCACGTGACCTTCACGCTGGCGTTCGTGACCGTGGTGGTGTCCTCGCGCCTGTCCGAGCTGGACAAGTCGCTGGAAGAGGCGGCGATGGACCTGGGTGCGAACCGCATCAAGGTGTTCTTCCTCATCACGCTGCCGATCATCGCGCCGGCACTGGTGTCCGGCTGGCTGCTGGCGTTCACGCTGTCGCTGGACGACGTGGTCATCGCCAGCTTCGTGGCTGGCCCCAACTCGACGACACTGCCGATGAAGGTGTTCTCGTCGGTGCGCCTGGGCCTGAGCCCCAAGATCAATGCCTTGGCCACGCTGATGATCCTGGCCGTGTCGCTGGCGGCGTTGCTGGGCTGGTGGCTGATGTACCGCGAGGAGAAGCGGCGGCAGCGCGACATGCAGCTGGCACTGCAGGAAAACGGTTGAAGCAGCCGTGCCGATCCGGCCGGTCCACGACGGCCGGATAACGCCGTCGCACGGATAATTTCGCGACATGTTCCCCTATCGCTGCCCATGACCATCGAAACCATCAATCCCGCTACCGGCCAGGTCGAGTATCGCCACGAACTGATGAGCGCAACGCAGGTGGATGCCGTGCTGGCCGCGTCCCAACGGGCGTTTCCTGCCTGGTCTTCGCTGGACTTGGCCCAGCGCGGCAAAGTGCTGCGCGCCGTGGGCGCCGAGCTGCGGCGTCGTCGCGACGACATCCAGCGCATCATGACGGCCGAGATGGGCAAGCTGCGCAAGGAGGCGTTGGCCGAAGTCGACAAGTGCGCCGGTGCCTGCGATTACTACGCCGACCATGCCGCCGATTACCTGCGGGACCGGTCCGTCACCACCGACGGCCAGCGCAGCTACGTACGCTACGAGCCCATCGGCTGCGTGCTGGCGGTGATGCCCTGGAACTTCCCCCTCTGGCAGGTCTTCCGCTTTCTTGCGCCGGCGTTGATGGCGGGCAATGTCGCCGTGTTGAAGCACGCCAGCAACGTCCCGCGCTGCGCCGACGTCATCGCCTCGGTGCTGGCGGCCGCCGGTGTTCCGGATGGCGTGTTCGGCGTACTGCACATCGACAACGAGCAGGCGGCGGAGGTGATCCGCGATCCCCGCGTGGCCGCGGTGACCTTGACCGGCAGCGAGCGGGCAGGGCGCTCGGTGGCGGCCAATGCCGGCCAGCAGTTGAAGAAGAGCGTGATGGAACTGGGCGGCAGCGATGCCTTCATCGTGCTGGATGATGCCGACCTGGAGAAGGCCGTCGCCGGTGCGGTGGCGTCGCGTTTCGGCAATGCCGGTCAGACATGCATCGCGGCCAAGCGCTTCATCGTGCAGGAAGGCATCGCGGATGCGTTCGTCGCGCGTTTCGTGGAGGCCTCCGCGCAGCTGCGGCTGGGCGACCCGCAGGATGATGCGACCACGCTGGCGCCGATGGCGCGGCAGGATCTGCGCGACGAACTGCACAAACAGGTGCAGGCCAGCGTCGGCAAGGGTGCCAAGGTGCTGCTGGGCGGCCAGCCCGATGCCTCGCATGCAGGCTATCCGGCGTCGATCCTGGATGCGGTGGTGCCCGGCATGCCGGCCTACGAGGAGGAACTGTTCGGCCCGGTGGCCAGCATCCTGCGCGTGAAGGACGATGCCGACGCCGTGCGCGTGGCCAACGACACCACGTTCGGCCTGGGTGGCAGCGTGTGGACGAAGGATGTCGACCGCGGCGACCGCATCGCGCGCCAGTTGCAGGTCGGCGCGGCGTTCGTCAACGCCATCGTCCGCAGCGACGTGCGCCTGCCGTTCGGCGGGACCAAGCGCTCGGGATTCGGTCGCGAGCTGGCCGAGCACGGCATCCACGAGTTCATGAACATCAAGTCGGTCTACGTGGCCTGAGGTGTGTGGATAGCCGCGGCGGGAGCGACGTGAGTCGCGAGGCCATGCGGGAGTGGTGGTTTCGCGACGTCGCGCCACATCGCATGCGGATGATCCACCGGTGGAACGGATGGTTACGGTGATCGGCGTTCCGAAGCGGCCACGCCGGTGCCATCTTGTCGGCAGTTGAACTGGAGGCGCCATGAGCACCCTGACCGATACCCCTTCCGCCCGCGTGATCCGCAAGGTGCGCGGCCGTGCCACGTCCGACGGTGCGGGCGTGAAGCTGACGCGCGTGATCGGCGGGCCCGACCTGCCCGACCTGGATCCCTTCCTGCTGCTGGACGAGTTCGGCACCGACAAGGCGGAGGACTACCTGGGGGGCTTTCCCGAGCATCCGCATCGCGGGTTCGAGACGGTCACGTACATGCTGGATGGCCGCATGCGCCATCGCGACAACCATGGCAACGAGGGCCTGTTGACCCCCGGTGCCGTGCAGTGGATGACGGCCGGCCGAGGACTCATCCATTCGGAAATGCCGGAGCAGGAGTCCGGGCGCATGCGCGGCTTCCAGCTCTGGGTGAACCTGCCGGCACGCGACAAGATGACGGCGCCGAAGTACCAGGAATTCGCCCCCGACCATATCCCCGTGGCGCATCCCGCCCAGGGCGTCGAGGTGAAGGTCATCGCCGGCGTCGTGGGCGATACGACCGGTCCGATCTCGCAGCCCGCCACCGATCCGGTCTACCTGGACGTCGGCCTGCAGGCCGGGCAGGCGTGGCAGTACACGCTGCCGGAAGGCCACAACGCATTCGCCTATGTGTTCGAGGGCGCGGTGACGGTGGGTGACGGCGATGACGCGCGTGCGCTCGAGACGCACGAGATGGGCGTGCTGGGCGGCGGCGATCGCGTGTCAGTGCGTGCCGGTCGCGAACCCGCGCGCTTGATCCTGGTCGCCGGGCGCCCGCTGCGCGAGCCGGTGATGCGGCATGGTCCGTTCGTGATGAACACCCGGCAGGAGCTGATGCAGGCCTTCGTCGATTTCCAGGAAGGCCGCTTCTGACGTCATGACGCGGGGCGCTGTCGCGCCTCGCGATACTCCGGTCTCAGCGCCCCGCGGACAGCAGCGTGGCGCTGGCCGCGCTGACATCCAGCTGCTGTGCCAGCGAGCGCAGCGTCGCCAGTTCGGCCGGCGATTCGGCGTTGATCCAGACCTGCGCGTACTGGTCCTTGCCCAGTTTGACCACCGTGATGCGGCGCGATTCCATGCCGGGCATGTTGCGCCCGCCCAGGTCGGGGCGGTACCAGTACATCTCGCGGCCGGAGAAGTTGCCTTCCTCCGCGCGCAAACCGCGCTCCAGGCTGATCTTGGGATCACGCGAGGTCAGCATGACATTGAGCACCTGCCGTCCGTCGGCCGTCACCGCCTTGCACGCGATGTAGCTGTGGTCGCCGCGCTGCTCCCATTGCAGTTCGGCGTTGGTCGGCAAGGTGGGACAGGGCGGTGTCTGCTGCGCCCACGCGGGCGCGGACACGGACAGCAGGAGCAGGCAGAACGCAGGCAAGGTCTTCATGAGGCATCCCCTGGACAATCGCCACGGCGTGGCAGATGGTTGGTGCGGGCGTCACTACGGACCGTCGTGGCGTGGACCGTGAGGTCCGGACCGTTCGCCTCCCCAGGCGTTCCACGGCGTTCCCTGCCGATTTCCCCCGGCAGTTGCACAGACCATAGCCCATGCTGCACTGCAAGGCAACGCGGGGGAATGGCGGGGCGATGCACGGCACGCTGCGGCCCGGCGGGTGTGCGCCGGACCGCAGGCCGTGGGCTCAGTCGTTGTCGCGACCCAGCCAGCCGTACAGCATGCCGCCGATCAGGCCGCCCAGGACGGGCGCCAGCCAGAACAGCCACAGCTGGCCGATCGCGGCCGGGCCGGCGAACAGCGCCACGCCGGTGGAGCGGGCCGGGTTCACCGAGGTATTGGTGACGGGAATGCTGATCAGGTGGATCAGCGTCAGCGCCAGGCCGATGGCGATGGGCGCGAAGCCCGGCGGCGCGCGCCTGTGGGTAGCGCCCATGATGACGATCAGGAAGAACGCGGTCAGCACCACCTCGGTCAGGAAGGCCGCCGCCACCGAGTAGCCGCCGGGCGACATCGCCCCATAGCCGTTGCTGGCGAACACGCCCGCCGCGTTCGGGTCCGTGGTGAAGGTACCCGCGCCCTGCGCGATCTGCATGAGGATGAAGCCGGCCGCCAGGCCGCCGATCACCTGCGCCACCACGTACGGCACCAGCTCGCGGACCGGGAACCGGCCACCGGCCCACAGGCCGACGCTCACTGCGGGATTGAAATGGCCGCCGGAAATGTGGCCGAAGGCGTAGGCGCCGGTCAGCACCGTCAGGCCGAACGCCAGCGACACGCCCAGCAGGCCGATGCCCAGCGGGTTGCCGTCACCGCCGAAGTTGGCCGCCAGCACCGCGCTGCCGCAGCCGCCGAGCACCAGCCAGAACGTCCCGAGGAACTCGGCCGTCAGCTTCTTCGCAAGATTCATTGGAACCCCCATGCCTTGTCGGAACCGCCACGCGGCGGTGCGGGCAACATAGCGGAAGCACTCGGGCGGAAGTGTTTGCTTTGCGTTACGGCGGCCGCATTCAAACGCTAGTGCAGCAAGACTGACAATTACGCCCGCCGCGACGCGGTCAGCGGTCGGGCAGGGGGATGAATTCGCTTTCGCCCGGCACGTGCCCGAAACGCCCGTCCAGCCAGTCCTGCTTGGCCTGTTCGATGCGTTCCTTGGAGCTCGAGACGAAGTTCCACCACATGTGGCGCGGTGCATCCAGCGGTTCGCCGCCCATCAGCAGCCCCTTCACCGGCGTCTTGGCGCGCAACACGGGGCGGCTGCCGGGGTCGAACACCACCAGGTGCTTCTCCGGGATGTCGGCACCGTCCACCTGCGCATCGCCTTCCAGTATGTACAGCGCACGTTCGACATGGCCCGCATCGATCGCCAGTTCGGCATCGGGCGCCAGGTCCACCGCCACGTTGAACGTGCCGCTGAACACCTTCACCGGCGATTCCTCACCGTAGGCGGTGCCGGCGATCACGCGCAGGCGCGCACCCGCGCGCTCGATCACCGGCAGTGTCGCGGCGGCATGGTGATGGAACTCCGGCGCGACTTCTTCCGAGGATTTCGGCAACGCCACCCAGGTCTGCATGCCGTGCACGTCGTGCTGCCCGCCACGGACGTCACCCGGCGTGCGTTCGGAATGCGCGATGCCACGGCCGGCGGTCATCCAGTTGACGTCGCCCGGCGTGATGACCTGTTCCGAACCCAGCGTGTCCTTGTGGTTGATGGCGCCGGACCACAGGAAGGTCACCGTCGCCAGGCCGATGTGCGGGTGCGGGCGCACGTCGATGCCGCGGCCGGGCTCGAACACCGCCGGCCCCATGTGATCGACGAACACGAAAGGTCCCACGCTGCGGGCCTGCAGGCTGGGTACGGCGCGACGTACGTTGAAGCCGCCGCCCAGGTCGTGCACGCGGGGCGAGATGATCGTGGTCATGGGGAGTCCTCCGGCGAGGGGCCAAGCATGGCATGGGTGTGGATGTGCACCGATGACATTACGGAAACGGTCCGTTGCGTGTCATCCCCAATCGGGGGCATGCGGCGAGCCGCCACTCGTCGAGCTCGCGGTGGAAGCGGGCCGCGCCGCGGGTCGCTGTCGGCCTGGGAAGCCTGTGGCCGGTCGCCTGCGTCACGGCGGGCCGCTACCGTAGGTCTGCACGTCCAGCGTGGCCTCGCCTTGCGCGTTGATGCGCACCAGTGACAGGCGGTCGTATTCGGTGTCGTCCATCGGGGCGACGTTGCAGGCGCAGAGCGCGGCGACCAGGTCCGGCACCGTGTTGCTGTGGCCGACGACGAGCACGGCGCCGCGCACGTGCTGCTGTTTCCAGCGTGCCGCCGTTTCGCTCGCCGCGCCCTTCGCGTAGTAGGCGGACACCGGCAGCCCGTGCGCGCTGGCGGTGGGCTGTGCGGTCTGCTGGGTGCGGCGGAACTCGGTGGCGTATACCGCGCGCAGCGGCTGGTCGGCGAGCCGCTGGGCCAGCGCTGCGGCGCGTGCCTGTCCTGCCGCCGATAGGCTGGGATTGTCGGGATCGTCCTTGGCCTTTTCGGCATGCCGCACCACGATGAACAGCACGCCGCCGTCATCCGGGGGCGGCGTGGTGGCACAGCCTGCGGCGAACAGCATGGACAGCAACAGCATCGCGACGGGCAGGAGTTTCCGGTATGGAATGGGGTGCATGGCCAGGGCGGTCGGGTGGGCGGCGCCAGCCTGCAATGTCCCTGCACGCGGCGCAAGTGCGGCAGGCGTTAGGATGGCGAGGGTTTCCAGAGGGGGTGGTATGCGTCGGATCTTGCGCGGCATGGGCCTGGTGGCATTGCTGCTGCCGCTGCTGTCGTGGGCGGCGCTATACAGCTACGGCCGCTTCGCCGAACGCGCGCGCGGCGCGGCCTCGCAGGCATTGCCTGTCGCGGCGGCGACACCCCTGGACCGTGCCGTGTCGGACCTGCTGCAGACGCATGCCGGCGAGAGCGGCGTTGCCCTGCTGGCCGACAACCTGGATGCCTTCACCGTGCGTGCGGCGACCGCGCGCGCCGCTGGCCGCAGCCTGGACCTGCAGTACTACATCTGGAACCAGGACTTCACCGGCAACCTGCTGAACTACGAACTGCTGCGCGCCGCCGATCGCGGCGTGCGCGTGCGCCTGCTGCTGGACGACATGACCGCGCATGGCAAGGATTCGGAACTGGCGGCGCTGGACCGGCACCGGAACGTCGAGGTGCGCCTGTTCAACCCGTCGCGCAGCCGCGACGGCACGGTCGGGCGCGCGCTGGAAATGGTGCTGCGACCTGTCAGCATGAACCGGCGCATGCACAACAAGGCCTGGATCGTCGACGGCCGCGTCGCCGTGGTCGGGGGGCGAAACATCGGCGACGAGTATTTCGATGCGTCCGCCGCCACCAACTTCATGGACCTGGACGCGGTGCTGCTGGGTCCGGCCGTGCAACAGACCGAGGCCATCTTCGACGCGTTCTGGAACAGTGCCGCGGTGATCCCGCTGGAGGCATTGACCCGGGCGGACGATGACGCACTGGAACGGCTGCGCAAGCATGGCGATGCCGGCTACCGTTCCGCACAGGCGGGCCCGTATGTGCAGCGCCTGCGCCAATCGCCAGGCATGCGTGCGCTGGCCGGTGGCGGGACATTCCACTGGTCCGATCGGATCAGCGTGCATTCCGATCCGCCTGCCAAGGGCAAGGGCGACGGAAAGTCCGCGTGGCTGGTGACCACGCTGGGGCGCGAGATGAATGCCGCCCGCCGTGAACTGCGCCTGATATCGCCTTACTTCGTGCCGGGCGACGAGGGGGCGGCGTGGTTGACCAACAAGCGCGCGCAGGGAGTGGACGTCAGCGTGCTGACCAACTCGCTGGCGGCCAATGACGTGATGGCGGTGCACGGTGGATATGCGCCGTACCGCGTACCGCTGCTGGAGGGTGGCGTGACGCTGTTCGAACTGATGCCGCATGGCGACCAGGACAGCAGCCTGTTCGGCTCGAGCGGCGCCAGCCTGCACACCAAGGCATTCGCCATGGATGCGGAAACCGGCTTCGTGGGGTCGTTCAACATGGACCCGCGTTCGGTCAGCCTGAACACCGAGATGGGCGTGCTGTTCCATGACCGTGCACTCACCGCCGAACTGCTGCGCAGCTACCAGGGCAAGATCGCGCCCGACAAGAGTTACCGCGTGCAGCTCCAGGGCGGCGAACTCCGCTGGCACGACGGGTCCACCTCGCCGCCGCGTGTCTGGCATCGCGAGCCGGAAGCCAGCGTGTGGCGCCGTGGCATGGCGCGCATGATCGGTTGGCTGCCGATCGAGTCGCAGCTGTAGCGTGCGCCAAGCGCACGACCGCACGATGCCAAACCGCGCATCGTGCGCGTGGCGCACGCTACGTGGTCATGTGGCCAGGGTGGTCAGCAATCCCTTGGCCGCGTTGAAGCGGTCCGGCGCGTCCGGCAGCGGTACCTTGATGCGCAGCTTGTCGGGGCCGTCCATCGTGTAGAGCTTCGGTTGCTTCTGGATCAGCTGGATGACCGCCATCGGGTCGATGTTGGGCTTGCTTTCGAACACGATGCGCCCGCCTGCTTCGCCCAGCTCCAGCTTGCGGATGCCCAGCGCATTGGCGGCAAGCTTCAATTCCGCGGTGGCGAACAGGTACTTGGCCGGATCCGGCAGCAGGCCGAACCGGTCGATCATCTCCACCTGCAGGTCGCGCAGTTCGTCCCTGTCGCGCGCGCTGCTGATGCGCTTGTACAGCGTCAGGCGCGTGTGCACGTCGGGCAGGTAGTCGTCCGGGATCAGCGCCGGCACGTTGAGTTCGACCTCTGCGCCGCGGCGTTCCTGGCCCAGGTCGACATCGGGCAGGTGGCCGGCCTTGATCGAGCGCACGGCGCGCTCCAGCAGCTCGGTGTACAGGCTGAAGCCGACCTCGGCCATCTGGCCGCTCTGGTCCTCGCCCAGCAGTTCGCCCGCGCCGCGGATCTCAAGATCGTGCGTGGCCAGGGTGAAGCCCGCGCCCAGCTCGTCCATCGAGGCAATGGCTTCCAGCCGGCGTTGCGCATCGGCGGTGATGCTGCGCTTGTCCGGCACCACCAGGTAAGCGTACGAGCGATGGTGCGAACGGCCGACGCGCCCGCGCAACTGGTGCAGCTGCGCCAGGCCGAACTTGTCGGCGCGGTTCATGATGATGGTGTTGGCGTTGGGAATGTCGATGCCCGACTCGATGATGGTCGTGCACAGCAGCACGTTGAAGCGCTGCTTCTGGAAATCCAGCATCACCTGTTCCAGCTCGCGTTCCGGCATCTGTCCGTGTGCCACGCCGATGCGCGCTTCGGGCACCAGTTCCTGCAGGTCGCGCTGCATGCGGCCGATGCTTTCCACGTCGTTGTGCAGGAAGTACACCTGGCCGCCGCGCGACAGTTCGCGCTCGAAGGCCTCCTTCAGCATCGCCCCGTCCCACGGCGTGACGAAGGTCTGCACCGCCATGCGGTTGGCCGGCGGCGTGGCGATGATGGACAGGTCGCGCAGGCCGGCCATGGCCATGTTCAGCGTGCGCGGGATGGGCGTGGCGGTCAGCGTCAGCAGGTGCACGTTGGCGCGCAGGGCCTTCAACGCCTCCTTCTGGCGCACGCCGAAGCGTTGCTCCTCGTCCACGATCACCAGTCCCAGGTCCTTGAACTTCACGTCGGACTGCAGCAGGCGGTGCGTGCCGACGATCACGTCGATCCTGCCGTCGGCAAGCTTTTCCAGTTCGGCCTTGATCTCCTTGGCGGTCTTGAAGCGCGACAGCACTTCCACCTTCAACGGCCAGTCGGCGAAGCGGTCGCGGAAGTTGCGGTAATGCTGCTCGGCCAGCAGCGTGGTCGGTACCAGCACCGCCACCTGCTTGCCGGCGCTGGCGGCAGCGAAGGCGGCGCGCACGGCGACTTCGGTCTTGCCGAAGCCGACGTCGCCGCAGACCACGCGGTCCATCGGCTGGCTGCTGGCCAGGTCGCGGATCACCGACTCGATGGCATGGTGCTGGTCGGGCGTCTCCTCGAACGGGAACCCGGCCGCGAACGGTTCGTACATCGCGCGGTCCAGGTGCAGCGCCAGGCCGGCACGGGCCTGCCGGCGTGCCTGGATTTCCAGCAGTTCCGCCGCGACATCGCGGACCTTTTCCGCCGCCTTCTTCTTGGCCTTGGCCCAGGCTTCGCCGCCCAGCGAATGCAGCGGTGCCGTCTCCACCGATGCGCCCGAATAGCGGCTGATCAGGTGCAGCTGCGCCACGGGCACGTACAGGCGATCGCCCTTGGCGTACTCGATCTCGAGGAACTCGCCCGGCATGCCGCCGACATCCATCGCGATAAGGCCGCGGTAGCGGCCCACGCCATGGTCCTCGTGCACGATCGGCGCGCCTTCGGTCAGTTCGCCCAGGTCGCGGATGATCGCTTCCGGTTCGCGGCCGGTGCGCTTGCGTCGGTGCGCCTGCGTGGCGCGCTCGGGGAACAGCTGGCGCTCGGTCAACACGGCGAAGCGCGGATCGTCCAGCGCGAAACCGTCTTCCAGTGGCGCCACGCCGATCGCGAAGCGTGAGGAGCCGTGGCGGAAGGCGCCGAAGTCCGCCAGCACGTCCGGTTTCAGCTCCGACGCCTGCAGCACTTCCAGCAGCGCCTCGCGACGACCCGCCGAGTCGGCGGCGATCATCACGCGGCCGGGGTAGTGGGACAGGAATGATTTCAGCGCCTCACCGGCCGGCGCATCCTTTGCCGCGACCGGCAAGGGCGGCAGCGGCTGGTCGCCCAGCGGCAGCGCCTCCGCATACCGCGTGTGGTGCGGGCCGCAGACTTCCACGCGCGCGCCACGGTTCAGGCGCTCGCGCAGTGCTTCCGGCGGCAGGTACAACTCGTCCGGCGGCAGCAGCGGGCGCTCGATGTCGTGCCGGCGTTGTTCGTAGCGGTTCTGCGTCTGCGCCCAGAACGCTTCTGCCGCCTCGCCGAATCCGTCGCCGAGCACCGGCATGACGCGTTCGCCCAGGTAGTCGAACAACGTCGAGGTGGTGTCGAAGAACAGTGGCAAGTAGTACTCCACGCCCGCAGGCGCATGACCGGACTTCAGGTCCTGGTACAGCGCGCTGCGGCGTGTGTCCACGTCGAAGCGGTCGCGCAGCAGCGTCATCGCGCGTTCCACCGTGCGCTCGTCCAGCGGCACTTCGCGGCCGGGAAGCAGCTGCACGGCGTCGGTCTTTTCAAGTGAACGCTGGGTTTCCGGATCGAATTCGCGGATCGAATCGATGCTGTCGTCCAGCAGCTCGATGCGCAATGGCGCGTCGGCGCCCATCGGGTAGACGTCCAGCAGGCCGCCGCGCACGGCGAAGTCGCCCGGGTCCAGCACCTGCGGCACGTGGCGGTAGCTGGCCGATTCCAGCCGGCGTTTCTCTTCGTCGAAATCCAGTCGCTGGCCGACGCGGTAGTCGAAGCTGCCCCCGGCGATATGGCGCAGCGGCGCCAACCGCTGCATCAGCGTCTGCACCGGCACCACGACGATGCCCTGCTTCAGCGTGGGCAGCCGATGCAATGCGGACAGTCGCTGCGAGACGATGTCCGGATGGGGGCTGAACTGGTCGTAGGGCAGGGTTTCCCAGTCCGGGAACGGCACCACCGGCAAGCCGGCATCGGTGCCCATCAGGGTGTGCAGGTCCGCTTCGATCTGGTGTGCGTCGTGGTTGTCGCGTGCGACCACCAGCACGGGCCCGTCATGCGCCCGCGCGGCGGCGGCGATGAACCAGGCCAGCGCGGTCGGTGACGCAGTCGCGCGCCACCAGGCACGCGACTGCGTGCCGCGGGGCAGCGGCGGGATGGCGGCGGGGGTGGTGGAGGCAGGCGTTCTTTTCTTGTCGGTCATGGGCGCACAAAACAGCGGCAGCGCCGGATACAGGGTATCCAGCGCACAGGACGCACAGTTTACCGCCTGCGCACCCCGCAGCCGTGACGGCGGCCCCGCGCGGGCGTCACTCGGCCGTCAGCGGATCGATGACGCTGCTCACCACCGAGATGCGGTTGGCCGGGAAGCCACCCCGCTGCGCGTGCTCCCGTACCAGCGCCTCATTGGGCGCGCGATAGACGCAATAGACCTTGTCGTCGGTGACGTAGCTGTGCTCCCACTGGACCTGCGGGCCCAGCTCGTTCAACACGCTGCATGACGTCTGCGAAACGGACTTCAGTTCGGCAGGCGTCATCAGGCCGGCGCCTTCGATGTCGCGTTCGATCAGGTAGCGGGGCATCGCGTTCTCCTTGGGATGGGTCAGGGCCTGGCTTCCAGTACCAGGTTGAACGGCGTTTGCGCCGCGCGCCGGAAACGCCGGAACCCGCCTTCCGCCATCACCTGGTGCAGGCGGGCCTGGCCGGCCTGGGCGCCCAGCGCCGGGCCATGCCGGGCCAGCGACACCGGCACGCAGATCTGCGAGGAAGCGCCGTAATAGACGCGTCCCACCGGGTTGAGGTTGTCCTGCACGTGGTCGCCGGCGAAAGGCTCCACCAGCAGGCAGTGGCCATCCGGCTTGAGCGCGTCATGGGCGTGCCGGGCCGCGCCGATCGGGTCACCCATGTCATGCAGGCAGTCGAAGAAGGTGACCAGGTCCAGGCTCTCCTCGCCATAGCTGACGGCGTCGGCCACTTCGAAACGCGCGTTGCGCACGCCGCTCGCCTGCGCGCGTTCGCTGGCGGTACGGATCGAGTCCGCATGGTAGTCGTAGCCGACGAACTGCGAATGCGGGAAGGCCTTGGCCATCAGCACCGTGCTGGCGCCGTGGCCGCAGCCCACGTCCGCCACCAGCGCGCCACGCTCGAGCTTCTCCACCGCGCCGTCCAGCGCGGGTAGCCATTCGGCCAGAAGGTGGGCGTGGTAACCGGCGCGGAAGAAGCGCTCGGTGCCATGGAACAGGCAGGCGTGGTGCTCGCCCCATTCCATGCCCTGGCCACTGCGGAAGTTCTCGGTGGTGCGTTCCAGCGCATGGAAAGCGGCTTCGACGATGTAGTAGGCGCCTGCCAGGTCGACCGGGCTGTCGGGATTGGCCAGGCAGAGCGCCTGCGCCTCGTCCAGCGAGTAGCGCCCGTTCGCCGCGTCGAAGCTGACGTAACCGCCGGCGGCCTGGTTGCCCAGCCATTCGCGGATGTAGCGTTCGTGGGTGTGGGTGCGCTGGGCCAGTTCGGCCGGCGTGGCGGGTGCATCGGCCAGGGCGCGGTACAGCCCCAGGCGATCGCCGACCAGCATCAGCGTGGCGCTGATCGCGGCGCCCAGGTCACCGACCGCATGCCCCAGGAACTCGTTGAGCCGGTGTTCGTCGATGCCCATCGCAAGGCCTCCTCGCCGCCGCGCGGCAAGGCCTGCCGCGAGCCCCCGGGAGGCAGGTTACGCCGATGCCCGCTCGCGTACAGGCCGTTGATCGGACCACGGTTTGCAGGAGGATCGGGACGGGACCTCAGGGGTCTTCGTTGAGGTCCAGCACGACACGGACCAGGCCGGGCGTATCGCCCTCGCGCAGGCGCTTGAAGCCCAGCGAGGTGGCCAACTGCAGCATGGGCTGGTTGGTGTCCAGCACGTCGCCGTACAGGCGGTCGAGCTTCTTGGAGCGGGCCCACTTGACCAGCTTGCGCATCAGGTGCCGGCCCAGGCCCTGGCCGGCGATGAAATGGCTGACCAGGATGGCGTACTCGGCATCGCGGGTACGCGGCACGATGGAGGCACGCGCCACCGCCCCCACCAGCGCTTCACCGGGCGGAAGCGGCTCTGCCGCCACCAGGGCGAATTCGTTCTGCGGATCGGGATGGCACAGGCGCTGCGCCATCTCCGGGGTCAGTTCCTTGATCGCGTAGAGGAAGCGGTGGCGGATTTCTTCCGGACCCAGCAGGGTGAAGGCGCCCTGGATGGGGCCGGCATCCTCCGGCCGGATCGGACGGATCATCAGCTCGCGGCCGCTGGGCAGGCGGAAGTGCTCGTGCCAGGGCGGAAGTCGTTTCGGCGCGGTCATGTCGGCATGCTCGCATGAATGGATTGCGGCGGGGAGTGACTCCAGCACCCGCCCCGGGGAGCGGGTATTGCCTTGATTCAGCCTGCCGTACCGGTCGCCGGCTTGCGCAGGCGCGACACCGCCTTGACCACCACCAGCACGATGATGCCCATGGCGATGCCCACGACGGCGTTGTACAGCATCGAGACCAGGCCGCCGAAGCTGCCGTGCACGTAGGGTTCGATGAGGTGGTGCAGGGCGGGCACGCTGTGCACCAGGATGCCGCCGCCCACCAGGAACATCGCCGCGGTGCCCGCGATGGACAGGAACTTCATCAGCCACGGCGCGCTGCGCAGGATGCCGCGGCCGAACGCCCGCTTGAAACCGGCCCAGCCGCCCGGGCGCGCATCGCCGGTCAGCGCCAGCCCGGCGTCGTCCAGCTTCACGATGCCGGCCACCAGGCCGTAGACGCCCACGGTCATGATCAGCGAGATGGCGACCAGGGTCATCAGCTGTTCGGTGAAGGTGCGGCCGACCAGCGTGCCCAGCGAGATGACGATGATCTCGGCCGACAGGATGAAGTCGGTACGGATGGCGCCGCGTATCTTGTCCTTCTCGAACGCGAGCATGTCGACGTTCTCGTCCTGCACGGCCTTCACCAGCGCCTCGTGGTGCTGCTGGTCCTCGTGCTTGTCGTGCAGGAACTTGTGCGCCAGCTTCTCCACCCCCTCGAAGCACAGGAACGCACCGCCGATCATCATCAGCGGCGTCACCAGCGGGATGTTGTAGCCCCTGCCGTGCAGCCAGGTCTCCAGCGCGCTGATCGCCAGCGCGGCCGGCACCAAGATGACCTTGTTGACCAGCGAACCCTTCGCGACCGCCCACACCACCGGCAGCTCGCGGTCGGCGTTGACGCCGGTCACCTGCTGCGCGTTGAGCGCAAGGTCGTCGCCCAGTACGCCGGCGGTCTTCTTGGCGGCGACCTTGGTCATCACCGACACGTCGTCCAGCAGGGTGGCGATGTCGTCGATCAGGGCAAACAGACTGGATCCGGCCATGGGGTTCGCAGAGTAGGGAAATGGGAGAGGCGCGATTCTCGCACAGGCGCCGTGATCAACCGGCGGCGCGCAACCATTCCAGCCGCGTGCTGGCGCCGGGCTCGCCCAGCACCTTCTGCAGCACGGGCAGGACGGGAGCGATGGCCTGTTCCAGCTGCCACGGCGGATTCACCACCAGCATCCCGCTGCCATTGAGGCGCAGCGGGGAGTCGTCCGGGCGCACCTGCAGTTCGGCCACGAACGACGATTTGGCCGGCAGCGCGGCGGCCTTGCGGAAGAAGGGCAGCAGGCTGCGGCGCTGCTTGATGGGGTACCAGACCGCATAGGTGGCCGCCGGCCAGCGCTCCAGCGACTCACGCAGTGCGCTGATGATCTGCGGGTACTCGGCATCCTGGGCTTCGTAGGGTGGATCGATCAGCACCAGCCCACGCGCGATGCGGGTTTCGCCGCTGCGCGGCGGCAGCAGTGCCTTCATCGCGGCGTAACCATCGCGGGCATGAACGGCCACGCGGCTGTCGTGGGCGAAAAGCTCCTTCAGCGCCTGTGCTTCCTCCGGCTGGAGTTCGCAGGCCGCCAGCCGGTCCTGTTCGCGCAGGGCCTGTGCGACCAGCAGCGGCGAGCCGGGGTAGGCGACCAGCGCGCCCACCGGATTGTTGGCTTCCACCGCGCGCAGGTAACGTTCGGCCAGTTCCGGCAGGCGCGGTTCGCCCGCCAGCTTGAATACGCCGTCCTCGGCTTCCGAGGTCTTGCGGCTTTCCACCCCGCCCAGCAGGTAGCGCCCGCGCCCGGCATGCGTGTCCAGCACGAAGAACGGCGTGTCCTTGCGCTTCAGCGCGTCCACCAGGGCGAGCAGGATGATGTGCTTGAGGACATCGGCATGGTTGCCGGCGTGGAAAGCGTGGCGGTAATTCATGCCGCGCAGCATATATGCTTGTCCCATGCCGCGCGTATTGATTGCCGAAGACGAACCCGCCATCGCCGATGCCGTGCTGTACGCATTGCGCAGCGAAGGGCTCGAGGCCGACCACTGCCTGCTGGGCCGCGAGGTGCTGCCGCGCGTGCGGGCCGGTGGCGTGGACGTGGTGGTGCTGGACGTGGGGCTGCCGGATGCCAGCGGCTTCGACATCTGCCGCGAACTGCGCGCAGTGAGCGACGTGCCGGTGATCTTCCTGACCGCGCGCAACGACGAGATCGACCGCGTGCTGGGCCTGGAACTGGGTGCCGACGACTACATGGCCAAGCCCTTTTCGCCGCGCGAACTGGTCGCACGCGTGCGGGCACGCCTGCGCCGGGTGCCCGTGGCCGGCGTCGCCGCCGATGCGTGGACGCTGCGTGGCGAGTTCGCGCTGGACGGCGAAGGCCACCGCATCCGTTTCCGTGACCAGCTGCTGGACCTGACACGCTACGAGTACGCGCTGCTGTCCGCCCTGCTTCAACGCCCCGGTGCCATCCTGACCCGTGCGCAGCTGATGGACCGCGGCTGGGACAGCGACGCCGACAGCGCCGACCGCACCGTGGACACCCACATCAAGACGCTGCGCGGCAAGCTGCGTGCGGCCGGCGCCGACCCGGACCCCATCCGCACCCATCGCGGGCTGGGCTACGCCATCGAGGCCTGACATGCGCCTGGGCATGCGGTTGTTCCTGGGGTTCTTCCTGATCGCCGGGTTGGCTGCGTTCTTCGTGATGCGGGTGTTCGTCAACGAAGTGAAGCCGGGCGTGCGGCAGGCGATGGAATCCACCCTGGTCGACGCCGCCAACGTGCTGGCCGTGATGGCGGCCGACGACATGAAGGCCGGGCGCATCCGCGACGGCGAGTTCGCACGGCGGCTGACCGAAGCCGGCCGGCGTGACCTGAAGGCGCAGGTCTGGAGTTTCCCCAAGCGCCACCTGGACTATCGCGTCACCATCACCGACACGCGCGGCATCGTGGTCTACGACACCGCGGGCCGGGATGTGGGCCGCGACAATTCCCGCTGGAACGACGTCTACCGCACGCTGCGCGGGGAGTACGGCGCGCGCTCCAGCCCGGAAACCCCGGGCGACGCCAGCCGCACCGTGATGCATGTGGCCGCCCCGATCCGCGACCCCGCCGACGATGCCCGCTTGATCGGCGTGCTGACGGTGGCCCAGCCCAACCACACCATCGACCCCTTCATCGCCGCCAGCCAGCGCGCCATCCTCCGCCAGGGCGCCTGGCTGATCGGCCTGTCGGCGTTGATCGGCGTGCTGATCACCTGGTGGCTGGTGCGCGGCATCCGGCGGCTCAACCGTTATGCCCAGGCCGTCAGTGCCGGCGAGCCGGTCCCCCCGCCCGAGCCACGGCGCGACGAGATCGGCGACCTGGGGCAGGCCATCGAGGACATGCGCCGCAAGCTGGAAGGCAAGGCCTACGTCGAGCAGTACGTGCAGTCGCTGACGCATGAGATGAAGAGCCCGCTGGCGGCCATCCGCGGCGCCGCCGAACTGCTGCAGGAGCCATTGCCGGAAGCAGACCGCCAACGGTTCGCCCGCAACATCCATACCCAGGAACAGCGCCTCACCGAGACCATCGACAAGCTGTTGGCGCTTGCGGAGGTGGAACAGCATGGCTGGCTGCAAAAGCGCGAACGGCTCGACGTGGGTGCCCTGATGGCGCAGGCCGCGCAGGGACTGGAAGGCAAGCTCGCCTCGCGCCAGCTGCAGTTGCAGGTCGTGCCTCCCGCCGAGGCGTGGGCGGTAGAAGGCGATGCCTTCCTGCTGCGGCAGTCGTTGTCGAACGTGCTGGACAACGCGATCGCGTTCTCGCCGGCGGGTGGCATCATCCGGCTGCAGGCGCAGGCTGACGGCGAGCGCGTGCAGGTGGTGGTGGCCGACCAGGGGCAGGGGGTGCCGGATTACGCCGGTGCACGGGTGTTCGAACGCTTCTATTCGCTCGCCCGCCCTGACACCGGGCAGCGGAGTTCCGGCCTGGGCCTGCCGTTCGTGCGTGAAGTGATGCGCCTGCACGGGGGAGACGTAGCCCTGCGCAACCGCGCCGAAGGCGGGGCCGAAGCCGTGTTGTCGCTGCCCCGGGTGTGATGCCGCGAAGCAATCCGCTCTCCCGGTGCGGTAGGGCCCACGGCGTCGACTTCACACAGACTTCAAATCCGCTTCCTGCCGGTTGCACGTGACGCCCTGACGATGTCCCCGTACTCAACCGGGGCCATCCAATGAAATCACTGCGTCTTCTATTGCGCTTCCTCACCATCGGCGGGCTGGTCCTGCTGCTGCTTATCCCGTTGCTGATGATCCGCGGCACCATCCAGGACCGCGAGCGTTATCGCGCGCAGGCGGTGCAGCGCGTGTCGCAGAGCATGGCCGGCCCCCAGCAGGTGGTCGGGCCCTTGCGCGTGGTGCCTTGGAAGGAGACGCGGCGGGTCAACGCGGTGAAGCCGGACGGCACGCCGGAACTGCGCCATGAGGTGGAAGAGGGTTATGTATTCCAGGCGCCGACGACGCTGGCCGTGGAAGGCGGGCTGCAGCCCGGCCAGCGGCGCATCGGGCTGTACGAAGTCAGGGTCTTCGAGTGGAAGGCCGCGATGAAGGCGTCGTTCGAACCGATGGCGTTGACCGAGGTCGCGGGTCGGACGTACGGGCAACCGTACATCGCGCTGGGCCTGGCCGACGTGCGCGGCCTGGTGGGCACGCCCACGTTGAAGGTGGATGGCGTGGCCAGGGCCATGGTCGCCGGAACAGGCGCCATGTCCGGCCGCATGGATGGCCTGCACGCGGTGCTGGAAGACACGGGCATGCAGTTGCCGGCCAGTGCTGCGCAGCTCACCATGACGCTGGCGGGTACGCAGTCGCTGGGAATCGCGCCGGTGGCGGACAGCAACGACATCGCGCTGCATTCGGCATGGCCGCACCCGCTGTTCGGCGGCCGCTTCCTGCCCAACCAGCGCACGGTGGATGGCAGCGGGTTCACCGCGCGCTGGGAAATCTCCTCGCTGGCCAGCGCCGCGCAGAGCCAGCTGGAAACCGGCGTGTCGGGCAAGCTGACGCGACCGCAGACACGCGTGTCGTCTTCGGAAGCGTCGCTTGACGAAGACGGCGCCGCCATCGACAGCGTGGTGGTCAGCCTGGTGGATCCGGTGGACGTCTACACGCAGGCCGATCGCGCCAGCAAGTACGGCATCCTGTTCGTGGTGCTGACCTTCGTCGGCTTCGCGCTGTTCGAACTGATCAAGCGCCTGCCCATCCATCCTTTGCAGTACCTGCTGGTGGGCCTGGCGCTGGCGATCTTCTTCCTGCTGCTGCTCAGCCTGTCCGAGCACATCAGTTTCTGGAAGTCCTACGTGCTGTCGGCCACGGCCTGCATCGGTTTGCAGTTCGTCTACCTGTCCGGCGTGCTGAAAAGCTGGCTGCGCGCCGCGGGCTTCGCCACCATGCTGACCACGCTGTATGGCGTGCTGTACGGCCTGCTGGTCTCCGAAGACAACGCCTTGCTGATGGGCTCGCTGCTGCTGTTCGGCATCCTGGCCGCCATCATGTGGGTGACACGCAAGATGGACTGGTACGCGTTGAGTACGGAACTGCGCTGAGGCGCATGATGCTGGACGTCGCCACCCTCCATCGCCGCGCCCGCCGGGTGCTGCCGGACAAGATCCAGACCCGCGGTGTCGTGATCGATGCCGTAGACGAGAAACGACTGGCGGCGTTGCTGCTGCCGCTGGGCCGTTGTCGTCGCGGTGCAATCCTGTTCGAACTCTCTTCGGCCACGCTGTCGGCATTGGCGACCCGTTCCCTAGCATTCCTGCAGGATGCGTTGACGGCCAGGGAAGGCCTCGCACGGCAGGCGGCGCCGCTTGCGTATCACGCGTGGCAGGCGGTTTCGCAAGGCGCATTCGAAGGTTTCCGTACCACCAGTCGTGATGGTCGTGCTTCGCTGTGGCTTGCACCGTGTGCAGGACTGGCGATGTATGCGTGGGACGACCGCGGGCTTGCCGCGCCCACGCAGGACCCGTCTTGAACGAGGCGCGGAACGTCCCCCCGTCCGGGTAACCCAACCCATCTCGCCCCGGCCGGTGGCGTGCGCTAGAGTTCAGGGATGACCTCTGCGCACACCATCGGCCTTTTCCGTGGGCCGGAGATCACGCCCTGGCTGGACGATGTCGCGCGCCTGCGCGTGATCGTGTTCCGCGACTGGCCCTACCTGTACGAAGGCGACCTCGCATACGAGCGCGATTACCTGGCGGCGTATGCGGCATCGCCCGAAAGCCTGTTCGTTCTGGCGATGGAGGGCGGGCAGGTGGTCGGCGCATCCACCGGCCTGCCGCTGGTGGACGACACCGAGGCCTTTCGCCGTCCCTTCCTCGATTCGCACATCGATCCGGACGAGGTCTTCTACTTCGGGGAATCGGTGCTGTTGCCGTCGCATCGCGGTCGTGGCATCGGCCATGCGTTCTTCGACCATCGCGAGGCGCATGCGCGCGCACTGGGACGTTTCCGCTGGACCGCGTTCTGTTCGGTCGACCGCGATCCGGATGACGCGCGACAACCCATCACCCACCGCCCGAACGACGTTTTCTGGCACAAGCGCGGCTACCGGCGCCAACCGGGCATGACGATGCACCTGGCGTGGCACGAGACCGGCCGTGGCGAGGTGGATCATGCATTGACGTTCTGGTTGCGACCCCTGGAGACCACACCATGAAAGTGGCCGTTGCCAAGTATCGGATCCAGGCGCCAGCCGACTTCGCGGCCTTCGCCGAAAGGCAGGCGCGGGTGCTCGGTGACGCGGCCGCGCAAGGCGCGCGCGTGGCCGTGCTGCCGGAGTATCTGTCGCTGGAACTGGCGGCCACGTTCGATGCCGCCACGCAGGCCGACCTGCACGTGTCGCTGGCCGCGATCCAGCGGTACCGCGAGGACTGGCTGGCGTTGTACGCAGGGCTTGCGAAGGAAATGGACCTGCATGTGGTGGCCGGCACGTTCCTGCTGGCGCAGGGCGCCGGGCGCTACCGCAACCGTTGCGACGTGTTCGCGCCGGACGGCGCGCATCTGTGGCAGGACAAGCTGCAGCTGACGGGTTTCGAGAAAGGCCTGGGCGTCATCGATGGCGGTGACGCGCTGAAGGTGTTCGACATCGGAGGGGTGCGCACCGGTGTGGCGGTCTGCTACGACATCGAGTTCCCGCTGCCCGTGCGTGCCCAGGCCGAAGCCGGCGCGCGCCTGCTGCTGGTGCCCAGCTGCACCGATACGGAGGCCGGCGCCACCCGCGTGCGCGTGGGGTGCCTGGCGCGCGCGCTGGAGAACCGCGTGTTCGTCGCACAGTCCGTCACGGCCGGCGAAGCGGCGTGGAGCCCCGCGCTCGACGTCAACACCGGCGAGGCCGCGATCTTCGCGCCGATGGATCGTGGCTTGCCCGCGGATGGCGTGGTGGTACAGACGGCCGGCGAGACCGCGTGGGCCATCGCCGACATCGACATCGATGCGCTGGAGCGCAGTCGCGATGCGGCACAGGTGGCGAACGACCGCGACTGGCCGGGCCAGCTGCAACCCGCGATCACGCGTGCACGGGTGGAGAAAAGCTGACGATTTCCGTTCAGCCCAGCAGGCTGACGCCGGGCACCAGCCAGATCGACAGGGCCGCCAGTGCGCTGCCGATGGCCGTCGCGGCCAGTACGTCGCTCGGGTAGTGCAGGCCGAGCACGACGCGCGAAGCGGCCACGCAGCCCGCGAACGGGATCAGCAGCGGCGCCAGCACCGGGTAGTGCGCCAGTGCCACCAGCGTGAACGCCACCGCGTGCAGCGTGTGCCCGGACGGGAAGCTGAACTCGTCCAGCGGCGCGATCCAGGCGCGGATGCGCACGTCGGAGGCGAACGGGCGCGGCCGCCGCGTCCAGCGCTTGAGCAGCTTGTACAGCGTCAGCGCGATCACCCCGGTCGCTGCGAGGTGCGCGGAGGCGGCGAGGCCTTCCAGGCCATCGGCCACGATCAGCGCCGCCATAAGCACATACCAGAACACGCCATCGCCCAACCGGCTGACGATGGCGAAGAAGCGACGCACGCCGCTCCATTCGCCCCAGCGGTTGGCACGCAGGCACCAGCCGGTATCCCGGCCCATGAAGGCGTTACGCGGCAGCAACGGACGCATGGTGGCTTCTCCGGGTCAGGGCGAGATCGGTCAGCAGGGCGTCGAAATCGGCCGCCACCTGCTCCGGGCGCAGGGCGCGCATCGCGGTGGCGGCGGCTGCGCCCATCGTCCGACGCAGGGCGGGCTGAGAGGCCAGGTGTAGCGCTGCGGCCGTGAAGGCCGCATCGTCGTCCACGGCGGCACCGTGCACGCCGTCGACCAGGTGCTCGCGCGCGGCGCCGTAGTTGAACGCCACCGTCGGCACGCCGCTGGCCATCGCTTCCAGGGTGACGTTGCCGAAGGTTTCGCTGTGGCTGGAAAACAGGAACAGGTCGCCGCTGGCGAAGTGTCGCGCCAGCGCTTCACCGCGCTGCACGCCGCAGAAGATGAAATCCGGATGGTCCTGCGCCAGCCGTTCGCGGATCGGGCCGTCGCCCACCCACACGAACTTCGCGGCCGGATGCTGTTGGCGGATCGCCTGGAAGGCCCGGATCGACAGATCCAGGTTCTTTTCCGCGGCGATACGGCCCACGTAGATCACCGCCAGGTCGTCCGGCTGCAGGCCCCACTGCGCGCGCAGGATGTCGTCGCGGCGTGCCGGGCTGAAGTGCTGCGCATCCACCGCGCGCGCCAGCCGCACCACGTGGTGGAAGCCCTGCGTCTGCAGGAAGTCGGCCAGCTCGCGCGTGGGCACCAGCGTGGCGTGCGCGCCATTGTGGAAACGTCGCATCCAGCGCAGGGCCGTGTGTTCGAGGAAGCGCGCGCCGTAGTCGCGCATGTATTCGTCGAAGCGGGTGTGGAAGCCGGTGGCCACCGGAATGCCTAGCCGGCGCGCGGCGCGCACGGCGGACCATCCCAGGGGACCTTCCGTGGCCACGTAGATCGCGTCCGGCGGGGATTCCTTCCATTGCGCCAGCAGACGCCTTGTGGCGGGCAGGCCGAACTTCAGGCCCGGATAGCGGGGCAGGCTGGCGCCGCGTACGAGCACCGTGTCATCCGCTGCAATGGCGTCGGTCGCCTGCCGCGGCCGCACCAGCGACACCGCGTGTCCCCGCTGGCGCAGGCCGGTTTCCAGCCCGTGCACGGTGAGGGCGACGCCGTTGACTTCAGGCGGGTACGTTTCGGTGACGATGGCAAAGCGCATGCGCGGCTCCACGTTTTGCGCATGCTGGGGGTGGCAGATGTAGCGGATGTGTCGGATCGGTGACCGTGGGATGACGATGTACGTGGCTGCGCCTACTGACCCCGTTTTCGTTCAGGATCGGCTGCAGGTCGCTTGCGCGCTGGTTTTGCATCCTTGCGCACACGGGTCTCATGGGCCTTCGTCACCAGCGCCCTGACGACCGCGGGCGTAGCCTGCGCCAGCGTGATCCGCAGCCCCAGGACCTTGCTTCCCCAGAAAAGTTTCTCCACGAACGCGGGATACATCGCCAGGGCCTGCTCGCGGTCTTCTTCATCGAGGAACACGTGCAGATGCGTTTCCTCCGGCGGGAGGGTCACGAAGATCTTGCCCCGCACACGGAACGACGAATACGTGTGGTGAGGTTCCTCGGTGACCGCCTCGAGCGACAGCGCATGCGCGCGGATGTCGGCCATTTTCATCGGTGGCTCCTTGCGGCTGACGTGCGCCTTTCAGGCTGCGCGCTTGCCCCGCCCCGCCAACCGGTGCCCCAGCCACGCCATCGGCAGGTAGGCGAACACCAGGTCCACCACGGTGAACCACAGCGGCGAAGGCAGCATGGCGACGGCCGCGATGCCGCCGATCAGGAAGCAGGCACCGATCACCGACGCGGGGCCGCCGGTCCGCCCGGGCGTGATCAGCGTGGCCACGAAGGCGCCGACAAGCGTGCCGACGGCGTGCGCCAGGAAAGGGAACAGGAAGTGCTTCGGCTCGAACAGCGGCATCGCCGCCTTCAGGCCCTCGGTGGTCGTGGTATCGACACCCGCGGGCGGGGGAATGACCTGGCCACTCAGCATGACCAGCGCCATGTTGACGAGACTGCCGGCGAACAGGCCGGCGATGACCGCCAGGGTCAAACGGAACACACGCTTCATGACAACCTCCGGCAAGGATGCAAGGGACTGCCCGTCGGCGTGGGGCCGGCCGTGACGGCGCGACTATAGCTGAGGGCCGCGTTGGTGGCACCGGAGTGCGGGTGGCCTCACATCGCCCACGAAGCGGCCGGGAACCTGCGGCGGCGCCGGAAGACCGGAGCGGATCCAGGCGGTGACATCCTCCGTCCTGCTTCCCACAGTAAGGCCCGGCTGCCGCTCTTTCCCTTGTCATGTCGTATGGCGATCCAGGCGATCACTCGGGGGCCGATGGAAGCAACATCGGATGCGCGCCGTCGCCGACGGTCCGCCGTCACGCGCTATGTGCCCTGACGCGACCGGTGATAGGCCACCAGGGCGTTCGCATGGCCATGCCCTATCTGGTGTTCGTTCTTCAGCAGTACGACCTGCTCCATGTGTTTCAGCGCCGGTGCCGCATCCAGCACCGCCAGCCAGTGCGCCACCGGCTTGCCGTACGTCTTCTCGATGGAGGGGAAATAGGAGGCGGGGCCCTGGGGCTTCTTGTTGTCTGCCATGTCGATCTTCCTGTGGGGGGATTGATGGGACGACTGCCTCGTCCTCTTGTCATCCGCGACGAACGGCAGGCATGCATTTCGACAAGCCGGTCGTCAGCGAGTCGGCAGGAAGAGCTCGACCTTGCCGCAGCCCTCACACGCAAACACATGGAAGCCCTGCCGACGCACCATCAGCTCCCCAAGTCCGCCCAGCAGGAATGGCGCCGCCTGCGAGCCTTCGTGGAAGCGCATCAGACCCTGGGACGCCATCGGTTGCCGGCAGCGCAGGCAGTCCAGTTCGCGTTCCAGGGGTTGCGTGATGGGTACGTCGTCGCGCACGAAGTCAGGTGCGGGTGGTTCCCCATGGATGCCCGTCCCGCAATTCCAGCAGATGTCGAACGCGGTTCCGTTCGATTGGCCGCAGACGGGGCAATTCCAAGCATCCATGAGATTCCTTTCGGGTCTTCTGTGCCGGGGTCTGGCATCGTCGACACTCAACCAATGTTTTTTTCGGACAGTTCGACGACATAGGTTCGGCCGCCTTCGGCCTCCGACTGCACGACGCAGTCATAGGCCGGACAACCGGGATGGTCGGGGCGAGAGGTCTGGAAGTTGTAACTGACCATGCCTGCGACCAGCATATCGGGAGCGAATCCTTCTTTCTGGAGCAGGGCAGGCAGGATCGAGGACAGCTGCATCACCAGATTTCGCCCAGGGTCCGGCAGCACCGGAAGCGATGTGCCTGCCAGCAGATCGACGCGGACCTGGCCGCCAGCGGCCCTCACCGCACGGGCAAAATGATTGAGGGCATAGTCATCGGTCCAGTAGTTGAGCGTACTGCCGAACTGAGCGCAGAGATTGTGGGCAACCGATCTGAGCGGTTTCAACGATGCCACGTCATCGGCCCCATGAACTCGCACATCAGGTGAGTGGGACAGCCGTGCTCCTGAACTCTGGTGATCCACGCGACGCATGCGAATCGATGGTAAGCGGCGACGCTCACGGCACGCGTGCGCCACGTGCCGAAGTGAACAGCGCATACCATTCCTCGCGACTCAGCGTGATGTCATCGGCCGCGCAGCACGCAGCCAGTCGCGCGGGATCGGTGGTGCCGACGATGGGCTGGATGCCGCCGGGGTGGCGCAGCAGCCAGGCCAGCTGGATGGCTTCGGGCGTCACGGCCCTGGCGTCTGCCAGTTCCCGCAGCAGCGCGGCGGTATCGCGGATGACGGGATCGGCGAAACCGGACGTGGTGGCGAACTTGCCACCTGCCAGCGGCGCCCACGCCTGCACGCGGATGTCATGCAGGCGGCAATAGTCCAGTGTGCCGGCCGCGGAGGCATAGAGCCCGCCGGCCTGGTTGGCCACGATGCCTTCGTTGATCAGATGCGCATGGAGCAGGCTGATTTCCACCTGGTTGGCGATCAAGGGCTGCCGCACATGGCGCTGCAGCAGCGCCATCTGCCCGGCCGTGTGGTTGCTGACGCCGAAATGCCCCACCTTGCCGGCGGCGTGCAGTTCGTCGAAGGCGCGCGCCACTTCTTCCGGTTCCATCAGTGGGTCGGGACGGTGCAGCAGCAGGATGTCGAGATGCTCCACCCCGAGGCGCGACAGGATGCCTTCCACCGAGGCCGTGATGTGCGCATGGCTGAAGTCGTAGCGGCCGGGTGAACCGGGCTGCGGGTGACCGGCGAAGCGGATGCCGCACTTCGACTGCAGCACCATGCGGTCGCGCAGCGCAGGCGACTGCCGCAGCATGTCGCCGAACAACTGCTCCGACTTGCCGCGTGCATAGATGTCGGCATGGTCGAACAGGGTGATGCCGTGGGACAGCGCGGTTTCCACCAGCGCCTGCGTGTTGCGGCGTTCGTCGTCGGTCAGCGGCGCGTTGTCCCACGCACGGCTCAGGTGCATGCAGCCATAGCCGATGCGTGACGTGGTCGGCCCGGTGGCACCGATCGGGTAAGTCTTCATTGGAACATCATGCCAGAGCCGTCCAGGGTGATCAGGGATGCCGGTCCTGCGCGCGCAGGCGGATGGCCAGTGCTTCGGCTTCCAGCGGTCGTGCCAGGTGGTAGCCCTGCACGTCGTCCACGCCCAGGACCTGCAGCGCCGCCAGTTCCGATGCCGTCTCCACGCCCTCGGCCACGACACGCGACTGGGTCTGTCGTGCGAACTCGATCAGGGCGGCGGCGAGCGCACGGCGCGGGGAGTCGGCGTCGATGCCGCGGGTAAGGCTGAGGTCCAGCTTGATGATGTCCGGATGGATCGCCAGCACGTGGCGCATGCTGGCGTAGCCTGCACCCGCATCGTCCACCGCCACGCGCATGCCCGCGGCACGCAACGGCGCCAGCCGCGCGTTGAGTGCGTCGTAGTCGTCGACCAGCGAGTGCTCGGTGATCTCCAGCACGATGCGCTCGGCGGGCAGGTCGTCGAGGTACCCGGCGATGTCGCCTGAAATGATCGTCTGCGGGGAGACGTTGAGCGCCACATAGAAGCTGCCCGGCATGCGGCGCAGACCATCCAGCGCCGACAGGATGGCATTGAGCTCCAGGCGCACGCCCAGCCCGATTTCACGCGCTTCGGAGAACCAGATGTCCGGCGTGCGGCGCGGCTCCAGGTTGAAGCGCGACAGGCACTCCACCCCGATGATGCGCTGCTCGCTGCTGCGGTAGATGGGCTGGTACACCACGTGGGGCTGCCCGAGTTCCAGCACCGCGGTGATGCGTTCAACCTTCTCGCGGTGCGCGTGCACGGCGTCCAGGTCGCCGTCGATCTGGTAGGCCAGCAGGTCGGCGAAGGCCCGCATCATGTGCAGGTCGCGCTGGCCCAGCGACAGGTTGGACTGCATGCTGAAGCAGCAGAACGTGCCGTAGACGCGGCCGTCCCGCAGCTGGATGGGCACGCTGAGGTGCGCGCCGATGGGCATCGACCGGGTTTCCGGAATGTGCCGCAACATGGGCACGGACGCCGTGTCGGGTATCAGCTGCGGGATGTGGCCCTCGACCACGCGCATACAGTAGCCCTCTTCCAGCGGCGACGAATCGCCGGGCCGGATCGGGGAGGGGTCCACCCGGCTGGCGACATGGCGGAACACGCGGTCGCGGCCGTTGAATTCGGAAACGAAGGCCACGTCCATGTCCAGGTGCCTGCGCACGGCATCGAGCATGCGGTCCACGTTGCGACTGATCGAGACGGCACCATCACCGCCCTCCATCCACGCCTCCAGCAGGCGCTCATCGGGATTGCTCCGGTTCACCACTGCTTCCTCCTGAAGACAGATTCGCGACGAAGAAATCTTGGAAGGCAGCGGTGACGAGCGAGGACGTTGGTCACCACGCGGTCGCTGCACCGGGCTACCCCAAGGGACGCGCAGGCGTCCATGGCCGGGACCGAGTGTAGCGTGGTGTCACATTTAGCGCATCGCCCCCAGAGCGATGCGGCCGCTCACGCCACGAACGGCTTGAACGCGACGCCCAGGCCCTGCATGTCCTCGGGTTCGCCCACCAGGTCCGAGCGCAGCAGCGGACGGGATTCGATCCAGCGCTTGCTGACAATCAGGTCCAGCCGGTCGTCGTAGGCGGCAAGGTCCAGGCGCGGGATCGCCTCGGAATCGTGGGAGCGGTGCAGCAGAACGGCCAGGCGGAGCAGGGCGGCCTTGCGCTTGGCGCTCAGCAGCAGGCGGTCCGGCAGCGCGTCGAAGGCGGTCTTGGGGATGTTGCGGCGATGCGTGCGCACCAGCGCCGACAGCACCTGCTGCTCCTGCCGTGAGAAGCCGGCGATGTCGGAGTGTTCCAGCAGGTAGGCACCGTGCACGTGGTACTGGCTGTGCGCGATGACCAGCCCGATCTCGTGCAGGCGCGCGGCCCAGCCGAGCATCCTGGCGTCGTCGTCGTCCAGGCCCCAGCTCTGCTCGACCTGTTCGAACAGGCGCATGGCCGTGGCCTCCACGCGGGCGGCCTGGAATTCGTCGATGCCGTAGCGCTGCGTCAGCGCGGCGGCGGACAGGTCGCGCGGGTCGTTGTCGCTGCCGCGGCCCAGCATGTCGTACAGGATGCCTTCGCGCATGGCGGCCTTGCTGACCATCAGCCGTTGCAGTCCCAGTGCCTCGAATGCGGCTTCCAGCACCAGCACGCCGCCGGCGATGATCGGGCGGCGGTCGCTGGACAGGCCGGGCAGGTCGATGTCCTCGATGCGGTCCGCCTGCAGCAGGCGGTCACGCAGCTGCGGCAGCGCTTCGGCGGTGATGGCGCCCTTGGTCAGCTTCATCGCCGCGCAGATCTCGCCGATGGCCTTGTGCGTGCCGGATGAGCCGATGGCTTCCTGCCAGCCGAGGTTGCGGTACAGCCCCGCGAACTGCTGGAACTCGGCCCCGATCTCCGTCAGGGCGTCCTTCCAGCGCTTCTTCGAAAGCTTGCCGCCGGGGAAGAAACGCCGCGTGCTGGCGATGCAGCCGGCCTGCAGGCTTTCGCGCTCCAGCGTTTCCATGCCGCGGCCGATGATGAATTCCGTGGAGCCGCCGCCGATGTCGATGACCAGCCGGCGCTGCCCTGCCTTGGGCGGCTGCGCGTGCGCCACACCCAGGTAGATCAGGCGCGCTTCCTCGCGGCCCGAGACCACTTCGATGGGCTTGCCCAGCGTGGTTTCCGCCGGTACCAGAAATGATTGCGGATCCTTCAGCTGGCGCACGGTGTTGGTGGCCAGCGCACGCACCCGCATGGCGGGGACATCGCGGATGCGCTGGCCGAAACGCGCCAGGCAGTCCAGTGCGCGCTGGCGGGCGGCGTTCGACAGGCCGCCCTTGCCGTCCAGGCCGTCGGCCATCCGCACGGTTTCGCGCAGCCGGTCCACGACCCGCAGCTGGCCCAGCGTGTAGCGGGCCACGATCATGTGGAAACTGTTGGAACCCAGGTCGATGGCCGCGAGATGGTCCCCGTCTTGCAGCTGCGGGGACGTTGAGGAGGACGGAGGCGCCATGCGGTCAGTTTAGCGGGTGTCGACCGGCTTGGGAGCACCCGGCAGGCGCATCGTTTTCATCTCGCATCCGCAACGCGCCCCGTCGTGTCACTGGCTCGGGATGGCTTCAGACTTTCGACAGCAGCAGGGCCTGGGCGGAATGGGGCGATTCGCCGGGAGCGGGCGAGAGTTTCCGGTAGGTGCCGTCGGCCTGCAGTTCCCAGGCATTGCAGTTGTCGTCCAGGTAGTTCTGCAGGCCGTCCTTGAACACGCGCGAGGCGATGTCCTTGTCGAGCAGGGGGAAGCAGGTCTCCACGCGGTGCAGCAGGTTGCGCTCCAGCCAGTCGGCGCTGGCGCAGTACAGTTCGGGCGCCCCGTCGTTGCCGAACCAGTAGATGCGGCTGTGCTCAAGGAAACGCCCCACGATGGAACGCACGCGGATGTTGTCCGAAATGCCCGGCACGCCCGGGCGCAGCGCGCAGGCGCCACGCACGATCAGGTCGATCTGCACGCCGGCCTGCGACGCCGCATACAGGGCGCGGATGATGCGCGGCTCGTTGATTGCATTGATCTTGGCGATGATGCGGGCGGGCTTGCCGGCGCGCGCCAGCTTCGCTTCGCGTTCGATCTTCCTGATCAGGCCGGGGTGCAGGGTGAAAGGCGACTGCAGCAGTCGCTTCAGCTTGGTGGTCGGCGCCAGCCCGGACAGCTGCTGGAACAGCAGGTGCACGTCGTTGCCGATGTCCTGGTCGGCGGTGATCAGCCCGATGTCGGTGTACGCGCGGGCCGTGCCGCTGTGGTAGTTGCCGGTCCCCAGGTGCACGTAGCGGCGCAGCTTGCGGCCTTCCCGGCGGACGATCAGCAGCATCTTGGCGTGTGTCTTGTAACCCACCACGCCGTACACGACCTGCGCGCCGGCCTCCTGCAGGCGGTCGGCCACGCCGAGGTTGGCGTCCTCGTCGAAGCGCGCGCGCAATTCCACCACCACGGTGACATCCTTGCCGTTGCGCGCCGCCTGCACCAGCGCCTCGACGATGGCCGAGTCCTTGCCGGTGCGGTAGAGCGTCTGCTTGATCGCCAGGACGTCCGGATCCACCGCCGCCTGCTTGATCAGTTCCAGCACGCTGGCGAAGGAATCGAACGGATGGTGCAGCAGGATGTCGTTGTCGGCGGCCTTCTCGAAGATCGCATCGCTGTCGCGCAGCGTGCGGGGCGTGAAGACGGGGTATTTCAGTTCCGGCCGCTGCACCAGGTCGTACACCTGGATGACCCGGTTGAGGTTGACCGGTCCGTTGATCGGGTACACCGCATGGTCGGGCAGGGCGAAGTTCTGCAGCAGCGTGCGCACGATGGGCTTGGGGCAATCGTGGGCGATCTCCAGGCGCACGGCGGGGCGGTAGCCGCGGCCGATCAGTTCGTCGCGCAGCGCCAGCGCCAGGTTCTCGACTTCCTCTTCGTCCACCACGACTTCGGAGTTGCGGGTCACGCGGAACTGGTAGGAGCCCTTGACCTCCATGCCCGGGAACAGCTCGTCCACGAACACCGACAGCACCGAGGACAGCAGGACGAAATCGTTCTCGCCACCGGATACGCGCTGCGGCAGGTGGATGATGCGCGGCAACGAGCGCGGCGCGCGCACGATGGCCAGGTGGCCGGCGCGGCCGAACGCATCCTTGCCCTTCAGCACCACCACGATGTTCAGCGACTTGTTGAGGATCTTCGGGAACGGATGCGCCGGGTCCAGGCCCAGCGGCGACAGCACCGGCATGATCTCGTTGCGGAAGTAGGCGCGCAGCCAGCGCGTCTGCCGCGCGTTCCAGCTGTCGCGGCCGAACACGCGCACGCCTGCTTCGGCCAGGCCCGGGCGCAGCACGTCGTTCCAGCACTTGTACTGCGCATCCACCAGCTCGGCGGCACGGTCGTGGATCTTGTTGAGCACGGTGGCCGGGCTCATGCCGTCGGCGCCGGGCGGCAGGCCGAAATCCTGTGCATGGCGCACGGTGGCGGCGCGGATCTCGAAGAACTCGTCCAGGTTGGTGCACGAGATGCACAGGAAGCGCAGGCGCTCCAGCAGTGGCACCGACGGGTCCTGCGCCTGCGCCAGCACGCGGAAGTTGAAATCCAGCTGCGACAGTTCGCGATTCAGGTACAGCGAGGGGTCGCGCAGCGCGTCGTCGCCAGTCAGGGCCCCGGGTGCGGTATCGATGGCGGCATTCATGCGGTCTGGCTGTCCGGCAGGGTGAAGGTGGGCGCGTCAAGGCGCGGTTGCAGGCGTTCGACGCTGAAGTGGACCGAGAAGGTGCTGCCCTGTCCGACTTCGCTTTCGATTTCCAGGCGGGCCTGGTGCAGGTTGAGTACGTGCTTGACGATGGACAGGCCCAGACCGGTGCCGCCGCTTTCGCGCGAACGGCTGTTGGAGACGCGGTAGAAACGCTCGGTGATGCGCGGCAGGTGTGTCGCGGGAATGCCGTAGCCCGTGTCGCGAACGGACAGCACGGCGCCGCCTTCAGCCTCGCGCGCGAAGCGCACGGTGATGGTGCCGCCGGCCGGCGTGTAGCGCACCGCGTTGCTGACCAGGTTGGAGAACGCGCTGTGCAGTTCCTTGTTGGAGCCGTGCAGGTCCACCCCGGCTTCGTCCAGCACCACGATGGTATGGCGCCGCTGGCTGAGCGCCTCGGCTTCGCGACGCAGCGTGGCCAGCATGGGCGCCATCGCGATGGCCTCGTCGGGCAGGCTGTCCTGGGCTTCGAGCCGCGACAGCGTCAGCAGGTCTTCCACCAGCTGGGTCATGCGCTGCGACTGCTTCTGCATTTCCGCCAGCATGGGCGCCCAGTCGGGGAATTCGCTGGGTTCCAGCATGTCCAGGTAACCGTGCACGACGGTCAGGGGCGTACGCAGTTCGTGCGAGACATTGGCGACGAAGTCGCGGCGCATCTGTTCCAGCCGCAGCATCTTGCTGACGTCGCGCGCGACCAGCAGCCAGTGCTGGTCGGAGTAGGGGATCAGGCGCAGGTTGAGGCGCAGGTGCGGGTCGGCGGGCGACGCCGCATCGAGCATCGGTTCGGCATTGCGGCCGGCGGCCAGCCAGTGCGACATCGGCAGCGGTTGCAGGCGGTCACCGACGGCGGCGCCGATGTCGGCGGGATACTGCAGGCCCAGCAGCGACGTGGCTGCCTTGTTGAACCACTGCACGCGCTGGCTGTTTCGTTCCACCACCACCACCGCGTCGGGCAGGGCGGCCGCCGCCGCGCGGTAGGCGCGCAGCATGGCCAGCAGCCGGCGCTTGCGCGTGCGCATCTCGGCCTGGCCACGGAACAGCAGGCGGTCGAGCTCGTTCCAGACGCCGTTGCCGCGCGCCGGTTCCAGTCGCTGGCGTGCGGTCAGCCGCAGCAGTACCTTGCGCAGCCGCCAGTAGTGCCAGGCCACCACGCCCAGCGCCGCCAGCGTCACCACCGGCCAGGGGTAGCCGATGGCTAGGCCCAGCACCGCGGCCAGCACCAGGATCAGCGCCAGCTGGCCTAGGGTCTTGAACCACGCGGAGCGGATGTGTTGGGGCATGGATCGATTGTGGCAGATGTGTATGACAGCGGCGCGGAGCCGATGGCCCCGCGGCGTGGTCACATCGCCGCGGAGAAGCGGTAGCCGGAGCCGCGCACGGTCTGCACCATGTTCTCCAGCGCGTGCGGTTCCAGCGTCTTGCGCAGCCGGCGGATGTGCACGTCGACGGTGCGTTCCTCCACGTACACGCTGCCGCCCCAGACGTGATCCAGCAGCTGGGTGCGGGTATAGACGCGCTCGGGGTGGGTCATGAAGAAGTGCAGCAGACGGTACTCGGTGGGGCCGATCGGGACCGGCGTGTCCCCCGCGAACACGCGGTGCGCCGCGCCGTCGATGCGCAGGTTGCCGACGGAGACGCTGCCGTCCTCGTCGTCGTCGCGCGAGCGGCGCATCACGGCGCGGATGCGCGCCAGCAGTTCGCGGGCGGAGAACGGCTTGACCACGTAGTCGTCGACGCCGGCTTCCAGGCCGCCGACGCGATCGTTTTCCTCGCCGCGCGCGGTCAGCATGATGATGGGCACGTCCCGGGTCATCGCATCCTTGCGCCAGCGGCGGGCCAGTTCCAGCCCGCTGGTGCCGGGCAGCATCCAGTCCAGCAGGATCAGGTCGGGCACGCGGTCGGCGATGGCGTTTTGGGCCTCGCGGGCATCGCCGGCGTGGACGGGTTCGTACTCGCCCTTGCGCAGGGCGAACGCGACCATGTCGCGAATGGCCGGTTCGTCGTCAACGATCAGGATGTGCTTCTGCACGCGGAATCCGGTGGCGATGGGGGACGGCGCCAGTAGACGACAATTTTATGACGGTTGCATGACATGGTGCCGGACTGTCATCTGGCCCCCCGCAGGGGTCAACGCCGCTCCACGTCCGGGTCGCGGATGCCCTGGCGGCGCAGTTCCAGCACTTCGGGGGTGATGGCGGCGATGCGGGCGTCGACGCGGGCGCGGGCGTAGTAGTCCAGGTCGCTCTGCCGCTTGAGATTCTGCAGCTGGATGAGCGCCTGCTCCGGCCGGCCGTTCAGGTAAGCCGCCTCGGCGTAGGCCTCACCGGCGCGGGCGATGTCCCCGGCCAGTTCGTTGGCGCGTGCGAAGTGCTGCTGGAAAACCGGATCGTCCCCGGACTTGCCCAGCATGGGCCGCAGCACGGCTTGGGCACGCACACCGGCTTCCCGTCCGCCCTGTTCGTTCAACACCTTGGCATAGGTCAGCGCGACCGCACGGTGCTGCGGCAGGCGCTGCAGCAGCGCATCGAACCGGCGGTTGGCGGCCGCATGCTCCCCGGCGCGCGATTCGGCCTCGCCCAGGGTCAGTTCGATCCACAGATTGTCCGGGTGCTCGGCGGCCAGCTGCTGCAGCTCGGTCCTTGCCGCGCGGCCGCTGCCGACCTGCAGGTGGGCGACGGCCAAGCCGTAACGCTGCGCATCACTGAGCGGCTTGCCGGTGTCGCGGCGGATGGTCTCGTACTCGCGCACCGCGAGCGAGGGGGTTGGGGCACTGAGCGCCCGCAGGCGCTCGCGCGCCCAGCCGAACTGGCCGCTGTTGCCCCGGTCGAACATCCCGGTCGGCAGGGTGACCGGCACCGGCAGCAGCGGGTTGTCGCTGCGGACCTCGGGCAGGGTGATGGCGCGCGGATTGAACTGCTCCACGCGCGCGCCGCCCGGCGTGGTGGTCACCAAGGTGACGTTGTCCTTGCGCATCTGCTCGGCACGCTGCTGGGCTTCGCTGATGCGGGTGGTGGTGACCGGGTGGGTCTGCAGGTAGTCGGGCACGCGGTCGCGTTCGCTGCCACGGCTGGAGCGCGTGGCCTGTGCCATGCGGGCGAAGAAGCCCGCCATCGCATCCACGTCGTACCCGGCGCGGGCCAGCGTGCGGATGCCCACGCGGTCCGCTTCGGATTCGTTGGAACGGGTGTAGTCGATCTGGCGCTGCTGCATCAGGCCCATCGCCGAGGCGATCGCCGCCTGCGAGGCGTCGCCGCTGGAACTTCCGCCGGCGGCCTGTGCCAGCACGATGGCGCCCAGCATGCCCAGCAGGATCGGGATCTGGTCCCGCTGCGCGCGCTCCACGCCGCGCAGCACGTGCTGCTGGGTGACGTGGGCGATTTCGTGCGACAGCACCGCGGCCACCTCGTCCTCGCGCTCGGCGGTCAGGACCAGGCCGGCGTTCATGCCGATGTAGCCGCCCAGCGTGGCGAAGGCATTGATCTGGCGATCGCGCATCATGAAGAAGGTGTAGGACTGCTGGGGATTGTCGCTGTCGGCCCCCAGCTGGTTGCCCATGGTCTGCAGCCAGTCCGAGACCAGCGGGTCCTCCAGCAGGTACCCGTAGTTGCGCAGTTCGCGCAGCATCATGCCGCCGTACTCGGCCTGGCGCGCGGGGGTCAGCAGCTCGCCTGCGGACGAGCCGATGTCGGGAAGGCGACTGTCCTGCGAGGCCGCCAGCGGCGCAGCGGTGGCCAGGGTCAGGGCGGTGGCTAGCAGCAGAGGGCGCAAACGGGAACTCCGTATCGGATAATGGGCTGCAAGAGTCAGGATGACGGCTTGGCGGTTCGAAGGCGTGAACACGTGGTTAACCGGGCCTGTACCGGTCCGCACTGTTCCATGCCCCGGCTGGAAACCGGCCGCCATGCCACCCATATTGCCTGTGACCGCATCACGACACTTTCGTTCCGGAGAACTCCCTTGACCGACACCCCGCAAGGCGCCAGCGCGCCGGTGATCACCCTGTACAGCAGCGCCATCTGTCCCTATTGCATGGCCGCCAAGAACTTCCTGAAGAGCAAGGGCCAGACCTGGAACGAGGTGCGCATCGACCTGGACCCGGCCGAGCGCGAGAAGATGATCGCCAAGGCCAATCGGACCAGCGTGCCCCAGATCTTCATCGGCGACGTCCATGTGGGCGGGTACGACGACATGATCGCCCTGCACCGCGCCGGCAAGCTGGAACCGCTGCTGGCGGGGGCGTCCGCATGAGCGCGACCGAGGGGGGCGACGACGACCGCGTTAAGGCGTTCACCGAATTCCGCCAGCGCATGAACAAGCGCATCCTGGACGAACCCAACCAGGTCGTCCGCCGTTTCTTCGCGCTGGACACGCAGACCTACCAGGCCGGCGCGCTGGACGTGAAGACCAAGGAACTGCTGGGCCTGGTCGCCTCGATGGTGCTGCGGTGCGACGACTGCATCAGCTACCACGTGGCGCAGTGCAAGGAGGCCGGCGTGACCCGCGAGGAGTTCTTCGAGACGTTCTCCGTTGGCCTGGTGGTGGGGGGCTCCATCGTGATCCCGCACCTGCGCCGGGCCGTGGATTTCCTGGACCAGCTGGAAGGGGGACAGTCCGCTGCGCCGGAGGCGCACGACCACGGCTGACGTTTGCCGCACCCGCGAGGGTGCGGACACGACCAAGGTCGATTTGGGGCGGGGGAGGCCGGTCGGGCATAATGGGGGCACGATTCTTCCCCTCTGCGCCCTGTTCTGGCCCCGGCCGGCGCGCGCCCCTGTTCGGAACACCACTCAATGACTCAGACGATTACGGTCATCCGCGGCGATGGTATCGGCCCGGAAATCATGGACGCCACCCTGCACGTGCTGGACGCGCTGAAGGTGGGCCTGACCTACGAAGAAGCCGATGCCGGCATGGTCGCCCTGGAAAAGCACGGGGATCTGCTGCCGCAGGCCACGCTGGATTCCATCCGCCGGAACGGCGTGGCGCTCAAGAGCCCGCTGACCACCCCGGTGGGCGAGGGCTTCAGCTCGATCAACGTGGCCCTGCGCCGCCATTTCGACCTGTACGCCAACGTTCGCCCGGCCAAGTCCTTCCCCAACACCAAGTCGCGCTTCCCGACCGGCGTTGACCTGATCACGGTCCGCGAGAACACCGAGGGTGCCTACATCGGCGAGGGCCAGTCGGTCTCGGAAGACGGCGAAACCGCGCTGCTGACCCAGAAGATCACCCGCAAGGGTTCCGAGCGCATCGTGCGCTATGCCTTCGACCTGGCCCGCAAGACCGGCCGCAAGAAGGTCACCGTGGTGCACAAGGCCAACATCCTGAAGAGCACCTCGGGCCTGTTCCTGAAGGTGGCGCGCGAAGTGGCCGCCCAGTACCCCGACATCCAGTGCAACGAGATGATCGTGGACAACACCTGCATGCAGCTGGTGATGCGTCCGGAACAGTTCGACATCATCGTCACCACCAACCTGTTCGGCGACATCATCTCCGACCTGTGCGCCGGCCTGGTCGGCGGCCTGGGCCTGGCCCCGGGCGCCAACATCGGTGTCGACGCGGCGATCTTCGAAGCGGTGCACGGCTCGGCGCCGGACATCGCCGGCAAGGGCGTGGCCAACCCCTGCGCGCTGCTGCTCGGCGCCGCCCAGATGCTGGACCACCTGGGCCAGCCGGAGAAGGCCGAGCGCCTGCGTGCGGCCATCATCGCCACGCTGGAAGCCAAGGATTCGCTGACCCCCGACCTGGGCGGCACCGGCAACACCATGTCGTTCGCCAAGGCGATCGCCAGCCGCGTCTGACCCGCAACTGTCATGGCGAACCGGAACGGGACGCTCAGCGTCCCGTTTTTGTTGGTGCGTGTCCCATCCATGGACTTGGTGGTTAGGATGCTGGCACGCACAATCCGCGGCCCACGTTTGCAGGCCCTGCCATGACCGTCCGCCCCAGCGTGATCGCGCTGACCCCTTTGCTGCTGTTCCTTGCGCTGTTTTTCGGTGCCGGCCTCTATTACACGGGGCAGGGCGATGCGATGGGGTTCTACAGATTGCACGCACCGGTCGCCATCCTGCCTGCTGTCGCGCTGGGCCTGTGGATCGCGCGCCGTGCCGGGGTGAAGGCGATGGATACGCTGCTGCAAGGCATCGGCGACGCCAACATCGTGCTGATGTGCCTGATCTTCCTGCTGGCGGGAGCGTTCGCGATGGTGACCAAGCAGATCGGTGCGGTCGATGCGGTCGTGGCGCTGGGGGTCGGGGCACTGCCGCCTGCCCTCATCCTGCCCGGGTTGTTCCTGGTGGCTGGATTCCTGTCGCTGGCCGTGGGTACCTCCATGGGCACCATCGCGGCGATCACCCCCATCGCGCTGGGCGTGTCGGATGCCGCCGGCATCGATCGTGCGCTGGTGGTCGGTGCGGTGATTGGCGGCGCGACCTTCGGTGACAACCTGTCCGTCATTTCGGATACCGCCATCGCGGCCGCCCGCACGCAGGGCTGCACCGTGCGCGAGAAGTTCCGCGAGAACATCAAGATCGCGCTGCCCGCCGCCCTGCTCACGCTGGTGCTGCTGGCCGTGGTGGGCGACGCCTCGCCGGTGGAAACGGCGGAGCCGACCTCACCCTGGCTGGTTCTCCCTTACGTGCTGGTGCTGTTGCTCGCGATCACCGGCCTCGATGTGCTGATCGTCTTGACCATCGGGTTGGTGGTGGCCGGGCTGTTCGGCGTGTGGTTCGCCCCACAGGACTACGGGCTGCCCAACTTCACCGACGACATCTATGCCGGCTTCGAGAGCGTGGTGGAGATCACGCTGCTGGCGTTATTCGTAGGCGGCCTAGGTGCCCTGATGAAGGCCAGTGGCGGCCTGCACTGGCTGGCGGGGCAGATATCCCGCATCGCACGCGGCAATACCGGGCGGCGCGCCGGCGAGTGGTGCATCGCCGCGCTGGCGGCACTGACCGATGTGTTCACCGCCAACAACACCGTGGCCATCCTGATCAGCGGCGGCGTGGCGCGTGACATCGCCGAACGCCATGGCGTACCGCCCGCGCGCGCGGCCAGCGTGCTGGATATCTTCGTCTGCATCGTGCAGAGCCTGCTGCCCTACGGCGCGCAGATCCTGCTGGCGGCGTCGTTGGCGGGTCTCTCGCCGCTGGTGCTGATGGGCAAGGCGCACTATTGCTGGCTGCTGGCCGCGGTGACCGTGCTGTTCATGGTCTGGCCATCGCGCAAGGCCAAGGCAGTCAAGGCCGAAGGTGCATGAACGAAAAAGGGGCGCCAGGCGCCCCTTTCTCCTTTGTCGCGGTGGGTGCTCAGTCCCGCGACTGCAGCTTTGACAGCAGGCGCAGGAACTCCACGTACAGCCACACCAGCGTGACCATCAGGCCGAACGCGCCATACCACTCCATGTACTTGGGCGCACCGGCTTCCACGCCGGATTCGATGAAATCGAAATCCAGCACCAGGTTCAGCGCGGCGATCACCACCACGAACAGGCTGAAGCCGATGCCGATCAAGCCGGACTCGTGGATGTACGGGATGTTGATGTTGAAGAAGCCCAGCACGATGGTGGCCAGGTAGATCAGCGCAATGCCGCCCGTGGCGGCCACGACGCCCAGCTTGAAGTTCTCGGTCGCCTTGATCAGGCCGCTGCGATAGGCCATCAGGAGTGCGAACAGGGTACCGAAGGTCAGCAGGACCGCCTGCATCACGATGCCCGGGAAGCGCAGTTCGAACATCGCCGAGATCGCGCCCAGGAACAGACCCTCCACCAGCGCATAGGCGGGGGCGGTGACCGGCGACCATTCCTTCTTGAAAGCGGTGATCAGGGCCAGGATCAGACCGCCGATGCCGCCACCCAAGGCATAGCCGACCATGGCGGGGGTAGCCGTTGCCACGCCATCCGGGCCGGTGGCGACCGACTGGCTCCACGCCAGCGCGGCGGTGGCAACCGCCATCAACAACAGGAAGCCGGTCTTGTTGACGGTGCCGTTCAGGCTCATCGCGCCTGCGTCGCGCGACACGACGGCGCCGCTGCCCAGGTCAAGGAAGGTGGATTCTTTCAGCGCCGGATTGCCACTGCGTATCATGGTTCCCTCATGTGGTTGTCGGACTTCTGTCCCCAGTCCGTGAGCATATCCCAAGCGGCGTCACACAATGTTTCGTTTGACAGCCGGGCCGCGGGTTCCGACAATACGCGACCTCGTTGGCGTCCAGACGCCACGCCGGGGCCCTCGTCGGGGTATAGCGCAGTCTGGTAGCGCATCTGGTTTGGGACCAGAGGGTCGGGGGTTCGAATCCCTCTACCCCGACCAGTCAGGTGAGCCATCCTGGTCTTGCGACCAGGGCGGGATGCGACAATCCGGCTGCGGTACAGGCAAGCACCATGCGCCCGTAGCTCAACCGGATAGAGCACCGGCCTTCTAAGCCGGCGGTTACAGGTTCGAGTCCTGTCGGGCGCGCCACGGCGGTGGGATGGTTATAATGTTCGTGCGTTATGGTGGATGTAGCTCAGTTGGTTAGAGCACCGGATTGTGATTCCGGGGGTCGCGGGTTCAAATCCCGTCTTCCACCCCATGATTCCAGAACCTCGCTCCGGCGGGGTTTGTAACAAACAAGGGAAGCGGTTACACTACGCGCCCGGTTTTTCGGGGCTGTTAGCTCAGTTGGTAGAGCAGTTGACTCTTAATCAATAGGTCCAAGGTTCGAATCCTTGACAGCCCACCAAACCAGAAGCGCCCGGCACAGCCGGGCGTTTCTTTTTTGCGGTAGTCAAACGTTCCGGCGCGCTGCGGGCCTCCCAGGGCCGAATGGCCGGATAGAATGCCGGGCAGCCCAAGCGAAAGTGGCGGAATTGGTAGACGCACTGGATTTAGGTTCCAGCGGGTAACCCCCGTGAGGGTTCGAGTCCCTCCTTTCGCACCATGCCGTGCCCGATGGCGCCGCACGTCGATGCGCGGCACTCCGGCGGTGGGTCCCACCTGCCGGCAAGCAAGCCCTGGGCCAAGGCCGGTGGCCCGCATCCCGCCATGGTGCGGCGTCCGCATCGCCGGCATCCCAGGCCCGCCCCGCTGGCAGCCCGCGCCAGAATCGGCGAAACTATTACGTTCCGCCGGGGCAGGCTGCCGCCCGCTCCATGGCGACCCCGAATTATCAACAGTGCTGCGGTTCCGCCGTGGCTGCAGGAGTCAGTGAGTATGCAAGTTTCGGTCGAATCGATCGGCAATCTCGAACGCCGCATGAGCTTCAGCCTGCCGGCTGAACGTCTGGATACCCACATTGGTGGCCGCCTGCGCGAACTCTCCCGCACCGCGCGCATCAAGGGTTTCCGCCCGGGCAAGGTGCCGGCCAAGGTCATCGAGCAGCGTTTCGGCGACCAAGTCCGTGCCGAGGCGCTGGACGGCCTGCTGCGCGAGACCTTCAACAACGCCGTGCGCGAGAAGGAACTGCAACTGGCCGGCAACCCGCGCATCGAGAAGCAGGGCGAGGGTGATCTGGACTTCGTGGCCACCTTCGAAGTGGTGCCGGACTTCGGCGACATCGACGTGGCCAAGCTCAACGTGATCCGCCACACCGCCGAGGTCAGCGATGCGGACATCGACCAGATGGTCGAGAACCTCCGCCTGCAGCGTCGTACCTTCCAGGCGGTGGACCGCGGCGCGAAGGACGGTGATCGCGTGGCGCTGGAAACCTGGTCCCAGGCCGGTGACGAACGCATGCCCGCCGAAGGCGTCGAGAAGGGCGCCACCCTGATCGGCTCGGGCGTGATGTATGCCGACATCGAACAGGCCCTGGTCGGACTGGCGAAGGGCGAAGAAAAGACGGTCGCGGTCAATTTCCCCGCCGACTGGCGCGTGCCGCAGCTGGCGGGCCGTCAGGTCGACGTGCACCTGAAGGTCACCGACGTGTCCGAGCCGGTCATGCCGGAAGTGGATCGCGAGTTCATCCGCAGCTTCGGCGTGAAGAGCGGTGATGCCGAGCAGTTCCGCGCCGACATCCGCAGCAACCTGGAGCGCGAGCTCAAGGGCGCGCTGATGACCCGCCTGCGCCGGGAAGTGGGCGAGCAGCTGATCGCCGCCTACGCCAGCGTTGAAATGCCGCCGCGCCTGGTCGAGAACGAGGCCCGCGTGATGGTGCAGCAGGCCGCCGAACAGGCCCGCCGCCAGGGCCAGCAGGTGCAGGTCCCGGACAACGCCTACGAAGGTTTCATGGAACCGGCCCGCAAGCGCGTGCTGGTCGGCCTGCTGGTGGGCGAGGTCGCCCGCCGCAACCAGCTGCGACTGGACCCCAAGCGCCTGAACGAAACGCTGCGCCTGATCGCTTCCACGTACGAAGAGCCGGAGCAGGTCATTGAGTTGTACCGCAACGACCCCCAATTGATGAATAGTCTGCAGGGCCGTGTGATGGAAGAGCAGGTGATCGACTGGATCGCCGAGCGCGCCCAGCACACCGAGCAGGCGCTTTCCTTCCAGGAAGCCATCCGCCAGTAACAGCGAATCCCTCGCGAGAGCCCGCACATCCATGTGCGGGGGTCTACACAAGAACAGGAACCCCGCATGGATAACCTCACGAAAGCCCTCAACCTGGTCCCGATGGTGGTCGAGCAGACCAGCCGCGGCGAGCGTGCCTACGACATCTATTCCAGGCTGCTGAAGGAGCGCGTGATCTTCCTGGTCGGCGGCGTGGACGACCACGTGGCCAACGTGATCGTCGCGCAGATGCTGTTCCTGGAGGCGGAAAACCCGGAGAAGGACATCAGCCTGTACATCAACTCGCCCGGTGGCGTGGTGACGGCCGGCATGGCCATCTACGACACCATGCAGTACATCAAGCCGGACGTGAGCACGATCTGCGTGGGCCAGGCAGCCAGCATGGGCGCGTTGCTGCTGGCGTCGGGCGCGAAGGGCAAGCGCTATGCGCTGCCGAACTCGCGCGTGATGATCCACCAGCCGCTGGGCGGCTTCCAGGGCCAGGCGACGGACATCGACATCCATGCCCGTGAAATCCTGACCCTGCGCGCCAAGTTGAACTCGATCCTGTCGCACCATACCGGGCAGGCGCTGGAGACCATCGAGCGGGACACCGAACGCGACAACTTCAAGAGCGCCGCTGACGCCCAGGCCTACGGGCTGGTCGACCAGGTGCTCGAACGTCGTCCGGACGAGTCCATCCAGGCTGGCTGAACAGGCGCATCCGCGCTGTTTCACCCCTTTTCCACCCTGCCGCGCGCTCCGCTGACAAAGCGGAGCCGTGTGCTATTCTGCGACCGAAAGCCCCTGCGGGCGGGCAGAGTGACCGAGTAACCGAAGCATGAGCGAAGATCGTCAGGGCCGTACCGGCGACAGCACCAAAATCCTGTACTGCTCGTTCTGCGGCAAGAGCCAGCACGAAGTCCGCAAGCTGATTGCGGGCCCCAGCGTGTTCATCTGTGATGAATGCGTCGAGCTGTGCAACGACATCATCCGCGAAGAGCTGGAAGAGAAGGCGCAGTCGGCCCGCAGCCACCTGCCCAAGCCGCGCGAGATCCTCGAGGTCCTGGACCAGTACGTGATCGGCCAGAACCGGGCCAAGCGCACGCTGGCGGTCGCGGTCTACAACCACTACAAGCGCATCGAGAGCCGCAGCAAGAACGACGAGGTCGAACTGGCCAAGTCCAACATCCTGCTGGCAGGCCCGACCGGTTCGGGCAAGACGCTGCTGGCCGAAACGCTGGCGCGCCTGCTCAACGTGCCGTTCACCATCGCCGACGCCACCACGTTGACCGAAGCCGGCTACGTGGGTGAGGACGTGGAGAACATCATCCAGAAGCTGCTGCAGAAGTGCGACTACGACGTGGACAAGGCGCAGCAGGGCATCGTCTACATCGACGAAATCGACAAGATCTCGCGCAAGAGCGAGAACCCGTCGATCACCCGCGACGTATCCGGCGAAGGCGTGCAGCAGGCGCTGCTGAAGCTGATCGAAGGCACCGTGGCCAGCGTGCCGCCGCAGGGCGGCCGCAAGCATCCGCAGCAGGAATTCCTGCAGGTGGACACTAAGAACATCCTGTTCATCTGCGGCGGCGCGTTCGCCGGGCTGGACAAGATCATCCAGCAGCGTTCCACCGAGGCCAGCGGCATCGGCTTCGGTGCCAAGGTCAAGAGCTCCTCGCGCAAGACCGAGACAGGCAAGCTGCTGTCCGACGTGGAGCCGGAGGACCTGATCAAGTTCGGCCTGATCCCCGAGTTCGTCGGCCGCCTGCCGGTGGTCGCCACGCTGGAGGAACTGGACGAGGCCGCCCTGGTCAAGATCCTGACCGAGCCGAAGAACGCCATCACGAAGCAGTTCAAGAAGCTGTTCGAGATGGAAGGCGTGGAGCTGGAGTTCCGTCCCGACGCCCTGTCGGCCATCGCCCGCAAGGCGTTGAAGCGCAAGACCGGCGCGCGCGGCCTGCGCACGATCGTCGAGTCGGTGCTGCTCGACACGATGTACGAGCTGCCGTCGCTGGAGAACGTCAGCAAGGTGGTGGTGGACGAATCGGTCATCGAGCACAAGTCCGAGCCGTACCTCATCTACCAGAACCCACCCGCCCCCAAGGTGGCCGCGGCCGAGTAAGCGGCCGTCCGCAGGATGTGATGCACAGGCGCCTTCCGGGCGCCTGTTCAGTTTTTGTCGCATCGAATGCAAATTCCTGGTTTTTCTCGGTTTTTTTCGATCCCCTTGCATCCCCGTGCCGATGGCCCCATAACGGGCCCATTGGTGCTTTCCGCACCCCGAATTCCGCAATCCGCTGGAGCCCCCATGCCCCGTCGCCCCCAGAGTGAAATCCTCGACCTGCCGGTCCTGCCACTGCGTGACGTGGTGGTGTTCCCGCACATGGTCATTCCGTTGTTTGTCGGCCGCGACAAATCCATGCGCGCGCTGGAGCAGGCGATGGAGGCCGACAAGCGCATCCTGCTGCTGGCCCAGAAGTCCGCTGAAACCGACGACCCGGCCGCGGCCGACCTGTACACCGTCGGCACGCTGGCGCAGGTGCTGCAACTGCTGAAGCTTCCGGACGGCACCATCAAGGTGCTTGTGGAAGGCACGACCCGCGTGCAGGTCAGCAACGTGGTGGAGCGCGACGGCTCGCTCTACGGGCAGGGCGAGGAGATCGAATCCAGCGACGGCCGCGAGCCGCGCGAGATCGAGGCGGTCGCCCGCTCGCTGATGAGCCTGTTCGAGCAGTATGTGAAGACCAACCGAAAGCTGCCGCCGGAGCTGTTGCAGACGCTGGCGGGGATCGACGAACCCAGCCGTCTTGCCGACACCATCGCCGCGCACCTGGGCGTCCGGCTGAGCGACAAGCAGCGCCTGCTGGAAACCATCGAGGTGGGCGAGCGGCTGGAGCTGCTGGTTGGTTTCGTCGATGGCGAAATCGACGTGCAACAGCTGGAGAAGCGCATCCGCGGCCGCGTGAAGTCGCAGATGGAGAAGAGCCAGCGCGAGTACTACCTCAATGAACAGATGAAGGCCATCCAGAAGGAGCTGGGTGAGCTGGACGAGGCGCCCAACGAGCTGGAGGACCTTGCGCGCAAGATCGCCGAAGCGGGCATGCCCAAGCCGGTGGAGACCAAGGCCAGGAACGAGCTCAACAAGCTGAAGCAGATGTCGCCCATGTCGGCCGAAGCCGCCGTCGTGCGCAACTACCTGGACTGGCTGCTCGGCGTGCCATGGAACAAGCGCAGCAAGGTGCGCAAGGACCTGAAGGTGGCGCAGGAAACACTCGACGCCGACCATTACGGTCTTGAGAAGGTCAAGGAACGCATCCTCGAGTATCTCGCCGTGCAATCGCGCGTCAAGAAGATGCGCGGCCCCATCCTGTGCCTGGTCGGCCCGCCGGGCGTGGGCAAGACCTCGCTGGGGCAGAGCATCGCCAAGGCGACCAACCGCAAGTTCGTGCGCATGTCGCTGGGCGGCGTTCGCGACGAGGCGGAAATCCGTGGCCATCGCCGGACCTACGTCGGCTCCATGCCGGGCCGCATCGTGCAGAACCTCAACAAGACGGCCAGCAAGAATCCTTTGTTCGTGTTGGACGAGATCGACAAGATGTCCATGGACTTCCGGGGCGATCCTTCGTCGGCGCTGCTTGAAGTGCTCGACCCCGAGCAGAACAACGCGTTCAACGACCACTACCTGGAAGTTGACCTCGACTTGTCCGAAGTGATGTTCGTGGCGACCTCCAATTCGCTGAACATCCCCGGCCCGCTGCTCGACCGCATGGAAGTCATCCGCATTCCCGGGTACACCGAGGACGAGAAGCTCAACATCGCGCAGCGCTACCTGGTACCCAAGCAGCTGAAGGCCAATGGCCTGAAGCCTGACGAGTTGAAGGTCGCCGAAGGCGCCATCCGCGACATCGTGCGCTACTACACGCGCGAATCCGGCGTGCGCAACCTGGAGCGCGAGATCGCCAAGATCTGCCGCAAGGTGGTCAAGGAAATCGCCCTGGCCGGCCCGAAGCCCGCCACCAAGAAGAAGTCCGCCGCCGTGCAGGTCACATCCAAGAACCTGGAGAAGTATTCCGGCGTCCGCCGTTACGACTACGGTCGCGCGGAGGAGCAGAACGAGATCGGCCTGGTCACCGGCCTGGCGTGGACGGAAGTTGGTGGCGACCTGCTGCAGATCGAAGTCGCACTGGTGCCCGGCAAGGGCGGCATGACGCTGACCGGCCAGTTGGGCGACGTGATGAAGGAATCCGGTTCCGCCGCCCTGTCGGTGGTGCGCAGCCGCGCCGCCAGCCTGGGCGTGGACGCGGACTTCCTGCAGAAGCACGATGTGCACCTGCACGTCCCGGACGGCGCCACGCCCAAGGATGGCCCCAGCGCCGGCATCGCGATGGCCACCGCGCTGGTATCGGCACTGACCCGCAATCCGGTGCGTGCCGACGTCGCCATGACCGGCGAGATCACCCTGCGTGGCCGTGTTTCCGCGATCGGCGGCCTGAAGGAAAAGCTGCTCGCTGCATTGCGTGGCGGCATCACCACCGTGATCATTCCGGAAGAGAACCGGAAGGACCTGGCCGACATCCCCGACAATGTCACCGAGGGCATGAAGATCGTGCCGGTGAAGTGGATCGACGAGGTGCTGCACCTGGCACTGGAGCGTCCGCTGGCGCCCGTGCCGGCGGATGGCGGCGGTGGTGCGGAGCGCCCGGTACCTGACACAGAAAAGCCCACGCAGCAACCCGGCGTGAAGCACTGAACGCCGGTCGGATGACATGCTGAAAACCCGCGAAACCCGCGTCATTATTGGGTTTTCGGCTTGCGTGGCATTTTTCGCACTGGTATAACAACGTCACCCGCGAGTGCGTCCGCACTGGATTGCGCTCGCGGAAATAACGGCCGGACCCTGCATGGGCGCGTGACGCCCCAGGGCCCGGTTACTCATTCCGCGGTTGTTCCGCAAAGGGAGTTACTACATGAACAAAACCGAATTGATTGATGCCGTCGCCGACGAAGCCGAAATGTCCAAGGCTGAAGCCGGTCGTGCCGTCGACGCCGTCATCGCCAGCATCACCAAGACCCTGAAGAAGGGCGACACCGTGACGCTGGTCGGCTTCGGCACCTTCCAGGTCCGCAAGCGCGCTGCACGCACTGGCCGCAACCCGAAGACCGGCGACACCATCAAGATCAAGGCCTCGAAGAACCCGGCGTTCAAGGCTGGCAAAGCCCTGAAGGATGCCGTAAACTAATCGACTCGCTGCCGATGGCAGGGTGCCTCATGCACCTGGGTGCTTAGCTCAGCGGTAGAGCGTCTCCCTTACACGGAGAGGGTCGGGGGTTCGAAACCCTCAGCACCCACCACATCGGGGCGATGCAAGGTTAAAAAAATTGTCAGATGGTCTAGCGGAAACGCACACGATCGCCTTACAATGTTCGTCTCAGCGCGGAGTGGTAGTTCAGTCGGTTAGAATGCTGGCCTGTCACGCCGGAGGTCGCGGGTTCGAGTCCCGTCCACTCCGCCACTATCCCCAAAAAGCCCGCGAAAGCGGGCTTTTTGCTGTCCGGGGTTTTCGACTTCGACACGCAAGGCCATACGCTGCCGATCGCCGTCTGTCGGTGGCGGGCGCGCCGGCGTAGAGACGCCTACCGCCAAGCGCGTTAAACTGCGGGGCTAAACGAAATCGGGCCCCGAGCACCCATGCTGCAGAAACTTCGCGACAAGACTTCCGGCTGGATCGCCAGCCTGATCCTGGGTTTGCTGATCATTCCGTTCGCCTTCGTCGGCGTGAATGAATACATGACCGGCGGCGCCGCCAGCGACGTGGCCGTGGTCGAGGCGCCGCCGACGTGGTGGGAATCCGCGCCGCAATGGTGGCCGGTGTCGATGCTCTGGCAGCGCGAAGAAGTGACGGTGGACGAGTTCCGCGCCGCGTTCGAACAATTGCGGCAGCAGCAGCGCCAGGCGCAGGGCGAAGCATTCGACTCGCGTGAGTTCGAGAGCGCCGACAACAAGCGCAAGGTGCTTGAACAGCTGATCGACCAGAAGGTGCTGGCGCTGGCGTCCACGCGTGCGGGCATCCGCATCGGCGACGCGGCCGTGCAGAAGGCGATCAGCAGCGAGCCCGCGTTCCAGGTGGCGGGCAAGTTCAGCCCGGAGCAGTACCAGATGCTGCTGGCCTCGCAGGTGCCGCCGGTGTCGCCGCTGAAGTTCCAGGAGGAACAGCGCGACCGCCTTCGCATGATGCTGATTCCCCAGGCGATCAACGATTCGGATTTCTTCACCGCCGGTGAGCAGGCGCGCATGTGGAAGCTGCTCGGCGAAACCCGCGACATCAGCATCGCGCTGCTGCCACCCGTGCCCGAAGACACGGCGCCGGTGAGCGATGCGGACATCAAGTCCTGGTACGACGGCCACAAGGACGATTTCAAGCAGCCCGAGAGCGTTGCGTTGGAGTACGTGGAGATCAATGCGAACACGCTGCCGGCCGCCACGACGGTGGATGAGGCCGCGCTGCGCAAGCGCTACGAAGACGAGAAGTCGCGCTTCATCGCGCCCGAGCAGCGCGTCGTGGCGCACATCCTGATCGCCGCCGATGCCAGCGCCGACGCCGCCACGCAGAAGGCGGCGGAGCAGAAGGCGGCGGCGCTGACGCAGCAGGCCAAGGGTGGCGCCGATTTCGCCGCGCTCGCGCGCGCCAATTCGGAGGATCCGGGTTCGAAGGACAGTGGTGGCGAATTGCCGGCGTTCGCGAAGGATGGCTCGATGGTGAAGCCGTTCGAGGATGCCGCGTTCGCGATGCAGGCGGGCGAGATCCGTGGTCCGGTGAAGTCGGATTTCGGTTACCACGTGCTGCAGCTGCGCGAGATCAAGCCGGGCGCGGGACGCACGTTCGAAGAAGTGCGCGATGAACTGATGGCCGAACAGGCCGGCAGCGAACGTGAGCGCGCCTACAACGAACTGGCGGGCCGCGTGGTCAATGAAACGCTGAAGAATCCGACGGCGCTGGCACCGGCCGCGCAGGCAGTGGGCCTGCCGCTGCAGAAGCTGGGCCCGTTCCCGCGCAACGCACCCGTGGGCATCGCCGCCAGCCCGGCCGTGCTGCGTGCGGCATTCTCCGAGACGCTGGTGCAGGACGGCACGGTCAGCGATCCCATCGAAATCGCTCCGAATCACAGTGTCGTGATCCGCGTGTCGCAGCACACGCCTGAGCAGGCCCAACCGCTCGCGCAGGCGCGCGATGCCGTGATCGCCGCCGTGCGTGCCGACCGGCGCAGCAAGGCCGCCGAGGCGGCCGCCAACGCACTGGTGGCGCGCCTGGACAAGGGCGAGTCGCTGGCCACGGTGGCTGCTGCCGAAAGCCTGCAGTTCAACGAGATCCCCGGCATGCGCCGCGGCATCCCGATGCCGACCGCCGAAGCCAACGAAGCGATCTTTGCCGCGCGTCGGCCGGCCGAAGGCAAGGCAACCGCCGGCAAGGTCGCGTTGGGTGACGGCAACTACGCGGTGTTCACCGTCAACAAGGTGACCGATGGCGACATGGCGGCGATGCCGGAACAGGAGCGCACGATGATGCAGCAGCAGCTCAGCCAGATGAGTGGCGGCATCGCCACGCAGGCCTACGTGGACGCGATGCGCAAGCGTTTCAAGGTGAAGGTGTTCGAAGACCGCCTGTAAACGCCACGGCGACATTACCCGTTCCACGCAAAAGCCCGCCGACATGGCGGGCTTTTGTTTTGCGTGTTGGGCGACGCGTGTGGAGCCACCCGAAAGCGCCCCGTCAGCGGGATGTTTCGTCCAGCTGCAGCACCATGCCGGGGCGCAGGACGGCGTCCGCCTTCAGGCCGTTGCGTGCCAGCAGTTGTTGCGGCTTGAGGCCGTAGCGGCGCGAGATGGTCCAGGCCGATTCGCCCTTCCTTACCGTATGCGAGCGGCCGCTCGCTGAGGGTGCGGATGCTGTCGTTGCTTCGGGTTCACCCGTTGGCGTCGCACCTTCATCGGCTGCCGCCTTGTCCACGGAGGTGTCGCCGCGTGATTCGGTGGGTGCCAGCAAGCGCAGGGGTTTCTGGCCGCGGCTGAACTTGCCGGCCAGCGCCGGATTGAGCCGCCTCAGCAATGCGGCGCTCTGGTCGTTCCGCTTGGCCCATTGCTCCAGCGTCGTGTCGCCGGGCAGCGTATGCGGTTCCAGTCGGGGCACGGGGCGGTCCAGGCGTTCCAGCCAGTCCTCGCGATCATCGGCCTGCTGGAAGATGCACGCGAGCGCATGCAGCTTTTCCACATACGCATAGGTGATGCCGGACAGGCCGGGCAGTTCCGCCGGGCGGGCGTTGCGTGCATTCATGCCGGCGCGGCGCATGGACTGCAGCACGCGGTACTCGCCCGCGTTGTAGCCCATCACGGCCAGTCGCCAGTCGCCGCCGAACATGCCATGCAGCGATTTCAGGTAGCGGACGGCGGCCTGGGTGGAATCCACCGGCGACAGGCGGCCGTCGTAGCCCTCGCGCATCGGGACGCCGTGGTTGCGCGCGGTGATGCCGATGAACTGCCACAGGCCTGCCGGGCCGCTCGGGCTGCGCGCACCAGGCTTGTATCCGCTCTCGACGAACGGGATCAGCGCGAATTCGGTGGGCAGGTTGGCCTCGCGCAGGGCGTCGACCACGTAGCCGAACAGGGGCAGCAGGTCATCGTTGCTCTTGGCGAGCTGGCCGGGCGCGTGGCTGAAATGCTTTTTCCAGCGGCCGTTGGTGGCAGCGCTGTCGCAGTCCGGATCCGCAAGGCCGTCACGGAAACGCTGGTAGATCTCCAGGCCGCTGCGTTGCTGGGCGGGTGGCAGGCTGGCCGGTTCCAGCGGGGGCGTGCTGCCCAACGCAGGCGGTTCGGAGGCCGCGTCCGTGCCGACCGGGTCGGTCGCGCCGACGCCGAGCGATACCAGCAGGCCGACGGCAAGGCCGGTCAGGCGGAGCGAACTGGACCACCTCATGCGCGGAAGTCGTTCTTCCAGCGCCGGAGTTCGGCAAAGGTTTCCACCCGGTCAGCGGGAGGACGGCCCAGGCGTCGCGCAACGGCGGCGCGGGCCGCCGGCGCATCGACACGCAGGAAGGGGTTGGTGTCCAGTTCCTGCGCCAGGGTGCTGGGCAGGGTGGGGCGTCCGGCATGGCGCATGGCGCGGGCTTCCTCGGTGCGGTGGCGCAGGGCCGGGTTGTCAGGGTCCACGGCCAGCGCAAAGGCGGCGTTGGCCAGGGTGTATTCGTGGCCGCAGCAGACCAGTGAGTCGGGTGGCAATGCGGCCAGCCGGTCCAGTGACGCCAGCATCTGCGGCGGCGTACCTTCGAACATCCGCCCACAGCCGAGGCTGAACAGCGTATCGCCGCAGAAGAGGTGCGGAGGACCCTCGTTTCCGCCCCCGTGGAAGGCGACATGGCTGGAGGTATGGCCGGGAACGGCCAGCACGGACAGGCGCCAGTTCTTCAGGGTGATGCGGTCGCCGTCGCCCACCCGATGGGTGGCAGCGGGAATGCGCGCATCGTCCGGGGCGAACACCGGCAGGGTGGGCCAGCGTTCGCGCAGCGCGGCCACGCCGCCGGCGTGGTCGGGGTGGTGGTGGGTGACCAGCACGGCGGCCGGCCAGAGGCCCATGTCCGTGCCTGCCAGCACCGGTGCCGCGTCGCCCGGATCGATCACCAGGGCATCGCCGTCGTCGTCCACCAGGGCCCAGATGTAGTTGTCCTCGAAGGCGGGCAGGGCGAGCAGGCGCATCGGCGGGCGGACTCCACGGGGTGCGGTGACGGACGCGACGGGGTGGCGTCCTCTACAATTCCGAACATGCCTGCCTTCGCGTTCACCCGTCAACCCGATCCCCTGCCGTGGTTCGGGAGCGGACGGGGTGCGCCCCTGCTGGCGGCCGAACAGGCCATCGTCACGCGTGCGCTGGCGAGCCGCTCGCCGCAGCCCTGGCTGTGGCTCGCGGCCACCCCCGCCGAATTGCCCGCCGAGGCGCCAGTGCCGCGGGGAGTCCGCCTGCATGTCACCGGGCAGCCCCAGGAGCTGCGGTTTTCCGGTGCGGTCCATTGCGGCCTGCCGTTGCCGCTGCCGACGGAAGCCATCGGCAGCATCGTGGTGCAGCATGCGCTGGATGCCGGGGATGCCCATGCGCTGCTGGACGAATGCGCCCGCGTACTGGAGCCGGGGGGCAGGCTGTGGCTTTTCACCGTGAACCCCTTCAGCCCCTATCGCCTGCGTTGGCGCAAGGCGGGCCTGCAGCCGCGGGATCCGGCGGGGTGGCACGAACGTTTCCGCCAGGTCGGGCTGCAGCCTGCCAGCGAGACGCAGTATGTCGGCCCGATATGGCGCACCAGCGGCGCCCCCGGCCGTCACTGGCCGCCGCCGCTGCGCGCGGTATGCCTGCTGGAAGCCGAAAAGCGGGTGGCGGGCCTCATTCCACCCGCCGTGGCAAAGCGTGCCTGGCGCGCCGCCGCGCCCGCCTGATCCCCTACCAAGGACCCCATGAAGCACATCAGCATCCACACAGACGGCTCGTGCCTCGGCAATCCCGGCCCCGGCGGCTGGGCCGCGCTGCTCCGCTACCAGGCCAAGGAGCGCGAACTGTCGGGGGGCGAGGCACAGACCACCAACAACCGCATGGAACTGATGGCGGCCATCGCCGCACTGGAAGCGCTCACCGAACCCTGCCAGATCACCCTGCACATCGATTCGCAGTATGTCCGCCAGGGCATCACCGAATGGATGCCGGGCTGGGTGCGGCGTGGCTGGAAGACCGCCGGCGGTGATCCGGTGAAGAACCGGGACCTGTGGGAACGCCTGCATGCGGCGACCGCGCGCCACCAGATCGACTGGAAATGGGTGAAGGGCCATTCCGGCGACCCGGACAACGAGCGCGTGGACGTGCTGGCGCGCGACGCAGCGATCCGGTTCCGCAACGGCGCGGTGGCATGAGCTCCGCGCTGATGCCCGGCCAGTTGGTGGCCGAAACCGGACGACTCCGCCTGCTGGCCATGTCCGACGCCTGTGACGAGGATGCGGAGATGATGCTGCGCCTGCTCAACGACCCGGCCTTCATCCGCAACATCGCCGATCGCGGCGTGCGCACGCTGGAAGAGGCGCGCGACTACCTGCGCAACGGTGCCCTGCGCAGCTATGCCGAGCATGGGTTTGCGATGTACGCCGTGCAGCTGAAGGCCACCGGCGAGCGGATCGGCAACTGCGGCCTGGTGCGGCGCGAAGGACTCGAGGGTCCCGATCTGGGCTATGCGCTCCTGCCAGGGTTCTGCGGGCATGGCTATGCGAAGGAAGCCGCGCAGGCCGTGCTGGCCGATGCGCGCGATCGGCTGGGTTTGGACCAGATGCTGGCCATCGTCAATCCCGACAACGCGCCATCGATCGGCCTGTTGCAGAAGCTGGGATTCGCCTTTGAGAGAATGATCGCGTTGCCCCACGTCGACCGTGCGGTGAAACTGTTCCGTTACCCCGCCCTTTCCGTGGAAGCCCAGCCCTGATGCGCCAGATCATCCTCGATACCGAAACCACCGGCCTGGAGTGGAAAAAGGGCAATCGCGTGGTCGAGATCGGGTGCGTGGAACTGATGGAGCGCCGGCCCACCGGCCGCACCTACCACCAGTACATCAACCCGCAGCGGGAGTTCGAACAAGGCGCGGCGGAGGTCACCGGACTCAGCCTGGAGTTCCTGGCGGACAAGCCGCTGTTCGCCGACATCGCGGACGAATTCCTGGCCTTCATCGACGGCGCGGAGCTGGTGATCCACAACGCCGCGTTCGACGTCGGCTTCCTCAACCATGAGCTCTCCCTGCTGGGTGAGCGGTACGGTCGCATCACCGACCGGGCCCAGGTGGAGGATTCCCTGCTGCTGGCGCGCCAGCGTTTCCCGGGCCAGCGCAATTCGCTGGATGCGCTGTGCAAGCGGTTGGGCGTGGACAACACCCATCGCCAGCTCCACGGCGCACTGCTCGACGCCCAGCTGCTGTGCGATGTCTACCTGAACCTGACCGCAGGCCAGCGTGAGATCGGGTTCGGTGGCGAGGAGGCGGGCGTGCCTGTGTCCTCGGTGGCGATGCCGGTGTTCACCGCCTCCATGGCCGGCGAACGGCCCCGCGTGCGTCCCAGCAACGATGAGCTTGCCGCCCATGAGGCGCGCCTGGAGAAACTGCGCAAGAAGGCCGGCGGTCGCTGCCTGTGGGACGAGCCGGTGTTCGAAGCCTCCTGAGGGCTTTCAGTGGCAGCGGACCAGGATGGCGGTGACGTTGTCCGAGCCGCCGCCATCCAGCGCCGCGGCGACCAGCGTGTCGACGCATTCCTGCGCGCTGCAATCGTCGTGGCGCAGCGTGTTGGCGATGCTGCTGTCGTCGACTTCCTCGGTCAGCCCGTCGCTGCACAGCAGCAGCTGCATGCCCGGGCGCAGTTCGCCGGTCATGGTCTCGACGTTCAGGTGGTTGGGGTCGGTGACGCCCAGGGCCTGGGTGACCACGTTGCGGTGCGGGTGCGAGCGGGCCTGTTCGGTGGTCAGGGCGCCCTGGGCGATCAGTTCCTGCACGTAGCTGTGGTCCTGGCTGAGCTGGGCCAGGTTGCCTTCACGCCACAGGTAGGCCCGGCTGTCGCCGACCCAGGCGACCTCGAAGCGGTTGCCCTGGATGCGCGCGGCGACCACGGTGGTCCCCATGGGCAGCGTGTCGTTGCGGCGGCGCGAGGTACGGATGATTTCCTCATCGGCGATCCGGATGGCCTGGGCCAGCGGCGTGCCATCACGGATCTCGCGCACGATGGTTTCGCGCGCCAAGGCGCTGGCCACTTCGCCACAGGCATGCCCCCCCATCCCGTCGGCCACCAGCCACAGCCCCAGCTCGCTGTCGCCGTAATAGGTGTCCTCGTTGAGTTCCCGCCGCAGGCCGACGTGGGTGATGTGGCCGAATTCGATCATGGTGCCCTGTTGGTCAAGACGGGATTTTCCTTACCCGCTTATTACGGAATGATCCGCATGAAGCGGACAGTGGGCAAGGCCGGCGTGGTCGCGAGGGCAGGACCGGTTCATCACGCGGATGGAATCTGGCGAGGAGCCAGCGAAAAGCGACGTTTCCGGCTTGTCGCAGCCCCTCGCGGCCCGTATCATTCACGGCCCGGCCATGCCGGATACCACCGGAGAGGTGGCAGAGTGGTTGAATGTACCTGACTCGAAATCAGGCATACGTTAATAGCGTATCGAGGGTTCGAATCCCTCCCTCTCCGCCAGATATGCAGGAGCCCCCGCAAGGGGGCTTTTGCGTATGTGGGGCAGCAGGTGTCGCGATTGGAACCCCTGACTCCAAGATGCCGCACGCTGAACGCCTCTTTACGCCGGCCAACACCACAGCGCCTACAATCACCCCCTTTGCAGCGGAGCCCTCCATGTCCGAAATCCTCGTTCCCGTCTCCTTCGGCGAACTGCTCGACAAGATCGCCATCCTGCAGATCAAGTCCGAGCGCATGAGCGACCCGGCCAAGCTGGCCAACGTGCGCAACGAACTGGGCGCGCTGGAGCAGACCTGGATGGCGCATCCGGCCGCGGGCCACAACATCGTGGAGCTGCGTGCCCAGCTGAAGGCCGTCAATGAGCGGCTGTGGGTGATCGAGGACGACATCCGCATCAAGGAGAAGGCGCAGGAATTCGATGCCGAGTTCATCCGCCTGGCGCGCGCGGTGTATTTCGAGAACGACGACCGAGCGCGCATCAAGAAGGACATCAACCTCGCGCTGGGCTCCAGCTACGTGGAAGAAAAGTCCTACCAGGATTACCGGGCCGGCGCGGCGCCGTGATTTGCCGGTCGTGAGCGTCCGGCCGGCTCATGCCCGGTCGGCGACGTAACGTTCGAACGCCGTGATGGCATCGGCGACGGTGATGAGTTCCATCACGCCGTCATGCTCGATCTTGCTGCCCCACTTCAGTGCCGATGCCGGCCTGCCCTTGTATTTGCGGGCCGCGTCGTCGTAGCGGTCAACGCAATAACGCACGGTCGAATAGGGGCCGCTGCGCAGCGGGTTGCTGGCGGCGTGCAGTCCCAGTACCGCCGCCCCCATCGCGTTGGCGATGTGCATCGGCCCGGAGTCCGGCGTCATCACCAGATCGGCGCGGGCGAGCAGGGCGGGCAGTTGCTTCAGCGTGTCCTTGCCCACCAGGTCAAGGGGCGCCGCCTGCATCGAGGCGATGATCGCGTCGGCAGTGCGGCGTTCCAGTTCGCTGCGCCCCCCGCACAGCACGACGCGCCAGCCGCGTGACACGGCGTGGTCCGCCACGGCGGCGTAGCGGTCGGCATACCAGTTGCGGCGTTCGTGGCTTGAACACGGCGATATGACCAGCGTGCGCTGGCCATCCTGCGGCCATTGCGCGGTCGCCCAGGCGTGGGCCTCCGCGGGGACGGGCAACCGCCACGCCACCGTGTCCTGCCGCAAACCCAGCGGCTCGCAGAAACTGCCCATCGCATCCAGCACGTGGATGCCGGGACGGTCGGGGATGCGTTCGTTGATGAAGAGCCCATGCAGGTCCTTTGAGCGGCTGCGGTCATAGCCGACGCGCCGGCGCGCCGGGATGAAGGCGGACAGCAGGTTGGCCCGGAACGCCACCTGCATCTGCAGCAGTGCGTCGAAGCCCTGGGCGGGCAATTCCCTGCGCAGCGCACGCATGCCGGCGATGCCGGTCTTCTTGTCGTAGGTGTGGAAGACCACGCCTTCCAATCCCTCCAGCAGCTTGTAGCCGGCCTTGTCGATGACCCAGTGCAAGCGCACCTGCGGCCAATGCCGTTGCAGCGTGCGCACCAGGGGCACGACATGGGTCACATCGCCAAGGGCGGAGAGGCGGAGCAGGCAGAGCGATTGGGGAATCATGGGGAACTGTTGTTAGACTCGCTGGATGGTCGGATTTGACGCTTCGGAATCCCTGACGCCGTTCCGCGATGGCAGCGGATACGGTGCGATTCTGTTCGACCGCAAACATCTGCGGCAAGCGGACCCCGACTGGTTCGTGCCCGAGAAGTGGGGCGACCGTGCCCGGCCGGTCGACAGCGGTGGGCGGGGCGGCGCCTGGTTCATCGAAGCGCCTTCCAGCCAGTGCGTCCTGCGCATGTATCGCAGGGGCGGCCTGGCGGCTCGCTTCAGCCGTGACCGCTACCTGTGGCATGGCCCGGACCGCACCCGCAGTTTCGCCGAATTCCGCCTGATGCGCGCGCTGCTCGCGCGTGGCCTGCCGGTGCCGCGGCCGGTGGCGGCCAGCTACGTGCGCGATGGCATGTTCTACCGCGCGGCGATCCTGATGGAACGCCTGCTGGACGTACGCTCGCTGGCGGACCTGGCCCAATCACAGGCCGCGCATGCACCCTGGGACCCGGCGGGGCGGCTGATCGCGCGCTTCCACCGTGTCGGCACCGACCATGCCGACCTCAACGCGCACAACATCCTGTTCGACGACAAGGGCCACGGCTGGCTGATCGACCTGGATCGCGGCGCACTGCGCATCCCTGCCACGGCCTGGCGCGAGGAAAACCTGTCGCGCCTGAAACGTTCGCTGCTGAAGCTGCGTGGCGAACGCAGCGTGGAAGACGTGGAGCGCGATTTCAGCGTGCTGCGCAAGGCCTACGACCACGCCTGGTCGCGGGGCTACTGACATGGGCTGGCAACTCCGTTTCCATGGCGTGGGCAGCGCGACCGCGGTCGAACTGGGTTCTGCGATGGCCACGCTGGAACGCGATGGACTTCCCTGGCTGACCATCGACTGTGGCGGAGAAGGACTGACCGCCTACCAGGCGCACTACGGCGGGATGCCGGAGGCACTGTTCGTGACCCATGCGCACCTGGACCATGTGGCGGGCTTCGAGCGGTTGTTCGTGGGCAGCTACTTCGACGAGTCCCGGCGTGGACGCGTGCGCGTATACGTGCCCGCCCCGCTGGTGCCGCTGCTGCAGCAGCGCGTCGGGGATTATCCCAATGTGCTCGCCGAAGGCGGCACCAACTTCTGGGACGCCTTCCAGCTGATCCCGGTCTCCGGGGCGTTCTGGCATGAAGGCATGCGCCTGGAAGTGTTCCCGGTGCGCCACCACTGGCCGGACACCGCCTTCGGCCTGCGTCTGTCGGGTAGCGTGGTGTGGACGGGCGATACCCGTCCCATTCCCGAGATGCTGGCAAGGCACGCCGACGACGGCGAACTGATCGCGCACGACTGCGCGCTGCATGGCAATCCTTCGCACAGCGGCATCGACGACCTGGAGCGCGAGTATCCGCCAGCCCTGTTGTCGCGTTGTGTGCTTTACCACTATGCCAGCGCGGCGGACGGGAACGCCCTGGCCGCGCGCGGGCATCGCGTTGCCCGTCCGGGGGATGTGCTGCCGCTGGTGGCGCCCGGCGCCGCGAAGGTGGCCGCCGGATGAGCGACGTCGTGCTGCCGCTGGACGTGCGCGGGCGGCCGCTGCGCGACCTTCGCCTGTCGGTGATCGACGCGTGCAATTTCCGCTGCGGCTACTGCATGCCGGCGGACCGCATTCCGGACGACCATGGCATGGATTCCCGCATGCGCATGTCGTTCGACGAGATCGAGACGCTGGCGCGCGCTTTCGTCCGCATCGGCGTGCGGAAACTGCGCCTGACCGGGGGGGAACCGCTGCTGCGCAAGCGGTTGCCGGAACTGGTGGCACGACTGGCCGTCATCCCCGATCTTGAAGACCTGGCGCTGACCACCAATGGTGCGCTGCTGGCAGGGCAGGCGAAGGCGCTGCACGATGCCGGCCTGCGCCGCATCACCATCAGCCTGGATGCGCTGGACGATGCGGTGTTCTCGGCCATGTCGGGGGGGCGGGGCCGCGTGCGCGACACGCTGGCCGGCATCGACGCGGCCGTCGCCGCGGGGTTCACCCGCATCAAGTTCAACACCGTGGTGCAGCGGGGCGTCAACGAGGACCAGGTCTTGCCGCTGGTGGAGCATTTCCGCGGCAGCGGCCACGTGCTGCGCTTCATCGAATACATGGACGTGGGCACCTGCAACGGCTGGCAGCGCGACCAGATGGTGACCTCGGCGGAACTGCACGACCGTATCGCCGCGCGCTGGCCGCTGCGCGCTCTGGAGGCGGATTATCGGGGCGAAGTGGCGTCGCGCTATGCCTTCCAGGACGGTGCCGGCGAGATCGGCTTCGTCAGTTCCGTCAGCGAACCATTCTGCGGGGATTGCCATCGTGCCCGTGTTTCTGCCGACGGGCGGCTGTTCACCTGCCTGTTCGCGTCGGAAGGCACCGACCTGCGCGCTGTCCTGGCGCAGGGCGAAGATGCGTTGAGCGAGCATGTGGCGCGGTTGTGGTCGCGCCGCGCGGACCGCTACAGCGAGCTGCGCGGTTCGCCCACGGTCAGCCGCCGCAAGCATGTCGAGATGTATCTTATCGGCGGTTGATACCCCATCCCCGTCCCCACACGGAACCCAGCGTGCCCCGCAAGACACTGACCCATATCGACGCCGCCGGTCGCCCGGCCATGGTGGATGTCTCCGGCAAGGCGGCCACCCCCCGCGACGCCGTCGCCAGCTGCAAGGTGAAGTTCCCGGCCGACGTCGCGCGACAGCTCCGGCGCGATGGGTTGCGCAGCGCCAAGGGTGGCATCGTCGACACCGCGATCATCGCCGGGACCATGGCCGTCAAGCGCACGCATGAGCTCATCCCTTTCTGTCATCCGCTGCCTATCGACGGCTGCCGCATCGCCATCGACTGGGACGGGGAAACGACGCTGGCGATCGAGTGCGGCGTGCGCACGACCCATCGTACCGGCGTGGAGATGGAGGCCCTGACCGGCGCCACCGTCGCGGCATTGACTGTCTACGACATGTGCAAGGCGCTGTCGCATCGCATTGTCATCGGCCCGGCCAGGCTGCTGGGCAAGCGGGGCGGCAAGCGCGATTTCGGTGTCACGCCATGACGACGGTGACGCTGCTCTATTTCGCAAGCCTTCGCGAATCCACCGGCGTGCCCAGCGAGGCGCTGCAGACCGGCGCGACGGATCTGGCCGGTGTCTATGCGGACGTGCAGGCGCGGCACGGCATCGCTTGGCCGATGCAGCACCTGCGGGTCGCCGTGGATGGCGAATTCGCGCGTTGGCAGGACGCGGTTCGGGACGGTAGCGAGATCGCGTTCATCCCCCCGGTGAGTGGAGGCTGAGATGCTGCATTTCCGACTGGCCGAGGCCGCCTTCGACATCGATGCGCTGCGCGCGCAACTGCTCGATCCCCGCGCCGGTGCATATGCCAGCTTCGAAGGCTGGGTGCGCGACCACCATGCCGGCCGCGCGGTCGATGGCCTGGACTACGAAGCCTACGCCGCCCTGGCGGAACGCGAGGGCGAGCGCATCGTCGTCGAGGCCGCCGAGCGTTTCGAGCTGCTCGCGGCCTGCTGCGTGCATCGCGTGGGGACGCTGGGCGTCGGCGACCTGGCCGTCTGGGTGGGCGTCAGCGCGGCGCACCGTGGCGCGGCGTTCGATGCCTGCCGCTACATCATCGATGAGGTCAAGCAGCGCGTGCCGATCTGGAAGCGGGAGCACTACCGCGAAGGCGGCGCGGACTGGCTGCATCCCTCCGCCGGGGAGAGCTGATGCGCATGCGCCGCCTGCCGTTCGCCGCCGTGATCGTCTGCGCCATGTTGGCGCCTCTTCCGTTGTCGGCCGCCGAACTGCTGGTCGGCAACAAGTCGGCCGACACCGTCTGGCGCTTGTCGTTGAAGGATGGTCGGCGCATCGGCGAGTTCCGTACCGGTGACGCCCCCCACGAGATCGCCATATCGCCGGATGGGCGCACGGCGGTGGTCACGAACTACGGCAGCGTGAAGTCCGGCAATACCCTGTCCGTGCTCGACCTGGTAGGCGGTCGGCCCACCCGGCATGTCGACCTGGGACAGCACAGTGCGCCCCACGGGCTGCGCTTCCTTTCCGATGGCCGGCGCGTGGTGGCGACCACCGAAGCCTCGGCCAGCGTGCTGGTCGTGGACGTGGAAGCGGGGGAGGTGCTGAAGGCCATCGACGTGGGCGACGGCACCGGCCACATGCTCGCGTTGTCGCCTGACGAACGCTTCGCCTACGTCACCAAGATCGCCGCGGGCACGTTGAGCCGGATCGATCTGGTCGCTGGCACCAAGACCCACGAGCGCCCGGCAGGGAAGGGGGCCGAAGGCGTCGCGGTAAGGCCGGACGGGGCCGAGGTGTGGGTGACCAACCGCGAAGACGGCACGGTTACCGTGCACGATCCGTCCACGCTGGCCGTGCGGCGGCGGATGTCCAGCAAGGGTTTCCCGATCCGCGTGGTGTTTTCCGCCGACGGCACGCAGGCGTTCGTGACCAATGCGCGAGCGGCCACGCTGTCGGTGTTCAACGCACGTTCCAAGCTGCCAGTGGCGACCGTAGCGCTTTCGCGCGAAGGCATCGAGTACGAGGCCACGATGCTGGGACGCGCCGCACTGCCCATCGGCGTGGTGGTGGCCGGCGACCGCCCGCGTGCATACGTGGCCATCAGCGGCGGCGACCGCATCGCGGTGATCGACACGCAGCGCTGGCAGGTGATCGACTACTGGGTGACCGGGCGCGAGCCCGATGCGCTGGGGATTGTCGCGGGAGCGCGCCGCGGCAAGGACTAATCAGGAGGCGACGATACCGTCGCAATGGGCGGGGGAAATGAAAAGTCAGTGCCTGAAAAGGCGGTGGCCCCGCCGGCTGACCTCGGCGCCCGCGTCAGTCGATACCGTTGCTGCCTTCCGGCCCTGGCGGAGTTTTCAACCTAGCGTCGCGAGGGGCCGACGGGGCCACCATAGAAACGAAACGCGCGAGAGCACGGCTGCATCATCAGGCCGGTCGTCAGTGCGCGAAATCCAGCGACGAGGCCTCACCCGAAGGCAGTCCGCGCTCAATCGCCGTGGGGAATTCTGCCTGATAAGCCCCGGGAACTCCAGCGGAAAGCGCCACTGTCATCCCGTTTCACACCCTCGCAAGGCCGACGGACCACCCACCTCGCCACCCCTCGGCCCTCAGATCAAGGGAGGAAATCCCCGCGCAGATAAGTATTTTTACTTTGGTTTCGCGTCTTGCCTGCGTTGGCTTACCGGTCACAATGAAGCCGCGCGCGCACGCCCGCGCATCGCCCCGTCAAGCATCCACCCAGACACTGGAGACCGACGTGAACGCCTGCATTCGACTTGCTTTTGCCGCTGTACTCCTGGCGCCCTGCGCCGCCGACGCGCAATCCCTTCCGGCATCGGCATCGGCGCGTTTCGGCCTGTTCGATGCCGATGGTAACGGCGCGATGAGCATGGACGAATACAAGAGCGCCCTGCCGTTCTCGCAGTTCGATACCGACAAGGACAATCGGATTTCCGAAACCGAACTTCAGAGCATCTTCGGGGAACAGGCCGATGGCCAACCGTCCGCAGCGGATCACGTTCGCATCCACGATGAGAATAACGATGGCAGCCTGACCGAAGAGGAGTTCCGTAACGTGCTGGAGGCGCGTTTCCGTTCGTTCGACAAGAACGACGACGAAAGCGTGGATCTGGCCGAAATGAAGGCCGGCACCTCTATCCTTTAGCGAGAAGCAGTGTGCATTCGGCGCTGGATGAAGCGTTTCATCGCTCTCGGCGGCACGATCCCCGGATCGGTGTCGCCACGCGGATACGCCGAGCATCAAGCCGGAGAGGGGCCGCCATGGAGCATTCCGTCGCGCTTATGGGCGGAAGTGTGGGCGAGCCTACCCCAGAAAGACGAAAACCCTTGCAGGGCAAGGGCTTCGGGGTTTGATCTGGCGGAGAGAGGGGGATTCGAACCCCCGAAGCGCGGTTTAGACGCTTACACACTTTCCAGGCGTGCTCCTTCAACCACTCGGACACCTCTCCGGGACCTGAATGCAACCGAGGGTCGCTTTCAGGGCCGTGAATTCTAGCCTCCGGCGGGTCCGGCCACAAGTAAAACCGGCGGGAGCGCGGTCGGCGCAGGAGGGGCCGGGCCGGCGTGGCACAATGTGGGCATGTCCTATCTCGTCCTTGCCCGTAAGTGGCGCCCCAAGCGTTTCGCCGAGTTGGTGGGCCAGGAACACGTGGTCCGCGCGCTGACCAACGCGCTGGACAGCGGTCGCGTTCACCACGCCTTCCTGTTCACCGGCACGCGCGGCGTCGGCAAGACCACCATCGCGCGCATCTTCGCCAAATCGCTGAACTGCGAGAAGGGCACCAGTGCCGACCCTTGCGGCCAGTGCGCGGCCTGCCTGGATATCGACGCCGGCCGCTACATCGACCTGCTCGAGATCGACGCCGCCTCCAACACCGGCGTGGACGACGTGCGCGAGGTGATCGAGAACGCCCAGTACATGCCGTCGCGCGGCAAGTTCAAGGTCTACCTGATCGACGAAGTCCACATGCTGTCGAAAGCGGCGTTCAACGCGCTGCTGAAGACGCTGGAAGAGCCGCCGGAGCACGTCAAGTTCCTGCTGGCCACCACCGATCCGCAGAAGCTGCCGGTCACCGTGCTGTCCCGCTGCCTGCAGTTCAACCTGAAGCGGCTGGACGAAGGCCAGATCGCCGGACAGGTCACCAGGATCCTGGGTGCCGAAGGCATCGAGGCCGACGAGGGCGCCATCCGCCAGATCGCCAAGGCTGCCGACGGCAGTCTGCGCGATGGCCTGTCGCTGCTGGACCAGGCGATTGCCTATGCCGGCGGCGCGCTGCGTGACGACGGCGTGCGCACCATGCTGGGCACCGTGGACCGCACGCAGGTGGGCGCCATGCTGGATGCCCTGGCGCGCGGCGATGGTGAATCCCTGCTGGCGGTGGTGGCGGCGCTGGCCGAGTTCTCGCCCGACTGGGCAGGCGTGCTGGATGCCCTGGCCGAAGCCCTGCACCGCATCCAGGTGCGCCAGCTGGTGCCCTCGGCCGCCGTCGAATCCGAAGGCATCGACGTGGATGCGTTCGCGCAGCAGCTCCGGCCCGAGGTCGTGCAGTTGTGGTACCAGATGTCGTTGAGCGGACGCCGCGATCTGTACCTGGCGCCGAGCGGGCGTGCAGGCTTCGAGATGAGCGTGCTGCGCATGCTGGCGTTCCGTCCGGCGCAGGCCGGCGAACTGCGGGGCGACGGCAAGCCGGCGCCAGCGGTCGCCGCGTCGACGGTTACGGCCGCCATGCCGACGCCACGCGCTGTCGCGTCCGCGCCGGAGCCCGTGGCGGTCGTGTCGCCGCCGGCCCCAACGCCGGCACCCGTCCCGCCACTTTCCGCTTCCTTACCCGATGACACGCCGCCTTGGGCGACGGGCGACATCGTCGTGGCGCCGGCACCCCCGGTTCCGGTGGCCGCGCGCAGCGATTCCGCCCCAGCGCCGGCCGCGGCTTCCTTCATGCCCGTGGACATCGGCATCACCGACGCCGAGACGTGGCTGCACTTCGCCCATCACAGCGGGCTGAAAGGCGTCGGCAAGCAACTGGTCGAGAACGCGGCATTCGTCGCGTATGACGCCGGCGTGCTGAAGCTTTCGCTGGATGCCGGGTTCGACTACCTGCGTTCGGACCGCGCAACACGAGAGCTGGCCGAAGCCATCGCCCTGCGTTACGGCGTGGCACCGAAACTTGTATTCGTGTCCGCCGAGGCGCACGCCGGCAGCGGCGGCGAAACGCTGAAGGAACGCAGCCACCGCCAGCGCGACGAGCGCCAGAGCTCGGCCGAAGAAACCTTCATGAACCATCCGGATGTGCAGCGGTTGATCCAGCAGCACGGCGCCAAGGTCGTCCCGGATTCCATCCGTCCTTACGAAGAGTGATGCAGACATGCGTGGAAACATTGCCCAACTGATGCAGCAGGCGCAGAAGATGCAGGAAAACCTGCAGCGTGCGCAGGAAGAACTGGCCAAGCTGGAGGTCACCGGCAACGCCGGCGGCGGCATGGTCAGCGTGACCCTGACCGGCACCAAGGAATGCCGCAAGGTGCGCATCGATCCGTCCGTGCTGGGCGACCAGGAAATGCTGGAGGACCTGGTGGCGGCCGCGTTCAACGACGCCGCCAACAAGGTCGACGCCGAATCGAAGGCGAAGATGGGGTCGGCCACCGCCGGCATGCCGCTGCCGCCGGGCATGAAGCTGCCGTTCTGAGCTGCCGGGAGTCGTGATCGGCGATTCGTGAAATCCGCGGATCGCGTGTTGCGGCGGCCTGAGCAGACGACAGCCGTTCCGAATCACCCATCCCCCATCGTCCATCGCGCCTTCACGTGTCTTCCCTCCTCGAACAACTGATCGAGTCGTTGCGCGTACTGCCCGGTGTCGGGCAGAAGACCGCGCAACGCATGGCGTACCACCTGCTCGATCGCGAGCGGGAGGGAGGCAAGCGGCTGGCCGACATCCTCGGCGTTGCGCTGGACAGCATCGGTCATTGCCGCCAGTGCCGGGATTTCACCGAGTCCGAGCTGTGCGCGCTGTGCGCCAGCAGCAGTCGCGACCGGCACCAGTTGTGCGTGGTGGAGTCGCCGTCCGACCGTCTGGCCATCGAGCAGGCGACCGGCTATCGGGGTGTCTACTTCGTGCTGCAGGGACGCCTGTCGCCGCTGGACGGTATCGGTCCGCGCGAACTGGGACTGGACCAGTTGGCCACCCGGCTGGCCGAGGGCGAGGTCACCGAGATGATCATCGCCACCAATCCCACCGTCGAGGGCGAAGCGACGGCGCACTACCTTGCCCAGCTGGCACGCCAGCAGGGCGTGCGCCCCAGCCGCCTGGCCCATGGCGTGCCGTTGGGCGGCGAGTTGGAGTACGTCGACCGCGGCACGCTGGCGCATGCCTTCGGTGGCCGCAGCGACATGCCGCTGTAAGCTCCACGTCCTGCACGCACCAGGAGGAATCCATGACCGACACCCTGTTCGCCAAGATCATCCGCCGCGAGATTCCCGCCACCATCGTCCACGAGGACGAGGACGTGCTGGGATTCAAGGACATCGCTCCGCAGGCGCCGGTACACGTGCTGTTCGTACCCAAGCGGGAAGCGATACCCACGCTGGATGATGTGAAGCCCGACCAGGCACTGCTGCTGGGCAAGCTGATGCTGGCGGCCGCCGACTACGCGCGCCGCGAGGGTTTCGCGCAGGACGGCTACCGGGTGGTGATGAACTGCCGCGAGCACGCGGGGCAGACCGTGTTCCACATCCATCTGCACCTGCTGGCCGGTGCCCCGTTGGGACGCTTCGGCACGCCGGGCTGAACGGCGCTCCTTCCTTCACGCAAAAAAAGAAAGCCGCCCCGTGGGCGGCTTTCTCATGTGCGGTGGAGGCCGCTTACCAGCCCCACCAGCCCCAGCGCGGGCCCCAGTAGAACGGGTCGCGGTAGTAGGGGTAAACCACATCGACCTCGCGTACTTCCGGCCACAGATAGACGACGTCGGCGGCCATACGGGGCAGCTGGTAGTCGTACTCGCCGATGCGCGTGGACTCGTATCCCTCGATGCGCCCGACGAAGGTCACCTCGCGGCCTTCGGTGAACACGGCGGGATCGTAGAAGCCCGCGCGGCAGGCGATGAAGCGGCCATCGGTGGCGTCGGGGGCGCTGCTCAAGGGGCGTCCCGTTCCCGACAACGGGCGGGAGACCAGCTGGAAGCAGGTGGAATTCTGTGCGGGGGTAGTGCTGATGATGCGGCCGCCCCAGCGGACCGGTGCGCCCACCTGCGGAGCCGCCACGGAGTCGCGCGGGTTGACCGGCGTGAAGCTGCCCTGCAACGGCTTGGGTGCGGTGGCGCACGCGGCCAGGGTGGCGGCAGCGGCGGCAAGCAAAACGATACGAAGGTTCATGGCCAGTCTCCAGTAGGTTACGGGCGGTGCCGGCGCAGGTCTTCGATCAGTGCGCGGTGATCCCCCTCACTGGCAGCGTAACGCGCCGCGGCGAAACGCCGGCTGAGTGAAAACAGCAGATTGGCCCCCTGCGGACGTTGGGCAGCGACCCGGCGCGCCCAGTCGCTGGCGGTTTCGTGTGGCTCCCGTGACAGCCCGAACCGGGCATACCGTGCGCCCAGCCTATGCCATGCCCGCAACAGGGGGTCGCGCTCGCGCTCGCCGCGTGCCAGCAGCCAGGCCATCCAGCCCAGCGCCAGCAGCGCGAACACGCCGAACAGCACCCCCATGCCGCCCGTCCCCAGCCCGTTGGCACCCAGCCTTTCCAGCAGGCGGGCCTGACGCGACGCATCGAAGCCCAGCACCAGGTCATTCCAGCCGCGGCGCAGCCAGTCACTGACGTTGCCGAAGCCGGCGAACGTGCCCAATGCGGCATCACCGGTTGCGATACGGTCCTCCAGCGTGTCGTAGATGCGTTCCGGTGCCACGGCGGCCGTCGGATCCACGCGCACCCAGCCGCGCCCGGGCAACCAGACTTCTGCCCACGCATGCGCATCCATCCGGCGCACCATCCAGTACTTGCCCAGCGGGTTGTAGATGCCGCCGGTGTAGCCGGTCACCACCCGCGACGGCACGCCCGCCGAGCGCATCAGCACGACGAAGGCGGAGCTGAAGTGCTCGCAATACCCTTGCTTGCGGTCGAACAGGAACTCATCCACCGCATGCCGGCCCGGCAGGGGCGTCTCCAGCGTGTAGGCGAATTCGGCGCGGATCCATTGCAGTGCGCGGTTGACCAGGGCGGCATCGTCGCGGCCTGCTTCCTGCCGCCATTGCGCCGCGAGCGCCCGCGTGCGCGGATTGAACCCGTCCGGAAGCAGCAGGGCGCGCTGGCGCAATGTCCGTTTCAGGTCGGCATCGAAGCGTGCGGGTGCGGCCGACTGCATGCGCCAGCGCGACAGCGAGCTCAACGGTGACGCGACCGACAGCCCATAGTCCATCGAAAGCCGGGCGCCGTCGGGCGCCTGCGTCGGCAGGTCGAGGGCCACCAGGTGGCGACGATCGGTGGGTTCGACTTCCAGCTGGTAGTCCCATGTGCGCGTCCCTGCCACCACCGGCTCCGCCGGCAATGAACGCATCCAGCCTGGCTGGGTCCAGCTGCGGCCGTCGAAATCCCACAGCACCGGCCCGCGCCAGTACATGTCCTCCGCGCGGGGTGTGGCACCGAAGAACTGCACGCGCAGCGCGGGGGAGTCGTCGGTCATCAGGTCCAGCCATTCGCCGGGCGTCATTTCGTCGCTCAGGCCGGGGCGGGCGAGCGCGCGTTCGGGAACGCCCCACAGCGGCGTGGCGAAGCGCGGGAACAGCCAGAATGCGGCGAGCATCAGCGGCAGTCCGATCGCCACCAGCTTGCCGACCATGGCCAGCCTGCGCAGCGCGGGCGGACCGTCGCTGATCGCCTGTGCCTCCGCGTCGGCCAGCCGTTGCAGGGCGACCAGTCCGCTCAGGATGCCCAGCAGGCCGAGGCTCATCGTCAACGGCCCCTGGTCCAGCAGGAAAGCAGCAAACGGCGCGAACATCGCGAACCCCAGCAGGCTGCGGTTGTCGCGCAGGCTGGTGGTTTCGGTGGGCTTGATGGCCAGCATGGCGGCCAGGAGCGCGCAGCCGGTGTCGCGGCCGAACCGTATGCCCATCACCGATATCACCGCAGCCAGCACCGCGAGCGCAAGCATCGCGCGCAGCAGGGTGGGAAGCGGCCGGCGCCACGACGCGGCGGCCATCACCAGGCCCGTGGCGCCCAGCCCCAGCGCCAGCATGGGCGGCAACTGGATCAGCAGCGTCAGCAGGCACGCCGCGGCGGTGGTCAGCGTCCACAGCCGGCTGCCCGCATCCAGTGGCACGGCGTCAGCGCGTTTCGGCATAAGGCAGCAGCGCGAGGGCGCGCAGGCAGAGGTGGCGATGGGCGGCGCCATGCGAGGGTCCCATGGCGGGCTGGCCGGGCAGGACGAGACGGTAGCGGCGGCCTTCGCGTTCGGCCAGATCCACCCAGTGCGCGAGTCGTCGGATGCGGTGTTCGTAGGGCAGCGCGGACAGGCTGTGCCATTCCAGCGGCACTTCGGCGCCGAGTGGCTGTTCGTATTCGCGCACCAACAGCGTGTCGCGCCGCGCGGTGGGCTTCCAGGCGATCGCGCGCCGCGCATCGCCCGGGCGATAGGCACGCAGATGATGAACGTCGTCGCCGGCCGGATGCAGGCGCGATTGCAGGCCCGTACCCTGGCCTTCCGGTAACGGGGGACCGCCGGGCTCCGGTTGCGGATACACCAGCAACGGCGACGCAGGCCAGACCCACGACCACGCGCGGGCCAGCCCCAGCGGCTGCGTGGTGGACAGGCGAATGCGGTCGAGGCTGAACCATCCGCGGCGGGACGTGGGCGCTGCGAACTGTGCCATCACGCCTTCGCCGGCCATTGGCGGGGCGAAGCAGACGGCATCCAGCGCATCCAGGCGCAGGCCCCGCCGGGCGCGTCCATCGCGTGCGGACAGCGCGACATGCACCTGCAACGGCGTACCCGCAGGCACGGGCTCGGCCGAGATCGCATCCACGCGCAATTCGGACAACTGCAGGTGCGCGGCGATCAGGCTTGCCATCGCGGTGGCCGCCAGCAGCAGGGCCAGCAGCAGGGCCGGGTTGTTGTTGTAGTTCAACGCACCCAGCACCATCACGAACAGCAGTGCGGCAAAGAACAACCCGAACGGCGTGAGCAGTACGTAGATCCGTCGGCGGTCGAGCTGCACGGGCAACGCTTCCGGCTGGCGCGGGCGCGCCAGCAGCGCGAAGCGACGGGCCAGGGCCGCGCGGGGCGTCTCCGCCATCAGTCCACCGGCACCGCGTGCAGGATGGCCTTGGCCAGCGCCGCGACCGAGGAGGATTCGGCTTCCGCCACCAGGCGATGGGCCGCGACAGCGGCGAACAGGGCCTGCACGTCTTCCGGCAGCACATGGTTGCGCCCCAGCAGCAGCGCATAGGCACGCGCCGCGCGCAGCAGTGCGATGCCCGCGCGCGGCGAAAGGCCCACGCGCACGCCCGGGTGCTGGCGGCTGCGCGCCAGCAGTGACTGCACGTAATGGATGAGCGCGTCGCTGGCGTGCACGGCATTGACGGCCTGCCGCAACGCCAGCACGTCTTCAGACGACAGCAGTGGCATGGCCTGCGCGATCAGCATGCGACGGTCGCTGCCGGATAGCAGTTCGCGCTCGGATTCCGCGCTCGGGTAGCCCAGTGCGAGCCGCAGCAGGAAGCGGTCCAGCTGCGAATCCGGCAAGGGATACGTGCCCGACAGGTCCACCGGGTTCTGCGTGGCGATCACGAAGAACGGCTGCGGCAGTGCATGCGTCACCCCATCCAGGGTGACCTGGTACTCCGCCATCGCTTCCAGCAAGGCGCTCTGGGTGCGGGGCGGCGCGCGGTTGATTTCATCCGCCAGCAGCACGTTGGTGAAGACGGGACCGGGGTGGAAGGTAAAGGCGCGTGCCTGCGCGTCGTACACCGACACCCCCAACACGTCCGCCGGCAGCAGGTCCGAGGTGAACTGCACGCGCTGGAAGCCCAGGCCCAGCGTGGCCGCCAATGCATGCGCCAGCGTGGTCTTTCCCAGTCCTGGCAGGTCTTCGATCAGCAGGTGGCCGTCGGAAAGCAGGGCGACGAAGGCGAGGCGCACTTCATGCGCCTTGCCCAGCACCAGTGCGTTGACCTGCGCCTGTGCGCGTTTGAGGGCGTCGCCCAAGGCATCGGATAGCATAGGTCGGGTGCTGGGAATGGCAGACATCGCGCTCTCGGTTGGCATATCGGTTTCCAGGGAAGTGTAGCGAGATGCAGGACGAACAACGCGCCAGGCAATGGTTCATCGCACTATGGGCAGTGGCAACCGTGATCAAGGTCGTGGTTGCCGCGCGCCTGCCGCTGTTCGTCGATGAGGCGTTCTACTGGCAGGAAGGACGGCACCTGGCGGCGGCGTACTCTGACCTGCCGGGATTGACGGCATGGCTGACCCGCCTCGGCACCGTCGTGGGCGGCGACCATGTCCTCGCATTGCGCGCGCCGTTCCTGCTGCTGGCGGCAGCGCTGCCCTGGCTGGTGGTGCGTACCTCGGCTCATTGGTTCGGCGCCACGATGGGATGGCAGGCGGGCATGCTGGTCGTGCTGATGCCGCTGTCGGGCACCCTGGGCCTGCTGGCGCTGCCGGACGTGCCGATGGCGGTGGCGACGGTGCTGTGCGCCGATGCGGGCGCGCGCCTGCTGCGCCAGGTGGATGCGATGTCGGCGGCCGAGCTGGCGCTGGGTCTGGTGATCGGGGCGCTGAGTCATTACCGCTTCGTCGGGGTGATCGGCGTCGGCCTGCTGGCGCTGCTGTGGTTGCCGCAGGGCCGTGCGGTATTGCGTGATGCGCGGGTGTGGGTGGCGCTGGCGGCGGGCATCGCCGCCTGGGCCCCGTTGCTGGCCTGGAACCTGGAGTATGCCGACGCCGGCCTGCGCTTCCAGTTGCTGGACCGTCACCCGTGGGCGTTCCATGTGGATGGTTTCCGCTTCGTGTTGATCCAGGCCGCGATGGCGACGCCGCTGCTGTTCTGGGCGATGCTGCAGGTCTCGGTGCGCGGGTTGCGTGGCGGCGGCGTGTCGTTGCCACAGTGGCGTTATTTCGCGCTGCTCGGCGCGATATCCACGTTCGGGTTTTTCGCGCTTGGCTTCTTCGCGGACAACGAGCGTGTCAGTTTCCACTGGCCGCTGCCGGGCTACCTGGCATTGCTCGCCGTCGTGCCGCTGCTGTTGCGCGAATGGTCAACGGTCGCACGCCGGGCCGCGTGGGGCCTGGCCGGCGCGGGTGCGTTGCTGATGCTGGGGTATTACCTGGCGGTGTCGATGCCGGCTGTCCGTGCGCAGCTCGCCGGCGACAAGTACTACCCCTCCAACTTCTCGGGCTGGGACCGCCTGGCAACGGAAGTGCGACGCGCGCGTGCCCGTTTGCCCGAAGACACGGTGGTGATCGCCGACAGCTTCAAGACCGGGGCAGCGCTGGGCTTCGCGCTGGGCGATGCCGGCATCCCGGTGCTGGACCATCCCCTCAACCACAAGCACGGGCGTGCCCCGCAACTGCAGCTGTGGAAATTGCAGCACGATGGCCGGCGCACGACACCCGCATTGCTGGTGGTGGGTGCGACAGACGTGAAGTTCAGTGCGCTGCTCGCGCACTACCAGCAGCTGTGTCGTGTCGTCGGTCCGCTGCCGTCCGCCGAGGTCGTCAACATCGACCATGGCGCGCGACGTTTCCTGCTGTTCGCGTTGCCTGCGGAGCCTGAAGAGGGCGACTGCATCACGCCCGTCGTGGCCAACATCGACGCGCCCGTGATCGGCGCGCGCGTGGCCAGGCGTTTTACCGTCAGTGGCTGGGCAGTCAAGGACGTGGCCGGCGTGCGCAAGGTGGAGGTAACGCTGGACGGCCGGGTCGTTGCACAGGCGGAGGACGCCGGCGCGAATGATTGGCTGCGCGGTTTCCTGAAGCACGGCTCACGCGATCCGCGCATGCCGCGGGTCCAGTTCAGGGCGGAGGTCGATGCCGGCGGGTGGGATGCCGGGCGTCATTGGCTGGGGCTGCGCATCACCGGTGGTGATGGCAGCGTGGAGCAGTGGGCCGAGCAGGTGGTCGTGCTGGAGTAGCCGCTCAGGGCAGCTCGAACCCGGCCTCGCGCAGCATCCGGGCCAGGGCGATCAGCGGCAGGCCGACCAGCGCGGACGGATCCGTCGACTCGATGGCCTCGAAAAGCGCGATGCCCAGGCCTTCGGCCTTGAAGCTGCCCGCGCAGTCGAACGGCTGCTCGGCGTCCACGTAACGCTCGATTTCGCCCGCGGTCAGGGTCCGGAAACGGACCGTCGTGGTGTCCAGCGCCTCCAGCACCTGCCCCTCGCGCAGCAGGCAGACCGCCGTGTGAAAATGCACCTCGCGCCCCGACATGGCCGTCAGCTGGGCGATGGCGGCATCGCGCTGGCCGGGCTTGCCCAGCGGTTGGCCGTCCAGCTCCGCCGCCTGGTCCGAACCGATCACCCAGGCCTCCGGCTGCTGCTGGGCGATGGCCCCGGCCTTGGCCCGGGCCAGGCGGGCCGCCAGGGCAGGGATGGTTTCGTCGGGATGCGGCGTCTCGTCCACGTCCGGACGCGCGATATGGAACGGCAGGCGCAGGCGTTCCAGCAGTTCGCGGCGGTAACGGGAGGTGGAGGCAAGCAGCAGGGGCATCGTCAGGGGGTCGGGCGGGGCAGGGGCGGGGAGTCTGCCGGGTACGGGGACGGCGGGCAAGCATCCTGCGGCCTTGAATCCGTTTGACAGCTCGGCGTTCACTCCTTAACATTCAGCGGCTTATGTCCGCGAATACGCCCGAGATGTTGGATGCTTGGCGCATGGTCGCGGCCCGGCGCAGTTTCGAAGGTCGCCTGCCGTTGTCCGCCATGACGCGCCTGCAGGGCCTTCTGGTCGATGCCGAGGGCGAAGTGCGCTACACGATCGAGTTTGATCGGGATGCGCTGCAGGTGCCCTACGTCGAGCTGCAGATCGATGCCGGCCTGCCGCTGGTCTGCCAGCGCAGCCTGCAGCGGTTCGTGTTGCCGGTCAGCATCACCCAGCGACTGGGCCTGGTGCGGGACGAGGCGGAGGAATCCGCGCTCCCGCCCGGCTACGAGGCGCTGCTGGTGCCGGAGGATGGCATGCTGCGCGCCGTCGAGCTGGTGGAGGACGAACTGGTCCTCGCCGTGCCTGTGGTGGCGGTGGCGCCGGGGTCGGACGCGGTCGAACGCGAATGGCCGGCGCAGGAAGAAGAATTGGCCAAGGCCAGCCCGTTCGCGGCGCTGACCTCGCTGAAGAAGAACTAGCCGCCCAGGCGGTCTGGCAAGACGAACCGGAAGGTTCATTTCAAGATCAGTTCATTACAAGTTTAAAGCTGGAGCAATCCCATGGCTGTGCAGAAATCCCGCGTCACCCCGTCCCGCCGTGGTCAGCGTCGTTCGCATGACGCCCTGACCGCCAAGCAGCTGTCCACCGACCCCACCACTGGCGAGATCCACCTGCGCCACCACGTGACGGCCGATGGTTACTACCGCGGCAAGAAGGTCATCGCCACCAAGACCACGCAGGTCGAGGAAGATTGATCCGTGCGGCGCGCCCTTGTGGCGCGCCATCCGCAGGGTCAATGACAACCAGGGCCCCGTCCGGGGCCAGCAATGGGAGCGTGCATGAGCGAGCCGGGTAACAAGGGGCGCATTTTTGCGCGCATCGCCGGAACAGGCAGCTACCTGCCCGAGAAGGTGCTGACCAACGAGGATCTGTCCAAGCTGGTGGATACCAGCGACGAATGGATCCAGTCCCGTACCGGTATCCGTGAGCGCCACATTGCCGCCGAAGGCGAGACCGCCGGCGACCTGGGTTACCACGCCGCCGTCCGCGCGCTCGAAGCCGCGGGCGTCGATGCGTCGGAAATCGACCTCATCGTGGTGGGCACCACCACGCCCGACCTCATCTTCCCGTCCACGGCCTGCCTGATCCAGGCGCGGCTGGGTGCGGGCGGCTGCGCGGCGCTGGACGTCAACGCCGCCTGCTCGGGCTTCATCTACGCACTCAGCGTGGCCGACAAGTTCATCCGCTGCGGTGACGCCAAGACCGCGCTGGTCATCGGCACGGAAACCCTCAGCCGCATCGTCGACTGGACCGAACGCACCACCTGCGTGCTGTTCGGCGACGGCGCCGGTGCCGCCGTGCTCAAGGCCGACAGCGAAACGGGCATCCTGAGCACGCACCTGCATGCCGACGGCAGCAAGAAAGAGCTGTTGTGGAATCCGGTGGGCATTTCGGCCGGCTTCAAGCCCGACGAGCCCAACAACGGCATCCGCATCAACATGAAGGGCAACGACGTGTTCAAGTACGCCGTCAAGGCGCTGGACTCCGTCGTCGATGAAACGCTCGAAGCCAACGGGCTGGACAAGCACGACCTCAACTGGCTGATTCCGCACCAGGCCAACCTGCGCATCATCGAAGCCACCGCCAAGCGGCTGGACATGTCGATGGACCAGGTGATCGTCACCGTCGACAAGCATGGCAACACGTCATCCGGCTCGGTGCCGCTGGCGCTGGACACCGCGGTACGTTCCGGGCGCGTACAGCGCGGCCAACTTCTGCTGCTGGAAGCTTTCGGTGGCGGTTTCACCTGGGGTTCGGTGCTGCTGCGTTACTGATCGCCGATCCACTGCAGGACGATGTGCGGAAGGCGGGGCCGGGAGGCCTCGCCTTTCCTGTTTCCGGTGCAACGGATTCCATTGGCATGCGTGATGCGCAGGCACGCACCGCGTTCACGGCGGCATACGCCCCGGTACAGACAATCCCGGATGTTCGCCCGTATCATCGCCGCTCGTTTTTCTTGCCGGGTATCCGAGTGACCGCCACGCAACTTGCCTTCGTCTTCCCCGGCCAGGGTTCGCAATCGGTCGGCATGCTGGCCGAACTGTCTGAACTGCACCCGGTCGTGCGCGCCACGTTCGCGGAAGCCTCCGAGGGTGCCGGCGTCGACCTGTGGGCGCTGTCGCAGGGCGGTCCGGAAGAGATGCTCAACCGCACCGAATACACGCAGCCCGCGCTGCTCGCCGCCGGCATCGCCGTGTGGCGCGCCTGGCAACAGCAGGGTGGCGCGCAGCCCGTGCAGCTGGCAGGCCACAGCCTGGGCGAATACACCGCGCTGGTCGCGGCAGGCGCCCTGTCATTGAAGGACGGTGCGCACCTGGTCCGCTTGCGCGGCCAGCTGATGCAGGATGCCGCGCCACAGGGCGTCGGCGCGATGGCCGCCGTGCTGGGTGCCGAAGACGCGCTCGTCGCCGACGTGTGCGTGGAAGCCTCGGGCAGCAAGGTCGTGGTTCCCGCCAACTTCAATTCGCCCGGCCAGATCGTCATCGGTGGCGACACCGAGGCGGTGGATCGCGCGATCGCGCTGCTCACCGAACGCGGTGTGCGCAAGGTGGTGAAACTGGCCGTCAGCGTGCCGTCGCATACGCCGCTGATGCGCGAGGCGGCCAATCGCCTGGCCGAAGTGATGGCCGGCCTGTCGTGGAGCGCCCCTTCGTTGCCGGTGGTGCAGAATGTCGACGCGAAAGTGCACGGCGACGTCGACGCCATCCGTGACGCACTGGTGCGCCAGCTCTACCTGCCGGTGCGCTGGACAGAATGCGTGCAGGTGCTCGCCGGCAACGGTGCCACGCGCATCGCCGAGTGCGGCCCCGGCAAGGTGCTCGCCGGCCTGGTGAAGCGCATCGACAAGTCGCTGGATGCGCGTGCGCTGGGCGGCGTGGGTGATTTCGAAGGCGCGCGCGCCGACTGGTCCTGACGTCGCGGCATCACCCCATTCCCATCTCCTTGAAGGACATTCCATGAGCAAGCCACTGCAGGGCGAGATCGCGCTAGTCACCGGCGCCAGCCGCGGCATCGGAGCCGCCATCGCCGACGAACTGGCCGCCCAGGGCGCCATCGTCATCGGCACCGCGACCACCGCTTCCGGCGCGCAGGCCATCGGTGAACGCCTGGCGGCGAACGGCGGCCATGGCCGCGAACTCAACGTCACCGATGCGGCCGCGGTCGACGCCCTGATCGAAAGCATCGCCAAGGAGTTCGGCCCCATCTCCATCCTGGTCAACAATGCCGGCATCACCCGCGACAACCTGCTGATGCGCATGAAGGACGAGGACTGGCAGGCCATCCTGGACACCAACCTCACCAGCGTGTTCCGCACGTCCAAGGCCGTGATGCGCGGCATGATGAAGGCGCGCAAGGGGCGCATCATCAACATCGCCTCGGTCGTTGGCGTCACCGGCAATGCGGGGCAGGCCAACTACGCGGCTGCCAAGGCCGGCATCATCGCGTTCTCCAAGTCGCTGGCGAAGGAAATCGGCAGCCGCGGTGTCACCGTGAACGTCGTGGCGCCGGGCTTCATCGCCACCGACATGACCAAGGACCTGCCGGAAGAATCCAGGCAGGCGCTGGCACAGCAGATCGCACTGGGACGCCTGGGCGAGCCGGCCGACATCGCGCATGCGGTGGCGTTCCTGGCCAGCCCGGCCGCCAGCTACATCACCGGCGAAACCCTGCACGTCAATGGCGGCATGTACATGCCGTAAGCAAGTCGTATCAGGAAGCCGCTGTAAGTCTTTGATTCAATGGTGATTGGCGAGGCCTGCCCGTCACCGGCGGTTTCCACTACACTATCCACCGGTTTGCCATTGATCCACCGTGGCAATCTCCTACAAGTCACCCAATCTCCGTCTGGAGCGAATCCATGAGCAGCATCGAAGAACGCGTCAAGAAAATCGTCGTCGAACAACTCGGCGTTAAGGAAGAAGAAGTCACCACCAGCGCATCGTTCGTCGATGACCTGGGCGCCGACTCGCTGGATACCGTTGAACTGGTGATGGCGCTGGAAGAAGAGTTCGAGTGCGAAATTCCGGACGAGGAAGCCGAGAAGATCACTTCGGTGCAGCAGGCCATCGACTACGTCAAGGCACACGTCAAGGCGTAATTCCGGCGACTGCAGTAAACCGTGTCGGGGCCGCGCATGCGGCCCCGCGCGTATTCGGCCCCCATCCGCCTGCGTACTGCGCACGGCGGCAGCAAAGATCCACAGGAGTCCGCTATGAGCCAGCGTCGTCGCGTCGTCGTTACCGGTATGGGGCTGGTTTCGCCCCTGGGCAATGACATGGCCACCAGTTGGGACGGCATCGTCAACGGGCGCTCGGGCATCGGTCCGGTCGAGTCCTTCGATGCCTCCGCGTACACCACCCAGATCGCGGGCGAGATCCGCAACTTCGATCCCGCCACCTTCGTGTCGCCGAAGGACGCGAAGAAGATGGATCCGTTCATCCACTACGGCATCGCCGCGTCGTTCATGGCGCTGGACGATTCCGGCCTGGAGATCACCGAAGCCAATGCCGAGCGCATCGGTGCCATCGTTGGTTCGGGCATCGGTGGCATCCATGGCATCGAAGAACAGACCATCAAGCTGCACGAAGGCGGCCCGCGCAAGGTCTCGCCGTTCTATGTGCCCAGCACCATCATCAACATGCTGCCCGGCCAGCTGTCGATCCTGAAAGGCATCAAGGGCCCCAGCTTCTCCGTGGTCTCGGCCTGTGCCACCTCCAACCATTCCATCGGCGTCGCGATGCGTGCCATCCAGTACGGCGATGCCGACGTTATGGTCGCCGGCGGCGCCGAGCTGGGCTCGTCGCCGACCTCGATGGCCGGCTTCTGCTCGATGAAGGCCATGTCCACCCGCAACGACGCGCCGACCAAGGCCTCGCGCCCCTGGGACAAGGACCGCGACGGCTTCGTGCTGGGCGATGGCGCCGGCGTGCTGATCCTGGAAGAGTACGAACACGCCAAGGCGCGTGGCGCGCGCATCTATGCGGAACTGGCCGGCTTCGGTTCCAGCTCCGATGCGCACCACATGACCGCCCCCAGCGAAAACGGCGAAGGGCCGGCCCGCTGCCTGGTGTCCGCGTTGAAGGATGCCGGCCTCAATCCCGACCAGGTCGAATACCTCAACGCGCACGGCACGTCCACGCCGCTCGGCGACCTGGCCGAGACGCTGGCCATGAAGCGCGCGCTGGGCGACCACGCGTACAAGATCATGGTCAGCTCCACCAAGTCGATGACCGGCCACCTGCTGGGTGCGGCGGGCGGCGCGGAAGCCATCTTCTCCGTGCTGGCCATCCACCACGGCATCATCCCGCCGACCATCAACCTGGACGAACCGGGCGAAGGCTGCGACCTCGACTACGTGCCGCACACCGCGCGCCAGAAGAAGATCGACGTGGCCGTGTCGAACGGCTTCGGCTTCGGCGGCACCAACGGCACGCTGGTGTTCAAGCGGATCTGATCCCTTGGATCTGCAGGATCGACGTCACCCCGGCGCAAGCCGGGGCCCGGCGTCTTACGCTTCATCCGCACAGCACGTCACTGGGTCCCGGCCTGCGCCGGGATGACGAGTCCATGATCGAAACCCGCGCGCTGCCTTCCGACACCGACCTGCTGGCCCTGCATCGACGGGATCCGCAGCGCTATCCCGTGCTGCTGGAATCCGTCGCGTCCGGTACCGCGCAGGGACGGTGGGATTTCCTGCTGGTGGCCGATGGCACCGGGCTGCGCCTGGATGCCGACGGTGTCACCCGCGACCTGCAGGGCAACGTGGAAGCCGGCGATTTCCTCGCCGTGCTCGATCGCCACTGGCAGGCGCAGCGCACGCCGCGCGAAGAACCGCGCTGGCCGTTCCGCGGCGGCTGGGCACTGCTGCTGGCGTACGAACTGGCGCAGCAGGTCGAACCGGTCCTGCAACTCCCGCAAGCCCCCGCCACGCAACCCGTCGCGCTGGCCCTTCGCTGTCCTGCCGCCGTGCTGCGGGATCGCAGCACCGGCGACTGCGTGGTGGTGGCGGAAGCAGGGCAGGGTGCGTTGATCGCCGGGATTGCGGACCATGTCGCGCAGGCCGCGCAGCAGCCGGCGTTGCCCGCGTGGCAGCCTCCGGCACGCATCGATGAAGACGAACCGCAGCGCTTCACCGACGGCGTACAGCACATCCTCGAGTACCTGCGCGCGGGCGACATCTTCCAGGTCAACCTGTCGCGTGCCTGGCACGCCCGCTTCGATTCGCCGCTGGATCCCGCCGCGCTGTACGCGCGCCTGCGTACCGCCAATCCCGCGCCTTTCGCCGGCCTGTTCGCCACGCCGGACTGGACCGTGGTCAGTTCCTCACCCGAGCGGCTGGTATCGGTGCGCGGGGACGTGGTCGAGACCCGGCCCATCGCCGGCACGCGCCCCCGTTTCGAAGGCGACGACGATGCCGCCCGCATCCGCGAGCTGGTCGGCCACCCGAAGGAGCGCGCCGAGCACGTCATGCTGATCGACCTGGAGCGCAACGACCTCGGCCGCGTCTGCCTGCCCGGCAGCGTGCAGGTGGATGAACTGATGACCGTGGAAAGCTACGCCCACGTGCACCACATCGTCAGCAACGTGCGCGGCCACCTGCGCGCCGACGCCACGCCCGGTGACGTCATCCGCGCCACGTTCCCCGGCGGCACCATCACCGGCTGCCCCAAGGTGCGCTGCATGCAGATCATCGCGGAGCTTGAACGGACTCCGCGCGGCGCCTACACCGGCGCCTTCGGCTGGCTGAACCGCGATGGCGACCTGGACCTGAACATCCTGATCCGCAGCGCCGAGGTCCTGGCCGATGGGGCAGGCAGCGTGGCCCGCTTCCGTACCGGGGCCGGCATCGTCGCCGACTCCCTGCCGGACAAGGAACTCGACGAGACCCGCGCCAAGGCCCGCGGGGTGCTGAAGGCACTGGCCGACTGATCCAGGCCGAAGGCGCGCGCCGCCCGCCGGCCGTGCCTACAGCCTGAGACGGCGACCGGGTATCCTGCACGGCCTGCTTCACCTACCGAGGATTGCGTGGCGTCTGGTCTCAAGCGCGGTTGCCGCTTCATCGTCATCACCTTCTTCCTGCTACTGGCCCTGGCGGCCGGTGCGGCGTTCTGGCTGTGGCAGGGTCATCGCGGCTTCGCCGACACCGCCATCGGTGGCGTCAGCGCCGACGCCACCCTGGAAGTCGCCAGCGGCGACGCCTTTCCCACCGTGCTGCGCAAGCTGCGCGAGCAGGGCGTGTCGCACGGCAGCGATCTGCAATGGCGCCTGCTGGCCCGCGAGACCAACACCGCCAGCCAGCTGAAGGTCGGTGAATACGCGCTGGCTCCCGAGCTCACGCCGCGCGAGCTGCTGCAGCGGATGCGCGAAGGCCGCACGCTGCAGTACCGCTTCACCCTGGTCGAAGGCTGGAACATCCGCCAGGTGCGCGTCGCGCTGCGCAATGCCACGCCGCTGCAGCAGAAGACCGCGCAGATGAGCGATGCCGAACTGATGGCCGCACTCGGCCACCCCGGCCAGCACCCGGAAGGCCGCTTCCTGCCCGAGACCTATGTCTACACGCGCAGCGAATCCGACCTGGACGTGCTCAAGCGCGCCCATGCCGCGATGGAGAAGGCGATGACCGCCGCCTGGGAAGACCGTGCGGCCGGCATTCCGCTGCAGTCGGCGGAAGAAGCCCTGATCCTCGCCTCGATCATAGAGAAAGAGACCGGCATCGCCGAAGAACGCCCGGCCATCGCCGGCGTGTTTGCGCGCCGCCTCAAGATCGGCATGCCGCTGCAGACCGACCCCACCGTCATCTACGGCATCGGCAGCAGCTACGACGGCAACATCCGCCGCCGCGACCTGACCACCGACACCCCGTACAACACCTACACCCGCAAGGGGCTGACGCCCACGCCCATCGCCATGCCCGGCGTGGATGCGTTGAAGGCGGCCGTGAATCCTGCCGATGGTGATGCGCTGTACTTCGTCGCCGTCGGTGACGGCAGTGGCCGACACCTGTTCTCCGCCACGCTGGCCGAGCACAACGCCGCGGTGGCGAAATACCTGGTGACGCGCCGGCAGACGCTGGACAAGGCGGCACGGCAATGACCGAAGCCCTGCTCACCCATCCGCGCCTGATCACGCTGGAAGGCGGCGAGGGCGCCGGCAAGACCAGCGCGATCACGGCCGTGCGCGAACTGCTGCAGGCCCGTGGCCACGACGTCGCGCTGACGCGCGAGCCCGGCGGCACGCCACTGGCCGAACGCATCCGCGAGTTGCTGCTCGATCCGCGGGATGAAGCGCTGGCACCGGAAACCGAACTGCTGCTGATGTTCGCCTCGCGCGCGCAGCACGTGCGGCAGGTCTTGCGCCCGGCGCTGCAACGCGGCGCCTTCGTCGTCAGCGACCGCTTCACCGATTCCAGCTATGCCTACCAGGGGCATGGCCGCGGCCTGGATGCCGAATGGATCGCCGCACTCGAGCGTCGCGCCGTGGGCCTGAAGCCCGGGCTGACCCTGCTGCTTGACCTGGACGTGCGCGAAGGCCGCGCACGCACCGCCGGCCGCGACCTGTGGCCGGACCGCATCGAAAGCGAGCAGGATGATTTCTTCGAACGCGTGCGCGCCGGTTTCCGCGCCCGCGCGCTGGCCGAACCGGGACGCTTCCGCCTGATCGACGCCAGCCAGCCGCCGGTGGCCGTAGGCGCCGCGGTGACGGATGCCTTGTCGGCCTACCTCGGCACGCTGACCGACAGCGACCTGGCATGAGCAGCGCCCCGTTCTCGCCGTGGCAGCAACGCGCCTATGACCATGCGGTGGCAGCGCTCGAGGCCGACCGCCTCGGCCATGGCCTGCTGATCTGCGGGCCGGACGGCCTGGGCAAGCGCGCGGTCGCCGACCGGCTGGCGCGCCGCGTGCTGGCGCAGCAACGCGATGCGCATGGCGAACCCGCGCCGGGTGACCGCAGCACGCACCTGATCGACGCCGGCACGCATCCCGACCTGCAGATCATCTCCTTCGTCGCCACCAAGGATGGCAGCAAGCTGCGCACCGAGATCGTCATCGACCAGATCCGCGAGGTGTCGCAGAAGCTCTCACTGACGCCGCAGTATGGCGGCGCGCAGGTGGCCATCATCGATCCGGCCGACGCCATCAACCGGTCTGCCTGCAACGCCCTGCTGAAGACGCTGGAAGAACCATCGCCGGGCCGTTACCTCTGGCTGATCAGCGCACAGCCCGCGCGGCTGCCGGCCACCATCCGCAGCCGCTGCCAGCGGCTGGAGTTCCGCCTGCCGCCGCATGACGAGGCGCTGGCGTGGTTGCGTGCGCAAGGTCATGCCGCCGCCGATGCCGCGCAGGCGCTGGAGGCCGCGCGCGGTCATCCGGGGCTGGCCGACGAATGGCTGCGCAGCGACGGGCTCGCACTGCGTGATGCCGTGGCACGCGACTTGCAACGTCTGGAGAAGGGCGAGATCGGCGTGGTGGAAACCGCGCAGCGCTGGGCCAACGACGAACTGGCCGATGCACGACTGCGTCACGCTGCGGATGTGGTGCTGGCACATGCCGGCACGGTCGGCTTGACCGATCCGGCGCGATTGAACAAGCTGGCCGCCTGGTTCGATGCCGCCAACCGTACCCGCGACCTGATGCGGACCACGGTGCGCGGTGACCTGGCCATGGTGGAACTGTTGCTGGCCTGGGCCGGCGCGGAACGCGGGCGTGCTGTCGGAGCGCGCCGCAACTGATCGGAGATGCGGGATGAATGCAGCAGCAGGCAATCGGCAGGGCATCCTGTCACTGGCGGTCAAGGACAAGACCGCGCTGTACAACGCCTACATGCCCTACATGCGCAATGGCGGCATCTTCGTGCCCACGCCCAAGCGGTATTTCCTGGGTGACGAGGTCTTCCTGCTGCTGACGCTGCCGGATTCCAGCGAACGCCTGCCGGTCGCCGGGAAGGTGGTCTGGGTGACGCCGGTCGGCGCGCAGGGCAACCGTACCGCCGGCATCGGCGTGCAGTTCGCCGACAGCAGCGAAGGCGAAGCCGTGAAGAACAAGATCGAAACCCTGCTGGCCGGCAGCCTCAGCGGCGAAAAGCCCACGCACACCATGTAAGCGCCGCCCCGGGAGTTCCGGGGCCATCGGGCCAGCAGCCCTCGTCACGCCAGCTGCCTCTCCCGACGTTTACCGTCGGCATCGGCATGCGTGCCATCGATCATGCTCAGCGCGGCGGCGGCAGCGTTTCGATCATGTCGCCGCTCTGTACCTGGCGCGGCGTTTCCGAGAACGGGATCTCGATGTTCTCGAACCGCACCGGCATGCCCACGCACTTCAGCGGATCCGGTGCATCGCATACATGGAAGTGCAGGTGCGGTTCCGTCGAATTGCCCGACGTGCCGACGGCACCGATCGCTTGGCCTGCCACCACCTTCTGGCCCACCGCCACGCCCACGCTGCCGGGCTTCAGGTGGCCATAGACCGAATAGAGCGCCTCGCCATGGCGGATGACCACGTGATTGCCGGCCAGTGTTCCCGCGCCGGCCGCGAGCCGTTCGCCCTGTTGCGCGACCAGCCGCTGCTGGTAGTCGACCAGCGCCTCGCCGGCTCGGCGCATCGCGTCGGTGCTGTCGGGCATCGTGTCCACGGATGCCACCACCTCGCCATCGGCGGAGGCGAGCACCGGCGCGCCGTACGCGTAGTAGTCGGTGACCTTGGCGCCATCGCCCGCGTAAGTGCCGCCCGAGGCGCCATAGCGAACGAAATCGAACGCGAACTCTTCCGGCACGGCCCAGCGATGGTGGCTGTGCAGCGTCGAGCCGGCACCGGCCACCCAACGCCCCTGCAGTGGCAGCAGGAAGCGGGCTTCCACCGCACCGAACCGCAACGGCACCGTGGTGCGCGTATCCGCGGCGGTGCCGGCGTAATCCACGGTGATCCGCACCTGCTGCGGCTTGCCTGCGAACGCGAGCACCTGCACCGGGATGTACAGCGCCTGCCCGGGCGCCAGCGTGCGCGCGGGGGCCAGGTCCGACGCGCCGGCCAGCAGTTTCGCCGGGGCGAACTGGAAATCCAGCACGTCCAGCATGCCGGACGCCTTCAGCGCACTGCCGGTCTTCGCCGCGCGGTCCAGGTCGGCCGTGTGCAGTGTCCGGGACAGCACCACGTCATGGTCGCGCAGCACGTCGAAGCGCACGGTTTCCACGGTCAGGTCGTTGACGGACAGGTTGATCACGGCGGTGTTCTGGATGACCGCGCTGTGCAGGCCGCGCGCCGCTTCCAGCTCGTAGGCCCAGACCTGGCCGGCGGGATAGAGGCGGATCACCGGTTCGGCGGCGCATGCAATGGCAGGAACAAGCAACCCGACGGTACCCAGCAGGACGGTGACGGCTTTCATGGTGTCCTCGGGTGGCGGAAGGGGATGCAGGCGGCCCGGACCCGTTATGCCCCTTTGATGCGGTCCGCACGCGTGCCGAAGGATGGGGCCGCGCTCGCGCGGGTGCCGGGTGTCCTTGACCACACGGCAAAGCCGGGCATCTGCGGCCAGGCACTGCCCGCCGCGTTAACATCGACGGGGGAAGGTCGGAGTTCCGGCACGGGGGCAGGGGATGAAAGGATCACGCATAAACCAGCCGCCACGTGCGTGGGTTCTGCTGGGCTGGGTGCTGTTGTGTGCACCGCTGCTGGCGCAGGCACAGTCGCTATCGGGCCTGCGTGTCTTGCCGCACGCGGATTCGGACCATTCGTTTTCGGGCTGGCAGAGCGAAGGCGCGGTGCCGCCGTCATTGCCGGTGCCGCTGGAACTCGGTGACGAGGTGTATGGCGCCACGCTGCAGTTGCAGCCGGCCACGGCGGGCGAAACCTATCGCGTGCGCGTGCAGTACGAAACCAGCCTGGGCTTGAGCGCGGAAGGCCCGCACCTGGACCTCACCGACTGGAAGCACTGCGTGTCGGATTGGGAAGATGCCGAGGCCATCGATGCGGTGTCGTTCGTGCTGCCGACGCCCTCGCCGGAACAGCATGCGTGCTTCCCGAAATACACGCCGGCCGAACTGGAGCAGGCGGTACACGCCCACGCCCGCAAGCTGGGCGATCCATCGCAGGCGCGCAGCTGGCTGGATGGCCTGCGGCATACCTCCTCAGGCCAGATGTCGCCGGCGATGTCCGGGGTATCGCCGTTCGTCGCGATCAGCGCGGTGCGGGTGAAGGTGGAGGTATTGCGCGAGGGGAAATGGGTGGAGGCCACGACGGTGGTGTTCCTGCCGCCCATGGGGTGTTGAGGCGCGTGGCGTCATCCAGGTTGCGTTCGCGGGCCGAAGCGGACATCCGTGTCGGACGTCCGCCCTTGCGAACCACGCTCAGCGCTTGATGCTGCGATCCAGGAACTCGAGCATGCGCGCCGCGATCTCGCCACCATGGGTTTCGATGGCGAAGTGGCCCGTATCCAGGAAGCGCACTTCGGCATTCGGGTTGTCGCGCGTGTAGGCTTCCGCGCCCGCGGGAATGAAGAACGGGTCGTTCCTGCCCCAGATCGCCAGCGTAGGCGGCTGGTGCTTCCGGAAGAAGGCATGCAGCTGCGGGTATTGCCGGACGTTGCTGCCGTAGTCCAGCAGCAGGTCCATCTGCGGTTCCACCCCGATCCGCGCGATGGCTGCCGAGGCCAGCTGGTAGCTCTCGGGCGCGATCAGCGACGTGTCACTGACACCTTCGGTGTACTGCCACTTGATCATGTCGGGCGTGTTGAAGCGGCGCAGCGCTTCGCGGTTCTCGGCGGTAGGGGCCGCCCAGGCCTTGCGCATGTCGGCCCAGCCTTCGCTCAAGCCTTCTTCGTAGGCATTGCCGTTCTGGCTGACGATGGCGGTGATCTTCTGCGGGTTCGCCACGGCCAGGCGCCAGCCCACGGGCGCGCCGTAGTCGAACACGTAGATCGCATAGCGATCGAGGCCCTTTTCGACCGTGAAGGCGTCGATGACCGAGGCCACGTTGTCGAACGTATAGCGGAACGCGACGCCCGGCTTGACCGTCGTCTGGCCAAAGCCCGGCAGATCGGGGGCGATGACGCGGTAGCGCTGCGCAAGGACGGGAATCAGCTCCCGGAACATGTGCGAGGAGGCACCGAAGCCGTGGAGCAGGAGGACCGCGGGCGCGTCGGCGGGTCCCGCCTCGCGGTAGAAGACGCTGACGCCCTGAATGTCGGCGGTGCGGTAGTGGACCTGCGTGGCGGGCTCGGTGGCCACTGCCGGGAGGGCGCTGCCCAGCGTGGCGGCAGCGAGGAGAAGGCTTTTGAGGCTCATGACGGGTTCTCGCAGTAGGGGGAAACGCAAAACGAGTAACCTTTTTAAATTGATATTACAGGTTACGTTGGCGCAGTCTGCGCCGACTGTGATAACCTGTCAATAGTTATTTTTGTGGTTACTTTGATGAACATCATGACGCCGCGGGAAAGCGCCGGCACGTCCGAAGCCCCGCAGGTGGGCGACCACCTGGCATTGGACCTGCTCAATACCGAGGCCCGGAACCACGGCCAGACAGTGGATTACTGGGCCACGGACGAGGATGTGCGCCAATGGCTGGTGCGGCAGGGCGTCGTGACCGGGCATGCGCGTGGAGAGGTTCCGACGGATCTGCTGTTGCGTGGCCGCGAACTGAGGGCCGCGGTGAGGGAGGCGATCTCCACACGCAAGGCCGGCGGCCCGGTGGCCGTCGATGGCCTCAATCACTATCTGCAGGCCTACCCGACGTCCCCGCTTCTGCGGCGGGATGACGCTGGCGGGCTCCTGTTGACCCGCGTCGGACGGGGCGATGGCGCCGCGTCCCTGCTCGGACCTGTGGCGGAGGCCGCGGCCCGACTGCTGGTGGAGGCTGACTTCGCCCTGGTCAGGCAGTGCGAACACCCGGACTGCATCCTGTGGTTCTACGACCGCACCAAGTCGCACAAGCGCCGCTGGTGCAGCATGGCCCAATGCGGCAATCGGCATAAGGCGGCGCAGTTCCGGAAACGCAGTCACGCCGTGTGAAGCGGGCCGAGTCGGTTGGCGGAGGAATGAGGCTGCAAAGCGCCCAGGGATGCATCGCGACGCTGGCGGTGCCTGGCCTCACGTCGTTCAACCCTGCCGCGTACCGCTGGTGCACAATGCCGCACCTCGAACAGATCTGGACGCACCATGGATACCGAAGCCCTTCTGGATGCCGCTCTGCGCGAGGCGGGGTATGACGCGGACGCCATCGGCTCGGCCATGCCGAGGATCCTGCGCATCCTGGAGGCGGAGGATGTACGCATCCAGATGGGTCGCAAGCTGTCGCGCAAGGAGCGCGAATATGTGCGCCTGCAGCTTGAACTGGGACTCAGTGTGCGGGAAGTCGCCGCAGGCCTGAAGAAGTAGACGCCGCGCCATCGCGCGCGCTCACTCCACCCCGCGGCGCGGCGCGGCAGGCAGGACATCTGATCCAAGAAGCGTATCCACGTCGATATCGCCGGTGAATCGCCATGGCCTGGTCTGTCGGCGGCCATGCGTTCCCCTCTGGCGGCGCACGTGAAGCGTGCAGTGATCGGGAGCATGCGCGCACGTGCATGCAACAGAGGTGTTGCGGGTGTCCTCCCGCTGATCGCTGACTGCATCGTGTTCGACGTGCGAACGTGGGCGTGAAGCGCGACATCTTCGTCTGACGCTGCGCTGCAGCATGATGCGCGTCGGTCATGCGTGTGCGCCTGCACGTGGCACTTACACCGCCCGCCTCACTATCATCCGAGCACGACGCTGACGGGACCTGGATGTGTCCATGCAGGAGCACGCGCGCAGGGGAGCGGATCTGGCCTTGGTTGCCATCCTGGTGGCAGCCGGTGCATGGCTGTCGATTTCGTGGGCGGGGCGGCCGGGCGAACTGTCGGCGATGTGGATTTCCGGCGGCATCCTCTGCGCATGGCTGCTCGTGCGGCCCACCGCCACCTGGGGTGTGTATTGCGCGGTAGGCGCAGCCGCCGACGTGGCGGGGCAGTGGGTGGCCGGCACGCCGCTCCCGCTCGCAACGGCGTTGTCCGTGTGCCACCTGATCGAGGTGCTCGTCGTGGCGTATTCCATACGCCGTGAGGTTCCGAATATCCGCGACCCGCGCCGCTGGATACACCTGGGTGGCGTGGCGACGGCCAGCACGCTGGTCGCCTGCGGCGTGTCGGGGTTGCTGGCCGCGCAGGTGGCGCGCTACGTCCTGGATGCCGCGTTCGGCATGGCGTTTGCCACCTGGTATGGCGCGCACGTGCTCGGCATGGTGATTGTCGGCACGGCCGCGCTCGTGCTGCACGTCGAAGGACTGCGCGCCCTGGCACCCCAGGGGCGGCGTACCCGCTTCATCCTCGGCATGGGACTCATCGCGATGCTGGGCCTGGCCGTCTTCAGCATGCAGTACCCGTTGCTTTTCCTGACCTATCCGCCCTTGCTGCTGGGCGCGTTCCGCCACCGGTTCGCCGGTGTTGCCGTCGGCGTGACGCTGCTGGCGGTGATCGGCGTGGCGTTCACCACGGCCGGGCGCGGACCGCTTGCGGAGATTGCCGCCTCCCACTACGCGTGGGCCATCGTGTTGCTGCAGCTCTATCTGGCGGGCGGATGTTTGCTGACCATCCCGGTGGTGCTGGCGATGGCTGAACGCGACCGGCTGTCGGCGCGTGTGCGGGACAGCGAACAACGCTATCGCCTGCTGGCGGATTTCTCAGGCGACCTGGTGGTCCGCCTGAATCCGTCGGGCGAACGCACCTACGTATCGCCATCCGCCCGCGAGATGCTGGGCTGGTCGCCGGACGAGATGCTTGGCTCGCGCTGGGACCTGATGCATCCCGACGACCGCGAGGGGCAACGACAGGCCATGCTGGAAGTGGTGGCGTCGGGTCTTCCGCAGACCCATCGTTTCCGCATCCGGCACCGCGACGGCAAGTACCTGTGGGTGGAGGTGGTCATGCGCTCCGCGCCCGGTGCCGATCCTTCCGTGCCGGCCGACCTCATCCTGTCCGGCCGGAACATCAGCAAGCGCGTCGCCGCCGAGCAGGCGCTGGAGGCCAGCCGGCTTGAACTGGAGCGCCTGAGTCTGGTCGATGCACTGACCGGCGTGGCCAATCGTCGCCAGCTGGAGCGGCGGCTCGCGCTCGCGCTTGCCCGCCTGAAGCGCGGCAGCGGTGCGATCGCCCTGTTCTTCCTCGACCTGGATCATTTCAAGGACGTGAACGACACGCATGGACATGCAACCGGCGACGGTGTGATCCGATGCTTCGCGCAGCGACTCCAGCAGCTGGCGGAGGACGGGAAAGGACTGGTGGTGCGCCTGGGCGGGGACGAATTCGTCATCCTCCTGGATGGCGATCTCTCGGTGCCGTCGATCGAGCAGTTGGCGCAGCGCATCCTGGCAGCCACCCACGCACCGATGAACATCGGTGCCAGCACGCTGCTGCTCACCACGAGCATCGGCATCGCCTTCGCGCTGTCGCCGGTCGATGAGGACGACCTGCTTGCCACGGCCGATGAAGCCCTCTACCGCGCGAAACAGCAGGGACGCAACCGCTTCCACCTGGCCGTTGCGCAGGCCGCCGCCGCGCCCCGGCCCTCACGCGATCTGCCGGCATGAAGACCAGCGGATCACGGTGTGCACCTGCGCGTTGCGCGCCCCTGCGCCGCCAGGCGCCTTCATGGCGTCGTCGCGGCGGGTTGCGCATACTCGGCAGGTCGGTGGCATGCAGGGGACGGGTTGGATGACCACTTCATGAAAGCCACCCTGTCGCGGGTCACCGCCGCCTCCACCGCCACCGTGCGCTGGATCGGTACCTGCCTGGGCCTGTTCATCAGCGTCGGCCTCATCCTGGCCACCATCCAGGACCGCAACGTGCGCATGGAGGCGGCACAACGCCAGAGCATGGCGGTGGCGATCGGCGTTGACCGCCTGCTGCATTACGAGATCCGCAACCTCGAACGCGCCCTGCGCGGTATGGCGATGGAGGCGGATGGCTACGTGGCCGACTTTCCCGGAAGCAGCCGCTGGGATCTGCCCGGCGCGATCCGCGGCGTCGTCTCGCGGCATGCCGAATTGCAGGACATCGATCTGTACGACGCCGATGGAAGCGTGGTGCATCGTGGCACGGGAACCAGCGGGCAAGACGAAGCGGTCTTCGCCCCTCCCGACACGGCCGGCACCGGCATGCTGAGGGTCGGTCGCCTGCAGCAACAGGGGAGGGCGCAGCCGGTCATCCCGCTGATGTGGCGCACGCCCGAAGGCAACTGGCTGGTGGCACGGCTACGCACGTCCGAGCTGCAAAGCATGCTGCGGGGGCTGGACATTGGTGAACAGGGAAGCGCCGGCATCCTCGACCGCGAGGGCGTGGTACTGGCGCGTGAGGGCAGCGGCGGTGGCTACGTGGGCAGGCAGGTGCCGTTGCCCGCCGGCCTGGCGAAGGGCGCGACGGTGCAGCAGGTGCTGGTGAGCCGGCTGGATGGCATTGAACGCTTCGCCAGCTTCACCTCGACCAGCCGCTACCCCTTCATCGTGGCCGCCGGCCTTTCCAAGCAGGAAGCATTGATGCCCTGGTGGCGTTACGCCGTCATCGCAGGGTGCCTGCTGATGCTGTACTGGCTGGGCATGTTCTACCTGATGCGGCGGATGTCGCTCGCCGAAGCCGCGCGCCGCAAGGCGCATGACGAACTGCGGCATCACGCCGACTGGCTCAGCAAGGCCCAGGAAGCGTCCCGCGCGGGCGTATGGGCGATGGAGCAGGGTGCCCAGCATGTCCGGGCCTCGGCGCATGCGGCCGACCTGTTCGGTTTCGAACCGGTGGCGGGCATGCTGCCGCTGGCGGAGTTCTTCCTGCGCATGCATCCGTCGGACAGGCCGCGGGTGGAGCACGAGTTCGGGCAGGCCTGGTCCAGCGGACAGCCTTTCCACTCGGAATACCGCATCACCCTGCCGGACGGCGAAAGCCGCTGGATCAGCGCGCGGGGGGCATTGGTGCAGGATGACGAGGGTGCGCCGCGGATGACCGGCACCATCGTCGACATTACCGAGCGCATGGCACGGCAGGAGGCGTTGGCCGGGGCAGAGGCCCAGTTCCGCGAGTTGTTCGACCTGAATCCCCTGCCGTTCTGGGTCTTCGACATCGAATCCCTGCGGTTCATGGCGGTCAACAAGGCGGCGGTCCATCGCTATGGTTACTCGCGCGAGGAATTCCTGCAGATGACCATCCTGCAGATACGCCCCGCCGATGACGTGCAAGCCGTACTGGAGGCCGTCAACCAGGTCGAGGAACCGCGTGATGCGTCGCGCGTCTGGGTGCACGTGCGTCGCGATGGAACGCGCATGCATGTGCGTGTGCACAGCAGCAGCATCCGCTTCAGCGGGCGCGATGCGCGGCTGGTGCTGGCGGAGGACGTGAGCGAACGCGTGGCGTACGAAAGGGAACTGGCATGGCGCGCGGCGCATGACGAGACGACCGGCCTGCTCAACCTTCGTACCTTTGCCGAACAGATGGACGCGCAACCCGAGGTGCCCGTTGGCGACGTGACCTATGCCGTCGCCTACGTGCAGCTGCGTGATCTCGAGTTCGTCTCGCCTACCCTGGGGCGGCAGACGCGGGACGCGATGATCCAGGGCATCGCACAGCGCCTGGCGGGCGTGGCGCGTCGGCATGGCCCGCTGGCATATGTGCCGGCGGATGCCTTCGTGACCGCAACGCGCCGCGCGGAAGACTGGAATGACCTGGTCGACGAACTGTTGGCCGCCTTCTCCGAGACGGTGGAATCGGACAGCGGCAATCACCGCGTGGAGGCGTGGATCGGCATCGCCTTCCAGCAGTTCCCGGGGCAGAGCGCCGAGGAGGTCGTCGGCCATGCATCGCTCGCCGCCCTGCAGGCACGCGCGGAGAACAGCGGGACGATGCATTACTCGGACAGCATGGCCGAGCGGGCCAGTGCGAGGCTGGCCACCATCAACCGCCTGCGCCGCGCACTGCCGGACGGGGAGTTCGAACTGTTCTTCCAGCCGATCCAGCGCCTGGGCGACGATGTGGTCATCGCGGCGGAAGCGCTGTTGCGGTGGCGTACCGCGGACGGCTACGTATCGCCGGCCAGCTTCATTCCGCTGAGCGAAGAGGCAGGCCTTATCGTTCCCATCGGGGAGTGGGTGATCGACAAGGCGGCGCAGGCGCACCAGGCGTTGGCGGCGGCAGGGTTTCCCGGCATTGCCATCGCGGTGAATGTCTCCGCCGTGCAGTTCATCTGCGGCACCATTCCCCGGATCCTGAGGGACGTCCACCAGCGGTACGGTCTGCCCAGGGGGGCCATGCACGTGGAGTTGACCGAGAGCGCGATGCTGCGCCGCCCGGAGATGGCGCGGGCGGCGATGGAGGAACTGCAGCAGGACGGGGTGGGCATATCGATCGACGACTTCGGCACCGGTTTCTCCAGCATGACCTACCTGCGCGACCTGTCCGTCGACTGCCTGAAGATCGACCGCAGCTTCGTGCACCAGGTGCACCGGGACGGGCGCAACGCGTCGATCTGCCAGGCACTGATCGCACTGGGTCACGGCCTGGGCCTTGGCATCGTGGCCGAAGGGGTCGAGGACGCAGAGGAACTCGCTTGGCTGGCGCGCCATGGCGTGGACAGCGTACAGGGCTTCCACATCGCACGACCGGCGCCGCTGGAAACGATGATCGCGTGGCTGTCCGATGCGCGCGTGGTCGCGCGCTAGGCTTCAGCGCGGCACCTCCACGAACACCGGATTGGCGTAGAACCACAGGTCCTGCCACGGGTCTTCGTCGGGGATGTCGGCGGGGGGCGTGGCATCGGGCGTGTTGCTGCCGCGTGCGCGGACGAACATACCGTCAGCCGGCACCTGCATCTGCCAGCTGACGGAACGCCACGGGCCATCGGTTTTCCAGTCCTCCGGCGTGAACCGCTTCACCTGCATGCGCGGCGCGTCCCGCACACCCGGCTGTCCGACGATCAGGTCGACATGGTGCAGCGCGGGCCGCTGGCCGGCGGCATTGGAATGCGTGGGCTGGCGCACGCGCAGTTCCACCCGCACGGGCGTTCCCGCCGGCACCGACAGCGTGCCGCCCATGCCGGCGCTGCGGGGGGCGCGGCCGACGGTGTGCACCCGCAGCTCCAGCGCATCGATCAGGTCGCCGGTCACGGCGAACATCCGGCCGTAGCGCAGGCCGTCCATCACGTCGGTGGCATCGTGGCGCGCCCAGACGTACGTCTTGCTGTATTCGCCCGGGTCGAAGTCGCGGCCGCCGTCGCGAACATTGACGTGCGAGTCGGAGGTCGCAGTGATCCAGAAACGCCGCCCTTCCGCCAGCAGCGCATCCCACACGCCGCCCACCAGCGCCGTCATCTGGTCGAAGCCGCCGAAGGTGGGCGCGGCCGCATTGCGGTAAAGCCCGCGGTGCTGTGGCGCGGCCTGGTGGCCGGGTGCGCCTTCCATGCCGGCAAGCACCTGCGGCGCGGCGTCGTGCCATGCACGCAGCTCTGCCGGTTCCACCTCGCCCCACTGGCCCACGCCGGTGGCCGTGCGCGAAGGATGGTTGATGAACATCAGCGGCGGCGAAGGCAAGGTACGCATGTAGGCAAGCGCCGCCAGCATCTGCGCGCCGTCGTCGCGGGTTGCGGGCGGAAGCGGCTCGTTGCGGCTGAAGTCGCGTTCCAGGGCGACCAGCTGGTCGCGCTCGTCGGGGCCGGGCGCGATGATCAGCGATGCGTGTTCGGCGGCTGGCACGTCGAACTCCATGCCGTTGAACTGGATCAGCGACGGCACCTGCCGCCGCGCTTCCTGCAGTGCGGGCCAGGCGTGGTCGCGGGTGACCGCGGAATGGCCGGGGCCACCGTGGTCGGTGTGCACCATCCAGCGCAGGCCGTTGGCCAGCGCCTGCTGCGCGTTGCGCGTGCGCGTGTAGGGCGAGTCGCCACCGCGGATCGGCGTGGGCGGGGAGGTGGAACGGTCCCAGTCCACGCTCCATTCGCTGTGCACGTGGTGGTCGCCCGCCAGCCATGCACGGCCGGCGTCCGGCTCGGCGGCATGCGCCGCGCTCGGCAGGGCCAGCAGCGCGACGATGGGCAGCCACGGGAAAATGCGCATGGTCGGTGTCCTTTCTTTTTTTCCGGGTACGGGGAGGGCGCCGGTATCGCGCTCGCGCCTCGGGCGCAGAGAGGTTCCGGGGCGCAGTGCGAAGTGGGGGGCAATGCGGGCAGTGTGGATGCCTTCTCCCCTTGGACGGGGAGAAAGCATCCGGTGCGAGCCGGGCCGGATCAGAAATCCGCGCGCAGGCCCAGGCTGATGCGTCGGCCCGACTTTTCGTACATGGTCGGGAACGACGGGTCCATGGTGTAGCCGCTGGTTTCCTCGTCCGTCATGTTGATGCCCTTCAGGCTCAGCTTGATGTGGTCGGTCAGACGGTAACCGATCGACACGTCCAGCTGGCCGTACGCATCGCGCCAGATGGGATACATGTTGTAGCCGATCGACTCGACGTACTCGTCCTTGTGGTTGTAGGACAGGCGCGCATCGAACCGGTCGTTCTCGTAGTACACGGTGACGTTGTAGGTCTTCTCGGCCAACCCGGGCATGGGCGTGCGGATGCCCAGGTCGGAGGCGCCGGCCAGCGAGCTGTCCAGCATCGTGTAGTTGGCGTTGATGCCGAAGCCTTCCAGTGCGCTGTGCAGTGCATCCAGCGGCACCTGCGCGATCAGCTCGATACCGTCGACGTCGTACGAGCCGCTGGCGTTCACCGGCTGGTAGACGTCGAAATCGTAATAGCCGTTGAGCGTGCCGTTGGCGTTGTAGACCGCCACGTCCTGCACCACGCCGGTCAGCGAGTTGACCACCACGCCGTCGATCTTCTTGTGGAAGTACGACGCGGCCAGCAGGCCGCCGTTGGCCAGGTATTTCTCAAGGCCGATTTCCCACTGCTTGGCGTACGTGGGCTGCAGGTCGGGGTTGCCGTCGGTGAAGCGGAACGAGCTCCAGCTGGCCGTGCGCTTGTAGGCGACGTCGGTGAGCGCGGGGCGGATCAGCGTTTCCGACGCCGCCGCGCGCAGCAGCAGGTCGTGCGACAGCTCGGCGGTGAGATTGAGGCTGGGCAACACGTCCTTGTAGCTGCCCTTCTTCGACACGGGCGTGTCGGTGTAGCCGGTGGTGCCGTCGGGGTTCTGCACCGGGTGGTAGCCGAAGGAGAGCACCGAGGTGTCCACGTAGCGCGCGCCGGCATTCACCGCCACCGGTACGCGGCCCAGGTCGAAGGCGAAGTCGGCCATCGCGTATACGCTGGCCACGTCCTCGTCCACGCGGTAGTACTGGCCGTCATCGAACGGCGTGACGAAGCCGGGATAGCGGAAGAAGCCGCGTGCGTAGTCGTTGGAGACCTGCTGCCAGTCCAGCCCCTTCATGCCGTAGGCGCCGCCGGGGACGATGTCGCTGATCCGTTGCAGCGGGCTGTCGGCCAGCGTGCGGGTGTTGACCCAGGACGTGTTGCCGGGGCCCGGTCCGGTGATCTTCAGCTCGCCGTAGTCGCGTTCCTTCGACTTGTCGGTATAGCGCGCGCCCACCTGCACGGTGCGCAGCGCCGGCAGGAAGGCGAGGTCGAGCGCCTTGCTGAAATCGAGCTGTGCGGCGTACTTGTCGTCGGCGATACGCTCAAGCGTGGTCTCGTACGCCTCGAACAGGTAGCGCGAGGGCGAGTTGTACATGTCGAAGCCGGAGGAACTGGCGCTGGGGATGGTCTCGCCGCTGCGGCCGGTCCAGCGTGTGCGCGAGGGGGCATAGGCGACATGCTTCAGGTTGGCGAAGTCGGAGGTCTTCTCCGCGCCGGAGTAACCCAGCATCGCATCGACGTCCCACCCGTCGCCCTTCCAGTCCATCGCCAGGCTGTACTGGCTGAAGTCGGTCTCGTTGATGCGCTCCTTGCTGAGGAACTCATGCTGGGTGGCGGTGTAGGACACGTCGCGCAGCACCAGGATGCCGTGGTCGGCCAGGGTGGTGTCGTCATACTCGTGGATCGTTTCCAGCGTGCTGCGACTGGAGGCCGAGTAGGCCGCGGCGTCGTACTCGTCCTCGGTGGTGTCGTAGCCGCCGAGCATCGCATCGAAGGTCAGGCTGAAGTTGCTGCTGGGCCTGTACTGCAGCGAGGCGGTGGCGCCCCACTTTTCCTGGTCGTTGAGGTAGACGCGGTCGCCCACCTTGTCCTGGAACACGATCAGGTTGGATTCGGCGGTGTTGGCGCGGTTGGTGATGATGCGCCCGGTATCGCGCTCGATCACCGCTTCGGCCTGCGCGCCGCGCGTGCCGGACGCACCGAGGAAGCGCGACATGGGGCGGAAGTTGATGCCGGACGTGGAGTCGGTGCGGTTGGTGCGTTCGGCGTGCGAGAACGAGACCAGTGCGCCCCAGTCACCCCAGGTGTTGCTGGCCAGGAACGAGAACTTGGGGTCGATCTCCTCGGAGATGGAGTTGTGCGCGCCTTCGGCCGACAGCACCAGCTTGCGGCCGCTGTAGTCGAACGGACGCGCGGTGGAGATCTGCACCGACCCGGCGATGCCGCCTTCCTCGTCGGCGGCGGTCGGCGATTTCTGCACCGTCACCTGCTGGATGATCTCGGACGCGAAGATGTCGAATTCCACGTCGCGGCCACCGCTGCCGGACGCCGTCGCCAGGTCGTTGATCGACACGTGGGTATATTCGGACGGCAGGCCGCGCACGCTGACCTTGCTGCCAAGTCCCTTGTTGCGTTCGATGGTCACGCCCGGCATGCGCTGCAGCGCTTCGGCCAGGTTCTGCTCCGGGAAATCGGCCACGTCGGTGGCGACGATGGAGTCGGAAAAGCCGATGTTGGCGCGCTTGATGTCCACCGCCTGTTCCAGGCTGCGGCTGTAGCTGCCCATCACCACGACGCTTTCCAGCTGCTGCGCCTCCGGGGCGGTCGCGGCGGACGGCTCGGGCATGGCGAGCGCGGCAGGCGGCGCAGCGGCGGGCATCGCCTGGGTGGCGGCAGCGCCGTCGGCCTCCAGCGTCACTGTGGTGGCATTGAGGAAGCGGTGACGCAGGCCGGTGCCGGCGAGTAGCTGGGTGAGCGCCTGTTCCGGCGGCAGTCCGGCGGGAATGGCACGGGTCTGCGGGTTACCGGCGGCCTGCGCGTTGTAGACGAACTGCAGGCCCGTCTGGCGCGAGAATGCGTTGAGGGCGCGGTCCAGCGGCTGCGCGGGAATGGCCGCGGCCGCAACGCGCGCTTCCTGCGCGACGGCGACGGTGGTGGTGGTCGCTTGCAGGGCAAGGGCGATGGAGAGGAACAGGGTTCGGCGCATCGTGGCATCCAGTGGGGTGGAGAAGGTGTCGCGACACGGGTGTGTTCGCGCATGCCTGGACTACGACGGCGCGGAGCGTCGATCGGGCACCGTTGTTTCGATGAATTTTTTTTGACAGTGCCTGGTGCGTCGTCGCGCTTTCGCTCAGCGCTGCACTGCGCGGCCCGCGTCATGCGCGCGGGTGCGTACCAGGATGCGGTTCGTCTCGCGCGTCGTTTCCAGCGTGGGCTGGTCATCGAGGAAGGCACGCAGCAACTCGACATCGTCGCCGCGCAGGTTGCCTGTCAGGCGCAATGCGCCCGCGCCCGCATCGTCCACATGCACGCGCACGGTGTTCAGGCGATTGAACTGGTCGGCGACTTCGCGCAATGGCGTATCGCGGAACACGATGCGCCGTTGCCACCAGGCCGTCATCGTGTCGACATCCTCGCGGCTCATGCTGACGGTGTGGTCGCGGTAGTCCACGCGCGCGGCCTGGCCCGCGCGCAGGTCGGCCAGCAGGCGGCCCGCGCCGTCGTCGCCGAGGACGTGCACGCGTCCTTCGGTCACGCCGATGCGCGCCTGTTCGCGCAGCAGCGACACGTCGAAGGTCGTGCCGATGTCGCGCACCTGCAGCCCGGCCGCGTGCACGATGAAGGGCCTGCGTCCGCTGGCGACGACGAAACTGGCCTGCCCGCGGGTCAGCTGCGCGCGGCGCTGGAACAGCGTGTAGCGGATGGAGAGCTCGCTTTCGGCATTCAGGTGCACGACGGTGCGGTCCGGCAGCTGCACGCTGCGCGGGGCGCCATGTGCGGCCAGGTAGTGGCGCGACTGTGGCCACGCCAGGTGCACCATCACGCCGATGGCCAGCATCGCGACTGCCGCGGCGACGGTGCGCGGCAGCCACCGGCGTTGCGGTGGCGCACGGGAAGCGGTCCGTGCGGGACGGCGCAGCGGCAGTGCAACCACGTTGTCCGGCATGCCTGGCGCAGGTGTGCGCTCGATGAGGGCGTCCACGTCGATCGCCATCGCCTGCATGGCGTCACCCAGTTCCCCCGCCACGCGGCCGACTGCCAGGTACTCGCGCAGGTGCGCGGGGGAGGCGACCAGCCAGTCCATGAACCTGGCCTGCTGTGCACGGTCGAGCCCACCTTCGCGCTGCAGGGCATGCCAGCGTGCAGCTTCCAGCGTGACCTGCGTGGGCAGCGCCGTGGCGTTCACCATGCCTCCGCGGTATCGACAAGGGCGCGCCGGCACACGGACAGGCCACGCACCACATGCTTCTTGACCATGTGCGACGACACGCCCAGCCGCTCGGCGATCTGCTTGTAGCTCAGGCCGTCGCGGTATTGCATGACCAGCACCGCGCGGGTGTGGTCAGGCAGCGTGCCCAGCAACGCCTGCAGGCGCTGGCGCCGCTGTGCACGCTCGGCGGCGTCCTCGACACTTTCCTCGGCGGCCAGCAGCGTGGTGATGTTCTCCAATTCTTCGATGGGCAGCATCGGACGGCGACGACGTACGGCCTGTTCGCGTGCCAGGTTCAGCGCCACGGTGAACAGGTAGGCCTCGGGATTGGCGATGGCGTCGCCCTGGTGCTGGTGTGCGCGCAGCAGGCGCAGGTAGGTTTCCTGTACCAGGTCCTCGGCCTCGTCGTTGGCGCCACGCCTGACGAAGAATCCGCGCAGTACCGGCCCATGTTCCGCGAACATGCGCGCCCAACCCCGTTTTGCGTGCTCGGGCACGATGACGTCCCACCCCGGAAGAACGCGCAGGGTAGGGAGGCCAGATGACGCTGCCATGACGGTCGCTGGCCAGCATCCTCAACTGCGGGATCGCCAGGCCAAGCGCTGTTGGAACGTGTGCAGGTGCCCCCTGATCGTCAGTAGGGCAAGGCGCGTACGCTCAGTCGGACACTGCCAGCAAGGGCCGCGCCTGCGAGGCCTTGAAGATGGCGTAGAGGCGTTCGTACAGGTAGTCCTGGTCTTCGGGGGCTGCGAGCTTCAGCGCGGCGCTGGTCAGGCTCGCCCACACTTCGGCACGTGATTTGCCCGGCGACAGGCGGTAGACCTGTTCGAGCTTGCGGTCGATCTCTTCGACGATGGCATCGAGGTCGGCGCGCGTGTTGGCGAGGGGCGATGGCATGGCGTTTTCCTTTCCGTATTCGGCTGCGACGTTGGCAAACGCATCGTTAGCCACTGGTAAAAGTGCGCATGCCACGGCGATACCGTTGGTTATCGCCTCATGCCGAGAAAACATCACCGTGCCTGGTAGCGGCGTGCCTCTGCGTCGCCATGCCAGATGGTCGCCAGAATCCGCTCCCGTTCCGATGGCCTGGAGTCGCGGCGCTGGCCGTAAACCGGGGCGCAAGCGTGCGGATCGAACATGAACCATCTTGATCATCCTGTTTTGGCGCCGCCTCGACCGGCGCTGGCGTCAGGGTGTCCGCGCGGATTGTTCAAGGGCCTCTGGGCAGCAGACGCGGCCGCTGAAAAAGTGGGGTGGAACAGCCCGTGGACGCTGCGTGGGCTGCACGAAGGCGTAACCGCGGTCACAGAATCGTGCCGGTCGTCGGAAGATCCGTGCCCATGTAACACAACCGGCATCCGGCGCCTTTACCCTGCGGCCATGGACACGTTGGCCGACATCCGGGCCGTACTGGCCGCTGCAGGTGAGCGCATCGAGCGCGGCGCGGTGCGCGAATCGCCGCGCCAGTTCATGGACGAGCTGTGGGCCCACGTCTACGACCCGGCGCCGCAGGACCTGCAGCCCTACGTGTGGTCGAGGTTGGCCGACTTCTCCGCGCAGCTGGGCATGATGAGTGACCTGCCGCCGGATCGCAGTCCGGTGCGCGCACCGCCGCAGGTGTTCGCGCGGCGCTGACCTGACGCCCCCGTTCCCGCCGTTGTCGTGGTCATGACAGCAGGGAAGACGTGCACTGCATGAAAGCCGGGACCGTGATCCGCCCCGCGCGGCTGGCCGAAGCCGCCGACCTCGCCGCGATGATGCGTCGCACCTTCGTCGCGGCGAACGGCCATTGCAGCACGCCCGAGAACATCGCCGCGCACCTGCAGGCGATGTATACCCCGGAGCGGCAGGCACAGGAGATCCGCGATCCCGACACGCTGACGCTGATCGTCGAGCAGTCCGGGCGGTGGGCCGGCTATGCGCAGGTGCGCTGGGGAACGGTGCCCCCGCCGGAGGTCACGCTGCGCCCGACCGTGGAACTGGCGCGCATCTACCTGGATGCCGAGTTCCATGGACAAGGCATCGCCGCGCCGCTGGTATCGCACCTTCTGGCAGCCGCCCGCCTGCGCGGTTCGCGTTCGGTCTGGCTGACGGTCTGGCAGGACGCCGGGCAAGCCATCCGATTCTGGCGCAAGCACGGCTTCCAGATCGTCGGGCGTTCCACCTACCGCGTGGGCGACGACCCGAAGGAAGACTGGGTGATGACGCAGGCGCTGCCGGTGGAATGAGGCCGCTCCGCCCGCGTCCGGGAGCGCGTCCGCGTAGCCGACCACGCGCCTCAAGATCCGTCCCGGCCGGCCGCTAAGCCAATGAAGGCTCCGGTGCGCCGGTTGCGGAGTGTGAACTCCGTCAGAATTCCTGTTACGCTCGAGGTACACGCAGATACTTGGCCCTCGGGCCCGGGAATGCGCTGGACTGCAGACCACGTGCCATGTTTTGCGACGGATGGGGATCCGGCCGGCGTCACTGCGTTACCAACTCATTCTGACAGGGGGCCCTTCGGGGGCAGACGAGGCTATGCGGAAAATTCCATGGGGTTGTCTGGTCTTGGCGCTGTATGCCGCCGGTGTGATGCTGTCACCCGTGCAGGCACGCGACGCGGGCGGCGCGCAGGACCTGGATCCCAGCCAGAAGGGCCCGGTCAGCGGCCTGGGCATCGAGGCGCATGACATCCAGACCATGTCCGACCGCATGGTGCGCGACATGCTGGGCAACGCCACGCTGGCCAACCGCGCCACGCCGCCGCGCATCATCGTGGACAGTGCGTTCTTCACCAACGAGAGTACGCAGCGGATCAACAAGAACCTGATCACCGACCGCCTGCGCGTGGGTCTCAACCGCGCCAGCAAGGGCCGCATGGTGTTCCTGGCCCGGCAGAACGCGGCGATGATCGAAGCCGAGCGCGAACTCAAGCGCGAAGGCGTGACCGACACCGGCACGGTGGGCATGACGCGCGCGCAGTTCGGCGCCGATTACCGCCTGACCGGCAACATCGCCAGCACCGAAGCGCGCGACCCCAAGACGGGCACCATGCAGCGCTACACGCAGATCGTCTTCGAGATGGTCGACCTGGAATCGGGTGCCATCGAATGGTCCAACAGCTATGAAATCGCGCGGGCGGCCACCGACGACGTGATCTACCGCTGAGCCGCGCTCACCGCGCGCCACGGGGAAGGTGGCGCGCAACACCAGGGGAACTCCTATGAAAGCCAATGTCCTGCGGCTGTTCGTGCCGCTGCTGTGCCTGATGCTGGCCGCGTGCGCTGCCAAGACCCCGCGTCCCGTCGACCCGAACGCGCAGGTGCCCGCGCCCAACCACCCGATGCCGGTGAAATCGCAGGTGACGCCATGAAGAGCGCGCTGATGCTGGCAGCGTTGGCGGGCTCGCTGCTGGCGACCACCGCTGCGGCGGAGAACAACGTGGTGAAGTGCAAGACCTGGCAGGCGCGCCGCGCCGCGCCGGTCGCGGGCCCTGCGCTGGTGGCGAACGTGCCGAAGTCGATGACGCCGATCGACCTCAACGCCGTGCAGTTCACCGACAAGCCGCTGACCCGGCAGGTGCTGGTGGAAGGCCTGTTTGCCCGCCGTACCGAAACCGATACCGTGGAAGTCACCGCGCGCTTCGTCAACTGCACCGACAAGCCGCTGCAGGTGCAGGCGCGCTCGTCCTTCATGGACGTGAGCCAGGCGCCGACCGAACCGGTCTCGGCGTGGACGCAGGTGTTCATCCCGCCGAAGGGCACGGGCACGTACCGCGAACGCTCCATGGGCCGAGACGAGGTGCAGTACTACCTCATCGAACTGGCCCCCGGCCGCTGATCACGGAGCCCATGATGATGTCCACGCCCATGAAGTCCGCCCTGGCCTCCATGCTGCTGCTGGCTGCGTTGCCGGCCGCGGCGCAGTACCGCGACGGCACACCGCCGGTGCTGACGCCGGCGCCAAAGCACGATCCCCAGGCCACCATGCGCGACGACACCGCGTTCCGCGCGGCGTACGCCAAGGCCGGCAGCCCGCGCATCACCGTGTTCTGGAATCGCCAGCTCACCGATGCGACGAGCACGCAGTACGACCAGGTGCAGCAGGCCACGGTGCAGACGGCCGCCGCCCGCGTGACCGAGATCAGCCCGTCCGGTCGCGCCGTCGGTACCGTGCAGCAGACTGCCGCCATCGCCACCGTGCGCGAAGGCGAACGTGCGTTGCCGGATGCCGGTGCCGAACGTTCGCTGCTCAGCGAGCGCAGCGAGTGGCCGATCGCCAGCGCGTTCAGTTCGCGCCTGCAGCGCGCAGGCGTGCAACTGGTGGACCGCACGATGGCGCTGCGTTCGCAGGCCGCCGGCACCAGCGCCGATGAGCGCCGCGACGTGCAGGCGATGGAGATCAGGGCCCTGCAGGGCAAGTCGGAGCTGTTGGCCGAGGTGCTGCAGACCGCCGACCCGCGTGCGCCGTTCGGAGTGATCTTCCGCGTCGACATCAAGGACGTGAACACCGGCGCGCTGGTCGCCAGCGTGGTCAGCGACGGCAAGCCACCGGCGAAGGGCCCTGGGCGTTATGTGGCCGGCAGCAGCGGCTTCGTCCGCGAAGCCGCGCCGGAACCCACCCTGGCCGACATCGGCGACGTCGTCGCCCACGCCACATTGCAGGCGCTGGCCGCGCGCTGGCGCTGAGTTTCCGGAGACAACCCGCATGAGTCACCGCTGTCGCCTCGCCGTCATCCTCGCCCTGCTGTTCGGCCTGCCTGCCGCTGCGCAGGTGCCGGAAAGCCCGACCTCCGTTCCGGCAGACCCCGCGTCCTCGCCGCCGCAGATCGATCCCAACCTGTACTGGAGGGACGCCAAGAAACTGGAAGCCGACGCGCCGGCCATTCCCGTCTTCTACGGCCAGTCCTACGAGGGCCGGTTGTCGCTGGATAACGGCACGAAAATCGGCTATCGCAAGGAATCGACGTTCAAGTACGTGCCCGCACCGCACCCGGTAGCGTATTTCTACCTGGACATGTACGAGAAGGAGATGCTGACCTTCGGTCTGTGGACCGACTCCGTGAACGGCGTGCAGGTCAACGTCACCTACGAAAAAACGGATCGCAAGGGCAACCGCACCTGGGAAGTGGAGGGCGGAGACTTCTACGCCTACAGCAACAAGTACCGCTGCATCACCACCATCCAGGCCGGCAAGACGCGACGCTACCGTTTCGAGATCTTCCCGCAGGACATCGATGAAGTGGCGAACTACAAGTTCTTCATCCTGCCCAAGCCCGTGATGGCGCAGTGCGACAACAAAGGACTGCCGCCCGAGGTTGCCGCCTACTTCGATGCACCCGGCAAGCCCGCCACGCTGGCGCTGGCACAGTCGTGGAAGGACAAACCCTTCGTGCCCACGATGAAGGCGCCGCCGGTCTTCACGCCGGCGGGCACGGACGAGGCGCGCGCCTATGCGCAGGCCAAGCCCGAGGCGTTGCGCGGTTTCTACGAAGCGCTGTACCTGGATGGCGAGCACAACGCCGTGCTGAACTTCCAGCGGCTGGGCCTGGCCGCGATGGAGGCAGGCGCCTATGGCGAAGCCGAGTGGGCCTTCGACCAGTCGCTGGCGCGCATCGAGGCGTTCTACGGCACCACCGACACCGCCAAGGCGGCGCGTTCGAAGTGGACCAGCGAAGGCATCAAGGACTACAAGGGCGAGCCCTACGAACGCGTGATGGCCTACTACTACCGCGGGCTGCTGTACCTGCGCGAAGGCGATTACCAGAACGCACGCGCGGCATTCACCGCGGGAGAGTTCCAGGACACGCTGTCGGAGGCAGAAGAGTTCCAGGGCGACTTCGCGCTGATGAACTACCTCGCGGGTTGGTCGTCCTACTGTGCCGGCGATACTGGCCTTGCGGACGAGGCCTTCACGCTGGCGGAGCGCGCGAACCCTGCCATCCGTCGGCCCACCACCGAGACGACGCTGCTGGTCGCCGACCTCGGACGTGGACCGGTGAAGTTCGGCCGTGGCATGAGTGGCCGCCTGCTGACGTTCGTGGAGGCCGACGGCAATGGCGCCGACGAAACCGCCAGCGCGTCCATCGGCAGTGCGAAGAACCGGCAGTCGCTCGCGTTGTCCGAGTACAGCAACCTGGCGTTCCAGGCCACCACGCGGGGCGGCCGCGCCTTTGATGCCATCCTCGACGGCAAGGCGTCGTTGCAGAACGGCATGCGCAACACCGCCGAAGTCGGTTACCTGATGACCCAGTCGGGCGTCCTGCCGCTGCAGGTCGCAGGCATGCTGGTGACACTGGTGTCCGGCGGCATGGGCGGGCAGGTGAAACCCGACGCCGACGTGCGCGTCTGGGACACCTTGCCGCATCACGTGGCGGTGGGCATGACCATGCAGAAAGCGGCAACGCCGGTTGCCTTCACGTTCCAGGGCGAACACGCGATGGCGCAGGGCACGCCCGTGATGCAGGCGCAGGCTGGAAAGTGCGGCATCGCTTGGAGCCGGTCCCGCTCCCCGCTGCAGGCCGGGCCCGGTGGGCCCGGCAACGATGCCGACATCGTCGCCGCGCGCGCGAAGCGCGAGGATGCGATGGCGCGCGACGCGACATTCCGGGCGGGCCTGCGGGATCCGGCATCGGCGATGTCATCGGGTGCCACCGCACCGTAACCTTCGCGGAAGAATTTCATAGGCCGACGGAGCCGCACAGGCGCGGTCGGCCTCAGGCTGCGACCTATACCGTCGGTTGGCGCAGCAGCGGGTTGTCCCAGCCCGGCCGCGGCGCGAAGCGTTCTCCGTGGCGCGCCTGCAGGGCCTTGAGTTTTTCGACCAGCACGTCCGGACCGGTGGCCTTGATGTGTTCGATGGGGCCGCCGCGGAACGGCGCGAAGCCGGTGCCGAAGATCACGCCGGCATCCAGCAGGTCGGCATCGGCGACCACGCCATCGTGCAGGCACGCGACCGCTTCGTTGAGCAGCGGCAGGATCAGGCGGTCCTCGAGGTCATCCGGCGCTTTGTAATCCTGCGGGACCTGCGGTTTCACCGCCTTGCCGTTCTCCCACTTGTACAGGCCCTGGCCGTCTTTCTTGCCGCGCTTGCCCGGTTCCACCGTCGCCAGCGCTGAAGGCAGCTGCAGGCCGAGGAAGGGCGAGAGTTCAGCGCCCACGCCCTGCGCAACGTCCAGGCCCACCGTGTCGATCAGTTCGATCGGTCCCATCGGCATGCCGAACTTCACCGCGGCCTTGTCGATCACCGGGCCGGGGATGCCTTCGGCGTAGGCCGTCGCCGCTTCCAGCATGTACGGGAACAGCACACGGTTGACCAGGAAGCCAGGCGTGCCGGCGACCGGCACCGGGAACTTGTCCAGCGCCTTGCAGAACGCGGCCAGGCGCCTGACGTTGGCGTCGTCGAGCGCGTCGTGCTGCACGATCTCCACCAGCGGCATCATCGCCACCGGGTTGAAGTAGTGCAGGCCGGCGAACTGCGCCGGGCGTTGGATGTGCTCGCGCAGTTCGGTCAGCGGGATGGACGAGGTGTTGGTGGTCAGCAGCGCGTCGGCCTTCAGGCGCGGCTCGACAGTCTGGTAGAGATCGCGCTTGGCTTCGGGGTTTTCGATGATGGCCTCGATCACCAGGTCGGCCTGCGGCACGCCGTCGCCGGCCAGGTCGCCCTTCAAGCGCGCGGCCACGGCGGGGCGCTTGCTCTCGTCCTTCACCTTCTTGGCGAACAGTTCCTGCGCACGCGCCAGCGCGCCATCGATGAAGCGCTGCTCGCGGTCCTGCAGGGTGACGTTGAAGCCCTTGTAGGCGGACCACGCGGCGATGTCGCCGCCCATCACGCCGGCGCCGACGACGTGCACGTTCGCGATGCCATGCTCCTTGCCGCCAAGCCCCTTGAGGCGTTCGGTCAGGAAGAAGATGCGCACCAGGTTGCGCGCGGTCGGCGTGGAGGCCAGCTTCACCACGGCCCTGCGCTCGGCGTCGAGGCGGCCCTGGATGCCCTTGCCGCCGGCGGTTTTCCACACGTTGACCAGCGCGTACGGCGCGGGGTAGTGCGCCTTCGGCGCCTTGCGCGCGACCTGCTTGAGCATCTGCGGCGCCAGCAGCTGGCGGGCGAGCCAGCTGTTGCTGATCCAGCCGATGAAGCGCTGCTTGAACGCGCGTTGCGGGCGCGAGGCGATCAGCGCGACCGCGGCGTCGATCAGCACGGCCGGTTCGGCGATCTTGTCGACCAGCCCCATCGTCTTGGCCGAACTGGCCGACAGCGTGCGGCCGGTGAGCATCATGTCCATCGCCTTCGGCGCGCCCACCAGGCGCGGCAGGCGTGCGCTGCCGCCCCAGCCGGGGAAGATGCCCAGCTTCACTTCGGGCAGGCCGATGCGGGTGGACGGATCGCTGCTGGCCACGCGGTAATCGCAGGCCAGCGAGATCTCGGTGCCGCCCCCCATGCAGAAGCCGTGGATCGCCGCCACCGTGGGGCAGGGCAGTTCGGCCAGTTTCTGGAACACGGCCTGGCCGCGGCGGATCGCGTCGTTGACCGTGCCCTTGCGGTCGAATTCCTGGAATTCCTTCAGGTCGGCACCGGCGATGAAGCCCGACGCTTTCGCCGAGCGCAGCACCACGCCCTTGGGTGGCTCGATGGCCAACCGTTCGATGATGTCGGCCAGTTCGATCAGCACGTCCTGGGAGAACGCGTTGACGCTGGCGTCCTGGCGGTCGAAGGCCAGCACCACGATGCCGTCCTCGCGCAGCTCGGTCTGCCAGTGACTGAATCGCAGCCCATCGAAGTTTGCGGCCATGCAGGGACCATCCGTTCACGTATGGAGAAGGCCGCTATCATCCCGAGGTTGTTTAACCCGCGTCAAATCCGCATATCCCTATGGCGGCGCTGTCCAGGGCGTGACCGGCGGCAGGGGTGATGTTCCCGTGGTGCCGGTTAAATTCTTGATACGCCAGCAAATGTTGCGTGGCGTTGAACTTTCCTCCGCGAGCGCGGTCACAGTGCCCGGCCATGGCCGAGCTGACAGGAGTGCGGCCCGGCATGGCCGATGCAGATTCAACCCAGGAGCTGGACCTCGAGCTGGTCAGACGCGTGCAACGCGGCGACAGCGCGGCCTTCGACCTGCTGGTGCGCAAGTACCAGCATCGCGTGGTGGCGCTGATCGGGCGGTACATCCATGACTGGAGCGAGTGCCAGGACGTGGCCCAGGAGACCTTCCTGCGCGCTTATCGCGCGCTGGGGAATTTCCGGGGCGATTCCCAGTTCTATACATGGCTGCACCGTATCGCCGTGAACACCGCCAAGAACCACCTGGTCGCCAACAACCGCCGCCCACCCACGGGCGACGTGGATGCGGCCGATGCCGAACAGTTCGACATCGGCGCGCGCCTGCGCGACACGGACACGCCCGAGCGCGAGCTGATGCGCCAGGAGCTGGAACAGACGGTGATGAAGGCGGTCGATGCCCTGCCGGAAGAACTGCGTGCCGCCATCACCCTGCGCGAGGTGGAAGGCCTGAGTTACGAGGAGATCGCGCAGAAGATGGACTGCCCCATCGGCACCGTGCGTTCGCGGATCTTCCGCGCCCGCGAGGCCATCGATGAGCAGCTGCGTCCCCTGTTGGATACCGAAAGTGCAACCCGCGAGCGTACCCGCCCATGACTGCCAGCCCTGACTCCATCGCCACCGACAAGCTGGATACCCATTACCGTCAGCAGCTCTCCGCGCTGATGGACGGGGGTCTGGCCGCCGACGAGGCACGCTTCCTGATGCGCCGCCTGCAACACGACCGCGAACTGACCGGCTGCTGGGAGCGCTGGCAGCTGTGCGGGGACGTGCTGCGCGGACAGGCGACGGCGCCTGCGCCGGCCGGTTTCGCCGAGCGCATCGCCCAGGCCGTGGCCGCGGAGGCACCGCTTGCCGCCGCCATGACCTCCGAATCACGCCGCAACCGCAGTCTGCTGTCCCGCTGGGGCGGTGGCGCGCTGGCGGCATCGGTGGCGCTGGTGGCCTTGTTCATGGCCCGCCAGCAGGCACCGCAGGAGGCGCCGGCGGAAGGTACGCTGGTCGCGTCGCAACAGACCCAGGCGGCCCCGGCGCCATCCGCGCCGCAGACACCTGCGCCGGCCGCGCCGGACGCCGAAGCCTACGCGGCCGCGGCGGTTGCCGTCGCCAGCGTGCCCCGCCGCCAGGACACAACGGCCCGTCGCAGCGCCACCCGCAACCAGCAGGCGGCCCGCGCGGCCGCCCGCGTGGCCCGGGCCGAGGCACCGGCGCGCGCTGTCGTCGGTTCCCCGGCAGCGCCGACGGTGCTGGCGTCTTCCACCCTGGTGGTGCCTGCCAATCCGTTCGCCAGCCGGCCGCAGGAAACCGTGCCCCAGGCACGGCCGTGGCCGCGTTCCACACTCTCGGGCTACCCGGCGGCAGGCGGACTGACCACCGGCTACGCCACCGATTCCGCCAGCCGCACCTTCTACCCGTTCGAGCCACGCCTTCCGGCCAGTCCGCCGGTCGCGCCTCCGGACGACGCGCGCCGGGACTGACCTGGCGCCGCCGGGCGCGTCCCGGCCCCCTCCATTACTGGACACACTTCTTCGAGGCCTGCATTCGATGACTCCCAATGCCCGTAACAGTCTATTGACCCTGCTGATGCTGACCACGCCGCTGGCCGCCTGCGCGCAGCAGGCCGATTCGCCCGCGCCGACCGTCGCCGCCGCGCCTGCCGTGGCGCAGTCGTCGGCCCCTCAGCTGGTTACCGGCCTGCCCGATTTCACCCAGCTGGTGGAACAGGTCGGTCCGGGCGTGGTCAACGTCGAAGCCAACATCGGGTCGCGCCGCACCGCGCAGGCGGACGACGAAGAGATCCCCGAGTTCTTCCGACGCATGCTGCCGCCGGGCTTCCAGATGCCGGGGCCGGGCCAGCAGGGGCCGCAGCGTCGTGGCACCTCGATGGGGTCGGGTTTCGTGATCTCCGCTGATGGCTATGTGCTGACCAACCATCATGTGATCGACGGCGCGGACGAAGTGAAGGTCACCCTGCCGGATCGCCGCGAGTTCACCGCCAAGGTCATCGGCAGCGACCAGCAGTACGACGTCGCCCTGCTGAAGCTCGACGCCAAGGGCCTGCCGACGGTGCGCCTGGGCAATTCGTCCACGCTGAAGCCGGGCCAGTGGGTGGTCGCCATCGGTTCGCCGCTGGGCCTGGACCACTCGGTCACCGCCGGCATCGTCAGCGCGGTGGGCCGCAGCGCCTCCCCCGAGCAGCGCTACGTGCCCTTCATCCAGACCGACGTGGCGATCAACCAGGGCAATTCCGGCGGCCCGCTGCTCAACACGCGCGGCGAAGTGGTCGGCATCAACTCGCAGATCTTCTCGGTGTCCGGTGGCTACATGGGCATCAGTTTCGCCATCCCGATCGACCTGGCGATGGGTGCGGTCGACCAGCTGAAGAGCAGTGGCAAGGTCAGTCGCGGCCAGTTGGGCGTGCAGGTGGGTGCACTGGATACGCAGCAGGCCAAGGGCCTGAATGCACCGGATACGCGCGGCGCCCTGGTCAACGACGTGGTCAGCGGCAGCCCGGCGCAGAAGGCGGGCATCGGTCCGGGCGACATCATCCGCTCGGTCAACGGGCGCGCGATCAACGATTCCAGCGACCTGCCGCCGGTCATCGGCGCGATGGCGCCCGGCACTCGGGTCACGCTGGGCGTCCTGCGTGATGGCAGATCGGTGGACGTGCCGGTGACGCTGAGCGAATTGGACGAAGGCCAGGGCGTGGCCAGCACGGCGCCGGTCATGCCCGACCAGCCGGCCGCGCCGACCGGCCGCAACCCACTGGGCATCCTGACCCAGCCCCTGAATGCCGATACCCGCAAGCAGTTGGGTGTGGATGCGGGGGCGGGTGTGCTGGTTAGCAGCATCCAGAGTGCTGCTGCGCGCGAGGCGGGCCTGCAGCCCGGCATGGTGGTGCTGCAGGTGGGTCGCAACAAGGTGAACTCGCCGGAGGCACTGGACCAGCAGCTGGCCGGCGTGAAGGCCGGCGATACGGTGATGCTGCTCGTCCGCCATCGTGGAGTGACCCGCTTCCTCGCGGTGACGGCTGACAAGACCGGCTGACCTTCCCGCCAGGAAAGTTGTCCTCCAGCGCCCCGTGCCGGTCACGGGGCGCTGCCGTTTGGCGCCTCGGGAACGCCCTGTTTCCGCTTAATCGGCCATCAGGGGCAAGCCGGCCTCCCCGGCGTGCGATAATGCGCCGTTATCCTGACGACGGCACAGGCCGCCGCCCCCCATGTCCTCTGATTCCATGCGGAATATCCGCAACTTCTCCATCATCGCGCACGTCGACCACGGCAAATCGACCCTGGCCGACCGCATCATCCAGCTTTGCGGCGGCCTCGAGGCCCGTGAAATGGAAGCGCAGGTGCTCGACTCCAATCCCATCGAGCGCGAGCGCGGCATCACCATCAAGGCCCAATCCGTGTCCCTGCCGTACAAGGCCAAGGACGGGCAGGTCTACCAGCTCAACTTCATCGACACCCCCGGCCACGTGGACTTCAGCTATGAAGTCAGCCGCTCGCTGGCCGCCTGCGAGGGCGCGCTGCTTGTCGTCGATGCCGCGCAGGGCGTGGAAGCCCAGTCCGTGGCCAACTGCTACACCGCGGTGGAGCAGGGCCTGGAAGTGGTGCCGGTGCTCAACAAGATCGACCTGCCCACCGCCGACATCGAGCGCGCCAAGGCCGAGATCGAGGCCGTCATCGGCATCGACGCCGAGGATGCCGTGGCGGTCAGCGCCAAGACCGGCCTGAATGTCGACCTGGTGCTGGAAGCCATCGTGCAGCGCATTCCGCCGCCGGTGCCGCGCGATACCGACAAGCTGCAGGCGCTGATCATCGACTCGTGGTTCGACAACTACCTGGGCGTGGTCTCGCTGGTGCGCGTGATGCAGGGCGACATCGTGCCGGGCAGCAAGATCCTGGTCATGTCCACCGGCCGCACGCACCTGGTCGACAAGGTCGGCGTGTTCACCCCCAAGCGCAAGGAACTGAAGAAGCTCGGCGCCGGTGAAGTGGGCTGGATCAACGCTTCCATCAAGGACGTGCACGGCGCGCCCGTCGGCGACACCCTGACCCTGGCCTCCGACCCCGCGCCGAAGCCGTTGCCGGGCTTCCAGGAAATGCAGCCGCGCGTGTTCGCCGGCCTGTTTCCCGTGGATGCCGAGGACTACCCGGCGCTGCGCGAAGCGCTGGAGAAGCTGCGCCTGAACGACGCCGCGCTGCGCTTCGAACCGGAGAGTTCCGAGGCCATGGGCTTCGGCTTCCGCTGCGGCTTCCTGGGCATGCTGCACATGGAGATCGTGCAGGAGCGCCTGGAACGCGAATACAACCTCAACCTGATCACCACCGCGCCAACGGTGGTGTATGAAGTCCTCAAGACCGATGGCACTGTCCTGACCCTGGACAACCCGGCCAAGCTGCCGGCCGTGAACCAGATCGAAGAAGTCCGCGAGCCGATCATCCGCGCCAACATCCTGACCCCGCCGGATTATGTGGGCAGCGTGATCACGCTGTGCGAGGAAAAGCGCGGCAGCCAGATCGGCATCACCTACATGGGCAGCCAGGTGCAGATCGCCTATGAACTGCCGATGGCCGAAGTGGTGCTGGATTTCTTCGACAAGCTGAAGTCGGTGAGCCGCGGGTACGCCTCGCTGGACTACCACTTCCTGCGCTTCCAGGCCGGACCGTTCGTGCGCCTGGACACCCTGATCAATGGTGACAAGGTCGATGCCCTGTCGCTGATCGTGCACCGCGCCCAGGCCGACCGCCGCGGCCGCGAACTGTGCGAGAAGATGAAGGACCTGATCCCGCGCCAGATGTTCGACGTGGCCATCCAGGCGGCCGTGGGCGCGCAGATCATCTCGCGCAGCACGGTGAAGGCCATGCGCAAGAACGTGCTGGCCAAATGCTATGGTGGCGACATCAGCCGCAAGAAGAAGCTCCTCGAGAAGCAGAAAGAGGGCAAGAAGCGGATGAAGCAGGTCGGCCGCGTGGAGATTCCGCAGGAAGCCTTCCTCGCGGTGTTGCAGGTGGACAGCAAGTAACAAAGCCGTGGTTCGTGGTGCGTGACGGGTGATTGGTGGAAATCGATCCTGCCCTCCCGACTCATGACCCGCGAATCACAAATCACGGACTCTAGGAAAACAGATGGTCTGGTTTGAAACTATCCTCGTGGTACTGACGCTGCTGACCGGCGCGGTGTGGCTGCTGGACAAGCTGTTCTTCGCCAAGCGGCGTGCCGCGCGCAGCGAACTGCTGGCCGAGGAGCCGGTGCTGGTCGACTACTCGCGCGCGTTCTTCCCGGTGCTGGCCGTGGTGCTGGTGCTGCGCAGCTTCATCGCCGAGCCCTACAAGATCCCGTCCAGCTCGATGATGCCCAACCTGCTGATCGGCGATTTCATCCTGGTCAACAAGTTCTCCTACGGCCTGCGCCTGCCGATCAACAACCAGAAGTTCCTGGCGATCGGCGAGCCGGCGCGTGGCGACGTGGTGGTGTTCAAGCCACCGCACGACCCCCAGAACAACTGGATCAAGCGGGTCATCGGCCTGCCGGGCGACAAGGTGGGTTTCCATGGCGACACCGTTTACCTGAACGGCCAGACGCTGAAGTACCAGTCCCTGGGCGAGTACGCCGGCAAGGGCGAGGGCACCGAGATGCACGGGGCCACCCTGCTGCGCGAGGACCTGCCCGGCAAGCCGCATACCGTGCTGGAATGGGTCAACAGCCCGCCGCCCGGGGGTGGCGAGGGGGACTGGGTGGTGCCGCCGGGTCACTATTTCGTGATGGGCGACAACCGCGACAACAGTCTGGACGGGCGTTTCTGGGACTACCATTTCCTGCCGGAGGAGAATCTCCGCGGCAAGGCGTTCCTGGTCTGGCTGAACTGCGAGGGCTGGTTCTGCAAGAACAGCTTCGACGGTTCCCGCATCGGCAACAGCATCGACTGACTACCGTACGATCACCGCATTTTCGCAAGGGGGATGGCAATGAAGCGCAACCAGAGTGGCATGACGTTGATGGGGTTCCTGCTGGTCCTGATGGTGGTGGGGTTTGGCGCCTTCATCGCCATGCGGTTGTTCCCGATGTACCAGGAGTATTACGCGGTCAAGTCCTCGCTGAAGGGTCTGTCCGGCGAGGCGGGTGTGGCCGACATGGACCCGGCCAAGCTCCAGGACCTGTTCTTCCGCCGCCTGTACATCAACTACTCGCAGAACGTGAAGCCTGCGAACATCAAGATCGAGCGCATGGATGGTGGCTGGAAGATGAAGGTCAACTATGAAGTGCGTCGTGAACTGGTCGGCAACCTCGACGTGGTCGGCAAGTTCGACATCGCGCAGGACCTGACCCGTCAGGGCGTGGAATAAGGCTGTTGGCGGTTGATCGCATCGGGCATGCGTTCGTCGATCAGGGTCTGCTCGCGCAGGCCCTGACCCATCGCAGCGCCGGTGCGCCGCACAACGAGCGTCTGGAGTTCCTGGGCGACAGCGTGGTGAATTTTCTGGTCGCCGAAGCGCTGTTCCAGCGCTGGCCTAAGGCCGATGAAGGCGCGCTCACCCGCGCCCGTGCCGAGCTGGTACGCGAAGCGGCCCTGGCTACCATTGCGCGACAACTGGAGCTGGGTGCCCGCCTGACCATGGGGCCCGGTGAAATGAAATCCGGCGGCCACCGCCGCGATTCCATCCTGGCCGATGCGGTGGAAGCCGTGGTCGCCGCCATCTATCTGGATGCGGGCTTCGAGGCCTGCCGGCGCGTCGTCCTGCCATGGTTCGAGGATTCGCTCGCGGCGTTGCCGGTCGGGCGGCCGGAAAAGGATGCCAAGACGCGTTTGCAGGAATGGCTGCAGGCGCGCCAGCGGCCGTTGCCGCTGTATGACCTGGTCTCGGAAAGCGGCGACGACCACGCCAAGCAGTTCCTGGTGCGTTGCAGTACCCAGGATCCCCCCCTGACGGCGGAAGGCGAGGGCACCTCGCGCCGCATCGCCGAGCAGGCGGCCGCCGCCGCCCTGATCGAAAAACTGGACGTATCGAAATGAGCACACCCCGGTGAGCGACACCTCTTCCCATCGCAGCGGCAGCGTCGCGGTCATCGGGCGCCCCAACGTGGGCAAGTCCACGCTGACCAACGCACTGGTCGGCGCCAAGATCAGCATCACCTCCAACCGGCCGCAGACCACGCGCCACCGCCTGCTGGGCATCGCGACGTTCGCCGCCGCCAAGGACCGCCCGGCCGGGCAGATCGTGCTGGTGGACACGCCCGGCCTGCACAAGCAGCAGGGCAAGTTCTCCGCCTCGGCGATGAGCCGGGTGATGAACCGCGCCGCGCGGGGCGCGCTGGAGGATGTCGATGCGGCGCTGATGGTGATCGAGGCGGGCCGCTGGGACGAAGAGGACACGCTGGCCTTCAACGTGCTGCGCGATGCCGGCATCCCGGTGGTGCTGGTGGTCAACAAGATCGACCGGCTGAAGGACAAGACCGTGCTGTTCCCGTTCCTGGCCGAGGTCGGCAAGGATCGCGAGTTCGCTGCCGTGCACCCGGTGTCGGCGCTGAAGCGCAACGGGCTGGAAGCGCTGGTCAAGGACGTGATGGGCCTGCTACCGGAAGCCCCGCCGATGTTTGGCGAGGACGAGATCACCGACCGCAGCGAACGCTTCCTGGCTGGCGAGCTGGTGCGCGAGCAGCTGATGCGCCAGCTCGGTGCCGAACTGCCTTATGCCACCACCGTGGAAATCGAGCGTTTCGCCGAAGAGATCACGCCCAAGCAGGAAGAACTGCTGCGCATCGGCGCGGTGATCTGGGTGGAGCGCGAAAGCCAGAAGGCCATCGTGATCGGCAAGGGTGGCGCGCGCCTGAAGGACATCGGCAGCAAGTCGCGCATGCAGATGGAACATCTGTTCGGCCGCAAGGTCTTCCTGGAGACCTGGGTGCGCGTGCGCGAAGGCTGGTCCGACGACGAAACCGCCCTGAAGGGTTTCGGCTACGGCGACTGATCCGCCGGCACCTCGCGCCACCCACGCCCACCGGCCCTGATCCGTCCGATGCGCATCACCGACGAACACGCCTTCGTGCTGCACACCCGGCCGTGGCGGGAAACCAGCCTGCTGGTCGAGGTGATGGGCGAAACGTACGGCCGCATCGGCCTGGTCGCACGTGGCGTGCAGGGGCCCAAGCGGCACGTGCTGCGTGCCGCGCTGCAGCCCCTGCAGCGCATCCGGCTGGATTTCGAACAACGGGGCGAGCTGGGCCGGCTGGTCGCCGCCGAGGCGCTCGACGCGGCACCGCAACCGACCGGCGATGCCATGCTGGCCGCGTTCTATCTCAACGAACTGGTGCTGCGCCTGGCGCCGCGCAACGATCCGCTGCCCGACCTGTTCGAGGCGTACGCCCGCACCCGCGAGGGCCTGCGCACAGGCCACGCCCTGGCATGGACATTGCGCTGTTTCGAACGCGACCTGCTGGACGCCATCGGCTTCGGTTTCGCCCTCGACCAGGATGGCGATGGGCAGCCGATCGATCCCGCCGCGCGTTACCGGCTGGATCCGGAACATGGGCCGCGACGCCTGTTGAGCGATCGTGGCCACGACGAGCGCAGCCACGCCGCCACGGGCCGCGCGCTGCTTGCCCTGGCGAGTGATGCGCCACCGCCGCCGGATGACCTGGCCAGCCTGCGCCTGGCGCTGCGCGGCGTGCTGTCGCACCACTTGGGCGCGCGCGGGCTCAAATCCTGGGAAATGATCGGCGACCTCAACCGGCTCAAGCCGCGCCGGCCGCCGACGACCACGTAGATCTCGCGACGGGCGGTGTCAGCCGCGTTGCAGGGCATCCGTGGCGAGCACGAAAGTTTCGCGCAGCGTCGGCGAACGGGGAGCGTCGTGCCAACGACCCACGACATCGGCCAGGCGCGACGCACCGACGAACCCGCAGCTGGCCCGCAGCTTGTGCAGCGCCGCCCGCAGCGCGGCGTCATCACCGCTGTCGAACGCGTCGAGGCACCGCGCACGCGCCGCAGGCAGCTCATCGAGGAAGAGCTGCCGCAGCAGCGCCACGTGCGCTGCGTTGCCGCCAAGCGCTTTCAGTGCACTGTCCTCGTCCCAGTCTTGCGCAGCAGGCGTGGTGACGTCGGGCGTGTGATCGGCGCGCGCCGGACCAGCCCCCAACAGTCCACACATCCGCTGTTGAAGCCAGGCCGCGGTCATCGGCTTCACCAGCACATCGACAAAGCCCGCCCGCAACAGGTCCTCGCGTAGGGACGGCGACGGGTCGGCGGTATGCGCCACGGCCTGCGTATCGGGCCAGCGGGCACGCAGGCGGCGCAGCAGGCCCGCCCCGTCGCCATCCGGCAGGTTGGCGTCGATCAGCCAAAGATCGAAGCGCGCAGGCAGCGCGAGCGCTTCCGCGCAGGTGGCGACGCTGTCCACCTGCACCGGCAAGGCTTCCAGGGCGGCGGCCAGGAAGCCGCGGCTGATGGCGTCGTCCTCGACCAACAACAGGCGTGGCGTCATGCCCTCCTCCTCCATCGTGGCGCTGCCTTGCGGGTTCCCCGGCATCTTACCGGTGCGCGCCCGGCCGCACACGGGCGGTCCGCGCAACGGCCCATGCGACAATGCACGCCCGCATTCCGCACGCAGCCTTCGCCACGTGGCCCGAACCCGTTCCCCCCGCATCGACAAGACCCCGTTTGAAGCCCAGATCCTCGACCTGACCCATGACGGGCGTGGCGTGGCCCGCCGCGACGGGAAGGCCGTGTTCGTCGCCGGCGCACTGCCCGGCGAGCAGGTGATGGCGGAGCAGACCGCCAAGAACCGCCATTTCGACGAAGCGCGCACGCTGGACGTGCTGCAGGCCTCCCCTGATCGCGTGGCGCCGCGCTGCCCGCACTTCGGCACCTGCGGCGGCTGCGTGCTCCAGCACCTGGACGAGGATCGGCAGATCGAGGCCAAGCAGCGCGTGCTGCTGGACAACCTGGAACGCATTGGCCATGTCACGCCGCAGGCGGTCTTGCCGCCGCTGACCGGCGCGGCATGGGGCTACCGCCGCAAGGGCCGGTTCTCCGTGCGGCGGGTCAACAAGAAGGACAAGACGCTGGTCGGCTTCCGCGAACAGGATCCGCGCTTCGTCGCCGACCTGTCCGAATGCCATACCGTCATCCCGGGTATCGGCACGAAGATCACCGCGCTCGCCGAGCTGGTCGAAAGTCTCGATGCGCGCGAGCACATCCCGCAGATCGAATTCATCGCGGGCGACGCAAGCGCCGACTTCGATGGGATTGCCTTGGTGTTCCGCCATCTGCTGCCGTTGAGCCAAGGCGATCGCGTGAAACTGGCGGCGTTCGCACAGGCCAGCCGCTTTGCCGTGTTCCTGCAACCCGGCGGCATCGACAGCGTGCACGCGCTCTGGCCGGAGGCGCCGCAGCTGGCGTTCGCGCTGGCACCGTGGGATGTGTCGCTGGCCTTCCGTCCGCTGGATTTCATCCAGGTCAATGCCGCGCTCAACGAGAAGATGATCGCGCGGACGTTCGAACTGCTCGACCCGAAACCGCAGGACCGCGTGCTGGACCTCTTCTGCGGGCTGGGCAATTTCACCCTGCCGATGGCGCGCCTGGCAGGCGAAGTGGTCGGCGTGGAAGGCGAGGCGGGGCTGGTGGCGCGCGCACGCGAAAACGCGGTGCGCAACGGGCTGGCGAACGCACAGTTCCATGCCGCCGACCTGACCCAGGACCAGCGGGGCACCGCCTGGATGCGGCAGGGCTTCGACAAGCTGCTGCTCGATCCGCCACGTTCGGGCGCCATCGAGGTGCTGCAGCAGCTGCCGTTGAAACAGTTCGACCGCATCGTCTACGTCAGCTGCCATCCCGGCTCGCTGGCGCGCGATGCGGGCTTCCTGGTCAACGAGCAGGGCTACACGCTGAAGTCGGCCGGCGTGATGGACATGTTCCCGCATACGGCGCACGTGGAATCGATCGCGCTGTTTGAAAGGCGGTGATTCGTGATTGGTGATTCGTAAGGCCGATCCTGCACTGTCCAAATCCGAAGCTCGATTTCCTTCGCACTCGAACCACCAATCACCAATCACATGCCTCTCGAAATCGAACGCAAGTTCCTGGTCACCGGCGATGGCTGGCGTGCCGCGGCGCATCAGGTCATGCCGATGGCGCAGGGCTACATCAACGACATGGGCGCGATGGACCGGGGTGAGCAGAAAGCCTCGGTACGCGTGCGCATCCAGGGCGACGCCGCCTTCCTCAACCTGAAATCGCGCGAGCTGGGCCATACCCGACAGGAATTCGACTACCAGATCCCCGTGGCCGATGCGCGCGCGCTGCTGGCCCTGTGCGTCGGCGGCGTGGTCGACAAGCGACGCCACTACGTGAACCACGAGGGTCACCTGTGGGAAGTGGACGAGTTCCTGGGCGACAACGCCGGCCTGGTGGTGGCGGAAATCGAACTGGAACACGCCGATGAAGCCTTCGTGAAGCCGGCCTGGGCGGGCAGGCAGGTCACCGACGCCGCCCGCTATTACAATCTGGCCCTGGCATCGCGCCCGTACTCGCAGTGGTCCGACGACGAGCGCGCCGCCACCGACATCCCCTGAGGACTTCCTGAAATGCTTGTCATCGGCATCGCCGGCACCGAACTCACCGCGCAGGAGCGCGACTGGCTGCAGCACGACGCTGTGGCCGGCGTGATCCTGTTCACCCGCAATTTCGCCTCGCGCACGCAGGTGGCCGAACTGTCGCAGGCCATCCGCGAAGCCGCACCTCGCCCGCAGCTGGTCTGCGTGGACCAGGAAGGCGGCCGCGTGCAGCGTTTCCGAGACGGCTACAGCGCGCTGCCTGCGCTCGAAGGATTCGGCAGGCTGTACGCACAGGATCCGCAGGCCGCCCTGCAGCGTGCCGAGGAGCATGCGTGGCTGATGGCCAGCGAGGTACGCGCCAGTGGCGTGGACCTGAGCTTCGCGCCGGTCGTGGACCTGGCGCGTGGCAACCGGGCCATCGGCGACCGCGCCTTCGACGCCGATCCGCAGGTCGTCGCCGAATTCACCCGCGCCTACGTGCGCGGCATGCAGAGCGTGGGCATGGCGGCCACGCTGAAGCATTTCCCCGGCCATGGCACGGTACTGGAAGACACCCACTTCGACGACGCGGTCGATCCGCGCACGCTGGACGTGCTGCGGGCCGAGGACCTGGTGCCTTTCGTGGCGGGCATCGAGGCCGGCGCCGATGCCGTGATGATGGGTCACGTGAAGTATCCGGCGGTGGCGCCCGAGCCGGCCGGCTATTCGCCGTTCTGGATCCAGAACGTCCTGCGCGAAGAAATGGGTTTCCGCGGTGTGGTGTTCTCCGACGACATCGGCATGGCCGCCGCGTTCTCCGCCGGTGGCGTGAAGCAGCGCATCCACGACCACCTGGATGCGGGCTGCGACGTGGTGCTGGTGTGTTCGCCGAAGCTGGCGGAAGAATCATTGAAGGCGGTCGAGGATCGCGCGTTGAACACGGCCGCCGTGCTGGGGCTGATCGGTCGCGGCGCCCGCGGCTGGGAAGGACTGCTGGCCGACCAGCGCTACGGCGACGCACAGTCGCGCCTGACCGGCGCCACCCAGGGAGTTGCATGATGACGAACACGATGGGCACGCCACGCCCCCGGCTGGCCGATGCGCTGGCGAATGCCGACCTGCTGGTCGACCGCGCCACGCTGGATGCCGCCATCACCCGCATGGCCGCGCCGATCGCGGCCGACTACGCAGGCGAAGTACCGGTCTACCTGACCATCATGCACGGCGCCTTGCCCTTCGCCGGGCAGCTGTCGCTCGAGCTGGGCGCATTGGGCATGGATCTTGAGTTCGATTACCTGCACGCGACCCGCTACCGCGGCGAGACCACCGGGGGCGAACTGGTCTGGAAGCACCGGCCGGCGACCGCGCTGTATGGTCGCCGCGTGCTGCTGGTGGACGACATCCTCGATGAGGGCCACACGCTGCTGGCCGTCAAGCAGTGGTGCCTGGAGCAGGGGGCCACCGACGTGCGCATCGCCGCGCTGACCACCAAGCAGCACGACCGCTGCGTGGCCGGCATCTGCGCCGACTACGTTGGCCTGCAGGTGGCCGACCGCTACGTGTTCGGCTTCGGCATGGATTACCACGAGCAGGGCCGCAACCTGCCGGGTATCTACGCATTGAAGGAATGACGATGGCCGACATTGCGCTCGCCGTCATCGGCGGCACCGGCGTCTACAGGCTTGCCGACCTGCAGGACGTGGAAACCCACGCGCTGGACACCCGCTTCGGCCAGCCCTCCGGCCCGGTGCGCATCGGCACGTTGCACGGGCAACGCGTGGCGTTCCTGGCGCGGCATGGCGAGGGTCATTCCGTGCCGCCACACCAGGTCAACTACCGCGCCAACCTGCAGGTCCTGAAGGACATCGGTGCCGGCCGCGTGCTGGCGCTCAATACCGTGGGCGGCATCACCGATGCCTTCGGCCCGCGCGTGCTGGCCTGCCCCGACCAGCTGATCGACTACACGTGGGGACGCATCTCCACGCTGTGCGAGGAGCCCGGCAGCGAGGTGCTGCACGTGGATTTCGGCGACCCGTACACGCCCGCGTTGCGCCGGCAGATCCTGGCCGCCGCGGCCGCCACCGGCGTGTCGCTGGTGGACGGTGGCTGCTACGGTGCGACCCAGGGCCCGCGCCTGGAAACGCGGGCTGAAATCCGTCGCCTGCGACGCGATGGCTGCGACCTGGTCGGCATGACCGGCATGCCGGAAGCCGGCCTGGCACGCGAGCTGGGCCTGGACTATGCCTGCCTGGCCATCGTCGCCAACTGGGCGGCCGGCTGCGGTACCGACGAGGAGATCACCATGGACGATGTGCTCGCCAACGTGGCGGCGGCCTCGGCCGGGATCCCCGCCCTGGTGGGCGCGCTGGCGAGAGGGTGATTGTCAACTCGCGCCAGCCTTTGCATACTCGGCGCGTGTGACGGCCTGTCACACATTCCACCCGCATCCAGAAAAGGAAATGCAAGCGCTATGCCGTACGGTACCGTGAAATGGTTCAACGACGCCAAGGGCTTCGGATTCATCGCGCCAGAAGATGGCAGCGCCGATGTCTTCGCACACCACACCGCGATCAACAGCAAGGGCTTCCGCAGCCTGCAGGAAGGCCAGCGCGTCAGCTATGAGCTGACCCAGGGCCCGAAGGGCGCACAGGCGTCCAACATCACGCCGGCAGCCTGATCCACGACGATTTTCTTGAACCCCGCTTCGGCGGGGTTTTTTACGCGCCCTGATTTCCTTTCGCACGGAATGGCCGGCGCCGTGCTTCCACGACTGGCAGGTACATCCGTTTACTACGGAATCGGCCTGCCGTCCGTCGGCAAGCGACACGCACCGCGGCGCCATTTGCCCGGAAAGGATCCCCGCACGCCATGACGGCCCTGCACATCGCGATCATCGGTTACGGCACCGCCGGACAAACGGCCGCGCTGCTGCTCGCTCGCGATGGCCATCGCGTGGAGGTGTTCGAACGCGCGGCGGAGCTCGGTCCGGTGGGTGCCGGTTTCCTGCTGCAACCCACGGGGCTGCAGGTGCTGTGGGAACTGGGTCTGCTGGAGTCCGCGCTGGCGCATGGCCGTCGCGTGCATCGCCTGCATGGCGAGACGCCGTGCGGCCGCGCGGTGATGGACATGCGCTATGCGGGGCTGGGCGGCAATCTTTTCGGACTGGGCATGCAGCGCGGCGCGCTGTTCACCCTGCTGGCGGACGCCTGGCCCGATGCGCGGCACGTGCATCGCGGCCACACCATCACCGCGCTGGATGACGACACCCGGCGCATGCGCGACCAGCATGGCCGCTGGCACGGTCCCTTCGACCTGGTGATCGCGGCCGACGGCGCCGGTTCGCAGTTGCGCGGTGCCACGCGGCAGGTGAGGGGTGAAGCCGTCTACCCGTGGGGCGCATTGTGGTGCCTGGTGCCGGCGGACGACTGGGCCTGGCAGGATGAACTTCGCCAGCGCTACGTGGCGGCACGGAAGATGATCGGCATGCTGCCGGTCGGCACACGGCCGGGCGATGACACCCCGCGGCTGAGTTTCTTCTGGAGCCTGCCGGTGGGGGAGTTCGACGACTGGCATGCGCGTGGCCTGTCGCCATGGCGCGAGGAAATCGCGCAGCTCTGGCCAGATGCCCACGAGCGGCTGGCCTGCATCACCGATACCGCGCAGCTTGCGCGTGCCGTCTATCGCGACGTCAGCGTGCGGCAGTGGCACCGCGATCGGCTCGTGCTGCTGGGTGACGCCGCGCATGCGATGAGTCCGCAGTTGGGGCAGGGCGTGAACATGGCGCTGATGGACGCGTTGGCATTGCGCGATGCGCTGCGCACGCACACCGAGGTGCCGCTGGCCCTGCAGGCGTACCAGCAGCAGCGCCAGGCGCATGTGGGGGTCTACCAGTTCTGGAGTCGCTGGCTCACGCCGATCTTCCAGTCCGACCGCGACATGATCGCCCGGGCGCGGGACATCGCGTTCCTGCCGATGGGCAGGTTGCCCGGCGGGCGCGGCCACATGCTGCGCGTGCTCAGCGGCACGCAGCACGGTTTCCTCGGCAAGCTGCCGTTGAAACCGGAATTCCTGGCAGCGTTGGGGAAAGCGGAACCCGTCGCATTGGACGCCGCCCGCGCGGATGGCGCACGCTAGCGGCAATGGCACCAGAACGGGATCGGGGCAACGGAGCCGATGATGAAAGACCTTCCCTCCTTTGAAACCCACGTGGTCGACAATCAGCCGCCGCCGTTCGAGCCGCGCGATCTGTGGGCCGATGACGTGGTGCTGCGCGAAGCAGTGCAGCGCGAAGGCGCGGATGCCTTCACGGAACACCTCGCCGCCTATGCGGCGCTTGCCGGCGATGAGCTGTACAGGCTCGGCTTCGATGCCAACCGCGACCGCCCGCGCCTGAAAACGCATGACCGCTTCGGCCAGCGCATCGATACGGTGGAGTTCCACCCGGCCTACCACCGGCTGATGGAAGCGGCCAAGACGCATGGCGTTGCTGGGCTGTCATGGCATGCGCCTTCCGCGGGTGCGCAGGTCGCACGTGCCGCGCTGAGTTACCTGCACCACCAGGTGGAAGCCGGCACCAGTTGTCCACTGACCATGACCCATGCCGCGGTGCCCGTGCTGCTGCGCGAACCGGTGCTCGGCGCGTGGGCTGACAAGGCGGCGGCACCGCACTACGACCCTCGCGACATCCCCATCGCCGAGAAGGCCGGCATCACCCTGGGCATGGGCATGACCGAGAAGCAGGGCGGCTCGGATGTGCGGACGAACGCCACCACGGCCACGCCTGCCGACGACGGCACCTACGCGTTGGTCGGCCACAAGTGGTTCTTCTCCGCGCCGATGAGCGATGGCTTCCTGGTACTGGCGCAGGCACCGGGCGGCCTGAGCTGTTTCCTGTTGCCGCGGCGTCTGCCGGACGGGCGGAAGAACGCTTTCCAGCTGATGCGCCTGAAGGACAAGCTGGGCGACTGGTCCAATGCCTCCAGCGAAGTCGAGTTCTGCGGCGCGCAGGCGCATCGCGTGGGCGAGGAAGGTCGTGGCGTGGCCACCATCATCCAGATGGTGATGCTGACGCGTCTGGACTGCATGCTGGGTTCCGCGGCGCAGATGCGCATGGCGCTGGCGCAGGCCGTGCACCATGCGCGCCATCGCGTGGCCTTCGGCAGACCGCTGGCATCGCATGCCCTGATGCGCAATGTGCTGGCCGACCTGGCGCTGGAAGCGGAGGCGGCCTTGGCGTTCTCCATGCGCGTGGCGCGCGCGGTGGATGCGTCGCCGACGGATCCGTCCGAAGCCGCGTTCGCCCGCATCGCCACGGCCGTGGGCAAGTACTGGATATGCAAGCGTGCACCCGCTTTCGTCAACGAGGCACAGGAATGTCTTGGCGGCGCCGGTTACGTGGAGGAATCGATGCTGCCGCGGCTCTACCGGCAGGCGCCGCTCAATTCCATCTGGGAGGGCAGCGGCAACATCCAGTGCCTGGATGTCCTGCGCGCGCTCATGCGCGAACCGGAAACGGCCCAGGCGGTGCGACGTGAACTCGCTTCGGCGGAAGGCCACGATGCCGGCTTCGATGCCTGCGTCTCGCGCCTGCATGCCGACCTGTCGTCGGCCAGCGAAGGCGGGGCGCGTCTGTTGACCGAACGGCTGGCGTTGGCACTGCAGGCGGCGGTGCTGCTGCGCGCCGGCAGTCCGGCGGCGTCCCTGTTCGTGCGCAGTCGACTGGGCGGTGAGCATGGCCTGGCTTTCGGAACGCTGCCGGACAGCCCGGACATCTTGCGCGTGCTGGACAGGGTGCTCCCCCCATGAACCGCGCCCGCCGGCGCGCGTGGCTGATCGCATGGCTTGCGATTGCCGGCGTCGGCGCAGCTGCCACCGCATCGGCGGCGGATCCAGGGGCGGCGTGGCCACCGCCCCTGGTTGCCGCCGCACAGCAGGCGGACGCGATCCGCGTCTTCAAGGCACGGCGGCGCATGGAGCTCATGCGGGGTGGCAGGGTGATCGCCGGTTATCGGGTCGCACTGGGCGACGCACCGGTAGGGCACAAGCGCCAGCAGGGCGATGAGCGCACGCCGGAAGGCGATTACCGCATCACGTACCGCAATGACCGCAGCCGCTATCACCTGTCACTGCGCATCTCGTATCCCGACCAGGCCGATCGCCGGCAGGCACGGGCGCGTGGCGTGGACCCGGGCGGCGACATCATGATCCATGGCGCGACGCCGCCGGGCCGTGCGGGCGACTGGACCGATGGCTGCATCGCGGTGACCAACGCGGAGATGGAAGAGATATGGCGTCGCGTGCCGGTCGGCACGCCCATCCATATCGCGCCGTAAGCGGCGCCTCAGCTGCGGGCGATCGCCCGTGAGCCGGTGATGATCATCCGCACCATTTCCGACAGCTGGTTGACCAGCTCGGCGTCTTTCTCCGGCGGCAGGTCCATGGCGGTGGCACCCATCGCGAAGACCAGCCGGGTGATGGCCTTGGACACCAGGGCGGGTTCGTAGAGGCTGGCATTGTCGCGCGCGGCCAGCCGCACCAGGTCGATGCAGAGTTCTTCTTCGAAGAACTGCAGCTCGCGTTCGACGGCGTGCTTGAAGGCATCCGAGCCCACGTTGCCTTCGCGCAGCAGCACGTGCAGCAGCTTGTCGTCGGCGCGCAGCTGTTCGATGAAGGCTTCCACCGAGCCGCGCACCACGCTGCGATCACTGCTGGCTGCACGGTGACGCGCCTCGCCGATGATCTTGCGCAGCGAGCGGCCGGCCAGGTCGATCAGCGCCACGGCCAGTTCGTCCATGTCGCGGAACTGGCGGTAGAAACTGTTCGGCGCGATCCCGGCTTCGCGCGCGACTTCGCGCAGGCTCAGGGTGGACACGCTGCGATGCGGGCCCAGCAGCTTCAATGCGGCTGCCAGCAGGTCCTCGCGGGAGATGGTCGCCTTGCGGCCGGGGCCGTGGTCGTCGTGCGGCAGGGATTGGGAGGCTTGGGGCACGCGGAGGGCGTCTTGGATGAATGCAGCCATCATAGCCTCAGTAATTAGTGCACAAGTGTATACACGAGTGTCTTCACATGGGTATAGTAGGGCCATGAATGCCCAAGTCCGCCCCTCTGCCCGTCACCGGCACGGTCCGCTGAAACGGCTGGTCCAGCCCCTGGTAAGGCCAGACATCTTTGATTTCTGGGCTTCCCGGCTCAACCGCAGCTGGTCCTGGGAGCGCCCGCTGGCGCGCCTGGTCGGTCGCGAAGCCGCTTCGCGTGACGCCGTGACCCTGTTGCTGAAGCCCAATGCCCACTGGGCGGGCCATCAGGCAGGCCAGCATGTGAATCTGGGCGTGGAGATCGACGGCGTGCGGGTGACCCGCAGCTACAGCCTGACGGCGCCGCCGCGCGAGGACGGGCTGCTGGCCATCACCGTGAAGGGCATCGAGGGTGGCCGCGTCAGCCGTTTCCTCTGTGGCGAAGCACGGCCAGGCACGGTCTTCGAGCTTGGCCAGGCGTTCGGCGACATGACCCTGCCTGCCACGCCCGCTTCGCCCGTATGCCTGCTGGCTGCCGGCAGCGGCATCACGCCGATGATGGCGCTGGTGCGGCAGATGGCCGGGCAGGGCATGCCGGCCGACCTGTCGCTGGTGTACTGGGTACGGCAGCGCGACGAAGCCTGTTTCCTGGACGAACTGCGCACGCTGGCGGCGCGGCATCCGCGTTTCCGCTTCCGGTTGATGCTGACGCGCGAGCGCGCGATTGCCGCCGACGAGGGCGAAGGCCGCCTCGACGAGGCGACCTTGGTCGCCTGCGTGGGTGAACCGGCTGAGTTGCAGGTGCTGGCCTGCGGACCGGGCGGCTTTGTTGAAAACGCGCGTGGCCTGCTGGCCGGACGCGTCGCCGCGTTCCAGGCCGAAGCCTTCACGCCCGCGCCCGTCACCGTCGTCGACGAAGGCGAGGTGGAGGTGCGTCTGCTGCGCAGCGGCCGCACCCTGCGCATCCCGCGTGGCGAATCCCTGCTGACCGCACTCGAAGCCCACGGGCTGAAGCCCGCCTCCGGGTGCCGCATGGGCATCTGCAACACCTGCGCCTGCGGCAAGTCCGCCGGCAGCACCCGACACCTACCCAGCGGCGCGCTGGCGCACGACACCACCCAGGCGCTGAAGCTGTGCATCAACAGCGCCGCCACCGATCTGGAACTGGATCTCTGATGACATCCCCCACGATGGCCACCCGCAACCGCAAACTCAGTGCCGAAGAGCTGGACAGCTTCGGCCAGGAACTGGACGCGCTGCGCGCACGCACGGTCGCGACGCTGGGCGCGCGCGATGCCCGCTACATCCGCACCATCATGAAGGTGGTGCGCTACACCGGGCTGGCAGGCCGCGTGCTGCTGTTCGCTGCCGCCATCGCCGGTGGCCTGTGGCTGGCCGACAGCGCCGTGGGCTGGCTGTTCTGGGTGCTGTGGGCCGCAGGCGCGTTGGCGCTGGGCCTGGCCAAGATCATGGACAACATGGAGCTGGGCCACAACGTCATCCACGGCCAGTACGACTGGATGGGCGATCCACAGCTCAACGGCAAGACCTTCGACTGGGACATCGTCGCCACCAGCGACAACTGGCGCCATACGCACAACTTCCGCCATCACACCTATACCAACGTGCGGGGCATGGACGACGACATCGGCTATGGCCTGCTGCGCATCTTCCCCGAGCAGAAGTGGAAGCCGTTCTACCTGGTGCAGCCGCTGGTCGCGATCGTCTTCGCACTGTTATTCCAGTGGGGCATCGCGATCCAGGACCTCAAGCTGGGGCGCTGGGTGCACGGCAAGATGACCACCCAGCAGCTGCGTCGCAAGTCCGCGCCGGTCGTGCGCAAGATGGGCCGCCAGCTGGCCAAGGATTACGTGATCTACCCCGCATTGGCCGGCCCGTTCTTCCTGCCGGTGCTGCTGGGCAACCTGGTGGCCAACGGGCTGCGCAATGTCTGGACGTACGTGATCATCTTCTGCGGCCACTTCACCGCTGACGCGGAGACGTTCCCGAAGGAAAGCATCAAGAACGAATCCCGAGGGCACTGGTACCTGCGCCAGCTGCGCGGCTCGTCCAACCTGCGTGGCGGCTTCCTGATCAACGTGCTGTCGGGCAACCTGAGCCACCAGATCGAGCACCATTTCTATCCCGACATCCCGGCCAACCGGTATGCGGAGCTGGCGCGCGAGGTGCGCGAGATCTGCGCGCGCTACGGCCAGCACTACAACACCGGTACGCTGCCGAGGCAGTTCGGCCAGGTGGTCTGGCGCATCCTGCGGCACGCTTTCCCCAGCCGGCCGCGTCGTGCGATGGCGCTGGTGCAGGCGGGCAGCGCGGCCTGATCCGACCCGTTCGCTGTGCTAGGCGGGCGGCGCGGCTGCCTGTGCGGCGCGCGCGATGATGCGCTTGAGTCGCCACTCGACGAAGAACGAGGCGGCGATCAGTCCGGTACCCAGCAGGCCAAACCACTGGAACCACGGGTTCTCGAACACCTCGTCAGCCAGGTCGTTTTCCTGAAGCTGCAGGCGTAGCCGCCTTACTTCGGCAGCCAATGCATCCAAGCCGGTCGCGTCCTGCCGCGCGAGTTCCTCGGCCTTCACCGCGAGCTGCGCCCATGCCGCCTGCTCGGCCGCCTGCGTGCCGGTGCGCTCCACGTTGACCACCAGGGCGCTGGTCAACAGGATCAGCGTGGTGCCCAGGCCGCGCAGCAGCGGCGGCAACGAATCCGAGATCATGCGTGGCTCCCAGGCCGGACGGGAGGCCGCATGCTAGCCCATGCCGATGGGCCGGCGTCAAAGAAGCGGCGGCATGCGTGCTCAGTCGAGGAACTGCAGCCGCGCCAGTTCCGCGTACAGGCCATCCTGCGCCAGCAGTTCCTCATGGGTACCCTGCGCGACGATGCGGCCACGATCCATCACCACGATGCGGTCGGCCTTCAATACGGTGGCCAGGCGATGCGCGATGACCAGCGTGGTGCGGCCCTCCATCAGTCGCTCCAGGGCATGCTGCACGGCGCGTTCGCTCTGCGCGTCCAGCGCGCTGGTGGCTTCGTCCAGCAACAGGATGGGGGCATCCTTCAGCAGGGCGCGGGCGATCGCGATGCGCTGCTGCTGGCCGCCTGACAGGCGCGCGCCGCGTTCGCCCAGCTGGCTGTCGAAACCTTCGGGCAGCTCGCGCAGGAAATCATCCGCTTCCGCCGCTTCGGCTGCCGCCTGCAGTTCCGCGTCGGTGGCGTCCAGCTTGCCGTAGCGGATGTTTTCCGCCGCGCTGGCCGCGAAGATGGTCGGTTGCTGCGGTACCAGCGCGATGTGTTCGCGCAGCTGCGCCGGGTCCAGATCCCGCAGGTCCACGCCGTCGATGCGCACGCTGCCGGTCTGCGCATCGTGGAACCGCAGCAGCATGGAGAAGACCGTGCTCTTGCCGGCGCCCGACGGACCGACCAGCGCGACGGTTTCGCCGGGCGATACCGTCAGCGTGAAATCGTCCAGCGCTGGCAGGTCCGGGCGTGACGGATAGTGGAACGACACATCGTCGAAGCGGATCTCGCCCTTCACCGGCGCCGGCAGGATGCGGGGCGCGGCCGGTGCACGGATGGCCGGTGTTTCATTCAGCAGCTCGGCGATGCGGCCCATCCCGCCCGCGGCACGCTGCAGCTCGTTCCATACTTCGGCCAGCGCGCCGACCGAACCACCGCCGATCAGCGCATACAGCACGAACTGGCCCAGCGTACCCGCGCTCATGGTGCCGTCGATCACGTCGTGCGCCCCAGACCACAGCACCAGCGTGATGGCACCGAAGATCAGGGTGATGGCGGCGGCGGTCACCCAGGCCTGCGCACGGATGCGCTTGCGCGCGGTTTCCACGGCGGTCGCGACGGCGGCGCCGAAGCGGCCACGTTCGTAGGGTTCGCGTGCGTGTGCCTGCACGGTACGCACCGCACCCAGGGTCTCGCTGGCGAGCGTGTTGGCGTCGGCCACGCGATCCTGGCTGGCACGGGATGCCTTTTCCAGCCGCCGTGCACCCAGGACGATGGGCAGCACCGCCAACGGGATGCCGATCAGCGCGAACGCCGCCAACCGCGGACTGGTGACGAACAACATCGCCAGGCTGCCGATCACGGTGACGCTGCTGCGCAGCGCGACCGACATGCTGGTGGCCACCACGGTACGCAGCAGTTCGCTGTCGGCCGACAGGCGCGACACCAGTTCGCCGCTTCGGCTGCGGTCGTGGAATTCGGCATCCAGCCCGATCAGGTGGCCGTACAACTGGCCCCGCAGGTCGGCGACGACCTTCTCGCCCAGCAGCGAAACGAAGTAGAAGCGCGCGGCGCTCGCCAGTGCCAGCACCACCGCCACCACGAACAGGAACAGGAACGCGCGGTTGATGTTGGCGCCATCGGTGAAGCCGTTGTCGATCATCTGCCGGAAGGCGACCGGCAGGCTCAACGTCGCCGCCGACGCCAACGCCAGTGCCAGCAACCAGGCGGTAAACAGCCCGGCATGCTGGCGCACGAAAGGCCACAGGGCGCGCAGCGTGCCCAGCTTGGCCTTGGGTTTCGGCGGGGAGGTGCTGTCTGTCGTTTCGACCGTACGGGTCATCGGGTGTCCATCGTCAAAGCGGTTGTGGAAGGAGCTTCAGCCCCGACCAGGCCGCTGCGCTCCCATCGTGCCGGAAGCCCCTTCCACAAACACCTGTCCCGTCCTGGCGCTACCCCGGATCGACGAAGCGCACCCGGTTACGGGTGGCGTCGCGCAGCTGCGATTTCAAGGCGTCCACCCGCTCCACCGGCAATTGCAAGGTCAGGCGCGCGCCGGATTCGTCGAAGCTTTCCTCCAGCCGCTCCGCCTTGTGCGCGAGCACGGCGGCGTGCACATGGCCCAGGTCGTCGAACGGGCACGCCAGTTCCACGGTCCGCAGCATCACCAGCGGCCGTCGCGCCGCCAGCCGCAGGCACTCGGCCGCCGCACCGCCGTAGGCCCGCACCAGTCCCCCAGCGCCCAGCTTGATGCCCCCGTACCAGCGGGTCACCACCACGACGACCTGGTCATATCCCTGGCCGTCGATGGCGGCCAGGATGGGACGACCGGCCGTGCCGGCGGGCTCGCCATCGTCACTCGACCGGTATCCGGGACCGATCCGGTAGGCCCAGCAGTTGTGGGTGGCGTCGGGATCGCCGACCTGGCGGAGGAAGTCCAAGGCCTGTTCCGGCGACGTGACCGGAGCGGCCTGCGCCAGGAAACGGCTGTGCTTCGCCTCCAGCAGGTGCGAGGCGGGCGCGGCCAGCGTGTCGGTCACGGGTCGCCCAGCAGCGGACGCAGGTCGTCGGGAATGCGCTGGAAGGGATGCTCCTGCACGAACAACTGCAGGCTGCGGGTGGCGTTGGCGGCATCGCCCAGGTCACGGCGCAGGCGGATGCGGTCCAGCCATTCGTCTTCGGGCAGTTTCGTGTCCTCGTCTACCGGCACCTGCAGGTCGGTACGGCGCAATGCCGTGCGGGCGGCTCCGGGCTCGGCGCTGCTGCCGGCACTGGCGGCCGGCGCGGGTGGCGGTGGCGGCGCGGGCGGGGCGGCTGGCGTTGGCGGGGCGTATGTGTCGGTACGCTTCGCGCGTGTACGCGAACCGGACACGCTGATGCTGTCCAAGGTCCTCGATTCGGCGGTTTCGCGCTCGACCGCGGCGCGCCGGTCCTGTTCGCGCCGCTGCGATTCCGCCTCGCGGAACTGCACGGCTGCCGCTTCGCGGTCGGCAGCGGTCGTGATGCTGGCGGACGGTGCCGCTGCCGCGTCGGCGGCAGCCACGCCCTCCTGCGCACGCGTCGCCTGCGGGAAGGCCTGCGGCGCGGGGGCTTCGACCGGCAGGGGCAAGCCCGGGACCGAGGGAATGACCGACAGCGGATTGCGGCGCGGCACGGCTTCCTTGCGCGCGGCGGCCTCGGCGTTCTGGCGTGCGGGGTCGCTCAGCGGTTTCGAGGGACGGGACGGGGGTGGCAGCGGATCGGCGGGAGCAGGCTCGGCAAGGACGCGACTGGGCGGCGGTGCCGCGTCATCGCTGGCCGCGGCCACCGACTCTTCGGTCTCCGGGGCCGCAGGAACCGACATGGCCTCCGCCGGGATTTCGCTGGCCACCGGCACTTCCTGCAACGGACGCAATTGCCAGGCCACGCCCACCGCCAGCAGGACGGACGCCGCCACGCCGAGCCCCAGCGGCCAGCGGGCGCGTCGTGCTGCTGGCACGCTGCGGCCCTGCACGGCGGTGCGCGCCGCTGACAGGATACGGGCGTCCAGCTGCGGCGACGGGCCACCATGCGGGCCCAGCTTCGCCAGCTGTGCGGCCAGCTCGCGTTCTTCCGGCGTCAGGGGTTCGTGGGGTTTCTTCATTCTTTCAACCTCGTCCGCAACCGGTCCATCGCGTAACGCAACCGCGATTTCACCGTCTCCCGGCCAACGCCGGTGATGTCGCCGATCTCCTCCAGGGTCAGTTCCTGTTCCAGCCGCAGTTGCAGCACTTCGCGCTGCTCCTCCGGCAGTTCATCCATGGCCACCTGCAACCGCCGCCGCTGTTCGAAGTCCGACAGCTGGCGCTCCGGCGTATCCGGGTCCGGCACGCGTGCGGTGCGTTCGTCGGCATCCACGGGGGCGGCCGGGCGATGTTTCAGCCCGCGCCAATGGTCGTTGAGCCGATTGTGCGCGATGCGGAAAAGCCAGGTGCTGAAGGCCGCTTCCGGTTTCCAGCCCGCGCGCGCGGTGATCACGCGCTGCCACACATCCTGGAAGAACTCGTCGGCCAGTGCGCTGTCGCGCAGCTGGCGCAGCAGGAAGCGGTAGAGCGGTCCGCGGTGGCGGGCGTAGAGCAATTCGAAGGCGGACGCGTCACCGGCGGCGTAGGCCAGCATCAGGGTCTCGTCGGCGGGTTCTGCAAGGTCGTTCACCGCCACCAGCGTAAGCCGTCCGTGCGTGGCCGTGAAGCCGTCCCGCGCGCTTCCGTCGGCGTGGTTCAGCCATCCATCCATGGGAGTGGGGGCGGGGGAATGCGGGAACGCGATGGCATGCTGGCGGAACACAAGGTCCAGTAACGGCCCGGGGGCACGCATGGGGTTGTGACGCAGGCGTTTCCGTTCAGGGGGGCGCTGGCGGTATGCTCGCCCCGGGGGAAATCCAGAAACCGCACCGCACCGACTCCATTGGAACCGGTCATGTCCACACGCTCCGTCAGTGCCGACAACCCGGCTGCCGAGTCCGCCTTGTCGCCTGCCGACAGGATCGTCTCGACGCTGCGCGGCATGCTGCCCGACGGTGCGGAACTGGCGGTGTGCTGGCGGGACTGGGCGCTCGGCAACGGCGCGGCGGCCACGCCGTCCGCGACCGCGGTGCTGCGCAAGCGGGCGGAGCAGGCTCTGGCCGACACCCATGCCGAACACGACAGCCCCGAGCTGCGCGTACACGCCTGGGACAACGCCGACGGCAATGCGCGCATCGCCGTCGCGGTGTCGCTGCCGCACCCGCTGCCACCGGCCGAAGAGGAGCCCTGGCTGCTGCTGGCGCGCACGCTGCTGGTCACGTCGCTGGACGCCGCGCGTGCGCAGGCGCGCATCGTGTCGCTGGAAAAGTCCAAGCGCCTGCAGCAGGCGCTGTACGAGATCGCCGACCTGGCGGGCGCCGACCTGGAGATGCCCGAGATGCTCCGCCGCATCCACGCGGTGGTGAACTCGCTGATGTACGCGGAAAACTGCTACATCGTGCTGTACGACGACCAGCGCCGCAGCGTGCGCTTCCTGTACTTCGCCGACCAGCGTGATCCCTACGTGGCCGAACCGGAGCGCGAGTTCAGCGAAGAGGAAATGGCCAACAGCATGACCTTCGCGCTGCTGCGCCACGGCCAGCCGCTGCGGGGGCCCTCCGCGGTGATCCGGCAGAAACTGGGCGTGATGCGCGACCCGTCGCACGGCCCGGACAGCCTCGATTGGCTGGGCGTGCCGATGCGCCGCGAGGACCGCGTGTGTGGCGCCATCGTGGTGCAGAGCTACGACGCGCCGGCCAGCTACGCCGACGAGGACCGCGCCCTGCTGGGTTACGTGGCCCAGCACATCCTGACCGCACTGGACCGCAAGCACGCGCACGTGGAACTGGAACACCGCGTGGAAGCCCGCACGCATGAGCTGCAGCGGGCCAACCGCGAGCTGCAGGCCGAGGTGATGGAGCGCAAGCGCGCCGAGAAGCTGCAGCGTGCGCTGTTCCGCATCACCGACCTGGCCATCACCTCGGACAGCCTGGAGCGTTTCTACGCCGACGTGCACGTGGTGGTGGACGAGCTGATCAATGCGCGCAACTTCTACATCGCGCTGGTCTCCGACGACGGCGACATGCTGCAGTTCCCGTATTCCATCGACGAACGCGACCCGATGCGCAAGTCGCGGCGGATGACCAACGGCCTGACCGAATACGTCATCGCCACCGGCAAGCCGCTGTTGGCCGACCGCGAGGTGATCCATCGCCTGGCCGAGGAGGGCAAGCTGCTGCAGCATGGGCCGCCGGCTTTCAGCTGGCTGGGCGTGCCGCTGTTCCGTGGCGAGGATGCCGTGGGTGCCGTCGTGGTGCAGAGCTATTCGACCGACGTGACCTTCAGCGCGCACGACCAGAGCCTGCTGACCTTCGTTGCCCACCACATCGGCAATGGCCTTGACCGCCAGCGCGCCCAGGAACGCCTGCGCAGCGCGCACGCGGAACTGGAGCGCCGGGTCGACGAGCGCACGCGTGAACTTGCCGAGGCCAACCACCAGTTGCGGGCCCAGATCGGCGAACGCCTGCGGGCGGAGCAGCAGCTGACCTACCAGGCCACGCACGACGCCCTGACGGGCCTGCCGAACCGCCCGCACCTGCTTGACCGGCTCTCCGCCGCCATCGAACGCGCACGCCACGGCGACGGACAGGCATTCGCGGTGCTGTTCCTGGACCTGGACCGCTTCAAGCTGGTCAACGACAGCATGGGACACGCCGCCGGCGACGAACTGCTGGTGGAAGTGGCGCGCCGCATCACCATGAGCATGCACGGCAGCGACATGGTGTCGCGCCTGGGCGGCGACGAGTTCGCGATCCTGGTCGAATACACCGACGGCGTGGAGAACGTGCGCGACCATGCACAACGCCTGCTGGCCGTGCTCGGCCGCCCGATGTGGGTGGCGGGGCGCGAGCTGTTTCCTTCGGCCAGCCTCGGCATCGCGATATGGCACCCGCGTTACCGCAATGGCGAGGAACTGCTGCGCGACGCGGACGCCGCCATGTATCGCGCCAAGGAGCAGGGTCGCGACCGCTGCGCGATGTTCGACGAGGCCATGCGCGAAGCGGCCATGCAGAGCCTGGACCTGGAAGCCGACCTGCGCCGCGCGATCAACCACCATGACTTCCTGCCGTTCTACCAGCCGATCCGTCGTCTCGACGACCGCACCATCATCGGCCACGAGGCCCTGCTGCGATGGCAGCATGACCGGCGCGGCCTGCTGCTGCCGTCGGAGTTCATCGAGCTGGGCGAGGACAGTGGCCTGATCGAACAGGTCGACTGGCTGCTGTACGAGCAGGTGGTCAGGCGGATCGCGCAGGGCGTGGAAGGCTATATCTCGGTCAACGTATCGCCGCGCCATTTCCGTTCACCGGACTTCGCCGATCGCCTGCTGGCGATGTTCGAAGCGCACGGTGCCGATCCCTCGCGGATGCGGGTGGAGATCACGGAGGTCGCGCTGCTCGACGACGCGCCGCGCACGCTGCGCATCCTGCGCACCCTGCGGCAGCACGGCATCCTGGCGCAGCTGGACGACTTCGGCACCGGGTTCTCGGCGCTGTCGTATCTGCACCGCTTCCCCATTTCGGTCCTCAAGATAGATCGCAGCTTCATCGCGGGGCTGGGGTCGGAGGCGCGTCCGGAAAGCCTGGCGCTGGTGCGCGCGATCCTCGCGCTGGCCAGCACGCTGGGGATCGAAACGATCGCCGAAGGCGTGGAGACCGACGAGCAGCGCCACGCATTGCTGGAACTGGGTTGCGAGCTCGGCCAGGGTTACCTGCTGGGCCGTCCCGCCGCGAGCATGACGGGCGGCTCGGCCGACCTGGCCTGACCGGCGGGCGTCGTGGCGGCAGGGCGAGCCGCTGCCGCCACGGCTCGCCCTGCCGGCGTCCTCATTCGCCTGCGATCGCTGGCGTGTCCACCTGCTGCACGCCTGCCATCCGGCGCGCCTGGTCAAGCAGGCCGATGAACTCGGCGCGCAGGCCATGCGGATCGCTGCCGGACGCGCCACGTGCGGTGCGGGTCACGTCATTCCAGCTCCAGTTTTCGATGCGCTGGCCGCCCCGCAACAGATCGGCATAGGCCGCCACCGCGGTGGCAAAGCGGAAGGCCTCGCTCGGTTGGCGTGTGAGCGAGCCGGTTGCGATGGGGGCTTCAATCAGCTTGCTCGCGTCATCCCCCGGCAACTTGTAGCGCAGGCGCAGGTGCGCGACCTCGCCGGTGTCGCCGCCCGGTGGCGTGGTGGCCTTGTCGCCGTAGCGCAGCACCGGCAGGCGGGTGGCATCCGAGCCGACGGGCGTGATCTCGTAGAGGGCAGTCACTTCATGGCCCGCGCCGATGTCGCCGGCGTCGACCTTGTCGTTGGCGAAGTCCTCGTTGTTGAGCACGCGGTTCTCGTAGCCGATCAGGCGGTACTCCGACACCACCGCGGGATTGAACTCGACCTGGATCTTCACGTCGCGGGCAATGGTCAGCAGCGTGGACTGCATCTCCTCCACCAGTACCTTGCGTCCCTCCTGCAGCGTGTCGATATAGGCGTGGTTGCCGTCGCCGACATCGGCCAACCGTTCGGCCATGGCATCGTTGTAGTTGCCGGTGCCGAAGCCCAGCGTGGTCAGCGCGATGCCGGACTTGCGCTGGTCGCCCACCATCGTTTCCAGCGCATCCTGGCTGACCGTGCCGACATTGAAATCGCCGTCCGTGGCCAGGATCACGCGGTTGACCCCATCCGGTACGTACGCCTGCTTCGCCATCGCATAGGCCAGCCGGATGCCGTCGCCACCATTGGTGCTGCCACCGGCCTGCAGGCGGTCGAGGGACGCGAGGATCTCGTCGTGGCGGTCGCCGGGTGTCGGTGGCAGCACCAGACCGGCCGAACCGGCGTAGACCACGATGGAGACACGGTCCTGCCTGCGCAGCTGCGGTACCAGCTGCGCGAACGACTGCTTCAGCAGCGGCAGCTTGTCGGGCGATTCCATCGAGCCGGAGGTATCCAGCAGGAACACCAGGTTGGCGGGCGGCAGCGTCGCCTTGGGCACGTCATAGCCCCGGATGCCGATCATCAGCAGCTGGCGCTTCTCGTTCCAGGGTGCGGGGGCGAGTTCGGTGGTCACGCGGAACGGGCGGCTGCGGTCCGTCGGCGCCGCATGGCCGTAGCGGAAATAGTTGATGAACTCCTCGGCACGCACGGCATCGGCCGGCGGCCGCGTGCCCTCGCGCAGCATGCGCCGCACATTGCTGTAGCTGCCGGTGTCCACGTCCACGGAGAAGGTCGATACCGGTTCCACCGACGTACGGTGCACAGGGTTGTCATCGCGTGCGGCGTACTTCTCGGTGTTGGCCGGCGCGGTTTGCAGCGACGGCATCGGTGCCGCGACCACGCCCAGGCTGCGGTAGGCCATGCTCGCGGGCGCGGGGGGCGAGGGCGGCGGCGGTGCGTGGGCGAAATTCTCCAGGGCCTGCTTCGCCTCGGCCCGCACGCGGCTGCCCGAGACGACGATGCTGTCCAGGGTGCCGCTTTCCTGGAGGGTACTGTCGTGGCGTGCCGCTTCCGCCTCCGCGGCACTGGCAGCCGCTCCGGCGGCGGCGGCCGCATCGTTTGCCGGGGTGACCCGGTTGGTGGTCGGGCTGGAGGTGCAGCCGGCCAGGACGGCGACGGCCAGCAGGGTGAGGCAGTAGCGACGGTGCGACATGGCGGAACTCCGTGGTTGGGACGGAGCTTTCAACGCGCCATGTGCGGCAGTGGGGTTGGACGATCTGCGGCCCTCTTCTCAGGGACCGTTCGACTGCGCTGCTACTCGATCACGCCCACGTCCATGCCGTCGTACGCATCCAGGTCGTTCTCGTCGGCAAAGCGGTACAGCGCCTGGTTGCGCTGGTCCAGGCTGTCCGGCGTGTGCACCTCGGTCTTCTCGACATGCAGCCACCACAGATCCGGATCCCGGGGGCGTTCCTTGTCATCCAGGTACAGGGCGACGACGCGGTAACCCTGCGCCTGCAGCAAGGCGGCAGCGGCCTCCAGTTCGGCACGCGCATCGTTCGTGAAGAAATACCCCCATACCATGGGTTTGGTGAGATCCCATGAGGTTTCCCTGGCCATGTTGTCGAACATGTCGACGAGCTGTTCGCGGGTGATCATGTCGTAGTCCTTGCGAAGTGTGGATGGGGCAGGCAGGCGGGAACCGGCAGTGCATGCACTGCCGGCGCGGTCACTCCACCCGCAGTTTCAGGGTGCCGTCGCTCAGTCGCGCGCTGACCGCATCGCCCGGGCGGACCTGTTCCACCGAGCGTATGAGCGTGCCGTCCTCGCGCGTGACCAGCGCGTAGCCGCGCGCGACGGTCGCCAATGGACTGACAGCCTCCAGCGAACGCGCCAGGCTGCGCAGGCGCAGGGCGTCGCGCTGCAGGGTACGGACGACCGCCGCCTGCGGGCGTGGGGCCAGCGCGAGCAGCCGCTCGCGCAGTTGTTCCAGCCGACGTTGCGGGGCGTGCGCCCGCAGGACGGCGGCGGCATGCCGCAGCGCCGCCAGCCGGCGGGCATGCTGGTCGCGCCAGAGCGCATGCAACCGTCGCGCGGCCTCCTGTTCGCGCCGGCGCAGCATCTCCAGCCGCGCCTGCGGACGCAATGCCTGCAGCCGCAATGCGGCGCGATCAGCGCGCTGCATGGCCTGGCGCAGCCGATGCGCATGCGTGGTGACCATGCGTTGCTGCAGCACGCGCAGGCGCGACAGCAGGTCGCGGCGGTCGGGCACCAGCAGTTCCGCCGCGACGGAGGGCGTGGGCGCGCGAAGGTCGGCGGCGAAATCGGCCAGCGTGAAGTCGGTTTCGTGGCCCACGGCGGACACCACCGGCACCGGCGACGCGGCGATGGCACGGGCCAACCGTTCGTCATTGAAGGCCCACAGGTCTTCCAGCGAACCGCCACCCCGGGTGACGAGCAGGGCGTCGTAGCGCCCGCTGCGGCCCGCGTGCTGCAGCATGTCGACGATCTGCGCCGGCGCCGCTTCGCCCTGTACCTGCACAGGCAGTATGTCCACCTGCAGCAGCGGGAAGCGGCGTTCCAGCACGCTCACCACGTCGCGCACGGCCGCGCCGGTCGGCGAGGTGATCACGCCCAGCCGCTGCAGATGCGACGGCAGCGGACGCTTGCGGTCGGCATCGAACAGGCCCTCGGCGGCCAGCTTCGCCTTGAGCTCGTCGAAGGCGCGCCGCAGCGCCCCTTCGCCAGCCTCTTCCAGATGGTCGATGACCAGCTGGTAGTCGCCGCGCGCCTCGTAAAGGGTCAGCCGTCCACGCGCGAGCACGCGCAGGCCTTCGCGTGGCGCGAACTTCAACCACTGGCTCTTGGGCTTGAACATCGCGCACTTCACCTGCGCACGCGCGTCCTTCAGGGTGAAGTACAGATGGCCGGACGCCGGGCGGGTGACGTTGCCCAGCTCGCCTTCCACCCAGATCAGCGGGAACGCACTCTCCAGCAGGTCGCGCGCCAGCGTGTTCAGCTGGCTGGGGGTCAGGATGTCGCGGGCCGGATCGCTCATGCGCGCACCGTAGCGCAGGCCGGCGCTGCTTCCAATCTCCCACCTTCGCGGGAATCGGTGTAGGACTGCGACACCCGGTCGCGGCCATGGCTTCGCTTTGTGTGCTGGAATAGCCTTGGGTTACGAGGGCGGATGCGATGACGACAGGCAGTGCGCGGCCATGGGGCAGAGCGATCATGCTGGGCGCGGTGCTCGCGGGCCTGGCGGCCTGTCGTGCACCGACGGCCGAGTCGCCGGCCGCCGGCAGTGGCGCCACCGCGAAGGAAGCGGCTCGCGTGGAAGCGTGGGCGCTGCCCGCGCCCGCGGGATCGGCACAGCCTGACCTGGCGCTGGCCGCCGACGGGGACCTGCTGCTGAGCTGGCTGGAGCCTTCCAGCGGGAAGGACCTGCGCCTGCAATTCAGCCGATTCAATCCGGGCGGTACGCCGCCGGCCGCATGGTCGGCGCCCCTTACGATTGCACAGCGCCAGGACTTCTTCCGCAACTGGGCCGATACACCGCATGTCTACGCGTTGCAGGACGGGTCGTTGTGGGCGCACTGGCTGCGCAGCACCGGGCCCGGACGGATGGATTACGGCGTGGACCTGGTCCGTTCCGGCGACGGAGGCGCCACGTGGACCATGCCACGGCTGGTGCATCCCGCCGGGACGCCGGGCGACCATGGCTTCGTGACGTTCTGGCCGCAGTCCGCGGATACGCTGGGCATCGCGTGGCTGGACAGCCGGCAGAAGGCGGCAGCCGGTGGCCATGAAGGTCATGACGATGGCCACGATCATGCCGGTGGTGCCGCCATGATGCTGCGCGCTGCGTTGTACGATCCGCAGGTTGCGCAGGAGGGCGAATGGCCGCTGGATGCCTCCACCTGCGACTGCTGCACCACGTCCTCCGCGATGACCGACCGGGGCGTGGTAGTGGTGTATCGCGGGCGCACCCAAGATGAAATCCGCGACACCCGCATCGTGCGTTTCGATGGTGTTGCGTGGACTGCACCGCGTGACGTGCACGCCGATGACTGGAAGATCGCCGGCTGCCCGGTCAATGGTCCCGTCGTCGTGGCCGATGGCAACAGGGTGTGGGTGGCCTGGTACACCGAGGCCGGCGGTGTGCCGGAGGTGAAGGCGGCGATGTCGGAGAATGCCGGGGATGCCTTCGGCGCGCCGGTCACGCTGGCCAGTGGAACCCAGGTGCTGGGGCGGCTGGGCCTGGTGCGCAGCGGGGATGGATTGCTGGTGAGCTGGCTGGAACAGGCGGCCGACGACAGCCAGCGTCTCGTGTTGGGCCGCTACGACCTGGCGTGGGGCGATGCGGCACGTACCGAGGTGGCGACGCTGGCCGCGCGTGGCCGTGCGAGCGGCATCCCCAGGTTGCAGGCAACCGCGGACACCGCTTGGCTGGTCTGGACCGATGTGGCCGATGGCGCGCCGCAGTTGCACGGTGCGCGGGTGAGGCTGCAATAGCGATCCGTTCCCCGAGGGTGCGCATGCCCTGCACGTCGAAAGCGGATGCGCTGACCGATGCGGCTACTCGTCCACCCAACGCCGCTCGGGTCCCGGTCGCTTGGCCAGCTTGCGCTGCAGTGAACGCCGGTGCATGCCCAGCAGGCGTGCGGCGGCGGAGATGTTGCCGTCGGTTTCGGCCAGCGCCTGCTGGATGTGCTCCCACTCCAGCCGGCTGAGCGGCGTCATGGTGTCGTCGGCGGAAGGCGTGCCGGACGACTCCGCGGGTGCTTCCAGGCCCAGGGCGCGCAGGATGGTCGGCACCGTCGCCGGCTTGGGCAGGTAGTCGTCGGCGCCGCGCTTGATGGATTCCACCGCGGTGGCAACGCTGGCATAACCGGTCACCAGCAGGATGCGCATGTCCGCGCGCACGCTGCGCAGGGGTTCGATCAGCGCCAGGCCGGAATCGGCGCCCAGTTTCAGGTCCACCAGCGCGAAATCCGGCGCGTGTTCGCGCGCGAGCGCCAGCGCGGTGGCGGCGTCGAAGGCGATCTCGGTCTCGATGCCCTTGCGCGCCAGGCTGCGCTGCAGGGTGCGTGCGTACAGCTCGTCGTCGTCGACCAGCAGGCCTTTCATGGTGTTTCCTCGTTTGCGGGCGCGACCGGCAGCCGGAACTGTACCTGCACGCCCTTGGGCTGCACCGCCTGCATGCTCATGCGGCCTCCCAGTCGTTCAAGGGTGGCGTGCGACAACGCCAGCCCCACGCCCATGCCGTCGGGCTTGCTGGTGCGGAACAGCTGGTCCGACTGGAACGGCAGCGACTCGTGGAAGCCGTTGCCGTAGTCGCGCACGGTGCCGACCAGTTCGTCGCCTTCACAACGCAGGTCCAGGTCCACGCGCTGCGAGCCGGCCTGGCGGCTGGCGTCGGCGGCATTGTTCAGCAGGGCCTGCAACAGGTGGCCGGTGGAGGCATCGACCGCCAGCCACGGGGGCAGGGCGCCGGTGCGCCGCAGTTCGATGGTGGGCCGTACCAGCAGCCAACGCTGCACCACGCCATCCAGGTCGACCGCGGCGGGCGTGCCCAGGTCGGCCGATGCCGCCAGGGCGCGCACGCGATCGCGGCACAGGTCGATCAGTTCGCGCATCGTCGCGGCATCCTCGCGCGTCTCGACGTCGGCCGCATGTTCGCGGATGTCTTCGGCCAGCAGCGTCATGGTGGCCAGCGGCGTATTCAGTTCGTGCGCCACTGCCGCGGCGTGGGTGGCCAGCGCCACGATGCCTTCGTTGCGCGCGAACCGCTCGCGCAGCCTGGCGAGTTCCTGCTCGCGCTGGCGCAGCGCCGCCACCAGGCGCGTCGAGAAATACAGCACCACGCCGGCCGACAGCACGAAGTTCACCGCCATGCCCCACAGGTGCACGTTGAAGCTGTTGCCATGCATGTGCGGCAGCGGCCGGCCGAACAAGGCCGTCAGCACATAGCCCACCAGGCAGGCCACGCCGGTGGCCAGCACCCAGCGCAACGGCAGCACCAGCGCGGACACCGCGATCAGCAGCAGGAACATCGAACTGAACGGGTTGCCGATGCCGCCACTCCAGGCGACCAGCCAGGCCAGCACGGCCACGTCCACCAGCATGTGCGTGAAGGCTTCCGCCGGCGTTTCCTGCCGGGGCCGCCGGCTGCGCCAGCTGGCGTAGAGGTTGAACACCGCCAGCGCCGCGATGCCGCTCCACAACGGCCATTGCGGCAGCCGCATGCCCAAGGGCCCCAGTGCGACCAGCACCGTGACGGCCTGGCCGACGATGGCCACCCAACGCAGGTTGCACAACGTTCGCAGGAACGACGGAGAAGGCGTCAGGACGGCCGTGGACATGCCTACATGCTAGTGCAAGCAGGCGCGGCGGGCCTGCGACGGCCGGTCGCACCCGTCCCGTCCCCGAGCAGGGGGCTTCGTGGATGGCCGCACCGCGCACGCTACAATTGGCCCATGTACGACGCCGTCACCCGCCCCACGCCCCCTACCGACGCTGCTCCCTGGCCCCGCCGCATCACCCGCACCGTGCAGGTCGGCGGGGTGACGCTGGGCGGCGGGCAGCCGGTGGTGGTGCAGTCCATGACCAATACCGACACCGCCGACATCGCCGGCAGCGTGAAGCAGGTGGCCGAACTCTGGCGCGCCGGTTCGGAAATGGTCCGCCTGACCGTCAACAATCCGGAGTCCGCCGCCGCCATTCCGCGCATCCGCGACAAGCTGGCGATGATGGGCGTGTCGGTGCCGCTGATCGGCGACTTCCACTACAACGGCCACCAGTTGCTGGCGGGCGAACCGGCCTGCGCCGAGGCGCTGGCCAAGTACCGCATCAACCCGGGCAACGTCGGCTTCGGCAAGAAGCGCGACACCCAGTTCGCTCAGCTGATCGAATTCGCCATCCGCTACGGCAAGCCGGTGCGCATCGGCGCCAACTGGGGTTCGCTGGACCAGGCGCTGGCCGCGCAGCTGATGGACGAGAACCACGCGCGCGAGATCCCGTGGGATGCCGGCCGCGTGCTGCGCGAGGCGCTGATCCGTTCGGCGGTGGATTCGGCCGAACGCGCCGTCGAGATCGGCCTGCCGCGCGACCGCATCGTGCTGTCGGCCAAGGTCAGCGGCGTGCAGGAACTGATCGCCGTGTATCGCGACATGGCCAGCCGCTCCGATTTTGCGCTGCACCTGGGCCTGACCGAGGCCGGCATCGGCAGCAAGGGCATCGTGGCGTCGTCGGCCGCGCTGGCGGTACTGCTGCAGGAAGGCATCGGCGACACCATCCGCATCTCGCTGACGCCCGAACCCGGCCAGTCGCGCACGCAGGAAGTCATCGTCGCGCAGGAACTGCTGCAGACCACCGGCCTGCGCGCGTTCACGCCGATGGTCACCGCGTGCCCCGGTTGCGGCCGCACCACCTCCGAATTCTTCCAGGAACTGGCCAAGGTCGTGCAGGAGCACGTGCGCGGCAAGATGCCGGAGTGGAAGGTCACCCATCCCGGGGCCGAGAACATGACGCTGGCGGTGATGGGCTGCGTGGTGAACGGGCCGGGCGAGTCGCGCCACGCCAACATCGGCATCTCGCTGCCGGGCACGGGCGAGGCACCGGCGGCGCCGGTGTTCGTCGATGGCGAGAAGAAGATCACCCTGCGCGGCGAGAACATCGCCCAGGAGTTCGTCACCCTGATCGACGACTACGTTGCGACCAAGTACGCGCGTGGCGCCGGCTGAGCTGCTGGCCAGCGGCCTGCGCTTCATCGCAGGCCTGTTCCGCCAGCATGGCTGGCGCATCGTCTTGCTGTTCGTCGGCCTGCTGCTGCCGTTGTGGGCGTTCGTCGAACTGGCCGACGAAGTCCACGAACTGGAAGCCTTCTACTTCGACGATCCGCTGCTGTGGCGCGCGCACGATCTCGCCGGGCCGGCACTGGATCGTTTCTTCGTCTTCATGTCGGCCATCGGCTACCAGTGGGGCGTCGTGCCGGTGGACATCGCCCTGACGCTGGGCCTGCTGGTCGCGCGCCGCTGGCGCGAGGCCATGTTCGCCGGCGTGTCGTTCGCCGGCTCCGCGCTGCTCAACCTGGCCACCAAGCAGTTCTTCCAGCGTGGCCGTCCCTCGCTGTGGGAGTCGATCGCGCCGGAACACACCTTCAGCTTCCCCAGCGGCCATGCGATGGGGTCGGCGACACTCGCCATGGCGGTGATCCTGCTGTGCTGGCATACGCGCTTCCGCTGGGGCGTGGTGGCGCTTGCGGGACTGTTCGTCCTGGCCGTCGGCGCATCCCGGATCTACCTGGGCGTGCATTACCCCTCGGACATCCTCGGCGGCTGGGCGGCCGGCACGGCCTGGGTCGCCGGCGTCTACCTGGTGCTGTTCCGCATCCGCGAGCGGCCGTGGCAGGTGCGGTAGCGCGTCCTACCTTCTGTAGGAGCGACGTGAGTCGCGACCGGAACCATGATGGGCACTGATCCTTGACGAAGGATCAACACTGTTTGGGCATCACAGCGCCCATCGCGCCATCGGGGCACTGCCAGCCGTGCGGTCGCGACTCACGTCGCTCCTACAGGAACAGCTTCACGGCGCGTAGGCCCGCTCACGCTCTTCCTGCAGCCGTTGGCGCAGGTACTGGTCGCGGGTGAGCCCGGCCGGCACCGAGGTCATCGCCATCACTTCGGACACCACCTGGGCTTCGCGCGCCTTGTAGGACTGGAAGCGCGGGTCGTTGCGTTGCTGCGCGGCGAACGCGGCCATGCGCTGGTCGGCATGCGCGCGGTAGCGGTCGGCGATGGCGGCGACGGCTTCCGCCTGTCGCGCAGGATCCTCCACCGTCGCCTGCACCAGCGCGGTCCGCAGCAGCACGGCCTCGCCGGCGGAGAGGCCGCCGTTGGCCTCGTAGTGGTCGATCCGGCGCGACAGCGCATCGGCACGTTCGCTGCGCTCCACGGCACGCATCGAGGCGGCGCGCGCGAAAAAATCCTTCGCGTCGGCTTCGAAGTGTTGCCGCTCCCGGTGCATCCTGGCTTGCGGCGTCGCTTGCAGTGACGCCAGCGCTGGCGAGGGGTTGTCGAGGGCAGTCGAGGATTGACGCGTCGCGTGCGACGCCACGCCTGCGTCCTCGCGCTTCCACCAGAACATGGCAGCGGCGAAGACCAGGCATGGCATCAGCAGCATCAGCACCTTCTTCATGCGCGGTTCCTGTATGCCGGGACCGCCGCGACAGGGCGGTCCCGGCGTGGACCTCATCCCAGCAGCTGGTCGACCAGCCAGTACAGCGGGTTGAACGGCTTCGCCTTGTCGGCCTTGTCGTCCTGCTCGCTGGCGTCGAGCACCTTGCCCTGGCCGTCGAGCACGCTGTCGATGAACTGCTTCAGCTGCAGGTTCTGCGCCTGCACGTCGCCGTTCTTGAAGTCGACGATGGTGGTGCAGTGGCTCTCGTTTAGCGCCCGGTACTGCGGGAAATAACCGCCGACGTTGTCCAGCGTGTTCAACCGGTCGCGCAGCCGTGCGGTATCCGTATCCCAGCGGGCATGGATGCGGGCTTCCTTGGTGGCCTGGTCCGGTGCGTTGGCGATGTCGGGGTAGAAACGCTCGTACGAATACGACGAGTAGTTCAGGTCCTTCCAGAAGTGCGTGTGTCCCAGCCGGTCGTTCGGATACCGGGCCGACAGCGCGGGGTACAGGCTGCCCAGCTCACCCAGGTTGAACTGGGGCATGCCGCTGGCCAGGTACGGCAAGGGGCCGTTGGGCTGGTCCAGGCCCCAGGCCTGGCGGATCAGCGCCATAAGCGGCTGCGACGGGTATTGCACCGGGTCGCCGTTCACCGGCGTGGGGAAGATGGGGCCCGAGTCGTCGATCAGGAAACCGCGCGTGGGCGCCAGGTCGCGCCGCAACGGATGGTAGCTGGTCAGGCTGCCGGCACCGCCGGCGCTGCAGCCGGTCGAGAGCATCTGCGTGGGCCGCGGCAGGTTGTCCTTCAGCCAGCTGACCACGGCCCGCACGTTGCGCACGCCGTTGTGGTGCCATACCAGGGGCGACTGCTGGCCGGTGGGATCGTTGTACACGGCGACGCGGTCGCCGCTGTAGATGTCGCCCGTGCAATAGGGGATGTAGACCATGTTCCACTGCTGCGTCTTCACCGCATCGAACGGGCTCACGCGGGTGACGAAAGGACTGACCAGGCTCGCGCCGGGATTCAGCAGGCTCATGTAGTCGTCCGGGATGCCGTTGGGGTTGCGCGCGCCGCGTACGCCGCTCTGCCCGCTGCAACTGGCGTAGTCCCAGCACGCGCCGCCGCCTTCCATGTAGAGGATGGTGTTGCGCGTGTCGGCCACCCGGTTGACGAAGAACTTGAACGGCGAACCGTCGCCGCAGACCGCGCCGGTTTCCGGCGCCAGCTGGATGGTCTGCCATTCGCTGTAACGACCAGGCTGGAAGCCATCGTTGTAGCCGGAAGGATTGGAAAGCAGCGGATACGCACCCGTGCGCTGCGCGGCCGTGACCTTGTTGTCCGCCTTGGGCGGCGAGACCAGGTTCACCAGCGTCTGCCAGAAGCTGTAGTCGCCCTCTTCCGCCTTGAGCGGCGCGGCGACGAAGACGGTGACGGCGGCAGCCGCGACCAGGACGGGGAAACGTGCGGGGCGGAACGGTGTGACCATGATCGAACCCTCCGTAGCGGCCAGATGACGAGGACGTACAACCGGGATGAACGCGGTGCGTGCGGCGCCTGCGGCTCCGTACAGCGCCGTAGGGTGCGAGGTGATGCCGCAGAGGGAATTAAGCGCGCGTGACGACGGCGGATTTGGCTGCGCAAACCCCCCGGAGTGACCGCTTATGCCCCCTCGAGGGCTGCATGCGACCGCCGCGCGTGCACGCGGATCATGCGCCGCAACACGTCCCTGCGCTGCTCAATCGGCGGCAATGCACCGCAGGGCGGCGGCGCGTGCATGCAGGGTGGCGGTGTCGAAGGTGGGTACGTCCACGTCGCCCGGCTGCACGAGCAACATGATCTCGGTGCAGCCCAGGATGATGCCTTCCGCGCCGGATTCGACCAGGCGCGCCATGGTGTCCCGGAAGCGCTGGCGGGACGCGTCGCGAACCTGCCCGAGGCAGAGTTCTTCGTAGATGATGCGGTGCACCTCGTCGCGGTCCGCGGTATCGGGCACCTGCGCCTCGATGCCGTGTGCGCGCAGCCGGGCCTGGTAGAAATCCTGTTCCATGGTGAAGCGCGTGCCCAGCAGGCCCACGCGCTTCAGTCCCGCGGCGCGGATCGCCTCCGCCGTGGCATCGGCGATGTGCAGCAACGGGAGCGGCGTGGCCGCTTCGATGGCGCCGGCGACCTTGTGCATGGTGTTGGTGCAGAGGATCAGCAGGTCGGCGCCGGCGGCGTGCAGTGCGCGCGCGGCGTCCGCCATCGCGTCCCCTGCCGCCGACCAGTCGCCAGTGCGCTGCAGGCGTTCGATGTCGTCGAAGTCCACGCTGTAAAGCACCAGCCGCGCCGAATGCAGTCCGCCCAGGTGCGCGCGCACCGTTTCGTTGACCACGCGGTAGTAGGGCAGGGTGGATTCCCAGCTCATGCCGCCGATCATGCCGAGTGTCTTCATGCTTCCGTCGTCGTCGCGTGTCCGGTCGCCAGTGTGCCCGGCACGCCGGCTGGTATGCCAGTGCGCAAAGAGGGCCGTAACGCATCGTTGCGCGGACGCCGCTTGCCGCCGCCCGGCGGCAGGCGGAACATGATCGGGCACCGCGCGCCCTTCCTGCGCGACGGTGCGCTCCCCGGGGAATCCGATGCAGGACCTGATCGACAAGTACGGCGTGGTGCTGGTGTTCTTCAACGTGCTGGCGTTGTCGCTGGGCCTTCCTGTGCCCGCGATGCCCACGCTGATCCTGGTCGGCGCCGGCCTGGCCATGCAGCCGGAAACGATGTGGTTGCCCCTGCTCGGCGTGCTGGCGGTATCGGTGGCCGCCAGCCTGGTCGGCGACAGCGTGTGGTTCTACGCGGGGCGCCGTTACGGAAACAGGACCCTGCAGACCCTGTGCCGCCTGTCGCTGTCGCGCGACACCTGCATGAAGCGCACCGAGCGTTTCTATGGCCGTTTCGGCATCCGCGTGCTGTCGGTGGCCAAGTTCGTCCCCGGCCTGTCGATGGTGTCGGTGCCGATGGCGGGCGCCATGCAGGCGTCGCTGCCGCCGTTCCTGCGTTACGACGGGCTGGGTGCCGCCCTGTGGGCCGGGCTGGGGCTCGGGCTGGGCGTGGTGTTTTCCAACCAGGTGGAAACGGTCATCGATACGCTCTCGCAACTGGGGACCGGCGCGGGCGTGGTGATCGGCGTGCTGCTGGCGGCCTACATCGGCTGGCGCTGGTGGCGCCGCCGGGCCCTGTTCCGTTCGCTCGAGGCCGCGCGCATCGAGGTGGACGAACTGGCCGGCCTGCTGCGCGACGGCGCGGCGCCGGTGGTGTTCGACATCCGCGCCCCCGGTTTCCGCGACGTGGACCCGTACGTCATCCCCGGCGCCGTCTTCGCCGACGAGCGCCAGCTGGACGGCATCCTGACCACGTATCCGCGCGAACAGAAGATCGTCATCTACTGCGCCTGCCCCGATGAAGTGTCCGCGGCCTGGATGGCCGGCAAGCTGCGGCGGGCCGGCTACCGCGACGTCCTGCCGCTGCGGGGCGGCATCGATGCGTGGCGGGATGCGGGGCTGGGCGTCAGCCTGATCGACAGGCCTGCCGTGTCATCCGAAGGAACTGCAGACCGCTAGTGCTCGATGCACACCCGGTTGCGGCCTTCGCTCTTGGCGCGGTACAGCGCGGCGTCGGCAGCGGCCATCATGCGGCCGCAGGTGTCGCGGTCGGGCGTCAGTGCGGCGATGCCGATGCTGACGGTGATGGACTGCGGTTCCCCGCCGGGCCGGAACAGCACGCCGGCCACCGCTTCGCGCAGGCGCTCGGCGAACCCGTAGGCGGCCTCCGCATTGCATTCCGGCAGCAGCACGGCGAACTCCTCGCCCCCGATGCGGGCCGCGGCATCGTCGTTGCGCACATGCCGGCGTACCAGGCCGGCGATCTGCTTCAGCACGTTGTCGCCGGAAATATGGCCGTACCGGTCGTTGATGGGCTTGAACAGGTCCACATCGATGATGCACATCGTCAGCGGCCGCTGGTGGCGCATGGCGCGGGCGATCTCCCGGTCGACGGTCTCGATGAAATGCCGGCGGTTGTACATCTCGGTCAACGCATCGTGCGTGGCCAGCTGGTAGATCTCTTCGTGGTAGTGCGCTTCCACGCTGCTGTGGCTGATGAACTTCAGCACGCTCTCGCCCAGCGTCAGGTGGTCGCCGTCGTTGAGGGCGGCTTCCTGCACCGGCGTGTCGTTCAGTCGCGTGGCGTTGGTCGCGCCCAGGTCGCGCACCCGGTACGCATCGCCATCGCGCCAGATCTCGCAGTGCCGGCGGGAGACGCTGTTGTGCGGGATGTGCAGGTCGGCTTCCTGCGAGCGACCCACCACGATCCGCCGGTCGTCCACGTCGGCACGCCGGCCCAGGCCCTCGCCCTGGATCACCACCACGCACGCCGAGCGCGGCGAAAGCGGGCGCGGGCCGCCGCTCAATACCGTGCGTAGGGTGGTGTGGGGGTCCTGCTTGTCCGTGGACATGCCGTGGGAGGAAAGGGCGGACGGACCCCGAGTTTAGCCGCATCGGCGCGTGCCCGCAGGGCGTTCCGCTACCATGCACGTTCCACAGGGGGAAGTGGCATGAGCACGCAGCATCCGCACGACGACCTTGCGCCCACCGAGAGCCTGGCCACGCGCGTGGACGAGGCCGCGGCGGCCGCCGACGGCACGCTGGCACCCGGCGCACGCCTGGGGCACTACCGTATCGAAGGCCTGCTGGGGCGCGGCGGTATGGGCGAGGTCTACCGGGCCGCGCAGCTGGAGCCGGTGCGCCGCACGGTGGCGCTGAAGCTGTTGCGATCGCAACGGTTGCAGGCGCGACATCTGGCCTATTTCGAAGTGGAGCGCCAGCTGCTGGCGCAGATGCGCCACCCCGCCATCGCGCAGATCTACGACGCGGGCACCACCGGCGACGGATTCCCCTTCTTCGCGATGGAGCTGATCGAAGGCAGTCCGCTGACACGCTACTGTCATGAGCGGCAGCTGCCGCTGCGCCAGCGCATCGAGCTGTTCATCCGCATCTGCGAGGGCGTGCAGCACGCGCACCACAAGGGCATCGTGCACCGCGACCTGAAGCCGGCCAACCTGCTGGTGGATACCATCGATGGCCGGCCATTGCCCAAGATCATCGACTTCGGCATCGCTACCGCGGCCACGCTCGCGCAGGGGGATGCCGGGGTCGAGCACGCGGGCACGCCCGAGTACATGAGCCCGGAACAGGCCAGCGGAGACGCCACCAAGGTGGACACGCGCAGCGACGTCTATTCGCTGGGCGTGGTGCTGTACGAACTGATCACCGGCGTGCGGCCCGATGCCGTCGGCGAAACCTGGTCGGCCGATACGCTGGTCGCGGCAGCGCCGTCGGCCAGGCTGGCGGCATTGCCGCCGGCGCAGGCGCGCGAGCTTGCCGGCAGCCGCGGCCTCAGCCTTCCCGGCATGCACCGGGTGCTGCGCAGCGACCTGGACTGGGTGGTCCTCAAGGCGCTACAGCACGAACGCGAGGCGCGCTACGCATCCGCCGCTGCGCTGGGCGAAGACCTGCAGCGCTATCTCGATGGCAAGCCCGTGCAGGCCGCACCGGCGCGCCGGGGATACGTCTGGGGCAAGTTCGTGCGCCGCCATCGCACCGCCGTCGCCGCTGGGTTTGCGGTGCTGCTGGCGCTGCTGGGTGGCCTGGGGCTGTCGTTGTACGGGCTGCAACAGGCGCGCACGCAGAAGGCCGTGGCGGAAGCGCGCAGTGCGGAACTGGAGAAAGTCGCGGCCTTCCAGCAGTCGATGCTGGAAGACATCGACATCGAGACCATGGGCGTCGGCCTGTCCGAAGGACTCTACCGGCAGGTGGCATCGGTCGATCCGTCGGCGGCCGAGGGCTTCGGCAGCACGCTGGCGAAAACCAGCACGGTGGACCTGGCGCGCAGCCTGGTGGATCGCCAGCTGCTGGCCAACGCGGAAGAGGCCATCGCCCGCGATTTCGCCGATCAGCCCGCGGTGGCGGCCAACCTGCGCGAATCGGTGGCGCGCGTCTACGCCGCGATCGGGTTGTACGACAAGGCGGCCGCGCAGTTCGGGCAGGTCGCGGATTACCGCAGCCGCACCATGGGGCAGGGCGCGCAGGCGACGCTGCAGGCACGCGAGGCGCAGGTGCAGGCCTTGCTGGAGGGCGCGCACATCGACCAGGCCGACACCCTGCTGCGTGCGGCTTTGCCGCGCGCGCTCGGGCTGCCGGTCAACGACCGCACGCGCGTGAAGCTGGAGCTCGCGCAGGCGCAGGTGATCTCCGCACGTGGCGACCGTCCCCGCGCCAAGGGCATGGTGCAGGCGGTGCACGACCGGCTGCTGGCCACGGTGGGCGAGCGCGATGCCGGTACGCTGGAGGCGTTGAACAACCTGTCGGCGACGCAACGCTCGCTGGGCGAGCTGGACGAGGCCCGCGCCAACATGGAGAAGGTGGTCCGCCTGCGCACCGAGGTGCTGGGCCCGGACCATGACGAGACGCTGTCCGCGATGGGCAACCTGGCGGTGCTGCGCATCATGGGCGGCGAGAAGGAGGCGGCCGTCGAAATGCAGCAGCAGCTCACCACCATCTACATCCGCAAGCTGGGCAGCGAGCATCCGGTCGCACTGCAGGCACGCGGCACGCTGGCGACGATGATGGTGGATTCCGGCGAGGCGGAAGCCGCATTGCCGATGATGAAGGACGTACTGGCGGCGCGGGAGCGCGTGCTGGGACGCGATCATCCGCAGACCGTGCGCACGCGCCTGAACCTGGCCACCGCCTTCGCGCGGCTTGAAGACTACGCGTCGGCGCTGCCGCTCGAGGAGCAGGTCATCGCCGTCCGCAGCCGCACGCTCGGCCCGACCCACCCCGACACGCTGTCGATCCTGGTCAACCACGCCGGCACGCTGCTGAATGCCCGCCAGCCCGAGGCTGCCCTGGCATTGCTGGCCGATACGCAGCCGCTCGCATTGAAGGTGTTGGGCGGCAAGCATCCGCAGGCGCAGATGGCGATGGTCATCCGTGCCGAAGCACTGCGCAAGACCGCGCGGCTGGACCTTGCGCTGGCGCAATACCTGGAACTGTTCGCACTGCGCCGCACGGTGTATGGCGAGGAGCACGTGGAGACGCGGACGGCGGCGTGGAACCTGATCGACGTCTACCGCGAACTCGGGCGTCCCACGGATGCGGACGCGTTGCACCGGCGCTACGTGGCGCCCCTGCTGGCCGCGGATCCGAAGCACCTCGACGAGCCGGAGGCGGAATTCGTCAGCCGTTACCGCGAAGGCAGGCGGCCCGGCAGCCAGGGCTGATCATTCGCCGGGCTTGGCCGCCGAACTCGCCGCTTCGGACGCAGACCGACGCGACAGCACGGCTTCGCGGTGGGCGATGTAGGCGTTCGCACCGAAGATGATGCCGGCGCCGAGCAGCGTCCAGCGGTCCAGGCCTTCATCGAACAACCACCAGCCGAAGATCGCCACCACCGGCAACTGCATGAAGCTGATGGGCGTGAGTGCGGAGACTTCCCCCTGTTTCAGCGCCCGCGTCCACAGCATGTGCCCGCCGGTGCCCAGGAATCCCGCCGCCACCACCCAGACCCAGGTGATGCCCTGGGGCCATTCCCACACACCCACCGCCGGTACCAGCGACATGGGGACCCACAACAGCGTGGTGTAGATGACGATGCGGTCGGCGGGCTCGGTCTGCGACAGCTGCTTGATCTGGATGGCGACGATGGCGCTCATCACCGCGGCCAGCACCGCGATCAGCGCATCGGCAGTGAACTCGGACGAGCCCGGCCGCACGATCACCAGCACGCCGACGAAACCCAGGATCACCGCGGTCCAGCGCCGCGCTCTGACCTTCTCGTTCAACAGGGCGGCGGCGGCGAGGGTGACGAAGATCGGCGTGGAATACGACAGCGACACCGCCTGCGCCAAGGGCAGGTGGCCGATGGCCCAGAAACCGGCCAGCATCGAACAGATGCCGATCACGCAGCGGAACAGGTAGCGCGGGAACTGGTCGGTCTTCAGGAATCCCGGCCCGTGCCTGAGCAGCAGCGGCGCGGCGGCGACCAGGCCGAAGAAGTTGCGGAAGAACGCGATCTCGAACGTGTGCAGCGTGGCCGAGGCCAGCCGGATGGCCACCACCATCAGCGCGAACAGCACCGTACTGCCCAGCATCAGCAACGCAGCGCGGAAGTGGACGGGAATGGCGGGCATGAGGGCTGCCGGGCGCCTACCAGTGGGCCCCGATGACCTTCGGTTCCGGCTCGATGGCGATGCCGAAGCGTGCGTGCACCGACGCGGCGATGCGGCGCGCCAGCGCCAGCAGCTGGCCGCCACTCGCATTGCCATGGTTGACCAGCACCAGCGCATGGTCGGCCGAGACACCGGCGTCTCCATCACGATGGCCCTTCCACCCGCATGCCTCGATCATCCACGCCGCGGACAGCTTGCGGTTGTGCGGAGCATCGCCACGGAACACCGGCAGCGTCGGATAGTCCACCTGCAATGCGTCGGCCTGCGACTGGGAGACGATGGGATTCTTGAAGAAGCTGCCGGCATTGCCGACCACGGCGGGGTCGGGCAGCTTGCGGCTGCGGATGCGCACCACGGCATCGGCGACATCGCGCGCGCCGGGAGCGGAAATTCCCATCGCGCCCAGTTCTTCGCGGATGCCGGCGTAGTCGAGGCGCAGCGCCGGCGTGCGCGGTAGCGCGAACTCCACGGCGGTCACGAGATACCGGTCGGGATGATGCTTGAACACGCTGTCGCGGTAGGCGAAGGCACAGGCGCTGCGGTCCAGGCGCTGCAGTTCACCGGTGGTGCGGTCCAGCGCTTCCACCACGTGGATGAACTCGCCCACTTCGGTGCCATACGCGCCGATGTTCTGGATGGGCGACGCGCCGGCGGTGCCCGGGATCAGGGCCAGGTTCTCCAGCCCGCACAGGCCCTGCGCCAGCGTCCACATCACCAGCGGATGCCAGGGCATGCCGGCATCGGCACGCACGATGGCATGGTCGCCGTCCTGCGAGAGCACGCGGACGTCGCGCGTCGCCAGCGAGATCACCGCGCCCGCGGGATCCCCCGCGAAGAGCAGGTTGCTGCCACCCCCGATGACCAGCGGCGGCGCCTGTACCACCTGCGGCAACGCCAGCACGTCCGGCAGGGCGGCGCTGTCGTGCACCTCGACCAGCCATGGCGCGGTGGCGGCAATGCCGAACGTGTTGCGCGCCTTCAGGGGCGCGTTTTCCAGCAGCTGCCAGGGCGGGCTCATTCCGGCGCCACGGCGCCGCGACTTGGCGCTTCGCGGCGGCGGCGGATGGCCTCCACGCATTCGCGGATCAGCTCAGGACCGCGATAGACCAGGCCGGTATAGCACTGCACCAGCGATGCGCCGGCCGACATCTTCGCCACGGCATCGGCGCCGGACATGATGCCGCCCACGCCGATCAGCGGAATGTGGTCGGGCAGGCGGGTGCGCATGCGGCGCAACACCAGCGTGGCCTGGCCCATCAGCGGTGCGCCGGAGAGGCCGCCGGTTTCGTGCGCGTGGCGATGGTCCTGCACGCTGATGCGCGAGACCGTGGTGTTGGTGGCGATGACGCCATCGACCGCCATGTCGCCCAGCACGCGCGCGACCGCATCGATGTCGCTGTCGGACAGGTCGGGTGCGATCTTGACCAGCATGGGTACGCGCTTGCCGTGCTGCGCGGCCAGGTCTTCCTGCGCATCGCGCAGGGTGCCGATCAACTGGCGCAGGGCCTGCTCTTCCTGCAGCTCGCGCAGCCCGGCGGTGTTGGGCGAGGAGATGTTGACCGTGATGTAGTCGGCCAGCGGATAGACGCGCTCCAGGCAGTACAGGTAGTCGGCGGCCGCGCGTTCGTTGGCGGTGTCCTTGTTCTTGCCGATGTTGATGCCCAGCAGGCCGCGCTCGCGGCGTGCGGCTTCCACGTTGCGTACCAGCGCGTCGACGCCTTCGTTGTTGAAACCCAGGCGGTTGATCACCGCCTGGTGCTGCGGCAGGCGGAACATGCGCGGCTTGGGGTTGCCGGGCTGGGGCTTGGGGGTGACCGTACCGATCTCGACGAAACCGAAGCCCAGCGCGAACAAGGCATCGATGTGCGCCCCGTTCTTGTCCAGACCGGCGGCCAGGCCGACCGGATTGGGGAACGTCAGGCCCATCACCTTGGTGGGCATGGGCGTGATGGGGCGTGCCACCAGCGGGCTGGTACCGGTGCGGTAGGCCAGGTCCAGGGCCTTGAGCCCCAGTCCGTGGGCATGTTCGGCGTCCAGGCCGAAGAGGAAGGGGCGTGCGAGCGAATACATGGACAGGGCAGGGGTCCTGTGTGTTCCGGTAAGGGCGTTGCGGCCGGCGCCCGGGTGGCGCCGGCCGTGCACAAACTACAGGTCGAACTTGATGCCCTGGGCCAGCGGCAGCGAGTCGGAGTAGTTGATGGTGTTGGTCTGCCGGCGCATGTAGACCTTCCATGCGTCCGAGCCCGACTCGCGACCGCCGCCGGTTTCCTTCTCGCCACCGAAAGCGCCGCCGATCTCCGCGCCACTGGTGCCGATGTTGACGTTGGCGATGCCGCAGTCCGACCCGGCCGCGGACAGGAACTGCTCGGCCGCCTTCAGGTTCTGGGTGAAGATCGACGACGACAGGCCCTGCGGCACGGCGTTCTGCATGTCGATGGCTTCGTCCAGCGTCCTGTACTTCATCACGTACAGGATCGGCGCGAAGGTCTCGTGCTGCACCACTTCATCGGAATTCTTCAGGCCGGTCACGATGGCCGGCAGCACGAAGTTGCCCGGGCGGTCGATGGCGGTGCCGCCGGTTTCGACGGTGCCGCCGCTGGCCTTGGCTTTCTCGATGGACGCCAGGAACTGCTGCACGGCGGCCTGGCTGTTCAACGGGCCCATCAGGTTGGCCGGGTCCAGCGGATCGCCGATCTTGCCTTCCACCTGCTTGTACGCCTTTACCAGCGTGGACAGCACGGTGTCGTAGATGGATTCGTGCACGATCAGGCGGCGCGTGGTGGTGCAGCGCTGGCCGGCGGTGCCGACGGCACCGAACACGATGCCGGGAATGGCCAGCTTCAGGTCGGCGGTTTCGTCGAGGATGATGGCGTTGTTGCCGCCCAGTTCCAGCAGGCTGCGGCCCATGCGGCGGGCGACGCGCTCGCCGACGGTGCGGCCGACCTGGGTGGAGCCGGTGAAGCTGATCAGCGGGATGCGCTTGTCGTCGACGAACTGCTGCGCCAGCTCGACGCCGGCGTCGTTGATCAGGAAGAAGATGTCCGGGAATCCGCCGGCCTTCAGCGCCTCGTTGCAGATCTTCATGCTGGCGATCGCGGTGAGCGGCGTCTTGTTGGACGGCTTCCAGATGCAGATGTCGCCGCAGATGGCGGCCAGGAACGAGTTCCACGCCCACACCGCGACCGGGAAGTTGAACGCGCTGATGATGCCCACCAGACCCAGCGGCTGGTACTGCTCGTACATGCGGTGGCCGGGGCGCTCGGAGTGCATGGTGTAGCCGTACAGCATGCGGCTCTGGCCCACGGCGAAGTCGGCGATGTCGATCATCTCCTGCACTTCGCCATCGCCTTCGGGCTTGCTCTTGCCCATTTCCAGCGCGACCAGCGAACCCAGTGCGTCCTTGTGCCGGCGCAGTGCGTCACCGCACAGGCGCACGGCTTCGCCGCGGCGCGGCGCCGGGGTGGTGCGCCACACCTTGAAGGCGGCCTGGGCACGTTCGACGATCTTTTCGTAGTCGGCCTGGCTGCTGGCGTGGACTTCGGCGATCACTTCGTTGGTGGTCGGGTTGATCGACTGCAGCAGGCCGGCATCGGTGGTCGTGGACCATTCGCCGCTGCCAAGGTAGGTGCCGGAATTGGTGCTGCCAAGGCCGAGGGCCTTGAGAAGATCGGTGGGCATGCGTGCTCCAGAAGACGGTGTCGGGCGCGCAGGCGCCCTGGGGAACCCCGATTTTAGCAGAGCGCGCCGGCCCGCCGGCCCACCGGGCAGCACCGGGAAAGCGCCCCTGGCTTCCGGCACGGCTTCGCCATCATCGGCGATCATGCGAGAATCCCCGGCATGGCCCCGTAGCTCAGCTGGATAGAGCGGTCCCCTCCTAAGGGACAGGTCGTGCGTTCGAATCGCGCCGGGGTCACCATCGTTCCATCGCCTGCCTGCTGTCGCGCCGCGCGCGCGGAGGACCCGTGGAAATTCGCGCCGACACGCTGCATCACCCGGCCGTCATCGCATTGCTGCAGGAGCATCTGGACTGGATGCACCGGACATCGCCCCCGGAAAGCGTGCACGCGCTCGACCTCGACGGCCTTCGGCAGCCCGGCATCCGCTTCTGGAGCCTGTGGGACGGTGATGCGCTGGCCGGCTGCGGTGCGCTCCGGCATATCGACGATGCGCACGGCGAGATCAAGTCCATGCGGACCGCGCAGGCGTACCTTCGCCAGGGCGTGGCCTCGCGCATGCTGGGCCATCTGGTGGATGAAGCGATCCGGCGCGGCTACCGGCGGGTGAGCCTGGAGACCGGTTCGATGGATTACTTTGCGCCCGCGCGCGCCATGTACGCCCGGGCGGGTTTCGTCGCCTGCACGCCGTTTGCCGACTACGTGGACGATCCCAACAGCGTCTTCATGACGCGTGCGTTGTAGCAGGCAACGTGATCGTTTCAGATGCATCCATCGGTCGACCCGCGATTGTTGCGTTGCAGCGCTTGACAGCCCCCCGGGGCTTCATGCTTCCCTTAGGGCATGCACTTTTCCGCACGTCACCCGAAGATCGTCCCCGTGCAGGCCAACCGGCCGGCCGGCGACGCCATGGCGGCGTGCACGGCGCTTATTACCACCACCATTACCACCCTGACTCGTCGGGTGCGGCTGGTTGTGTTCGCGTAATCCGCAGACCACGGCCCCGCACCCGGATCAGGATGCAGGGCAACCCCAACTCCTGATGCGCGCCGGGCCTCCCACTCGAGGTTCCAGACCCATGTCGTCCCGCAGCGCCGAAGTCGAACAACCCAAGCTCCGCACCGTCGTCCACAAGTTCGGCGGCACGTCCGTGGCCGATGCGGACCGGTACCGCCATGTCGCGCGGTTGCTGCAGGCGCGTGACGAGGACGTGCAGGTCACCGTGGTCTCGGCGATGAAGGGTGTCACCGACGCGTTGATCGAACTGGCCGAACTGGCCTCGCGTGGGCAGGAGGAGTGGCGCGAACGCTGGCACGAACTGCGGGCCCGCCACCGCGGTGCGGCGGTGTCCCTGCTGGGCGAGCATGCCGGTGCCACGCTGGAATGGCTGGACGAACGCTTCGAACAGCTCGCGCAGATCCTGGCCGCGCTGGGCGTGATCGGCGAGCTGCCGCGGGAAGTCCTGGACCGCGTACAGGGACTGGGCGAAGTGCTCTCGGCCCGCCTGCTGGGCGATTACCTCCGCACGCTGGGCGAAGACTGTTCCGTGCTCGATGCGCGGGACGTGCTGGTGGTGGACCGCAGCGACCTGGGCGTGGACGTCGACTGGACGATCAGCGCCCAGCGCCTGGCGGACTGGCGAGCCATACATCCGCAGCGCCGCGTGGTCGCCACCGGCTTCGTCGCGCGCGACCGCAACGACCGCATCACCACGCTGGGCCGCAACGGCAGCGACTATTCCGGCGCCATCTTCGCGGCGCTCTACGATGCGGCCGAGCTGCACATCTGGACCGACGTGGACGGCGTGCTGTCCGCCGATCCGCGCGTGGTACCGGAAGCCGTGCAGCTGGAAACGCTCAGCTACGACGAGGCCTGCGAACTGGCCTACTTCGGCGCCAAGGTCGTGCATCCGCAGACCATGTCGCCCGCCATCGAGCGCGGCCTGCCGATCATCATCCGCAATACGTTCCACCCGGAGCATCCGGGCACGCGCATCACCGCCGACCGCGATGTGTCCGGGCCGGTGAAAGGCCTGACACTAAGCCCCGACCTGGCGGTGCTGAACCTGGAAGGCACCGGCCTGATCGGCGTGCCCGGCACCGCCGAGCGCGTGTTCGCCGCACTGCGCGACGCGCGGGTGTCGGTGGTGATGATCTCGCAGGGTTCTTCGGAGCACTCGATCTGCTGCGTGGTCAAGCGCAGCGAAGCGGGGCGGGCCCAGGGTGCGCTGCTCAATGCGTTCGCGCATGAACTCAACGTCGGCCAGGTGCAGCGCGTGCAGCTGACTGAAGGCGTCAGCGTGCTGGCCGCCGTCGGCGACGGCATGGCGGGCCAGCCGGGTGTCGCCGCGCGCCTGTTCGAATCGCTGGGCCGCGCGCGGGTCAACATCCTCGCCATTGCGCAGGGCTCCTCGGAACGCAACATTTCCGTCGCCATCGACAGCGCCGACGCCACCAAGGCACTGCGCGCCGCGCATGCGGGGTTCTGGCTGTCGCCGCAGACGTTCGCGGTGGGCGTGATCGGGCCCGGCAACGTGGGTGCCACCCTGATCGAACAACTGCGCGCCGCGCAACCGCAACTGCTCGGCAAGGCCAACGTGGATTTGCGCCTGCGCGCGATCGCGTCCAGCCGAAGGATGCTGCTGGACGACCGCAGCATCGGGGGCGACTGGCGCGAGCGTTTCACCGCCAGCCCTCAGCCGGTGGACCTGGAGCGCTTCACCCAGCATCTGCTGGCCGCGCACATGCCGCATGCCGTGATTGTCGACTGCAGCGCCAGCCCGGAAGTGGCCGACCGGTATGCCGACTGGCTCGCGGCCGGCATCCACGTGGTGACGCCCAACAAGCAGGCGGGTGCCGGCCCGCTGGCGCGCTACCACGCCATCCGCGAGTCGGCCGCCACCAGCGGCGCGCGCTTCCGCTACGAGGCCACCGTGGGCGCCGGCCTGCCGGTGATCTCCACGCTGCGCGACCTGGTCGATACAGGCGACTCCGTGGTGTCGGTGGAAGGGATCTTCTCGGGCACGCTGGCCTGGCTGTTCAACCGGTTCGACGGCAGCGTCCCGTTCTCGCAGCTGGTGACCGAGGCCCGTGGCCTGGGCTACACCGAGCCCGACCCGCGCGATGACCTGTCCGGTACCGACGTGGCCCGCAAACTGGTGATCCTGGGGCGTGAGGCCGGCCGCGAGCTGGCGCTGGATGACGTGCAGGTGGAGAGCCTGGTGCCTGCCTCGCTGCGCGAGGCCAGCGTCGAGGATTTCATGGCGCGGCTGGGCGAAGTGGATGCCGCGTTCTCGGAACGCCTGGCCAAGGCGCGTGCCGCCGGCAACGTGCTGCGGTATGTCGCGCGGCTGGATGCGGAAGGCAAGGCCAGCGTGGGCCTGGTCGAGGTGCCGCTGGCGCATGCCTTCGCCAACCTGCGCCTGACCGACAACATCGTGCAGTTCAGCACGCGCCGTTACTGCGACAATCCCCTGATCGTGCAGGGGCCAGGCGCCGGTCCGGAAGTGACCGCGGCAGGCGTCTTCGCCGACGTGCTGCGGGTGGCCGCAGGGCAGGGAGCCAGGCTGTGAGGCAGGCGAAGACCATGGGGGGAGTGATGGTGCAGGGCAGTTTGGGGAAGCGGGCATGAAGCTGCAGGCGACGGCATTCGCGCCTGCGTCGGTCGGCAACGTCGGGGTCGGTTTCGACATTCTTGGCCACGTCATCGAAGGCGTGGGTGATACCGTCACCGTGCGGCGCATCGAGGAGGCCGGGGTACGCATCGCCGCGATCCGCGGGGCCACCATCGACCTGCCGCTCGATGCGCCGGCCAATACTGCCGGTGCGGCGCTGATCTCGTTGCGCGAAGCGCTGGCGCTGCCGTTCGGCTTCGAGGTGAAGATCGAGAAGGGCATTCCGCTGGGTTCCGGCATGGGCGGCTCGGCCGCCTCGTGTGTGGCGGCCCTGGTGGCTGCCAACGAACTGCTGGACGTGCCGCTCACGCGCGAGCAGCTGTACCCGCATGCCCTGGTGGGCGAGGCCGTGGCGAGCGGCGGCAAGCACGGCGACAATCTCGGCCCGATGCTGCTCGGCGGCCTGGTGCTGTCGACGGCCGACCGGCTGGTGCGCATTCCGGTGCCGGAGCATTGGCACAGCGTGCTGGTGCATCCCGATGCCATCCTGGAAACGCGACGCGCACGCGCCGCGTTGCAGGGCAGCTACGAGCTGAAGGAATTCGTCGCGCAGAGCGCCCATCTGGCGCTGGTGCTGGCGGGTTGCCACGCCGGCGATGCGGCCCTGGTGCGTGACGGGCTGCGTGACGTGCTGGTGGAGCCACGCCGTGCGCCGCTGATTGTCGGTTTCCAGGCCGCCAAGCAGGCCGCGCTTGATGCCGGGGCCATGGGCGCCAGCATTTCCGGCGCCGGCCCCAGCGTGTTCGCCTGGTTCGAATCGCGCGCCGCCGCGGAGACGGCCGCGCCGCGGGTACAGCAGGCCTTCGCCGAGGCGGGGTTCACCAGCCAGGCCTGGGTGTCGCCGATCAATGCCACCGGCGCGGAAGTACTGCCCCCACCCGAAGACCTGGACGTCGTCATCCCGTGAGCACGATGAACTTCATTTCCACCCGCCATGCATCCCCTCCCGCCACGCTGAGCCAGGCGATCGCCGCCGGGCTTGCACCGGATGGTGGGCTCTACGTACCCGAAACGCTGCCCGCGGCACGCGTGCTGGCGCCGGGTCGCGACATGGCCGGGACTGCGGCGGCATTGCTGCTGCCGTTCTTCGAGGGCGACACGCTGGCGCCCGAACTGGCCGCCATCTGTCGCGAAGCCTTCGATTTCCCGGCGCCGCTGCGTCCGCTGGCCACGCCCGGCGATCATGTCCTCGAGCTGTTCCATGGACCTACGGCGGCGTTCAAGGACGTGGGCGCGCGCTTCCTGGCCGCCAGCCTGGCGCGACTGCGGCGTGACGCCGCCACGCCATTGACGATCCTGGTCGCCACGTCCGGCGATACGGGGGCGGCGGTAGCCGCGGCGTTCCATCGTCAACCCGGGCTGCGCGTGGTGGTGCTGTATCCCGATGGCCGGGTGTCGCCGCGGCAGGCGCACCAGTTGGGTTGCTTCGGCGACAACATCACTGCGCTGCGGGTGGCGGGTTCGTTCGATGACTGCCAGGCATTGGTGAAGCAGGCGTTGAACGATGCCGGGCTGCAGCAGCAGGCACCGTTGAGTTCGGCCAACAGCATCAGCCTGGGCAGATTGTTGCCGCAGATGAGCTACTACGCGCACGCCGCGCTGTCGCACCGCGCACGCACCGGCCAATCGCTGAACTTCGTCATCCCGACCGGCAACCTGGGCAATGCCCTGGCGGCGATATTCGCGCGTGCGCTGGGCGTCCCGCTGGAGCGTATCGTGCTGGCGACCAATGCCAATCGCGTGCTGCCGGAGTTCTTCGCCGGCGCCGGCTACACGCCGCGGGCCAGCGTCGCGACCCTGGCCAATGCGATGGATGTCGGTGCGCCAAGCAACTTCGAGCGGCTGCGCTGGTTGTTCGGGGGCGACGACACTGCCTTGCGGAACGCGTTCCCGTCGGCCAGTGTCGATGACGCGGCCATTCGCGAGGTGATCGCGCGCCGCTACCGCGAATACGGCGAGGTGCATTGCCCGCACACGGCCACGGCGGTGAAGGTGCTGGAGGACCTGCGCGCACAGGGCGAGACGGGGGACTGGGCCGTTGCCGCCACCGCGCACCCCGCCAAGTTCGAAAGCGTCGTCGAGCCGCTGATCGGTCGTGAGGTGGAGATTCCGCCTGCACTGGCGGATCTGCTGGCCAGGCCGGCGCATGCGGACCCGGTGCCGGCCGAGTACGCGGCGCTGCGCCACGCGATCCTGGCGGGCTGATGCGGCATGAAATGCATCGCGTCCCGATGCCTGCTGGCGCTCGTGGCGCTGGCATTCGCGTCCACGCCCTGGACGGGGCGGGCGGCACCCGTTGCGGCCTTCGCCCAGCCCGCCACCGATGCCCGCGCGCTCAAACCGGGCGAATTCCTGTGGTATCCGCAGATCGCACCCGAAGGCCCCATCGTGCTGGTGGTCAGCCTGGATGAGCAACGCGCTTACGTGTACCGCAACGGCATCGCGATCGGCGTCTCGACGATCAGCTCGGGCAAGGCGGGGAAAGACACGCCGACGGGCGTGTTCACCATCCTGCAGAAGAACAAGGACCATCGCTCCAACCTCTACAACAATGCGCCCATGCCGCACATGCAGCGGCTCACCTGGGACGGCATCGCCCTGCACGGCGGCAATCTGCCCGGGTATCCCGCCTCGCATGGCTGCGTGCGCCTGCCGCATGCCTTCGCGGAGAAGCTGTTCGCCATCACCCAGCGGGGCGATTCGGTGGTGGTGGCCAACGCGGAGGCATCCCCGGCCAGCGTCGTGCATCCGGCGGTGCTCGCGCCGGTGACCGCCGGTGGGCAGGCCGTCCCGATGCCGGCCAGCCCCTACGAAGTGCAGTGGAATCCGGAAGCAGCCCCGCAAGGCCCCGTCAGCATCCTGGTCAGCCTGCACGACGCCCGTGTCTCCGTGCTGCGCAATGGCGTGCTGATCGGCTCCGCACCGCTGCAGGTGGTGCGCGACGTGGCGCTGAACGGGACGATGCTGCTGGTGATGACGTCCGACGTGGAGGACATCCCCAGCCTGCTTGACCCCACCCAGCGCGAACATCGCTGGGTCGCGCACCGCATCCTCGGTGCGCAGGACGCCGTCATGCCGCCGCTGCGCACGTTGATGCAGTCGTTCTGGATTCCGGAGGCGTTCTCGCGCCGGCTGTACGGCATCCTGACGCCAGGCACCACGGTACTGCTGTCGGACCTGCCGGGCGTGCGTGCAACGCCAGCCGAACAGCAATCCGCCCCCGTCTTGGAATCGGACCAGGCCACCGCTATAACGGAACCGCACTAAGCCTTGCGGACGGAATCGGGATGCTGGTGTGCCCTTTCCTGCCGATATCCGTGATGAAGACGATCCCCCTTGCCACCGCCTGCGCGGGCCTGCTGGCCCTCTGCGCCTCCAACGCGACCCAGGCTGCGCCACCGGCCGGGGCGCCGGATCGCATGGTGGAGGCCCTGCATCGGGCCGCCCCGGCGCTGGACCGCAAGGTGCTGTCGATGGCGGCGCGGGCGATGACCTGCTCACTGCGCCGCGGCGATACGACGCCAGCCAACCGGCTGAGCGTGATCGACTATTCGCGGCCGTCCACGCAGCCACGGCTGTGGGTGTTCGATCTGGACAAGCAGCGCCTGCTCTTCGAGGAATGGGTCGCGCATGGCCGCAACACCGGCGAGAACCTGGCGACGCGGTTCTCCAATGCGACCGGCAGCTACATGTCCAGCCTGGGCGCCTTCCAGACGGAGGAGTCGTACGTGGGTGGCAATGGGTATTCCCTGCGCCTGCGCGGGCTGGAGCCCGGCGTCAACGACAAGGCGCGTGAACGCGCCATCGTCATCCACGGCGCGCCCTACGTCAGCAACGACCTGATCCGCGCGCAGGGCCGGCTGGGCCGCAGCCTGGGATGCCCCGCGGTGCGTACCGCGGTGGCGCGTCCGCTGATCGACACCATCCGCGGTGGATCGTTCGTGTTCGCCTACTACCCCGATCCCGAGTGGCTGCGCCACTCGCCGTTGCTGAGCGCGGATTGCGGCACGGGAGCGGCCACGCAGGGGCAGGCCGCCGTGCACGCCGGCGGGCACTGAAGGCGCGACGCTAGTCCATCGGCCCCGACAGCGGGATCCGCAGGTAGCGCGTGCCGTTGGGCTCCGGATCCGGCAGCCGGCCGGCCCGGATGTTGACCTGCAGCGAAGGCAGCAGCAAGGCGGGCGCGGGCAGGGTGGCGTCGCGCGCTTCGCGCATCGAGACGAACGCATCCTCGGCGGTACCACCGCCGATGTGGACATTCCGCGCGCGCTGTTCCGCCACCGTGGTTTCCCACGCGTAATGGTCGCGGCCGGGCGCCTTGTAATCGTGGCACATGAACAGCCGGGTCTCGTCCGGCAGCGCAAGCAGTTTCTGGATGGAGCGGAAAAGCGTGCGAGCATCGCCGCCCGGAAAATCGGCACGCGCGGTGCCGTAGTCCGGCATGAACAGCGTGTCGCCGACGAATACCGCATCGCCGATGCGGTAGGACACGCATGCAGGGGTGTGACCCGGGGTGTGCAGTACATCCACCCGCAGGTCGCCCAGTGCGAAGGATTCGCCATCGGCGAAGAGCTGGTCGAACTCGCTGCCGTCGCCGCTCACGCCAGACAGGTTGAACACGGGCGCGAACACGCGCTGCACGTCACGGATGTGCTCGCCGATGCCGATCCGCGCGCCCGTCTTCTGCTTCAGGTAGGGGGCGGCGGAAAGATGGTCCGCATGGGCATGGGTTTCCAGTATCCAGGCGATCGCGAGGCCTTCGGCTGCCGCGACGTCAAGCAACGCATCCGCCGACACCAAACCGGCGGCGCCGGTGCGATGGTCGTAGTCCAGCACGGGATCGAGGATGGCTGCTTGCCGCGTGGCGGGGTCCCACGCCAGATAGCTGACCGTATTGGTCGCCTGGTCGAACCGGGCATGAATCGCGACGGTCGTCATGAAGCCTCCTTGAGAGGTTGCTTTTTTATTTATGAAATACTAAATTAAGAGCATTCTAAAGTAAAGCTGGTCCCATGCCCTTCAAGCAACGTGAACTGGAACAGATGCGTGCCAGCGCGGCCGAAGCCGCCGCGCTGATGCGCGCATTGGCCCACGACGGCCGTCTGCTGGTGGCCTGCACCCTGGTCGCGCGAGGAGAGTCCAGCGCGGGAATGCTGGCGCAAGAGGTCGGGCTGAGTGCGTCCGCCCTGTCGCAACACCTGGCAAGGATGCGCGAAGCGGGCCTGGTGGAAAGTCGGCGTGAAGCGCAGACGTTGCACTACCGGATCGCCGACCCGCGTGTGAGCCGGGTCGTCGCCATGTTGAAAGAACTCTACTGTCCCTGAGGAAGCCGATGACCATTCCCTCCGTTTCACCTCGACAAGCGCATGACATGCGCGCCCAGGGCGCCATGCTGGTGGATATACGCGACGCGGACGAGCATGCGCGCGAACATATTCCCGGCGCCACTCCGTGGCCGATCTCGCGATCGGGACGGCCATTGCCGAACATTGCGGCGCCGACGGTGATATTCCATTGCCGCTCCGGCGCGCGTACTCAGGCTAACGCGGCGCAGCTGGCGGTCGCGGCAGTAGGGTGTGATGCCTTCCTGATGGAAGGAGGACTCGAAGCCTGGAAACGGGTCGGCCTGCCAGTTCATGTTGATCGCGCCCAGCCGATCGAACTCATGCGCCAGGTGCAGATCGCGGCAGGCGCGCTGGTGCTGGCCGGCCTATTGATGGGCGCGGTGGCATCGCCGTACTGGCTGCTGCTGTCCGGATTCGTGGGCGCTGGGCTGGTATTCGCGGGCGTCAGCGGGTTCTGCGGTATGGCGCGCTTGCTCGCGCAGATGCCCTGGAATCGTCGCGTGGTGCCATGATCAGAATCGTCGTCCGACCCCATTTTCCAAAGGAGTAACCCATGAGCGAGATCCAGACGCTGCGCCTGACGCTGGAACAGGAGAGCGACTACGCTTTCCGCATCCGTTTCGACGATACCGACATCCCCGACCTGCTGACCGACGAGCCCGAGCCGCTGGGCAAGGGGGAGGGGCCCAATCCCACCCGGCTGCTGCTGTCGGCCGTCGCCAACTGCCTGTCGGCGAGCCTGCTGTTCGCGCTGCGCAAGTTCAAGAACTCGCCGGGCAAGCTTGTCACGCAGGCGACGGCAGAGCTGGTGCGGAATGAACAGGGGCGACTGCGTGTCGGCCATATCCACGCCGACATCCGGCTGGCGGAGGCCGGGGCGGCGCATGCATCGCTGGAGCGCATCCTGGCCCAGTTCGAGAATTTCTGCGTGGTCACCGAAAGCGTGCGCGAAGGCATCGACGTGTCGGTCAGCATCACCGACGCCGACGGTGTCCAGCTTCACGGCGCCGCGCGCACTGCAGCTTCGGCCTGAGGGTGATGGGAGCGGTTACAGCGGCTGGCCGGGGTCGAACCCGGCTGGCAGGCGTGTCATGATCCTGTCTCCTGCAGTCCGCTCCCGAAGCCGTCCGTGATCGCGCCTATCAAGGGTAAAGCCACTTCGCTGGACATCGCGCATCTGGCCGGGGTTTCCCAGCCCACCGTGTCGCGCGCCCTGCGCGGCAGCCCGATGGTCAACGAGGAGACGCGCAAGCGCATCCTGGCCATCGCCGAGCAGCTCAACTACAAGGTCGACAAGAACGCCTCCAACCTGCGCCGGCAGCATTCCGGCACGCTGGCGCTGCTGTTTTTCGAAGACCCCACGCCGGACGAATCGGCCATCAATCCGTTCTTCCTGTCCATGCTGGGCAGCATCACCCGTGCCTGCGCGCTGAACGGCTACGACCTGCTGATCTCCTTCCAGCAGCTTTCCAGCGACTGGCAGGCCGACTACGAGGACAGCAAGAAGGCCGACGGCATCATCCTGCTGGGCTACGGCGACTATCTGGAATCGCTGGCGCGGCTGGAGCGGCTGGTGCAGCAGGGCACGCATTTCGTCCGCTGGGGTGCGGTGCTGCCGGATGCGCCCGGCATCTCCATCGGCTGCGACAACGCGCAGGGCGGGCACGACATCACCGCGCATCTGTTGGCGCAGGGGCGGCGGCGCATCGCCTTCCTCGGCCACGCTTCCAATCACTACCCGGAGTTCTTCGAGCGCTACCTGGGACACCAGCGTGCCTTGGAAGCGGCCGGCCTGTCGGCGGATCCCGCCCTGCAGGTCGATGCCATCACCACGGAGCAGTCCGGCCATGCCGCCACCCGCGAGCTGCTGCAGCGGGGCGTGCCGTTTGACGCGATATTCGCGGCGAGCGACCTGATCGCCGTGGGGGCGATGAAGGCGCTGCACGAACAGGGACTGCGGGTGCCCGAGGATGTGGCGGTGGCCGGCTTCGACGACATCCCGCTGGCCAGTTTCACCAATCCCGGCCTGTCCACGGTGCAGCAGGACACCAAGCGGGCAGGGGCGATCCTGGTGGAAAGCCTGCTGAAGCTGATCCACGACGAGCCGGTCGAGAGCCAGACCATTCCGGTGACGCTGGCGCTGCGGCGCTCCACTGGTGCCGGCTGAGCCGGCCAGTTGCCTGAACAGGGTGTTCGACCTAGAATAAGAATCATTCTTATTCTGGCTGGTTGCGGTGGCGTCTGTCGGCGCCGCGCCGCGCCGCGATGTCCACCGGTAGGCGGTGGATGGACGGATCACCGGCCACCGTCGAACCAGGCTATCCATGTCCGTTCCGTTCCGTCGCAACGCCCTGACATTCCATTCCCTCAGTCTTTCCGTGGCGACCGCTCTCGCGATGCCGTTCGGCGCGCTCGCGCAATCCGGTCAGAGCGCTGCGGCAGACGCCACCACGCTGGACGCCGTGCAGGTGCAGGCCCCCATCGCGCCGAGCACCGGCACCGCGACCAAGACCGCGACCTCGCTGAAGGAAATCCCGCAGTCCATCTCCGTCGTCACCGACAGGCAGATGCGTGACCGCGGCATCCACGGGGTCGAGGAAGCCGTGTGGTTCACCGCCGGCGCGCAGGGCGGCGCCTATGGCAGCGACAGCCGCAGCGACTGGTTGCTGGTGCGAGGCTTCACGCCCGCGCGCTACATGGATGGCCTGGCCCTGCCGGAAGGTTCCGGCACCGGCATCACCCGCGTCGAGCCGTACGGGTTGGAGCGCATCGAAGTGCTGAAGGGACCGGCGTCGGTCAACTACGGCGCCATGCCGCCCGGCGGCCTGGTCAACTACGTCAGCAAGCGCCCCACCGACGAAACGCTGCGCGAAATCGAAGTGCAGGTGGGCAGCGACGAGATGAGGCAGCTGGCCTTCGATTTCGGCGGCAGGCTCAACGAGAGCGGCACGCTGCTCTACCGCCTGACCGGGCTGGGCCGCAACAGCGACACGCCGGTGGACTTCATCCACGACGACCGTTACTACTTCGCGCCCGCGATCACCTGGAAGCCCGACGAAGCCAACGAACTGACCGTGCTGGCGCGTTACCAGAAGGCCGACACCAAGGCGGGCGCTGGCTTCCTGCCGGCGGAAGGCACGCTGCTGCCCAACCCGAACGGCAGGATCCGTTCCAGCCTGTATACCGGCGAGCCCAACGCCAACGATTACGTCAAGACGCTCGCCTCGCTCGGCTACGAGTTCCGCCATGACTTCGGCGGCGGCGTGGTGTTCCAGCAGAGCGCGCGCGTGACCGATGCCGAAGTGGAGCCCAGCGTGTCGGTCGGTGCGTTCGGCCTGCTGGCTGATCAGCGCACGCTGTTCCGCTACCTGTGGTCGACGCAGGAAGACGAGAAGACCTTCGGCATCGACAACAACCTGCAGTGGCGATTCAGCGCCGGTCGTGCCGAGCACACGCTGTTGACCGGCCTGGATTACCGCCGCTCGCGCTACAGCTACGATTCCAACTTCGTGTTCGCGGCGACCGGGCTGGACGTGTTCAACCCGGTCTACGGCACCATGCCGGACCTCGCCCCCGACTTCGATCCGGCGACCACCGCCAGCACGCGCCAGACGCAATCCCAACTGGGCGTATACGTGCAGGACCAGATCAAGCTCGACCGCTGGGTCTTCACCGTCGGCGGTCGCCAGGACTGGGTGGGTACGGACAGCAACGGCGGCCACCAGAGCGACGACAAGTTCTCCGCGCGCGTCGGCGTCAACTATGTCTTCGACAACGGTCTGGCGCCTTACGTGGGCTGGTCGCAGTCGTTCCAGGCGACCGTCGGTGCGGATTTCTTTGGCAATGCGTTCGTGCCCACCACGGGCGAACAGATCGAGGCAGGCCTGAAATACCAGCCCGCCAGCGGCAAGGTCCTGGCCACGCTGGCGGCGTACGAGATCACCCAGCAGAACACGCTGACCGTCGACCCGGACCACACCCTGTTCTCCATCCAGCAGGGCGAAACCAAGGTGCGTGGCGTCGAGCTGGAGGGGCGGTGGAACATCGGCAGCGGCCTGAGCGTGTACGGCGCCTACGCCTACATCGACTCGGAGGTCACCCGCAGCAATGATGCTGCCACGCTGGGCAAGGAAATCGCCCTGCAGCCGAAACATGCGGCTTCCGCGGGAGCGGACTTCACCTTCACCGGTGGGGCGCTGGCCGGTCTCGGCTTCGGCGCGGGCGTGCGCTACACAGGCGAGCATTTCGGCGACGCGCGCAACGAATGGGAAACGCCTTCCTACACACTGTTCGATGCCGCCGTGCACTACGACATCGCCAACTGGCGCCTGCAGCTGAACGTGCAGAACCTGGCCGACAAGGAATACATCAGCGCCTGCAATGCGATCTACTGGTGCTACTACGGCTACGAGCGCACGGTCACCGCGACCGCGCGCTACCAGTGGTAAGCCGCTAGCCAGACCGCGCACGCCATCGCCATGCCGACCCCGATCCTGATTGCCGCTTCTGCCGCCGCCGTGCTGTCGGCGGCGGCCCTCTACGCCGGTTCGCGCCATTGCCGCTGGGCGTCTTGGCGACGCCTGGGCGTGGCGGGCCGCTGGGCGGGCCTACCGCTTGCGGTCGTCTCGCTCGCCCTGTGGATTGCCGTGATGGGCGTAGGCATCGGTCTCTGCGCGATGCTCGGCACCTGGATGCTGGCGATGATCGCGTTGCCCTGTCTGGCCGGCATGCCGGGTGCGCTGGCTGGCCAGCGTGAGGATCTGCCCTGATGTGGGGCCGCGCGACGGCGGGCATCGTGCCCGGCTTCTTCGTGTCCGCTGCCGGGATCGGGCTGGTCAGCTGGCTGTTGCCGGGCCCGTGGCAGGGCACGCTGGTCGGCGGCGTACTGGCCTTCTTCCCGGTCTGGATGGGCGTGATGGCGCTGGCGTTCGCATTCCGCAACGGCAAGCGTGCGTGGCTGGCCTATGTCGGCGCGGCGGGCCTGGGCCTGCTGCTGCTGTGGGGCCTGCGTTACCTGCAATGGGTGCACTGAGGCCATGGCCATCAAGCTGAGCTCCAACACGCTGCGCACGTTCACCACGGTGCATACCTGGGTGGGCCTGGTCGCGGGCTTCGCGTTGTTCGTCGCGTTCTACGCGGGCGCCATCACCGTGTTCCACCACGATCTGATGGTCTGGCAGTCGCCGCACGCGGTGGAGCAGCCGATCGGCACGCTGCAGGATGCGCAGCAGCTGCTGGACGAAACGATCGCCCGCCACCCTGACGCACGCAAGTGGGTGGGGATGATGTTCCCCGGGGGCGAGAGCGCGCAGCCAGTGGTGTACTGGCCCGACGCGAAGGGGACCTGGTTCTTTGCCACGCCGGACGACCTGGCCGGCAGCCAGCACCCGCCCGCGGCGGCGCTGTCCGAGCTGGTCAACGCCTTGCACTATTCGCTGGGCATTCCGGTGGCCGGCACCTACCTGATGGGCATCGTCAGCCTGCTGTACGGCGTGGCGCTGGTCTCGGGCATCGTCATCCACCTGCCGAAGCTGGTCGACGACCTGTTCGCGCTGCGGCCTGGCCGCAACCTCAAGCGCTTCTGGCAGGACGCCCACAACGTCATCGGCGTGCTCAGCCTGCCGGTGCACGTGATGTTCGCGGTGACCGGCGCGTTGCTGTGCCTGGTGATGGTGGTGGCATTCGCGCTGAATCCGCTGATCTACGGGGGCAAGCTGATGGAAGCCATGCCGGCCGCGCTGGATACCGCGCCGCAGGTGGCGCCGGCCGGTACGCCGCAGGCGCTGGGCAGCGTGGCCATGTGGCATGCGCGCTCGCAGCAGGTCGCGCGCGAGCAGGGACTGCCTGCATTCGAACCCGCCTACCTCAAGCTGACCCACGCCGGCGATGCCAATGCGATCGTCGAGGTCACGGGCGAGGCGCCGCGTACGCTGGGCGCACTGGGCGCGGTAGCCCTGAACGCGAACACCGGCGCGCTGGTCGCAAGCCAGCTGCCCGGCAGGCGCGATGCCAACCACGCGACGCTGTCGATTGCCTACCTGCTGCATTTCGGCGAATACGGCAACGCCTGGGTCCAGTGGCTGTACTTCCTGCTCGGCATCGGCGGCGCCTTCCTGTTCTATTCGGGCAACCTGCTGTGGATCGAATCGCGTCGCAAGCGCCGCCAGCAGGCGCAGGGCCGCGCGCAGGTCGGCATGGCGAAGGCGACCGTCGGTTTCTGCATCGGCGTGTGCGTGGCGATCTCCGCAGCGTTCGTGGCGTCGCAGGTGCTGGAGGCCAGGCACGTCGCTTGGGGCATCAGCGTGGAATCCGGTGTGAAGTGGGCCTGTTTTGCCACCTGGGCCGCCTGTCTGTTGTGGGCCGTGCTGCGGCCGCCGGTCCGCGCGGCGAAGGAACTGCTCTGGCTGGCCGCGCTGGTGACGGCGCTGGTGCCGGTGGCGCATGGCGCCGCAACGGGATGGTGGCTATGGAAAAGCGCCGCCGCCGGCCATGCGGCGCTGTTCGCCATTGATGCCGGAGCGGTGGCGATGGCGTTTGGGTTTGCATGGCTGGCACGGATGACCGCGAAGCGCGCCCGCACGGGCGAGCCGAACAGCGTGTGGGCCGACGCCCATAAACCCCTGTAGGAGCGACGTCAGTCGCGACGGCGCGCCCTAGGCCCCGTCATCCCGCAATGGCATGAGCGCGCGGCAGCGCCGCGGAAGGAGACCGGTCCGCTTTTGTGCGCCACATCGGGGCGCGCGGTCGCGACTGACGTCGCTCCCACAAGTGCCTCACGCTCAATCGGCCTTCGGCGACTTGCGCTCCATCAACTCGGCCAGGCGGGCGCGGGTGTCGGCTCGGGTGACGGGCGCGTCCAGCAGGAACACACGCACGCCATGCGCCGGCACGTCGGCCTCCAGCCGGTTGCGCACGCGCTGCGCCCGGCCGGTGAAGGCATCGCGCCACTCGCCCTGCTGCAGGTAGTCGCTGACGGAGACGCGCGTGGCCTTGTCGCCCTTGTTGAGCATCACCAGCGCGGTCTGGTTGATTCCTTCGTGCTGCAATACGCGGTAGAACACCGCCTGGTCGCCCTTCAGTCGCACGTTGAGCTGCAGGCCGCGCTGCAGCGCCGGGGTGTCGCGGCGTAGCTGGGCGATGCGCCGGAGCGGCGCGAAGATCGGGCTGCCGGGCGCGGCATCGATGCGGTCCTGGCCGAAGTAGTTGCGGTTGCCTGCGTGCTCGGCGGTGCCGCGCATGAAACCGGTCTCCGAGCCGTAATAGATCACCGGAATGCCGCGCGCGGTAAACAGCCAGTGGTGCGCATCGATGAAACCTTCGTCACTGGCGTTCATGCGCGCCATGTCGTGGTTGTCATAGAAGGTCATCAGGTCGTACGGGTTGGCGTACGGGCCATCCTCCAGGTAGAGCGCCTTGCCGAGTTCGGCGAAGTCACTGCCGGGCTTCTCGAACACCTCCACCAGCTTCGCCTTCAGCGGGAAATCCAGCACGCTGTACGCGCCGTTGCGCTGCCAGGTGTGGCCGGCGATGCTGGCGGCGTCGTAGTTGAAGTTCTCGCCGAACATGAAGAAGCCGGGTCTTTTCTGGCGCATGCGGTCGGCGAACCGCTTCCAGAACGCGTGCGGCATCCAGGCGATGGTATCCACGCGGAACGCCGCGGCACCCTGGTCGATCCATTGCTCATAGGCGCCTGCCAGGTATTCCAGCACGGCGGGATTGTGCTCGTTGAAGTCCGACAGCTGGGCCAGCCCGCCCTGGGTGTTGTAGAACGCATGCAGGCGCTTGCGGCGCGGGTCCAGCCTGTCCGGGTCCAGGTTCTGGTGGTCGGCCACCAGCGTTCCGTCCCGGTCCCACAGCTTGCCGTATTGCGGCTGCATCGTCGGCATGGAATAGGCGGGCGAGCCGTGGTTGGTGACGATGTCCAGCACCACGTCGAGCTTCTGTTCCTTCATCGCCCGGGTGAAGCCGGCGAAGTCCAGGCCCTCGCTGGGCAGGTGCTCGTCGAGCTTGTAGAAGTTGATGCCCCAATAGCCGTGGTAGCCGGTCTTGCCGCGGTCGGTGAACATGCCGCCCCACTTGATCGCTTCACCACCGGTGAAGGCCTGGTCCGGATTGTCGACGATGGGCGTGACCCACACCGAAGTGAAACCCAGATCGCGGATGTAGCCTGCATTGTTCACGACGCCCCTGAAGTCGCCGCCCAGGTAGCCGACGTTGTCCGACTGCCCTTCGGGTGCGCCGGGCACCGGCAGGTCGAACGTCCGGTGCGCGCCCCCCTGGTCCCGGTGGTCGTTCGACGGATCGCCGTTGACGAAGCGATCGGTCAGCACGAAGTAAACCGATTCTTTCGCGAACGGTTCTTTGGTGCCGTAGAAATCGTCGGCGGCCAGTGCGCGGGGCGCGGCCATCGCGAGCAACAGCAGCACGGGCAGCGGCTTCAGGGTGGCGCGCATCATCAATGCACCTGCATCTGTGGGGAGGTGGCATCGGCATGTGCGGCCTCGCGCACGCGGAACAGGCACAGCGCCGCCACGATCAGGCTGGCGCCACTGATGACCAGCGCGTAGATCGCGTGGTTGCCGAAGAAATTGCGCAGCACCGGCCCCAGCAGGGTTGCCGCCACGATCTGCGGGATGACGATGAACATGTTGAAGATGCCCATGTAGATGCCCATCTTCTCGCCGGGCACGTGGCTGGACAGCAGGGCATAAGGCATCGACAGGATGCTGGCCCACGACACGCCGACCAGCGCGAACGACGCGATCAGCCAGGCGGGGTGCGGCACGAACCACATCGACAGGAAGCCGAGGCCGCCCAGCAGCAGCGAGCCGAAATGCACGGCCTTGCGGTTCAGCGGGAAGCGCGCGGCATAGAAACTCAGCAGCAGCGCCACCAGCATCGACGACAGCCCGTAATAGCCCATGTAGGAGCCCACCAGGTCGGCGGCATTCTGGAATGCGCCATTGGCCGTCTGGAACGCCGCCGCCTGCGCGGCATCGGCCATGTCGAACGTCGACGGGTCGGGGGCCGGCGCCTTGAAGACGTGCTCGGTGAGTCCGGGGGTGGCCATGCTCCACATCGCGAAGAAGGCCAGCCAGCTGAAGAACTGCACCACGCCAAGGCTGCGCATCTGCGCGGGCATGTGTACCACGTGCCTGAAGATCTCGCTGATGAAGTTGCCCTGGCGCGCTTTTTCGCGGCGGAATGCCTCCAGGTCTTCCGGCGGATACTCGCGCGTGGTGAACACGGTGACCAGGATGCTGGCCAGGAACACGAACGCACCGATGGCGAACGCGATCTTCACCGAAGGCGGCACCACGCCGGGGCCGGCCTCGTTGGGCACGCCCATGCGGGCGACGAACCAGGGCAGGTTGCTGGCGACCCAGGTGCCGATGCCGATGATCAGGGTCTGCAGGACGAAACCGTAGGACCGCTGCTGCTCGGGCAGCTTGTCGGCCACGAGGGCACGGAAGGGTTCCATGCTGATGTTGATGCTGGCATCCAGCACCCACAGCAGGCCGGCAGCGACCCACAGCGTCGGCGAGTGCGGCATGAAGATCAGCGCGATGGAACTGAGGATGGCGCCCGCCAGGAAGTACGGGCGGCGGCGTCCGAGCACCGGGTGCCAGGTGCGGTCGCTGAAGTAACCGATGATGGGCTGCACCAGCAGGCCGGTCAGCGGTGCGGCGATCCACAACAGGGGCAGCGCATCCTTCTCCGCGCCGAGCGTCTGGAAGATGCGCGACATGAAGCCGCCCTGCAGCGCGAAACCGAACTGGATGCCCAGGAAGCCGAACGACATGTTCCAGATCTGCCAGAAGGACAACGTTGGCTTGTGGGTCATGCGGGCAGGGTCCTGGCGGTCGGGAAGTCGTGGTGACGATCCACCTGCAAGGGAAGCAGGCAGCGTGCGGCGTGGCGGCATCTTGCAGGCAAGCGCTGTCGATTCCATGCTGCACTGCAAACACGCGCGGACGCGTGCATGAGGGGGATGCGGGTAAGCGCGCGCGTGTCCGCGTGCGTGGAAACCCTTGTGGCAGCAGGGGTTCGACCTGATCGGCGACGCGCGCCAGGCGTCGTTGCGGGCTGCATGCATGCGATGGCGGTTCCTTGTTTGCATACGTATTCATGGCGCGCCATGGCGACCCGCTCTCACGCCCGACGGCCGGCCATGGAATAGTGGCGCCCGCCGTGCGCGCCGGTGTGGTGCGTGACGCAAGCAACCTGGTGCTGCAATGGACAAGAACAATTGGTGGCGCGGTGCGGTGATCTACCAGATCTACCCCCGCAGCTTCCTGGACACTAACGGGGACGGGGTAGGGGACCTGCCGGGCATCGTCGAGAAACTCGACTACATCGCCGGGCTGGGCGTCGATGCCATCTGGATATCTCCCTTCTTCAAGTCGCCGATGGCGGATTTCGGTTACGACATCGCCGACTATCGCGACGTCGACCCGTTGTTCGGCACGCTGGCCGACTTCGATCGCCTGCTGGCCAAGGCCCATGAGCTGGGCATCAAGGTGATGATCGACCAGGTGCTGAGCCACTGTTCCGTCGAGCATGCCTGGTTCAAGGAGAGCCGCGAAAGCCGCGACAACCCGAAGGCCGACTGGTACGTGTGGGCGGATGCGAAGGAAGACGGCACCGCGCCGAACAACTGGATGTCGCTGTTCGGCGGCGTGGCCTGGCGCTGGGAGCCGCGCCGGGAGCAGTACTATCTGCACAACTTCCTTTCCAGCCAGCCCGACCTGAACTTCCACAACCCGGAAGTGCAGGCCGCCACGCTGGACAACGTCAAGTTCTGGCTGGACAGGGGCGTCGATGGCCTGCGCCTGGATGCGATCAACTTCTGCTTCCATGACGCGCAGCTGCGCGACAACCCGCCCAAGCCGAAGGAGAAGCGCGTCGGCCGCGGCTTCAGCCCGGACAACCCGTACGCCTACCAGTACCACTACTACAACAACACGCAGCCGGAGAACGTCGCGTTCCTGGAGCGGCTCCGCGCGCTGCTGGACCAATACCCCGATGCTGCCGCCTTGGGCGAAATCTCTTCCGAGGATTCGCTGGCCACCACCGCCGAGTACGTCACCGACCAGCGCCTGCACATGGGTTACAGCTTCGAGCTGCTGACCGACGACGGCAGTGCCGGCTACATCCGCGGCACGGTCGAACGGCTGGAAGCGGCGATGGCGGAAGGCTGGCCGTGCTGGGCCGTGTCCAACCACGACGTGCAGCGCGCCGTCACGCGCTGGGGCGATGGCGAACGCTCGCCGGCACTGGCCGCGCAGCTGGTGGCGCTGGTGTGCTCGTTGCGCGGTTCGGTCTGCCTGTACCAGGGCGAGGAACTCGGCCTGCCGGAAGCGGACGTACCGTTCGAGGCCTTGCAGGATCCCTACGGCAAGACCTTCTGGCCGAACTTCAAGGGACGCGATGGATGCCGGACGCCCATGCCGTGGAATGCCGGCGATGAGGCGGGTTTCAGCGCAGGGCGCCCGTGGCTGCCGATTCCCGCCGAACACCGCGCCATCAGTGTCGCGCTGCAGGAGGCGGACGCAGGGTCGGTCCTCAACGCCGTGCGTCGCTTCCTGGCGTGGCGCCGCGCGCAGCCCGCGCTGCAGGTCGGCAGCATCACTTTCATCGATGCGCCGGAGCCCGTACTGGCCTTCCGTCGTGAGGCCGGTGATCAGGCGATGCTGGTCGTCTTCAACCTGTCGGCGGAAGCGCTGACATGGGAATTGCCGAGCGCTCTGCCGGTGCAGCCCGTCGACGGCCACGGCCTGTCGGGCGCGCAGGTGAAGGACGGCATGCTGTCGCTGCCACCGCGCGGCGTGTTCTACGGGCGTATCGGCTGATCGACGCCGCCATGCGGGAGAACAGGCATGGCACGGGCGCATGCGCAATGAGGTCCAGCGCCATCATCGTCGTCATGCTGCTGGCGGCAGCGGGCCTGTCCGCACCCGCGTCCGCGGCCACGCTGGCCGATTGCGATGCGGAAGGCAGCGTCGTCCTCCGGCCCAGCGCGTCGCCCGCCGTGGATGCACGGGCGGCCGCATACTGGTTCGACCGGCAGTCGATCCGCTGGCCGGGTGCATCCGGTGATGACCGGTATCGCCTTTACCATTCGGCGTCCGCCGCCGTCGTCGCCGAACCCGGAGGTCCGGTGCGCGGTGCCGAAGGCCACCTGGATCTGAGGCCGCGCCGGACGCAACTTGCGCGCGATGTCGTGGAACGGTTCCGTTTCGTCGCGCCGGGCACTGATCTGCAGCTGGATGCCGGCGATGTGGCACGGGTGGGCGAGCTGCTCCGCCAGCAACTGGTGCTGGTGCGCGAGGACGGTGCGGGCCGGGTGCTGGCCGCGACGGCGCTGCAGCACGCCGGCGCGCTGGATGACCTGTACGCCGCCGCCGTCGCCTCGCCACCGCTCGGTCCGCACCGCACCGGATCCATGTCGGCACTGAGCGTCTGGGCCCCGACCGCGCGCGCGGTATCCGTCTGCGTGTTTCCCGACGACACGGGCGCGGCATCCACCGTGCAACCGTTGGCGCGCGACGACCTGACCGGCCACTGGTCCTGGCGCACGCCGCAGGATCTTTCCGGCCGCTACTACCGTTTCCTGGTGGACGTGCATGTGCCGGGGACTGGCCTGGTGCGCAACCGCGTGACCGATCCGTATTCGGTCAGCCTGGGCATCGACTCGCGCCGCAGTTACTTCGCCGACCTCGATTCGCCCGCGCTGAAGCCTGCCGGCTGGGACGACGTCCCGTCGCCGCAACGGGTGAAGGCGCAGACCGACATGGTGATCTACGAGTTGCATGTGCGCGACTTCTCCATCGGTGACGCCAGCGTACCGGCGGCGCACCGCGGCAAGTACCTGGCGTTCACCGACACCGGGTCGGCGGGGATGCGCCATCTGCGCGCCCTGTCGCAGGCAGGCCTGACCGACGTGCACCTGCTGCCGGTGTACGACATCGCCACCATCCCTGAAGCGGGATGCATCACGCCGGAGTTCCCGCAGGCGGCTGCCGACAGCGAAGCGCAGCAGGCGGCGGTCACGGCCGTCGCCGCACGGGACTGCTTCAACTGGGGCTACGACCCGTACCACTTCAATGCGGCCGAAGGCAGCTATGCCAGCGATGCCGCCGATGGCGCGCGTCGCATCATCGAGTTCCGGCAGATGGTCATGGCCTTGCACCGCATCGGGCTGCGGGTGGGCATGGACGTGGTCTACAACCACACCACCGAATCCGGCCAGGCGCCCACCTCGGTGCTGGACCGCATCGTGCCGGGCTACTACCACCGTCGGGATGCGGAGGGCCGCGTCGAGCGTTCCACCTGCTGCGAGAACACCGCCACCGAGCACGCCATGATGGCGCGCCTGATGATCGATTCGGCGGAGCTGTGGGCACGCCACTACCGCATCGACTCGTTCCGCTTCGACCTGATGGGGCACCAGCCGCGGGCGGTGATGGAGGTGCTGAAGCGGCGTGTGGATGCGTCCACCGGACGCGAGGTGCACCTGATCGGCGAGGGCTGGAACTTCGGCGAAGTCGCCGACGGTGCACGTTTCGTGCAGGCATCGCAGCTGTCGTTGAACGGGTCGGGCATCGGCACCTTCAGCGACCGCACCCGTGACGCGTTGCGTGGGGGTGGACCGTCGGACAGCGGAGCGGCGCTGGCGAAGGAACAGGGCTGGCTCAACGGCCTGGTGTACGCGCCCAACAGCGACGCCGACCCGTCTCGCCCGCGCGACGATCTCCTGAAGGCAGCGGACCTGGTGCGCGTCGGCCTCGCCGGCACCTTGCGCGACTATCCGCTGCCGACGCACGACGGCAGCACGAAGCCGTTGTGGCAGATCGACTACAAGGGACAGCCGGCCGGCTACGCCAGCCAGCCCGGTGAAGTGGTGAACTACGCCGAGAACCACGACAACCAGACGCTGTTCGACATCAACGTGTTCAAGCTGCCCCGCGATACGTCGCAAGAAGATCGCGCAAGGGTGCAGATGCTCGCGGTCGCGGTGACCGCCTTCAGCCAGGGCGTGGCGTACTTCCACGCCGGCATCGACACACTGCGATCCAAGTCGCTGGACCGGAACAGCTTCGACTCCGGCGACTGGTTCAACCGGCTCGACTGGACCTACCAGGACAACTACTTCGGCACCGGACTGCCGCCCGCCAAGGACAACGCCGCCAACTGGGAGCTGATGCGCCCGTTGCTGGCGGATGCATCCCTCCGCCCGCGACCGTCGGACATCGCGTTCGCGCGCGACCAGTTCCGCGACCTGCTGCGCATCCGCGCAAGTTCGCGGCTGTTCCGCTTGCAGCATGCCGATGAAGTGGAACGGCGACTCGGTTTCCCCAACAGCGGCCGCACGCAGAACCCGCTGGTCGTCGTGGGGCACCTGCAGGGCGGCGATGCCGGCTACGCGGGTAAAGGCGAAGCCTTCCGCGAGATCCTCTATCTGGTCAATGCCTCGCCGCAGGCGCAGACGCTGGATCTGCCATCGCAGGCAGGAAAGGCCTACGTGCTCCATCCCGTCCATCGCGATGAAGACGCCGCCGATCCACGGCCGCGGCGTGATGCGCGGTTCGAATCTCGCAACGGTCGTTTCACGGTTCCCGCGCGGACGGCGGTGGTCTATGTGGTGGAGTAGGGCATGGGCCTGCATGGCGGTCTGCACGGCACTGGCCGGGTGCGCATCCGTACGCGGTGATGCGCCTGCGACCACTGTCGACGGTGCGCTGGAAGCGCCCGGTATCGCCCCGGCGCCATTGCACCATGTGGTCCATCTGCCTCCCGGTTACGACGCGAACGCCCGCCGCCGCTATCCGGTGCTGTACGTCAACGACGGCCAGGATCGCGAAGCCGTCGGCCTGGACGACACGCTGCAGCGCCTGTATCGCGAAGGCCGCATCGTGCCGGTGATCGTGGTCAGCATCGACATGCCACCCGATCGCATGGCGGGTTATGGCCTGTCGGATCGCGCCGGCGGACGCAGCCTGCCCGGGCAGTCGCGCCATGGTGCGATCGGCGCCAACGCCCACGTCTACGCGGAGTGGCTGGCGCATCGGCTCGTGCCCCACATCGACCGGCACTACCGCACGCAGGCGGAACCGCAGGGGCGCGCCGTGCTCGGCTGGTCGCTGGGCGCGCTGCAGGCGTTCGACATGGGGTGGCAGTATCCCGACGTGTTCGGCACCGTGGGCGCATTCTCGCCGTCATTCTGGTTGCCCGCCGATGCCGGTTCCCCTCAATCATCGCGTCTTGCCCAGCAGCGGGTCGCATCGACGCCGGCACCCCGCGGCACGCGCTGGTGGTTTTCGGTTGGCACCCAGGAAGAAACCGATGACCGCGATGCCGACGGCGTGAACGACGCGATGGACGATGTGCGCGACCTCGTCCTTGGTTACCGCGATGGTGACCGGCGGGTGCAGCCGGGCCTGGCCCAGCGCGGATTCGTGGTGGAGGTGGATCCCGTGGATCCGACAGCCACATCCGCCGACGTGGTTCTCTGGCACCTGGACGGTGGCCGGCACGAGCAGGCTGCATGGCGACGGATGTTTCCTCTATTTCTTGAATGGGCCTACGGCGTGCGACGCACGCACTGATGAGGTTGACATGCATAACAGATACGTCGGGTTGATCGCTGCGCTGATGATGTGGCTGGCGGTGTCGGCCTTCGCGCGGGACGCGCCGCAGCGCGTGACGGGCGATGGGATTACCGGCCACGTGGAGCGGCATGGGGATTTTCCGTCGGGCCACGTACCGGCGCGGAATGTCGATGTCTGGCTTCCGCCCGGCTACGCCTCATCCGATCACCAGCGCTACCCGGTGCTGTACATGCACGACGGCCAGAACGTCTTCGACCCCGCCACGTCCTACACCGGCATCGACTGGGCTGTGGACGAGGCGATGACGCGGCTGGTCTCAACTGGCCAAGTGCGCGAAGCCATCGTGGTGGCTGTCTGGAACACACCGCGGCGTCTGCAGGAGTACATGCCCCGCAAGCCCATCACCGCGGCGTCGTTCACGCCGAACATCGGCGATCCGCCGTTTCCGGTCGTCGATCTTTCATCCGACGCGTACCTGCGATTCCTCGTGGAAGAACTCAAGCCGTTCGTGGATACGCACTACCGCACGTTGACCGGACCGGAAGACACGGCGGTGATGGGGTCCAGCCTGGGTGGGCTGATCTCGGCCTATGCCGTGACGGAACACCCGAACATCTTCGGCCGCGCAGGCTGTGTGTCGACCCACTGGCCGGCCGGGCAGGGCATCGTCGTGGATTACCTGGCCGCGCACCTGCCGCAGGCGGGAACGCTCCGCTGGTACTTCGACTACGGCACCGCCACGATCGACGCGTCCTATGAGCCTTACCAGCAACGCGTCGATCCGCTGATGCAGGCGAAGGGTTACCGCGCGGGCAAGGACTGGATCACGCGCCGATACACCGGCGCCGAACACAACGAGGCGGCGTGGCGGGAACGCATCGAGGTGCCGCTGGTGTTCCTGCTTTCACCCTGAATGCGCACGGACACACCCGGTACCCGCGCGCCATCGGGCAGGTTTCCGTATGGAACGGGTGTTACGCAAAGCCTTGCAAAACCTGATGAATACGTATGCAGGGGAATTTGTGCAGCTGCGGCCGCGACTACCATTGCCGCACGTTCCGGGGCCCATCGCCCCGGCGTAGCAGACCCGGGCGATCGCATCCTGCGACGCACCCGGATCACCGCACACAACGTCCTTGGAGAGGGGAATATGTTGCAACTCAAGCGCAATATGCTGAGCGCGGCGCTGGCGTCTGCCATGACGCTGACCGCGACCGGCGTGCAGGCCCAGACGGCCGAACCGGCACCGGCACAGACGCAGGATGCCACCGAGCTGGACACCGTCGTGGTGACCGGCATCCGCCGCGGCATCGAGAGCGCCATCTCGGTCAAGCGTGATTCCACCTCCATCGTCGAGGCGATCTCGGCGGAAGACATCGGCAAGCTGCCGGACGTCAGCATCGCCGAATCGCTGGCCCGCCTGCCGGGCCTGGCGGCGCAGCGCGTCGCCGGTCGCGCGCAGGTCATCAGCGTGCGCGGCCTGTCCCCCGACTTCTCCACCACGCTGTTGAACGGCCGCGAGATGGTCAGCACCGGCGACAACCGCAGCGTCGAGTTCGACCAGTATCCGTCGGAGCTGGTGAGCGGCGTGACCGTGTACAAGACGCCCGATGCCAGCCTGGTCGGCCAGGGCCTGTCGGGCACGGTGGACATGCAGACCGTGCGTCCGCTGAGCTTCGACGCGCCGGTGGGTGCCATCGGCTTCCGTGGCCAGCGCAACTCCCTCGGCGCGGCCGCCGATGCCTCCGCCTATGGCGAACGCATCAACGCCAGCTATATCACCCAGAACGAAGCCCGCACCTTCGGCTTCTCGATCGGCTACTCGCACTCCACCACGCCCATCCAGGAAAACCAGGTGGGCCTTTACGAGCCGTGGCAGGCCATCGGTGACGGCTGGCGTCCCGGCGTGCCCGCGGGCACGTTCTACTCCGACGGCATCAAGGCCCTGCGCCGCACCGGCGAAACCAAGCGCGACGGCGTGATGGCGACCCTGCAGTTCCGGCCGTCCAATGCCTGGACCAGCACGCTGGACCTGTTCTACTCCGAGGCCGAGCAGGTCAACACGGCCAACCAGTTCGAAGTGCACATCGGTGACTACAACGGTGGCTATGGCCGCCTGAACGTCACCAACCCCGTCATCAACGGCAACAACACGTTCACCGGCGGCACCGCCAACAACGTGTACCCGCTGGTGCGCGGCATGTACAACTACCGCGAAGACGAGATCAACGCGTTCGGCTGGAACAACGAGTTCAACGTGGGCCAGGCCAGGATCGTCGCCGACCTCAGCTGGTCCAAGACCAAGCGCGACGAGATCAACCTGGAGAACAACACCCAGCTGCTGCCCGCGCCGCAACTGGATTCGGTGGCGCTGGCCTTCCGCAGCGGCGGCTTCTCGCAGCTGAATCCGGGCTTCGACTATTCCAATCCCGAATCGCTGTACCTGGCCAACACCATCTATGGCTCGGGCTACGGCAAGACCCCCAAGGTCGAAGACGAACTGAAGGCCTTCAAGCTGGCCGCCACGCTGCCGGCGCCGGAAATGCTGGGCTGGTTCGCCGACTTCGACGTGGGCGTCAACTACGCCGACCGCCACAAGCTGAAGCGCCAGCCGGAAGGCAACATCAACCTGGGCCCGCAGGGTGTCACGCCGATCGGTTCCGACCTGCAGTACGGACTGGTCGACCTGAACTTTGCCGGCGTCGGCTACATCCCGTCCTGGAACGTGCCGGCCGCTGTCGCGCGTTACATGACCTTCAATCCGGTCGACAACCTGTCGTACCTGATTCCGAAGGCGTGGGACGTCAACGAAGAAATCACCACCGGCTTCGTGCGCGCCAACATCGACACGGAATGGGGTTCGGTGCCGGTGCGCGGCAATATCGGCGTGCAGGTCCAGCATGTGGACCAGTCGTCCAGCTCGCGCTACTGGGACAGCACGCAGCCGGCCGGCAGTGAAGTGCAGCCGATCGAACGCGGCAAGACCTACACCGATGTGCTGCCGAGCCTGAACCTGGCATTCTCGCTGCCTGCCGACCAGACGCTGCGCGTCGGCCTGGCCGAGCAGGTGGCCCGTCCCCGCGTGGATGAGCTGCGTGCCTCGCTGGAGTTCGGCGTCAACACCGCCACCGGTGAACCCGGCGGCAGCGGCGGCAACCCGGAACTGGATCCGTGGCGTGCGTATGCCTTCGACCTGTCGTACGAGAAGTACTTCGGCACCAAGGCGTACATCTCGGCCGCCTTCTTCTACAAGGACCTGCGCACCTACATCTTCACCGAGTCGCGCGATGGCTACGACTTCACCGATTTCCTGGTGGACTACGTGCCGGGTCCGGGCGAGCCGCCGACCCAGACCACCGGTCGTTTCACGTCGCCATACAACGGCGAGGGTGGCACGCTGAAAGGCCTGGAACTGACGGCGTCGATTCCGTTCGACCTGTTCAGCGAAACGCTGGCGGGCTTCGGCGTCATCGCCAGCGCCGGCTTCAACGACAGCGACATCACCATCCCGCCGCCCCCCGGCGCGACGAACAGCGTGGGTACGGAGAACATCATGCTGCCCGGCCTGTCCGAGCGCGTGTACAACCTGACCGCGTACTACGAACGCAACGGATTCGAAGCGCGCGTCAGCCAGCGCAAGCGTTCGGACTTCATCGGTGAGATCGGCAACTTCGACGGCGACCGTACGCTGCGCTACGTGGTCGGCGAGGACATCACCGATGCGCAGGTGAGCTACTCGTTCGCCGACGGCCATGCACTGGGTGGGCTGAGCATCCTGTTCCAGGTGAGCAACCTCACCGATGAGGCTTACCAGACCTATGCCGGCACGAAGGACCGTCCGCTGGAATACATCGAGTGGGGTCGTACCTACCTGCTGGGCGTGAACTACAAGTTCTGATCCTCCTCCCGGGACTTGATCGGGCCCGTCGGCGTACTGCCGGCGGGCCTTTTCTTTGTCCGTACCGGCGGCGGACCGCGGGCAACAAAAAAGGCCAGGCTTTCGCCTGGCCTTTCTGATGTTTGGTGGAGCCAGGGAGGATCGAACTCCCGACCTCGTCATTGCGAACGACGCGCTCTCCCAGCTGAGCTATGGCCCCGGTATGGACGCGGCGATTCTAGCCCGCAGGCGTGGGCGATGCCAAGCCTGCCGGGTTCAGCAACGGCGCCAGCACGGGCTCCAGTTCGGCCCGGCGCCAGCCGGAAAGCGCCGCGGGCCAATCGCCGGATTCCAGCAGCGCTTCCAGGTACCGGCGCGACGCCAGCACGCCATCGGGCAGGCCAAGGTCGGCACTGCGCTGGGACACCGCATCCTGCAAGCGCTTCAGCGCCGCCTTGTCGCCGTCGCTGGCATTGCGGGCCAGTGGCGTGTCGTCTTCGTCAGCCAAGGGTGTGGTGAGCGCCGTCCAGACGGCATCGGCCAGCTTGCGCGGCGCCTTGGGTTGCGCGTCGAACACCTTCTGCAGCGCGGCGCGATCCTCGGGCGGATTGCGCGCCAGTCCCACCGCCAGTTCGTTGTCCAGGATCCAGCTGCGCGGCTTGTCGCTGCTGCGTGCCTGCACGTCGCGCCAGCGCAGCAGGCGGACCAGCCGGCGTTGCGCGCCCGCGTCGAGGAACTGCGCGCTGCGCATGGACAGGTGCGGCCAGCGTTCCAGGTCGTCCTGCGCAGCCAGTTCGACAAAGCGCGCGCAGTCGTCCTGCAGCCATTGCAGGCGTCCGGTGTCGCGAAGCTGGGCCTCCAGCGCGTCGTGCACGGCGAACAGGTAGCGCACGTCGTCGGCGGCATAGTGCAGTTGCGACTCGCTCAACGGCCGGCGCAGCCAGTCCGAGCGCGTCTCGCCCTTTGGCAGGGTGACGCCGGTGATGCGTTCGACCAGTTTCTGATAGCCGATGCCCGCGGCCACGCCGGCCAGGGCGGCGGCGATCTGCGTGTCGAACAACGGCGTGGGCAGCACGCCGCAGGTGAACTTGAACGCCACCAGGTCTTCACTGGCGCTGTGCATGACCTTGGTGATGCTGGTGTCGGTCAGCCAGGGCCGCAGGGCATCGGCCATGCCGGGCGCCAGCGGATCCACCAGCAGCACTTCGTCGTTCACCGCGATCTGCACCAGTGCGAGCTGCGGCCAGTACGTGCGTTCGCGGACGAATTCGGTATCCAGGCCGATGCGGGCCGGGCGGGACTGCAGGTACGCGTCCAGCACGGTGGGGTTGTCTATCCAGTGGGGCACGAAATCTCCGCGAGGTGCGTCGTTTGCTCAGGCAGGGGACAATAGCCTAACGTCGCACGGCCGGGCCACTTTGTCCGTTCAGGTCGGGCGATGGCCCGCCCGACGCACGGAGGTTGTTTGCGCGCGATCCTCAACATGCTGGTGCTGTCCTCGCTGCTGCTGTGCGCCTGTTCGCGCGACGCCGCGCCGACCACGGACGACAGCACGCCCGACGGGCCGGCACGCATGCCCAGCGTGACCGTCAGTGGCGACGACAGCCGTATCGAGGAACTCACCTGGCAGCCGCCCGCCGTCGACCTGGCGGACGAGCCCACCGCCGCCACGCTGCGCCGCGCCGACCAGGCCCTCCGCGACGGGCGCCTGTTCGACACTCCCGGCGATGCCATCCCGCTCTACCTGGCCGTGTTGCGGCAGGTGCCGGACGAGGCCCGCGCAAAGGCGGGCCTGGAGCGCAGCCTGGACCGCTTGCTGGCGCAGGGCGCGCAGGCACTGGCGGTGGCGGAAGACCGCACCGAATCGCTGCGCCGTGCCCGCCAGATCGCCGCGGTCGCGCGGACCGTGTCGCCCGATGACGAGGCGGTGGAAGCCTATCTTGCGCGGGTGGACGAGGTTGAGCAGCTCACGCGGCTGAACCTGGCCAGCGAGCGCGCCCTGCGCGAAGGCAGGCTGGGCGAAAACGGCGGTGGTGCGCTCGCCGGGTTCCGTGAAGTGCTGAAATGGAAAGCGGGACAGCCCCGCGCACGGCAAGGCGTGGCCGCGGTGGAAAGCGCGATGATCCGGCGCGCGGAAGACGCGGCGCTGGCCAGCGATTTCGACACCGCACGTCGCTGGCTGGGCCATGCGGCGAAGGTGCGCGAAGACGCCGATACGGTGGCCGATGCGCGGCAGCGCGTCGAGGCCATCCGTCTTGCGCGCATCGTCGAACTGCGCGACAGCGGCCTGCGCGACGTCACCACGGCAGCGGGCCTGAAGGACGCGCGCGGCAAGCTGGCCGAAGTGCTGCGCATCGCCGAACCGGGTAATCGCGTGGCGGCGGATTTCCGCCAGCGCATCGACCTGGCCACCCACTACGGTCTGTTCCGCCCGGGCCAGGCGTTCACCGATGCGCTGTACCACGGTGGCCGCGGGCCGGAGATGGTGGTGGTGCCGCATGGCGGTTTCCGCATGGGCGCCGCCGACGACGAACCGGAGGCCGCCGATGCCGAAAAACCCGCGCACTACGTCCGCTTCGACCGCGGCTTCGCCATGTCGCGCCATGCGGTGACGGTGGGCGAGTTCCGCCGCTTCGTGGAAGCCACCCAGTACCGACCCCGCGCCACGCGCCGCGGGCACTCCATCGTCTATGACGAGCGCAGCGGCAACTTCGTGCGGCGCAGCGGCGTGGACTGGCGGTCGGACTACGCCGGCGAGCCGGCCAGCGACGACATGCCGGTGTTGCACGTCAGCGTCTACGACGCGGAAGCCTACGCCGAATGGCTGGCCGGGCAGACCGGGCACAGCTACCGCCTGCCCAGCGAGGCCGAGTACGAATATGCCCTGCGTGCCGGCCAGCAGGGCCGCTACCCGTGGGGCAACGCACAGCCGCCGCGCGGCTTCGGCAACCTCACCGGCGGCAACGACACCTCGCCCGGCGGGCGGCACTGGAACAACGCCTTCACCGGTTACGGCGACGGCTACTGGGGGCCGGCGCCGGTCGGCCGTTTCCGCGCCAACGCCTGGGGCCTGAAGGACCTGGGCGGCAACACCAGCGAGTGGGTCGCCGACTGCTGGCACGCCAGCTACCGGCGCGCGCCGGCCGACGGCGCGGCGTGGTTCAATCCCGGCTGCCGCTCGCGCGTGGTCCGCGGCGGTTCCTGGGCCAGTTCGCCGGCGCATGCGCGCGCGGCGTGGCGTTCGTCCTCGGATTCGGATATGACTAATGCGCGGGTGGGTTTCCGCGTCGTTCGCGGCATCTAGCCGCCAGGGAGAGGGTGATGAGGCAAGATCCTTATGGACGGTCCGGTTACGGGCAGCAGGGTGGGCAGCGGCGTGGCCTGTTCGGCAATGTGCGCTGGCTGATCCTGCTCGGCTTTGCCGGCTACGCGGCGTTCTACTGGTTTTCCAACCGCGTGGAGGACCCCTACACCGGCGAGAAGGTGCTGATCGACGGCTCCATCGGGGTGGAGGAAGAAAAAGCCCTCGGCCTGCAGGCCTACCAGGAAATCCTGTCGCAGGAACAGCCGGTGGACCCCAACTCGCAGATCGCGCAGCAGGTGCGCGGCATCGCCCAGCGGCTGATCAACAAGATCGGCGTGGTGGAAGCCGAGATCGCCGCCGAGCACGGCCTGCAGCCCAGCGGCCACTGGAAGTCCTTCGACTGGGACGTCAACGTCATCCAGTCCGACCAGGCCAACGCCTTCTGCCTGCCGGGCGGCAAGATGGCCGTCTACACCGGCCTGATCCCGGTCGCGCAGAACGCCGATGCGGTGGCGGTGGTGATGGGGCACGAGATCGCCCACGCATTGCTGCGCCATGGCGCGCAGCGCATGTCGCAGCAGAAGCTCACCCAGATCGGCCAGATGGCCGGCGCGATGAGCGGCATGGACCCGCAGCAGCAACAGATGGTGATGGCCGCGATGGGTTACGGCTACCTGCTGCCGTACGCGCGTTCGCACGAGACGCAGGCCGATGAAGTCGGCCTGATGCTGGCGGCGGCCGCCTGCTTCAATCCGCAGGAAGCCGTGCCGCTGTGGCAGCGCATGGGCGAAGCCAGCGGCGGGCAGGCACCGCCGGAATTCTCTTCCACGCATCCCAATCCGGGCACCCGCATCCAGAACCTGACCGCGCTGATGCCCAAGGCGATGGCGTACCGCCAGAAGTTCTGCACCGAGCCGGGTGCGCCATGAAGGCGCTGGTCCTGCCCCTGCTGGTCATCGCGATGGCGCTGGCGCCGCACGCGCAGGCCGAGATCAAGGACATGAAGCCCAACGGCTTCACCCTGGAGAATACGCAATGGGTGCCGGTGGACGCGCAGACCGCCTACGCCTCGCTGGTGAAGGACGTGGGCCAGTGGTGGCCCGCCGACCACAGCTGGTGGGGCGATGCCTCGAAGCTTTCCATCAGCGACAAGGCCGGCGGCTGCTTCTGCGAGATCAACGGCGCGCAGCAGGCCTGGCACATGACGGTGACCTTCGTGGACCCCGGCAAACTGCTGCGCATGACCGGTGGCCTGGGCCCGCTGCAGGGCATGGGCCTGGATGGTGCGCTGGAATGGCGCTTCGTCGAAGAGAACAACGGCACCCGCATCACCCTGTGGTACCGCGCCGGCGGTTACACGCCGGACGATCTGGGCAAATTCGCACCGGTCGTGGACAAGGTGCAGGGACAACAGCTGGGCGGACTGGCGGAGCATCTGCGCAAGCGGGCCGGTGCGCGCTGAGCGCGCGGGCGGGTGGCCGTGAACGATTCAACGATGCCGCTTCGCTATGCGGCCTGGTTGGCGCCAGGTGCCTTTGGAAGATGATCGCAAACTCGTAGGAGACACTTTCCTTTCGTGCCGAGATCTCCCTCGCACGATCACCGCCGCATCCCGGAGTCGTTGTCCATGTCCCACATCATCCCCATGCAACCCGTCCGCCACCTGCCGCGGGCGATCGCGTTCTACGAACAGCTGGGCTTCGCGGTGGAAGACAGGCGCGACGACTGGGGCTGGGCGAAGCTGCGCTGGGGTGACTGCCGGGTGATGCTGGACCAGTCGATCAACGCGGCCAGCGATGCGCCGCGTGTCGCGGTGCTGTACCTGTACCCCGACGACCTCGAGGCCTTCCATGCACGGGCGCGTGCGAACGGCCTGGACGCGCCCGACCTGGACACCACGTTCTACGGCATGCGCGAGTTCCGTATCGATGATCCGGACGGCAACCGCTTGTGGATCGGGCAGGCGTCCTCAACGCCGTGACAGCGTCCCCGTAGCCCGGGTAAGGCCGCAAGCCGCACCCGGGGCTGCACGGGTGGGATGCCTCCCGGTGCGTCTTGCTTGCCGGCGCGATGCGACGCTGCACGGCGCGGCGCGGATGGCATTCCGAATGCCATCGATGGGGCTCCCCGGTGCCGTGCTTCTCACATCGAGCCTTGCAGATGGCTTCCGGAAGGCGAGCGGATGGCATTCGGAAACCCATTGATGGGGCTCCAAGCCCCGTGCTTCTCACACTGAGCCTGGCAGATCGCTTTCGGAAAGCCATGGGATGGCATTCGGAAACCCATCGATGGGGTTCAGATCGCCGCACTTCTCACATTGAGCCTTGCAGATGGCTCTCGGAGTGCGATGGGATGGCATTGCGAAAGCCATCGAAGGGTATCTGCGCCCTGCGGCAGGGTGTTGCAGCGCCGTCATTGCAGCCGGATGCCTGTCCGCTGACCGCCAATGACCCCGGCGAGCGTTGGAAGAGGAAATCGGCGGCATCCGCTGCCTTGATTCCCTTCCCACACGGACCCTGCCATGGCCCAGCTGCGCGAACGTCCCTATCCCGGCATGAACTTCCTCGTCGACCTCGGCACGGGTGACGACGGCCCCGGCAGTGGGGTAGCCGAGGTGGTGTTCCCCGAGGCGCGCCTGCAGCTCAACGAGTACCGCAACGGCAACGACAAGGCCAGCGAATCGATGAAGCTTTCGACGCTGACGCACTACGACGATCTGGTGCTGCGCCGTGGCGTGACCGGTTCGCTGTCGTGGTACCAGTGGTGGAGCGAAGCGCGCGACGGCGGGGATGCGCGACGCGACATCAGCGTGACGCTGCTGGACGAGCAGGGCAGTGCGGTGCTGCGCTGGCGCTTCCTGCGGGCGCGTCCGGCGGCATATCGCACCTCGCCGATGGATGCGGCGGTGGCGGAGACGCTGTTCGAAACGCTGGAGATCGCGTTCGAGCGTTTCGAGATGGAGTAGTGGTCAGTCCGTATCGCGCGGCGGTTCGCGCAGGTATTCCAGCACGAAGCCGATAACCAGGCCGAGCAGGATGCAGCCGAGGGCCATCGCGGCGGACGAGGGCTCCCTGCCGGTCATGAAATAAAGGGCAATGCCGGCGCCGATGCCGAGCAGGGGTGGCACGACCAGCCGCGGCGCATCCCACAGGGCGCTCACCAGATAGGCAACCAGCTCCATGACGGTCTCCCGAAGGCCGGCGGCCGGTCAGCGCGCCGACGCCGGTGTCGGGCAGTGCTCGGAAGCGCCAGTTTCGTACATCTGCAGTGTCCATCGACCTGCGTCGAGCTGGTAACGGCGCGTCGTCCGCACGGTCCCCTCGCACTGGACGAGCACCACGCTGGAGCCGGGGCCTGCGGCAGCGAGCGGGATCTTCTCGGTGCAGCCTACCTCCACGCAGCGCGGGCCGTCATGCCTCGCGGAAGCGGACGTGGTGCAACCCCCCAGACCCGGCAGGACCACGATCAGCAGAAGAACGAACGAACGGGAACCGCGCATGCGTTGCCCTCCGGCGCGCCACGTGGCGTGGCCCGGCGACGTTATCGCCTTGGCCACGCACGGACAAGCGCAGGGGTCTCAGAGTTTGCTGAAGACCGTCGCCGCGATCAGCAGCACGAACCCGGCCACCACCAGCCAGAACGCGTGCGGGGCCAGCACCGGCACGTAGCCGAACTTCGCGGCGATGCCGCCGCTGCCCAGCAGCAGGGCGATGAGCCAGACGCCGAAGGTGGGAGGGGTCAGTTTCATGGTGATTCCTCGGGGAGATTGCGTACGGATTCGCGTGGGTGGAAGCAGGGCGGACACGCCGCCCGGTCAGAAGCTCATGAACAGCCCGCCATTGACCGGCAGGTTGGCGCCGGTGATGTAGCCGGCATCGTCCGCGGACAGGAAGGCCACCGCGCGGGCGATGTCGCCGGGCTGGCCGATGCGGCCCACCGGCACCGAGGCGACGGTGCGCGCGCGCACGTCGCTGGGCATGGCCTGGGTCATCGGGGTTTCCACGTAGCCGGGCGAGACGCTGTTGACGGTGACGCCCTTGCTGGCCACTTCCCGCGCCAGCGCCATGGTGAAGCCGTGCAGGCCGGCCTTGGCCGCGGCGTAGTTGGTCTGGCCGAAGTTGCCGGTCTGGCCGCTGACCGAACTGATGTTCACCACGCGCCCGAAGCCGCGCGCCTGCATGCCGTCCACCACGTGGCGGCAGAGGTTGAACACGCTGTCCAGGTTCACCCCCAGCACCGCGTCCCACTGCGCTTTTTCCATCTTGCGCAGCGTGGCGTCGCGGGTGATGCCGGCGTTGTTGACCAGGATGTCCACGGCGCCGTGCTGGTCGTGCACCGCCTGCACGAGCGCGGCGCAGGCGTCGAAGTCGCCGACGTCGGCGGCGGCGAAATGCACGTCCAGGCCATCGGTGTGCTGCTGGAACGCGGCCAGGCGTTCCGCGCTGGGCGGCAGGTCGGCGGCGATGACGCGGCGGCCGCCGAGGGCCAGGGCCTTGCAGATCTCCGTGCCCAGCCCGCCCAGTCCGCCGGTCACCACGGCAATGCGTTGTGTCATGTGGGAATCCCTTGCTGCTTCGCGCGCCGGAACGCGGGTCAAAAAAAGGCCCGCGCTACGGGGCGCGGGCCGGGTTTCACTACGAGAGGGTTCAGCGCGCGCGCGTCTTCGGCGTTTCGCGCGGGGTTTCCTTGGGCTTGACCGTGGTGGGGCGGCCCATGCCACCGGTCAGGTTGCGCTGGAATTCCTGCCACAGCTCCATGTTGCGCTCGGTCAGCTGGTTCATCATGGTCCACGGGGTCTGGCCCAGCAGGCTGCCCATCTGGCTGCGGAACTGCTGCTGCTGCTCCATGAACAGCTGCATGCTGCGCTCGAGGTAATTGCCCATGAAGCCCTGCAGCGAGTCGCCGTAGAAACGGATGATCTGGCTGAGCAGCTGCGTGGACAGCACGGGTTCGCCGTCCTGTTCCTGTTCGCTGATGATCTGCAGCAGTACGGTGCGGGTCAGGTCGTCGCCGCTCTTGGCGTCGCGTACCTCGAAATCCTCGCCGTCGACGATCAGCTGGCGGACGTCTTCAATGGTGATGTAGCTGGAGATCTCCGTGTCGTAGAGACGGCGGTTGGGGTACTTCTTGATGATGCGGATCGCAGCCATTGAGCATTCACTCTAAACACGTATTGGGCCAGCATGACGCAGCGCAACAGCCCTTGCAACTGGCGGACGGCAGGGGCTCCCTGTTCAGGAAGCAGGACAGGTGTTGCAGTGTGGGGCAGGCACGCCAGCGAGCTGGAATGTGAGCGACGGGAAGCGGGGCTTGCCGTCACTCCATCTCGCGTCGGGATGGCTTTACCAGCCCATGTGGTGGCCGCCGTTGATGTCCAGGTTGGACCCGGTGATCCACGCGGCCTGCTCGTCGACCAGGAAGGCGACGGCGTAGGCGATCTCTTCCGGCTTGCCCAGGCGGCCGGTGGGGATGTCGGCGGCGATCTTGGCGCGCACTTCCTCCGGCACCGCCATCACCATGTCGGTGGCCACGTATCCGGGCGAGACCGTGTTGACGGTGATGCCGAGCTTGGCGTTCTCGCGCGCCAGCGAAATCGTGAAGCCGTGCATGCCGGCCTTGGCGGCGGCGTAGTTGGCCTGGCCGTACTGGCCCTTCAGGCCGTTGATCGAACTGATCTGGATGATGCGGCCCCACTTGCGCTCGCGCATGCCGTCGATGACGGGGCGGGTGACGTTGAACACCGAGTTGAGGTTGGTGTTGATGACGTCGCCCCACTGCGTGGCGCTCATCTTGTGGAAGGTGCCGTCGCGCGTGATGCCGGCGTTGTTGATCAGCACTTCGACCGGGCCCAGGGTGCGTTCGACTTCCTTCACCATGGCGTCGGCTTCGTCGGGCGAGGTCACGTCGCCCTTGACCAGTGCGATGTCGTAGCCGTCGGTCTTCATCTGCGCCTGCCAGGCACGGGCCTTTTCTTCGTTGCGGTAATTGGTGGCGACCTTGTGGCCCATGTCCGCCAGCTTCTTGCAGATGGCGGTACCGATACCCCCGGTGCCACCGGTGACCAGGACGACGCGCGATGTCATGTCAATGATTCTCCGGATACCGCCCAAGCCGACGGCCAACCGATTCTAGACAGCGCGTGCGACAGCGGTGTTGTGCAATGCAGCGAAAGTCGTGGAAGTCACTTTGGGCAGGGTTTCCGGCTGGAAATTCGCCGAAGCGGCGGCCATCCAGCCCGACACGGAAGAGAGGCCGGCGACCGCCCCGGGCCGCTGTCCCAACACCTGCCAGGCCGCGGCCAGCGCGGACAGCGGCGCATCGTCGTCGACCGGCAGCGCGGCCATCGACTTGGACAGTTTCTGTCCCTGCGCATCCACGATCAGCGGCAGGTGCAGGTAGCGGGGCGTCGGCAGGCCGAGTGCCTGCTGCAGCAGGATCTGCCGGGGCGTGGAGTCCAGCAGGTCGGCGCCGCGCACGACGTCGGTGATGCCCTGCGCATGGTCATCGACCACCACGGCCAGCTGATAGGCCCAGTAGCCATCCGCGCGGCGGAGCACCACATCGCCCACCTCGCGGGCGACGTCCTGCACGATGCGGCCTTGCAGGCCATCGTCGAACGCGACCTGCGCCGCGTCGTCCACCCGCAGCCGGATGGCGGGCAGGCGGCGGCTGTCGGAGGCGACGCAGCGCCGATGGATGCCGTCCACGGCCGCCAGGTCGGAACGGCTGCAGCGGCAGAAGAACGCGGCGCCGCCGTCGAGCAGCTGGTCCACGGCCTGCTGGTAGGCCGCGTGCCGCCGGCTCTGCCACAGCACCGGGCCATCGGAGACCATGCCGAATGCGCCCAGGGTTTCCAGTTGCGCGTGCGCGGCGCCCGCCACTTCGCGTGGCGGATCGAGGTCTTCCACCCGCACCAGCCACTCGCCGCGGTGATGCCGCGCCAGCAGCCAGCTGCCCAGCGCCGCCACCAGCGAGCCGAAATGCAGGCGTCCGGTGGGTGAGGGCGCAAAGCGGCCGCGGTAGGGGACGGGTCCGGTCATTCGTCAGCAAAGGGGGAAGCTGAATGCAGGTCAGCGATCGCCTTGAATTCTAGCGGCCGCAACCGCAGTTCTGCTGCAACGTCCTTCCCCCAATGTTCGTCGGAGAATCCCCGTGTTCACTCGCATCGCCCTGTTCCTCGCCACCAACCTGGCCGTGATGGTGCTGGCGGGTATCGTCATGTCGTTGCTTGGCGTCAATTCCAGCCAGATGGGCGGCCTGCTGGTGATGGCGGCCGTGTTCGGCTTCGGTGGCTCGCTGATTTCCCTGCTGACGTCCAAGTGGATGGCCAAGCGCGCGACCGGCGCGCAGGTCATCACCCAGCCGCGCAATGACGCCGAACGATGGCTGGTGGCCACCGTGCAGCGGCAGGCGCAGGCGGCCGGCATCGGCATGCCGGAGGTCGCCATCTACGACGCCCCGGAGATCAACGCCTTCGCCACCGGCGCCAACCGCAACAATGCGCTGGTGGCGGTGTCCACCGGCCTGCTGCGTGCGATGAACCAGGACGAGGCCGAGGCCGTGCTGGCCCACGAGGTCAGTCACGTCGCCAACGGCGACATGGTCACCATGGCGCTGCTGCAGGGCGTGCTGAACACCTTCGTCATCGTGCTGGCCCGCGTGGTCGGCGGCATCGTGGACGGTTTCCTGTCCGGCAATCGCGAAGGCGAGGGCCGTGGTTTCGCCTACTACATCATCGTGATGGTGCTGGAACTGGTGTTCGGCCTGTTCGCCACGATGATCGCGATGTGGTTCTCGCGCCGTCGCGAGTTCCGCGCCGACCATGGTGGCGCCACGCTGGCGGGCCGGCAGAAGATGATCGCCGCGCTGGAGCGCCTGTCGCAGCAGCATCGCCCGAGCACGCTGCCGGCGCAGGTGGAAGCCTTCGGCATCGCCGGCGGCATCGGCCATGGCCTGAAGAAGCTGTTCCTGAGCCATCCGCCGCTGGAAGAACGCATCGCCACGCTGCGCGCGCAGCAGGGCACGTTTGCCTGAGCGCTACCATGCGAACCAACCGTCTTGAACGAGAAACCCGCCTTCCGGCGGGTTTCTTGTTTCCTCCCCTGCAGGCGAGGGGAGGGAGCAGCCGGATCAGCTGAAGTCGTAGCTCATCGCCGGGCCGGGCGCAGCCAGGAAGTTGCCTTCCACGTAGTCCACGCCGGAGGTGAACAGGAACGCCATGGTCGCCGCGTCCTGCACGTGTTCGGCCACCGTCATGATGCCCAGCGCCTGCGCGCGTTCGGTGATCTCGCGGATCTTCTGCTGGTGTTCCGGGGTCTTGCCCAGTTCCTCGCTGAAGACGCGGTCGATCTTGAGGAAGGTCGGTTCGAAGTGCGACAGCAGCTGGAACGAGTCCAGGCCCGCACCGAAGTGCTCCAGGCCTACCCGGCAGCCGAGCTTGGCCGCGCCGGACTGGAAGGCCTGCGCCTGCCGCAGGTGGGTGAACACCTTGGCCTCCGGCGTCTGCAGCCACAGGCGCTCGCCGGGTACGTCCAGCGCCGCCAGCTGCTGCGCGATCAGCTGCAGCAGGCGGTTGTCGGCAAACGAGGCCGGGCTGACCTTCACCACCAGCCGCGTGTCGTGACCGGCGCGCTTGCGTTCGGCGAGCACTTCGATGGCGCGGTTCACCACCCAGCGGTCGATCGCGTCCAGCAGGCCGTGTTCCTCGGCGATGCCGATGAACGACTGCGGCGCGACCAGTTCGCCGTTGGATTCCAGGCGCAGCAGTGCTTCGTACACTTCGCCGGGCTCGCCCTGCAGGCTGACCACGGGCTGGTAGTGCAGGCGGAAACTGCCATCGCCCAGTGCTTCCTTCAGGCGGGTGATCCAGCTCTGCACGCGCTCTTCCTCGGCGCGGTCGACCGCGCCGGGGTCGAAGATCTCGAACCGGTTGCCGCCCAGGTTGGTGGCGGTCTGCAGGGTATCCGTGGCGCGCGTCAGCACCTGGCCGACGCTGGCGATCTTCTCGCCGATCTGCACGCCGCCGATGCTGGCCGTCACCGACGCCGAGCGCTCGCCGACGTTGAACACGTGGGAAGCGAACGAGGCACGCAGTTTCTCGGCCAGGGCCGCCGTGTGCGCATGGTTGCCCTGCAGCAGCACGGCGAAGGTGCGCTCGCCGAAACGCGCGGCGGTGGTGGCGCCTTCCAGTTTTTCCGACAGGCGTGCCGCCAGTGCCGCCACCAGGGCGTCGGCCGAGTCGATGCCGATGTCCTGCAGCAGGCGCTGGTAGTGGTCCGGTTCGATCAGCAGCAGGGCGAACTGGTCTTCGCCCCGGGCGACCTGCGCCACCGCGGTTTCCAGTTCGCGCAGGAACGTGGGGCGGTTCATCAGGCCAGTGACCATGTCGCGCTGGCGCAGGTCTTCCACTTCGCGCGCCAGCTCGGGGTCGAACTCCTCGCGGCGGCGGAACACCACCTGCACGCAGGCCTCGCCTTCGTAGGTGGCGGTGGCGAACTCGAGCGTGGCGGGGAAACTGTCGCCGTCCATGCTGCGCGCTTCCAGTTCGAAGCGCGGCGGCGGCGGTTCGCCCTTGCTGAGCTTCTTCAGCAGGGCCTTGAAGTCGTTGACGTACTGCGGGCCGATCAGGTCCAGCAGCGACAGGCCTTCCACGTCCTCGAAGGATTCGAAGCCGAACATCTCAAGGTAGGCGTCGTTGGCCCGGATGTGCATGCCTTCGTGGATGTAGGCGATGGGGTCGCGCGAGGACGAGATCAGCGCGTCGCATCGACGCTCGGTTTCGCGCAGCTGGCCTTCCAGGCGGCGCTGCGAGCGGCGCGCGTCCAGGTCGGACCATTCGCGGCGAAGCACGGCCAGCAGGTGGTCGAACTTGCCGCGCAGGGCGACCGCGCGGGCGCCGGCGGCCTGGTCGGCCAGCAGGTCGGCCTCGGTCACGGCATCGGCCAGCACGATCACCGGGATGTCCTTGCCGCTGGCGTCCACCTGCGACAGCACAGAGGCCAGCGGGATGCCCTTGGCCGCGCGCGACGCCAGGACCAGGTCCATCGGCTGGCCGGCGACCATCTGCTGCAGTTCGGCGGGGTCCAGCGGGCGCAGCGGGCGGACCGCGATGCCGCTGTTGCGCAAGGCGCTGACGACGGCTTCCGCATCCTCGCCACTGTCGTCAACCAGGGTCAGTCGTAGCGTGGTGTCTTTGCCGATCTGCATGCAACGTGTCCGCCTGGGGAGCGCGTTTAATACACGAAAGGGACGTGAAGCGTCCAATGCGGCGGTCGCAGAAGCGCAGGAAAGTCCCGCGCGTGGCGGCAAGCGCCCGGTTACAGGGGGCGCTTGCCGGTGTCGCCCTGGACCTCGCGGACCAGCCGCGGCACCAGGTAGCCGGACAGGCGGGCCGCCAGCGCGGCGTGCAGGTCGCGGGCGCGGTCGTCGTCCACTTCGAAATGCGCCACGCCGGCCACGCGGTCCAGCTGATGCAGGTAGTACGGCAGCACGCCGGCGGCGAAGCAGCGCTCGCTCAGCGCCGCCAGCGCGTCCACGCTGTCGTTGACGCCGCGCAGCAGCACGGCCTGGTTGAGCAGGTGCACGCCAGCCTGGCGCAGGCGGGCAAGGGCGGCATCGACGCCGGCATCGAACTCGTTGGCGTGGTTGGCGTGGATGACCAGCGCAACCGGCCACGGCAGCGAGGACAGCCAGGCCAGCAGCCCGTCGTCGATCCGCTCCGGCAGCACCACCGGCAGCCGGCTGTGGATGCGCAGGCGCCTGAGGTGCGGGATGCCGGCCAGCGCATCGGTCAGTTCGGCCAGCTTGGGCGTGGCCAGCGACAGCGGATCACCGCCGGACAGCAGCACCTCGTCGATGCCGGAGTCGGCGCGGATCAGCGCAACGGCGTCGCGCCAGCCATCGCGCGCGGCGGTTTCCTCGGCATACGGGAAGTGGCGGCGGAAGCAGTAGCGGCAGTTCACCGCACAACTGCCGGTGGCCACCAGCAGCGCGCGGCCCTGGTATTTCTGGATGACGCCGGTGGCCTTCTTTGCCGCTGCGTCGCCCACCGCGTCCAGGCCAAAGCCGGGAACCGGGCGCATTTCATCGTCCAGCGGCAGTACCTGGCGCAGTAATGGGTCGGCGGCATCGCCGTGCCGCATGCGGGCGACGAAACCCCGCGGTACCCGCAGCGGGAACTGGGCGGCGGCCTCGTCGGAAATGCGTCCGGCCAGTGCCTCCAGCCCCAGCAGCGCCAGCAGCTCGCGCGGATCGCGCACGGCATCGCGCCACGCCTGCTGCCACCGGGGCGGCGTCAGGGGGGCAGGCTGTCGGGGGCTGGGGGCAGCGGTTATCATGTCGGGCCAGAAAACAAACACCCGCCGGTCGCGGCGGGGTCCCCAATTCTAACCGGCCGGCCGCCCTGTGCGGCGGGTTCGCCACACCCCAGGAGTTCCAGCATGGCCAGTTACGGCATGAACGACGTCAAGAACGGGATGAAGATCCTGATCAACAACGAACCGGCAATCATCAGCGACACCGAGTACGTCAAGCCCGGCAAGGGCCAGGCCTTCACCCGCGTGAAGTACCGCCTGATCAAGAGCGGCCGCGTGCAGGAAATCACCATGAAGAGCACCGACTCGGTCGAGGCCGCGGACGTGGTGGATACCGACATGCAGTACCTGTACACGGATGGCGAGTACTGGCACTTCATGCAGCAGGAAACCTTCGAGCAGGTGCAAGCCGACAAGGCCGGCATGGGCGGCGCCGAGAAGTGGCTGAAGGGCGAGGAAGACTGCGTGGTCACGCTGTGGAACGGCAACCCGATCCAGGTGACGCCGCCGAACTTCGTCGAGCTTCAGATCACCGAGACCGACCCGGGCGTCAAGGGCGATACCGCCGGCACCGGTGGCAAGCCGGCCACGCTGGAAACGGGCGCGGTCGTGCGCGTGCCGCTGTTCGTCGGCCAGGAAGAAATCATCAAGGTCGACACCCGTACCGGCGAATACGTCAGCCGCGTGAAGTGATGGAACAGCTTGCGCTTTATCTTGGCGTCTGGGCTGTCGGCGTACTGATCGCCGGCCTGGGCGTGATGATCTGCTGGAACCTGACCCTGCCGCGGCTCTTTCCCAGCGTGCCGCGGCTGGGCTACGGCCGCGCGCTGGCCCTGATGCTGCTGTGCTGGCTGCTGTTCGGCGCCGGCGCCATCGGACTGACGTATACCCTGGGTTTCTGACCACGAGGCACCATGAGCGACCGCACCCTTGACGCCTGCGACCTGTTGATCGAAGCCGGCTTCGTGGTGCCGGTGGTGCCGCACGGGGTGGTGCTGGAAGACCATGCCGTCGCCGTCCGCGACGGCCGGATCGTCGCGGTGCTGCCCATCGGCGAAGCGCGCGCGCGCTTCCAGCCCCGCCAGGTGGTCTCCCGCCCCGAGGCGGCGCTGATCCCGGGGCTGGTCAACACGCATACCCACAACCCGATGACGCTGCTGCGCGGTGTCGCCGACGACCTGCCGTTGAAGGTGTGGCTGCAGCAGCACATCTGGCCGATCGAAGCGGCGGTGATCTCGCCGGATTTCGTCGCCGACGGCATCAGCTTGGCCATCGCCGAGATGCTGCGCGGGGGCACCACCTGCGTCAACGAGAACTACTTCTTCCCGGACGTGCAGGCCGCCACCTACAAGCGCCACGGCTTCCGCGCGCGCGTGGGCCTGCCGGTGATCGATTTCCCAACCGCGTGGGCCAAGAGCGACGACGAGTATTTCGAACGCGCGGGCGAAGTGCACGACCAGTGGCGCGATGACGCGCTCATCGCGACCGCTTTCGCCCCGCATGCGCCGTACACGGTCAACGATGCCAATTTCGAGCGCGTCCGCATGCTGGCCGACCAGTTGGACCTGCCGGTGCACCTGCACCTGCACGAGACCGCGCAGGAAGTGCAGCAGTCGCAGGAACAGTACGGCCAGCGCCCCATCGCGCGGCTCGACCGGCTGGGTCTGTTCAACGACCGCCTGATCGCGGTGCACATGACCCAGCTGACCGACGCCGAGATCCACCTGTGCGCCGAGCGCGGCGTCAGCGTGGTGCATTGCCCGGAGTCGAACCTGAAACTGGCATCGGGCTTCTGCCCCGCCTGCGCGCTGGAGCGCGCAGGGGTGAACGTGGCCATCGGTACGGACGGCTGCGCCAGCAACAACGACCTGGACATGTTCAGCGAAACCCGCACCGCGGCCCTGCTCGCCAAGGCGGTGGCGCAGGACGCGGCCGGCTTCGACGCCGCCACCGCGCTGCGGGCGGCCACGCTGGGCGGCGCCAAGGCGATCGGGTTCGACCATCTGGTCGGCTCCATCGAGCCGGGCAAGCAGGCCGACCTGGCCTGCGTTGACCTGTCGGCGCTGGAAACCCAGCCGCTGCACCACGTGATCTCGCAGCTGATCTACGCCACCGGCCGCCAGCAGGTCACCGACGTGTGGATCGCCGGACAGCCGAAGCTGGCGCAGCGCGAACTGGTCGGCATCGACATGGCGGGCGTCCTCGCCAATGCACGGCAGTGGCGCGAACGGATCGCCGGCATCCGCTTGTCCTGACGTCTGCGGGCCTCTGCACCGTCTCGCGCCGCGCCGCGAGGCGTGGACTGCCGGAAACAGACCCCGGGTGAAGGACGGTAAAGCCGGCGTCGCCCTACAATAGCGGCATGACGACCACGACCTCGCCCGACGAAGGCAACTTCCGCCAGGAAGAACTCGACAAGTTCGGTTCGCTCGCCCATCGCTGGTGGGATACCGATGGCCCGCAGAAGGCGCTGCATGCGCTCAATCCCGTGCGACTGCAGTACGTGCGCGATCGTGCCCGCCTGTCCGGCGTTGCCGCGCTGGATGTGGGCTGTGGTGGTGGGTTGCTGAGCGAGGCGCTGGCGCGCGAAGGTGCGCAGGTCACCGCCATCGACCTGGCCCCCGAACTGGTCAAGATCGCCCGCCTGCACAAGCTGGAGTCGGGCGTGCAGGTGGACTACCAGCTGCGTTCCGTCGAATCGCTGGCAGAAGAGCGTCCTGGCAGTTTCGACGTGGTCACCTGCATGGAAATGCTGGAGCACGTGCCGGATCCGGCTTCCATCATCCGTGCCTGCCACACGCTGCTGAAACCCGGTGGCCGGCTTTTCCTGTCCACGCTGAACCGCACACCGGCCGCCTTCGCACTGGCCATCGTCGGCGCGGAATACATCGCGCGCCTGCTGCCCAAGGGCACGCACCACTACCAGGAATTCATCCGCCCCTCCGAACTGGCCGGCTGGCTGCGCGAGGCGGGATTCCAGCTGGAGGACGTGACGGGTCTGGCATACGAGCCGTGGCGCCACCGGGCGCGGCTGTCGTCGCGCACCGACGTCAACTACCTCGCCAGCGCGGTGAAGGCATGAGCGCGGCGGCATTCCCGCGCGCGGCGCTGTTCGACCTGGATGGCACGCTGCTGGACAGCGCGCCGGACATGCTGGCCACGGCCAACCGGATGCGCGCATCACGCGGCATCGGCGCGATGACGCTGGAGGCCCTGCGCCCGCACGTGTCCAAGGGCGCGCGCGCCATGCTGGCCGCTGCGTTTCCCGACATCGCGCAGGAACCACGCGAAGCGATGGTGCCGGAGTTCCTGGCGGTCTATCAGGAGGAACTGGGTCGCCACAGCGTGCTGTTCGACGGCGTGGCGGACATGCTGGCTGCACTCGAGCGGGCCGGCAGCGTGTGGGGCATCGTCACCAACAAGCCCGAATACCTGGCGCGTGACATCCTGCCGCAACTGCAATGGCAGACGCGCTGCGCGGTGCTGATCGGCGGCGACACGCTGGCCGAGAAGAAGCCGCATCCCTTGCCGTTGCAGGTGGCCGCCGAACGCATCGGCATCGACATCGCGGCGTGCGTGTACGTCGGCGATGACGAGCGCGACATCCAGTCGGCGCGTGCCGCCGGCATGTCGTCAATCGCGGCGTTGTGGGGCTATCGGCAGGCGCATGAAGAGCCCGCGCAGTGGCAGGCGGATGTCATGGTCGAGCTTCCTGAGATACTGATCGAGCCGGCGGCGTGGCCCGTGGTCCAACGCCCCGTGGGCGCGACGTAAGTCGCGAACGGCGGGAGGCGTCGTGTAGCACGATGCCATCGCGAAACTTTTCCCTGCATCACCGTCGCGACTGACGTCGCTCCCACCGCCGAACCCCATGTCCGATTCCCCCGCCCTCGACAGCTTCCTGGAAAAATGGCGTGCCCGCTGGCCGGAGTGGTCGGTGGCCGAGATCTTCGTGCCGGTCGAGCGTCGTGAGCGGGCGGTGGCGTGGTTCGCGCTGCTGCAGGAGTTCGAGGACGCACTGAACATCGCCGGTGATCCGTTGCCTGCCGACGCCAAACTGGCGTGGTGGAGCGAGGAATTGCGTGGGTGGGCAAACCAGCGTTCGCGCCATCCGCTGGGAAGGACGCTGGAACCGGTACGTGCGCCATGGACGCGCCTGGCGGACGCGTTGCCCATCCTGCCGGCCGCACGTGCACAGGCGGCGGATGCGGAGGCCGCGTTCGCGGCCCTTGCCACCCACGCCGATGCCGTGGCGGCCGTCGAGGCTGTCGTATTGGGGCGCCCGGTACCGGCGCAGGCGATCGCCGCGCAGATGCTGGCGGGGCGGCTGGCCGATGTCGGCCCCGCCGTGGCACCGGTCGCCGTTGCACAGCAGGCGGGGCAGGGCGAACACGCGCTGCTCCGCCACTGGGGCCGCATGCTGCAGCAACGATGGGGCAGTCCGCGTCAGGGCGCACGCGAGCGGCGCATCGTCGGCGCGTACGCACAGGCGCGGCTCGCCCGCTTCATCAAGGCGGGCGAACCCTCCACGCTGCCGTCGCAGGCAGCCCTGCTGTTCACCGGATGGCGCGCCGCACGCGGCGACTGAAGGCGCCGTGGATCGCTGCGATAGTAGCCGCAAACCGACGTAACGGACTGTTTCATCTGGTGATTCGGGGCAGGGCGTACAATGCACACCATCCACTCCCCCCGTGCATGACGATGTCTTCCTCGCTTCCCCAGGCGCCCCGCGCCGACCTCCCCGATGTCGCCCACCAGCGCGTGCCCCTGGCGCGTCCACTGGACTGGGTGGGCATGGAGAACATCGCATTGCCGGTCCGCATCACCGATGGGCAGGGCGGGCAGTTGCAGGTGGCGGCCAGCATCGATCTGTCGGTGAACCTGGCCAATGCCGATGCACGCGGCATCCACATGTCGCGCCTGTACCTGCAGTTGCAGGACGGGCTGGCGCGCGAAGCCATCACGCCCGCAGGCCTTCGGCACCTGCTGCAGGACAGCGTCGCCTCGCAGGCCGGCCTGGCCACGCAGGCGCGCCTGAAGATCCGTTATGAAGCGCTGCTGCAGCGGAAGGCGCTGGAAAGCGACTACGCCGGCTGGAAGCGGTACCCCGTCGAGATCGACGCCACGCTGGTCGACGGCCATCTGCAGTTGGCGCTGTCGTTCGCCGTGGAGTACTCCAGCACCTGCCCGGCGTCGGCCGCGCTGTCGCGGCAGGCCAATGCCGAACGCTTCGCCGAGGATTTCGCCGCCGCGCATCCGCTGTCCGTGAACGTGGTGCACGACTGGCTCGCCTCCGAGCGCGGCCTGGCCGCCACTCCCCATGCGCAGCGCAGCCGCGCATCGGTGCGCGTCGAGCTTCGTCCGCAGTTCGACGAACTGCCGTTGGTCCCGCTGATCGATGCCCTGGAAGCCGCGCTCGCCACCCCGGTGCAGACGGCCGTCAAGCGCGTGGACGAACAGGCCTTCGCCCGCCTCAATGCGGAAAACCTGATGTTCTGCGAGGACGCCGCCCGTCGCGTGGCTTCCGTGCTCGCCGGTGATGCCCGCATCGCCCGCTACGACGCCACCGTCGCCCACTACGAAAGCCTGCACCCGCACGACGCGGTGGCTCGCGTGAGCGGCAGCAACGACTGATCGATCGCGGCCGGCCCTCGAGGGGCTACCCCGCGCTGTCTGCATTGCCCGCCGCCGGGGCGAGACACCGTTCTCACATTTCCCCTGGCATCCGTTATGCTCAGGCGCTGACCGGACGGCGGAATGGATATGGGGAATCCACGGCGCCGGGCCAGGTGGTGGCCTGTCTGGCTCTGCCTGATCTGGTGGGCTTTGCCCGCGACTGCACAGACGCTTTCATTGTCCCGGCTCGCCGACGACGCGCCGGCGGAGCATGTCGTGTCCGGCCAACGGGATGCCGACTTCACGCCCTCGCCGCAGGCGGGCGTGATCTTCCAGCAGGATTCCGCACCGCGGTGGTGGCGGGTAGTCAGCGATGTTGACGTGCCTGCCAGCCTGCAGCCGCACCTCGTGGTGCAGGCGCCGTACCAGAACACCATGACGCTGTGGGTTCCCGGAGCTCCGCCGATGACGCGCTCCCTGTTCGGCGAACACGCCGACATGGCCTTCTCGGCACGTGCACTGGTATTTGCCCTGCCTGGTGGCCTGCGTGCGGGCCAGCCGGTGTATCTGCGCGTGGCATCGGTGGGCGGCACGCCGATGCCGGTGTCCATCCAGCCCCTGCATGGGGTGCACCGCCAGGATCTGGAACACGTGGCCTGGCGCGTGATGGTGCTCACCGCGATGGGAGTGCTGGCGGTACTGGCACTGGGCTTCTGGGTAGGGCTGGGTGAACGCAGCTACGGGTTTCTCGCGCTGACGCTGCTGTCACAAGCCCTTTTCCTCTCGCTGGCGGGGGGCGAGCTGCGCAGCATCGAAATCCTGGGCCACGCGCTGGGTGACGATCCACGCATGGCGCGGGTTGCCGGCATGCTGGCGGTGATCGCGAGCAACACGTTCCTGGGCTTCTACCTGGAGCTCTCGCGGAAGCGCCCGCTGTTGAAGCGCGTGCTCCGCACCTGCAACGCCCTGCTTGGGGTACTGCTGCTGGCCTCGCTGTTCAGCACGGACACGGTGATTCCACGCGTGGGCAACGTGGTGCTACTGGTGGCAACCCTTACCGTGCTGTTGGCCTCCGTGCTCGGCACGTTGCGAAACGAGCGGCAGGCGTTCTTCCTGCTGCTGTCCTGGCTGCCCATGATGCTGCTGACAGCAGGGCGGGTGGGCGAGCTGTTGGGTTGGTGGGTAGGGCCGCCGTGGCTTGTCCACGCCTTCCCGCTGGGGTTTGCGTTGGCCGGCCTGGTACTGACCGTCGGCCTGGCGGACAAGATGCAGCAGCTGCGGCGCGACCGCGACCGCGCCAGCAGGCAGGCCGCGCAGGACACGTTGACGGGAGTGTTGTCGCGCACCGCGATCATCGAACAGCTGCAGCGCGAAGTGCAGCTTGCGCATGCGCAGCGGCTGCCGCTGTCGGTGGTGTTCTTCGACATCGACCATTTCAAGCGGATCAATGACGAGCATGGCCACCTGGTCGGTGATCAGAGCCTGCGCCTGATCGCGGTGCGCACGCGCGGAAAGCTCCGCAAAGATGACTTCCTGGGCCGTTACGGCGGCGACGAGATGCTCGTGATCCTGCCAGGCACCGAGTTGGCCGACGCGCTGACGGTAGCCGAACATCTCCGTGCTGCGGTCAACAACCGGCCCTTGAGCATCGACGGCCGGGTCATCGACGCCAGTCTCAGCCTGGGTGTCGCCCAGCTCGGCACGGGCGAGACGTTCGAACGCTTGCTGGAGCGCGTGGATACCGCGCTGTATTCAAGCAAATCTGCCGGTCGGGACCGTGTGACCGGCAACCTTTTCCCTCAGACAGGAGATGCGTGAGTGAACCAGGAACAGGCACCACCGACCGCCGTGGGTTTCCCGCTGGATCAACTGCAAGTGGGCGATCTGCTGTTGATGCTGGGCAAGAGCGAGCTCTCCAAACTGATCGCCTGGTTCGGCGACAGCCGTTACAGCCACGTGTCGATGGTGTCCGAGAACGGAATGCTGATCGAAGCCATCCGTCCCGTTGCCGCAGAGAGCCCGCTGTCGAAGCGGCTGGCCGAAAACGGACCCGTGGTCCTTGTGGATGCCTACCGTTCGCTCGCGGCGGACGGCTCGCCGTTGTCCGGCGAAGACCGCGCGGCCGTACTGCGACACGCACGCTCGCTGCTGGGTACGGTATTCGCGCAGGATGAACTGGTGATGGTGGGCTTTCTGGTGGCATTGCGTGGCAAGCCGCAGCATCTCCCTGCGTGGCTGCGGTGGGTGATCCACCAGGCCACCGAGCACGCCATCCGCCAGGACCCGGGCAAGATGATGTGCAGCGAATTCGCCTACCGCAGCTTTGCCGATTGCGATGTCAGCCCGCCCGGCCGACTCGCCCGCCCCATCGCGATGGGCGAGCCCAGCGACCTGCCTTTCCCGGAGATCGATTACGCAGGACTCCAGAAAGAAGTGAGGGAAATCCTTGGCTTCAAGGCGCATGACAACAAGGCCTTCGAAGCGGGCGAACAGCTTGGCGAGGCGGTCGACCTCGATGCGGATGAGCAGGTGCTCGACGACGCCATCGCTGCCTTGAGAGCGCAGCTCGGCGTGGACGCGGACGTCGCCGACGCGCCCAACGCATTGAAGGCCGAAGCATGGACGCCGCCGCGACCCAATCCAAAACTCGTGCGCCCGCGTGATCTTGCGGACAGCATCGCCAGCCGGTTCCTGGGGAAGCTCAAGTAGCCGTGGACAGAAATGCCCGCTGACGGCAGCGCGGAGCGGTAAACCAGCGCGGGCGTGGCGCCGGGCGGCGGCTGAGGCTGTCGCCCGTGCGGCAAGGCATGGGCGCTTACTTGCCGCGTTCGAGCACCAGCAGCGGGTCGATGCGCACGTCGAACCAGTTCATTCCCCAATGCAGGTGCGGTCCGGTGGCGCGCCCTGTCGCACCGACGGCGCCGATCACCTGGCCAGGCTCCACCCGATCACCCACCTTCACGTCGATGCGGGACAGGTGCAGGAAGTTGGAGCTGATGCCATGGCCATGGTCCAGCAGCAGCGTACCGCCGGTAAGGTAGAAGTCGGGTGCGGCGAAGGTCACCACGCCACCGGTGGGCGCCTTCACAGGCGTGCCGTTGGGGGCGGCAATATCCATGCCGGAGTGACCCGCGCCAGGCTGGCCGTTGTAGACGCGGGCGTTGCCGAAACGTCCGCTGATGCGTCCCTGCACCGGCCACTGGAAGGGCAGCGCGAAATCGCTGCGGTCATCGTCGCGCACGCGCGCGGCCGTCACCTGTGCCTGCTCGCGCTTGATGCGCTCGGCGATGTCCGGCGGCGGATCGACGGTCTTGGGCGGCACGCCATTGACGTGCTCCACCGGCCAGTCGCGTGCGGTCACGGTGATGGTGACCGCCTCGCTGCGCCCGGATGGCGTGGTCACGGTGAGGGTCAATGGACCCTGTTCGTCGCGGCCCACGCCGAACGCCACGGTGCCATAGGCCGTCGTGCGCAGCTGGCGCTCGCCGTAGCGCACTGCGCTGCCGGACGGCACCTTGCCGAACACCAGTGCGCCCTGCGAGACGCTGGCCGGAAACACGCGCTCTTCCGGCGCGACGGACGATGGCGCGGATTCCTGCGCGGAAAGCAACGGTATCCAGCCCACGCACACGGCCGCCAGCAGGGCCGCCACCATCACCTTCAACGTGCGAATTCCAGGCGCTGGCCGTTGGGCGTGCCGACCAGGTGTTCGCCGTTCCAGACCATGCGGCCGTTGACCCAGGTGGCGCCGATGCGCGAGCGGAACGTGCGGCCCTCGAACGGCGACCAGCCCACCTTGGACAGCACGTCTTCGCGCTTCACGGTGAAGGGCTCGTCGTCGATCAGCACGAGATCGGCGAAGTAGCCTTCGCGCAGGTAGCCGCGCTCCTTGACGTCGAACAGCTGCGCAGGGGCGTGCGCGAACTTCTGCACCACCCGCGCGATGTCCATGCGCTTCTCGTGCACCAGCTCCAGCGCGGCGACCAGCGCGTACTGCACCAGCGGCAGGCCGGACGGGGCTTGCACGTACGGCTTCTCTTTTTCTTCCAGCGTATGCGGCGCATGGTCGGTGGCCAGCACGTCGATCACGTCGTCCACCAGTGCCTTGATCAGTGCTTCGCGGTCGCTGGCATCCTTGATGGCAGGGTTGCACTTGATCAGGTTGCCCAGCGCCGCGTAGTCCGCGCGGTCGAAGCGCAGGAAGTGGATGCAGGTCTCGGCGGTGATGCGCTTGCGCGCGCCATCCGCATGCACGAGGGGCCCCGGCGTGAACAGCGCCAGCTCGTCTGCGGTGGAGATGTGCAGCACGTGCAGGCGGGTGCCGTGCTTGCGCGCCAGCGACATCGCCAGGCGGGTGGACTTGATGCAGGCCTCGCGGCTGCGGATGTCCGGGTGGTGCTCGGCACTGAGCGCATCGCCGTACCTGGCCTGGAACGCCGCCAGGTTGGCATCGATGGTCGGGGTGTCTTCGCAGTGGGTGATGATCGGCGTGGGCGCTTCGCGGAAGATCGCGTCCAGCGTGTCCGGGTTGTCGACCAGCATGTTGCCGGTGGAGGCGCCCATGAACACCTTGATGCCCGGGGCGGTCTTCGGGTCCAGCGTGCGGATCGCCTCCAGGTTGTCGTTGCTGGCGCCCATGTAGAAGCCGTAGTTGCCCCAGGCGCGGCCCTTGGCGCGCTGGTACTTGTCTTCCAGCGCGGCCGCGTCCAGCGTCGGCGGACTGGTGTTGGGCATGTCCATGAAGGTGGTCAGCCCGCCCGCGACGGCCGCGGCCGATTCGGTGGCCATGTCGCCCTTGTGCGGCATGCCGGGTTCGCGGAAATGCACCTGGTCGTCGATCATCCCCGGCAGCAACCAGCGACCGGCGGCATCGATCACGGCCTCGTCGCCCTGCGGGCGGATTTCCGCGGCGATGCGCGAGATGCGGCCGTTCTCGATGCGCAGGTCACCCTCGGTGACGCGGCCTTCGTTGACCAGGCGGGCGTTGACGATGACGGTGGCGGGCATCAGTGGGTTCCTGGAGGTTGGGCGGGGGTAGGGGTGGCGCGGGCCGGGACGGGGTCATGGCCGCCCGGGTGCAGCGGATGGCAGCGGCCTATCCTGCGGATCGCCAGCCAGCCCCCTTTCATCGGGCCGAACCGGCCGATGGCCTCCATCGCGTATTCCGAACAGGACGGCACGAAACGGCAGCGGGGCCCCAGCAGCTGGCTGATGAAGCGCTTGTAGCCCTTCAGCAGGAGGATGAGCAGGCGGCTGAACATGTACCGATGATACCCCGTCGGGTTGCCGCTGCCCGCCGGGTAGGCTATAAAAGCGCGCTTTCCCGATGCTCGGGAAGAACAAGGAAGCGCTGTTCGTGGCTGCAAAGAAACCTGCTAAGAAGGCCGCCAAGGCCGCCAAGAAACCCGCTCAGACCGTCGCCAAGAAGCCTGTCGTGAAGAAGGCTGTCGCCAAGAAGCCGGCCCCCAAGCCGGTGGCCAAGAAAGCGGCGCCCAAGCCTGCTGCCAAGAAGCCCGTCGCCAAGAAGGCCGCTCCGGCGAAGAAGCCGGCTGCCAAGCCGGTGGCGAAGAAGGCCGTGCCGGCCAAGAAGGCGGTCGCCAAGGTGGCAAAGGCGGCAGCGGCCAAGAAGCCAGCATCCACGCCGGCCAGCAAGGCACCGGCCAAGGTGCCCGCCAAGAAGGCGGCGCCCGCCAAGCCGGTGACCAAGCCGGTCGCGAAACCCGCTCCCAAACCCGTTCCGAAGCCGGCCCCGAAGCCGGTTCCGGCGAAATCCGCCCCAGCCCCGGCCGCGACCAAGCCCGTCGCGCCTCCCGCAGCCCCCAAGGCTGCAGCGGCGCCCGTGCCCGCTGCCAAGGTTCCGTCCCCCCCGAAGCCTGTGCCCCCCAAACCCAATACGAAAACCGCCAAAGCCTCTTCCTCCGCCGAAGCCCCCGTGACCACCCGTCCCGCCATCACTCCCCGACCCGTCGGAAAGGTGGCCGTCGCCGTGGCCGCGCGTCCCGCGGCGCCGGTCGTGCGCGGCAAGGTGAAAGAAGTGCCCTACAAGACCGATGAAGCCACGGGTCGTCCGATCATCCCGCAGGGGTACAAGCCCGCGCCGGATGAGGAGTACATGAGCCCCCTGCAGCTCGAGTACTTCCGCAAGCGCCTGCTGGACTGGCGCGCCGACCTGGTGGAAGAATCCAAGCAGACCATCGAGAACCTCAAGGACGAAGTGCGTGACATCGGCGACGAGGCCGAGCGTGCCACCCGCGAAACCGAGAACTCGCTGGAACTGCGTACCCGCGACCGCTACCGCAAGCTGATCGGCAAGATCGACAGCACGCTCAAGCGCCTGGATGCCGGCGACTACGGCTACTGCGTCGACACCGGTGAGGAAATCGGCCTGGACCGCCTGGAAGCGCGCCTGACCGCCGAACGCACCATCGATGCCCAGGAGCGCTGGGAACACCTGCAGAAGCAGCAGGGCGATTGATTCCAGCATCCAGCCTCATGAAAAACCCCGCTCCGGCGGGGTTTTTTTTTCGGGCCGGAGATCAGGGGGCAATGATCTCCGCGCCGGGCGGATGGGCCTCGGCTGCTTCCGCTACTGCAGGTCGCGCAGGTCCAGCCGCCGCAGCCGCGGCGCTTTCCACGCGGTGAACCCCGCCACCGACAGGATGGCGAAGCCGCCCACGATCACCGCCGGTACCAGCCCCAGCAGCCGGGCCATCGTGCCGGCGTAGAACGCCCCCAGTTCGTTCGACGAACTGACGAAGATGCCGTTGATCGATGACACGCGGCCGCGCATGTCGTCCGGCGTGGCCAGTTGCAGGATGGTGGACCGCACCACGACCGAAACCCCGTCGCACATGCCGTAGGCCAGCAGGATCAGTGCCGACAGCCAGAAATTCCGCGACAGGCCGAAGGCGATGACGCAGAGGCCGAATCCGGCGACGGCGAAGAACAGCACGCGACCGGCATGCTCCTGCAGGGGCCGCCTGGCCAGCCACACGCCGACGCAGATGGAGCCCATCGCCGGTGCCGCGCGCAGGATGCCCAGGCCTTCCGGCCCGTAGTGGAGGATGTCGTGGATGAAGGCCGGTAACATGGCCACCACGCCACCCAGCAGTACCGAGAACATGTCCAGCGCCATCGCGCCCAGCATGATCTGGTTGCCCAGCACGAAGCGCGCGCCCTGCGCGATGCTGGCGAAGATCGGCAGGCTCACCGCGGGAGGTCCCGGTTCCGTCACGCGCAGCCGTGCCAGCACGATCCCCGCCAGCAGCGCAAAAAACGCGGCCAGGCCATACGAGAGTGCCTTGCCGCCAAACCCGACCAGCAGGCCGCCCAGCGCCGGACCGGTGACCAGTGCCGCCTGGAAGATCACGCTGCCCAGCCCCGCGCCACGCACGAAATCCTCGCGCCGCAACGCACGCGCGAACAGGGCGTTGTAGACGGGGCTCAGGAAGGAACGCGCCATGCCCGTCAGCGCGATCGCCGCATAGATCGGCCACGTGCCTTTGAACGGCAATGCGCCGGCGGCCACGGCCACCAGGATCAGCGCCGTGGTGGCCAATGCCGCGCAGGCCGCCATGCCGAGCTTCCGGCGGGGCAGGTGGTCGACCAGGTAGCCGGCGAACGGCGCCACGCAGAAGAACGGCAGCACCTCGGCCAGGCCGACCAGGCCCAGCGAGAACGGATCCCGGGTCAGCTCGTAGACATGCCAGCCGACGGTCACCGCGACGATCTGGTACGACAGCAACGCCAGGATGCGGTACGACAGGACCGCCGCGAACTCGCGGTTGCGCAGCAGCGAGAGGGCGGACGGGGGTGCGTCGGCCATCACCGGGCAGCGTTCGCGGCCGTCTCGCGGATGAAGGCCAACAGCGAGGCCAGACCGTTGCTGCGCGTGGGCGACAGGTGCTTGGCCAGGCCGATATCGGCGATGTAGTCCGGCGTGGCGGCCAGGATTTCCTCTGCGGAACGGCCGGAATACACGCGCAGGGCTAGGAAGATCAGTCCCGAGACGATGGCCGAATCACTGACGGCATGGAAATCGAGCTTCTGCGCATTGCCCTGCGGCACGATCCAGACCATCGACTGGCAACCCAGCAGGCGGTGTTCCTCCCGCTTCCATTCCTCCGGGAAGGCAGGCAGCTTGCGGCCCAGGTCGATCAGGTACTGGTAACGCTCTGACCAGTCGCCGAAGAAGGCGAATTCCTCCTTGATGGCGGCTTGCGCCTCGGCGGGGGTGGGTTCCAGCGGGAAAATCGTGTCGGTCATGGGGATTCCAGGAGCGTGGCGTCGCCAGCTCCCTGATGGGGATGGATCAGGCCCGCTTCCAGCGTACGCCTTGCGGCGTGTCTTCCAGCAGGATGCCCTCGGCCGCCAGCTGATCGCGGATGGCATCGGAACGCGCGAAATCGCGGGCCGTCTTCGCAGCCGCACGTTCGTCGATCAGCGACTGGATGCGCGCATCGTCGTCGTTCGAGGCGCCACGCCCGAACCAGGCGGCCGGTTCCTGCTGCAGCAGGCCGAGGACAACGCCGGCACCCAGCAGTTCGGACTTCAGGCGCTGGCGCGCGTCAGCGGTGGTGGCCTTGCGTGCTTCCGCCGCGATCCGGGCGATCTCGGCCAGCGCCTGCGGCGTGTTGAGATCGTCGTCCAGCGCTTCCTCGATCACGCCGGGCGTTACCGGCGTGGCCGAGACGTCGGCCAGGTCACGCAGGGTGCCGTAAAGGCGATCCAGCGTGTTCTTCGCCTGTTCCACCAGGGCTTCCGACCAGTCCAGCGGCTGCCGGTAGTGGGCGGACAGCAAGGCATAACGCAGGGCTTCCGGCGGATGCTGCTGCAGCAGGTCGTGGACCTTCTCGATGTTGCCCAGCGACTTGCTCATCTTGGCGCCGCCGAAGTTGAGCATGCCGTTGTGCAGCCAGAAACGGGCGAAGGTACGGCCGCCATGCGCGCATTCGCTCTGCGCCACCTCGTTTTCGTGGTGCGGGAACTGCAGGTCCACGCCGCCGGCATGGATGTCGATGGTCTCGCCCAGGTGGGCGGCCGCCATCGCCGAGCATTCGATATGCCAGCCGGGGCGGCCCGTGCCCCAGGGCGAGTCCCAGCCCGGCAGGTCGGGCGTGGAGGGCTTCCACAGCACGAAGTCGCCTGGATCGCGCTTGTACGGCGCCACCTCCACGCGTGCGCCGGCCAGCATCTCGTCGGGGTCGCGGCGCGAGAGCTTGCCGTAGTCGGCGAAGGTATTGACCGCGAACAGCACATGCCCCTCGGCCGCGTAGGCATGGCCGGCTTCGATCAGCCGCTCGATCATCGCGACGATCTGCGGGATGTGCGCCGTGGCGGCGGGTTCGATGTCCGGAGCGAACTCCCCGGTGACCCCAAGCCCTGCCATGTCCTGCCGGTAGGCGTCGGCATAGCGGTCGGTGATGGCCGAGATCGCCACGCCCAGTTCCTTGGCCGCGGCGTTGATCTTGTCGTCCACGTCGGTGATGTTGCGGGCATAGCGCAACTGTCCGTAGCGACGGCGCAACAGCGCGGCCAGCACACCGAACACCACCGGGCCGCGAGCATTGCCGATGTGGACGTAGTTGTAGACGGTAGGCCCGCACACATACAGGGTGGGCGCGGGGCCAAGCGGTTCGAACGCCTCGACTCGGCGGGTGAGGTTGTTGTGCAGGCGCAGGGTCATGGGCATGGGGCAGGGGAGAGCCGGGCAATTCTACCGTCTGCGGTCAACGGGCACAGGGCCGACCCTCCACGTGATCGCCGCCCGGTGTTCAGCCCCACTCAAGGCGCGCCGCCTACACTGTGACACCGGGATACCACTATCAGGCCACATGCACCGCTTGCGCTCCTCCCTCGTCCTGCTCGTCCTGCTGTGGATACCCGCCATGCCGGTGTGGTCGCAGGAACGCGTGGTGCAGGCCGAGAACGTCCGCCTGGACTATGCGCAGGTGCTGGGCGTGGAGCCCGTCTACCAGACGTTGCGCGCCAGCCGCACCGAGCAGAAGTGCGACGAGGTGCCCATGCCGCGCCCGCCCGAAACCACGCCGGAAGAGGAAAGCCGCTGGTCGAAGATGCTGGATTCGGTCCGCAGCGTGTTCACCCGCGACGAGCCGGAGCCGCCGGCCAAGGCCGTCGCCGCGGCACCCACCATGAAGATCAACTGCCGCCTGGTGCCGGTGGAACGGGAGTTCCAGCGCCCCATCGCCTATGACGTGGACTACATCTACAAGGGCGTGAAGTACCGCTCCCGGCTGGCCGAGGATCCGGGCAACCGGCTGCGCATCCGCGTGTCGGTGATGCCCTATGTCGCCCCGTCCCAGCAGGCGGCCAGCAACCCGTGAGCCGCACAGGCCCGCACAAGCCTTGCGCTGCGGCGCAGCACATGCGAGCATTCGCGCCCATGAAGATGAACGCACACGCCCATGCTGACAGCGCGGCCCGCCAGGCCTCGGGCATGACCTCGCGTGCGCGTCGACCGGAATCCTGCATCTAGCTGGGTACCCGGACGTTTTCGCCTGTCCAACCGGAACCCAGCCAGAGGCTGGGTTTTTTCGTTTCTGTCCCACCGATTTCGCCCACACCCGAAACCAGGATGCCTTGATGAAGCACTTCTTGAACACGCAGGACTGGAGCCGCGCCGAGCTGGACGCACTGCTGACGCAGGCCGCGCTGTACAAACAGCACAAGCTGGGCGATGCATTGAAGGGCAAGTCGATCGCACTGGTGTTCTTCAACCCGTCCATGCGCACCCGCACCAGCTTCGAGCTGGGCGCGTTCCAGCTGGGTGGCCATGCCGTGGTGCTGCAGCCTGGCAAGGACGCATGGCCCATCGAGTTCAACCTGGGCACGGTGATGGACGGCGACACCGAGGAACACATCGCCGAGGTGGCCAAGGTGCTGGGCCGCTACGTCGACCTGATCGGCGTGCGCGCGTTCCCGAAGTTCGTCGACTGGGCCTACGACCGCGAAGACATCGTGCTGAAGTCCTTCGCCAAGTACTCGCCGGTGCCGGTGATCAACATGGAGACGATCACCCATCCCTGCCAGGAGCTGGCCCATGCGCTGGCGCTGCAGGAACACTTCGGCACCTCCGACCTGCGCGGCAAGAAGTACGTGCTCACCTGGACCTACCACCCCAAGCCGCTGAACACCGCGGTGGCCAACTCGGCGCTGACCATCGCCACGCGGCTGGGCATGGACGTGACCCTGCTGTGCCCGACGCCGGACTACGTGCTGGACGAGCGCTACATGGGCTGGGCCGAGCGGAACGTGGCCGAAAGCGGCGGCTCGCTGCGCGTCAGCCATGACATCGACAGTGCCTACCGTGGCGCCGACGTGGTCTACGCCAAGAGCTGGGGTGCGTTGCCGTTCTTCGGCAACTGGGAGCCCGAGAAGCCCATCCGCGACCAGTACAAGCATTTCATCGTCGACGAAGCCAAGATGGCGCTCACCAACAACGGTGTCTTCAGCCATTGCCTGCCGTTGCGCCGCAACGTGAAGGCTACCGACGGCGTGATGGATTCGCCGCAGTGCATCGCCATCGACGAAGCCGAGAACCGCCTGCATGTGCAGAAGGCGATCATGGCCGCCCTGGTGGGCGGCCATGATTCGTGATTCGTCATTGGTGTTGAAAACTGCAAAAGCCGATCACCTCGTTCCTGATCCCCCACTTGCCGAGTATCCACGCATGTCGCACCAGCCCGCTTCTTCGAATCACGACACACCAATCACCAATCACGGCTCCAAGGACATCGTCCTCGCCTTCTCCGGCGGCCTCGACACCAGTTTCTGCGTGCCCTACCTGAAGGAGCGCGGCTGGAACGTGCACACCGTATTCGCCGACACCGGCGGCGTGGATGCCGAAGAGCGCGCCTACATCGAACAGCGCGCCGCCGACCTCGGCGTCGCCAGCCACGTCACCGTCGATGGCGGCCCCGCGATCTGGGAGGGCTTCGTCAAGCCGTTCGTGTGGGCGGGCGAGGGCTACCAGGGCCAGTATCCACTGCTGGTGTCCGACCGCTACCTGATCGTCGACGCCGCGCTGAAGCGCGCGGCCGAGCTGGGCACGAACGCGATCGCACACGGCTGCACCGGCATGGGCAACGACCAGGTGCGCTTCGACCTCGCCGTGAAGGCCAGTGGCGACTACCGCATCGTGGCGCCGATCCGCGAGATCCAGAAGGAACACACCCAGACCCGCGCCTACGAACAGGCCTACCTGGAAGAGCGCGGCTTCGGCGTGCGCGCCAAGCAGAAGAGCTACACCATCAACGAGAACCTGCTGGGCCTGACCATGTCCGGCGGCGAGATCGACAAGTGGGAGGCCCCCGGTGAGGGCGCCCGCGGCTGGTGCGCGCCGCGCGCCGAATGGCCGGTGGAACCACTGCGCGTCGCGGTCGGTTTCAAGAACGGCGAAGCGGTCAGCCTGGATGGCCAGCCCGTCGCGGGCGCCGCGCTGCTGGCAAAGTTGAACGCGCTGTTCGCGCCTTACGGCGTGGGTCGCGGCGTATACACCGGCGACACTGTGATCGGGCTCAAGGGCCGCATCGTCTACGAGGCCCCGGGCCTGATCTCACTGCTGGCCGCGCACCGCGCGCTGGAAGAGACCGTGCTGACCAAGCAGCAGAACCGCTTCAAGCCCGAGATCGCGCGCAAGTGGGTCGAGCTGGTGTACGAAGGCTTCTACCACGACCCGCTGAAGGCCGATCTGGAGGCGTTCCTGCAGTCCTCGCAGGCCACGGTCAACGGCGAGGTGGTGTTGGAGACCCGCGGTGGCCGCGTCGATGCGGTGGCGGTGAAGTCCCCGCACATCCTCAACGCCAAGGGTGCGACCTACGCGCAGTCGGCGGACTGGGGTGTCGAAGAGGCCGAAGGCTTCATCAAGCTGTTCGGCATGAGCTCGACCCTCTGGGCCGAGATCAACCGCTGATCGCAGCGTCCCGATGAGTGCCCTGCGCATCAGCACGGACAAGGCGGAGCTGGACCTGCCGCTGATCCACCGTTTCCTTTCGACCCAGGCTTACTGGAGCCAGGGTATCCCGGAGGACACGGTGGTGCGCGCGGTCGCGGGCTCGCTGTGCTTCGGCGCCTACGTTGACGGCGCAGGGCAGGTGGCGTTCGCGCGGGTCGTTTCCGACTTCGCGACGTTCGCCTACCTGGCCGACGTGTTCGTGTTGCCTGAGCACCGCGGCCGTGGCTACAGCAAGGCCCTGGTCGCCGAGGTGATGGCGCACCCGCAGTTGCAGGGGCTGCGCCGTTTCATGCTGGCCACGTCCGATGCGCACGGGCTTTACACGCAGTACGGCTTCGCCACGCCGGCCAGGCCGCAGACGCTGATGGAAGTGTCCAAGCCGGACATCTACGCCGAGACCATAACCGCATGACCTTGCTCGCGACCACGCTCAAACACCTCGAAGCGCTGGTGTCGTTCGATACCCGCAATCCGCCGCGCGACATCGGCACGGACGGGATCTTCGACTACCTGCGCGCGCAACTGCCCGGCTTCCGCATCGAGGTGACCGATCACGGTGCCGGCGCGGTGTCGTTCTTTGCGGTGCGCGGACAGCCGAAGCGCGTGTTCAACGTGCACCTGGACACGGTGCCGTCCTCGCCCGCGTGGAGTGCGAGCCCGCATGTGCTGCGCATCGAAGGCGACCGCGCCATCGGCCTGGGCGCCTGCGACATCAAGGGTGCGGCTGCGGCACTTGTTGCCGCGGCGCAGGTGACCCAGGGCGACGCAGCCTTCCTGTTCACGACCGACGAGGAAGCGAACGATGCGCGCTGCATCGCCGCCTTCCTGGCGCGCGACCATGGCTTCGGCGAGGCGATCATCGCTGAGCCGACGCGCTGCGAGGCCGTGCTGGCGCATCGCGGCATCAGTGCCGTCCGCATGGCGTTCAAGGGACAGGCCGGGCATGCTTCCGCAGAGAACGCGCTTTCGCTCAGCGCCCTGCACAACGCCATGCGTTGGGGTACCACGGCGCTGGATTTCGTGCAGACCCAGCACCACCTGCGTTTTGGCGGGCTGACCGGCCTGCGCTTCAACATCGGCCGGGTCGAAGGCGGCATCAAGGCCAACATGATCGCGCCCAGCGCCGAAGTCCGTTTCGGTTTCCGGCCGCTGCCGTCGCAGGACATGGACGGGTTGCATGCGACCTTCCGCAGCTTCGCCAATGCCGAGGCGCTGGCCGAATACGAAGAGACCTTCCGCGGTCCATCGTTGCCGTCGGGCGACGTCGCGCGCGCCGAAGAGCGCCGGCTTGCCGCACGTGACCTGGCCGACGATCTGGGCCTGCCGATCGGCAATGCGGTGGATTTCTGGACGGAGGCCTCGCTGTTCTCGGCCGCTGGCCTGACCGCGTTTGTCTACGGCCCCGGCGACATCGCCCAGGCGCATACCGCCGACGAGTGGGTCGCGCTTGAACAGCTGCAACGGTATGCGGATAGCGTGGCAAGGATTCTCCAGTAGTGTCGCAGGGCGGGCCCAGGCCCGCCGTGCGCATCCCATGATGTGGTGGGCCAGGGCCCACCCGACGAAAAGCAAGAAGACATGGAATCGAACAAACAAACCCGCCAGACCATCATCCGCCTGCTGTCCAGCATGGCCAGCGCGAAGGAGATCTCGCAGTACGTCAAGCGTTTCTCGCAGCTGGATGCCAAGCGCTTCGCCGTGGTCAAGGTCGGCGGCGCCGTGCTGCGCGACGACCTCGAGGCGCTGACGTCGTCGCTGACGTTCCTGCAGGAAGTCGGCCTGACACCGATCGTCGTGCACGGCGCCGGCCCGCAGCTGGACGAGGAGATGAATGCTGCCGGCATCACCAAGCAGACCGTCAATGGCCTGCGTGTCACCACGCCCGAGGTGCTGGCGATCGTGCGCAAGGTCTTCCTGCAGCAGAACCTGGCACTGGTGGAAGCGCTGCAGCAGGTCGGTGCGCGCGCCACGTCGATTGTTTCTGGCGTGTTCGAGGCCGAGTACAAGGACCAGGCCACCTACGGACTGGTGGGCGATGTCACCCGCATCAACCAGGCGCCGATCGAGGCCAGCCTGAAGGCGGGTTCCATCCCGGTGATCGCCAGCATGGGCGAAACCGTGGGCGGGCAGATCCTCAACATCAACGCCGACTTCGCCGCCAACGAGCTGGTGCAGGTCCTGCAGCCTTACAAGATCATCTTCCTCACCGGCACCGGCGGCCTGCTGGATGCGGAGGGCCGGGTGCTCGATTCGATCAACCTGTCGACCGAGTACGACGAACTGATGGCCCAGCCGTGGATCAACGGGGGCATGCGCGTGAAGATCGAGCAGATCAAGGATCTGCTGGACCGTCTGCCTCTGACCTCCTCGGTCTCCATCACCAAACCGGCGGAGCTGGCCAAGGAACTGTTCACCCATCGCGGTTCCGGCACGCTGGTGCGCCGTGGCGAGCGCGTGCTGCGCTTCGAGGGCGGCTGGGCCGGCGTGGACCTGCCGCGCCTGAAGACACTGATCGAATCCAGCTTCGGCCGCACGCTGCTGCCGGACTACTTCGAACGCACCACGCCGTACCGCGTCTACATCAGCGAGAACTACCGCACCGCGCTGATCCTCACGCAGGAGGAAGGGTTCGCCTACCTGGACAAGTTCGCCGTGCTGGACGACGCGCAGGGCGAGGGTCTGGGTCGCGCAGTCTGGCACGTGATGCGCGAGGAGAATCCGCAACTGTTCTGGCGCTCGCGCCACAACAACCAGGTCAACATCTTCTATTACGCCGAATCCGACGGCTGCTACAAGCAGGAGAAGTGGAAGGTGTTCTGGTACGGCATCGAGGATTTCGCCGACATCGAACGCTGTGTCGCGCACTGCCGTACGCGCCTGCCCACGCTGAAGGACTGACATGGCCGCCGCCCTCCCCATCGCCTGGCAGCAGGTCCCGATCCTGGCGGGTCGCCATGCCCGCCTCGAGCCGATGTCGCGCGAGCATGTCGACGGCCTGCGTGCCGCGCTGGCGGGCGATGAACTGGCGGCCCTGTGGTTCACGCAGGTGCCGAAGGCGGCCGACGTTTTGGGCTACGTCGATTCCGTACTGGCGACCCAGGCCGAAGGCCTCGTGCTGCCCTTCGTGGTGCGGGATGCCGGTGGCCGCGTCGTCGGCAGTACCCGGTTCTACGGTCTGGAAGCGGACGTGCCCCGGCTCAGCATCGGATACACCTGGTATGCGACGGACGTGCAGCGGACCGGCATCAATACCGAAACCAAGTTGATGCTGCTCACGCACGCGTTCGAAACACTCGGCTGCATCAGCGTGGTCTTCGAGACCAGCTGGTTCAACCACCGCTCGCGTGCGGCGATCGCCCGGCTGGGCGCCAAGCAGGACGGCGTGCTCCGCAACCACAAGCGCCACACCGATGGCTCGCCGCGCGACACCGTCATCTTCTCGATCATCGACGGCGAATGGCCGGCGGTGAAACGCAACCTGCTGGCGAAGCTCGCCCGGCACGAACAGGAATCCCCATGAGCACCCCCAAGACCGTCGGCATCGTCGGCGCACGCGGCCACACCGGCGCGGAGCTGATCCGCCTGATCGCCCGCCACCCGCATCTGGAACTTGCCTTCGTGTCCTCGCGCGAACTCGACGGGCAGAAGGTCAGCGACCACATCGACGGTTTTGCTGGCGATCTGCGTTACGAAAACCTGAGCCATGAACAGGTCGGCGCGAAGGGCGCCGACGCGGTGATCCTGGCGCTGCCCAACGGCAAGGCGGCCGAACTGGTGGCCGCGATCGATGCGCAGACGCCCGCCACGGTCATCGTGGACCTGTCGGCGGACTACCGCTTCGACGACCGCTGGTACTACGGCCTGCCGGAGCTGACCCGGCAGCACTACGCGGGCCAGACCCGCATCAGCAATCCGGGCTGCTACGCCACCGCCATGCAGCTGGCCATCGCGCCGCTGCAGGACCGTCTGGCCGGGCCGCCGCAATGTTTCGGTGTCTCCGGCTACTCCGGCGCGGGCACCACGCCGTCGGACAAGAACAATACCGAGCTGTTGCGCGACAACCTGATGCCGTACGCGCTGACCGACCACATGCACGAGCGCGAGGTCAGCCGCCAGCTGGGCGTGCCGGTGGAGTTCATGCCGCACGTGGCCCCGCATTTCCGCGGCATCACCATGACGGTCAACCTGTGGCTGCAGCAGCCGGCCAAGGTGGAAGAGATCCGCGCGCTCTACCGTGAATGTTATGCGGACGAGCCGTTGGTCCATGTGCTGGACGAAGCCCCGTGGGTCAGCCGCATCGCCGGCCGCCACGATGTCGAGATCGGCGGCTTCACGCTGGCGCCCGGCGGCAAGCGCCTGGTCGTGGTCGCCACCCTGGACAACCTGCTCAAGGGGGCGGCGACCCAGGCGATGCAGAACCTCAACCTGGCATTCGGATTCGACGAACTGGAAAGCATTCCGCAGGAGACGACGGCATGAGCGACCTGTTGTGGCAGAAGCCCGGCGTGGCGGTGGATGCGGAGATCCAGCGGTTCCTGGCGGGCGACGACGTGCTGCTGGACCGGGAGTTCTTCCTGCACGACATCCAGGCCAGCACCGCGCACGCGGAAGGCCTGCAGCGCATCGGCATCCTGTCGGGCGACGAGCTGGCGGGACTGAAGCGCGAGCTGGCGCTGCTGGCGGATGATTTCCGCGCGGGCGCTTTCGTGCTGGATGAGCGCTTCGAGGACGGCCATTCCGCCATCGAAGCCCGCCTGACCGAAAGACTGGGCGATGCCGGGCGAAAGATCCACACCGGCCGCAGCCGCAACGACCAGATCCTGGTGGCGACGCGCCTCTGGCTGAAGGAGAAGCTGGCGCGCGTTGCCACGCTGTCGCGCGAGATCGCGAAGGTCGCGCTGGACCGGGCGCAGGCCGAGCGCGACCTGCCGATCCCCGGCTACACGCACATCCAGCGCGCCGTCGTGTCGTCGGCCGGCATGTGGTGGGCGGGGTGGGCCGAGGCCTTCATCGACAACGCCACCCGTGCTGCCGACACGCTGAAGCTGGTGGACGCCAATCCACTGGGCACGGCCGCCGGTTACGGCGTCAACCTGAAGCTGGACCGCGAACACACCACGGCAGCACTGGGCTTCGCACGCATGCAGGTCAGCCCGATCTATGCGCAGCTGTCGCGCGGGAAGTTCGAAATGGCCGCGCTGGAGGCCCTGGGCGCCGCCACGCTGGACCTGCGGCGCATCGCCTGGGACCTGTCGCTGTTCACCAGCGCGGAGTTCGGCTTTGTCGCGCTTCCCTCGCAGTACACCACCGGCAGTTCCATCATGCCGAACAAGCGCAACCCGGACGTGATCGAACTGATGCGCGCCACCCACGCCAGCGTGGCCGCGGCGCGCATGGAAATCGAACAGCTGCTGTCGCTGCCTTCCGGTTATCACCGCGACCTGCAGGCCAGCAAGGGCGCGATCTTCCATGGTTTCGGCCGTGGCTTGCCGGCACTGGCACTACTGCCGGCGTTGCTGGCGAACCTGGAGTGGCGCGAAGACCGCCTGCGTGCGGCGATCGATTCGGGCATGTACGCCACCGATGTGGCGGTGGAGGCGGCGGTGGCCGGCGTTCCGTTCCGCGAGGCCTACAAGGCCGCCGCGGCATCGGCGGACAGCGCGGGGCAGGGCCGCACGCCGGAGGGCAGCCTGGCGGCGCGGGTGTCGCCGGGTTCCGCGGCCGACCTGCGCCTGGCCGAACTGCTTGCCCGATGGGAAGCCCTGTGACCCGCTATCTGGTGTTGGCGATGCGCACGGCGCGTTTCGAGGAAAGCGTCATCGCGCCGCATCTGGAATTCCTGCAGCAGCTGCGCGAAGCGGGCCAACTGGAGATGACGGGCGGCTTCAGCGACAAGTCGGGCGGCGCCTACGTACTGATCAACGTGGCGTCGCTGGCGGAAGCGCAGGCCATCGCCGCACGGGATCCTCTGGCGATCACCGGCACGTCCGAGCTGACCGTCCACGAATGGAATACACGTTGAGCTGATGCGATGACCGCCACCACGCCCCCGCCGTTCACCGAACAATCGCTGCCCAGCTGGCGGCGCGCGGTACTGAAGGTCGGCAGCAGCCTGCTGGCGGCGGAAGGCGAGGGGCTGAGTCCCCGCCATGCCTTGAACCTGGCGCAGTTCGTTTCCTCCAGCATCGCCGCCGGTCGCGAGGTCGTCATCGTCTCGTCGGGTGCCGTCGCTGCCGGACGCGGCCTGTTGCACCGCAAGCCGCAGGCCGGCACGGCGATGGCCGAGCGCCAGGCGCTTGCGGCCCTGGGTCAGGCGCAGCTGATTACACTGTGGCAGCGCTTCTTCGAACGCCCGGTCGCACAGGTGCTGCTGACCCACGATGACCTGCGCAACCGTCGCCGCTACCTCAATGCGCGTGCCACGCTGCAGGAGCTGCTGGCCTTGGGCGCGTTGCCGGTGGTGAACGAAAACGACACGGTGTCGGTCGACGAACTCAAGCTGGGCGACAACGACAACCTGGCGGCGGTGGTGGCCGCGCTGGTGGATGCAGACGCGTTGTTCATCGCGACGGACATCGACGGTTTCTATTCCGCCAATCCCCGGGTGAATCCCGAGGCACGCCCGATCCTCGACGTGGAGGCGCTGACGCCGGAGTTCTACGCGATGGCCGGCGATCCCGGCAGTGGTGTCGGCACGGGCGGCATGCGCACCAAGCTGGAAGCCGCGGCCAAGGCCGCGGCCGCCGGCATCGAGACCTTCCTGTTCAACGGGACGCGTGCCGACACCGTGGCCGCGTTGACACGCGGGCAGTTGCTGGGCACCCGCTTCCGACCCGCGCAGAACCGGTTGGCGGCACGCAAGTACTGGCTGCGCAACGTGCCGGTGGAAGCTGGCGCCATCGTCGTCGATGCCGGCGCCGCCGGCGCGATGACGGGCAAGGGCGCTTCGCTGCTGCCAGGCGGTGTGGCCACCGCGGAAGGCGACTTCCGGCGCGGGGACATGGTGGAGGTGGTGCTTCGCACGGGCGAAGGCGACCAGCGCATCGCGCGTGGCGTCAGCCAGTATTCGGCCATCGACATCCGTCGCATCGCGCGCCGGCACTCGCGCGACATCGAAGGCATACTCGGCTACACCTACGGCGAGAATGTCGTGCATCGCGACGACCTGGTGCTGCTGTGAACCTGCCCGACACGGACGCCCGCATGAGCGACATCAAGACCCAGGCCCTGCAATGCCGCAACGCTGCTGTCGCCATTGCGGCATTGTCCACCGAGGCGAAGGATGCGTTGCTGATGGCCATGGCCGATGCGCTGCTGGCGGACCAGGCGATCATCCTGGCCGCCAACGCGCGCGACATGGAGGCCGCTGCCGCCAAGGGCATCGGTGCCGCGATGCTGGACCGGCTGAAGCTGGACGCCGGGCGACTGCACGGCATCGCATCCGCCGTGCGGGAGGTCGCCGGCCTGCCTGACCCGGTGGGGCAGGTGACACGCACCGAAGTCCGCCCCAACGGCATCCGCGTACAGCGCGTACGCGTGCCCTTGGGTGTCATCGCGATGATCTACGAGGCGCGCCCCAACGTCACCGCCGATGCGGCGGCGCTGTGCCTCAAGGCCGGCAATGGCGTGGTCCTGCGCGGTGGCTCGGAAGCATTGCACTCGAACACCGCCATCGCCGACGCCCTGCAGCGCGCCCTGCGCGAAGCGGGCCTGCCGGCGGCGGCGCTGACCCTGGTCACCGACCTGTCGCGCGAGACGGTGCTGGCGCTGCTGCAGCTGGCCGACATCATTGACCTGGCCATTCCCCGGGGCGGGGAAGGCCTGATCCGCTTCGTCGCCGAACACGCACGTGTGCCGGTCATCAAGCACTACAAGGGCGTCTGCCACCAGTACGTGGACGCCGGCGCGGATGAAGACCTGGCCCTGGCCCTGCTGCTGGACGGCAAGGTTTCACGTCCATCCGCCTGCAATTCGCTGGAGACGCTGCTGGTGCACAGGGAGATCGCCCCGGCATTCCTGCCGCGTGCGGTGCAGGCGCTGCGCGCGCGTGGCGTCAGCGTGCGGGTGGATGAAGCGGGGAAGGCGTTCGTGCCCGATGCGGACCTGGCCACCGAAGACGACTTCGCCGCCGAGTTCCTTGACCTGGTGATCGCCATCGCTGTGGTGGATGACATCGATGCCGCCATTGCCCATGTGCGCCGCTACACGTCGGACCACACCGAGGTCATCGTCACCCGCGATCCGGAACACGCGGAGCGGTTCCTCAGCGCGCTGCGGTCGGCCGTGGTGATGGTCAACGCCTCCTCCCGATTCTCCGACGGCGGCGAACTCGGCCTGGGCGCGGAAATCGGCATCTCGACCACCCGCCTGCACAGCTACGGCCCGATGGGGCTGGAAGCGCTGACGGTGGAGCGCTTCGTCGTGCGAGGCGAGGGGCAGGTCCGGCATCCGGACCTGCTCTGACCGCCGGTCAGGCCGGGTCGGCCAGGGAAGTGAATCCGTGCGGACGGGCATCCTCGCCCATGTGCAGCACCGTGACCTTGCCGAGCACCAGCGCGCGGGCCACGGCCGGCGGCGTACCCAGCGCCTCCGCCACGTCGGGCAGGGTGGCACTGCGCGGCTGGCTGCGGCGGTCGGCCCGGCTGAAGCGCAGGCGGTTGTACTCGGCCCAGGAGATCAGCAGCAGCGCGCACGCCAGCGCCAGCAGCGGCAGCGAGAACAGCAGGAATGGCTCGATGGCGTGCTCGCGCACGTAGAGCTCGAAGAATGCCGTGCGGATGCCCAGCAGCCACAGCAGCAGCGTGACAAGTGGCGTCCACAGGTAGACATAGACCATCCAGAAACCCAGCGTGACGAAGCCCCAGGCCGCGCGCTGCAGGCGCGGCTGCTTCATCGGCTTGCGGATCAAGCGCGAATCGAATTTCATCGTATTCCCCTGTCAGGGCTCACCCACGTGGCGCGACCGCGACGGCGACGCATCAGCGTCTTCGGCACGGCCACCATGGTGGTGAACAGGCTCAGCATCCAGTACGCCATCGGGTACCAGATCATCCAGAAGTAATTGCGTCCCACGGCCGTCTCGTAGCGCCGGTCGATGATGATGCTGCTGGCGAACTGCAGCATGCAGATCAACGCAAGGATCACGCCGTGCCACGAAGGCAGCAGGGTGTGCACGTACAGCGCCGGCGGCAGCGTGATGAACTTGCCCAGCGCCCAGAGCACCATGATGAGCAGCATGGTGTAGGCCCAGACCACGCTCAGCAGGTACTCGACCAGCACCGCCCACATGCGCCGCTTGCGCCAGGTGAACATGTCCACGCTGTGGCGCATCAGTACCTCGACGCCGCCCTGCGCCCATCGCAGCCGCTGGCGCCACAGTCCCTTCAGCGTCTCCGGCATCAGGATGAAGCACAGTGCGTTGGGCTCGTAGCGGATGTCCCAGTGGTCGAGCTGCAGGCGCCAGCTGATGTCGATGTCCTCGGTCACCATGTCGTCGGCCCAGTACCCGATGCGATGCAGCGCGGTGCGGCGGAAGCCGCTGATCACGCCCGACACGGTGAAGATGCGTCCGTACACGCGCTGCGCGCGCTTGATCATGCCGATGATCGAGGAGAACTCGCCCACCTGCAGGCGCCCCAGCAGGGTGGAGCGGTTGCGGATGCGCGGGTTGCCGGTCACCGCGCCCACGCGTGGGCCGGAGGTTAGGTGCCAGATCATCCAGTGCGTGGCGTACTCGTCCAGCAATGCGTCGCCATCGATGCAGACCAGGTATTCGCTGCGCGCGGCCAGGGCTCCCATGCGCAGTGCATTCGCCTTGCCGAGGTTGCGGTCAAGATGGATCACGCGCAGGCGCGGGTGGATGGCCGCCAGGGCATTCAGTCGCTCGGCGGTATCGTCCCGGCTGCCGTCATTGATGGCGATGACTTCGAAATCGGGATACTGCTGCGCCAACGCCGCGCCGATGGTGTCATCGACGTTCTCGCCCTCGTTGTGGCACGGGATCAGCAGGGTGGCGAACGGCATCACCGCCATGGACGGCGGGTCGTTGCGCGCACGCGCGTGACGTTCGCGACGGAAGTAGTAGTACAGCCCACCGGACATCCAGAAGAAGGACATCACGATGGGGTACAGGAACGCGAACTGGAACAGCGCGTCGAGCAGCCGGGCCATCACCGTTCCTCGTACGGGAAGTTGCGCGCGGACAGGCTGCCGCGCACATCGGGGAGGCGCGGCTGGTCGCCGATGAAGTCGTCCGGGTACCAGCCCAGGTGCCGCACGCCGTCGGCCTGCAACTGCCGCACCAGGGCCTGCAGCGTGTCGCCGGGGATCGGCGTGCCCGCGCGCCAGTCGCGCGTCTGCAGTTCGAACAGTGTCTTGTTGAACGCCGGGTCGTGCGCGCGCACGGCATCGGCGAGCTCACGCATCCATGCTTCCGGACGGCGATGCTCGCCTTCCATCCACGGCATCGCCATCAGGGCGGTGTAGTCGTAGGCCGTGAGGAAGGTGTCCAGGCGCTGGCCGAACCACTGCTGGCTCTCGGGTTCCAGCACGGTACGTGCATATAGGTTGCGGACCGTCAGCAGCTTCGGGCGCCAGCGCTCGGCAGAGCGCTTCAACCCATGGGTGAAGTCGACCAGCAATTGCGCGCGCGCCTCGGCGCTGCCGACGCGGGGAAGCTCGTCGTCGCGCAGGTAGGCATCGTCGTGGAACAGCAGGCCCTCGAAGTAGCTGGCGATGGCCAGGTCTTCGTAGATGTCGGTGACAAGGGCGCGCGCGCGCGGATCGGAGGGATCCAGCCGGAAGATGTCGCCCTTGCGCTCCGGCAGGGCCAGCGCCTGGCGCTGTGCCGCATCCGGCGGTTCGAAGCCCAGCACCGGCAGCCACGCCAGCACCTTCACGCCCGCCCGCGTGCGCAGTTGCCAGGCCACGCGGTTGAACAGGTCCGCGCGCACCGGCAGGTGGCGGTTGGGGAAGTACAGTGCGTCAGCGGAACCGTTGCCGTCGGGATCGGCAAAGGCCTGCAGGAACACATGGGTCGGGCCGATGCGCTTGACCCGCTCCAGCAGCGCATCGAGGTTGCGGTCCAGCTGCGCGGGATCGGCGTCGTACACGTAGTCCAGATCGACCTGCATGGCGCGCACGCCGGCGACATCCTCGTCATGGCGCAGCTCGTAGGCCAGGTCGCCGACGCTCGGGTTGTTGCTCAGCAGCAGGCGTGCCAGCCCGTGCAGGTCGCGGCCGACCTTCTGCTCACGTCCCTCGAGGTCGAACGACACCGACATGCCCAGCGTTTCGGCGATGCCGTTGCTGACGCTGTTGTACGCCGCATACGGCCAGACGATGGCGCGCGGACGCTCGCCGAGTTCGCGTTGGAGTGTGTCGGCGCTGGCTTCCAGGTCGGCGCGGATGCGCGCGCGATACTCCGCTTCGGTTTCGTAACGGCGTGCCGTCGCGTCGTAGCGGCGGGTGATCGCAGCCGGGGTCATGTTGCCCTGCGGGTTCGACTGCACGCCGTGGTGCAGGTCATGGCTGTGCGAAGCGACTTCGACCAGCCCGGTGGCCTGCATCTCGCGCAGTTGTGCCCACGTCAGGAAGTCGTCATGCGTGAACATGCGCGGGCCGTAGTCGACCTGCCGACCCGCGGGCAGCTCCACCCAGTCGGTCACCACCGCGACCAGCGCGGGATAGCCATAGGCGCGCAGCAGCGGGAACGCGTGCGTGTACACGCTGCGCAGGCCGTCGTCGAAGGTCAGCAGCACGGCCTTGTCCGGCAGCGCGCGTTCGCCGCGCGAGGCCGCCATCACGTCGGCCAGGCTCACCGGCTGGTAGCCATGCCCCGACAGCCAGTCCAGGTGCGCGGCGAAGTTCTGCGTACTGACCGCGTAGCCATCCGGATCGCCCTTGCGGGCCACATCGTCGCGGATGTCGTGGTAGCTGAGCACGAGCAGGCGGTCACCGGCGACCTGCACGGCGCGGGTGGCAGGTACCGCATCGCCGGCGAGTGCCGCGAAAGGCAGCAGGGCGGACAATGAGAGGCACGCCCGCAGGATCACGTCAAAAAGATTCTTCGACATGCTCATTCTCCCCACCGGTATTCGATATCCAGCGCCACGCGCTGCTCGCGCTGGCCGTCGTAGACGGGGCGGGACCAGGCGATGCCGTAGTCCAGCACGTGGCCGATGCCCAGCTTCCACTCATGCCGGTAACTGGCGCGCGGCACCCATGCACTGCCGTAGCCTTCCTGCCAATAACTGCCCGCAGTGAGTTCGAGCCGCTGCCGCAGGTGGCGTTCGTAGCGACGCCAGGCGACGTGGTCGATGCGCACGCCGCCGTTGAAGGCACGGTCCTGTGACGGGTTGAAATAGGGGGCGTCGTCGCGGCTGCCGCGCGATGCATACGCATCGCCGATCATGTCGACCAGCAGGTGCGGTCGCGTGATCCACCTGCGCTGGCCGTACACGCCCAGTTCCTGGCGTTCGTTGCCGTCGTCATAGTCCCAGTGCTTGTAGCGTGCGCCGAGTTGCCCCTGTTCCGAGGGCGTCCATACCAGCCCGGCCTGCCAGCTGTCGGCTCCGACCCCGCTGCGGCGCGCCTGCAGCGATGCTTCCGGGTCGGCGTGGAAGGCGCCTGCGCTGGCGGACACGGTGTCCCCGAAGCGCCACCCGGCACGCACCCCGAAGGCTGTGTCATCAAGGTAGCGGTCATTCGGTCGCAACGCCTGCGCTTCCAGCGAGAGCCGGTCATGGGCGTAGAGCAGACCCATGCCGGTGTAGCGGGCGTGCACCCGTTCGCCCTGGAAATCCGCCCAGCCATCGCTGGCCTGCGCGGTCAGGCGCCAGCGGTCGGCCAGCATCGGGCTCTCGACGTAGACCCCGTACTCGCCATCGCGGTTTCCCAGCGGCGACGCGGTTGATGTGCTGCCTTCGGCGTCGCTGCGACCCCCGGCGGCCCACGCGCGACCGCGCCATCCCAGGTGCGCGTCCCAGTAGCGGTCCAGTCGCTGCACGTGGGTGTTGCCCGGGAACTGCTCCAGCAATTCGTCGTGCAGCACGCGGGCTTCGCCGACGCGGTCGAGCGCGAGCAGGGACTCGGTCGCGCCGATACGTGCCTCCGTGCTGCGCGGGTCGAGCGTCATGGCCATGCGCTGGCGTTCCAGCGCGCGGGCGGTCCAGCCGCGCATGCTGAAGACATTGCCCAGGCGCGACTGCAGCCCCGCGTTGTTGGGCGAGATGGATGCCAGCGCCTCCAGCGCCGTCTGCGCCTCCTGCAACCGGTTGCCGTAGGCGGTCATCATGGCGCGGTTGGTATCCGCGTCGAAGCGGTGCCAGTTCTGGTGGCCCCGGCGCGCACCCGGTGCGCGCGGCCACGGGTCGTTGGCCTTGACCAGCGCATCCAGCGTGGCCAGCGCGCGCGCGTGCTGTTCCGATTCCAGATAGGCGTAAGCCAGCAACAGCTGGATGTCGAACTCGCCCGGCATCGCTGCGAGTGAGGTTTCCAGTGCGGTGGCGGCTTCTTCGGGGTGGCGCGTGGCCAGCAGCGAGTCGCCGACCTTCGCCAGTGCGTAGGGGGGCACCTGCAGGCCATCGGCCTGCAACGAGCGGTACGCCGCCACGACCTCGTCGTGCTTTTCCAGCGTGTTGAGGATGACCAGCGAATCCAGTCGCGGACGGTGGGCGGCGGCGCGCTGTTCCGGCGTCAGGCTGGCCAGGTGCTCCGCCATCAGTCGCTCGGCGTACTTCATTTCATCCAGCCGCGTAGCGGTGTCCTGCGCGTAGAGGCCGCCCCACACGATCCTGCGCGCCAGGCGGTCGTTTTCAAGGCGCTGGATCTGGTCAGCCGAAAATACCGACGGACGCGCGCGGTAGAGCTGCCAGGCGCGTTCGGCACTTCCCAGATCCGCCAGGGTCAAGGCGCGCATCCGGTAGGCGTCCGCGTCGTCGGGATGGTCCGCGAGCCGGCGCTCGTAGATGGCCAACGCCGCCAGCCACTGGCGCTGGTCGCGCAGGCGCGCCGCTTCGTCCAGTTCCTGCGGGTGCGAAGCGGGGGGAGCTGCCGGGACGGGGCTCGCGTGGGTGCTTGTGGAGTACAGGTAGGAGCCCGTGGCGCAGGCCAGGGCAAGGGGGAGCAGCGGAAGATTCAAGGTTCCTGCCAATGCGGGGGAGCGCGGGAGCGTTGTCATTCCGCGCGTTTGAAGCAAAAACCCTGCCAAACCCCACACAACTCTCACAATCTGGCGAACATGCCGCCAATATATTAATTTTTTGTAAATATAGATGAATGAAACTGGCTCGGAATCATCGATATCGTCCGCCAATGAGGCTCGAGTTGCACATCGATATGTTTCCGAAGCGGGTCTGGCACGCGCAGCCAGGGGTCAAATAGTGACGCTCGACGTCATATTTATGTGATGGAGAGCACTCTTTTTTGGGCTGCCAGTCTCCGGCAAGGCGCATGCATGCCGGTGCGCCGCCATCGGCTGCCCGCTGGCGACGGCGCGCCGAATGTTGGGTGGCCGCCTGACGCGGACAACAAAAAACCCGGGAAACATTTCGTTTCCCGGGTTTCATGTGATGGTCGGGGAGACAGGATTCGAACCTGCGACCTCTACGTCCCGAACGTAGCGCTCTACCAGACTGAGCTACACCCCGCGAGCCGTGCATTGTATGCAGTCGCCGCGTGGGCGGCAATAGGGCGGGGCGCTTTCCTGACGATGCGCGGCCTTCCCACTTAGAATGTGTCATTGCCGTCCGCTGGAGTTTTTCGCTTGATCAAGCCCCGTACGCCGCCCGGAGTGATGGAACTGCTTCCGCGCGAGCAGATCGCCTTCCAGCGCATGCTGGACACCATTCGCCGCAACTACGAGCGCTTCGGTTTCCTGCCGGTGGAAACACCGGTGTTCGAGCTGTCGGAAACGCTGCTTACCAAGTCCGGCGGTGAGACCGAGCGGCAGGTGTATTTCGTGCAGTCCACCGGCGCGCTGGCAAAGGAGGGCGAAGGCTTGCCGGAACTCGCGCTGCGCTTCGACCTGACCGTGCCGCTGGCGCGCTACGTGGCCGAACACGAGCACGAGCTGACCTTCCCGTTCCGGCGCTACCAGATCCAGCGCGTGTACCGCGGCGAGCGCGCGCAACGCGGGCGGTTCCGCGAGTTCTACCAGTGCGACATCGATGTGATCGGCAAGGATGCGCTCGGCGTGCGTTTCGACGCCGAGATCCTGGCGGTGATCCATGCCGTGTTCAGTGACCTGGGCATCGGCGCGTTCACCATCCAGTTGAACAACCGCAAGCTGATGCGCGGGTTCTTCGAGGCGCAGGGCGTGACCGACAGCGAGCAGCAGGCGCTGGTGCTGCGCGAAGTGGACAAGCTGGACAAGCGCGGCGCGGATTACGTGCGTGAGACCCTGACGGGCGAAGGTTTCGGCATGGCGGCCGATGCGGTGCAGCGCATCCTCGACTTCGTCGCCGTGCGCTCCACCGGACATGCGGACGCACTGGCCAGGCTGGATGCCCTGGGGCAGGGCAGCGATACCTTCAACCAGGGCATCGCCGAGTTGCGCGAGGTGCTGCACCTCGTCCATGCGCTGGGCGTGCCGGAAAGCGACTACTGCCTCAATTTCTCGATCGCGCGCGGACTGGATTACTACACCGGCACGGTCTACGAGACGCAGCTGGATGACTACCAGCAGATCGGTTCGATCTGTTCCGGTGGCCGTTACGACGACCTCGCCAGCCACTACACCAAGTCGAAGCTGCCCGGCGTGGGTATCTCGATCGGGCTGACCCGCCTGTTCTGGCAGCTGCGCGAGGCCGGCCTCATCGCAGGCGTCGACGAGAGCAGCGTGCAGGCGATGGTGGCATTGATGGACGACAGCCAGCTTGCGGAATCGCTCGACATCGCCCGTCGCCTCCGCGTTGCCGGCATCAACACCGAAGTGCAGATGGAATCACGCAAGCTGGCCAAGCAGTTCCAGTACGCCTCGCGCGCGGGCATCCGCTTCGTGGTGCTGGCGGGCGAGGACGAACTGGCGCGCAATGTGGTGACGGTGAAGGATCTGCTGCGCGAGCAGCAGTTCGAAGTGAAGCGGGAGGAACTTGCCAGCAGCCTGCAGGTCGAGCTTGAACAGGCCCGGCTGGAGCAGGCGCGCAAGTTGGCGGGGCGTTGAGATGAAGCCGATCCTGCTGGATGGGCAGTCCCTCACCCGCGACAGGCTGGTTGAGATCGCGTTCGGTGCCAGCGTGGCACTGGACGCTACCGCATTGAAGGCGGTCGCGCGCGCGGCCGACTTCCTGGCCGAACAGGTGCGCCGCGAGGAGCCGATCTATGGCGTTTCCACCGGTTTCGGCAGCAATGCCGACAAGCTGCTGGGCGCGCACCCGTTGCGCGACGAGCTGCCGAATGCCGTCAGGTCCGGCCGTTCGCTGCACGAAGAACTGCAGCACAACCTGATCGTCACCCACGCGGTGTGCGTGGGCGAACCGATGGCGCCGGAGATCGTCCGCGCCATGCTGGGCATCCGCATCAACACGCTGCTGAAGGGACATTCCGGCATCCGCGTGGAAACCCTGCAGGCGCTGGCTGCCATGCTCAATGCCGGCATCGTGCCGGTGGTGCCGTCGCTGGGTTCGGTGGGTGCGTCCGGCGATCTCGCACCGTTGTCGCACCTGGCCATCGTGCTGCTGGGCGGTGGCGAAGCCTTCTACCAGGGCGAGCGCATTCCCGGCGCTGAAGCGTTGGCTCGCGCCGGCCTGGCGCCGGTCACGCTGTCGTACAAGGAAGGCCTGGCGCTGAACAACGGCACCGCGCAGATGCTGGCGATGGGCGTGCTGGCGACCTACCGCCTGGACAACCTGCTGGATACGGCCGACCTGGCCGCGGCCATGACCATCGACGCGTTCGCCGGTCGCCTGGGGGCGTTCGCCGAAGAAGTGCATGCCCTGCGCCCGCATCCCGGCCAGGTGCACGTGGCGGCACGCCTGCGTGAACTGCTGGACGGTTCCACCCTGGCCGACATTCCCTACCACCTGGTGCCGAAGTTCCGCTCCTGGTTGCCGTCAAGCTGGAACGTGCCGGACATGGGCTGGCCCGAATCGCAGCAGCTGCGTTTCGACATCGGTTGGGAATGGGTGCCCACGGAACAGCGCCATGGTCGCGAGAAGTTCTACCGGCGCTTCATGCCTTTCCGTGGCGGCAAGAAGCACCAGCCGCAGGACAGCTATTCGCTGCGGTGCATTCCGCAGGTGCATGGCGCCGTGCGCGACGCGGTGGCCCAGGCCAGGCGGGTGCTGGAAATCGAGCTCAATGCGGTGACCGACAATCCGCTGGTGTTCCCGGACAGGCAGGCCGAGCACGTGGAGGAGCAGGTGATTTCCGCCGGCCATTTCCACGGCATGCCGCTGGCGTTGGCGATGAGCTACGTGAAGGCCGCCATCCCGACGCTGGCTTCCATCTCCGAGCGTCGCCTGAACAAGCTGGTCGATCCCGCCACCAACGACGGCCTGCCTGCGTTCCTGATCGGCAACGAGGACGGTACCGAGTCGGGCCACATGATCGTGCAGTACACCGCGGCCGCCATCGTCAACGACCTGGCGAGCCGTGCGCACCCCGCCAGCGTATTCTCGGTACCGACGAGCGCGAATGCCGAGGATCATGTGTCGATGGGCGCGAACGAGGCCCGCCATGTGCTGGCGATGGTGCAGGACCTGGGCAAGGTGTTGGCACTCGAGCTCTACACCGCCGCACAGGCGCTGGACCTGCGCCGGGACATGATCAATGCGGCGCGCGACCTGGCCCGCCGCGCGGATGCCGAGCGATTGGCGACCAAGGTGGCCGGTGGCCCGTTGCCCGAGAGTGCAGGACGCGCGGTGTTCGTCGAGGAGGTGGAGGCGTTGCGCGCCGCGCTGGCGGCCACCGACGAGTTCCATCCCGGCCATGCCGTGGCGGTCGCCCACGCAGTGATCCGCGCGGCGATCCCATTCCTGGACCGCGACCGCGCGATGGATGGCGAAGTGGCCGCCGCCGTGCGGCTGGTGGAGTCGGGTGAGATCCTGGCCGCGGTGCGCAACCTCTGATCCGATGCCGGGTGGGAGCGACGTGAGTCGCGACTGCATGAGGGGCCGCTGTGCACGTCACACCCTGACGTTCGCGCGGCGCGTTACCTGTCGCTACTCACGTCAGCTGTCGCGACTCACGTCGCTCCCACCGTGCGTGCGGCAAGCGCCTCACAGCGTCCGCACGCAGTCGCGGCCTTCGGCCTTGGCGGCATAAAGCGCCTGGTCCGCCACCTGCAATGCGGATTCCAGGCTGTTGCGGGCTTCCAGGTCCACGCAGTGCACGCCGATGCTGGCCGAGACCGGTATCTGCAGGTCGCCACTGCGGCAGGGATTCGCACGCAGCGCCTGCCGCAGCTCTTCCGCCACCGCACTCGCATGACCCAGGCCCATGCCGGGCAGGGCGGCGATGAATTCTTCCCCGCCGAAACGCGCCACCAGTGCATCGTAAGGCTGCAGGACTTCGGCCATCGTGTTGGATGTCCAGCGCAGGCAATCGTCGCCGACCAGATGGCCGTACGTGTCGTTGATGCGCTTGAAATGGTCCAGGTCGATCATCAGCAGCGAGATCGGCTGGCGCGAGTTGCGCGCCCGCGACAGCAGCAGTTCGAAGGCTTCGCGGAAATGCGTGCGGTTGTAGAGATCGGTCAGGCCGTCGTGGCGGCTGAACTCGTGCAGGCGCTGGTGGGCATCCTCCAGTTGCGTCATCGCCTGTCGCAGTTCGGACGTGCGAAGTTCGACCTTCTGTTCCAGCTGGTTCTTGGCATCGCGCACGATGCGTTCGTTCTCGTTGCGCAGCGCGGCGTACCGGTAGCCCAGCGCCACCGAGAGCAGCAGCATCTCCAGCGCCGAGCCGATCTGCACGCCGTATTCGGTCAGGAAGGTCTTCGGCAGCAGGCCGAAGGCCAGCGCGACGAACACCGCCGTGCCCAGCAGGAACATGCCCCACGCCAGCAGGAACACCTTCGCCGGCCGGTAGCCGGTGCGCACCACCACCAGCGTCACCGCGGCGATCCAGATGATGCTGGGGAACACGGCCGCCGACGCGATCGGCGTGGCGATGTGGTACGGCAGCTGGGTTGCCGCGATGCCCAGCAGCACGAAGAACGCGATGATGCCGCGGCTGATGCGGTCGCCGGTCCGCCAGCGCTCGCGCAGGTTGAGGAAAGTACGCGCGAACTGCTGCATGCCGATCTGCGCCAGGCAGACCGACAGCGGCACCGCCTTGTCGGCCAGCCAGGTGGAATGCGGCCACAGGTACTCGAAGCCGAGCCCGTTCAGCGTGAACAGCACCAGCCCGAAGGCGCTGATGTGGAACAGGTACCAGAAGTAGCTGCCGTCGCGCAGTACCAGCCACAGCACCAGGTTGTAGAAGAACAGCGCGAGCAGGATGCCGTAGTACAGGCCGATGCCCAGTTGCCCATCGCGCGACAGTTCCGCGAAGGCCGCGGGCGTGTAGAGCGCCAGCGGCACCTGCATCGAGCTCTGGCTCTGCACGCGCACCAGGATGTCCACCGGCGTGTCGGTGGGCAGGTCCACCCAGAAGTTCGGGTGACGGTAGCGCACGCTGCGCTGCTCGAACGGGAAAGTGTCGCCACCCGCGTGATGCACCTCGCGCCCATCGGGATAAGAGAGGTACACGTCGATGCGGTCACTCAGTGCGTACTGCTGTACCAGCAGCCAGCGTTGCTCACGCGGGTTGTGGTTGACGACGCGGGTGTGGAACCAGAATGCGCCCGTCTGGAAGCCGAAGGAGGCATCACCATCGGGCAGGGGATTGAAACGTCCTTGCGCCAGTGCCCGGCGCGCCTGGTCCAGGTTGGCGATGCCGCCTGCATCGTGCAGATAGGTGGTGTGGGTGCCGAGGGGTGTATGCGTCGCGCCCGCATCGATCTGCAGGGGCGGCACGCCCTGTGCCAGGCATGTCGCGGATGCCAGCAGGACGATCGCCAGCCAGCACCAGACCCAACCCATGCTCCGCTTGCCCATCCCGGTCCCCCCCAGGGTGTCGCGTGCGCCGGACGGAGGGTCCGGTTCGCGCGGCTTCCATGCCAGTGTACTCATCGTCCGGGGCATCTCCAGTCCATGCGACGCGTCCAGCCTTGCGGTCTGACCTTTACAACGCAGTCAGGCCGCGGGAGCGGGCAGGCGGGTTGACGATGTTGCGGCATTGCATTAATGTATTAACACGTTAATACATTGGAATGTTCACCGACTCATGAAGCGCCGGCCCGCCATCGAAGAGCCCAAGGACGCCGCCCCGCTGACGGCGCTGGCGCAGGCCTTGGCCGCGCTGGACACCCCGGGGGCGGTGCGTGCGTTCCTGGAGGACCTGTGCACGCCCGCCGAGCTCGAAGCCATGGCCGACCGCTGGCGCGTCGTGCCGCTGCTGTTGAAGGGTGTGCCGTACCGCGAGATCCACGACCTGACCCAGGTCAGCGTCACCACCATCGGGCGCGTCGCCCGCACCCTGGAGCGCGGCGCCGGCGGTTACGCCGCGGCGTTCCAGAGCCAGCAGGCCGCCTCGTCGTCCGCATCCCACTGAGTCCCCCCATGAGTCCGCCCCTTGCCTCCGCGACGCGTGAGCGTCTGCGCATTGCCATCCAGAAGAGCGGCCGCCTGGCCGAGCCCGCACGTGCGCTGCTGGCCGCCTGCGGCCTCAGCTGGCGCGAAAGCCGCGACAAGCTCTTCTGCTATGGCGAATCCCTCCCCGTCGACCTGTTGCTGGTGCGCGACGACGACATTCCCGGCCTCATCGCCGATGGCGTCTGCGACTTCGGCATCGTCGGCCGCAACGAGCTCGACGAACAGGCCGGTGAACGCACCCTGGTCGGGTTGCCGCAGGCCTACCGCGAACTGCGCCCGCTGGGATTCGGTGCCTGCCGGCTGATGCTGGCCGTGCCGGAGAGCTGGGAATGGACGGGTCCGGCGCAACTGCAGGGCCTGCGCATCGCCACCAGTTATCCCGCGATCCTGCGCCAGTGGCTGCAGTCCGAAGGCATCGACGCGGCGGTGGTGGAGCTGTCCGGTTCGGTCGAGATCGCGCCCAAGCTGGGCACCGCCGACCTGATCTGCGACCTGGTTTCCAGTGGTGCCACGCTGGCCGCCAACCAGCTGAAGCCGGTGCAGACCCTGCTGGACAGCGAAGCGGTGCTGGCCGGTCCCGCCAAGTCGTTCGACGACGCGCGCGCAGGCCTGGCCGACATGCTGCTGCGGCGCCTGGATGGGGTGCTCAAGCTCAAGGACAGCAAGCTGCTGATGTTCCGCGCACACCGCGACACGGTGGCGGAGCTCTCGCGCCTGCTGCCCGATGCCGATGCCCTGGTGACCCTGCCCGGCGAGGGTGATGGTCCGTTGTCGCTGCAGGCCATGTGCCACGGCGTGGTGACCTGGCAGCGCCTGGAAGAACTGCAGCGTGCGGGTGCGCAAGGCCTGATGGTGCTGTCGGTCGAGAGGTCGCTGGCATGAGCACGCCTTCCACCCGTCGTTACGACTGGAACTCGCTGGACGAAGCCGCCCGAACGGCGCTGCTCGCGCGTCCCGTGCAGATCGTCGCCCAGCGCACGCGCGATTCCGTCGCCGCCTTGCTGGCGGATGTCCAGGCGCGTGGCGACGACGCGCTGCGGGAGATCACGGCGCGGTTCGATGGTGTTGACCTCGCGGCGCTGGAAGTGGATGCGCAGGAATTCGCGGCTGCCCGTGAGCAGGTTCCCGCCGACCTCGTGGCCGCGATGGAAGAGGCGGCTGCCCGCATCGAAGCCTTCCATCGTGCCGGCATGGCCACGCCGTATGCGGTGGAAACCGCACCGGGCGTGGTCTGCGAGCGCGTGATCCGGCCGATTCCCCGCGTCGGTCTGTATGTGCCCGCGGGCAGTGCGCCATTGCCGTCCACCGCATTGATGCTGGGTATTCCGTCCCGGCTGGCAGGCTGTCGCGAAGTCGTGCTGTGCACGCCGCCGCGCAAGGACGGCACCGCGGACCCGGCGGTGCTGGTGGCTGCGATGCTGACCGGCGTGACCCGCGTGTTCAAGCTGGGAGGCGCACAGGCGATCGCCGCGATGGCGTACGGCACGGGCAGCGTGCCCAAGTGCGACAAGTTGTTCGGTCCGGGCAATAGCTATGTCACCGAAGCCAAGCAGCAGGTCGCTCAGGGAGGCGGCGCCGCCATCGACATGCCGGCCGGGCCGTCCGAGGTGCTGGTGATCGCCGATGCCGGTGCCGATGCGGCGTTCGTCGCCGCCGACCTGCTCTCGCAGGCGGAACACGGACCGGACTCGCAGGTCCTGCTGCTGTCCGACGACGATGCGCTGATCGACCGCGTGCAGATCGAAATCGACGCGCAGCTGTCGCGGCTGTCGCGCGAGGACATCGCGCGTACCGCACTGTCCGCCTCGCGGCTGGTGCGGGTGCCGGATCTGCGGGAAGCATTCGCCATCAGCAACCGGTATGCGCCTGAACACCTGATCCTGGCGCTGCGCGATCCGCGCGCCTGGCTGGACCGCGTGGAGGTGGCGGGTTCGGTGTTCCTGGGCGACTACACGCCCGAAGCCCTGGGCGACTACTGCAGCGGCACCAACCATGTGCTTCCCACCGGTGGCGCGGCGCGCGCCTACAGCGGGGTCAGCGTGTCCAGCTTCCAGAATTTCGTCAGCGTGCAGGCGGTCAGCCGCGCGGGCATCGATGCCATCGGCGGCTGTGCGCTGACGCTGGCGCGCGCGGAAGGGCTGGATGCCCACGCCAATGCGGTGGCGCTGCGCCTGGGCAGGGAGGCGGCATGAACGACGTCGTTTCCCTGGTGCGTCCCGATCTGCGCGGGTTCGCCGGCTACAGGTCGGCGCGCAGTGAAGCCCTGCAAGGCGACGTGTGGTTGAACGCCAACGAGTCGGCATGGGCCAACCCGGCAGATGGCCAGGGGCGCAGCCGTCGTTATCCGGATCCGCAGCCGCCGGCCCTGCGCGCGCGGCTTGCGCAGCTCTATGGCGTGAAGCCGGATCAATTGCTCATCGGACGCGGCAGTGATGAAGCCATCGATCTGCTGGTGCGGGCGCTGTGCGTGCCGGCGCAGGACGCCATCGTGGTGACGCCGCCGGTGTTCGGCATGTACGTGGTCTGCGCACGCCTCCAAGGCGCGCGCATCGTCGAGATTCCGCTGGTGGATGACGAGGCCGGTCTCACTGCCGACCTGGACGCGATCCGCGATGCGGCACTGGCGCAGGGGGCGAAACTGGTGTTCCTGTGCTCGCCTTCCAACCCGGCCGGCTCCGCGATTCCGCTGGAGGGCATCGCGGCATTGACGCGCGCACTGGAAGGTCGCGCGCTGGTGGTGGTGGACGAGGCCTACGGCGAGTTCGCCGACGGAGCATCCGCCGCCACCCTGCTGGAAGCACATGCCAACATCGCCGTGCTGCGGACGTTGTCGAAAGCGCACGCGCTGGCCGCCGCGCGCATCGGGGTGGTAGTCGGCGATGCGGACCTGATCACCGTGCTGCAGCGGTGCCAGGCGCCGTATCCGGTGCCGACGCCCTGCGCCGACCTGGCACTGGAGGGATTGTCCGACACGGCGATCGCGCAGACGCAGGAGCGGGTGGCCATGGTGCGTCGCGAGCGCGAGCGGCTGTTGTATGCCTTGGGTCGAGTGCCCGGGGTGCGTCGCGTCTATCCTTCCCAGGGCAATTACCTGCTGGCGCGATTCGACAACGCCGACGGCGCCTTCCACGCCCTGCTCGCGGCCGGCGTGGTGGTGCGTGACCAGCGCGCCGCGCCGCAACTCGGTGACGCCCTGCGCATCACCATCGGGTCCCCGGAGCAGAACGATCGCGTGCTGTCGGCGCTGAACAGGGATTCGAGCGTCCCGCACGGCACCTTGGCCCCTGCCGTTGGCGCTGTCCGGCCCGAAGTGCGTTCCACGGAAACCATGCCATGACCGCGATCCTCTTCATCGACCGCGACGGTACCCTGATCGAGGAGCCGGAAGACTTCCAGATCGATGCCTACGAGAAGGTGCGCTTCGTGGCCGGTGTCATTCCCGCGCTGCTCAAGCTGCGCGACGCCGGTTACCAGTTCGTCATCGTCAGCAACCAGGACGGCCTGGGCAGCGAGCAGTATCCGCGCGCCAGTTTCGACGGGCCGCAGGCGCTGATGATGCAGGTGTTCGAAAGCCAGGGCATCCGTTTCCGCGACGTCTTGATCGACGAGAGCTGGCCGCACGAGAACAAGCCCACCCGCAAGCCGGGCATCGGCCTGATGCTGCCCTACCTGCAGGACCGAAGCATCGACTGGTCGCGTTCGGCCATGGTGGGCGACAGGCCGACGGACATCGAGTTCTCCGACAACCTGCGCATCCGCGGGTTTCAGCTGAAGACGACGCAGTTCGGCGGCGAGTGGGACTGGGCTGGCATTGCACATGAGTTGGCCGACGCGCCACGTCGTGCGGTGGTCCAGCGCAATACCAAGGAGACCAGGATCCGCGTGGAAGTGGATCTCGACCGCATCGCGGAGCCCGTCGCGAAGACCGGTCTTCCGTTCTTCGACCACATGCTGGAGCAGATCGGCAAGCACGGCGGCTTCGCGCTGGACGTGCGCGCGGACGGCGACCTGCACATCGACGAACACCACACGGTGGAAGACACCGGCTTGGCGTTGGGACAGGCCCTGAAGGAGGCGCTGGGCGACAAGCGCGGCATCGGTCGCTACGGCTTCACGCTGCCGATGGACGAGACGCTGGCCAGCGCGGCGCTGGATTTCAGTGGCCGCCCGTACTTCGTCTTCAACGGCGATTTCCGGCGCGAGCGCGTCGGTGATCTGCCGACCGAACTGGTGCCGCATTTCTTCCGCTCGCTCTGCGATGCCTCCGGGTTGAACCTCAACCTCAGCGTGCAGGGCGACAACGACCATCACAAGGTGGAAGCCTCGTTCAAGGCGCTGGCGCGTGCCTTGCGGCAGGCCGTCAAGCGCGAGGGCGCGGAACTGCCGTCCACCAAGGGTGCGCTCTGATGCGCGTCGCCATGATCGATGCCGGCGGCGCCAACCTGGGCTCGGTGCGGTATGCGCTCAACCGCCTGGGCGTGGAGCCCGAGCTGACCACCGATGCGGACGCGATCCGCGCGGCGGACCGGGTGATCCTGCCCGGCGTCAGCACCGCGGCACAGGTGATGGGTGGGCTGCGCGAATGGGCGCTGGTCGAGGTGCTGCGCACCTTGGAGAAGCCCTTGCTGGGTGTCTGCGTGGGCATGCAGCTGCTGTTCGAACATTCCGAAGAGGACGACACGCCCTGCCTGGGCCTGGTGCCGGGCCGCGTGGCCAAACTGCCCGTCACGCCCGGCATCCGCGTGCCCCACATGGGGTGGAACACACTCGTGCGCCAACGCGAAAGCGTGTTGACCCGCGATGTCGACGATGGACGCCATGCCTACTTCGTCCACAGCTATGCCGCGCCGGTCACGGTCGATTGCGTGGCCTCCAGCGAGCATGGCGTGCCCTTCGCCGCGATCGTGCAGCGTGGCAACGTGGGCGGCGCGCAGTTCCATCCCGAGCGCTCGGCCGACGTCGGCGCGCGCCTGCTGGAGAATTTCCTGAAATACGGTGTGCAATGAACGGATTCACCATTTATCCCGCCATCGATGTGCGCGAAGGCCGCGTGGTCCGTCTGGCACAGGGCGATTACGCCCGCGAAACGCGCTACGAAGGCACGCCACTCGATGTCGCCGTGCGCTATGCCTCACAAGGTGCGGAATGGCTGCACCTTGTGGACCTGGATGCGGCGCGTGCGGGCGGCTACACCCTCGCACCGCTGCTGGGTGAGCTTGCGCAACACACGTCACTGAAGGTGCAGACTGGGGGAGGCGTCCGTCAACGCGAGGACGTCGCGCGCATCCTGGATGCCGGCGCGCAGCGCGTCGTGGTCGGCTCGCTGGCCGTGCGTCAGCCCGAAACGGTGCTGGCGTGGCTGCGGGAATTCGGCAGCGAGCGCATCACGGTCGCGCTGGACACGCGCCGGGACGACGATGGCGCCTGGCGCCTCCCGGTGCATGGCTGGACGGAGACCGCATCGGAAACCCTGGACGAACTCGCATCGCGCTACGCCGAGGGCGGGCTGCGCCACCTGCTGTGCACCGACATCGCCCGCGATGGCATGCTGACCGGGCCGAACCTGGACCTGTACGCACATCTGCGGCAGGCCGTGCCATCGCTGGAGGTGCAGGCCTCCGGTGGCGTCAGCGCGGTCGTCGATGTCAGTGGCGCGCGTGCCGCCGGCTGCGCCGGCATCGTGCTCGGGCGGGCCTTGCTGGAGGGCAGGTTCGAACTCCCCGAGGCGCTGGCATGTTGAGCCGCCGCATCATTCCCTGCCTGGACGTGCGCGAAGGCCGCGTGGTCAAGGGCGTGAAGTTCCGCGACCACGTGGACATGGGGGACATCGCCGAACTGGCGCTGCGCTACCGCGACGAAGGGGCCGATGAACTGGTGTTCTACGACATCAGCGCCAGTCCCGAAGGACGTTCGGTGGACTATGCCTGGATCGAGCGTGTCTCGCGCCTGCTGGACATTCCGTTCTGCGTGGCTGGCGGCATCCGTGATGTCGAGACGGCGCGTCGCGTGCTGCACAGCGGTGCCGACAAGGTGTCGGTGAACACGCCCGCGCTGGAGCGGCCCGGCCTGATCGGCGAACTTGCCGAGGCTTTCGGTGTGCAATGCGTGGTCGTCGGCGTGGACTCCATCCTGGAGGCGGACGGCGAGTGGCGCGTGCGCCGTTACACCGGCGATCCGGCCAAGACACGGGGCGCCGGTCTGCGTACGCTGGACTGGGTGGTGCAGGCGCAGCAGTTGGGCGCGGGCGAGATCGTGCTGAACTGCATGGACCAGGACGGCGTGCGGCGCGGCTACGACATCGCACAGCTGCAGGCCGTGCGTGCGCTTTGCACGGTGCCGCTGGTCGCCTCCGGCGGCGCTGGCGCGATGGAGCATTTTGCCGAGGTGTTCCGGCAGGCCGACGTGGATGGCGCGCTGGCGGCCAGCGTGTTCCACAGCGGGCATGTCGGGATCCCGGCATTGAAGACCATGTTGGCAGGGCAGGGCATCGAGGTGCGGCGTGGCGAATGAAACCGAGACGGCGGCCTTCGATGCGTCGCGGCTGGACTGGGGCAAGGGCGATGGCCTGCTGCCCGTCATCGTGCAGGACGCCGACAATCTGCGCGTGCTGATGCTGGGCTACATGAACCGCGAGGCATTGCAGGCAACACTGGCGGGGGGCCGCGTGACCTTCTACAGCCGCAGCAAGCAGCGCCTCTGGACCAAGGGCGAAAGCTCCGGCCACGTACTGGAACTCGTGTCGCTCACGTCGGACTGCGACGACGACACCCTGCTGGTGCTGGCCCGTCCCCACGGGCCAACCTGCCACCTGCAGCGGGCCAGTTGTTTTCCCCAGGCGCCCGCCGCGTTTCTTTCGGAACTGGACGTGCTGGTGGCGGAGCGCGAGCGCGCGCGTCCGCAAGGCAGCTACACCACCCGGCTGTTCGAGGAGGGCGTACGTCGTATCGCCCAGAAGGTGGGCGAGGAGGGTGTCGAGACCGCGCTGGCGGCCGTAGCGCAGGACGAAAACGCGCTGCTGGGCGAGAGCGCCGACCTCCTGTACCACCTGATCGTCCTGCTGCGGGCACGTGGCCTGTCGCTGGCGGACGCCGTCGCCGTGCTGCGCCAACGCCACGCGGCTGCGTAAGGCACGCAGGGCACGCCTGCTCCCGCGAACTCGGTGTGGCCCGCCTGATGCGGGAGCGACGCAAGTCGTGAGCTTTTTCCGCAGACATCACGACATCGCCCGCGCCGATGACCGTCGCGACTTGCGTCGCTCCCACAACGGCAATACTGCTGCGCCATAATCCTCCGGTCTTTCCGGCTGGAGTCGCCATGCGCGCTTCGTTGATCGCTCTCCTCCTGGCGTTGCCGGCGGTCCCCGCCCTTGCGCTGCCGCCGCCCTGCAGCGGGGGCCAGGTGTATGTGGATCGCAACGGCAACGCGACCCGCGATGCGGGCGAACCGGGCCTGCCGGGCATCAAGGTGTCCAACGGTATCGACATCGCGGTCAGCGACGCGCAGGGCGAGTACAACCTTCCGTATGCGGACGGTCGCACCCTCTTCATCATCAAGCCGGCGGGTTATGACCTGGTCGTGCTTCCGGATGGCTTGCCGGCGCGCTGGCGCAATCTGCAGTACCACGCGGGCCCTGTGCTGAAGTACGGCGGCATACCGCAGCGCCAGCCCGATTGCACGCACTTCGGTCTGCGGCCGCAAGCAGCGGCGAAGCACGATGAGCTCGATGTGTTGCTCTTCGCCGACAGCCAGACGTCCTCCGCGCAGGACGTTGACTACTATTGGCGCGACATCGTGCAGCCACTCGTCGGGAAACACGGTGCCGCCCTGGGTCTGACCCTGGGCGATGTGACCAATGACGACCTGTCGCTGTATCCGCAGATCCTGCGTACGACGATGAGCCTGCAGGTGCCGTGGCTGTTCATTCCCGGCAACCACGATCTGGACTTCGATGCTGCCGGGGATGAGGACTCGCTGCGCACGTTCCGCCATCACCTGGGACCGGACACGTTCGCGTGGGAAGAGGAAGCGGTGACGTTCATCGGGCTGGACGACGTGATCTACCAGCCCGGCAAGACGCCCGCGTACTTCGGTGGTTTGCGCGAGGACCAGTTCGCGTTCCTGCAGGCCTACCTGCCGACCGTACGCAAGGACCGGTTGCTGGTGATCGGCGTGCACATCCCGTTCTTCGAAGCAGGGCCGCGCGGATTCCGTGCGGCCGACCGCGAGCGCCTGTTCGCGTTGCTGGAAGGATTTCCGCATGTGCTGCTGCTCAGCGGGCACACCCACACGCAACGGCACTGGCACCACGACGCCACCACCGGCTGGCACGGCATCCGGCCCCTGCACGAATACAACGTCGGCGCCGCCTGCGGTGCCTATTGGTCGGGGGTGAAGGACGCCCAGGGCATTCCCGACACGATGATGGCCGACGGTACGCCGAACGGGTACGCCCGCCTGCGCGTGCTGGCGGGCGGCGACTACGCGCTGTCATGGCAAGCGGCACGCGCGGAGGATGACACCGGCATCGGCCTGCACGCCCCCAGGGTGCTGAGGAAAGGCGCGTATCCGGCATGGGGCGTCTACGCCAACGTCTATATGGGCGACGCGCGGACCAGGGTCGAGTACCGCGTCGATGGTGGCGAATGGAAGCCGATGAAGCGGGTCGAGCAGCCCGACCCCAGGCTGCTGGTCGAGAACATGCGCGACGACCTGGCCGACCGCCTGCGCGGTTACGACCGCTCGCCCGAAGCCGAGCCCTCGCCGCACCTGTGGCGGGGCGCGTTGCCGACCGACCTGGCCGACGGGGACCATACCGTCGACGTGCGCGCCTTCGATGCCTGGCTGGGCGAGCGCACCGCGTCTACCCGATACCGCCTGCAGTCGCCCTGAGGCGGCACCCGCCTTCTCCCGGCGTGGGTTCCCGCCACGTGGCCGGGGCACGGCTGGCGGGCGGCCTGTCCGGGTCGAGGTGCTTTCGGCGTTTGCTTGGTTAATACAGGGGGAATACCAATGTCCAAGTGCTTTGCCGAGGGCCTGCCCGCAGGCCAGTTCGACCGTGCGCCGTTCACTTTCAAGCACCAGCTGCTCGGCCATCCTGCACTGAGCATCGAAGGACTCTCCGAATCCCTTCCGCAGCTGCCCGCCGACCGCATCGCGTATTCCAAGGGACTGTCGGACCTGACGGTCAATTTCGACCGGGCGCACATCGAACATGGCAACGGCCTGAGCCTGCGCGAGACGATAGAGACGATCCGCACCTCGAACTCCTACATCGCGGTGCGCGACCCGGAAGACCATCCGGCCTTCCGCGGGCTCTACGAGGACCTGCGCAGCGAAGTCACCGCGTTGCTGCGCGGAAGCGGCAAGTCGCGCGCGATCTACGAGCCGCGCATGTGGCTGTTCATCGCATCGCCCAACGCCATCACGCCGTTCCACTTCGACCGCTATTCCAACGTGCTGATGCAGATCCGGGGCAGCAAGCAGGTGGCGGTGTTCCCCAACTTCCGCCATGACATCGTCGCCCAGGACGTCTGCGAGGCCTACATGGATCGCGAAAGCTCCGTGTCGCTCTGGCGCGACGAACTGGACCAGCATGCGCTCAAGTTCGACTTCATGCCGGGCGATGCGTTGCACATTCCCTACATCAGTGGCCATTACGTCAAGAACGGGTCCGAGGATGTCTCCATCTCGCTGTCCTTCTTCTTCCAGACGGATGAAACGCGCCGCTGGACCAGTGCGATGCGGTTCAACCACCGCTGGCGTAAGTGGGGCGGCGCGCTGGGCCTGTCGCCTGACCCCGTCGGCACGTCACCGCTGCTGGACCGTGCGAAGGCGCAGATGCTGCCGATGGCGAATGGCCTGGGTCGCGTGCTGGGGCAGGCACGCCGGCTTGCGCGCGGCTGACCATCGCCGTGCGGGGCTGGGTATCATCAGCGCATGCCGGCCCCTGAACTTCCCGTCCTGCATTTCAAGACCCCGCAGGCATGGGAGCAGTGGCTTGCGGCGTCGACGGCCGCTGCCGGCGTCTGGCTGAAGATCGCCAAGAAGGATGCCGGCATCGCCTCGGTGACGTATGCCGAAGCGCTGGACGTGGCGCTGTGCCATGGCTGGATCGATGGGCAGAAGAAGGGCCTCGATGCGCAGTTCTTCCTGCAACGCTTCACGCCGCGCCGCCCCCGCAGCCTGTGGTCCAAGATCAATGTCGCCAAGGTCGAAGCGCTGGCGGCCGCCGGGCGCCTGCGGCCGTCAGGCTTGCGCGAGGTCGAGGCGGCGAAGGCCGACGGGCGTTGGGCGGCAGCGTACAGTGGGGCCGCCTCGATGGAGGTGCCGGAAGAACTGGCAAAAGCGCTGGCGAAAAACCGCAAGGCGCGCAGCTTCTTCGAAGCCCTCGACAAGACCAACCGTTACGCCGTGTGCTGGCGCGTGCAGACCGCGCGCAAGCCGGAGACACGCGCGGCACGGATCGAAACGCTGGTGGCCATGCTGGCGCGTGGCGAGAAGATCCACACGACGTGAGGCGGTGATCCGGGCTGGCTAGCAAATTGCGGGCTGGCGCGGAACGCGTGGCTTGCTGGCGCTGAGGCGGGCGGGCTGCGTGGCGCGTAGTCTAGGGATTCGTTTCCCGCCATGCGGAAACGCGAATCGCTTTCATCGGGCGCGCGGCGTGCGCACGCTGAGCCATGCGCCGGCCAGCAGCAAGGCAATCGCGACGGCCTGGATCCAGTGCGCCTGCGCGCGGCCCGATGCCACCAGCAACAGGGTGGACAGCAGAGGCGCCAGGTAGGACAGGCTGCCGAGCAGCGCGATGTCGCCGCGCTTGGTGCCGTGATCCCACAGCCAGAACGCGGCACCCACCGGCCCGGTGCCCATGATCAGCAACACCACCCACTGCGACGCGGTGGGGGCCACGGTTGTTTCGAACAATCCATGCGCCACGCCGCCGAGCACGGCCACGCCCGCGCAGGCGACGGTGATCGCCGCGCTGGGTACATCAGCGAAGCGCCGGTTGAGCACCGAGTACAGCGCCCAGATCAACGCGGCACCCAGCGCCGCCAGATAGCCCGGCATGAATTCCGGCCGGATGTCGATGCTTTCGCCGCGGGTGACCAGCAACGCGGCCGCTACCAGGCCCAGGACGGTGCCCAGCCACTGGCCGCCACGCACCTCCACGCCCGCGAGCAGGCCGGCGAAGACCACGATCAACAACGGCCAGAGATAGTTGATCAGGTTGGCTTCCACCGCCGGCGCGCGCTTGAGCGCGATGAAGTAGAGCGCGTGGTAGCCGAACAGCGCGGCGGTGGTCAATGCGAACGCAAGCCAGGGTTGCCGCAATGCCTGCCAGCCGGGGCGTCCCTGCAGTGCGGTGCGGACAAGCCCCAAGAGCGCCGCCACGCCGAAGCCGATAGCCAGTACCTGGAACGCCGGCAAGCCCTCGGTTGCCGTCGTCAGGACGGCGAGCGAGGACCACAGCAGGATGGCCGCCAGCCCGATCCAGGTGGCCGTGCGTTGCGCCGTCACGGCGGATCAGGTGTCGAGCGTGACGTCGGCGAACGTCGCCACGCGTGCATGGCCGTGGGCAGCATCGCCGGTGCGCGGCACCGGATAGTCCTGCAGCCGGTCCACCAGGCGCGTGGACATGCCGGCGTCGCGCGCGGCATCAAGTTCCTCCACCACGTCCGACAAGAACAGGATCTGCTCAGGCGCGATGCCGGTCTGCCCGGCGATGCGGCGGTAGCTGTCCGCATCGCGCTTGCCACCGACTTCGGTGTCGAACCAGCCGGCGAACAGCGGGGCGAGGTCGCCGGCGTCGCTGTGGCCGAAGAACAGCTTCTGCGCCGGCACCGAGCCCGACGAGTAGACGAACAGCGGCAGGCCGCGGGCATGCCACTCGCGCAGGGCCGGCGCCGCGTCGGGATAGATGTGGGCGGTGAAGTCCGCTTCGCGGTAGCCCGCTTCCCAGATCATTCCCTGCAGCGCCTTCAGCGCGGTGTGCTTGCGGTCCTGGTCAATCCATCCCTGCAGGGTCTCCACGATGACATCGTCGCTGCAGATGCTGCCGTGCTCGGTGGCCACCATGTCCAGCCAACGGCGCACCTCGGGCTCGTGCCCGTGCTCGCGAACGAAGCCGGGCAGCGCGCGGCGCGCATACGGGAACAGCTCATCCTTGACGAACGAGATGCTGCTGGTGGTGCCTTCGATGTCGGTCAGGATGGCGGAAACGGGCATGGGCAAAAGGGGTTCGTTGGGGCGGGGCGCGAGAGGGCGCCCGCCATGTCAATTCGGCTGCGTCAGGCCGTCGTAGCGCGGAAACTGCTGCGCAAGCGTGGTGCCGGTGAAGTGGCCGACCCAGCCGTCCGGCTCGGTGAAGAAGCGGATCGCAACGAAGTGCGGCTCCGGCCCCATGTCGAACCAGTGCAGGGTGCTGTCGGGCACGGCGATCAGGTCGTCCTTCACGCACTCGACTTCGTACACCTTGTCGTCCACGTGCAGCGTGAACAGGCCCGAGCCGGCGACGAAGAAGCGCACTTCGTCTTCCTTGTGGTAGTGCTCGTCCAGGAATTTCGCGCGCATCGCTTCGCGCTGCGGATTGTCCGGCGCGATGCTGACCACGTCGACGGTCTTGAAGCCGCGCTCGGCCACCAGCCGGTCGATGTCGGCACGGTAGGCGTTCATCACCTCGTCCGGTGAAGCACCGGGTTCGATCGGCTGGGTGGCGTGCCAACGCTCGAACGTCACCCCGATCTTCTTCAGTTCGGTGGCGATGAAGTCCGGATCGTAACTGGCGAATTCCGGTGTGGCGGGGTCGGTCTCGTTGAAGATGCGGAGGCGGCTCATGGCGACAGGCTCGGCGCGTGGGGAGGGTAGGGTAGCAGGCACGCCGTCACGCGCCCGTTGCCGGGCCGGAACGCTGTGGTCCGCCCCGCGGATGTCAGCGACGGCAGCCGAGCTTGCGCAGCTCGAGTTCGCAGTGGAACAGGAACTCGAAGGCTTCCAGATGGCGGCGCGCCTCGGCCATGTCGCGGCCCCACGCGTACAGGCCGTGGCCGTCGATCAGGTAGCCCCACAGCGGCTGCCGGTCCAGCAGCGCGTCCACCTGTGCGGCGAGGGTCGGCATGTCCTGGGTGTTGGCGAACACGGGCACGTCGATGGCCATCTCGTGCGTGCTGTTGCCGTGGAACGCCTTCAGCAGCTCGTAGCCTTCCAGCCGGAGGTGGCCCGCGCCGGCGAACAGTCGCGAAGCGATGGTCTGAACGGGCGAATGCGTGTGCAGCACGCAGCCGATGTCCGGGTAGCGCCGGTACAGCTGGGTGTGCAGCAGGGTTTCGGCGGACGGGCGGTGGTCGCTGCCGACGGCCTTGCCGTCGAAATTCACCACCATGATGTCGCCTTCGACCAGCCGGCCCTTGTCGCGGCCGGAAACGGTGATGGCGGCATGCGCGTCGTCCAGCCGGTGCGAGAAGTTGCTGCTGGTGGCGGGCGTCCAGCCCAGCTGCGAAAGCTCGCGGATGTTGCTGATCAGCAGGCCGGCGAGGTGCTGGAGGCGTTCGGAATCGTAGGGCAGTGCGCTCATGGGCGCAGTTTAACAAGACGCGGTTTCACGCGCCTCGACGTCGCGAGAAACCACGGTAGGCCGCCAGCGCCAGCAGGGCGATGATCAGCCCGCCCACCAAGGTGGCGACCGGCGTCGAGTAAACCAGCAGGCCGCAGGCCACCAGCGCGCCCATGCCGATGATCCGGTCGAGCGAGGTGGCCGGCCGGCCCGGCGCGCCCAGCAGCAGGCTGAGGCCGGCGGTGGCGTAGGCCATGACCACCAGCACCACCACCATCTGGATCAGCGTCTCGAACTGCCCGGATACGGTGGGCGACAGCGTCAGCATGGCCAGTGCCGTCATCGACAGGGCGACCAGGAACAATCCCCAGCCGGCCGACCCGTTCTGCCGCAGGCGACCGAAGATCGCGGGCAGATAGCCACGATGGGCTGCACGTGCGCCGGATTCACCGGTGACCAGCATCCAGCCACCCAGCGTGCCCGTGGCCTTGAGCGCCGCCGCGGCCGCGATGATCGGGATCGCCCAGGCACCGAACATCTGCCCCGCCACCAGGGCGAAGGGTGCGCTGGACGCGGCCAGCTGGTCCACCGGCACGATGCCCATCATCAGCACCGAGGACACCAGATAGACCACGCCCGCGATCAGGATGCCGCCCAGCGTGGCGATGGGCACGTTGCGCGCGGGGTTGCGCACCACGCCGGCGACCATCGCGCCGGTTTCCAGCCCCACGAAGGCCCAGAAGATCGGCGCCAGCGAACTGAATACCACCGAGGCGTCGGACTGCCCGGAGACATTCCATGCCGCGCGATACAGGTCGCTATCGAAACTGCCCCATCCCCAGATCAGGATAACCGCCACCGGCAGCAGGCCCAGTACCACGCACAGCGACTGGAAGCGGGCGATCTGCCGTGGGCCCATCAGGTTCAGCGCGAACATCAGCCAGATGAGGACCAGCTGCCCGCCCAGGCGCGTCCACTGGCCGTCGCCGACGGGAAGCAGGATCACCAGATAGCCGAACGCCGCCACCGCGATGGCGTTGTTGCCTATCCACGACGAGATCCAGTACATCGTGGTTGCCAGGAATCCCATGTCACGGCCGAGCGACGGGCGCACGTAGTCGTCCGGCGACTCCAGGTTGGGGTAGTCGCGTGCCAGGCGTGCGAATGCACTGCCCAGGACCACCGCCAGCACGGTGCCCAGCAGCCAGCTGAGCGCGGTGATGCCGCCGGATTTGGCCAGTGTGGCGGGCAGCAGGAAGAACCCCGAGCCGATCATGTTGTTGGCCACCACGAAGGTAGCCAGGACGGGGCCGATCTGGCGGACATTGACGGTCGTCATCGGGAACTGCCTGGAAGTCGTCGGAGTGCGGGAAGGCAAAGAAAAACGGCTGGCCGAGGGGCCAGCCGTTGCAGATGGTGCGTCAGACCCGACGCAGTTTGCTGTGCCGGTAACCGTAGGCGAAGTAGATGATCATGCCCACGATGGTCCAGCCCACCATCAGGTGCCAGTGCTCCTGGAAGGGCTGCCAGAACAGATACAGACACGCGGCGGCGCCCAGCGGTGCGATCAGCCAGTAGAGCGGCACGCGGAACGGGCGCGGCAGGTCAGGGCGGGTGCGACGCAGCACCACGATGCCCACGCAGACCGTGGCGAACGCCAGCAGCGTGCCCATCGACACCAGCTCACCGAGCAGGCCGATCGGCAGGAAGCCGGCCAGCAGTGCGGCCAGCGCGCCGACGATGATCGTGCCCACGTACGGTGTCTGGAACTTCGGGTGGACCTTGGCCAGGAAGCGCGGCAGCAGGCCGTCCTTGGACATCGAATAGAAGATGCGCGGTTGCGCCATCAGCATGACCAGGATCACCGAGGTCAGGCCGGCGATGGCGCCGATTTCCACCGCGTACTTCAGCCAGTTGAGGCTGGCGTACTGCTCGAGTGCGGTCGCCACGGGCTTGGGCGTGGACAGCTGCGGATAGGGCAGCAGGCCGGTCAGCACGGCGGACACGATGATGTAGATGACGGTACAGATGGCCAGCGAGCCGAGGATGCCGATGGGCATGTCGCGCTGCGGGTTCCTGGCCTCGCCCGCGGCGGTGGAGACCGCGTCGAAGCCGATGTAGGAGAAGAACACCACGGCCGCGGCGCGCATCACGCCGTCCATGCCGAACTTGCCGGGGCCCTGGTTTTCAGGGATGAACGGCACCCAGTTGTCCGGGTTCACGTACTTGGCCGCGAACGCCACGAACAGCACGATCACGGTCACCTTGATCGCCACGACGATCGAGTTGACGAACGCGGACTGGGTGATGCCCACGTAGCACAGGCCGCTGACCGCCCCGATGATCGCCACGGCCGGCAGGTTGATCAGGCCGCCCGTGTAGACCAGGGCGCCGTCCACCACGTTCAGGGGAGCGGCCGCCAGCGATACCGGCAGGCCCATGCCGAAGTTGGTCAGGAAGCTGTTGAGGTAGCCGGACCAGCCCACGGCCACGGTGGCCGCGGCGAACATGTACTCCAGCACCAGGTTCCAGCCGATGAACCAGGCCACGAACTCGCCCAGGGTCGCGTAGGAATAGGAATAGGCGCTGCCGGACACCGGCAGCATCGCGGCGAACTCGGCGTAGCAGAGCCCCGCCAGCGCGCAGGCCACGCCGGCCAGGATGTAGCTCAGGATCACCGCCGGCCCGGCATGCTCGGCCGCTGCGTGGCCGCTGAGCACGAAGATGCCGGCGCCGATCACCGCGCCGACGCCCAGCAGTACCAGTTGTCTTGCCGTCAAAGTCCGTTTGAGGGTGGCTTCGCCGTCCAGGCTGCCCTCGAAGGGCTCACCGGCATCGATGTGTCCAGCCGGCGCGACCGGCTTGACCCTGAACAGAGCTTTGAGCATTCGCTGCATCCCCTTTGAAGACTGGCTGCCGGCAGGAAAGCCCTGCCGAATGGTGGAAACTGTCATGGGGATGGCCCCCACGGAAGGCCGTACCTTGCCAAAGCGCGCCAAGGAGCACAAGCGCGTATGCAGCATGGCGCGGGATAATGGCGGACCTTTTCGCACGCACCAGGAACGCCCGCCCATGCCAGCCATCGCCCCCGTCCTGCAGGAACAACTGGCCAGCTATCGCCGGCGCTGGCCCGGGGAAGCCGACGTGGTGGACCAGTTCGCGGCCCTGCTGGACGACCCGGCCGACCCGTTCATGCGGGAGCGGCTGGCGGGCCACCTGACCGGCGGCGCCTGGCTGGTCAGTGCCGACGGCAAGCGCACGCTGCTGACCCACCATCGCAAGCTGGGCCGCTGGCTGCAGCTCGGCGGGCATGCCGATGGCGACACCGACATGGCGCGCGTGGCATTGAAGGAAGCGGAAGAAGAGTCCGGCCTGGCCGACCTGCGGGTGGATGCGGAGGCGATCTTCGACCTCGACCGCCACTGGATACCGGAACGCAAGGATGTCCCCGGCCACTGGCATTACGACGTGCGTTACGTCGTGCACGCGACCGGCAGCGAGGCCTACGTGGTCAGCGAGGAATCCCTGGACCTGGCCTGGCGCGAGATCGCGCCGATCGCGGCGGAAGACGACGAATCGCTCAGTCGCATGGCACGCAAGTGGCTGGCGCTGAACGCCGATGCGTAGGGTGGGCCATGGCCCACCTTCTCCGGCGGATCAGTAAAGCACGCGCACCCGCAGCGTGCCCGGGATCGCCGCCATCGCTTCACGCAGGCTGGCGGTCTGCTCCTCGTCGGCGGTGACATCGATGACCACGTAGCCGACCTTGGCGTCGGTGCGCAGGAACTGGCCATCGATGTTGATGCCCAGGTCGCGGAAGATGTCGTTGATCTGCGACAGCACGCCGGGCACGTTGCGGTGGATGTGCAGGATGCGGCGGCTGCCTTCGTGGCCGGGCAGGGTGACTTCGGGGAAGTTCACCGCCGACAGCGTGCTGCCGTTGTCGCTGTAGCGCACCAGCTTGGCCGCCACTTCCACGCCGATGTTGTCCTGCGCCTCCAGCGTGCTGCCGCCGACGTGCGGGGTGAGGATGACGTTGTCCAGGCCGCGCAGGCGCGACTCGAAGGCATCGGCATTGCCCTTGGGCTCGACCGGGAACACGTCCACGGCCGCGCCGCCGACCTGGCCCGACGCCAGTGCATCAGCCAGCGCATCGATGTCCACCACCGTGCCGCGCGACGCATTGATCAGGTGCGCGCCGCGCTTCATCCGGGCGATCTGGGCCGCGCCGAACATGTCCTTGGTGGCCGCCGTCTCCGGCACGTGCAGGGTCACCACGTCGCTCAGTTCCAGCAGCTCGTCCAGGCTGCTGGCGGAGCGGGCATTGCCCAGCGACAGCTTGGTTTCGATGTCGTGGAAGACCACGTGCATGCCGATGGCCTCCGCCAGCACGCCGACCTGCGTGCCGATGTGGCCATAACCGATGATGCCCAGTGTCTTGCCGCGCGCCTCGTGGCTGCCGGCGGCCGACTTCGACCAGCCGCCGCGATGGCACTCGGCACTCTTCTGCGGCACGCCGCGCATCAGCATGATGGCCTCGGCGATCACCAGCTCCGCCACGCTGCGCGTGTTGGAGTAGGGGGCGTTGAACACCGGCACGCCGGCCAGTTCCGCCGCGTCCAGGTCCACCTGGTTGGTGCCGATGCAGAAGCAGCCCACCGCGATCAGGCGCCGCGCGTGCGACAGGACGTCGTCGGTCAGGTGCGTGCGCGAGCGGATGCCGACGATGTGCGCGTCGGCGATGCGGCGCTTCAGTTCCTCTTCGGGCAATGACTTTTCGTGGAACTCGATCTGCGAATAGCCGGCGGCCCGGAAAGTCTCCACGGCGGTCTGGCTGACTCCCTCCAGCAACAGCACGCGGATGTCCTGCTTCGGGTACGAGGTCTTCTTGATCGACATTGCGGAGAAGGGCGCAGTGGAAGTGGGGGCGGCCACTATGCCAGATGGCGCGTGCCGATGCTGCGGCGCGGAATGGAAAGCTGGGTTGCTGTGGGTCCGCTCCGTTGCGCCTGAAACCATCGACCACGCGCAGCCGCAATCCGTCCCGCTGCGCCGGCATGGCTTCTGGACGCCGCGCAGCATCGCTGGCACGCTGGGCGCCCCCCGCCATCCGCCCGTCCCATGACCGATCCGCGCCTGGATGCCCTGCTGCACGCCGTGCCCGCGCTGCGCCTGAAGACCGATCCCGCCGACCTGGAGCACTACGGTCGCGACTGGACCCGGCGCTGGGTGCCCGCGCCCCTGGCCATCGCGTTGCCGGCCAGCGTGGAGGAGGTGCAGGCGCTGGTGCGATGGGCCAACCAGCACCAGGTGGCCCTCGTGCCCTCCGGCGGCCGCACCGGCCTTTCCGGAGGCGCGGTGGCCGCGAACGGCGAACTGGTGGTGAGCCTGGAACGGATGAACCAGGCGCTCGACTTCAGTGCCGTCGACCGCACGCTAACCGTGCAGGCCGGCATGCCGCTGGAAGCGGTCCACAACGCGGCCCGCGAGCACGGCCTGGTCTATCCGGTCGATTTCGCCGCGCGCGGGTCGTGTTCCATCGGTGGCAACATCGCGACCAACGCCGGCGGCATCCGCGTGATCCGGTACGGCAACACGCGCGAATGGATCGCCGGGCTGAAAGTGGTGACGGGCACCGGGGAGTTGCTGGAGCTCAACCGCGGCCTGATCAAGAACTCCAGCGGCTACGACCTGCGCCACCTGCTGATCGCCTCGGAAGGCACGCTGGGGATCGTGGTCGAGGCCACCGTCCGCCTGACCGATCCGCCGCCGCCGACCAACGTCATGTTGCTGGCCTTGCCGTCGTTCGACGTGCTGATGCAGGTGTTCGCGGCATTCCGCGAGCGGCTGCAGCTGGAGGCGTTCGAATTCTTCACCGACCACGCGCTGCAGCATGTGCTGGCCCACGGCGCGCAGAAGCCGTTCGACGAGGTGCACCCGTACTATGTGGTCACCGAATTCGCGATCGGCGACGAGGCGAAGGAGGCTGCCGCCATGGCGGCGTTCGAAGCGTGCATGGAGCAGGGTTGGGTCAGCGACGGCGTGATCAGCCAGTCCGATGCCCAGGCCGCGCAACTGTGGCGCCTGCGCGAAGGCATCACCGAGGCACTGGCGCGCTACAAGCCCTACAAGAATGACGTGTCGGTGCGCATTTCCGCCATGCCGGCGTTCCTGGCGGAAACGCAGGCGCTGCTGGCGGACGCGTATCCGCATTTCGACGTGGTCTGGTTCGGCCACATCGGCGACGGCAACCTGCACATCAACGTGTTGAAGCCCGACGACGTGGGCGATGCCGACTTCGTCACCCAGTGCGAGCAGGTGACCAAGCTGCTGGCCGCGTCGCTGCAGCGCCACCGCGGCAGCATCTCCGCCGAGCATGGCATCGGCCTGGTCAAGAAGGGCTATCTGGAAAGCACCCGCAGTGCCGAGGAGATCGCCGTGATGCGTGGCATCAAGCAGGTGCTGGACCCCAACGGGCTGATGAATCCCGGCAAGCTGTTCGATGCCTGAGGGGTGACGCAGGTTCATCCTGCGGCCTGCGTTTGCAGGTAGTCTTTGCGCACCGCGCCGGCCACCGGCGTCCACGCCCCCGATGGAAACAATCATGCCCCGTCTGATCCTTGCCGGCGTCCTGCTGGCGCTCTCCGTTCCGGCGCTTGCCGGCAGTTTCGCCGGCAGTTCGGCCGGTGCGTCGTCCGCGGGTTCGTCCGCGTCATCCGGCAGTTCCTCCGGCGACGACAAGATCGTGCTGCAGGCTCGCGAAGACGCGGCCAGCTTTGTCGCCAGCAACGGCCGCATCCGCGGTGCCCAGCTGGAAGCCGCGCTGCGTCACCTGCGCGAGACCGACGAGGCCGCGCGCCGTGCCACCGACATGCAGTTGGCACAGGCCATCCTGGCGCGCTGATGTTCCTGCGTCGGCCCTGGAGCCGGCGCGTGCGCGTGGCCCTTGCATGCTTGCTGCTGGGCCATGCGATACCGGCATGTGCTCTCAGCGTGGATGCCTCCGGGCTGGATGAGGAACAGGTCTCAGCCACGCGCACGCTGGTCGACGATGTCCTGCCACGCTTGCCGCGCGTGTGGCGCGACGGTCTGCCGCCCGATCTGGTGCTGCACTGGACCGATCTCCCGCATGACGTGCAGGGTCGCCGCGTCGGGCGGCAGATACTGCTCGATCGTGCCTTGCTGGCCGAATGGCAGGCGGTCGATCCCTCGGCGGTGGCTGGTACGCGCGCGCTTGCGGTCCGCAAGGCGCTGGTCCACGAACTCGCGCACGCCTACGACCGTGCGCATGGCAATGTGCTGTCGGGCGATGCGCGCCTGCGTGACCTGGCCGGCTGGCAGCGCAGCGTGTTCCGCGTGGCGGGCCGGCGAAGCCGCAACGATTTCAGCACCCGCAGTCCCGACCGCTACGAACTGGCGCGTCCGTCGGAATTCGTCGCGGTGAACCTGGAGCATTACGTGCTCGACGCCGACTACGCGTGCCGGCGCCCAGCGTTACACCGCCATTTCGCCGCGCACTTCCACGAACCGATCGCCGCCGAATGCGCGCCCGGCCTGCCGTTCCTGGAAGCCGACGCCGCGCGTGGCGATGCGTCGCTGCTGGCGCTGGATCCGGCGCGCGTCTACCAGGTGGACTACCTGCTGGCCGAAGGCAACACCCAGGCGATGAGCCGCTGGGGCCACAGCATGCTGAGACTGGTGGTCTGCGCGCCGGGACGCCCCCCTGGCCCTGACTGCCGCTTGGATCTCGCCCACCATCGCGTGCTGTCGTTCCGCGCGTTCGTCGGCGACGTGCAGATCTCCGGCTGGCGCGGATTGACCGGTTCATACCCGTCGAGATTGTTCCTGCTGCCGCTGGACCAGGTGATCGAGGAGTACACGAAGGTCGAGCTGCGCGGCCTGCAGTCCGTTCCTTTGCAGCTGCAGCGCGAGGATATCGCTTCCCTGCTCGAGCGCGCCGCGCAACTCCACTGGAGCTACGACGGGCGCTACTACTTCATCAGCAACAACTGCGCCGTGGAGACCTGGAAGCTGCTGCACGATGGCGTGCCGCGGCTGGCAGGCGCGCCGTTGGCAAGCATCACGCCCACGGGACTGTTGCGGAACCTGGAACAGGCAGGTATCGCCGACCGCAGCCCCCTGGTGGATGCAGACGAAGCCCGTCGCCTCGGGTACTACTTCGAGCCGATGAGCGCGCGGTACGACGCCTTGTTCGAGGTCGCGCGCGTCGCGCTGGCCTTGCCGCAGCGCGACGCGCAGGCCTGGCTGGCACTGCCACCCGGAACCCGCGCGACCTGGTTGGCGCATGCCGACCTGAAGGCCAGTGCGGCCTTGCTGGTGCTGGAAAACGCCGCCCTGCGCCGGCAGCAGCTGCTGTTGCGCGACGAACTGAAGCGGCGCTACCTGGGCCGCGACGTGCCCGAGGAGGCGGCGAACGCCGTGCAGGCGTTGAGAGCTTGGCTGGGTGATACCAGCTTCGTCAGCCGGCCCGCGGAACTTGCACCGGAAGGCTACGGGTTGCCGCAGTCAGGGGAACGCGAGCGTATTGCCGCGGACGCGCAGGCGAGGGTAGTGCGGCTGCGCCAGGACGATGCTGCTCTGCGCGCGAGCCTGGAGTGCTGGCTTCCGCGGGACCAGCGAGATGCCCTGCGCGGCATCCAGGCGAATGTCGATGCCATCGGAGCACGCCTGCGGGCGTTGGCCGCCGCAGGCGCGTCCTAGCGGAATCAGTCCGCACGACCGCCGAATTCGCCGGTGGTCGTGTTGACCAGGATGCGTTCGCCGTTGGTGATGTACTCCGGCACCATGATCTCGATGCCGGTGCTGAGCTTGGCCGGCTTCGGGCGCTTGGTGGCGGTGCCGCCCTTCAATTCCGGCGGCGTCTCCACCACTTCCAGCGTCACGTGCTGCGGCAGCTGCAGGGCCACCGGCATTTCGTCGATCACCTGTACGTAGCAGCCGGTCAGGCCCTCGGTGATGTAGCCGGCGTCGTCGCCGATGACGTTGGCGTCCAGCGTGTAGGGCGTGTAGTCCTCGTCGTCGAGGAAGACGAACGCATCGCCGTCCATGTACGAGAACGTCGCCTGCCGGCGCAGCAGTTCGACTTCCGGCAGGTTGTCGTCGGCATCGAAGCTGGCGTCCAGCTTGTTGCCGCCCGGCACGCTGTACATGATGAAGCGGAAACGCACGTTGCCGCCGCGGCCCTGCGGCGAGCTGCGCTCGATGTCGCGGATCTGGTACACGTTGCCGTTGTGTTCGACGACGTTGCCTTTCTTGATGTCGAAAGCTTTCATGGTGATGGTGGCTGAGTGGTGATCGGGTGGGGTGGCGTGAGCATCCGGGAACGCGATTCTTGCGAATCACCGCTCACGAATGACGAATCACGGCGTTACTTGGGAGCGAGCCGCACTGCGCCGTCGAGGCGGATGGTTTCGCCGTTGAGGTAGGTATTGCCGAGGATGTAGGCCACCAGGTCCGCGAACTCCTCCGGCTTGCCCAGGCGGGACGGGAACGGGATGGAGGCGCTGAGCGACTGCTGCACGGCTTCCGGCATGCCGTCGACCATCGGCGTCCAGAAGATGCCCGGCGCCACGGTCATCACGCGGATGCCGAAGCGGGCCAGTTCGCGCGCCATCGGCAGCGTCATGCCGACCACGCCGCCCTTCGAGGCCGAATACGCGGCCTGGCCGATCTGCCCTTCGTATGCGGCCACGCTGGCGGTGTTGACGATCACGCCGCGCTCGCCGGCGCCGTTGGGCGCGTTGTGCTGCATGAGGTCGGCCGCGGCCTTGGCCACGTTGAAGCTGCCCACCAGGTTGACCAGCACCGTGGTCTGGAAGGTGGCCAGCGGCATCGGTGCTTCCTTGCCCAGTACGCGACCCGCGCCGAGGATGCCCGCGCAGTTGATGGCCGCGTTGAGGCCGCCCATGAACGCCTGCGCCGCCGCCATGTTGGCGGCCACGCCGGCTTCGTCGGTCACGTCGGTGCGGAAATAACGGGCATGGCCTTCACCAAGTGCCGCAACAGCCGCCGCACCCTTGTCGTCGTTGACGTCGAACAGGGCGACCTTGCCGCCATGGGCCACGAGGTGCTGGGCCACGGCCAGGCCAAGGCCGGAAACGCCGCCGGTGATGACGGCGCGGGTATCGGAAAGCTGCATGCGGTGAACCTGCGGCGGGAAAGCGGGCATTTTACGCGATGGCGGGGGGCAGGACGCCATGGCTTCCCTTGTAGGAGCGACGTGAGTCGCGACCGGCTCCGGCCGCTGTTCCAACACCCCTTCGTTCGCCTTGCCGGCGCGTTGCGACGCGTTCTTCATCGTCACACCCGGGGCTCAGCGCGGCGCGGTCGCGACTCACGTCGCTCCTACAAGGGGCAACGAATCAGGCGTGCAGCACGCGCTCCATCGGCGTGTCGGCCAGCCGGCGCGCGAACTCATCGGGGGACAGGCCCGGCGCGAACAGGAAGCCCTGGCCCACCGGCACGCCCAGCTGCAGCAGGAACTGGCGCTGCGCTTCCGACTCCACGCCCTCGGCGACCAGCCCCAGGCCCAGGCTGCGCGCGATGGCGGAGACGGCCTGACAGACCGCGACATCGGAACGATTGTTCGGCACGCCTTCGGTGAACAGCGGGCTGAGCTTCAAGCCGTGGATGGGCAGGCGGCGCAGGTAGTTGAGCGCGCTGTAGCCTTCGCCGAAATCGTCGATGGTCAGCAGCACGCCCAGCTGGCGCAGGTCGGCGAACGTGCGCAGGGTGGCGGGCGCATCCTCGATCAGCACCCGCTCGGTGAACTCCAGCTCCAGCGCGCTGCCGGGCAGGTCGAACTCGCCCAGGATCGTACGGACCATGTCGGCCAGGTCGTCCCCCGCGAACTGGCGGTAGGACACGTTGACCGCCACGCGGACGATGCCCAGCCCCAGGTCGCGCCACGCCGCCACCTGCCGGCAGGCCTCGCGCAGCACCCAGCTGCCGATGCGCACGATGTCGCCGGTGGTTTCCGCGTGGCTGATGAAGAGATCCGGACGCAGTTCGCCCAGCTGGTGGTTCTGCCAGCGGATCAGCGCTTCGGCAGCGATCACGCGGCCGTTGCGAAGGTCCACCTGGGGCTGGTAGACCAGCCGGAATTCGTCGTTGTCCACCGCGCGGCGCAGCTGGGTCTCGATCTGCAGGCGGTCCTGCTGGCGCTGCGCCAGTTCCTGGCTGAAGGTCTGCCAGCCGTTGCGCGCACGGTGCTTGCTGTCGTACATCGCGATGTCGGCGTTCTGGATGAGCTGCTGCGGCCGCTGCCCGTCGCGCGGCGCCACGGCCAGGCCGATGCTGGCGGTGATGGCGAACTCGTCCTTGCCGAACCGGAACGAATCAGCGAAGGCCCCCAGCACCGCATGCGCAAGGTCCTCCGGCCGGCGCGGATCATCCCCGGCGTCGCAGATCACCAGGAACTCGTCGCCGCCGAAGCGCGCGATCATGCCCTCGGTGCCCACCGCGCCACGGATGCGGTCCGACGCCTGCACCAGCAGTTCGTCCCCGGCGTTGTGGCCCAGCACGTCGTTGACCATCTTGAAGCGATCCAGGTCGATGTAGAGCACGGCGACGCGTTCGCGCTCGGGGTCGCCCAGGCGCGCGCCCAGCTCGGTCAGCACCGCATCGCGGTTCATCAGGCCCGTCAGCGGGTCGGTACGCGCCTGGATGCGCAGGGTTTCCTCGGCCTGCTTGTCCTGCGAGATGTCCTGCATGGTGCCGGTGATGCGCGAGGCGCCGGGGTCGCCCGGTTCGGCATCGCCGATCACACGGATCCAGAACCCATGGCCGTCGGCCTGGCTGCCCTGCAGTTCCAGGTCGAACCCGGTACCGCCGGCAGTGACCAGCTGCAGGGCCGTGCGCAGGCGGCGCCGATCCGGTTCGCGCAGGCAGAGCAGCACGGCCTCCAGCGTTTCCAGCGGGCGCGCGGCGCCGAGGATGCGCTGTGCCTCGTCGGTCAGGTACATGCGGTCGCGCACGATGTCCCATTCCCAGCCGCCGATGTGCGCCAGCGATTGCGCACGGTCGAACAGCGCGCTGTCGCGCTTGAGTTCGGTGACGTCGCTGAAGAGGGTGGTCACCTGCGAAGGCACGCTGGCGCCGGGCGCGAACTGCGGCACCGAGGTGGCGGTCAGCCAGATCAGCTGCTTCTTTTCGCGGTGGTACATGCCCAGCAGCACGCTTTCCACCATGTGGCCGCTGTCCAGCGCCCGCTGCGCCGGCAGTTCATGGCGGGCCATCTCGCGTCCGTCCTCGTCGACGATATGCCAGCGGTCCAGCGCGAGTTCCTGGTCCACGCGCTGGTCCTCGCGGATGCCGAAGATGCGCATGGCCGCGCCGTTGCAGTACTGGATGCCCAGCTCGCGGTCGTGCACCACGATGCCCTTGTCCAGCGTCTCCATCAGTTCGCGGTAGCGCAGTTCGGCCTCGCGGCGACTGCTGATGTCGCGTGCGACCGCGACGATGCTCTTGCGTCCGTCGAAGGTGATGTTGGCGGAGTGCACTTCCACCGGGAACCGCGTGCCATCGCCACGCATGTTGGTGACCTCGATGACGTAGGTCTCGCCGCGGTTCAATGTTTCCCAGACCGGCACCAGGTGATCGCGCGGCAGGTCGGGGTTGAGGACGTTGATGTTGTTGCCGACGATCTCGTCGCGCGGCCGGCGATAGGCCTGCATGCCGGCCTTGTTGAGATCCAGCACCGTGCCGTCCTCGGCGATGATGCTGACGGGGTCGGGCACGGCGTCGAACAGGTTGCGGTAGCGCTCGCCTTCGGTGGTGGCCTCGTGCTGCTTGGCCAGCAGCGCATCGCGCGCCTGCAGCAGCAGGGTGCGTTGCGCCGGCGGCGTGGACGGGTCCTGCGCGCTCCGTTCGAGCGCGGCCAGCAGCGTCGCCAGATCGGGGGCGTCGGTCGCGTCGCGACCGTTTGCCATGCCGTCATCAGGCGCGCTGCGCGTGTTCATGTCGTCGCCATCGCCTTGCCGACGCGGCTACCGGTCTCCCTGCCGAGCCGCGCGGCGAGCCAGCGGCCGGTCTCGGCAAGGGCAGGCAGGTCCACGCCGGTCCGCATGCCCAGGCCGTGCAGCAGGTACACCACGTCCTCGCTGGCGACGTTGCCGCTGGCGCCCTTGGCATAGGGACAGCCGCCCGCGCCGGATACCGCCGAATCGACCACCCGCACGCCCACCTCCAGGCAGGCCAGCAGGTTGGCCAGCGCTTGGCCGTAGGTGTCGTGGAAGTGGACCGCCAAGGCGGGCAGCGGGACTTCGCCAGCGACCGCCTGCAGCATGGCGGCGGCCTTGCGCGGCGTGCCCACGCCGATGGTGTCGCCCAGCGAGATCTCGTAACAGCCCATCGCGTGCAGGGTCTTCGCCACGCGCACCACATCGGCCACCGGCACGTCGCCCTGGTAGGGGCAGCCCAGCACGGTGGAAACGTAGCCGCGCACCTTGACGCCGTCGGCGGCGGCGCGCTCCAGCACCGGGCGGAAGCGTTCGATGGATTCGTCGATGCCGGCGTTGATGTTCTTGCGGTTGAAGGCTTCCGAGGCCGCCGTGAAGACCGCCACTTCCTGCACGCCCACCGCGCGTGCGCGCTCGTACCCTTTCTCGTTGGGCACCAGGACCGGATACGCGATTCCCGGCCGACGGTCGATCGTCGCGAACACGTCCGCGGCGTCGGCCAGCTGCGGCACCCATGCCGGGCTGACGAAACTGGTCGCCTCGATGCTCAGCAGTCCGGTGTCGGAGAGACGATTGATCAGCGCGACCTTGTCGGCGGTACCGACGTGGGTCTTCTCGTTCTGCAGGCCGTCGCGGGGGCCCACCTCGACGATGCGGACGAAATCGCCATCGGCCGCCGACAGGAGCGCGCTCATCGCAGTTCCCCGGCGGTCGCGCGCCGCATGCGCAGGGTCTTGTCCTTGCCGCCGAACTCGTCGAACAGGTCCGGATTGGCCGCCAGCAGCGCCTGCAGCTTCTTCGGGCCGCCTTCGAACAGGTAGGTGCTGGTGTCCGTCTCGCGCGCCTTCAGCGTACCCTGCTCGATGCGCTGCATGACCTGCACGACATCGAGCATGGCGATTTCCAGCTCGTCGCCGCGGATGCGGTACTTGATCAGGGTGACGGCGCTTGCGGGCATGCCCTTGGATGCGGTGGGTGGCGTCTGCGCGCTGGCGGCGAACAGGCCATCCAGTTCCTTGAAACCGAGCGCCAGGTACCGCTGGCCGTCGAGCGTGAAACCGAGCGCATCGAATTCCGGTTGCGCGGTCTTGGCACTGTCCCGCAGGCGCACGTGGCACTGCGCATCCACGTCCGCATGGTCATCCTTGCCCAGCGGCACCTTGTCCTGCGGGCTGTCCGGCAGGGGGATCCAGCGTCCGACCAGGTCGGCGTCGCAGGTCAATGGCGCCGGGGGCTGGGCGAACATCACGCAGCCGGTCAACGATCCTATCGCCAGCAGCAGTAAGGCGACGTGGGGCAGGGCCGTCATGGCGGACCTCACTCCAGCGTGACCAGAATGGCATCGGCTTCGACGAAGTCGCCGGCGCTGGCGCGCACGTCGGCCACCACGCCATCGCGCGGTGCCCTGACGGCCAGCTCCATCTTCATCGCTTCCATCACCAGCAGCTCCTGTCCCGCGGTCACCCCATCGCCCGGTCGCGCTTTCACCAGCACCACGCGTCCTGGCATGGGTGCGACGATGCGGCCGTCGCCACTCCCTTCACTGCCGTGGGTGCGCCGGTATACCGGCACTTTCTCCACCGTCAGCCGGCGTTCCCCGTCATGCAGCACCACGCGCGAACCATGATGCTGGACGCGGAACTGCCGCGCCTGTTCATTGATACGCAAACTGAGCACGTCGCCGGTCAGCCTGGCGCCGCGCACGTCATGGCGCGTGCCGTCGAGTTCGAGCGTGTAATGCCCGGCACTGCCCTGGGCCTGCACCGCCACGGTGTCGCCGCGGTGCTGGAATGCCAGCGGGCGTTGGCCGGCGTGGCCCAGTCGCCAGCCGTCGGCGATCGCCCAGGGCGAGGTGGGGTCGGGGGACATGGCTGCCTGTTGCCGGGCGTCCGTTTCCTGCTGGAGCAGCGCCGCCGCGGCCGCGGCCACCAGCAGCGATGCGTCGACCTGGTCCGATGGCATGAACTCGTCCAGATGACGGTCCAGGTAGCCGGTGTCGATGGTGCCGTCGACGATGGCGGGGTGCCGGGCGAGCTGCTCCAGGAAACCGATGTTCGACTTGGGACCGGCGATGTCGCAAGCGGCCAGCGCGTCCCGCAACCGCGCCAGCGCACGCGGCCGATCCTCGTCCCACACGATCAGCTTGGCGATCATCGGATCGTAGAAGATGGTCACGGTGTCACCTTCCACCACGCCGGAGTCGATGCGCACGTGCGGGGAGGGCGAGGGCAGCGCCAGCCTGTCGAGCCTGCCGGAACCGGGCAGGAAGCCCGCCTCGGGGTCTTCCGCGTACAGCCGCACTTCGATGGCGTGGCCGCGCTGCGGCACGTCGGCCTGCGCGAGCGGCAACGGTTCACCCGCCGCCACGCGCAGTTGCCATTCCACCAGGTCCAGCCCGGTGGTCAGTTCGGTGACCGGATGTTCCACCTGCAGGCGCGTGTTGATCTCCATGAAATAGAACTGCCCGGCCGGGTCGACGATGAACTCCACCGTGCCCGCATTGGCATAGTCGATCGCCTGCGCCGCCTTCACCGCGGCGTCGCCCATGGCCGCGCGCAGCGCGGGTGTCAGGAACGGCGACGGCGATTCTTCCAGCACCTTCTGGTAGCGGCGCTGCGCCGAGCATTCCCGCTCGTTGAGATGCAGCGTGTTGCCCTGCGTGTCCGCGAACACCTGGATCTCGATGTGCCGCGGCGACTGCACGTAACGTTCCAGCAGCACGCGGTCGCGGCCGAAGGCATTGGCGGCTTCGCGCTGGCAGCTTTCCAGTTGCCCGATGAATTCCTCCAGCCGGTGCACGATGCGCATGCCCTTGCCGCCGCCGCCGTGCGCGGCCTTGATCATCAGCGGGAAGCCGATGCGCGCCGCTTCGCGGGACAGCGTGTTGGGCGACTGGTCGTCGCCGGTATAGCCCGGCACCACCGGCACGCCGGCGGCGGCCATGAGGTCCTTGGCGCCGGCCTTGCTGCCCATCTTGCGCATCGAGGTGCCGCTGGGGCCGATGAAGGCGAGCCCGGCCGCAGCGACGGCATCGGCGAAGTCGGCGTTCTCGGACAGGAAGCCGTAGCCGGGATGGATGGCCTGCGCGCCGCTCTGTTTCGCCACCGCCAGGATGGCATCGCCGCGCAGGTAGCTTTCCTGCGGTCGCGGACCGCCGATCGGGTAGGCCTCATCGGCCTGGCGCACATGCTGGGCGTCGGCATCGGCCTCGGAATACACCGCCACCGTGCGGATGCCCAGGCGACGGCAGGTGCGGATGACGCGGCAGGCGATTTCGCCGCGGTTGGCAATCAGGATCTTGGAGAACATCAGGGCTGGGCATCCGCGGGAAGGTGGCACACGGCTTCGACGTTGTTGCCGTCGGGATCGATGACGAAGGCGCCGTAGTAGTCGGGGTGGTAGTGCGGCCGCAGGCCGGGCGCACCGTTGTCCTGTGCGCCGGCGGCGAGGGCGGCTGCATGGAAGGCATCCACCTGGGCTCGCGTCTGCGCGGTGAAGGCGATGTGCATCCCGCGCCCGGGCGTGCCGCCGCCTTTGCCCACCCAGAAGTGGGGGCGGCTGGGCGGACCGAAACCACACCCCTCATAACCGCCGGTCATCTCGCGGGTCACTTCCATCACCACGCCATAGCCCAGCGGCGCCAGCACGTGCGAATAGAACGCCCGGCTGCGGGCGTAGTCGCTGACATCGAATCCCAGGTGGTCGATCACGTCGCTACTCCTTGGTGGTCCAGGCGGGCGGCCGCTTGTCGAGGAAGGCGGACAGGCCTTCCTGGCCTTCGGCGGAAACGCGTAGCCCCGCGATCAGCGCCGCATTGTCGGCCTCCATCGCCGCGCGGTCCGTCTGCGCGGCAACGCGGGAAACGAGTTGCTTGGCGGTCGCGGCGGCGACCGGACCGGCCTTCAGCAGCAGCGCGAGCTGGCGCTCCACGGCCTCGTCCAGCTGGTCTGCCGGCACCACCTGGTGCAGCAGTCCGATCTGCAGGGCGGTCGACGCATCGAAGATCTCCGCCGTGGCGAACCACCGCCGTGCCTGCCGGGCACCGATGGCGGCGATGACGTACGGCGAGATCACTGCCGGCAACAGTCCCAGCCTGCTTTCGGTCAGGCCGAACTTCGCTTCCGGCACGCCGATGGCGATGTCGCAGCACGCCACCAGGCCGACGCCGCCGCCGAAAGCCGCGCCATGCACGCGCGCCACCGTCGGCTTGGGCAATTCATCCAGCGTCCGCATCAGGCGGGCGAGGGCGAGGGCGTCGTCGCGATTCTCCGCCTCGCTGGCGCGGGCCATGCCGCGCATCCAGTTCAGGTCAGCCCCGGCGGAAAACGAAGCGCCACTTCCCTCCAGCACCACGGCGCGCACGCCGGGATCGGCCCCGATAGCCTCCAGCGCCGCGGTCAGCGCGGCGATCAGGCCGGCGTCGAAGGCATTGTGGAGTGCCGGGCGATCCAGGCGGATGCGTGCCACGGAGCCCGTGCGGGCCAGCACGAGGGGGTGTTCCTGCGGTGATTCCGCCATTCCGGCCATTCCTTGCAAAGTCGCTGAATGATAGCGGCACAGTGCGTTGCGGCCGTCGTGCACTGCGGCGATGCTACAATGAGAATAGTTCGCATTTGAGAGCCGTCCGTGATCCTGACCGAATTGCCCTGGCGCACGCCTGCCATCGTGGAATCCGTGGAGGACCACGGTCCGCAGGACAACATCGCGCGCCGGCTTCGCGAGCTGGGCTTCGTCAATGGCGAGGAAGTGGAAGTGGTCGCCAAGGGCCCGGTGGGCGCCGAGCCCCTGCTGGTGCAGGTGGGTTTCACCCGCTTCGCGCTGCGCCGTGCCGAAGCCGCGCGCGTGCGTTTGCGGACCGATGGAGCGGCTGCATGAGTGCCGAGGCATCCCCGTTGCGACTGGCCCTGGTGGGCAACCCCAATTGCGGCAAGACGGCGCTGTTCAACCAGCTGACCGGCAGCCGGCAGAAGGTCGCCAACTACGCCGGCGTGACGGTCGAGCGCAAGGAAGGCCGGCTGCACTCGGCCGCGTCGGGCCGCCACTATGCCTTGCTGGACCTGCCGGGCGCCTACAGCCTGCACGCCGCCAGCCTGGACGAGGCCGTCACGCGCGACGTTTGCCGCGGCTTCTATCCGGGCGAGCCCGCGCCCGACGTGCTGGTGTGCGTGGTCGATGCGACCAACCTGCGCCTGCACCTGCGTTTCGCGCTGGAAGTACGCGAGCTGGGCAAGCCGATGATCCTGGCGGTCAACATGATGGATGCGGCCCTGCGCCGTGGCATCGCCATCGATCTGGCTGCGCTGGAAAAGGAACTCGGCGTGCCGGTGGTGGAGACCGTGGCGGTCAAGCACAACGGCGCGCGCGGGCTGGTCGAACAGATCGACCGCATGGCCACGCAGCCACACGCACCCAGGGTGTTGCTGGGCAATACCGCCGCACCGGGCGCGGACCCGGCGCAGGCGCTGCACGCCGAAACCCGTCGCCTGCTGTCGCTGGCAGTGACCATGCCCACCCGCACGGCGAAGATCGACGACGCACTGGACCGTTGGCTGCTGCATCCGGTCGTCGGCCTGCTGGCACTGGCCGTGGTGATGTTCCTGATCTTCCAGGCGGTGTATGCGTGGGCTACGCCGCTGATGGACCTGATCGAAGCAGGCACCGGCGCGCTGGGCGCATGGGCGGGCGGCCTGTTGCCGGAAGGGCCGCTCAACAGCCTGCTGGTGGACGGCATCATCGCCGGCCTTGGCGGCGTGGTGGTGTTCCTGCCGCAGATCCTCATCCTGTTCGCCTTCATCCTGGCGCTGGAAGAGAGCGGTTATCTGCCGCGTGCTGCGTTCCTGCTGGATCGCCTGATGGCATCGGCGGGCCTGTCGGGTCGCTCCTTCATCCCGCTGCTGTCCAGTTTCGCCTGCGCCATCCCCGGCATCATGGCCACGCGCAGCATCCAGGATCCACGTGATCGTCTGGCGACGATCCTGGTGGCGCCACTGATGACCTGTTCGGCGCGCCTGCCGGTGTATGCCTTGCTGATCGGTGCGTTCATTCCGCAGAAGACCGTGTGGGGCGTCTTCAACCAGCAGGGACTGGTGCTGTTCGGCCTGTATGCGGCCGGTATCGTCAGTGCGCTGATCGTGTCCTGGGTGATGAAGAAATGGCGGCGCGACAAGAGCGAGCACGCGCTGCTGCTGGAACTCCCTTCCTACCGCATTCCGCATCCCCGCGACCTGCTGATCGGGTTGTGGGAGCGCGCGATGATCTTCCTGAAGCGCGTCGGCGGCATCATCCTGGCGCTGACCATCCTGCTGTGGTTCCTGCTCAATTTCCCCGCTGCGCCCGTCGATGCGGTGGGGCCTGCCATCGACTACAGCTTCGCCGGTCGCATCGGGCACGCCATGGCGGTCTTCTTCTCGCCGCTGGGGTTCAACTGGCAGATCTGCATCGCGCTGATCCCCGGCCTGGCCGCGCGCGAAGTGGCGGTGTCTTCGCTGGCGACGATCTACGCGCTGTCCGCAGCCGACGACGATGCCGCCATCCAGGCGCTGACGCCGGTCATCAGCGACGGCTGGTCGCTGGCCACCGCGCTGTCATTGCTCGTCTGGTTCATCTACGCGCCGATGTGCCTCTCCACGCTGGCCACGATCAAGCGCGAGACCAACTCGTGGAAGCAGATGGGCTTCGCGACGTTCTATCTGTTCGCGCTGGCGTACCTGGCGTCGTTGGTGACATACCAGGTAGCCAGCGCCCTGGGTGCCGGCTGAGCCATGGACGCTTCGCTCACCCTGCAATACGCCGTCATCGCGATCCTGGTGCTGGCCAGCGTGTGGGTGGTGCTGAAGAAGCAGTTTCCCGGACCGCTGCGCAAGGCGCGGATCGCGCTCGCACTGCCGCTTCTGCGCGAAGGTAGGGCGAACTGGCAGCACGTACTGGGTCGGTTGATCGCACCCGCTGGCAGCCTGGTGAACGGCCGGCTCGCCGGCAAGGACTGTGGCAGCTGCGATGGGTGTGGTTGAGAGGGCGGTTCAGCCGTAACGGATCGCCAACCCCGCGATGCCGAGTCCCACGAACACAGTGAACGAGGCAATCGTCGTCCAGCTGTTGCCGGCGGCGTCCGCAATGCTGATCCGGTGGCGCCTGGCGTAGGCCCAGTCGCAGACGGTCATGCCGATGGCGGCGCCCGCCAGCGCGAGCAACCAGGGCGAGGGCAGGTCGGGCATGGGCAATGCCCGCACAAGCCAACTGGTGCCGATCGCGAAACGCAGGGCATCGAAGAACTGGCGGAAATGGAGCAGCGCCGCGGGAAGCACGAGCGCGAACGCCAGTACCGGCAGTTGCGGCAACCCCCACGCCACCAGCAACCCGGCCACGGCCAGCCAGGCCGGCATCAATGCGATCCACGGCGAATGCATGGTTGCAGGTCGTTCGCGCAGCGCCCACAGGGCACGCATCGCGTGCCAGATGCACAGCATGCCCGCCACTGCGGCGAAGGTCAGACCCATCATGCGCTGCTGGCGTTCGGGCGTGAGCTCGCTCACCGCACAAAGGCCGGCGATGCCCAGCGTCGCTATCGTGGCCGTGAGCAGGACGGTCGCCCAGCGCCACGGGCCGGCATAGAAAGGGTCGGCGATGCGTTCGAAGAAGGCCTGTTGTCGGCCATCGAGGCCCGGCACGTCGTCGCCGAAGTCCGCCTTCAACCGCCGAGACAGGCGCGCCGCGCGGAATGCGAAGCCGGGCACGCAGGCGAGGACGAGCGCGAGCGGCCATCCAAAGGCGCGTTTCAGCTGCCGGATGGTCAGCGGTCGATCCTCGTCGAAGGCGTCGGTGTTCTCAGTGGATACCGCCTGCAACACTTGCTGTCGTCGTTCCAGCCATTCCGGTGCGGTGAACCCGAAGAACTCTGCCAGCACGGCCAGGGTCCCAGGTCGCACCTGCAGTTCCTCGTAGGCGATGCTCTCGAAGATCGCCTGGCCGACGCGGTGTTTCACGTCCAGGCCGTACAAGGCGGGATGGTACTCAAGGTAATGACGGAACGCCGAAGGCAGATCGCCCTCGGCATGGGCGATCAACTCCATGCGCAACGATGCCTCGTCGAGGCGTGGCATGGCAGGCTCCCGCGCGAGCATGTCGGAAGGTCCTGCGTGCAGCGCTGAGGGTGCCGCCTCCGGCGCAGGTACATCCCGTGAGGTATGGGGGATGTGCGCGTCCGCGTCGGCCACCTCAAGCACCTGTTCGCGTTGCAGCGCCAGCGCTTCCTGATAGGCCTCGTGCAAGCACTGGAACGCCGCCGGATCCTCGTCCGGCCGCGTGGTCTTCAGCAGGCGGGCGTATGCGCGCTTGATGGCGCGTTCGTCCGCGCCCGGCGGCAGGCCAAGGAGGGAAAAGGCCTCGTTCATGGTCCGCCAACGGAACAGCGTGCCACTGACACCATCGCGAGCAGGACTATCCAGATAGCCGCGCCGAAGGACCAGCCCAAGCCTCCAGAGGACGAGGAAGAGGGCGCTTCCGAGTAGGGTTTCCGGATCGCTTCGGCATCCTCAAGCGTCATTTGTGCGTATCGTTCCAGTGCAATGACGTAAGGTTCGAGATGGGCGCGCGCGGGACCCGTCGTATCCAGTTCCAGGAAGTGCAGGATCGCCGCCACGTGACGCGGCGGCAATGCGGGCACCCGCAGCAGTGCGTCGACAATCCCGTATGCAAAGGTTTCGCGCGCGCCGATTGAATAGAACGCCGGGTGGGCTTGGAGCCATCCGAGGACCTCGCGACCGCTGGCCGTTCGTGACACGTCAAGCAACGCAGCGACGAAAGTTTCGATGTCGAACCTGGGAGCAGCGACAGGCGCCGGCTCCGCAGGATGCAAGGCCAACGCATCGAAGCTAAAGCCCTTCGTTGCGTCGCGTCCGCCGCCATCCAATTGGAGGAGGCAGAGTCGGTAGGCATCGTTGATGCGCTGGAAGCCCTCGGGATCATCGTCTGGCCTGTGAAGCTTCAGCAGGCGGGCATAGGCGCGCTTGATGGTGTGTTCGTCGGCATCGTCATTGATGCTCAACGCATCAAAAGGCCATGTACTCACGCCTGCGACTCGATGTGCTCGAGCAGCTGAGCGAAATGCGCGCGGTGTTCGCGGATCTGCATGGAATCCTGGCCATCGAGAACCGTGCGAAAGCGCACCAGCGCGTCCTGCAGGTCGCGACGCGCCCAGAGCAATTCCTCATACAGGCGCTCGGCACGGGCGATGACCAGAAGGTTTTCCTGCTGGTCGCGCGGATGCACCTTCAGTTCGGCCAGCGCGGCCAAGCGCTGGCGGATCTCGTCCTCGGTCAGCACGCCGGGATTCTGCTGCAGCACTACTTCATGGGTCTGGCCCGTGGCCACGATGGTGGCTTCCACCTGCAGCAGCCCGTTGACGTCGTAGGTGAAGCGGATGTCCACGGGGTTCTCGTGCGCGGCGCGTGCGGGGACCTTCACCGAGATGGTGCCCAGCTTGACGTTGTTCTCCACGCGCGGGCTCTCGCCCTGGTAGATGTTGAACTCCACCTGCGTCTGCTGGTCGCGCATTGGCTGGTAGCGTTCAACACGACTGACCGGCACGGTCGCGTTGCGGTGGATGATCGGGGAGAACAAGCCCGTGGTGACCTGGCCGTGTCCATTGTCCTGCGCGGTGTCCACGCCGAGCGAGTGGGGACAGACGTCGGTGAGGATGATCTCTTCCAGCGATTCGTCGCGTGCCTTCATGCCCGCCGCGACCGCAGCGCCCAGTGCGATTGCCTCGTCCGGGTTGATGTGCCGCAATGGCAGCCGCCCGAACATGCGTGAGACCAGCCGTGCGGTCAGCGGCATCCGCGATGCGCCACCGACCAGGACGATGTCGTCCAGCTGGTCCGGCGCCAGGCGGGCGTCTCGCATGGCGCGCTCAAGCGGCGCGCGCATGCGCTGCACCAGCGGCTCGCATAAGCGCGAGAATCCCGCTTCGTCGATCTGCCAACGCCGCGACTCGCCGCCCAGCAGAAACTCGACGTCGACGGGGCCGCCAGACGCGTTCGACATTTCGCGTTTGGCCGACTCCAGTCGGCGCCTCAGTTGGGCGTCTTCGCTGGCTGTCAGGCTTTTCGCTTCCACTTTAAGCTCGCGCAGGCACGCGTCGTGCAGCGCGGACAGGAAATCCTCTCCTCCGAGGAAGTTGTCTCCGGCGCTGGCATGGACTTCCATCACGCCATCGAACATCTCCAGGATCGAGACATCGAAGGTACCGCCACCGAGATCGAATACCAGGAAGCGTCCGCCGCCGTCGCGCTGCTGTAACCCATAGGCCATGGCAGCGGCGGTCGGTTCGTTGATGAGGCGTTCGACCTTGATGCCGGCCAACTCGCCGGCGATGCGGGTGGCCTTGCGCTGTGCGTCGCCGAAATACGCGGGCACGCTGATCACGGCCTCGGTGACCGGCCTGCCGAAATGGCTTTCCGCATCGGCGATCAGCGTACGCAGGACGAGTGCCGACAATTCTTCCGGGCGCAGCGCATGCCTCCCGAAGCGGGTGACGCGGTTGGTGCCCATCCAGCGCTTGAAGCTGGCGACGGTGCGCTGCGGGTGGGTGATCAGGCGGTCCACGGCGGCGCGACCGACGATGAGCGTCTCGTCCCCATCCACGCTGACCACCGACGGGGTCAGCCATTCACCCAGCGCGTTCGGGATGAGCGTCGGGCCGTCGGGCCCGTGGTAGCCGATCAACGAATGCGTGGTCCCCAGATCGATGCCGACGATCATCCAGCCCCCCTGCTGGCATCCTTGTCGGCCAAAGTGTAGCCGGCCGGCTGGGCTGCGGGGAGGGGCTCAGTGCCGCGTCTTGCGCCCCTTGCCCGTGGCAGGCGTCATTTCCACGGTCAGTGCGAAGCTGCGCTGCTCGTTGGCGTGCATGGCGCCCACGCTGACGACCTGGCGGGTGATTTCCTCGCCACGATCATTGCGGACGGACAGCACCACGCAGTACTCCCACGGCTCGCCTTCCGCCGGATGGCGGATCGCGCCCTCCACCTTCAGCGGCGTCATCGTCTGCGCGGCGGCAGAACCCGCGTCCGGCTCGAAACGCAGGTGGTGGCGGCAGCCGGGGCAGACTGCCGCACTCTCCAGGATGGTCGCCTTGCAGTGCGGGCAGGTGCGGGTGGCACCTGCACTGCCGGGGCGCGGCTGGCTCATGCGCCCGTTGCGGGTTCCGCGCCGTTGTTCTTGCCGCCGCCCTTGGCAGCCGGTTCATCCCAGCCGAAGTCGGCCTGGCCGCGCATGCGTGAACCCGCCGCGACAGTCAGCGCGCCCGCCTTGACGTCGCCGATCAGCACGCCGGACGACAGCAGTTCCACCCGCGACGCGGATTCGATGTTGCCCTCCAGCTCGCCCGCGATGATGACCTTCTTCGCGCGCACGCCGCCGTTGAGCTTGGCGCCCGTCTCGATGGTCAGGTCGCCCTGCACGTTGACGTCGCCCTTGAACTTGCCGGCGATGCGGATATGCCCGCTGCCCTCGATCTTGCCCTCGATGGTCAGGTCCGCGGCGATCAGCGACTCCTTGGCCGTATCGGGCGCGGTACGCTCGGCGGCGCGCGTACCGGGGGGCGCACTGACGGTAGGCGAAAAATCCGCAGCCGCCGGCGTCTCCCGTACGGTCACGGGGGCGGATTCCGGCGGCAGCGTAACGGCCTCCTTCTTGGCGGGGCCTTGGTCTTTCCAGATGGACATGTCGCGACGACTCCGGGTGGGTAGCGCCTGACTATCGCCTGTCCCCGGCCGGCAAGGGTGTGACCGCCGCAGCCAAATGGCGGCACGCTGTCGCTGCCTGACCTGCGGTTCACCTGCCAGCCACGCTTGTGCACGCCATCATCACGTCGCTGAAGCGGGCTAACGCGTGCACGTCACATGCGGAATACGCCGTACTTCGCAGGCTCGATGGGGGCGTTGAGCGAGGCCGAGATGCCCAGGCCCAGCACGCGGCGGGTGTCCGCCGGATCGATGATGCCGTCATCCCACAGGCGCGCGGTGGCGTACCACGGGCTGCCCTGGGATTCGTACTGGTCGCGGATGGGACTCTTGAAGGCGTCCTCTTCCTCCGGTGTCCAGACCTTGCCGGCGGCCTCGATGCCGTCGCGCTTGACGGTGGCCAGCACGCTGGCGGCCTGTTCGCCGCCCATCACGCTGATGCGGGCGTTGGGCCACATCCACAGGAAGCGGGCACCGTAGGCACGGCCGCACATGGCGTAGTTGCCCGCGCCGAAACTGCCGCCGATCACCACCGTGAACTTGGGCACCGACGAGCACGCCACCGCCGTGACCATCTTGGCGCCGTCCTTGGCGATGCCGGCGTTCTCGTACTTCCGGCCGACCATGAAGCCGGTGATGTTCTGCAGGAACACCAGCGGAATGCCGCGCTGGTTGCACAGCTCGATGAAGTGGGCGCCCTTGAGCGCGCTTTCGGCGAACAGGATGCCGTTGTTGGCGATGATGCCGACCGGGTAACCGTGCAGGTGGGCGAAGCCGGTCACCAGCGTCTTGCCGTAGCGGGCCTTGAACTCGTCCAGTTCGCTGCCGTCGGTGATGCGGGCGATGACTTCGCGGATGTCGAACGGCCTGCGGGTGTCCCTCGGCACGATGCCGTAGAGCTCTTCGCCCGGATACAGCGGATCACGCGGTTCGCGGACCGCCACGGGCAGCACCTTGCGGCGGTTGAGGTTGCCCACCAGCCGGCGCGCGATCTGCAGCGCATCGCGGTCGTCCTCGGCGAAGTGGTCGGCTACACCGGACACGCTGGTGTGCACGTCGGCACCCCCCAGGGCCTCGGCATCGACGATCTCGCCGGTGGCCGCCTTCACCAGCGGCGGGCCGCCCAGGAAGATGGTGCCCTGTTCGCGCACGATGATGCTTTCGTCGCACATCGCCGGCACGTACGCGCCGCCCGCGGTGCAGCTGCCCATCACCACGGCGATCTGCGGGAGGTTCTCGGCCGACAGGCGCGCCTGGTTGTAGAAGATGCGGCCGAAGTGTTCCTTGTCCGGGAACACCTCGTCCTGCAGCGGCAGGAAGGCGCCGCCCGAGTCGACCAGATAGACGCAGGGCAGGCGGTTCTCGCGCGCGATCTCCTGCGCGCGCAGGTGCTTCTTCACCGTCATCGGGAAGTAGGTGCCGCCCTTGACCGTGGCGTCGTTGGCCACCACGACGATTTCGTGGCCCATCACGCGGCCGATGCCGCAGACCATGCCCGCGGCCGGCGCCGCGCCTTCGTACATGTCCTCGGCCGCGAGCGGTGCGATCTCGAGGAACGGCGAACCGGGGTCGAGCAGGGCGGTGATGCGGTCGCGCGCCAGCAGCTTGCCGCGCTCGGTGTGCTTGTTGCGCGCCTTCTCGCCACCGCCGTCGGCCGCGCGGGCCAAGCGACGATCCAGTTCCTGGACCAGCACGCGATGGTAGGCGACGTTGGCGGTGAACTCCGGCGAGCGAGGGTCGAGTTGCGAAGTGATGGCGGACATGCGGCACACGCGGCAGGAAAGGCGGCATCAGACCACAAAGGCGCCGGGCCGCCAAACTTTCCGCAGTGCGCAAACAACAAGGCCCGCTTGCGCGGGCCTTGTCGGTACAACGGGGTGAAGCTGATTACTTCTTGGCTTCTTCGGCCTTGGCGTCGGCCTTCTCGGCAACTTCGCCAGCCTTGTCGGCGGTCGCCTGGGCGGCATCGGCCACGGCGCCGGCGGTGGCGGCGGTGGCGTCCGAAGCAGCGGCTTCGGTGGCGGCAGCGGCGTCGGAAGCGGCAGCGGTGGCAGCGGCAGCGGCGTCGGCCGTGGCGGCAACAGCGGCATCGCCAGCAGCGGCAGCGGCGTCGCCAGCAGCGGAGGCAGCGTCACCGGCAGCGGCGGCAGCCTGGTCGGCCGAAGCAGCGGCGTCAGCGGCGGCGGCGTCGGTGTTTTCGCTCTTGGTGCAGGCGCTCAGGGCCAGGACGGCGGCGGCCAGCAGGACGGTGGTCTTGATCTTCATGGTGGATCCCCAATTCGGTAGTGTGTGTGGAAGATGGTGCCAGGGTGGGCGAGCCCGAACGTCCGCAACTCTGGAGCGCACTGGGGCCGAACCCGGGATACAGAAAAAGCCGCCAATGAACCGGCGGCTTTCTCAGTTTAACGCTAAATCAGGTTGTCACCAGCAGATTACTGCTTGGTGGCTTCCTTGGCAGCGTCGGTCGCGGCTTCGGCGGTGTCGGCAGCCTGGGCAGCGGTGTCGGCAGCAGCGTCAGCAGCTTCCGTCGTGGTGGCGGCAGCAGCGTCGGTCGCGGCGGTGGCAGCAGCGTCAGCAGCGGCGGTGGCGGCGTCGGCCGAAGCCTGGGCGGCGTCAGCGGTGGCTTCGCCAGCGGCGGTGGCGGCGTCGGCAGCAGCCTGGGCTTCGGTCGCGGTGGCAGCGGCGTCAGCAGCAGCGTCGGCGGCCTGTTCCTGGTTCGAGCACGCAGCCAGGGCGAAACCCAGAGCCAGCGCGATCAGAGCCTTGTTCATGGTCATGTTTGAATTTCCTCGTCGTTTAGTTAGGCAACGCGCAATTGCGCGCCTGCAACATGATGACAAGCCCATTACGGCTGTCAAGCGGTTGGCCGGTTATCTTTGTCAATCCGTTGTTAAACCTTATGGGGCGGGGCAAAGCCGGCCGCTTGCCACCCCGGAACTGCGCAAGAAAAAACGTTTTCCTTCTTCCCCGCCGACTGTCTTCAGACCAGTTCGAGCGCGATGGCGGTGGCCTCGCCACCCCCGATGCAGAGGGTCGCGATACCGCGCTTGCCGCCGCGCGTGCGCAGGGCATTGATCAGGGTGACCACCAGGCGGGCGCCCGATGCACCGATCGGATGGCCCAGCGCGCAGGCACCGCCATTGACGTTGACCTTGGTGTGCGGGATGCCGAGTTCCTTGATCGGCGCCATGGCGACGACGGCGAAAGCCTCGTTGACTTCGAACAGGTCCACCTGGTCCACCGTCCAGCCGACCTGCTTGAGCAGCTTGTCGATGGCGCTGACCGGGGCCGTGGTGAACCATTCCGGCTGTTGGGAATAGGTGGCGTGGCCGACGATCCTGGCCAGCGGCTGGATGCCGCGGCGGGCGGCTTCGTCGGCGCTGAGCAGCACCGTGGCGGCGGCGCCGTCGGAGATGCTGGACGAGCTGGCGGCCGTCACCGTGCCGTCCTTCTTGAAGGCGGCCTTCAGCGTGGGGATCTTGGCGATGTCGGACTTGCCCGGCTGCTCATCGGTGGCGACTTCGACCTCGCCCTTGCGGGTGGCGACCTTGACCGGGACGATTTCGTCGTTGAACGCACCCGATGCCTGTGCTGCCTGGGCGCGGGTCACCGACTCGATCGCGTAGGCGTCCTGCTCCTCGCGGGTGAAGCCGAACTTGGCCACCGTGGCTTCGGCGAACACGCCCATGGCCTGTCCGTCATAAGGGTTGGTCAGGCCATCCCACGCCATGTGGTCCACTGCCTGGAAGTTGCCGTACCGGTTGCCGGTGCGCGAGTTGGGGATCAGGTGCGGCGCGTTGCTCATGGATTCCATGCCGCCGGCGATGACCACCGTGGCCGACCCGGCCTTGATCAGATCGTGGCCCAGCATGATCGCCTTCATGCCCGAGCCGCACACCTTGTTGATGGTGGTGGCACCGGCGGCATCGGGGATGCCGGCCGCGCGCGACGCCTGGCGCGCGGGCGCCTGGCCCAGGTTGGCCGGCAGCACGCAGCCCATGATGACCTCGGACACGTCGGCGGCGGGAATGCCCGACTGCTCCAGCGCCGCGGCGATGGCGGCCGCACCCAGCGTCGGCGTGGGGACGCCATTGAACTGGCCCAGGAACGAGCCGATGGCGGTGCGCTTGGCGGCGGCGATGACGATGTCGGACATGGGTAACCTCACGTAATACAGGGATATCGGGATTATCCGGCCTGTCCCGGGGTGCGGCAATCGGACGTTGGGACAGGTCGGGGAACGGTGCGTGCCAGCGTTGCGGGGGTCAGCCCCGCCCTTCGAACAGTTCGCGGCCGATCAGCATGCGGCGGATCTCGTTGGTGCCGGCACCGATGGCGTACAGCTTGGCGTCGCGCAGCAGGCGGCCTGCCGGATACTCGTTGATGTAGCCGTTGCCGCCCAGCGACTGGATCGCTTCCAGCGCCACCTGCACCGCCGCTTCCGAAGCATGCAGCAGGCAGCCCGCCGCCGCCGCGCGCGACGCATGCCCGGCGTCGAAATCACGCGCCACCTGGTAAGCGAAAGCGCGGCTGGACTGCAGCGCGGTGTACATGTCGGACAGCTTGCCCTGCATCAGGCCGAACGTGCCGATGGCGGCGTCGAACTGCTTGCGTTCCCGCACGTAGGGCAGGGTGATGTCCAGGGCCGCCTGCATCAGCCCGATCGGGCCGCCGCTCAGCACCAGGCGCTCGGTGTTCAGGCCGCTCATCAGCACGCGCACGCCCTGGTGCACGTCGCCCAGCACGTTTTCCTGCGGAATCTCGCAGTTCTCGAACACCAGTTCGCAGGTGTTGCTGCCGCGCATGCCCAGCTTGTCCAGCTTCTGTGCGGTGGAGAAGCCCTTCATGCCCTTTTCGACGATGAAGGCGGTCATGCACTTGCTGCCCGCGTCCTTGCCGGCCGTGCGCATGTAGACCAGCAGCACGTCGGCTTCCGGCCCGTTGGTGATCCACATCTTGTTGCCGTTGGCGACCCAGACGCCATCGCGCAGCTCGGCGCGGCAGCTCATCGAGCCCACCACGTCCGAGCCGGCGCCCGGTTCGCTCATCGCAAGCGCGCCTTTCCACTCGCCGCTGCACAGCTTCGGCAGGTACTTCGCGCGTTGCGCGGCGTTGCCGTTGAGGTACAGGTTGGAGACGCAGAGGTTCGAATGCGCGCCGTAGCTCAGGCCCACCGAGCCCGACGCACGCGAGATCTCCTCCATCGCGACCAGGTGGGCCAGGTAGCCCAGGCCGCTGCCGCCGAACTCGGGGTCCACGGTGATGCCCAGCAGGCCCATCTCGCCCAGCTTGGGCCACAGGTCCTGCGGAAACGCATTGTCGTGGTCGATCTGCGCCGCACGTGGTGCGATTTCGGCGTCGGCGAAACGCTGCACGGCCTCGCGCAGCGCGTCGATGTCCTCTCCCAGCGGAAATCCGCCGATTGAACCAGGTCGCATTCGGTCCTCCCTCCTATTGCGGCCAAACGAAATTTTGTCGGTGCGTCAGTGCTCGCCGCGCAGATGCCCCATGAAGCGTGGCGCGGTGCGGCCCAGCGGCAGCTTCAGCTTGCCGATGGACGTCATGCGGGCCTCGGCGATGCGGTCGGCGGCGTACTGCGGCGCGATGCCTTCCTTCTCGGACAGGTCGAAGATCTTGCCGACGGTGTGGTAGATGGTCCGCATCATGCGCATGGCGCGTTCGCGGTTGTAGCCGTCGATCTCCAGCGACACGTTCATCACGCCACCGGCGTTGACCGCGTAATCCGGCGCATACAGGATGCCGCGCTTGGCCGCTTCCACGCCGGTCACGTGCGACATCTGGTTGTTGGCGGTGCCGCAGATCACCTTCGCCTTCAGGCGGGGCAGGGTCTGTTCGTTGATGGCGTATTCCAGCGCGCAGGGGCTGAACACATCCACCGGCAGGTCGTAGATCTCGTCGGGTTTGACCGCCTCGGCGCCGTATTCCTCCACCGCGTGTTCGACCAGCGCCGGATTGAGGTCGGTGACGAACAGCTTGGCGCCGCGTTCCTTCAGCAGCTTCACGTACTCCATGCCGATGTGGCCCAGGCCCTGCACGGCGAAGCTGTACTTGCCGATCTCCTCGTTGCCGAACTTGCGGTTCAGCGTGGCCATCAGGCCCTGCAGCGCGCCGTAGGCGGTGAACGGCGCCGGGTCGCCCGAACCGCCGTGCACCTGGTGAACGCCGACCACGTATTCGGTCTCGCGGTACACGTTCTCCATGTCGTTGACGTCGGTACCGACGTCCTCGGCGGTGATGTAGCGGCCGCCCAGCGAGTCCACGTAGCGGCCGAACGAGCGGAACAGCACCTCGGTCTTGTCCTTGCTGCTGTCGCCGATGATCACCGCCTTGCCGCCGCCGACATTCAGGCCGGCCAGCGCGTTCTTGTAGGTCATCGTGCGGCTCAGCCGCAGCGCATCGGTCAGTGCCAGCGCGCTGTCCGCGTAGGGACGCAGGCGTACGCCGCCCAGTGCCGGGCCCAGCACGGTACTGTGGATCGCGATGATGGCCTTCAGCCCCGCATCGGGGTTGTGGCAGAAGACGACCTGTTCGTGGCCGGAGGTTTCAAGGGTTTCGAAAATCATGGGTGAGCTCCGGTGCGCGGGTGGGGACCGGCGCGGGCTGGCCTGTGGCTTGGCTAACGGGTTGTCAGAAAAGAAAAAAGCGACGTTTCCGGAACACGGCCGTGGTCGTCGCAGGGCGCCAGTTTAATCCAATCGACCGCGACGGGCCGATTTGCCCCCGGACCGGCCTGCCGACGAGAGGTCGCAGACCCCGCTTGTCACAATCGAACGACCGTGCTATTTCTGTCGCCATGGTACCCCAGGCCGCCACCAGCAAAGGCAATGCCACCCGCGAGATGATCGTCGAGCGGGCGTATGCGATTGCCTGCCGGCATGGGCTGGAAGGCCTCTCCATCGGCGAATTGGCCACGGCCGCCGGCATGTCCAAGAGTGGTGTGTTCGCCCATTTCGGCTCGCGCGAAGACCTGCAGCTCACCGTGCTGGAGTGGACGGCGCAGCGCTTCACCCAGGCCGTCATCGTGCCCGCCCTGCGCCAGCCGCGTGGCCTGGCCCGGCTGCGCGCCATCATGGAAGGCTGGTTCCACTGGGTGGAAGCCAATCCGGATGGCTGCGTCATCCAGGCGGCGGCCAACGAGTACGACGCCCGTCCGGGCCTGATGCGCGACCGTGTGATCGACTGGCTGCAGCAGTGGCGCCAGCAACTGGCCAAGGCCATCGGCATGTGCGTGGAGACGCGCGAACTGCCGCGCGGCACCGACGTGACCCTGCTGGCCTTCGAACTGTTCGCCATCACCGAAGGCCTGCACAACGCCCGCCTGTATGACCCCGTGCAGGCTCATTCGCTGGCGCTCCGCGCGCTGGACCGCCTGCTGGCGTCCTACGGCGCCACCCCCGAGCTCCGTTCCCCCACCGCCTGACCCTGCAGGAGTGCCCCATGGCCGCCGTCGTCACGCCTCCGAATAGCACGACCGTTCGCAAAAACATGAAGCTTGCCCTGCTGCGGACCCGTTTCCGCCTGGGCAGCTGGCTGTCGCCGGCCGGCACGTTGCATCGCGCGTTCCATCTGTTCGGTACGCCGCTGTCGGCCGCGCGCGAGAAAGCCCGCCTCAGCGATACCGGCGGCGCCCACGTGCACACGCTGCCGTTCGGTCGCGAACAACTGACCGTCTACACCTGGGGCGATCCCGACACCCAGCCACGGATACTGCTGGCACACGGCTGGTCCAGCTTCGGCCTGCGTTTCCTGCCGTGGGTGGAACCGCTGCGACGCGCGGGCTATGCCGTCATCGCGTTCGACCAGCCCGCGCATGGCCGCAGCAGCGGCTATCGCGCCACGCTGCCGATGTTCGCCGAAGGCGTGCAGTGCATCGCCGCGCATTACGGGCCGCTGGCGGCGGTGGTGGGGCACTCGCTGGGCGGTGCGGCCGTGGCGGTCGCGCTCAGCCGGGGCATGCAGGCGGAACGCGTGCTGCTGCTGGCGCCGGCGGCCGATCCGTTCGCGGCCGCGCAGCGGTTCGGCGGCTTCATCGGGCTGGCGCAGCACCTGACGCGGCGCATCTTCGAGGACTACGAAGCGATGACCGCGCAGTCGGTCGCGGATTTCCAGGCCCAGGCCACCTCGCCGCACATCGCGCGTCCCGCGTTGGTGGTGCACGACATCGAAGATGCCGAAGTGCCCTGGGCGGAAGGCGAACGCTACGCGCGCTACTGGCCGCAGGCCACGCTGCTCAGTACCACCGGACTGGGCCACCACCGCATCGCCAACGCTCCCGAAGTAATGCAGGCGGCGTTGCGCTTCTTCGCGGGCGAACACGTCGGCCAGCGCGTGGTGTCCACCGCCGCGCTGCCGTTCGGCGTCTGCTGAAACTCAGAAATCCCGGTACCGGCGCTGGCGCAGCCACAGGGTGGCCAGCCATTTCTCGCCGCGTACCACCGGCAGCCCGGCATGCAGGCTGTCCGGGTCCGGTCGCCCGTCCGCGTGCAGGTTGTCGAACACCACCACGCGGCCCGCCACCGCCGCCACCTTCAACGAGGCGTGCGGGAATTCGGTCTCGCCGCCTTCCGGCACCGTGTTGAGGTAGGCGCAGATCGTGCGCACGCGATTGCCCGCCTGCGGGTGATCGCGTTCCAGCGAGCCCGGTGGCACGTAGTCGCGATGCGGCCGGTACTCCTCGCCTGGCAGGTAGCGCAGCACGGTCAGTTGTTCGGCATCCACCAGCCGGCTGCCGGCGGCAGCGGCCATGCGTGCCTGCACCAGCCGCAGCGCCAGGTCCTGCACCACCGGGTCGAAGGTGGCATCGCTGCTGGTGCGCAGTTCCACTTCCATCGGCAGGCCGGTGCGCGGGTCCACCGCACGCGAGCGCTTCAACCGCTGCGTACTGCTGGCGATCAGCAGGCGGCATTCGTCCGCCGACAGCAGGTGGTCGATGATGGCCACGCGCGGTGCGTCGCTGAGCGTCTTCAGCGCGGGCGGCGAGAACAGCTCCTGCAGCACCAGCGCACGCGGCGTGGAGGTGGTGCCCGCAGGAATGGGCACGGAAATGCGCGGCAGTCGCGCCACGCCGTGCGCGTCCAGCTGTTTCCACAACGCCTCGGCCGCGGTCATGTCGGCGTCGGTGCCTTCGCCCGCGGCCAGCCGTTCGGCCAGCAGCTGCGCGGCTACCGCGCTGCCCGCCTGCGCGGCGCGGTCCAGCAGCGCCAGGCACAGCTGCTGGTCGTCGGCATGCGGCTTCCGGCCGAAATGCACCGCGGCCGCCAGCAGCGCCGGCGGATATCCCGCATTCACCGCCGCCAGCAGGCGCGCGTCCACCTGGCCGTCGAACGGCACCGCGTGGTCGCCGCAGCCCAGCAGCGCCAGGTGGTAGCCCGCCACCGCGCTGCCACCATGCTCCGCCGTATGCAGCCAGTGCAGTGCCGCAGGAATGTCCGTCGCCGTGCCCACGCCATGCAGCAGCATGCGCGCCAGTTCCAGCTGCGCGTGCCCGTGGCCGGCTTGCGCCGCACGCAGGTGCAGCGGAAACGCCTCTTCGTGCCGCTGCGCGCCGACCAGCGCAACCGCTTGCCGGAACAGGCGATCGGCCTCGCCCGACGCATCGGATGCGGGCGCCTGGGACGGGGTGGAAGAGGGTTCCGGCATGCCGCGCATCGTAACCGACCGCTACCGCATGGGCGCCGCTCACGCCGGGAACGGTACAATCGCGGTCTTTTCCACATGCACGTGAGGGCGCGCATGAGCATCCCGGCTTCCAATGTCCCCGCAGCCCAGGCAGACGCCACGCCGCTGCGCTTCGTCACCGCCGCCAGCCTGTTCGACGGCCACGACGCGGCCATCAACATCATGCGTCGGCTGATCCAGGGCGAGGGCGCGGAAGTGGTCCACCTGGGCCACAACCGCAGCGTGGAGGACGTGGTGCGCGCCGCCCTGCAGGAAGACGCCGACGGCATTGCGCTGTCCAGCTACCAGGGCGGCCACGTCGAGTACTTCAAGTACATGGTCGACATGCTGAAGGAGCGCGGCGCCGGCCACGTGCGCGTGTTCGGTGGCGGCGGCGGCACCATCACGCCGGAAGAGATCGCCGAACTGCAGGCCTACGGCGTGGAGCGCATCTACCACCCCAACGACGGCATGAAGATGGGCCTGGTGGAGATGATCCAGGACGTGGTCAAGCGCGCCGAGGATGCGCGCGACCCGGTCGACGGCCAGCGCGAATGGAACACGTCGGTCGCGCCCGCGCTCACCGACGAGGCCGGCATCGGCCGCATGCTCAGCACCATCGAGGACGGCGTGCTGTCCGAGTCCGAGCTGGAGAAGCTGCGCGCGCAGTGGGCCAAGGGCCCGCATGCGCCGTTCCCCGCCCGCGCCACCCCCGTCATCGGCATCACCGGCACCGGCGGCGCCGGCAAGTCGTCGGTCACCGATGAACTGATGAACCGCTTCCTGGCCAGCTTCCCGCAGATGCACATCGCGGTGATCTCGGTCGACCCCACCCGCCGCCGCACCGGTGGCGCGCTGCTGGGCGACCGCATCCGCATGAACGCGCTGCGCAGCGAACGCATCTACATGCGCTCCATGGCCACCCGTCGCCAGCACGTGGCCACGAATGCCGTCTTGAAGGACTGCATCGCGTTCCTGAAGTCGCTCGGCTTCGACCTGGTCATCGTCGAGACCGCCGGCATCGGCCAGAGCGATTCGGAGATCGTCGACCTGGTCGACTTCCCCATGTACGTGATGACCAGCGACTACGGCGCGGCCAGCCAGCTGGAAAAGATCGACATGATCGACTTCGCCGAGCTCATCGTGCTGAACAAGTACGACAAGCGCGGCGCCGAGGACGCCCTGCGCGACGTCCGCAAGCAGTGGAAGCGCAACCGCGTGGCGTTCCAGACCCCGGACGCCGACGTGCCGGTGTACCCCACGATCGCCAGCCAGTTCAACGACCCTGGCGTCAGCTGGATGTTCGCCAACCTGTGCCGCCTGCTGCGCGACAAGCTGCAGCTGCCGGCGGAGAAGTGGACGCCGGACCTCGACACCACGCTGAAGGAGCCGCGCGCCACCGTGCTGATCCCCGGCGCGCGCGTGCGCTACCTGGCCGAGATCGCCGAGCAGGGCCGCGGCATCAACCGCCGCATCGAGACCGAAGCCGAAACCGCCAGCCGCGCCCAGCACTACTGGAACGCGCTGAAGGACCTGGACGATCCGGCGTTGCCGAAGGCGTTGGAGCTTTACCCGGCCGATGCGGTCGTGGGAGCGACGTCAGTCGCGACTCACGTCGCTGCCACGGAAGCACACCCCGTCGACCGCTCCCTGCTCACCCTCCGCCAGCGCTACAACGACGCCATCCAGTCGCTGTCGTCCGAGGCGCTGAAGCTGCTGCGCGAGTGGCCGTCGCGGCTCAAGGCCGTCACCGACCCGGTCAACGAATACGAGGTGCGCGGCAAGACCATCCGCATCGACAACTACACCACCTCGCTCAGCCACCAGCAGATCCCGAAGATTGCCCCGCCGCGCTACCGCAGCTGGGGCGAACAGCTGACGTTCCTGCAGAAGGAAAACCTGCCCGGCAGCTATCCGTACACCGGCGGCGTGTATCCGTACCGCCGCACCGGCGAGGACCCCATCCGCATGTTCGCCGGCGAGGGCACGCCCGAACGCACCAACCGCCGCTTCCATTACCTGAGCGTCGGCCAGCCGGCCGCGCGCCTGTCCACCGCCTTCGACAGCGTCACGCTGTACGGCGAAGACCCGGCACCGCGCCCGGACATCTACGGCAAGATCGGCAACTCCGGCGTCAACATCCCCACGCTGGACGACATGAAGAAGCTGTACTCCGGCTTCGACCTGTGCGCGCCCACCACCTCGGTGTCGATGACCATCAATGGCCCGGCGCCGATCATCCTGGCCATGTTCATGAACACCGCCATCGACCAGCAGGTGGAGAAATACCTGAAGGCCGACGACGCGCGCTGGGCCGAGGCGCAGCAGAAGATCGAGGCGTTCTTCGAGGGGCGCGTGCGTCCGCAGTACCACGGCGAGCTGCCGCCGACCAACAACGGGCTTGGCCTGGGCCTGCTGGGCATCACCGGCGACCAGCTGGTGGACGAAGACACCTACGCCCGCATAAAGGCGCAGACGCTGGCCACGGTGCGCGGCACCGTGCAGGCCGACATCCTGAAGGAAGACCAGGCGCAGAACACCTGCATCTTCAGCACCGAGTTCGCCCTGCGCATGATGGGCGACATCCAGCAGTACTTCGTCGACAACGCGGTGCGCAACTTCTATTCGGTGAGCATCAGCGGTTACCACATCGCCGAGGCCGGGGCTAACCCGATCAGCCAGCTCGCTTTCACGCTGTCCAACGGCTTCACCATCGTGGAGTACTACCTGGCCCGCGGCATGAAGATCGACGACTTCGCGCCCAACCTGTCGTTCTTCTTCAGCAACGGCATGGACCCGGAGTACACCGTCATCGGCCGCGTCGCCCGCCGCATCTGGGCCCGCGCCATGCGCGAGCGCTACGGCGCCAACGAACGCAGCCAGATGATGAAGTACCACATCCAGACCTCCGGCCGGTCGCTGCACGCGCAGGAGATCCAGTTCAACGACATCCGCACCACGCTGCAGGCGTTGTACGCGCTGTTCGACAACTGCAACAGCCTGCACACCAATGCCTATGACGAGGCGATCACCACGCCGACGGAAGAGAGCGTGCGCCGCGCGGTGGCCATCCAGATGATCATCAACAAGGAGCTGGGGCTGAACTTCAACGAGAACCCCTGGCAGGGCAGCTTCGTCGTCGACGAGCTGACGGACATCGTGGAAGAGGCGGTCTACAAGGAATTCGAGGCCATCAGCGAGCGCGGCGGCGTGCTCGGCGCCATGGACACCATGTACCAGCGCGGCAAGATCCAGGAAGAGTCGCTGTACTACGAGCACAAGAAGCACGACGGCAGCCTGCCGCTGGTGGGCGTGAACACCTTCCTGCCGCGCGAGCACGGCGGCGAGATCGCCACCGAGATCGAGCTGATCCGTTCGACGGAAGAAGAGAAGGCCCAGCAGATCGCCAACGTCCGCGCCTGGCAGGCCAGCCGCAACGCCCTGGCACCCGAAGGCGAGACCGACCACAGCCACGCCACCGCGCTGGAAGAACACGCCGCGCCGGAAGTGCACGACGGCCACGGCCTGGCCTACCTGCAGCGCGCCGCGCGCGAACGCCGCAACGTGTTCGTCGCCCTGGTCGAAGCGGTCAAGACGCACAGCCTCGGCCAGATCAGCCACGCGCTGTACGACGTGGGTGGCGAGTACCGGCGGAACATGTAGTCCGCCGCTGTCGTGGAAAAGGAAAACCCGCCGGAAGGCGGGTTTTTTGTTCCCTCCTCCCGCATCGGGGAGAAGGGAAAGAAAGGGCCTGCCTGCCAGTCGCGCGGACCTGAAGAAGTTCCCTCTCCCTGCGCAGCGGGGAGAGGGTGCCGAAGGCGGGTGAGGGGCGAACGGAGGGGGTGTGTTTCGGCGCCTGATGAGGCACCGCGCCCGGCCCCTCATCCGCCCTCCGGGCACCTTCTCCCCGTGAACGGGGAGAAGGGAATGCAGTGGCTCCGCCTCAGCGGTACGCCCCCGGCCCGCGCCACACCAGTTCGCCGCGGCGGTAGACGCGTACGACGGTGACCACGTCGCGGGCGTCGCCGATGGTGGCGATGGCGGGGTCTTCGGGTTGCACCAGGCGGCAGCCGCCGGAGCCGCGGCGGGCGACGATCTCCAGCGGGCAGACCATGTATTCGCGGCGGCCGGGCAGGGGAAAGAAGACTTCGGTCATGCCGCGGTCCTGCCATTCCTGCACGCGCAGTTCGTTACGCAGGTCGTAATAGATCTGGTGGCCGTCCACGTCCATGCTGGGGGTGGCGGCGTCGGCCGGGCCCTGGCCCTGACTGCGGCCGCTGCCGACGGTGGGGCCGGTGTTCTCGGGGGCGGTCTCGCGGGACAGCATGCCGGGCGGTTGGCCCCAGCGGGCGGAGCGGCGCCAGGCGGGTTGGCTGGCGGGCGGCCGGGTCTGTGGCAGGGGGAGGGCCTGTTCGGGCGAGGTGGGCGTGGGCTGGGCTTCGTCGGGGGCCACGGGGTTCTCGGCCTCGGTCACTCGGGTGGCGTCGACGGGCGAGGTGACCGGGGTGGTCACAAGGGGTTTGAGGGGGCGGGGGCGTTCGTTGGGGGCTTTGACGCCGGTGGGGGGCACGGGGGTGCGCTGGTCGTCCTGGTCGGTCTCGCCGATGAAGTCCACTTTGACCCGGGCGCCGCCGGTGCTGCCGCCCTCGGGGTCGGACAGGGTGATCTTCGAGGAATACAGCAACGCCATCACGAACAGCACGTGCACCAGCAGGCTCGCCAGGGCGGCGATCCGGCGGTCCCTCTGTCTGATGAAGACGTCTTCCCTGTCCAGCGGGCCAGGCAACGCCGCGCGCCGGCGGCTTGGCGCGTCGCTCATGTGGGGATGAGGGCGGCGGGGGTGGGAGACTTCATGGGGCAGCTACATTGAATTCTTCAGTTGAAGTATAGGTGCACTGCTACCCCCCCAAAAAAACCCGGCGCTCTGAAGTTGGGATTTTCTGGGAAGAAGTGCACGGTCGACGGCTACTGTCGTATCTTCTGCGAGTACTGGTCGGCGCGCAGCTAATGGAAGACTATCGGTCGGGGATGGTGCATGGCGATATCTGAGCAGTTGTGTCTACTTCTTTGCGGGAGGCCAGAGGAGTCTTCCGATAATGGGTGCGAGGTTGCGGAAGTGCTGAGCTATTTAAGATCAGCACTGACATCTCATGTGGATGATATCCCGTGGATCATGAGGCAAAGTAAGGGAAGAGTCGCGAAGTTCGCACCTTTCACTGCGAGGACAGTTCTCGAACTGGGGGTTACCGCACTTATTTGCAGATTGGATCCAACGCGGCTCCTTTTCGTTAAGCGCGTACAAGAGATGCCTGCGTACGCTCCAGACCGCGTATGGAAAACCGCAATTCGTTGGCAGGGTGACGTGGTAGCTGACAAGGTCAACTCCCTATGGCATGAGGGGGCAAATCCCAAGGAAATGACGCGGGCGCTTATTGGAGACTATTACGCCGCGCTGTACTGGAAACCAGCGTTAAAGAGGCTCTGTGATGTTTCAGTGGCTGGTAAAGGGGCTTGGCTAGCTAGTCTCCAAGGGTTAGGAGAGGATGCATTCATTGGTACCCGCAGAAGCGCGCTGTCGTCAATGTTTTCGGAAAGCTCAAAGGCAATACATCACGAGTACGTCGTGCCTGTTACCAGTACATATGATAGGGAGACATCTCGGCAAATGTTGTCGAGAGTGATCCAAACTCTTTCGGAGTTTGGTGTATTGGCGAATATGTTGGCGCATATTCCTTATCGACTTGATGTTGAATCGGCGCTCGATGCAATTCTTGCCCTAGAGGGCTATGAGGTCTGACATGACGGATGAGTTGAGCGGCCGCTTGGTTCTTGCGGCGGAAGATTGCGAGCCTGCGCACTTCGAGGAGTTGCATCGGTTTACGTCGAAAAGTGATCGGAGAATAATCTCCAGCCTTCTTGCTCATGGGCCCGTCCTTCTCCGGGGCGGGAGAGGGAGCGGTAAGAGTGCGCTAATGATCGCGGCTTCTCGCCAGTTGGATCCGGCTGATCCAAGTTCTTCGGCTGTCGGTATCTACATGAGCTTGCGGCATGCTCCCCTCTTGAAAAGTACAGGTGAAAAGTACGGGCGCATCCTTTGTGAGATTGTGGTTAGGGAAGTCAAGCGGGCGCTCGGGATTCGCGCTAAAGATTTTGATCCGACGCCTGATGTCGAGAGTGTTCAGGCCGCTCTGATGGCATTGGCGGCGAAATTAGGTAAGCGCATTGTTCTCTACTTTGATGACGCGGCACATCTCGGTCGAGAGGCAAGTCTCGAAGAGTTTTTCGATATCTATCGAATGTTTTCCAGTAGCTCTGTTTCTTGCAAGGCGTCAATCTATCCGGGAGTAACGAGATTTGGTGTTAGGTTTGACGTATATAACGACGCTACCGTTATTGATCTTTTGCGTAGTGAGGAGATTCCAGATTTTGCAGAATCATTTCTTGAGGTGCTAGAAGCGCGTTATGGAGATGAATTTGGGGACAAGAGATTTAGCTCATCTCTTGATAAATTGAACGTGGCCTCATTCTTGGCCCAAGCTTGCCTTGGCAACATGCGTGGCTTCATCTTTGCCTGTAATGCTTTGCAGCAGCGCTGCTCCGATGGGAGGAGTATTGGTCTTACTGAGCTTGGCGAAACTCTGATCGAGTTAGCTGGCAACTATTACTGGCCATTACTTGATGAGATTAGGCCTAAGCTCGGCATGTATACGCCAATGGTCGATATAGCTCGAGATGTTGCTGAGCTAATTTTTGTCGAGTGTGGGCAGAAGTTCGACAGTCCGCGTGATGCCCTCATTCATCGGGATGTGGATGAGCGTCTCGCCAAGCCCCTTCAGATACTCGAGTATGCTGGATTCGTTTCTAGGCGAGAGGCTTCTCGCGCATTGAAAAGTGGCGGGCGTGGAGCCAGGTATGCTCTGAATCTATGCAGCCTTCTGGAGTCATCGGTGAAGCCTCGTCTAACAAGGAGGCTCTTTGAGAGTTGGATGCTTGACGGACGTGTCGAGGCTGTTCAGTTCAGTAAGGGATCAAAACTTTCAGAGATTTCAGTTCCAGCCACCCCTGATGTAGAAGAATTGGCAATATTCTTCGAAGGGCTTGATCGGCTGAAGAAATCCCAAGCGTATCCGTATGGCTTAACAGACCAGAAGATTGAGGCATTAAAAGCTCACGGTTTTCTGACCGTTGGTGATTTGGTGGATGCCTCCGACGAAGATCTCGATGAGGTCCCGAGTGTTGGAAAGGCGATGATAAAAAAGGTTAGAAATGTTCTCGGTCAGGCCATTTGGATGTAACTCATAAGGGAATCTGTAAGGCGGACTTTGAGCCGCCCTACGCCTGAGCGCGATAGCCAGGTCGCTGCAGTGAGTGAACTTATCGTAGGTTGGGCCTTGATCCACCAGTTTTGGCTTGCACGGGTCGGATTTGTCCGGCGTGTGTTTGCGGCATGCGACGACGGTGATCCAATGAAGGCTCCGGCGTGCTGCCGGCATGTCGAATTACCGACGTGTATGGGTGCCAAGCGGCACCTTCTTTCCACTGCGAAACTGCTGGCGCGTCGCCGCTGGTTGCTGTCGAGCACGTCGATCTGCGTTGCTATGAATTTCGGGCGGCGAGGGCGGCGCAGACGTTCAACCCGGAAAGCGGGCTTGAGCCCGCCTACGGTGGTCGGTCCGCTGCCACGCCCCTCTCTTCTCAAACTAAGGTTCTCGCGCGACCCCAAGAAGGGTGTCGCGACACGCTCGAAGGATCTCTCTCTTCTCTCATTTAGATCCAACCGAGACCGAAGAAGGGTCTCTCTTCTCTCATTTAGATCCAACCGAGAGCAAAAAAGGGTCTCTCTTCTCTCATTTAGGTCCAACCGAGACCGAAAAAGGGTCTCTCTTCTCTCATTTAGGTCCAACCGAGACCGAAAAAGGTCCTCTCTTCTCTCATTTAGGTCCAACCGAGAGCAAAAAAGGGTCTCTCTTCTCTCATTTAGGTCCTCGCGACACCCAAAAAGAGTCTCGCGACACCGAAAAACATCCACGCGAGAGCGAAAAACATCCAACGTTCCACCTGAAAGGATCAAACCCGGGAGCCGGGCAGGGTGTTCAAGCCCCTTCCTCACATCCGCAAGGCGATCAACACCCCTCGTTAACCCCGCGGAAAATTGTCACAATTTTGCCGACCTGGACATGGAATGACCTTGATGACGCCTCGCTTCCTGACCCCCGCGCTGCTCGTACTGCTGGCCGCCACCGGCAGCTTCACCGCAAAGTCCGCCACCCCCGGCACGGAAGACGAAGGCCGCCTGATCACCCGCAACGCCGATGGCGCCTGGTTCCTGCAACAGCCCGAGGGATCGCCCGGTAAAGGCTGCGTGGCCCGCTTCACCTCCGCAAAAAAAGAGCGTGCCGAGATGGCGCTGGTTGGCCCCAGCGCCAAGTCCAGCACCGCCGCCATCCTCATGCACGGCCCGCGCATCGCCACGCCCCCGTCCGCACAGGAAGTCAGCATCGAAGTGCAGCAGGAATCCCTGCCGCCGGCCACGATGCGCGGCGCACTGATGCCCGGCGCCGGCGGCGCGGGCGGTTTCCTGATGGTGCCGGTCGGCGACCTGAAACAGACCATGGCCTCCATGCGCCCCAGGGAAACCAACATGAAAGTGCGGGTGGGCGGCGTGGACGTGTTCGGCCTGTCCTACGACGGCCTGGACCAGGCGCGCAGCGCCATGCTCGATTGCCTGGCCGGCAAGCGCTTCACCGGCGGCAAGAGCCTGGCCGAGGCCACCGCCGAAATCCGCCCGGTGGGCACGTCCACCATCACCGGCACCGCGTTCTTCAAGGGCGCCGTATTGGCCAGGAAGCAGTACCCGCCCAAGGGCAGCCAAGCCGTCGGCCTGATCTGGATGACCGACGAGTTCAAGCAGTGGTTCGAGACGGTCAAGCAGAGCCAGAAGATGCCCGACGCGATCCCCGAGCGCATCGCCCGCCACTTCATGGTCACAACCATCCTGGATGACCAGGGCAGCTTCCGCTTCACCAACATGCCGGCCGGCGAATACCTGCTGATCGCCGACTTCTCCTACAAGGAGACGGTCACGCGCAGCGAGGTGGTGGGGCGCACGGACGTGTATGCCGGCAACCAGTACATCGGCTCCAACGACCACCTGTCCGTGTGGTTCGAAGACGTCAAGAAGCCGGCCACCTTTTCCAAGACCGTGCACATCAGGAAAGACGGCGAGACCCTGCAGGTGACCCTGGACAAGTCGATGCTGGGCTGCTTCTTCGTGTGCCGCTGACGCGCGGCGCGCGTTACGACAACGGCGCGATGGCGCCTTCCTGCAACTCCGCCAGCAAGCCGCGCGGCGTGCTGCCCCCGATCGCCTGGAACTCCGCGATCAGGTGTGCCTGGTCGTAGTACCCCGCATCCGCCGCGATCGCCGACCAGTTGACCTCACCGCCGGCCTGCGCCGCCCGCACCGCCTGGCCGAACCGCTTCAACCGCGAATACGTCTTCGGGCCGAGGCCCAACGCCTCCTGGAGCACACGCCGCAGATGGCGTTCGCTGACGCCCAACGCGCGCGCCACCGCGCCCACATTGGACTCCGGCAACTGCGCCAGCGCCGCATTCAGGAATGACGGCATCGCGCCGACGCCGCCCGTTCGCGCCACCCGTTCCGACACCGCCCGCGCCAACCACACGCCGGCCGCAGGCGCATCCGGCGCTGTCGCCAACTGCTCCCGCAAGCGCTGCACCCGTGCGTGCCCCCACAGATCCTCCAGCGGCACCGGCGCGCCTTTCAGTTCCGCCGCGGAAACACCCAACGTCGCCGGATACATGCCCGGCTGCAACCGTGCCAGCACCGCCCGCTGCCCACCGCGGATGAACTTGCGGTGCACCTGCGTGCGCGGGCCCATCGCATGCAGATCGACACCGCCTGGAAACGACGGCCCGAAGCGCGCCACCAGCTGCGCCTCCACCTGCGGCATCGCCACCCGCTGCAGGTCATCCGCGAAATGACGCGCCGTCATCGCCACGATCGGGCGCAGCGCGGCCACGGGGGGCATCACGGCATCAGGGGCGGGGGCGGCGGCAGGGCGCATGCCGGCATTGTGGTCGCCGCGTCCGCCACGCCGCAACCTGCGCGGCGATGGCCGTTTTTTCCAATGCGAATGGCCACGCGCGGCCTATCGTGGTCCGCATGAACATACTCGTGACCGGCGCGACCGGAAAAGTAGGCAGCAGACTCGCCCAGCGGCTGGTGCAGCACGGACATACCGTGCGTGCCCTGGTGCGCGACCCCGCCCGTGCGACCGACCTGTCGGGCCACGGCATCCACCTGATCACCGGCGACCTGATGCGGCCGGACTCGCTGCGTGGGGCGGTCAACGGCGTTGAGGCCGTCGTGCATTGCGCCGCCTTCTTCCGCGGCGCCACGCCGGAAGAAGCGCATGCGGTGAACAACCACGGCACGCAGCACCTGGCGCAGGCGGCACGCGCGGCGGGGGTGGGGCGCTTCGTCTTCACCAGCACCGGCCTGGTCTACGGCCCCAACGGCGGCGTGCCCGCGCACGAGGATGATGCGTGCGCGCCGATCGACGCCTACCCGCAGAGCAAGCTCGCGGCCGAACGCCTGCTGCTGGCCATCGACGGCCTGGACGTGCGCATCCTGCGCCTGCCGTTCGTCTACGGCGATGGCGACCCGCACATCGAGGACGTGGTGCCGTTCATGCGCACCTTCCCGCCCGCGCAGCGCATGTCGATTGGCCACCACGCGGACGTGGCGCAGGCCGTGATCCGCCTGCTGGAAGCGCCGTCCCCGGCGCACCGCCTCTACAACGTGGCGGACGACGAAGCGCCGGACCTCGCGACCCTGTTCGCCTCGGTGGGACAGCCACCGCCCGACGGCACCGATCCCGAGCGCGCGAAAGCATTCGCCGCCGTCATGGACGGCCGCCGCCTGCGCGAAGACCTGGGTTTCCATCCGCTGTATCCGCGGCTGGCGGACGCGGTGAGGGCGGGGATGGCATAAACATCGATCAGCCGAAGGGATGATGCGATACCGGGTTGATGCCGCCATGTAGCCCGGGTAAGCGCAGCGCACCCGGGGATCGGGAGTGGTGAGGCCAGTCCAGTGCGCGTCCGCGCTTCGCGTGCACGGATGGTAAAGCGCCCCTCATCCGCCTTCGGCACCTTCTCCCCGTGTCACGGGGAGAAGGGAAGGGCAGGCAGTCGCGCTTCTGTCCTTCTCCCCGTTGCACGGGGAGAAGGGAGCGAATCACACCTGTGTTCCCTCAGGCGCCGGACATCCGCGCCTTGTTCCGCAGCGACAGGCAGTAGGTCACCGTCACCGCGATGCCCAGCAGCACCGCCAGCGAGCCGCCGATCACGGCGACATCCTTCGGTGCCGCGATCCAGAAGCCCGCATAGGCCAGCCCGCTGAGCGCCATCGACCAGCCGGCGACCCGCGTGGCCTGCCGCGCCCGCGCAGTGGGCACGAAGCGCTTGGGCATCTGGTTGCCGAACCACGCCACCATCAACCCGATGGCGCCCATCACGATGCGGTCGACCATCTCGCTGTCGATGTAGCCCTGCGAACGGGCGAAGGTCGCGCACAGCGCCAGCACCACGATGCCGATGCCCCACGCCAGACTGGAAAGCACTTCTCTGTTCATCGCGCAGCCCCTTTCTTTGGCTTCGGTGCGGCACTGCCCGCACCGAAGGAGTGGACGAAGCCAAGCAGTGCGTCTTCCAGCACCGACAGCTTCAGGTGATAGATCACGGACTTGCCGACCTTTTCCGCATGCACCAGGTCGGCTTCTTTCAGCACCGCGAAATGCGCCGACATGGTCGGCTTGGACACGTCGAACTGGTCGCTCAATTCGCCCGCACTCATCGGCCCCTTGCGCAGCAACTGCAGCACCTGGCGGCGGGTGGGATCGGAAAGGGCGCGGAAGACCTGGCTCATGGTGCGATAGTTAGCTAAACGTCGAAATGTGTCAACCGCCGCTCGTCGGGATGGTCGTGGGGTTGCGTGCTTTCTCCATGACGGCGGCGTCATCCGGCGCGGGCTTTGATGGATATCGGCACCCCTCACGCGAACGCGCAGGCGGGCATCGCCGGCGCATACGTGGCACCATCGCGCCTCCTCTGTTCTGTGAGAAGACGCATGCTGCGTGCGCTGATCCTGTCGTCATGCCTGTTCGCCGGTACCGCCATCGCCGCCAACCCCGTGTTCGACGTGCACGTCCACCTGCGTGACGGCGAAACGTCCCTGCGGGAATACCGCGAGACCGTCCGCGAAGCCGGCCTGGAACTGTCCGGCATGGGCGTGATGTGGTTCGGTGGCCCACACCAGGCCAGGCAGGGCGACCTGGCGAAGATCCGCGCCGGCAATGACCGCGTCATCGCCCTGGCCGCCGCCAATCCCGACGTGCTGCCCATCGCCACCGTGCACCCGTACGACGGCGACGCCGCCCTGGCCGAACTGGCCCGCGTGGCCGCGGCGGGCGTGAAAGTCATGAAGATCCATGCCCACACGCAGGGCTTCGACGTCGCCGATCCGCGCGTGGAAACGCTGGTGCGCCGCGCCGGTGAACTGGGCGTGGCCGTGCTGATGGACAACGCCAACATCCTGCCGGGGGACAGCGAGAAACTGTTCAACCTGGTCGTGCGCGTGCCGAAGACGAAGTTCATCCTGGCCCACATCGGCGGCCTGAATTTCCGCTTCTGGAACATCCTCGCGCTGGCCCGCACCGCCGACGGTTTCGGCTTCGACAACCTCTACTTCGACATCTCCGCCACCGTGCTGGTCGTGGCGGATTCGCCGGTGGAAGAGGAATTCCTCTGGACCCTGCGCAACGTCGGCCTCGACCACGTGCTGCTGGGCTCGGACTACCCGCAGATCGGGCTCGGCGAAACCGTCAAGGCCCTGGACCGGCTGGACCTGACCGACGAAGAGAAAGCCAAGATCCGCAGCGGCAATGCACGGAAGCTGTTCGGGCGGTGATGCGCAGGCAGGCCTCGGCCCGCCGCCTTGTCGTGCGATGGCGGGCTGGAGCCCGCCCTACGTTGTGCCATCGTCATCGCGCACCCGCGCCACGCGCTGGCGGTACGCCTGCACGTTGTCGCCGTTGATGCGCGTGCGCTGGGTGCCGGTCACGGTGTCGACCTGGCGGTCCGAGCCAGTCACTGGCTTGGCCTGGATGTCCGTCTCGCGCTCGAACGCGTGCGACTTGTCGGTGTTGCGGTAATACCGGTAGATGGCCCAGTACAGCGCGGCGGCCCCGGTGGGCCCCAGCGCCAGCAGCCACATGCCACTGTCGTCGCTCATGACCCTGCCCAGATGATCCAGAGGGCGATGCCCTCCAGGAAAGTGCCCACGGTCAGCGCGGCCAGCAGCAGCTTCCACTGCTGCACCGGCACGCTGCCCATCGTTTCGCCGGTGCGGCCGTTGACGGCGATGTAGTGCAGCATGCCGCCGTTGCTGCCCGGCTGGTGGTACGAATACAGCCACACCGGCAGGTACATCGACACCCAGCGCGTGCCGTGCACGTCCAGGCGTTCCTGTTCCCAGCGCACGCCGCGGTCGTAGCGGCGCACCGATTCCTCGACCTGCGCGCGGGCGATGGACAGCAGCTGGTCTTCCAGACGCGGGTGCAGCTGCTCCACGTCGGTGTCGCGCTTCTCCGAGGTGAAGCCCGCCAGGTACGAGGCGTTCCACTTCACCGCGTTCTTGGTGTCGAACGGCAGGATGGTGTTGATGATGTTCTGCGTGTTGACCTGGCTGTCCAGGTTGCCGCGCTCAGAGGAAGACTCCAAGGGCAGGTCGTCCACGGTGAAGTCGACCTGCCGCTCCACCTGGTACACGTCGGCGTCGTAGTAGGTCTTCTTGTTCTTGTCGGTGCCGCGCGTGTAGGTGCGCGTCAGGATCTCGCCCTTGCCGGCGACCTGCGCGCTCGCGTTGCCGTCCACGATCATGTAGGGCAGGTACACGCCGACGACGTTTTCCGGGGTGAACTGCTCCTTGAACGCCTTCAGCGCGAACAGCCGCCGCTTGCCCACGAACTGGCGGATGCGCGCGATGGCATCGTCCTTCTTGATATGGAAGGGCAGCACCGCATCGGGTACCGCGCCGTTGGCGATCTGTTCGTTCACGCCGAACACGTGGCGGCACCAGTGGCAGCGCGCCGTCATCGCGTTCTCGGTGTTCACCGTGACTTCCGCGCCACAGCCGGTGCACTTGAACGTCATCACGCTGGCCGCGTCGGCGGCGATGTCGCGCGCACCCGAGGCGATGACGGTGCCGCGCAGGTCCGCGTGGCCTTCGCCGAAGCCGAAGGCTTCCTCGACCCGCACGCCGACCCACTCGTGGCGGCAGTACAGGCAGACCAGCACGTCACTGCCCAGCTTGTGGCGGATGTCGGTGGCGCCGCATTTCGGGCAGTGGTTCTGCCCGTCCTTCAGCTCGGCCGAGGCGGTGTCGATGGCGACCGGATCGGGCGCCTCCAGTTCCTCGCGGATGGCGTCGGGCAGGGTGGCGGGGTCGACCGGGAAACTCCCGGGCAACGGCGGCACGTCCTGCGGCGATCCAGGGCCGGCAGGCGGTGTCGGCGGCAACGGCGGGGGCGCCGGACGGTGGGGGATGGACATGGGGCGCGCGCGGTTCCGGTTACAGGCCCAATGCCTTTGCTTTCAGCGCGTCGTAGTCGGCCTGGGTGATCAGGCCCAGATCGAGCATCTGCTTGGCTTTCTGCAGCTTGGCGACCGGATCTTCCGCGGCCGGTGCCGCCGGGGCCACCGGCTGTTGCAGCGCGCCGACACCGCCGACCATGCCGGAGGCCATGCCCACGCCGACCAGGCCTGCCGCACCGCCGGTCTCGCCGGAGGACTGGATGCCCTGCGCCACGCTGGCCTGCAGGTTGGAATTGCCGCGCGCGCCTGACAGCGCATCGGCGCGCTGCACCGTCTTCAGCAGTTCGCGCGTGTTGGCGTCGTACTCGATGGAGACGATGGCGGTCTTGACGATGGCCAGGCCGCGGCTGGAACTCCACTGGTAGCCCTGCTCGACGGCCGCCGACAGGCTCTGCGCGAAGCCCAGCGAATCCTGCTGCAGCTTGGTGATGCGGTTGCCCTTGGAGGGATCGTTCGTGTACAGGCTGAAGGCCGGTGCCAGCGAGCCGACCACTTCGTTGAACAGCTGGCTGGCCGCCGCGTTGTCCAGGTCGGTGAAGTCGAACACCTTGCCCGGCTGCAGGTACGCCGCCGGCACGAAGTTCTTCACGAACAGGATGGGGTCGACGATCTTCAGCGTGTACGAGCCGCGCGTGATGGCGCCGACCTGCGTGTTGAGGAAGCCGTCGTCCCAGTAGATCTCGGACTGGGTGCCGAAGCGGTTGTCCGGCAGTTCCTTCAGCGAGACGAAGAACGCCGCCTGCTGCGAGCCCGGCTGGCCGCCGAACTTGAAGCGTTCCCAGCTCTGGGTGATGAAGGTCGACACGATGCCGTCGCCGGCGAAGATCGATTTCGAGTTGATGTCGTCCGAACGCCATTCGTAGCCGCCCGGCTCGGCGACGAAGGCGGTGATCGCGCCATCCTGCATCAGCAGCAGGCCGTAGCCTTCAGGCACGACGATCTTCGAGCCGTTGGTGATGATGTTGGTCGAGCCGCTAGTGTTGGAACCGCGCCCGGCGTTGGTGCCCTGCGGCACCGCGGCGAACAGCGCCGCTGTCGCCGGCAGGCCCTGCGGCACCGTGTAGAAATCCTTCCACTGGTCGCCCAGCACGCCACCGACCGCACCCACCACCGCCTGTACAAGACCCATGACATCGCTCCGTGATTCGTGGGCGGATAGGGGTACCCGCCAACCGTGATCGAGTATACAGAGCGACACGCAGGCTTCATGGCGCAGAGGTCATGGGCGCGGGGCGCCAGACGGCGGTCGGGGTTTATGGCTACCATCGCCACGTGTCCACCGACCACATCGCCTCTTTCGCCGACGACGACCTGCCGCTGGTGCGGCGGGGGTTCCCGTGGCCGATACGCGTGGGCTGCGTGCTCGCCGGCGCGTTCGCCGTGGTCATGCCGCTGTGGGAGCTGGGCCGCGGCCTGTGGCCGCTGAACATCGCCTCGCCGGTCTTCGCCATCATCGTCGGCGGTGCGGGCTATGTCGGCGTGCAGTTCATCCGCGCCGGACTGTCGGGGTGGGGCGACGAGTGGACGTATCCGCCGCACACCGTGCTGGTCCAGCGCCGCGCCTGGGGCCGGTTGACGACGACGCGCCTCACGCGCACGAACGTGGCGGCCGTCGAGGTGCGCCGGAGCGAGGACAGCGACCACGACGATGCGCCGTGGCAGGTGGTCATCGTGCCCCGGCCGATGTTCTCCGGGCTGGCCGCGGCCGCCGGTGCCGGCGGCGTGTTCGACGCCGGCTGCTACGGTTCGCGCGACTACGCAGAGCGCGTACGACGCGCCCTGCATGGCCATCTGGGTCTTTGAGCGAAGCGTGCCTCAGCCGCGGATCGCGGCCTCGATCTTGGCGATGTCGATCTTGCGCATTTCCATCATCGCGGCGAACGCGCGCTTGGCGACCGCCTTGTCCGCGCTGGTGAAGGCCTCGGTGAGGACGCGCGGCGTGATCTGCCAGTTGAGGCCCCACTTGTCCTTGCACCAGCCGCAGGCGCTCTCCTGGCCACCGTTGCCGACGATGGCATTCCACAGGCGGTCGGTTTCTTCCTGGTCGTCGGTGGCGATCTGGAACGAGAACGCCTCGCTGTGCTTGAAGGTGTCGCCGCCGTTCAGCCCGATGCACGGGATGCCGTACACGGTGAACTCGACCGTCAGCACGTCGCCTTCCTTGCCCGAGGGATAGTCGCCCGGCGCGCGGTGCACGGCTTTCACTTCGCTGTCGGGGAAGGTGCTGGCGTAGAAGTTCGCGGCTTCTTCGGCGTCGTGGTTGTACCAGAGGCAGATGGTGTTCTTCGGGGTCATGCTGGTCTCCTGGGAGCAGAGGGGGGGCGGTGGGCCGAGGATTCCGGCCTCGTGGAAAGAGCGGGGTGAACGTGGGGGACCCGGCGCGCCTCAACCGGCGGCGAACGACCCGGTGCGCACGTCGCCATCGCGCACGTAGCGGGCGACGAGCACGCCGGCCTGCGTCGTACGCGAAGCCATCAGCCGGAAGGCCGACGCCTGCGTGCCATCGTCGAACAGCCGCTTGCCGCGGCCCAGCAGCACCGGGTAGACCAGCAGCCGCAGTTCGTCGACCAGATCGGTAGCCAGCAATTGGTGCAGCAGGTCGCTGCTGCCCTGCGTGACCAGGTCCGGACCGTCGTCGCGCTTGAGTCGGCGCAATGCCGCGACCACGTCGGCGCCCAGCGCGTGGCTGTGCGCCCAGTCCAGCGTATCCGCATGATGCGTGGCGACGTGCTTGGTGGCCGCATTGAAGGCGTCGGCGATGTGGCCGTGCGGCGCATCGCTGGGCACGTGTGGCCAATAGCCGGCGAAGATGTCGTAGGTGCGCCGGCCCAGCACCAGCGCGAACGGATCGGCGAACAGGCCGTCCATCGCCTCGTCATCGTCGGCGTACGGCCAAACCCAGCCGCCATGCGCGAAGCCGCCACTGCGGTCTTCGTCCGGTCCGCCGGGGGCCTGGATGATGCCGTCGAGACTGACCATGGCGGCTGCGATGAGCGTTCTCATGCCGGGGTTCCGTGCGGATCGTCAGGTCCGCCTTTCTTCCACGACGAACGGGCGCCGGGGAAATCGACACCCAACATCGCATTCCGCCCGTGATGGCGCTGTTCCGGGCTGGCGGAAAGATATCCGCCGCGCCGCGGGTTACCGCAGCACGCCGGTCAGCCGCGGCTTCCAGCAGGTCCGGGCGATCTTCTCGAAGCCCGCGGCGGTGGGGTGGATCTCGTTCTCCCACTGGCTTTCGGACGTCAGCGTGCCGCGTGAATCCACCAGCACCAGGTTGGCGCGCTGCGACACGAAGGCCCGCAGCTCACGGGTGAACTGGTCGATCAGCCAGCGGGTCAGCACGCGCTGCCCGGCCTTGTCGGTCAGGCCGGCGGCGTCCAGGTAGGGCTTGACCCAAGGCTCCATCTTCAGCGGGCCCAGCCGGTAGCCCACGCCCGACGGGTAGATGTAGTCGTAGCTGTGTACGTAGACCAGGCAGGTGGGCTGGTACAGGTCGCGGAACTGCACGACCTGCTTGATGTCGTCGATGGCGTAGCGCAGCGCCAGGCCGAAGGTTTCCAGCCGGATGTGGTCGAACACCACGCCCGGGATCTCGCCCCACGGGAAGTCGCCCGGCGACTGCGGCTGGTTGGCGGTCTTGATGAATTCGGAAAGCTCGCTGCCGACGATGTCGTTGCCGCCGGTGGACAGCAGGATGGCGTCGAAGCGGTACGTGCCGATCGCACGCTGGATGCGCGGCAGGGCGCGCTTCCACATGGCGCTGTCGCGGCCCGCGACGCCTTCGCGCAGGAACAGGGTGTTCCTGAACATCCGGGCCAGCTGCTTGTTCAGATCGGTGGGGTGCGGCGGATACTGGAACCACGAGTCGCCGAAACACAACGCACGTGCCGCGTCCTTGTGTTTGAGGACCGCCTTGTGGAAGTCGGGCAGCGCGAGGTTGTTCCTGCCGATGGCCATGCTGTGCTCCTTTCGGGAAGTCGGCGATGTGCGTCCTGTTCACTGGCTCAACGCATCGGCACCGGCGTGGCGGACAGATCCGCGTGCAGGTAAACACGGATAGCGACGGGCGGTGGCGCTAGTGCGCCATCAGCAGGCAATCGATGCCGTCCAGCGCCACGTGGATGAGCAGGCCGATGCCGAACCAGCGCGTCTTCTTCGGCATCGCCAGCGCGCCGTACACCATGATCGCGGGCCACGTGTGCAAGGGGTGGAAGCCGATGCTGCAGCGGCCCGGTGCGTAGACGGGATCAGCGAGCAGGTGGTCCAGGTCGATCACCCACGCCGCCAGCATCCACAGCGCGGCGCGCTTCCAGTGCGTCGGCCAGAACAGCCGCGCCACCGCCAGCGGCACGATGAAATGCAGCAGCAGGTGGAACAGCGGGCGGAATTCGAGATCGGACATGCTCAGCGCCGTGACGCCAGCCAGCGGTCCAGCTGGTTGGCGAAGGCCTGGCGGTCGCGGGCGCTGAACTGCGCCGGGCCACCGGTCTGCACGCCGGCGCCACGCAGCTCGTCCATGAAGTTCCGCATCGACAGGCGTTCGTTGATGGTGTCGGGGGTGTAGCGCTCGCCGCGCGGATCGACGGCCTGTGCGCCGTTGGCCAGCACGCGGGCGGCCAGCGGGATGTCCTGCGTCACCACCAGGTCGCCGGGGCGGGCACGTGCGGCGATGGCATCGTCGGCGACGTCGTAGCCGCCCTGGACCTGCAGGGCCCGAATGAAGCGCGAGGGCGGCGTGCGCAGCCACTGGTTGGCGACCAGAGTCACCTGCACCTGCGCCCGTTCCGCCGCCCGGAACAGGATGTCCTTCACCGGCCCCGGGCAGGCATCGGCGTCCACCCAGACCTGGGAGGGCGCGGGGGCCGGGTCGTTCATTCCGGCTCGGCGGGGGCCGGCGGTGCCTCGGCGGCCTTGGCCGCTTCCCGCTCGGCGCGCTTCTGCGCGTCCTTCTCGTCTTTCTTCTTCTTCTTGGCCAGCTCGCGCTGGCGCTTTTCGAACGAATAGTTGGGCTTGGCCATGGGCATCTACGGTGTGGAGTACGGCCAGTGTACGGAATCGGCCGGTTGCGCGTCCGTCCCGGCGCCGGGAGCGCGGCCGGGCGGCGCTTCCGGACGCGATGTCCCGGCCGGAGCGGCCGTCCGCGCGCGACGGGAGCGCCGGGTCCACCGCGCCGGGGCCCTGGGGGCGTCGGTCCACGGAGCGGGCCGACATGTCCGGCATGACGGCGAGGAAGCAGCTCCGCCGCTTACTCCATGCCACGGCCGACTGGAGCACCGCCACGCCGTGTCCGCCAGCCTCAGCGGGTGCGCTTCCGGTAGGTGATTTCCATCATCTTGGTTTCCTTGCCGTCGGGGCCGGGGCCGTACATCTCGAACACCTCGGTGGCCTTGTCGGTCCAGCGGCTGGTCATGCGCGCTGTCTGCGGCTTCTTCGTGACCGGGTCGTGGTAGGTCCCGGTGTAGGCGCAGGTCAGGTTGGCGTCGCAGGTGCCCTCGCTGACCATCAGGCCGGTGCTCATGCTGTCGTTCCACGTGGCCCAGTACTTGCCGGTGACATTGTCGAAACCGTGCAGTCCCTGGCCGGTGTACGGCGCGCCCATCATCTGCGAGCTCACGTCTTCCACCAGTACGCGGCCGCCGAGGATCATCTTGCGGGTGGCCGTGCCGGTATCGGTGGTGGGCGGCGTATCCGGCGCGTGCCAGGCCTTGACGGTCAGGTCGTAGGTACCGCCCATGGCCGCCAGCCTGCCGTGCTCGGCGCCGGGCGTGCCGGCCTTCTGGTAGGCCTCCATCATGGCCTGCATCTCGGGCGTCATCGGTGGCGCCTTGGATTCCTGCGCCAGCGCGGGGCCGGCGAGCAGCAGGGCGAGGGTGGTCAGGCGGAGTGCGTGCGTGCGGATCATGGCGGGACTCCTTGCGTGCGGGAAACGACAGTGCGCCGTTTTTGCACCCCGCTGCGCTCAGGCCGCGTGAAGAAGTGGCTGCCTTCAGCGCCGCGAGGCCAGCACGCCATCCAGCGCCAACTGGGCCTTGAAGCCGGCCTTCTCCAGTCGCCGGGCCACTTCGCGCGGCACGTCCCGGCCGCTGGTCAGCTTGTTCGGGCTGCCGGTGTAGTGGAACAGCCGCCCGCCCTTGCGCAGCACGCGCGCCAGCTGGTCGTAGAACGCCTGCGAATAGAGTTCGCCGGCGATGCCGAAGCGCGGCGGATCGTGCAGCATCGCGTCCACGGAGGTGTCAGGCAGCGTGGTGATCGCCTGCGAGACGTCGGCGTGGGCCAGCTGCAGGCGACCGCCGCTGTCGGGTGCGTCGGGGTCCGGCGACCACGGATTGAGCGTGCGCAGCCAGAGTACGTCGGCGTTCTTCTCGAACGACAGGATGCGGGCCGCACCCGCCTGCAGGCAGCAGGCGGCGAAGTAACCCAGTCCGCCACAGGTATCCAGCACCACCTTCCCGCGCGGTTCCACCAGCGCCACCTTGCGGCGGGCATCGTCGAGCGGTGATTCGCGCGAGGTCGGCAGCATCTTGATGCCGTCGATCTCGAAGGTGGGCACGCCCCATTCGCTGGGCACCAGCTTGATCAGCGAGCCGGCGTAGCGGGAGATCGGCGAGAACGCATCCTCGTCCCAGTAGTACAGCGTGCGGTCCTTCAGCTTGTCCGGATACGGATAGCGTTCGCCCTTCCACATCCAGTCGTCGGCGTGGAGCCGCGCCTCGCCCTGCGACACGCCCAGGTCCAGCGAGCCCTGCCACGCCTCGTCCCCGCGATCGCGCGCCGCCAGCAGCGCCTCGGCGGCATCACGGACAAGCAGGGGACCGGTGTAGTGGGGCATGGCGGGGAACATCCGTGGGCGTCAGTCGGCAGGCGGGCACGAGGTGCCCGCCATAGTCTGAGGCCTGATTTCCGCTTGGCAACCCGCGCTGGCCGGGTGCGAAGAAGAAGCGCTCAGCGCGTCGAGCGCTTGGCGTCGAAGGCGGTCGGGGCATTGACGCTGCTTTCCGCCACGGCGGCGGGACGGATGCGCCCCGGCAGCAGCATCGGCACCTGGCGCTGGTAGGCGCGGTAAGTGTCGCCGTGCTGCGCGATGAGGTCGCGTTCCTCCAGGCACTTCACCGCCACCACGATGTAGGCCGTGGTCACCGCGGCGAACAGCAGGTGGCCCAGGCTCATCGTCGGCGCGGCCCAGAATGCGATCAGGAAACCGAGCATCAGCGGGTGGCGCACGATGCGGTAGAGCGCACGTACCACGAAAGGCGTCTCCGGCGCCGGGCCACGACCGCGGGCGTGGTGCCAGACCTGTCGCAGGCCGAACAGGTCGAAGTGGCTGATCAGGAACGTGCTGGACAGCACCAGCAGCCATCCCGTCGCTGACAGCGCATGGACCGCCACGCGCGCCACGTCGCCCTGTACTTCCCACACCGTCAGCGGCAGCGGCCGCCACTGCCATAACAGCAGGGCCAGCGCCAGGCTGGACGCCAGCACGTAGGTGCTGCGTTCGATGTGCGCCGGCACGAAGCGCGTCCACCAGCGCTTGAACGCCGGACGCGCCATCACGCTGTGCTGCAACGCGAACAGAGTCATCAGCAGCAGGTCGATGCCCAGTGCCACGGGCAACGTGGCCGGCACGCCATTGTCGATGTGCTTGGGAACGCCGGCGCCGGTGACGAACGCGATGGCGTACAGGAAGGTGGCCAGAAACACCGCGTAACACGCGGTGCCATACAACAGGGCAAGCAGACGGGACATCGTGGATCTCCTGGAAGGGGCAAGCCGCCCTCGGGGTGTCCGTTTTCCTGTCGTTTGCCCGCGACGCGCGGCGGGGGAACCTGCGCGGTGCATGGAGCCGATTGGGGTAGGAAAGGGCGGCGAGTGGCGTGCAGGCAGTCTGCGCATCGTCCGTGCACGCGACCATGGGAACCTTGTCCCGGTTCCTGCACGCCAGGCGGCGGCATGCGGGACAAATGTCCCGGTTTCCCGCGCGGATCAGCCTGCCTGGCCGGGCGGATGTCCGTAGGCCTTGACGATGGCTTCCGCACGGCTGCGCACGCCCAGCTTCCGGTACAGGTTGGAGATGTGGTTGCGCACGGTCTTCTCGGCGATGCCCAGGTGCCAGCCGATCTGCGAGTTGCTGTGGCCTTCGCACAGCAGTGCCAGGGTGGTGCGTTCGCGCGCGGTCAATGTCGCCGCCAGCGGGCCGGCCGTGCCGCCGGCGAGTGCGTGGCCGGTGAACTCCAGCACGGCCTGCTGGAACTGCCGCCACGCCGGCTCGTGTTCGAGCAGCACGTGGTTGCAGGAGTCCAGTTGCACGAAGGTCGCGCCCGGGATGTGGCTGGCCAGCAGCTTGCCCTGCGACAGCGGCGCGATCTGGTCGTGCGTGCCGTGCAGCACCAGCGTGGGCACGCGCACCTGCGCCAGTTCGTCGCGCACGTCGATGTCGCCGCGCGCGGCCAGCAGTTCGCAGGCGTTCTGCGGCGAGGTGGTGCGGCGGCACAGCTCGTTGAACCAGTCAATCTGCGTCTGCGTGCCCTGCGGCGCGAAGCGCGAACTGAACAACTGGCGGAACGCGGGATTGTCGCTGCCCCATCCCAGCCCGATCACGTCCATCACCGCTTTGAACAGCGCTCGCCGCTCCGGGTTGTCGCTCTTGTGGCCGCCGATGGCATAGCCGCCGTAAAGGATCAGGTGCGACACACGCTCGGGATGCCGGACCGCGTAGCGGATCGCCGTGGCCGCCCCCTGGCTGATGCCGAGCAGCGCGAACGGACGGTCGATGCCGGCGGCGTCCACCACGCTTTCCAGGTCGTCCACCCATTCCGCGGCGCCAAGGCGGCCTGCCTCCCAGTCGGACATGCCGCAGCCGCGTTCGTCGTGGCGGATGTAGCGGAAGTTCTCGCCGAAGAAGCGGATCCAGTGTGCCCACACCGGGCTTTCGAGGTCGTACTGCAGGTGGGTCAGCCACGTGGCCGCCTTGACCAGCGGCGGCCCACGCCCGATCTCGGCCCAGGCCAGCCGTACGTCGTCGCGGGTCACCACGTAGCGCACCTGCTGCTTCATCGCGTGCTTGTTTTCCCTGCGCCCGTCATGGGAGCCTCCGATCGTCATCCAGAGGCAAACGGGATCAGCGGATCTATCCGGCCGTGGCGGTTTCCGGTTGCTCCCAGGCCCGCATCGGGGATCGGCGCGAATGAACGGCCGCGCATGCCCGATGTTAAAGTGCGCGGCATTTCCCGGCGACACGGCAAGGCGGTGCAGGTCATGACGAATCCCTCTTTCTACCCCATCGGCATCCCCGGCCAGCCCTGGGGCGCGGCCGAGAAAGCGGAATGGCGCGCGCGCCAGCGCGTGCAGCGCAGCCATGCGGCCGACGTGGTGGCGGTGATCGACGGGTTGCGCGACCGCTTCGACGTGGTGCAGTACGGCCAGCTGGATTACGGTCCCGGCGAAACCTACCCGCTGCATGCGGTGCGCAGCCGGGACTGGAACGACGCGCTGCCCGTCCTGCTGGTCACCGGCGGCGTGCACGGCTACGAGACCAGTGGCGTGCATGGTGCCCTGCAGTTCCTCGACCGGCATGCGGCCGATTACGCAAGCCGCGCGAACCTGCTGGTGGTGCCGTGCATCAGTCCATGGGGCTACGAGCGCATCCACCGCTGGAATGCCGAGGCGCTGGACCCCAACCGGTCGTTCCGCGTGGACAGCCCCGCACAGGAATCCGCGGCGCTGATCACGCTGGTCGCGCCGGTCCGCGAACGCGTGCTGATGCACATCGACCTGCACGAGACGACCGACAGCGACGAGACCGAGTTCCGGCCCGCGCTGGCGGCGCGTGACGGCAAGCCGTTCGAGCCGGGCGAAATCCCCGACGGGTTCTACCTGGTGGACGACAGCGTGAACCCGCAGCCGGAGTTCCAGCAGGCGGTGATCGCCGCGGTGGCGCAGGTCACCCATATCGCGCCTGCCGACGACAATGGCGAGATCATCGGTTCGCCGGTAGTGGCCGAAGGCGTCATCCAGTACCCGGTGAAGGCGCTGGGCCTTTGCACCGGCGTCACCGACGCGCGCTACACCACCATCACCGAGGTGTACCCGGACAGCCCGAAAGCGACGCCGCAGCAGTGCAACGATGCGCAGGTGGCGGCGGTTCGCGGCGCGATCGACTTCGCGCTGGCGAATGCGTGATTCCCCTGTCGTGGGCGTGGTCGTTCATGGGGATGGCGCGCGCGCTGCAGCATTGCGCGAGAGGCGCCGCCCAGCGTGTGCTCCGGCAGCCATCGTGCCGGAGTAGACGACTGCCGGGACGTGCGTGGCGTTGCGTTAACCCGCGCGGGTGTACGCTGCAGGCGTAGCAGGAGAGGAGCGCGGCCATGGCAACCGGTTGGGCGGGTGACGGGGCGGTACAGGAACAGATCGACGCGACCGTGAAGGACGGCATCGAGCGCGCGCGTCGCCAGTTGCACACGGGTCCCAGCCTGACCCATTGCGAAGAATGCGGGAAACCGATCCCGCTGGCCCGACAGAAGGCGGTGCCCGGCGTACGGCTCTGCGTGAGCTGCCAGGAAGCCGCCGACCGGGACGAGCAGGGCGCCGGCCTGTACAACCGCCGCGGCAGCAAGGACAGCCAGTTGCGTTGACGCACCATGGCCCGGGCCGCGCCGAGCGATTGAAGTGCGACAGAATCAGCGGTCAACGATCAGAGTGCGCGGTGCACCTCGGTGCCACCGCGCTACTGACCAGGGAACTCGGCCCCGACGAGACAACCCCGGCTCACCGGGGTTGTCAGGCTGCATCCCTTACAGGAGATTCACGCGAATCGGCGATCAGTGCGGACGCTGGCGGTCCAGTGTGAACGCATCGGCGACCGCGTGCTTCGCGCGCTCCCAGCCCAGCCTGGATGTGCCCTTGAAGCGCTCCCAGCCGGCTTCCAGGTCGCCTGAAAGTTCATCATCCCAGTCGCGGTCGGCGTACTGCTGACGCGCGTAGGTGCCATAGCGATAGGCGGGGCGGTAGTCGTCGAACGTTTCGCCATCCTTCGCGTAGGCCGAGTCCTTGAAGCGCGCGCCGAAGAACTCGTCGGTACCGCTGTACGTGCTGTAGGTGCGGTCCGCCCGCTCCCACGAGTCGCGCACGGCCGGCCGCGCGTTTTCCCAGTCCAGGCCGGAATCGCCACGACGGTCATCCCAGTCCTTCTGCAGGCGCTGTTCGGTCTGGTCCCAGGAGAGGTCGGGATTCTGTTCGCGCGCCTCCACGCCGGTGCGGTAGGCGCCTGCATAGTCGCGGTCGAAATCGCGATCGGCTTCGTAGTAGGGGCGTGAGGCCGCGTTCTCGCGCCAGTATTCGACTTCAGCCGTGGGGTCGAGGCGCTCGGCGACGCCCTTGCCTGCGGCCGCGCCTGCGATCGCGCCTGCCGCCGCACCCACCAGCGTGCCGATGGGACCGAACATGGTGCCTGCGACGGCACCCGCCGCGACCGCACCGGCCACGCCGCCTACACCGACGCCGACAGGATGGGAGCCGGGCGCGCCGGTGATGGGATCGGGGTTGGAATCGCGACCATGGGTTTCTCGAGTCATTTCAAAGCTCCTGTGGAACGGGGGAATGCGATGCGCATGCATGCACGGGATCGCCATCGCTTCTTCGCCAACTTCGTCGACCGTCCGCATGGCGGAAGGCAGGAGTGCGAGGCGCCGGAAGATGGCTGTGGCGCACGCTTGCATGGCGTGCGTGACGATGACGTGCATCATCGACTTCATGTGGATGACAGATGCTCCACACGTTCTCCGCACGGCAACGGCAGTGGCTTCGCGCGCTTTTCACGTTGCGGAATCAACACGTAACCGTGGGCCGGTGCGTGATGCTGAATACGTGCGGTACCACGTCATCGTCACGCGTTCGTCTCGAATGCGGAGGTACAACGGGAGCCCCAACCCCAGATAGGTGCGGAGCTGTCATGGCACGTTCAAGCAATCTCAACAAGGATCAGGTTCACGAGCTGCTGCTGCAGGCGCTTGAGACCGAGCGCGGCGGTATCCAGGTCTACACGGCGGCCATCAAGGCGGCGCAGAACGACGACCTGAAGAAGGAATGGAAGGAATACCTGGACGAAACCACGACACACGAGCAGGTGCTGACGCGGGTGTTCGAACAGCTCGAGATGGATACCGAAGAGCAGAGCCCGGGCCGCAAGGTCGTGGCGCATCAGGGCCAATCGCTGGTCATGGCCATCGAGATGGCGATGAAGACCGCCACGCCCGAGGCGGCACAACTGGTCGCCGCGGAATGCGTCGTGCTGGCCGAAACCAAGGACCACCAGAACTGGGAGCTGATCGGCAAGGTGGTCGAGGCCGGCGGTCCGCTCGCGAAAGTCCTGCAGCCCGCCTACGAGGCAGTCGAGCAGGACGAGGATCACCACCTGTACCACACGATGGGCTGGTGCCGGGAACTGTGGATCCAGTCGCTCGGCATGCCCGCCGTGCTGCCGCCGCCGGAAGAGGTCAAGCAGGTGGAAACCGCGATCGGCGCCGCACGCGCCGAGAAGAGCCGTGATGACATGCTGAAGTCCAGCAAGCACTAGGCCGCAGTACATGGGGCAGCGCCGCCTATGCGCGTGCTGCCCCATGATCTCAGGCGTGCGGCTACCCAGCACGTGCGTCTTTGCAGCAGGAATGCCGAGGGTGGCAAGGGGACAGATATGGCGGGGCAGGATTTGGGGAGACTTCCGGAGGGCTTCCGTTGGGAAGAGACGGGGTTCGGACTGCGGCTGTGGGTCGCGGATTGCGAGGTCCTCGAGATCGCCCCGCGGCGCAGCGGCTGGATGATCACCATCCATCTTCAGGACCCGCGCGGTGCGCATTCCGAAGTGGCAGTGCCCAATCTGTATCGGGGCGCAAGCTGGGCCTGCCGCTGGGTCCACTCGCGGACGCACCGCCTGCGCGAGTTGGCCACGGCCGGCGAGGCACTGCCGGTTGGCCAGTGAGCTGATGCGTCGTCCTGGATAAGGGGCTGACCCGACCCGCCGAAGGATCGCATCGGCTTTTTTTGCTGCGAGCAGGTTTGTTGTGAGCACGCGCTTGTGGCCTCCCGTCCGGCGCGCCCCGACGGTGCGGATGCGCCGTGCAGCCTCGACACGTCATGATCCCGGGCACTCCCACGCGCGTGGTCCGTGGGGCACGCTCCGTGGGCGGCCGCCATTCCGAAGTCGGGACATCTGGCACCGCGCGTCTGCTCCCGCTTGCGTCCTTGCGACGCAAGCGCAATGCTGCGGAATGCGGTGCCGGGGGATCGGGGCCGCCCTCGGTACGTGCTGCGATCGTCGTTTCCGTAGAAGCCGGTGGGGCCGCCAAGGCCCGCCGGGCCGTTGGAGGGGATATGACCACGATGGCGTTGTCCGATCTTGAGACCCTGGCCGTGGGTCTGTTCGCGCTGGTGGTGGCCGGCGCCATCAGCCGGGGGGTGCCGCTGCTTGCACGTCTCAACGTGCCGGTCCCCGTGGTCGGTGGGGTGCTGGTGGCGATCCTGTCGGCACTGCTGTACCGGTTCGCTGGCCTTTCGGTGCAGTTCGCCGGTCAGCTGACCACGTTCTTCCTGCTGGTGTTCTTCACCACCGTGGGCTTGTCCGCCAAGCTCTCCGCGCTGAAGGCCGGTGGGCGGCCGCTGGTGATCCTGTGCGTGGTCACGGTGATCCTGCTGGTCGTGCAGAACGTCACCGGCATCCTGGTGGCCACCGCTTCAGGTGCGCATCCCTTTTACGGCGTGCTGGTCGGCAGCGTGTCCTTCGTCGGCGGCCCCGGTACCGCCGCTGCCTGGGCGAAGGAAGCACAGGCCATGGGCCTGGCGCATGCACCGGAAGTGGCGGTGGGCGCCGCCACCCTGGCGGTCGTGGTGGGCGCGCTGGTGTCAGGCCCGGTCACCGGTTGGCTCATCCGCCGCCACCAGCTGCGAGGTCCTGGGGGTGCGACACCGGCCAGCTGGGTCGCGCCTGACGTGGCGCCTCCACCGCCGGCACCGCCCATCGCCACCATCCTCGGGGTGCTGTTGCTGATCGTGGTTGCCGTGCTGGCCGGCGATGCCGCCAACCAGTGGGCGCGGGCCCATGGGCTGGTGCTACCCGGATTCCTGACCGCCATGCTGGCCGGCGCGGTGATCACCAACGTCGCCGATCTTGTGGGCGCCAGGATCGATTTCACTCCCATCGAGCGCGGCGGCGAAATCGCCCTGCAGGCGTTCCTGGTGACCTACCTGATGAGTCTCCAACTGTGGACGCTGGGCGCGGCGATCGGCCCACTGATGATCAATGTCGTCATCCAGGTGGTGGTGACGGTGCTGGTCGGCGTGCTGCTGCTCTACCGCTGGCTGGGGCGTGACTACGACGCCGCGGTGACCGTCGGCGGCTTCCTCGGTTTCGGGCTCAGTTCGATGCCGGTGGCCATGGCGACCATGGACAGTGTTGCGCTGCGGTACGGGCCATCGCCGAAGGCGTTCCTGCTGATCGCGCTGGCCGGCTCGTTCTTCGTCGACCTGGCGAATGCCTTCATCGTGAAGGGGTTCATGTCGCTGCCCTGGTTGCAGTGATGCGTGGCATGCAGCGGCCGCGATGAGGCGCGTTCCGCAGGGCGACCGGCGCAGGCCGCCCAGTAGAAATACTTAGGCATCGGGGCGGCGCGGTTGCGGCATGCTATGGCGGGTCTGCCGGTCTCTTCGCGCAACCGGGCCGCAATGAAACGCATGTTGGTCGCCGGAACGATCCGGCAGCCCTCGATGCCACGCTGGCAGTGACGTGGTTGCGCTCGCATCCACGCTGGCAGCGGATCCACTACCGACGGCGGCCGTAACGGCCAGGAGCACGACATGTCACTGACCATCAATCTGGAATTGACCGACCAGGACCTCGCGCACTTCAAGAAGGCGAGGGAAGCGGCCTTGAACATCAGCCAGCACATGAGCCTGCAGGAGATCACGCAGGCGGCGTCGGACCTGTTGCTGAAGGCGCAGCAGAGCGACTCGCCGCAGTTCGTCAAGGATCGCCTGCTGCTGCTGGATTCCTTCATCGCCATGGCGCGTGACGAGGGCTGGGCGCTGCAGGACGAGGACATCGTGCACCTGCGTGTCGCGCTGGCGTATTTCGCCACGGCGGCCGATGCCATCCCGGACCACATTCCCGTGCTGGGCTTCCTTGATGACGCCATCATGATCGAGCTGTGCGCGCGCGACCTGTGCCATGAGGTGGATGCCTACAACGACTTCTGCGAATTCCGCGAACGCGAGGCCAGGCGCCACGGCCTGGCCCCGGAAAACGTGGGCCGTGCCGACTGGCTGGCGGGCCGTCGCGAGGAACTGCAGGAGCGCATGCGCCGGCGCCGGTCCCGGCTGGGCAGCGGTGGGCTGGGCGTGGGCTACGGCTCCAGCAGTGGCTATGGCGGCGCCCGGGTCGGCTATGCCGACGGCGGTTGGCGGCCGGGCGTGTTCACCACCCGCTGAGTCCCGCGCGGCGGGTCAGCAGGGGTGCGTCCTGAACAGGATGACGAGCTGGATGACCCGCAGCGTCACGAAGAAGTACGCGATGCTGAGCGCGATCTGCAGCAGGATGTGCTGCCGGAACTTCGCCAGCCGCCGCAGGCCGTCGGCGAAGTTGGCCAGTATCAGCAGAAGGCCCACGCCGGCCACGACATAGCCGGCCAGGCGTGGATCCACCAGGCCGAACAGGCCCAGGTTTCCCTCGCGCGTCGAGGCTTCCAGCCCCGCGGCGACGAAGATCGTCGCGACGACGGCGTTGCGGGCGTGCTCGAAGACTTCCTTCAGCCCGCCGCGGTTGAACAGCGACCGCAGCGGGGAGGCACGTGGCGTCTGCATGGTGCCCTCCGGAGAGGTGGGTTTGCGCAGGATGCGGCGATCACGCCTGGCGGGGACCATCGCCGAGCTTGCGGTACAGCCGGACGACAAGCTCTTCGGCCACCAGCATCGCAAGGATCACGACGATGAGCGTGATGATGCCGTGGAACCTGCCGTCGAAGCGCACCTTGTCGCCGAAGGCCAGCGTCAACGCCTCGAGGATGACGAACTTGGACCCGAACAGCACCAGCCACGCGAAGAAGAAGCGCAGGAAGGTCATGAACCCGCCCGGGCGCTTCTTGAAGAAATCCGCGACGCGGTGCTCGACGGCCAGCGTCAGTTTCAGCAATACCTGCAACAGGATGGCGGCCAGCAGCGAGATGGTGAACGAATCGATGGTGACCTTGTCCGAATACTCGACGAACAGGTTCAGCACCACCAGGTCGATCAGGATCGCGGTGAAGTAGCGCATGAACAGGCGCTGCTTGTTGGAGGGCGTGGTTGCCGTGACCGGCATCAGTGCTTCGCTGCTCATTGCCTTGTTCCCTCGCTGGTGATGGATGGGTGTGGGGTCGTCATGCTGCAGTCCGCATCGCCGTCGGCGTCACGGGGTAAAGCCTGAAGCCTCGATGGCCTCGTCTTCATAGTCCACGAAGCGCTGGCTGTCCAGACGGTCCAGCCGCAGCCGCTGGGTGGCCGCCGAGAAGGCCAGGGTGGCCAGCACGCGCTGCGGATCCCGAGCCCAGGGCGGCAGGTAGACCGCGGGGGCGATGAGGCCCGTCTGCCGGAATGGCGCCAGGGTGATGACGTCGGCCGTGGTCACGCGGCCGGCAAAGAGCATCGACAGCAGCTCGCTGCGCCCCTCCTGCATCAGCTTGCGGATGAAGACATGCACCAGCATCAGGCCCTCCAGGTAGGCGCCGTCCTTGGTGAAGCAGACGCCCCCACGCGGGTCGCCGCCACGGAACAGGCGCGCGGCGCTGGCGCAGCTCTCGGTCTCGCTCTGGCCGGCGTCCAGGAATCCGCGGAACACCTCGATGAAGTCCGCACCCTCCAGCGCCCGCTTCAGCATGACCACGCGCAGGGCAACGCGACGGAGCCGCGCGATGTCGATGGCGCCGGTGATGATTTCCGAGAACGTCGCCAGCCCCTCCTGCGTGCGCGTCGTGCGTGGGGAGCCCAGGCCCAGGGTGCGCAGGTGCGGCTGGCTCTTGCCGTTGAGCGCGGTCAGGGTATGGATGAAGGCTTCATGCTGGGCGAGTTGTTCCAGGTCGCGTTCGGAAAACATGGCGCTGGCGCGCAGCTTGATGCGCGTGCTGCACGCGGTGGCCTTCGATGGCAGCGAGGCGTCCAGCACCACGGCGACCTTGTGGTGGGTGAAGACGGGATCGATGCGCTCGCGCAGGCGCTGCGCGAAGGTCTCCGCGGGGATGTCGGCCGGCACGGGTGGCAGCCGCCGGGCGTCGATCAGGTCGTCGGTGATGGCCAGCATCTCCTCGGCACTCTGTGCGTTGGTGATGTCCTGGCTGCGGTAGCGCTGGTCCGGCCGGCCGTAGAGGAAACTGGAGCAGCGCGTGAATTCGGGCGTGCCGATGTTTTCCAGCATGCAGGCCGCCACCCGGTAACTCCACGCGGTCTTGTACAGCCAGTGCCCGACCGGGTGGCCGCGGTCGATGCGACGCATCAGCTCACGCAGCGTCGCGATCTCGCCGGCGAGCGACGGTGCCGTCGTGACGGGTTCGGGCAGGCGAGGCGCGCCAGCGCGCCAGCCTTCAAGAAACCGGGACTCGAGTCCTGCCGGCCAGTTGATGGTGGACAGTACGCGGATGCGACGGCTCACCGTTGCCAACGCGTTGTCCCATTCGGCGAATCGCTCCATCTCCCGTGCAGGGGGATGGAGGACGGGGGGATCGGTGGCGATCATGGTGGGCCTCCGGGAGCAGGGCGCGCCAAACCCGCTTCTTGACGTGGATGGATCAGCGTGGATGCGGGCCGGGATCTCATGCCCGCTCGCGCGCCATGCGTGTCTGCAGCAGCGCGTCGTACGTGGCGTATTTGTACATGTCGCCCAGCGTGGGGAAATTGAAGCAGGCGCGGTTGAACAGCTCCGCACCGGCACCGGCCAGCATGGCGGTCATGCCCACGTGCACGGTCTCGGTGGCCTGTTCCCCCATCACGTGTACGCCGAGCAGCTGCATGTCGCTGCGCCGGAACAGCAGCTTCAGCAGGCCGTGCTCGTCGCCGAGGATGCAGCCGCGTGGCGTATCGGCGGCCCGCCAGCGCCCGGCGACGTAGTCCACGCCGGTTGCCTGAAGCTGTTCTTCGGTTGCGCCGACGGCGCCGACCTCCGGGATCGTGTAGATGCCCACGGGCAACAGGGTCGCCAGGTCACGTTTCAGGTCCGAGCCGAGCGCCCGGGTGATCGCGGCCCGCGCCTGTTCCATGCCGGTGGCGGCGAGGGCAGGGGCGCCGATGACGTCACCTGCTGCATAGATGTGCGGTACCGAGGTGCGGAAATCCTCGTCCACCTCGATCAGTCCCCTCGCTGCGGTGGCAACGCCCGCCGCTGCCAGGTCGAGCTCCTGCGTGTTGCTGCTGCGTCCCGCGCACACCAGCACGTCATCGCAGGCCAGCACGGCACCCGATGCGAGCCGCAACATCACCTGGCCGCTGCCGTGGGGCTGGCAGTGTTCGACCTGTTCGCCCAGGTGCATGTGGACGCCGAACGCGCCCATCGCCGAGGCCAACTGGCGGGACAGCTCCCCGTCCAGGAATGGAAGCAGCGCGCTGCGGCCATCGACCAGGTGTACCTGCGTGTCGAGTGCCGCAAAGGTCGAGGCGTATTCGCAGCCGATCACGCCGGCACCGACCACCGCCATTACGCGTGGCATGGCCTCGATATGGAGTATCTCGCTGGAGTCGTGGACATGCGGGTGTGCGAACGGGAAGGCAGGGGGATGGAACGGCGACGACCCGGTGGCGATCAGGAATTTCCCGCCCCGCAACAGATGCGTCGCGCCATCGCCATCCCGCACGGCCAGCATGTGCGGGTCCATGAAGGTGGCGGTGCCCCGCCGGCGCTGGACGCCGAGCCCCGCCAGTCGCGCTTCGACCCGGTTGCGCTCGCCGCGCATGACGTTGTCGCGATGGCGCGTGAAATCCGCCACCGAGGCTTCCCGGCGGAGGGAAAGGTCCACGCCGTACAAGCGTCTCGCCCGCAGCCCGGAAAGCGCGAGCGCGGTTTCGCGCAGCGTCTTGCTGGGAACGGTGCCGGTATTGATGCCGGCGCCGCCCACGTCCGCTTCACGCTCGACCAGCACGGTACGCGCGCCCATCATCGCCGCGGCCATCGCACCGTTGACGCCCGCGGGGCCGGCGCCGATCACCACCACATCGAAGGCTTCCACTGTCATGGCGCATCGTCCTGTCCCCGTGGTGGTCTCAGCGGCGCTCGTTCGCTGCGTGACGGGCTCACGGCAAGTGGGGCTCGCCCGACAGCCGGGGTGCCGCGTCGGTCGATTTCAGTGCAGCGTTCATCTTCACCACATCGAACACCGCCGCGGTCATCACCGCCGTGGACACGCCGAACATCAAGATGCCGTTGGCTGCCTCCAACGGACCCAGCATGCGCCAGCGCACCGACATGACCACGTCGCCATAGCCGAGCGTGGCGAAGTTGACCGCGGAGTGATACAGCGCACTGGCGAAGTCGTCGAACTCCCCGATCAGCATGAACAGCCCCGCCCAGATCGCCATCTGCACGAAGTTGCCCAGCAGCGTGAGCAGCATCACTGACGACAGCAGCAGGATGTCGCGCCACTGCGAGCGTTCCGCGGCATGGACCATCCTGTAGCGCGCGTAATAGCGCAGGCACCGGGCCACGAACACCGCCTGCAGCACCAGGCACAGCAGGATCACGGGCAGCCCGGCGAGCAGGTTGAGCAGCATGGCGATCCTTCAGGCGTGGCCGGTCATGGGACAGGGGGCTCGGCGGGCAGGTGTGCGGGCCGATCGTCCACCCATTGCCAGAAGAGCTCGTAGGCCACCGCCAGCACCACCGGCCCCACGAACAGGCCGATGATGCCGTCCGTGATCATGCCGCCCAGTGCGCCCACCAGGATCACCGGCATCGGCACGTCGACGCCGCGCCCGAGCAGCAGCGGCTTCAGCACGTTGTCGATCAGGCCCGCGACGAAGACGTAGACGGCGAAGACCACCGTGCCCGCGCTGATGTCGCGGGTGGCGAAGACGTAGATGATCACCGGCAGCGTGACCAGCGTCGCCGGCAGCTGCAGGATGCCGAACACCAGCACGACCAGGGCGAGCAGGCCGGCACCCGGAATGTCCATGGCCACGAAGCCGATGCCGATCAGCAGCATCTGCGCGAACGCGATGCCCACCACGCCCTGCGCCACCGCGCGGATGGTGGCGGTGCACAGCTCGGTGATGTGCAGGGCTTTCTCCGAACTGAAGATGCGCGCACAGATGCGGATGGCGCTGTTGTGGCCGGCGGCGCCGTAGGCCATCACGATGCCGGCGATCACCAGCGCGGCGAGGAACATCAGCAGGCCGATGCCCACTTTCGCCATCTTCGACAGCAGGGTCAGGCTTACTTCCTTGACCTGTGGCGCGAAGTTGCGTGCCAGCCCGGTCAGGTCGGTGGCGGCCTGCAGCCAGAACGCATGCAGGCGCTCGCCCACCAGCGGCCAAGTCGCCACCGCATCCGGCGGCGGTGGAACATGCAGGCCATCGGCTTTCACCAGTTCCATGGCGCGGTGTGCGGAATCGGTCAGCGACATGCCCAGCAGATAGACCGGGACCGCCAGCACGGCGATGCCCAGCAGCACGATGAGCGTGCCTGCGCGGCCGTCGCCTTTCTGTCCCAGCCGGCGCGCCAGCCTGCGATGCAGCGGGTACAGCATGACGGCCAGGATCACCGACCACAGCAACAGGTTGAGGAAGGGATGGAAGATGCGGAAGCAGAACGCGACCAGCAGGGCGATGAGCCCGGCTCGGATCAGGGCGTCCAGTACGCTCGCCGACAGGGCTTCGCGTTGCGGAGGCTTGGCCGACATGGGTACTCCCTTCGATTCGATCGCAAGAAGGAGTGACCGCGCAGTTATCCTCGGTTGCAAAGTGAAAAGCAACCGACGATTCCACCTGTCCTGGGGATGCAGCCGGACAGCCCCATGCGGCTCGACGAAATGTCGATCCGGCTAAGTAGTTTTACTTAGACCGCCTCGTGATCGGCCGAGGCATCGAGCGTCGTGAGGGCCACGCATCGGCGCGGCGATCGGAGGGAGTCGGGTCCACGCGTACCTGGCTAAAGTTGAGCCCCGTCGTGCCGCTAACGCTTCAACAACTACGGCAAGGTGCGCGCGTGGCACTGCTTCGGGCTTTCACATACTGGTGGCGCCGGGAACGTCCTCCTACTGCCGCATCGGCGCACACGCCCAGGGCGTCGACCGCTGCCGAGGCAGGTCCGGCGGTGGATGCACCCGGTGTCCTCTCCCGGAACTGGGCACAGCCGCTCGTCGATGCCGCGCTTGCCGGCCAGCCTGCGCCGCTGTCGTCCGCCGAAAGCGCCGTCATGATCGCCGCCACGGAGCAGGCGCTGGCGCGTTTCGACAGCGAGCCCGGGCGATTGCCGCGCCGGCCGCAGATGTTGCCGCAGCTGCTCAGTACGTTGAACGATGACGACGCCTCCGGGCGCGACATCACAATGATCATCGCGCGTGACCCCGCACTGGCCGCCAACCTGCTGGCACTGGCCAACAGCGCGCTGTACCGCAGCCAGCCCACACCGGTCGAGAGCCTGGACCGCGCGGTGGCGCAGGTGGGGACGGATGGCTTGCGCCAGCTGGTGGCGGTGGCACTGATGCAGCCGGTGATGCGGGTGGAAGGCGGTATCTTCGGTCGCCTGCCCGAGTTGCTGTGGGATCACACGCAGCATGCCGCACAGGCGGCTGCGCAGTTTGCCCGCACCATCGAGCGCGAGGATGCATTCGCCGCCCAACTGCTGGCGTTGCTGCACGGATTGGGCGCCATCGTGGTGGTGCAGGCACTGCGCGAGACCTCCGCGCGGCAGCAGCCGACTGCACCGCCGGAGGCGGCATCGGTCGCCGCACTGCTGCAGCGCGAGGCCCCGCGCATCGCCAGGCGGGTAGCGCGTGAATGGGATCTCTCCGAGCGCCTGATGTGCGCCCTCGACGACCAGGCGTTGGACGATCTCGCCGCCATGGGCGGGCTGGGTCGCGCCTTGGCCGTTGGCGCGGCGCGCGTCCGGATCCCTTGACGCACGGTGGCTCAGCGATGTGAAGCCGTGCATTGACGCGATGCTTATGCGGCTTCGTTTACTCATGGGACACCACCCATGAGCGTTCGAGGTACGCCGATGACATTGCAGCTGCGATGCGCCTGTGCGCAGGTGAAGGGAACGGTGCTGCCGGCGCGGGCATACCTGCGTGCGACCTGTTATTGCAGCGACTGCCAGGCGTACGCCCGCTTCCTCGGGCGACCGGAGGTGCTGGATGCGCACGGCGGCACCGACATCGTGGCGATGGCGCCATCCGGGGTACGCATCACGGCGGGGCAGGAACACCTGGCGTGCCTGTCGTTGAGCCGGAAGGGACTGTTGCGGTGGTATGCCTCGTGCTGCCGGGCGCCGTTGGGCAACACGCCGCGGGACGCGTCGGTCTTCTATGTCGGCATGGTCACGTCCAGCATCGACGCTGCGCCTGAAGCGCTGGATGCTTCGTTCGGCCGACGCGATCGCGTCGCCATCAACACGGACTCGGCAACCGGGCAGGTCCCCTCGACGCCGCTGGCTTTCGTGACCGGCGGCCTTCGCATCTTCGCGAACATCCTGGGCGCCAGACTGCGCCGCGAGGAGCCCACGCTGTTCTTCACCGCCGACGGCCAGCCCATCCGTCCCGTGCAGGTGTTGGATCCGCAACAGCGCGCCGCGCTGGGGCTGGAAGCGGCGTAGCCGGCCATTGCGTGGGGTCGCACATGCGCGGCGACGTTGCGTGCCCTGTCTTCGTCCATCCCCGCCAGGAGCGTAGCGCCCGACTCAGGGGCGGGCGGGCGTGCTGGCGTCGTAGGCCTTCACCACGATCCGCCAGCCGTCCTCGAACTTCAGCAGGCTCATGTGGTCCTGTGCCTTCATGGAGGGGTAATCCAGCTCGATGACGGCGGTGGCCACGTTGCCGGTGACGGTGATGGACTTGATCCAGCGGCGACGCGCGGCTTCGTCGGCCGGCGCGCGTCCGCTGGCCGCCTGCGCGATGTAATCGTTGGCAGAGCGCTGTGTGTAGCGGCCATCACGCAACCCCACCAGCATCGCGTCGGGGGCAAAGGCGCGGCGGAAGTGCTGTTCCTGCCCGGTGGCGTGCCCATCCAGATAGGCCTGCAGGGGCACGGTGACGTCTTCGATGTCGCCCGCGTGGACGGGCATGGCGGAGAAGGCAAGGGCAAACAACAGGTGGCCAGACAGGCGTTTCATCGGTCGGCTCGGGGCGGCTGGGAAGGGAGGCGCGACGGTAGGGCAAACGCGGGAGCCGGTCGACCACGATCCGCCAAGGCGTTCCGCGGGTGCGATGAACCGACACTGCAAGGTCCGTTGCGGAGAGGCATGTCGCAGCCGTTCCACAGGCCGACAAGGTCGATGAAGACCGCTTCCGGATCCCACGGTTGCGGGCGCTGGCAGTGTCTGCGTGTCCTGCCGCAGGGCCAGAGTCGTCCACTTACGGAATGTTGCTGCGGCACAGCGCTTGCATGACGTAGTTGCGGTGGCGGCGCATACCGGCACTGGAGCCAGCGCGGCCGGCCGGCTAAGATGCGGCGGAAGTGCAGCGTTCCGTGAAGCGGTAGGACTGCGCTCGATCCGTCATGCCGGGGAGGCTTTCCTAGCGGAAGGCTGGCATGCGTGGATGATGCGGGTGCGCGCCGACAGGCGTGTCGCCATCTGTCGCAATCAAGCGATCACGCTGTTCGGGGGAAAACCGTATGTTGCCTTACCTTTCCGGCGCAATGCGCCGCGTGCGTGCATTCGCGCGACTGTCTGGCTACGGACTGATGGCGTGCCTGCTGTTCTCCGCGGTACCGGCCCGTGCGGCGACGCTCACGTTCTCGAACGATGTGGGCCTCGGAGATGGCATTGCCTCCGACGGGGATGGCGGGTCGAGCGATATCGGCGGGCTGTCCATCCAGATCTACAACATCAGTGATACGGCGGGAACCAGTGTCGGCGCGATCCACTGGCGTGACAGCGGCTGGATGTTTAGCAGCGACCCGGGTTATTCGGGCCTTACTTTTGACGACGGGGCACTCACACCCACGAAGGGCATGGCGGTGCGTTCGGCGGACGGCAGCGAATTCAAGCTGACGTCGTTCCGGTATTACAGCTGGGGCGAGACGTCGCCCATGACCAATACCGTCATCGGCTACCGGGACGGTCTCCAGGTCGCCTCAATGACCTTCCAGGGTTTCGATCCCGGCGCCATGCCGCAGACGGTCGCGTTGGGGGCAGCATTTGCGTACGTGGACGACGTCAGGATGTTCACCTCCGCGGGCGGCATGATGGGAGGTTCAGGCAGCTGGCACTCGATGAACAACATCGTCATCGATCCCGGTGTACCGCCCGATACGACGCCTCCCACCGTCAGCTCGGTCACTTCCAGTACGGCCAATGGCACCTACAAGGTGGGCGACATCATCAGCCTGCAGGTGGCTTTCAGCGAGAACGTCATCGTCATCGGTACCCCACAGCTGACGATCGAGACCGGTTCGACCGACCGCACGGTCAACTACACCAGTGGCAGCGGCACCAGCACGCTGACCTTCAGCTACACCGTGCAGGCCGGCGACACCACGGCGGACCTGGACTACACCTCGCCCACGGCGCTGGCGCTGAATGGTGGATTGATCCGCGATGCGGCCAGCAACAACGCGACCTTGACGCTGCCATCGCCGGGTACGGCCGGCTCGCTCGGCGCGAACCGTAACCTGGTGATCGATGGCGTGCTGCCTGCGGTCACGTCGGTGACCTCATCGACGCCGGATGGCACGTACGCGTTGGGTGCGGCGATCAGCCTGCAGATCGACTTCACCGAAGCGGTGACTGTCACTGGCACGCCGCAGCTGACGCTGGAAACCGGCGGCGTCGACCGTGCCGCCAACTACGCCAGCGGCAGCGGCAGCAGCACGTTGACGTTCAACTACACCGTCCAGACTGGCGACGTCAGCAGTGATCTCGACTACGTCGCCACCAGTTCTCTGGCGCTCAATGGCGGCACGATCCGCGATGCTGCGACCAACAACGCCACACTGACGCTGCCGTCGCCCGGCACCGCCGGTTCGCTGGGCGCGAACAAGGCGCTGGTGGTGGATGGCACGCCGCCGGTGGTCACGGGCATCACCGTGAGTGGCTCGCCTCCCTCCACCAGCACCAGCGTGACGTTCACGGTGGCGTTCAACGAGCTGGCCAGCAACGTGTCCACGGACGACTTCGCCCTTGGGACGACCGGATCGGCGAGCGGCACGATCAGCAGCGTGTCCGCCAGCGCGGGCACCTCGATCGACGTCACCGTGAGTGGCATCACCGGCATGGGCACGTTGAAGGTGAACCTCAACGGCGCCACCAACATCGCCGATGCCGCCGGCAACAGCGGGCCGGCGGCGTTCACCGGAGGAGCGACCCACACCGTCGCCATCCCCACCGCGCCGGACGCGCCGACCATCGGCACCGCGACGGCGGGCGATGGACAGGCCAGCGTGACCTTCACCGCACCGGCCAGCAATGGCGGTTCTGCGATCACCACGTACACGGCCACCGCCAGCCCCGGCGGCGCATTCGGCACCTGTGCCGGACCGGCTGCCTGCACGGCCACGGTGACGGGTCTGACCAATGGCACGGCGTACACCTTCACCGTGACCGCCACCAATGCCATCGGAACCAGCGTGGCGTCGGGCGCATCGAATGCCGCGACGCCCAAGGGCAGCCAGACCATCACCTTCACCAACCCCGGTGCGCAGAACTTCGGCACCGCGCCGACGTTGACCGCCAGCGCGACCTCCGGCCTCACGCCGACGTTCAGTTCGTCCACCACCGGCGTCTGCACCATCACGTCCGGCGGCACGCTGACCTTCGTCACCGCCGGCAGCTGCACCATCGATGCCGATCAGGCGGGCGATGCCGCGTGGAACGCCGCGACCACGGTGACCCGGACGTTCACGGTCAACGCCGTGGCACCGGGCGCGCCGACCATCGGTACCGCGACGGCGGGCGACACCCAGGCCACGGTGACGTTCACCGCGCCGGCTTCGACCGGCGGTGCTGCGATCATCGCCGGCGGCTACACGGTCACCGCCAATCCGGGCGGCGCGACCGGCACCGGCTCCAGTTCGCCGATCACGGTCACCGGGCTGACCAATGGCGTGGCGTACACGTTCACGGTGACCGCGACCAATTCCGTGGGCACCGGTGCCGCCTCGGCCGCATCGAACAGCGTCACGCCGGCCTCGCCGCAGACCATCACCTTCGCCAACCCGGGCACGCAGAACTTCGGGACATCGCCGAACCTGTCGATCCTGGGGGGCGGCGTGTCTTCGACGTCGGGCCTGGCCGTGACGTTCACGTCGTCCACCACGAGCGTCTGCACGATCAGTTCGGGTGGCGTACTGACGTTCATCGCGGCCGGTACCTGTACCATCAATGCCGACCAGGCGGGGGACAGCAGCTACCTGCCGGCGCCGCAGGTCAGCCGCTCGTTCACCGTCATTCCCGTCGTGCCGGGTGCACCGACGATCGGCACGGCGCTCGCAGGCGATACGCAGGCGAGTGTCGCGTTCAGTGCTCCGGTGAACATCGGCGGATCGGCGATCACCAGCTACACGGTCACCGTCAGCCCGGCCGATGTGGCGCCGATCAATGGTGCGTCGTCGCCCATCGTCGTCACCGGCCTGACCAACGGACAGGCCTATACCTTCACCGTGACCGCGGACAACGCGGCGGGTACCGGCCCTGCGTCGGCGGCATCCAACAGCATCACGCCGGCGGCGACGCAGACGATCACGTTCAACAGTCCCGGCGCGCAGAACTTCGGTACCACGCCGACGCTTACCGCGACCTCGGACGCCGGCCTGACGCCGACGTTCACCTCGTCCACCACGGGCGTGTGCACGATCACCCCTGTGGGTGCGCTGACGTTCGTCAGCGCGGGCACCTGCACGATCAATGCCGACCAGGCGGGCAATGGCAGTTACCTGGCCGCCCCGCAGGTCACGCGCTCCTTCACGGTCAATGCGGTGCTGCCGGGTGCGCCGACCATCGGTGCGGCCACGATGGCCGCGCCGGGCGAGGTGGACATCGCGTTCACCGCGCCGGCCAGCAACGGCGGCGTGGCGATCACCGGCTACACGGTCACAGCAAGTCCGGGCGGTGCGACGGCCTCGGGCACGACCACGCCGATCCGGTTCGCCGGCCTGACGCCGGGCACCAGCTACACGTTCACGGTGACGGCGACGAACAGCGTGGGAACTGGAGCGCCTTCGGCTGCGTCGAACGCGGTGACGCCGGCACCGGCGTTGGCGGCTGGCCCCGTCAGCACGACATTGGCCTACGGCGCACCCGCCACGCCGGTCACGCTGGCGATCACGGGCACCGCCACGTCGGTGGCGGTGGACACCGCGCCTGTGCACGGTACCGCGACAGTCAACGGCACCACGATCAGCTACCAGCCCAACACCGGTTACGCAGGCCCGGACAGCTTCACCTACACGGCCAGCGATGCGTACCAGACCACGACGGCCGCGACGGTGACCATCACCGTGACGCCGCCGACCGTGGCGCTGGATGCGGCCAATCCCGCCAACGGCACAGGCGGCAGTGCGTACACGCATGCCCTGGTCGCCAGCGGCGGTGCCTCGCCGTACAGCTTCCAACTGATGGGTGGCGCATTGCCGGATGGCCTGAACCTGGGTGCCGACGGTCGCATCACCGGTACACCGACGGTGGCGGGCAGCTTCACGGTGACGGTGCAGGTGACCGACAGCAGCACGGGCATCGGACCGTTCACCGCGCAGAGGCAGTACACGCTGCAGGTTGCCGCCCCGCAGATTGCCTTCAGCCTGTCCGCGTTGCCGGATGCCACGCACTCGGTGCCGTTCGCACAGACGTTCTCGGTCACCGGTGGCACCGCGCCGTACACGTACGCGATCGTGGCAGGAGCCCTGCCGCGCGGCGTGACGCTGGGTGCTGCAGGCGCGCTGTCGGGTACGCCGGAGGAAGCGGGCCGCTTCACGTTCACCGTGGAAGTGCGCGATGCGAACGGCTTTGCCGGCACGCAGGCCTACGAACTGGTCGTGGCCCAGGCCACGCAGGCGATCAGCGGCTTTGTCGCCAATCCGGCAGCGCCGGTATTCACGCCGAACGGTACGTTCGTGCTTGCCGCGACCGGCGGTGCATCGGGCAATCCGGTGGTCTTCGCCAGCACTACGCCCCAGGTCTGCCAGGTGAGCGCTGCCACCGTCACCATGCTGGCGGCGGGGCGTTGCCGCCTGACGGCGGACCAGGCGGGCGATGCGAACCATCAGGCGGCGCCGCAGGCAAGCCTGGACGTGGACATCGCGGCTGCCGTGCCGACGCTGGCGTGGCCGGAGGAACTGCGCAAGGTCTATGGCGAACCCGCCTTCGAGCTGGCCAATCCGCAGAGCCCGAGCAGCGGTGCCTTCACGTTCACCAGCAGCGATCCGGAAGTGGCCAGCATCAGTGGCCGCACGGTGACTTTGCATGCCGAAGGCGAAACGGTGATCACCGCCACGCAGGCGGCGGCGGGCAACTACGCGGCGGCGACGGTGGACATGCGTCTGGTCGTCGCGGTGCGCCCGGATCCGACCCGTGACCCGGGCGTGATCGGCCTGCTGCAGGCGCAGGTGGACGCCAGCGTGCGCTTCGCCAACGCGCAGCAGTCGAACATCCGCGACCGCCTGCGCCAGGTGCGCAGCGGTGCCAACGGTGCCAGCAACACCGTCACGCTGGCGTATGCCGGCGGCGAGGATCGCCAGGGACTCTCGGTGCCGGTCGGGCAGGCGGCAGGCGGCACGTTGCCGGCCCTCCCGCAGGGCTGGGGTGCGTGGGCATCGGGCACCGCGACATTCGGCAAGAGTGGCCGGGCAGGCGGGTACGACTTCCAGACCGATGGCATCACGCTGGGTGTCGATCGCGCGATCGGCGACGCCGTGCTCGTCGGCGTTGCCGGCAGCCTGGCGCGCAACGACAGTGACCTGGATGGCAATGCGTCCGAACTGAAGGCCGACCAGCGTTCGCTGGCGGTCTACGGCCTGTGGCGTGCGGGCGAGCACCTGTTCGTCGATGGCATGCTGGCCACGGGCACACTGGAGTTCGACATCCGGCGCTGGAGTGACGATGTCGCCGCGCTCGGCACGGCGGCACGCGATGGCGAGCAGTGGTTCGGTTCGCTGGCGTTCGGCTACGAACACCGTGGCGAGCGCATGGCGCTGACCGGCTACGGCCGCTACGACGCCAGCCGCACCACGCTGGATGCGTACCGCGAGTACGGCCTGGACATCTACGACCTGGCCTATCGCCGCCAGGTGGTGGAGAACAGCACCGTCGCCCTGGGCGTGGAGGGCAGTTACCAGTTCGGCGGCGCGACCGGGCGTTACCGGCCCTTCTGGAATCTGGAGTACCGCCAGGCGCTGGAAGACAAGGGCGAGGCGGTGATGAACTACGTGGTGTGGCCGCATCCCACCGATTACCGGCTGGGCATGCAGAGCTACAACGACAACGCGCTGTCGCTGTCGGCCGGCCTGGACGTCAAGCTGCGCCCGGGCTGGCTGCTGTCGCTGCTGTTCGGTCACGAGCAGGCCAGCAACAGCACGCAGGGCAGCAGCATCGGTCTGCGCCTGTCGTACGGCGGGCAGTCGGGCGGCGGTTTCGTACCGGATGACGGCACGATGGCCAGCGACGCCGATCGTCGTTGCGGCCGGCGTTGTACCCGACAGGGCGATGCACCGCGCTGACCCGGTGCCGCGCCTCTGACTGGAACGAAGCCCGGCCGCGCGCCGGGTTTCTTTTTCCTGCCGAAGCACCACCTTCACCGGCCATGCAACGCCAGTGGCGGCACTCCCGGACTTTGCCGTATCTGCGCCCAACCTCTGGCACGGTCGCCGGCAAGGGGGGGAGGGTAAGCTCGCGTACACGCCTACGCGCGATGCGCATCTGTCCTGTTTCCGGAGAACGCCTTTGAAGAAGACCCTGCTGACCACCGCGACCCTGCTGGCGCTGTCCCTGGCCGGCCCGCTGGCTGCGCACGAAAATGATGGCTGCCTGGACGATGGCTGCACCCTGCGGACGCTGTTCGCCGAAGCGGGCAGCACGGGCACGCCGGCTGCCGGTTCCACCATCGCCGCCCGGCGTTTCGGCGAGTGGGGCATCGACACCGCGGGCATGGACCGCAAGGCTGCGCCGGGCACGGATTTCTTCCGCTACGTCAGCGGCACCTGGGCCGACACCACGCAGATCCCGGCCGACCGTTCCAGCTATGGCGGCTTCGCCATCCTGCGCGACCTGTCCGAAGCGCGCCTGCGCGTGCTGGTGGAAGGCTACGCGCTGGGCGATCCGTCCACGGGGGGCGACGCGGCCAAGATCGCCGCGCTGTATCAAGGCTTCATGGACGAGAAGACCGTCGAGGCACTGGGCGCGAAGCCCCTGCAGCCGGTACTGGCCGACATCCGCGCGGCGAAGGACAAGCAGGCGCTGGCACGGCTGATGGGCCAGCGTGGCAGCTTCAACGACAGCTTCTTCAACCTCAGCGTCACCGACGACCAGAAAGACCCGGACCGCTACACGCTCTACCTGAGCCAAGGCGGCCTGGGCCTGGGCGACCGCGAGATGTACCTGCGCGACAACTTCAAGCCGCAGCGCGAGCGCTACGAAGCCTATATCGCACAGATGCTGCAGCTGGCCGGCTGGGACAGGCCGCAGGAGAACGCGAAGGCGATCCTGGCACTGGAAACCCGCATCGCCGAAGCGCACTGGACGCGCGCTGAAAGCCGCAATCGCGACAAGACCTACAACCCGTTGGCGATGGCCGAATTCGCGACGAAGTCCCCGGGCTTCCCGTGGGCGGACTTCTTCAACGCCGCGGGCGTGGAGGTCGCCGGTCGCGCGGTGATCCGCCAGGACAGCGCCATTCCGAAGATCGCCGCGATCTTCGCCGATACGGATGTAGCCACGCTTCAGGCCTGGCAGGCCTTCCATGCGACCGACAACGCGGCCCCGCTGCTGTCGAAGGATTTCTCCGTCGCGCAGTACGAGTTCCGCGACAAGTTCCTCTCCGGCCAGCCGCAGCAACGCGAGCGCTGGAAGCGCGGCGTCGCGTTCTCCGAAAGTGCGATGGGCGAGGCGATCGGCCGCGACTACGTGAAGCTGTACTTCCCGCCGGACGCCAAGGCCAAGATGGATGCACTGGTGGCCAACGTGAAGGCGGCCATGGGCGCGCGCCTGGACACGCTGGCGTGGATGAGCCCGGCGACCAAGGCGGAAGCGCATGCCAAGCTGGCCGGCTTCGGGCTGAAGATCGGCCACCCCGACACGTACCGCGACTACAGCGCGCTGGTGGTGAAGAACGGTGACCTGTTCGGCAATGCCCTGCGTTCGCAGCAGTTCGAGTGGGACTACCGCCGCAACCGCATCGGCAAGGCGGTGGACAAGGGCGAATGGGGCATGACCCCGCAGACGGTGAACGCGTACTACAACTCGGTGAAGAACGAGATCGTGTTCCCCGCGGCCATCCTGCAGCCGCCGTTCTTCGACCCGGACGCCGACCCCGCGGTGAACTACGGCGGCATCGGTGGCGTGATCGGCCACGAAATCATCCACGGTTTCGACGACCAGGGCCGCAAGTCCGACGGCAAGGGCCTGCTGCGCGACTGGTGGACCGCCGACGACGCGGCCAAGTTCGAAGTGCAGGCCGCCAGGCTGGGCACGCAGTACGAGGCGTACGTGTTCCCGCAGCTGCCCGGCATGCACATCAACGGGCGCGTGGCGATGGGCGAGAACATCGGCGACCTGGGCGGCCTGACCATCGCGCTGGAGGCCTACCACCGCTCGCTGGGTGGCAAGCCAGCACCGGTGATCGACGGCTTCACCGGCGACCAGCGCTTCTTCATGGGCTGGGGCCAGGTATGGCGCACCTTGTGGCGCGACGACGCACTGCGCCAGCAACTGGTCAACGGCACGCATTCGCCGGGCCACATCCGCGCCTTCGCCCCGCTGCGCAACATCGACGCGTGGTACGACGCATTCGGCGTGAAGCAGGGCGACCCGCTGTACATCGCGCCGCAGGACCGCGTGCGGATCTGGTGATGCGGTCGTGCTGAGACGGGGTCGGTGCGGCCCGCCTTGGCGACAGACACGCAGCATGGGGTGGGCAAAGGCCCGCCCCATGCTTGCATGCGGCATGCCATCGCGCGGATGATGCGGGCGTTGCAACCCCTTGACCCGCAGCATGTCCGCATCTTCCGCGCCATCCCAACAGGGCGATCTGTTCGGCGGCCCCCGACCGGGGCGGCGGCATAGCCTCTTCTTCGCGCTGATGCCTTCCGACGAAGAGCGACGCGCGATCTCGCGCCTCGCCGACAGCCTGTACGGGGCGTATCCGCAGGCACGCCGGGTAAAGGCATCGCGCTACCACCTGACGCTGCATTTCCTGGGCGAAAGCGACGAGCCCAGGCTGGACCTGGTGCGTGCCGCCTGCGATGCCATGCAGGACTGGCAGGCCGAGCCCGTGGCGATCACGCTGGACCACCTGCTCTGCCTGGGCAATCCCAAGAACCCCGCGCTGACGCTGGCCTCGCTGCACCCGACCGCGTCGGTGGTGGCGTTCTGGCGCGGCCTGCAGCAGCGGCTGCTGCGGGCGGGCTTCAAGCAACACGTGGGGCGCAGTTTCGTACCCCACCTGACCCTGGCCTACGTACCGCCGCGCACCGCGCCGGTGGACGTGGCGCCCGTCGTCCTTCACCCGCAGGCCGTGCACCTGTTGCAGGGCATCGAGGGCGAGCCGGAATACCAGCAGCTGGGCGAGTGGGTGCTGCAGCGGTAAGCCCCGGTGGGTGGCCCACTCGAAGGCGGTCGTCTCCGGCTGTCCCTGCATGCGCGGCCATGCGTATCATCGCGTCGGGGGGATGGCGGGGGGCCATCGCACGGGATCGACCAAGGAAGTGGAGCATGGGAACAGGGGCGGGCGTCCGACGCTGGGCCGGCATCTGGATGCTGGTGGGCATGCTGATGGCGGGGCACGCACGTGCCAGCATGGAGCCGGTCGAGCCCGGCGAGGTTCCTGCGCTGGCGGCCAACCAGGGACTTGTGCTGGTAGCGGTGGATACCAACGTGGATCTCTACGGCGTACGCGTGAACCGGGACGGCAAGTCCTTTGGCGCGGGCGTCATGCGCGACATCAAGGCGGGGCGGAGTTTCCGCCTGTATGTCGCGCCTGCGGGAAAGTACGAATGGCGCGAGCTGCAGCTTTTCTATGGCCTGCGTTACGCCCTGGGCGATGACGAGGATTTCCACTTCACCGTCGAGCCCGGCAGGATCACCTATCCCGGCGAACTGGTGTTCCGCCCCGTGTCCCTGTGGCGGGCGGACATAGCCACGTCAAACCGCGGACTGGCGGCGCTGGACTGGCTGCAGAAGGAACATCCGTCGCTCTACGCGACGCACCCGTTTGTCTTTGCCGGTCGCTACCCCGATCCTTTTCCTGCGTTCTACAAGCAGGCAAGCGCGCAACACCCGCGGCCGCCAGGCGACGCTGCGGGGAAGTCGCCGGCCGACCCGGGTCCGCTGCCGGTGCCGGTGAAAACGCTCTTCAGGCCGGACCGGATACTGCAGGCCAGCCTGAACCCTGCAGGGTCGCTGCTCGCTCTGCACGTGCGCAATGCAGACGATGACTGGGCCGTTGAGCTGGTGGACCTGAAATCCGGCTCGCTGACCGTGATGGCGAAGAGCGCGCTGCGGTTCGAGTCACTGGAATGGTCCGGCGATGAAACCCTCTTGATCGCGCTGGACAAGCCGCGCAGCCTGAAGATGATCACCGTGATACGGATCGAGACCGATGTGGCAGGCAAGCGCAGCTACGCGCGCATCAAGCTGCCACGCGACGGCGTGGTGGTCGATTCGCTGCCGCGCGAGCGCGACCACATCCTGTTCGGCAGTGTCAGCCGGGACGGCGAGTTCATGGTCCACAAGCTGGACATCTCCAGCCAGAAGGCGGTGGACGATTTCCGGATCACCGTGCGCGGGCGCATGAACACCGGCGTGACCGGCGACGTCGGCTGGTATACCGATGGCGAGGGCAACCTGCGATTGGCGATGGTCAGGAAGGAAGACGAGTACGTCCTGTTGCACGGGCGCGACGGCACGTACACCGAGGTCATGAAGCTCTCGGACAACACGGATTTCCAGCCCGTGGGGATTTCGTACGACGCCAATCTGATCTACGGCCTGACCGACAAGGACCGCGACCAGCGCGACCTGGTGGAATACGACGTCACCCGGAAGACCATCGTGCGCACGGTGTTCAGCCGTGCGGGCGTGGACGTGGTCGCCGGGATATTCAACGCGCAACGTGTGCCGATAGGCGTGCAGTACTACCAGGGCGGACAGCTCGTGAACGAGTACTTCCAGAGCCAGGACGTCCATATGGACGGCCTGCTGAGGAAGGCATTCCCGGGACGGATGGTCAGCGTGATGGATCGCAGCCGCGACGGGCGCCAGTCCGTGCTGCGCGTGGATGCCGCCGACCAGCCACCCCAGATCTACCATCTGGACAGTACCGCCGGCAGGGTCAGCCTGGTGGACGAATCCATGCCGTGGCTGTCGGGCACGCGTTTCGCGCGTGCCCAGGTGATGCGCTTCAAGGGCTCGGATGGCCTCTCGATGGAGGCATTCCTCACGCTGCCCCCCGGCGACGGAAAACGCCCGCTGGTGGTGTTCCCTCATGGCGGCCCGATCGGCGTGGCCGACCGCCTGCATTTCGATCGCGAAGTGCAGTTCATCGCCTCGTTGGGGTATGCGGTGCTGCAGGTGAATTTCCGCGGCTCGGAAGGCTACGGCAAGGCGTTCCGCGAAGCCGGCTACCGGAATTACGGCAAGTTGATCGAGGACGACATCGATGCCGCACTGCGTGAGGCGCTGGCGAAGTACCCCTTGGATGCGCAGCGGATGTGTGTGTTGGGGGCCAGCTACGGTGGTTACTCGGCGCTGGTGGCTACCGTGCGGTGGCCGGAGCGGTTCCGTTGCGCGGTGTCCATTGCAGGTGTCAGCGACCGCATCCTGTTCTTCACGGCCAGCGACTCGGCACGCAGCGAGAAGACCCGGGCGTTGATGGAGAAAATGATGGGAAATCCCAAGCAGGACCTTGCGGAGATGCAGCAGACCTCGCCGCTGTACCAGTTCGAATCCATCAGGGTGCCGGTCATGCTGGCGCACGGCCTGGAGGATCCGCGCGTCGATTTCGAGCATACGCGGCGCATGGCGCGGATGCTGACGCTGGCGGGCCACGCGCCGGTCGAGCTGTCCTTCGAGAAGGAGGGGCACGGGATAGACGTGCCTGAAAACCAGGAAAAGCTCTGGAGTGGCGTTGCGGCGTTCCTGCGGCAGCACCTCGGCAATCCATTGCCGGGCGCCGCGTCCGTGGTTCCGGCCGGTCGGACTGAAACGCCGCAATGAACATCGCAGGTGCCGGATTGCGTCCTGCTTCGGCTCAATGGCTCTGCCGCCGCAGGATGTCCAGCTTGGCCTGGTAGAGCTGGCGGGTATCGCCTTCACTCAGTTCGCGTGCGCGGGCCAGGGACTTGCTGGCGCGGCGGGTGTCCCCCTGCAGGAAATACGCACGCGCCAGGCCGAAGTGGAAGCGATGTTCGTCCGGGTACAGGCGGATGGCCAGCCGGTAATGCTTCACCGCGCTCGCCAGGTCGCCCTTGCGTTCGTATTCGGCGCCGGCCAGGAAATGGTGGAACGGGTCGCGTGCTTCCACCGTCTGCAGTTTCTGCTCAAGTGGCGCCGCATGCGCCGTATCACCGACGCGGCGGTAGTAGGAGACCAGGTTGAACAGGGCGCCGGGGTGCAGGGGTTCCAGCTGCAGGGCGCGATGGTAGCTGCGCTGGGCGTTTGTCGCATCGCCCATGCGCAGGTACAGCACGCCGGCGTTGCTCCAGCTGGTGGCGTAGCCGGGATCGAGCGACAGGGCGGTGGTGGCGTAGGGCAGGGCTTCGGCCAGCCGTTGCTGCGCCATCAGTTCGGCGGCCCGGTTGTTGTAGTAGTGGGCCAGCAGGCGCGCATCGTTGATGGGTTCCGGCGGCTGGCGCGCGATGACGACGTCCCACGCCACGTCGATGGTCAGGCGCCGCTGCTGGATGCGGATGCCGGCATTGACGTGGTTGGTGCGATAGATGGTGTTGGCTTCCTGCCGCCACGCCAGGGTTTCCTCGATCTGCTGGCCGTAGGCATCCAGGCCCACTTCGCGCGCCAGTGCGACGGCCAGCAGGGTGAAAGTCAGGCAGTTGGCCTGGCGCGTCTCGTAGGCCTGCGCCACCGGATACGTGGCGTCATGCTGGTACGTCATGCCCAGGCCATCGGGCTGGAACATGAAATCCACCAGCCGTTCCAGGCGGAGGCTGGCCGAAGCACGCGGGTTGCCGACGTACGCGCGCAACTGCTGGCGCAGCGGTTCGGGCACCGCCATCACCTGCTCGGGCCGGGGCGGCGCATCCGTGGCTGGATCTGGCGGAAGGGGGGCGGCGCCGTTGCCGGACAGCGCCAGCGCGGCGGCCATCATGAAGGCGATCATCGCGGCACCTCCACGCCCCGTCGGGCGTCAACCTCGACGCTCCGATTCTAATCCCGTATCGCACTGCGGCAGGCCCCGCGGAGCGCGAATGGCCCCACGGCGGCCGCGGTTTTTACGCGCCAATGGCTCCAGCCGTTACGATGCCCGCATGAACGCTCCCGACCATCTGCTGGCCTGCCCGCACTGCGCGGCGATGAACCGTGTTCCGGTCGCGCGTCTGGCCGAGCAACCGAAGTGCGGCCGCTGCCATGCCCCCTTGTTCATGGGCACGCCGCTGGCGCTGGGCGAAGCGGACTTCGACCGTCATGCGCTGCGCAGCACGCTGCCGTTGCTGGTGGATTTCTGGGCGCCGTGGTGTGGGCCGTGCCTGCAGATGGCGCCGCATTTCCAGCAGGCCGCGCCGCTGCTCGAACCCGCGCTGCGGTTGGCGAAGGTGGACACGGACGCGTCGCCGGCGCTGGGCAACCGCTTCGGCATCCGCAGCATTCCCACGCTGGTGCTGCTGCGCGATGGCGCCGAAGTCGCGCGACAGGCCGGCGCGATGACCCGCGAGCAGGTGGTGCAGTGGGCCAGGATGCAGCTGGCCGCGGCACGGGGCCGCTGAGAACGCGGGCTGGACGCCACGCCCGCCGGGCGGCGATCATCGCCATGGGGATACCACGCGACGGGGATGCGTGCAGATGTTGAAGCAGGTGAGGCACCGCCAGACGGATGCCCTGAGCCGGGTGGGCTGGGAACAATTCGAGACGCTGGTGGCCGACCATTACCGCCACCAGGGCTATGACGTGCAGCACGTCGGCACCGCCGGCACCGGTCGTCGGTTCGATGGCGGCATCGACCTGAAGCTGCGGCGCGGCACGGAGTTGGTCATCGTGCAGTGCAAGCACTGGAACGCAAAGCAGGTGCCGCACAACCCGGTGCACCAGCTGCTGGGCCTGCTGACCACCACGCGGGGCGCCACCGGCGCCATCCTGATCACCAGCGGGGAGTTCACGCCGCATGCGCTGCGTTCCGCGGCGCAAAATCCCGCCATCCAGTTGATCGACGGCAAGACGATCCGCCAGTTGCTGGGGCCGTTGCCGCCGGCGCTGCTGGCCGAGGTGGCCCGCGATCCCGATGCGCCGGCGTCCGTCCGGCCACCGCCGTTGCCGCCGGGTGGACCCGCGATCGCCGGGCCTCCGCCCGTGCCGGCCAGTGTGGGGCGGAGGGCCAGGCCCGCGTCCGCGCGAGCGCGCCAGCATCCCCGTCGGGGACGCGGCCCGGTGCCTGCGGTCGCGGCGATCTTCGTCGTGGGTGTGCTGGGCTGGGTGCTGACCCAGTGGTTAGCGCGGGAGGGGCAGACCCACCGGTCTTTGTCCAGGGTGGTCACGGCGCCCGAGGCCGAAGATCGCGCCGCCGTCCGGCCGCGCACGGGGTCCGTGATGGTGCGGTCGCCCGAGGGCAGGAGGATGGCCCGCGCTCAGCCGTACATCATGAGCGCCGCCCAGGACCCGGATCCCGCCGACCTCGTCCACCTGACCCCGACCAACGTCTGGAGCCAGGCCGAACTCGAGGAATGGAAGCGCCGCAACGCCGAATCGATGGAGATCATCCGCAGGACGACGCCGGAGCTGCCGGTGGTGGAGGCGAGGTGAGCGCTGCCAGCACTCGGGAGCACCGGTTGCGCGTGATCGAAACCTCGCGCCTGCATCTCCATCCGTTGCAGCAAAGCGATGCCGCCTTCTACAGAGACTTGTTCACGGATGCGGAGTTGATGCGGCAGATTGGTGCTCCTTTGACGCGCGACGCCGCGGACGCCGCTTTCCGGACCAGCATGAAGATGATGCAGGGTGTGCCGCCGCGGGCCTGGTTATGGCGTGCTGAGGAACGTGGCTCGTGCGATATCGTCGGACTCGTCGGCATCGTGATGCACCAGGGCATGCCCGAGATTGGCTCGATGATCGTGGCGTCCCAGCATCGCAGGGGCTACGCCTACGAATCTTTGTCTGCCGTCCGTGACCACGGGTTCCAAACCGTTGGTTTGGTATCCCTGTTCGGGCGTCAGCAGCAGGAAAACCAGCGTTCCATCGGGCTGATGACTAAGCTGGGGTTCCGCCAGATCCCGGGTCTTACGGGCCGCATTCATTGGCGGATGGATCGAGACGACTGGGTGGAGTATGCAGGTGGTTTTTTGAAACCGGCGCCGGCGGTTTGTAGTTAGACCAGCGCCGTACTTAGGGGGAATGCAGTGAGCAGTAGCCGTAATGGGAAAGGCAGTCTGGCGTGCGTGGGCGTAGGCATGACCCTTGGGGCGCATCTGGCGCCACGTGCGCGCAACCACATCGAGCAGGCGGATGTGGTGTTCTCCGCGATGTCCGATCCTCTGGTGGAATTGTGGGTGCAGGAGATGAATGCGGATGTGCGCAGCCTGCAGCCGTTCTATGCCGAAGGCAAACCCCGCACCGAGACCTATCGGGAGATGGTCGAGGCCATGATGACGGAGGTCCGGGCAGGCCGCCGGGTCTGCGGTGCCTTCTACGGTCATCCGGGCGTGTTCGCCCTCGTGCCGCACCGCGCGGTTGCCCAAGCCAGGAAGGAGGGCTACGACGCCATCATGGAGGCGGCGGTCTCGGCAGAGGACTGCCTTTACGCCGACCTGGGCATCGACCCAGGGACCTATGGCTGCCAGCACTACGAGGCCAGCCAGTTCATGTTCTACCAGCGCCGCATAGATCCTTCCGCCTATCTTGTCCTCTGGCAGATCGGGGTGGCCGGCGATCGGACGTTGGCGCGCTTCTCCACGGGAGCCGCATTCAGGGCGGTCCTGCTTGAATTATTGGCCCCGGACTATCCGTTGGACCATGAGGTGATCGTCTACGAAGCGGCGACCCTCCCCATTTCGGAGCCTCGAATGGATCGGATGCCCCTTTCTGCCTTACTTTCGGCGGAGCTGCGCTTGGCAACGACGCTGGTCGTCCCGCCGGCACGCGCCCTGCAAAGGAACCATGCCGTGCTTGAGCGCTTGGCCAAGTTGCGGGATGAAGACATCGCATTGTCCTGACCGGGGCGGGTGCGTAGGGTGTCTGCCCGCAGATCCTTGAGCGATGGGTGGAGATGCCTGCAAAAAGCGGGTATTGTCGGCACGTTGGGGGCACGGCGACACCTGCGCTGATCGGGCGCAAGAGCCGTGACTGGGGACCTGCCAACAAGCCGTGCCTTACGGGGACCGTCCATCGGAAGAACCGCCCTGCTTTAAGCACATCACTACAAGTTTAGGGGAAACTCACGTGTCGAACGCGATTCGCTTTCTGGAACAAATGGGCGCCACCGCGCTGGTCGGGCAAGCCTTTGCAGCAGACTATAACTTGGCAGTCGAAGCCCTGCGCATTGACACTCGGCAGCAGCAGGCATTGCTTGATCGCGATGTCCAAGCATTGAACGGTTTGCTGGATGGTCGTGCCAGGATGCACTGCATGGTCGTGGCTCCGGACAGCGAAGAACAACAGGACGCGCCGCTGCAGGATGAGGACGAGTTTGATGGCGACAAGGAGCCTGAGAAGGAGTAATTCTCAGGCTCGCCGGTCGGCACCCTAATGGATTAGTTTTGAGCAGGAGTTGACGATGAATGTGCGAGTCCGACAAGGCCTTCTGGCAATGCTCCTTTGCGCTGCTTCAGGCTTGAGTTTCGCTCAGGAATCGTTCGATTCCCTGCTTCAGCAGGCGGACGACATACGCACCTCCGATCCTGCCGGCTTCAATCGTCTTTTAGCCAAGCTTGAACGTCAGGAAGACAGAGCGACCTCCGAACAACAGGTTCGGCTCAAGCTGCTGCGTGCTTATGGATTTCTCGTCAAGGGACAGGCCGAGTCCGCCATCAAGCAGTTGGAGGAAATTCAACTTGGCAAGGCCGATGCAGAGCTGAAATTCCAAGCCGGTGCCGTACTGGCGAACACCTATGCAATGACCAGGCAGTTCGAACAGGGACTCCAGGCGCTGAATGTCATGCTTCCACTCGCGCAGTCCATCGAGGATCGCGAGGTCAAGCATCGTGGCTTGTTGGTTGCCGGCGTGCTGTACAACCAAGTGGGTGAGTACAGCCTCGCTCAGAAGTACGCGCAGCAAGTGTTGGACGACGAGCCTGTGGGAAGAAGCCGGTGCGTTGCCGGAAACCTGATCATCGAGTCGCAGATCGGTTTCCTGACATTTCCGGAAGATGAAGCCATTTTCGCGGCCATCCAGGACTGTGCGAGCCAAGGTGAGCCGCTGCTTGCCGGCTTCTCGCGCAGCTACTTGGCTCGCAAGTGGTTCGCTGATGGAAAAGTGACCAACGCGATCAACCTGCTCGAACGATATTTGCCTGATGTGGAACGGGCGGCATACCCACGCCTTATCGGCGAGTATCACTCGATGCTCGCCGAATACCGGATGAAGCTGGGGAATGTCGAGGCCGCAGAACAGCATGCGGTCAAGGCGGTGGCCCAGACTGTCGCGATCGCCAATTCACAACCATTGGTGGCGGCGCATCGTGTCCTGTACGAAATTGCCCTGTTGCGCGGCGATCCGACAAAAGCATTGAACCAGTATCGGAAGTACGCGGAAGCCGACAAGGCATACCTGAACGAGGTAAAGACGCGCGAGCTGGCGTACCAATTGGTGAGGCAGCAGATCCTGCAGAAGAACCAGCAGATCAGCTTGCTGGATCAACAGAATCAGGTCCTCCAACAGCAGCGCAAAGTGGATCAGCTCCAGGCCCAGAACACCCGCCTGATTGTCATCCTGCTGGTCGTGCTGGTGGCGTCCATCGGCTACTGGGCGTTCAAGATCAAGCGCGTGCAGCTGTCGTTGAAGAAGATGGCCGAGACCGATGCGCTGACCGGCATCTGCAATCGCCATCACTTCACCCTGCGTGCCGAGCGCGCGCTGGCCGAATGCGCCCGCAACGGCGAGCAGGCCGCGCTGATCATGTTCGACCTGGACCACTTCAAGAACATCAACGACCGCTTCGGCCACGAGACCGGCGACTGGGCCCTCACCGAAGTCGCGGAAGCCTGCAAGGGCTTCTGCCGTCGCATCGACGTGCTCGGTCGCCTGGGCGGCGAAGAGTTCGCCATCCTGATGTACGGCTGCGACCTGCGTGCCGCCGCCCGCGTCGCCGAGGATTGCCGCGTGCGCCTGGCCCAGATCGACACCAAGTCCACCGGCCACACCTTCGCCATCACCGGCAGCTTCGGCGTCACCTCCAGCGCGCTGGCCGGCTACAGCCTGGCCAAGCTGCTCTCGCACGCCGACCGCATGCTGTACCGCGCCAAGCACTTGGGCCGCAACCGCGTCTGCATCCACGAGCCCGCGCAGGACAACGCCCGCGATGTGGGCAGCAACGTGCTTGAACTGCCCCACCGTGACGGGCGCGTAGAGCACCACACGACCGCCTGATCCGTCCCGCCTGTGTCTTCCCGCGCGGGAAGTCCACTCAACCCGGACTGGTCATCGGCTGCAGCGGCTGCCCCGCGACATGCACCGCCAGCCGGTTGCGTCCGCCGCTCTTGGCCCGGTAGAGCGCACGGTCCGCCGCTTCCAGGCAGGCCCTGAGGCCAAGCGACGGATCATCCGCGCTGGCCAGCCCCAGGCTGACCGTGCAGCGCAGGGTGGGGGCACAGTCCACGCGAATGGCTTCCACGCCCTGCAGGATGCGGCCGGCCACGATCTCGGCCGATTCCAACTCCGTCCCACGCAGCAACACCGCGAATTCGTCGCCGCCCAGCCGGCCCGCACAGTCGATGCTGCGGATGCTGTCGCGGATCACCTGCGCCGTGGCCCGCAACAGGTCGTCGCCCCCGGCATGGCCGTGGCGGTCGTTGATCGTCTTGAAGTGGTCCACGTCGATCATCATCAGCGTGGCGGCTTCGCCGCTTTGCGCGCATTGCTGCAGGATCTGGCTGGCCTGCTCCTGCCAGTGGCGGCGGCAGTCCAGCCCGGTCAGCGTGTCGCGGCGGCTGAGTTCGTCCAACTGGCGGTTCTGCCGTTTCACCTTGCGCACCAGGTGGTAACTCGCCCGGCTGACCGCGATGGAATGGATCATCAGCATCGGCAGGCAGGCCAGCATCACCGGCATGCTGGTGACCGGTTGCAGCTCGAAGCCCGTGGCTATCCCGGCGACCACCGCACCCGCCAGCATCAGCGGCAGCGACCAGTACCACAGGCGATCGATGCCCGTGCTGATCTTGTCCACCGTGGCGAGCGTCACCAGCAGCACGCTGGGCAGCAGGTTGAAGGCCATCAGCGGCACGCACATGCCGGCCAGTACCGAATCGAACAGCAGGTTGCGGATCTCGCCGCGGTAGGGCTGCGGGTGATTGAGCGCAAGCCAGTAGGCGAGCTGGGGCCACAGCACCGCAGTGAACGCCAGCCATGCCCAACTGGCCGGCGACGCCTGGTTCTCCCATAGCACCACCGTGATCGGCAGCGCGGCCAGGCCCATGCCCAGCGTGCGCAGGCGATGGATACGCCTGGGCAAACGCTGGGCGTGCCGGGTGCGCTCGGCGATGGACGCGGTTTCGTGAGAACGCATGGGCGCGAGGAGTCCCCTACTCGTTGCGGCCGGTCCCGGCTGTTACCGGGTCCCGACATACTAAGGTAAATGGATTTATGTGGGCGGGATCGGCAGGCGGGGCCATTTCTTGAGCCGGTACACGGCCGGCGCCGGGTCGGTCGGGGATAATCGGCAGCCCCCAAGGAGGCCTTCGCCGCATGACATCCAGCGACCTGCCGGTCCGCGCGACGGACATCACCGACCCGTCCATCCCGTGGCAGCGCGCCGGCGGCGCCCTGGCGATGGCCGGCGCGATGGCGTTCCTGGCCACCGCGCTGGCCCTGCAGTTCCTGCGGCGGGACCTGGATTGGCAGGACGCCACGCTCAGCCAGTACCTGCTGGGGCCGTACGGTCTGGGCCTGCGCACGCTGTACTGCGTGCTGGCCGGGGCCATCGTGCTGCTGGCGGCCGGCCTGTATGCCAGCCTGCAGGCGAGCGCGCGCAGTGCGGCGCCAACGCTGCTGCTCTGCGGTGGCGCGCTGGCATTGAGCGGCGTGGCCATCGGGGATTCGTGGCTGCCGGCGATCGATCCGGACTTCCATCAATGGTTCCACCACGCCTGCGCGATTTCGGCGTTCCTGCTGGTGACGACGGGCATGGTGCTGCAGGCGTGGCGCTTCCGCTTCGATGCCCACTGGCGGCGTCATTTCCCGCTGGCGATGGGATGGTCGCTGGCCTGCTATGCGCTGCTGTGGATCCACGCGTTCTGGCCGCCAGCGGGCGAGGGCTGGGTACAGAAGCTGCTGATCGCCGCCATCGTCGGCGCGATGGCGCTGGGCGGGCATTGGCTTTGGCGCGCGGCGTCGCCCGCGCGTGCGATGGATGACGCACGGCGCTAAGCTGGGCGGATTCCAGGCCAAGGGGTGGGTGCCATGATCCAGCGATTCGATGTGGGCAAGCGTCTTTCCGAGATGGCCGTCCATAACGGCGTGGTCTACCTGGCCGGGCAGGTGGCGGGCAATCCCGCCGAAAGCATCTGCGGGCAGACACAGCAGGTGCTGGACGAAGTGGATGCACTGCTGGCGCGCGCCGGCACCGACAAGACCCGCATCCTGCGTGCGGAGATCTTCCTGAAGGACCTGCACGATTTCGATGCGATGAACCGCGTGTGGGACGCGTGGGTGGTGGAGGGCCACGCGCCGCCGCGCGCCACCGTGCAGGCGCACCTGGCCAATCCGCACTGGCTGGTGGAAATCGTCGTCACCGCCGCCGTCTGAACATGGCCACGCGCAAGCCCGCGCCCTGGCAGCGCGCCAACCCGACCAAGCGCGGCACGCCGCTGAAGCTGACCCCGGCGCAGATCGAGGAAGCCCGCGCGCGGGCCGAAGCCGCCGGACGCCGGTATCCCAACCTGGTCGACAACATGTGGGTGGCCGCAAAGGCCAGGCGCGAAGCCAAGCCGCCGGCGAAGTGAACCCTGATTCAGCACAAGTGTCGTTGCGACAGTCCGGCAGCGACCTGCTGGCATGCATGCGGTCGCGTACACGTTCGCAGGTTGCGGTCATGTCATGAAATTGCCGCGAAACGCTAACCGGACTTCAACACATCGATCTGTATCTTGCGCGCACGCTCCGCAGCCGCTGCGGCACGCATTACCGAGATGCGCGCCGCAGCCCCTGCGGGCGACCAGCCACCCTCAGGCCTGGTGTGTCGCCGGATGCTCCGCGAGCCAGACCACCGCGCCCAACCCCGCGCGCCGGCCACTGGCAAAGCAGGCCGTCAGCAGGTAGCCGCCGGT